>NZ_BDCC01000073.1 GCF_001613305.1 Nocardia vaccinii NBRC 15922
CAGGCGCGACGACAAAAGTGTAGAACACCGGATTACTGGTCCCACCAACCGAAGTCACGGTAACCGCAGCAGTACCCGTACGCGCAGGCACGACCGCAGTAATCTCGGTATCGGACACCACCACGAACGACGGAGCCAGGGTTACACCGAACTGCACGGCGGTGGCACCGGTGAATCCGGTGCCGGTCAAAGTGACTGTGTTACCACCGGTTTCGGGCCCCTCGCTGGGCACGATCGAAGTCAATGTCGGCGGGAGGGCATAGGTGTAGGGCACCGGAACGCTGGCGCCGCCCGCGGTGACGACGGTAATGCCCACCGCCCCGGCTCCGGCGGGAGCGACCGCGATGATCTCGGTATCGGACACCACCGTGAACGACACCGCCGCATTCGGACCGAAAAAGACCGCGGTCGTACCCGTGAATCCCGTACCGGTGAGGATGACGGTGTTGCCACCGGTTTCGGGCCCCTGGTTCGGGCTGACAGTCCCCACAGCGGGCGTTGGGACGAAGGTGTAGGTGACCGGGTTGCTGGTGCCGCCAACGGTCGTGACGGTCGTGTTGACCGAGCCCGTCCCCGCGGGCACGACCGCGGTGATCTCGGTATCGGACACCACGGTGAACGACGTCGCCGGCGACGCGCCGAAGTGCACGGCGGTGGTACCGGTGAAATCGGTGCCGGTCAAAGTGACCGTGTTGGCACCGGTTTCGGGCCCCTGATTCGGCGTGACAGCGTCCAGAACAGGCGCGGCGACAAAGGTGTAGAGCACCGCGTTGCTGGTGCCGCCGGGAGTGGTGACGGTGACCACGACCGTCACCGGAGAGCCGGCGGGGACGACGGCGGTGATCTGAGTGTCGGACACGACCGTGAAGGAGGTCGCCCGGGTGGTTCGGAAAGTCACCGCGGTGGCCCCGGTGAAGCCGGTGCCGGTCAATGTGACGGTATTTCCGCCCGCCGCCGGGCCGGAATCCGGTGCGATGGTCGCGAGGGTTGGGGCAGGTATGTATGTGTAGGTGACGCCATTGCTGGTGCCACCAGATGTGGTGACTGTGATACCGACCGTGCCCGTCCCCGCGGGCGCGACGACCGTGATCTGGGTATCGGACACGACAGTGAACGACACCGCCGGAGTTCCGTCGAAGTCGACTACCGTGGCGCCGGTCAGATGCGTGCCGGTCAGCGTAACGGTATTGCCACCGATCACCGGACCTTGGTTCGGAACCACCGAAACGAGTGTCGGCACAGGCACATACGTGTAGCCGAGACCATTACTCGTGCCGCTGGGTGTGGTGACCGTGACATCGACGGTGCCGGTACCAGCCGGCGCCACCGCGGTGATCTGGGTATCGGACACCACCGTGAACGACGCCGCGGCAGCACCGAACCGCACCACGGTCGCCCCGCTGAATCCCGTTCCGGTCAACGTGACCGTATTGCCTCCCGCCGACGGGCCGGAGTTAGGAGACACCGAAACCAAGCTGGGAACCGGCGTCGGCGTGTAGGTGTAGATCACGCCGTTGCTGGCGCCATACGGAGTCGTAGCGGTGACCAGAACTGTGCCGGAACCAGCGGGAGCGACAACCGTGACAGCGGTATCGGAGATAACCGTGATCGACGTGGCCGCGGTAGCACCGAAACGCACCGACGTAGTACCCGTCAAGTTCGTCCCGGTCAAGGTAACCGTATTCCCTCCCGCACCAGGACCCGAATTCGGCGAGAGCGAGATCAACGTGGGAGCCGGCGTGGTGGTGTAGGTGTAGGACACCGCATTACTCGTGCCGCTCGGTGTGGTGACCGTGACGTCGACGGTGCCGGAACCAGCGGGCGCCACCGCGGTGACCTGGCTGTCGGAGACAACGGTGAACGATGTCGCCGGCGTGGCACCGAACCGCACCGCGGTCGCCCCGGACAGTCCTGATCCGCTGAGGGTGACCGTGGTCCCACCCGGCCCCTGGGCGGGACTGATCGTGGTCAGGGCCGGACCGGCGACCCCGTAGGTGTAGGGCAGCGCATTGCTCGTACCGTCCAGCAGGGCGGCGACCGTGACCTGCACTGTCCCGGTCCCGCCAGGGGCGATCGCGGTGATCCGGGTATCGGAATCGATGGTGAACGTGGTCGCCGTCGCACCGAACCGGACGTTCAGCGGACCGACACCGCTGAATCCGCTGCCGGTGATCACTACGCTGTTCCCCCCGGACGTCGGGCCTGATATCGGCGAAACCGCAGTGATCGTGGGCATCGGGGCCGCCTCCAACCTTGCTACCGGTAAAGAATCACGGTGCCGACTCGGCGCGTGTCTCTCCAGTAGTCCTCTGCGCGAGGCGTTGTCGCAAGGTATAGCCAGTTCGTTTCAGTCCGTTTCCCAAGATGGCTGTGCCGCAGCATGTTCGACGCCCCTGTGACGCGTCCGGCTCGGACGCGGTGCAGCCGAACGCGGAGGCCGACCGGCGACCGCACCCATTGTCCGAACACGCGGTGGCGGAGGAATTACGGCATCCCCGCGCACCTGCGCGAGCCGCCGCGATGTGTCGGTATGCTACAAGTTTGCGAGCTGCGTGGCACGGCGGGCGATCTCCGGGCGCGCGCCCGTTTCGGAGCGAAGTAGGCCACTGGTTCGACAGCTCGATGCCACAGGAAAGGCCGCCGGATGTCCAGCTATTTGTATCGCTCGGCGAAATGGTGCCTGCACCATCGCAGACTGGTGCTCGCTGTGTGGTTGCTGCTCGCGGTGGCCGCGATCGTCCTCGGCACGGTGAGCGGCGGGAAGACCAACGACAACTTCACGATTCCGGGCACCGAATCCGATCGTGTGGCAACACTTCTGACCCGGGAGATGCCCGCGGCGGCCGGTGGGCAGACACAGCTGGTACTGGCCACGCACGGCAACGCGAAGATCACCGACGCCGAAAACGTGGCCTCGATCGGCATGATGGTCACGAAACTGAGGGCGATTCCGGGCGTCGTCGCGGTCGGCGACCCCTTCCAGACCAGGATGATCTCACCGAGCGGACAGGCGGCCATCGCGACGGTGCAGTACGCGCAGGCCCCCGCGGACGTGCCGGACTCGACCTTCGGTGCCGTGCGCGCCGCGGTCGAACCCGCACAGGACTCCGGTGTGCAGGTGGAGTATTCCGGCAGCGCCTATCCCGGATGGCTCATCTCGGTATCCGAGGTGCCCGAAATCGTCGGCATGATCATCGCGTTCGTGATCCTGCTGGTGACCTTCGGCGCCTTCGTGGCCGCGGGCCTGCCGATCCTCAACGCGATCGTCGGGATCGTGGTCACGTTGATGGGCGTCACCGCGCTGGCATCGGTCATCACCATCGCCTCGGCGTCGACCACCGTGGCGATCATGCTGGGGCTGTCGTGCGGCATCGACTACGCGCTGTTCATCCTCTCGCGCCACCGCAACAACCTGATGACGGATATGAGCGTCGAGGATTCTGTTCCGCTGGCGGTGGGCACCGCGGGCAGTTCGGTGGTGTTCGCCGGGATCACGGTCATCGTCGCGCTGTGCGGGCTCGCGGTGGCGGGCATTCCGTTCCTCACGGTGATGGGGCTGGCGGCGGCGGCCGCGGTCCTGGTCGCCCTGCTGATCTCGCTCACCCTGCTGCCCGCGCTGCTGGGCTTCGCGGGGTGGACGGTGGCGAAATTCCTGCAGTCCCCACTGCGTCCGGGGCACCCCGAGGCGATCGCCCGCCAGGCCGTCGAACGGCCCGAACGCACCGCGGGCGCGGTCTGGGCGAGATTCGTTGTGCGGTGGCGGTTTCCCGTTCTCGTGCTCGGCATCGCACTGCTCGCCGTGATCGCGGCGCCGGCGACGCAGATGAATCTCGGCCTGCCCAGCGGATCGTCCAAACCGACCTCGGACACGCAGCGCCGGGCCTACGACATCGTCGCGGAGAATTTCGGACCGGGATACAACGGGCCGCTGCTGGTCGTCGTCGACAAGGTCACCGATCCCGCCCAGCTCACTCCGATCGCGCGGGCTCTGAGCAAGCTGCCCGATGTCGCGGCCGTCATTCCCGGACCCGCCGGCGGCGTCCTGCACACGATCCAGGTCATTCCGAACTCCGGCCCGAACGATCCGAGGACCGCCGATCTGGTGCACTCGATTCGAGACCAGCGCACCGCGATCGAGGGGTCCACCGGCACCAGGATTCTGGTGGGCGGGCCGACCGCATCCAATATCGACGTCTCGGCCAAGTTGTCCGCGGCGCTGCCGCTGTTCCTGGCCGTGGTGGTCGGGCTGGCGTTCATCCTGCTCACCTTCGCCTTCCGCACCATCTGGGTGCCGATCAAATCGATCATCGGCTTCCTGCTCTCGGTGGGCGCGGCGTTCGGGGCCGAGGTGGCGTTGTTCCAATGGGGTTGGGGCCAGCGCATTTTCGGTATCGCGCCCAGCGAGGTCATCAGCTTCCTGCCGATCGTGATGCTCGGCATCATCTTCGGATTGTCCAGCGACTACGAGGTTTTCGTCGTCTCCCGGATCAAGGAGGATTTCACCAAGAACGGCGACGCGCGCCTGGCCGTCGAGCGCGGCACCGGCTACTCCGCGCGCGTCGTCACCGCCGCCGCGTTGATCATGTTCTCGATCTTCGTGGCGTTCGTGATCAACAAGGATCCGACCATCAAGGCGATCGGTTTCGGCTTCGCGGTGGGTGTGCTGCTGGACGCCTTCGTGGTCCGCCTGACCCTCGTCCCCGCGGTGATGGCGATCGCGCATCGCCAATTCTGGTATCACCCACAATGGTTCGCGAAATACGTCCCGGATCCGGATATCGAGGGCGAGCGGCTCGAGCAGCGACTGGCCGCCGCGTCCGAGCGTTCCGAGAAGCCGGACGCGGTCGCACCGTAACCTCGGAACCATGAGCTTTTTCGCCCATTCCCCCGACGATCTGGTCGACCGCGCGCTGGCCGGTTTCGCCCGCGCGCATGCCGGCCTGGTCTCGCATACCGCGGACCCGGGGTATCTGAGCGCCGTCGACCCCGCGCCGGACAGAGTGGTCGGCCTGGTCTCCGGCGGCGGTTCGGGACACGAGCCGATGCACGCCGGATTCGTCGGCCGCGGCATGCTCGACGCCGCATGTCCGGGAAGGATTTTCGCCTCACCGCATAATCGGCAGATCTACGAGGCGTCTCGCGCCGTCGCGAAATCCGATGGGGTGCTGCACATCGTGAAGAACTACACCGGGGACCGGATCAACTTCGGCATCGCCGCCGAACGTCTACAGCACGATGGCATCCCGTGCGAACGCGTGCTGGTGGACGACGACGTGGCCACCGACTCCGAGGATATCGCGGTGGGGCGCCGCGGGACCGGCGCGACGGTGATCGTGGAGAAGCTGCTCGGCGCCGCCGCCGACGAGGGACGCTCGCTCGACGAACTGGCCACACTGGGCAAGCGGATCGTCGATGCGAGCCGCAGTATCGCGATCGCCTCGGCCGCGCAGACCGCGCCCGGCACCGGCCGACCGGCATTCGAACTACCAAGCGGCGCAGTCGAATACGGCGTCGGAATTCATGGCGAACGTTCGGAGCGAGTATATCCGGACGCCGAGATCGACGCACTGGTCACCGAGATGACCGGCGCACTGGTGTCCGCGCTGAACCTGGCGTCGGGGTCCACCGTGATCGCCCTGGTGAACGGTCTCGGCGCGACCACGCCGTTGGAGCTGTACGGCGTATTCGACCGTCTCGCAACGGTTCTGGCGCGAGATGGCGTCGTACTCGAGCGCCAACTGGTCGGATCCCTGGTAACCGCGTTGGATATGGGAGGCTTCTCGTTGTCGTTGACCCGCACCGATCACGAGCTGACCCGGCTGTGGGACGCACCGGCCCACACCGCCGCCTGGACCACGAACCCGCGACCCGGCGAGGACGTACGATGACCGCAGCCACCGCCCGCGATTGGATCCTCGGCTTCGCCGACCGGGTCACCGCCGCCGAACCCCAGCTGACCGCCTACGACCAAGCCGCCGGCGACGGCGACTTCGGCAACAATATCTCCGGCGCGGTCGCGCTGGTTCGCACCGAACTCGCCGGCCTGTCCGAAAACGCCCCCGCGAGCGAGGTTCTGAGCACGACCGCGACCGTATTCCTGGACCGGGTCGGCGGCACCAGCGGCCCACTGTTCGGTCTGCTGTTCCAGGCCCTGAGCGGGGCCGTCGGCGACACCCTGACTTCCGCGGCCCTGGCCGAGGGCGCGAGCGAGGGGCTGGCCGCGATCCAGCGCGTCGGCGAGGCTCAGGTCGGGGACAAGACCCTGGTGGACGCGCTCTCCCCCGCCGTCGACGCCCTCGCATCCCTGGCGCCGGACACCGGATTGGACAGGGCATTCGAGGCCGCTGCGACGGCAGCGGTCGGCGGCGCGCGCAGCACCAGGGGTATCCGCGCCCGGCGAGGCAGGGCCAGCTACGTCGGCGACCACGCCGTCGGCGTCCCCGACCCCGGCGCGGTCACCATCGGCCTGCTGTTCGGCGCGTCCGAGGTCGACTGAGCTCGCCACCGCTTCGGCATTCGACACCAGTTCGCCTGTGGTGTAGTGGGATTCGACGCACCGGTGGGCTGCGCGCGGTCCGGCGCTGATCATCCGCGGGCTGGTTACGATGATCGCGCCGGGTACCGGGCGGGCCGCAATCGAGCAGGGGGCGACAGTTCGGTTCGGGGACGGCCCACACGATCAGTCGCCCAGCGCACGCCCCGAATCGCCGATCACGCCGACGGGTCGCGCGGGCGCGGGCGGGGGCCGATCTGGTCCAGCAGGGCGTTGACCTCGTCCGGGAAACCATTGGTGACCGGTTTCGCGGTCTTGTGCGGAAACCGCCGCGTGACATGCTCTTCCGCCGCCGAACCGGACAGTACGTAGACCGGTTCCGCCTTGTTCTGCAGAGGGCGCACGACCTCATCGAGATGTTCTCGTCGATTGTCCAGGAAGGCTCCGATGACGTCCTCGCCCGCCGGGCACACCGCCATACAGTAGCCGGCCTTGTAATTGGGCTTGAACGACAGGCTCTGCCACATCGAGAACGATTCGCCCGTGGTCACCCGCTCTCGATACTCGTCGCGGTCGGCGCTGTCGGCGATGGTCTCGGCCCAATCGGTGAAGCCGCCCATGAACTCCCGGTAGTTGTGGGTATAGCACGCCTGGAAGTCGAAGCCGCCCTCCTCGGCGATCGCGCCCACCGGGCAGGCGGATACGCACAGTTTGCACTCTAGACACGGATTGAATTCCAACGCCGCGCTCGGCTCGTCGACCACCGCATCGGTGACCACGGTGCCGAGCAGGATGAAGTTGCCGAACTTCGGGTGAATCACGTTGCGGTGAATGCCCATGACGCCCAGTCCGGCGGCCTCGGCCACCACCTTGTGCGCGATGACCCAGATACGTCCCGGGAACTGGTCGACCTCCATCGGATACCCCGGCGCGGGATACACCGCGCGGTATCCCGCATCCTGTAGCGCTCGGGTGATCCGGCGGGACACCTCGTTGGTCTCGTCGTCGGCGTGATTGAACTCGGCATTGGCCAGGCTGCGCATCGGGGTGCGCAGGTTGTCGCGGTTCATCCGCACGCAGAACGACACGAAAGTCTTTGCGGTGGGCAGAATCCCACGCGCATGCTCCAGTTCCGGAGCCACCCGCGGATCATCCACGGCAACGAATCCGGCATCGTCCGCACCGGCCTCCCGGCAGATCTCACGCAGCCGCGCGGCACTCAGCACGGCAGCGGGCCGCGCCCTCTCCCGCTCGGCCATCCGCCTGACGGTCGGATGCTCCGCCAACCGCCGCGGTCTCGTGGGTTCGGAATCCATCACCATCAGGGTCCTCCTCGCCTGTTTCCCCGAGACCGTCACGGCCTCAACGAGATAGACGCCGCGGCGCGCGGAAACTCATCGCTCGCGAGTGGGTCGGATCGCCACTCTTGTTTATTGCAATTGCGATTACCCATTGACGAGAGTGATATTCTCGTCGCAATCGCATCCACGGAGAGCCGCTGGCACGCGTCGAAGCGGCTCGGCGAAAGGACAAGGGACAGTGAGTAACGCCATCGAGGTCGATCCTGCGGTCGAAAGCCCGAACTCCGGGATCATCCCGGTCTACGACCCTTCCACCGAGGAGTTGATCGCGGAGGTCCCCGATTCCGACCAGAAGGCCGTCGACGAGGCGGTGGCCCGGGCCCGCGAGACGTTCGATTCGGGTGTGTGGCGCAAGCTGCCCGCCGCGCATCGCGCCGACGTGCTCTTCCGGGCCGCGAACATCATCCGGGACCGCATCGACGAACTTTCCGAGCTCGAGGCCCGGGACAACGGCATGAACGCCACGGCCGCGAGCCACATCATCAAGGTGTCGCTCGAGATGCTGGTGTACTACGCCGGTTGGGTCGGCAAGATCCACGGCGAGTCGGCGAATCTCGTATCCGACGGCCTGCTGGGCGAATTCGAGACCTACCACACGTTCACCCAGTACGAGCCGGTCGGCGTCGTCGGGCTCATAATCCCCTGGAACGGGCCGTTCTTCGTCGCGATGCTGAAGGTCGCCCCGGCCCTGGCGGCCGGATGCAGCGCCGTACTCAAGCCCGCCGAGGAGACGCCGCTGACCGCACTGAAGCTGGAGGAGATCTTCCGCGAGGCGGGGCTGCCCGACGGTGTGCTGAACGTCGTCACCGGCTACGGCGAGACCACGGGTGCGGCGCTCACCGCGCACCCGGACGTCGACAAGATCTCGTTCACCGGCTCGACCGAGGTCGGGCGGCTGATCGTGCACGCGGCCGCCGGTAATCTCAAGCGCCTCACGCTCGAACTCGGCGGCAAGTCACCGCTGATCATGTTCGACGACGCCAATCTGGACAAGGCGATCATGGGCGCGGGTATGGGCCTGCTCGCCGGTTCCGGACAGAACTGCTCGTGCACCTCGCGCATCTACGTGCAGCGCGGCATCTACGACCGGGTGGTGGAGGGCCTGGCCGCCTTCGCCCAGATGCTGCCGATGGGCGGCAGCGACGACCCCAATTCCGTTCTGGGACCGCTGATCAGCGAGAAACAGCGCCAGCGCGTGAAGGGCATCGTGGACGACGGCGTCGCCGCGGGCGCGCAGGTGGTGACCGGCGGGCAGCCGCTCGATCGCCGCGGCTACTTCTACCAGGCGACCATCATCACCGGCACCACGCCCGATATGCGCCTGATCCGCGAGGAGATCTTCGGGCCGGTCGGTTCGGTGATCCCGTTCGACGACGAGGACGAGGTGATCGCCGCCGCGAACGATACGCACTACGGGCTCGCCGGTTCGATCTGGACCGAGAACCTCGGTCGCGCCCACCGCGTCGTCAACGAGCTTCGCGCGGGCCAGATCTGGGTGAATTCCGCCCTCGCTTCGGACCCCTCGATGCCGATCTCCGGACACAAGCAGTCGGGTTGGGGCGGCGAGCGGGGACGCAAGGGGATCGAGGCCTACTTCAACCTCAAATCGGTCTACATCGGACACTGATGACCTGTTCGGGGACCGCCGCGCGACGGCGATCCCCGAACACCTCTCACGTCCGCGCCCGGAATACGGGTGGATCTACTTCGGCTCGACGGCGAAGTCGGCCAGCGCCGTGGAGATCGGCTCGGGGCGATGGTTGTTCTGCTCGGCCGAAGCGGTAAGCACATCCAGATGGTGATAGCCGGGCGCGACGACCAGGCGGCCCGAATGCGGTGCGCCGTTGGAGATCACCAATCCTGAACCGCCGAGGAGATTGATCGCCGGATTCGCCGTGACGCCTTCGGGATGGACGAGCAGCCGCGATATCTGCGGATCGTCGACCTGGAAGATATCGGTCGCCAGCTTGGTCGGGAAGTAGTCCTCGGTGAACGGCAACGGCTGCTCGGCCAGGCTGCGCGCCAATTCGCCGATATCGGTCACCTCGGTTTCCGGTGTGGCGTAGGGCTTTCCGGCTCGGCTGCGGTAGACCGGCGCGCCGGGCGCACCGATCCGGTCGTAATTGCGCCAGGTATACAGCGGAACGTACGGCCGATCCGGGATGCCCAGGGGGTCCGGGCCGAGCGCCGCGCTGGTCAGCGGGGTGAGCGCCGGATTGTGCGCGAGATCCTGGGGTAGTGGAAAGTCCTTGTCGCGCATCGGTCCTCCGTCGAAGAAACCGGGACTGGTCTGCAAGAAGGCCAGCGGTTGGGAGGCATTGCCCAGGAGCGCGCCCAACACCGCGGCGTTGGTGAGCCGGAATTGCCGGACCGAGGGCGATCCCGTGGCGAACGCGGTCGCGTCCCGGGAGAACAGGAATCGCAACGTAGTGTCCAGATTCGGGGTCAGCGGCAATGCCGTGGCGAGGTGACTCTGCCCCTCGGGGTCCACGTCGGCGGCCAGGCCGACGATGCCCAGCAGGGTCATGGTCTCGGGGCCGATCAGCACCGGCAAATTCAGTGTGCGCGGCGCGGCGCCCGAACGCAGCGCGGCCTGCGTCGCCTCGTAGTCCAGGCCGCCGCTGGGCAGGATCGCCGACGGCGACGGCAGCCCCGACAGCGCGGACAGTGACGGTGAGATCGCGGTGTCGAGTGCGAAATAGCCCGCGCACTGCCGGTAGCCGGGAGTGCCGCCGAAATCCGCGTCGGCGAAGAACGCCGTCACCACCCCACCCAGGGAATGCCCGCCGCACAACACCTTCCGTTCCCGCAGCGCGGGATCGGGCAGTTCGCGGACCAGCAGGTCGTACTCGTCGGCGACCGTCTGCGCGATTCCGACGTTCGCCAGCCAGCCCACCTGGTCGTTACCGAGGAAACCCGCGAAGGTGTGCCCGTCGACCGGCCGATGGTGATAGTAGTAGTCGACCGCGACGTCGTAGTTGTGTGCGGCCAGGCCCGCGCGCACACCGCTGTGATCGTCGAGACAGTTGGAGCGCCGGTCCAGCGCCCAGAATTCGATGTGCCGGCCGCCTCGGGCGGCGGCGGCCACGGTGTTGCGGGCGACGCTGTCGAATGCCCCGGCACCCTCCAGGATTCCCGGCTGGGCGATGAGAATCCGATCCGCGGCGGCCGAGGCGGACGGTCCGTCCGCATCCCGATATCGCAGATAGGACAACCAATCACACGCGGCGGGATGCGGGCCGATCGATTCCGGCAACGGAATGCGCACGCGCACAACCGATTCGTCCACGGAGGTGATCGGTGACGTGATGTGCACCGGCGTCTCCGCCCGATCCGCGCCCGGCGGCTCGGCCCCGGCACCGGGAACGACCGGTAGCGCGGCCGCGATCACACTCGCCGCAACGACCAGACGCCTGGACACCGGCCCGGTGATGCCTCGTCGCATCGCGCCACACTCCTCATCGCGATCGTCACGGGCTTCGCCCGCCGCGGCCAGCGTACGATCGACGGCCCCGGTAGCGGTCCGGAGTCCCGCGCTGCTGTCGGATCCCCGGACGAGGCTCCCCGCCACTGTGATCCGCCACAAACCGCGCTCGACGGTCAGGCACCGCCGCCAATCTCGATGCGCCACATGAAGACTCTCACCGCTCGGCTGCTGTCCAACCGCGGCGCCCGGGTGACGGTCCTGGTCATGCCGCCCTCCCGAGGGTCTCGATATCGGTGTTGCCGTGGTATTCGACGGAATCCCGGGACAGGTCCATGACCGCCTGCTCCAGCGAGACGGTCCGCGCGGTCAGCTCGTACAGTGCGATGCCGTGTTCGGTAGCCTTGGATCCGATTGCGCGCGTAAACAATCCACTCACCTACCGGGTCTCCGAGCCGGTTCGTCCGGTGACCCGCACTCCCGGTGCGGCCAGCGCTTCCCGCAACCGCGCCGGGTCCGCGCCGGCGACGGTGACGGTATCGCCACCGGCCTGGCGGACCAGATCGGCCACAGTGGTGTCGGCGAGCGGTCCGCCGACGATCATCCGCATGGTGGTGGATTTCCCGGCACCGTTGGCCCGAGGAATCCGGTCACCACCCCGGGACGGACGGTGAAGTCCAGCCCGTCCACCGCCGTCCTCGCGCCGGATCTCTTCGTGAGCCGATATGCCTCGATCATCGCGCCCTGTGTCCACGCGGTCCGGACGATCCGGCTCGCCTCCATATCCCGAGGTAGGAGCGCCGCGGCCGCGGTCGGTGGTACCACGGCAGGAATTCCGGGCGGGGTGTGGCACCGCGGTGCGACGTGTCACTGCCCGGCCACCGCGTTCACCGAGTTCCGGGGCGGGGATGTGAGGGCGGCCGGCTCGGACCCGAAATATCCGGCGCGAGCGGGTAATACGGGTGTGTTACGGGATAGGCGTATTCGTGGGGAGGTTGACGAAGCTGGGGGCCGCCGGGTCCAGGTCGAGGTGTTGGGGGGCGAGCTCGCTGGCGTTCAGCAGGGGGCGCAGGGCAAGGGATTTGGGGAAGTTTCCGGCGAAGACATCGATGCGCAGGCGGTGGCCGGGCTGTAGTACCGCGTCGGTGGGGATGACGGCGATGTCCAGCGGAGTCGGCTGCCCTGGCACGGTGGGGCGCAGGCTGTCGAGGGTGAGCAGGTTGTAGGGCTGGGTGTAGTCGCCGTTGGGTGAGCGCAGGCTCTTGGCATCGTCGGTCGCGCGCAGGGACGCGGTCAGCTGGCCGGTGGTCAGGACGGTGGAGGTACCGTCCGGGGCGACGTCGTCGACGGTGACGTCCCAGTATCCGTCGGTGGTGTCCTGCACGGTGTTCAGATGAATGCTGATCGGTCCGGAGATCACCGTCGCCGCGGCCACTGGTCGGCTGGTGAACGTCAGACCGTTCATCTCCGCGACGCGATTGTCCTTGGCGCACAGGTCGAGTACCGCGGTGATGCCCATGAAGCCCTGCGCGGCGTCACGCGAGCACACGTTGGTCATGCCGGGCGTCACGGTCAGGCGGGCGGGGCCAGGGGCGGCCGGGGCCAACGAGCCGTCGTGCACGCTGCGCGGCGCGGTGCCGCTGGCCGCCGCCGACAGGTAGACCCGCCGATATTCCATGCCCGGTTCCGGGAACTGCCTGCTGGTCACCCAGCCGCCGCCCTGCCGGCGCATCGTTACCGGACCGAACGAGGTGATGCCGTTGTCGACGCCTTTGAGCCAGTGGTCGAACCACGCACGCTGCAGCACGTCCAATGACGGTGGCCCGCCGGGCATCCCGGTGCCCGAGCCGGGATTCATGTGATAGGTGTCGCCCATCAGGAACTGCTTGTCGCCCGCGGGCAACGTGACGGCGTTGTAGATGTTCGCCGCGCTGTTGGCGAAGATGTCGTGCCACCCGTCGTAGACGAACGTCGGCACCGTGATTCGCTCCGGATGCCCCAGAACCCCTTGGCGGAACGGGGAATCGGAGCGCAGCAGGGTCGCCAACGTCGGCGGCACGGCATCGATCGACGGCACGGTGAGCGCAGCCAGCAGGGCGTCGAACATGGTCAGCGGATCGGCCACCCGGTCGGCCAGCCACTTCCAGTCGAAGGTTCCGGTCACCATGGACCGCAGGTCCGGCACGAGTTTGACCACGTTGACCAGCGACAGCCACAGCGGCATGAACGTGGTGCCCAGGCCGCCGCCCGGGGCGACCACGTCGCGGACCAGATCGCTACCCGGTTCGACCGGGAAGATCGCCTTCAGCGACGCGGGCGCGTTCTCGGCCGCCTGCAACTGGTTGATCCCGGAATACGACATGCCGCTCATGCCGATCCTGCCGTTCGACCAGGGCCGGCGGGCGGCCCAGTCGATCACCTCGCGGGTGTCCAATTGCTCACGCGCACACAGTGTGTTCCAATCCCCCTGGGAGAAGCCGGTTCCGCGCACATCGGCGACGACTACCGTGTAACCGCTGCGGATCAGGTTCCGGTCGACGCTGAAAACCGTGATCGCGCCGCCGTTGATCGCGTGCACCAGATCGCCGAAGCCGCTGATCGGCGTGCCGGTCAGGTTGATCGATCGGGCCAGTTCGACCGCCAGCGGCTGCAACTTCGGCACCGCCATCGCCGAATCGACCAGATTGGTCACGAGTTTGGTGTACGGCGTCATGTTCACCACGGTCGGCAACGGATCGGACACGATATGACCGGCCGCGTCCATGGGGCGATAGATGTTGGCTTTCAACACCACTCCATCGCTCATCCGGATCGGCACATCCCAGTCGATGTGTACGCCGGCGTAGCGCTGCGGCCCGCTTGCCGTGGCCGTCCACGCGGCCGATCCCGTGGAAACCGGCGACGCGGATGCGGCCCGCAAACCCCAGGCCCCACCCGCGACCAGCAGCATCACACACGCCAGCACACCGACCCGACCTGCCACCCTGCGACCGGAGGTCGAGCGAATTGCCCACCGCGACACCATTGTCTCCTCGTCCCCTCCCCGGCACGCTGTCCAGGCAGCGGGGAGCGATCAACCTGAGATTTGCTCGAACCTAACGTCAGGTCCCCGAGCCACATACCTCCAGCGCGACAATTGAGTCCATTCCTTGCCGTGCGTCGGAAACCTTGGCGTCACTCACAACGGCCACCGCCCCGCAGCCCCCTAGAATGCGCCGGTCCCACCCGACCGACTCAGCCACGCTCGGCCGAAGCCTCAGCGTAGTCGCGGAACATCCGCACCGCCGGTGATAACGGACGATCCGCGGACCAGACCAGACCGATCTCCCGGAAAGCCGCTGGACGCAAGGGGATCTCGACCGTGCCCGGGTTGGGCAGCGGTTCGGACTCCGGGAGGATCGCGACACCGAGATGGGCGGCCACCATACCGCGCAAGGTATCGGCCTCCTCCCCCTCGAACGAGACCCGCGGCGTACAGCCCGCCTGCACGAACAGATCGTCGATGATCCGGCGCAGGCCGAAACCCGGTTTGAGCGAGACGAATTCCGATTCGGCGAGTTCGGCGAGCCCGACCCGCCCGCGGGCGGCCAGTGCATGTCCGGTCGGAACCACGGCCACCAGTGGCTGTTTCGCGATTGCCGAGGTCTCGAAGCCGGGATCCTCGACCGGCAGGGGCGCGGTGAGGACCAGATCCGCCTCGCCCATACTCAACCGCTGCAACAGGTCCTCGCTCGCCCCCTGGACCAGGGTGAACCGGACGTCGGGATGGGCGGTGCGGAATCCGGCCAGCAGTTCCGGGACGCGCACGCCTCCCATGGTGTGCAGGAAGGCCAGCGAGACATGTCCCCGCTCCGGATCCGCCTCCGCGAGCGCAGCCCGCAGGCCCAGCCGCAGCTCACCCGCCGCCCGCCGGGCGGATTCGGACAGTTGCCGGCCCGCGTGGGTCAGCCGGATGCCCCGGCCGATGCGGCTCACCACGGGAGTCCCGAGATTCTCGGCCAGTTCGGCGAGCCAGCGGCTCGCGGTCGGTTGCGGGACGCCGACGAGCGCGGCCGCGCGAGTGAGGTTGCTCTCATCGACCAGGGCCTCCAGCAGCGCCAGGCGCGGTGCCAGGGATATCAGGTTCGTGGTCAGTGCGTCGTCCATCGAAATAATCCACCAATGGATGGTTTAAGGGATTTCTGCGTATTGGACGAATAATATGTCACTGCTTACGGTCAGTACACGTGAGAAGTACGCCTGCCCAGCCCACCGCGCTTCGCCACCTGCACGGCACGCCCGGTTTCCGCCGCATCACCCTGGCGCTGTTCGCGTCCGGACTGGCGACTTTCACGACGCTCTATTGCGTACAGGCGCTGCTGCCCGCGCTGAGTGCCCGATTCGGGCTGACACCGGCCGAGTCGAGCCTGGCCGTCTCGCTGGGGACCGCGGGGCTCGCGGTCGGCGTGATCCCGCTGACGGCACTGTCGGGAGTGATCGGGCGGACCTTCATGATGACCGCCTCCCTGTTCGCCGCCGCGGTGCTGGGGATCGCCCAGGCGTTCAGCCCGACGTTCGCGGTGCTGCTGGTCCTGCGCGCGCTGCAGGGCCTGGCCCTGGCCGGACTACAGGCCACCGCGATGTCCTATCTGGCCGAGGAGATCGACCGCCGCTCACTGGGTTTCGCGATGGGCCTGTACATCGCGGGCAACGGCATCGGCGGGATGGCGGGCCGTCTGATCGCGAGTTTCGTTCTGGACCTGTCGAATTGGCGCTGGGCGCTGGCGGTGGTCGGAGTCCTCGCACTGCTGTGCGCGGTGGTGTTCCGGATGAATATCGTGCCTTCGGCGAATTTCGTCCCGAGTCCGCCGCGCGTGCGGCATCTGGCCGGCGGGGTGGGCCGCTCCTTCACCGATTCCGGTCTGGTCCGCCTGTTCGCCTGCGGCTTCCTGCTGATGGGCTGCTTCGTCACGGTGTACAACTACCTCGGATTCCGGCTGCTGCGCCCGCCGTTCGCGCTGGCGCCGGTCATCGTCGGATTGATCTTCGTGGTGTATCTGGCCGGTTCGGTCTCATCCACCGTCGCTGGACGCCTGGTCGACGTTCTGGGACGACCGCGCATGCTGCCGGTCACCGCGCTGATCACCCTCGCCGGTATCGCCCTGATGCTGCCGTCGAACATCGTGTTCGTCGTGATCGGACTGGTCGTCACCACGGCCGGTTTCTTCGCCGCCCACTCGGTGGCCAGCGGCTGGGTCGGTCCGCGCGCCGCGACCCTGAACGTCCAGGGCCCCGCGGTCTACCTGTTCTGCTACTACCTCGGCTCGAGTGTCGGCGGGTCTCTCGGCGGCCTGGCGTACGGTTCGTGCGGTTGGCCGGGCGTCACCGTCTATGTCGGCGCGCTCGTGCTCGGCGTGCTTATCCTGGCGTTCACCCTCCGCAAACTTCCCCAGGCACAACCTCGGCGACTCACGAACTCCGATGTGGGGCAACGGTCACAGTGACCGCGAACCGCCGGCGATCGTCGCGCCGGACACCCCGTCCGTAACGACCGAACTCGGCGGCCCGACGCGGATGCCTTTACGATCGGTCACCGAGTGCCCGGACATTGCGGGCCCGGCGGACAGAGGTAGGTCGCGTTCTCGTGGGCGACGGTTGTCGCCTGTTTCATCAGCGGCTCGTCGCTGGACGGCCGCAGATGGTTGCCGAGCCAGCCGAAGACCGTGGGATACATGGCCTGCCAAGTTCCCCAGTTGTGGCCGCCGTCGCGGAGGATGAGCGGGGCGGCGACGCGGGTGGGTGTCCGGGCGGCCTGGAACAGGTCGCGAGCGTTGGCCGGACTGCTGGACGGGTCGTTCGTACTGGTGGCCACCATGATGGAGACGGGTGCGCCGCGGGCGGCCAGCTGCGTCGGATCGTTGGCCGCACGCAGCGCCGGATCGTCGATGACGGCGGGATCGCCGTGGAAGTCGTCGGGGCTCAGTGCGAGTCCGGTCGCGAACACCTTCGGATACTGCAACGGCAGCTTGGCCGCGCAATAACCACCCGTGGAGTCGCCGGCCAGGGCCCAGCCCTTCGAGTCGGCGCGAACCCGGAAGTGGCGGTGCATCATTCGCGGGACGTCATGCGCCAGCCAGGTCGCGGTCTGGGCGCCGCCGGGAACGTTGATGCAGTCGGTGTTGCTGCCCGGATTGATTCGCGGCATGACCAGTATCGCGGGCGGCAGCGTCCCGTCGCGCATCAGCGCTCCGATCAGTTCCGGAGCGCGGCCGCCCCGCACCCACGCCAGCGGGCTGCCCGGCACGCCGTGCAGCAGCATGATCACCGGAAACCGGTGGTCGCGGTAGGCGGTCTGATCGTATTGCGGTGGCGTCCAGACCAATACCTCACCGGTGAGCCCGGATTCGGGACCCTCGTAGTCGGTTTCGACAACCCGGTTGTCGAGATTCCGGAAGACCACCGGCGCTTCCGCGGTGGCATCGGCGGCGGTCACCGTCGGCACCTGAGTCCGGCCCAGCAGGTCGTTCCACGAGGTGTACAGGCCGTTGGCGTCGTTGACCCAGACCGCGACCGAAATCACCGCGGCAGCCTGACAACACACGATCATCGACAGTCGGGTCAGCGACCGCACCGCGCGGGGCCCGCGCAATCGGTTCCATCCCACCAGGGTGACCCCCACCGCCACCACCGCCGTGACGACGACCGTGTAGAACAGCGCGTCACCGGTCAAACTCAACACCACAAGCCTCGCATCGATGCACTCGGGCTGCCCGGCCCAGCCGATGATCGTCGCATGCGGACAGCGGCCCGCATAATACCGTCCTCGACCGGCGCTCGGACTTCTCGATCCTCGTCCACCCGAATCCGATGCGCCCCGATGAACTCGCGCATCGAAACTCCGCGGGGGCACGCCCGGCGAACCGCGCGTCCCGCAAATCTGTCTCCCCGGGACCGTCCGGCCGGGTCAGCGCGCCGTCAAAGCCGTTGCGCCGCAGAGGTGCACGGTGACTCCCAGCGCGTCGAAGCATGCGGCCTTGGCCAGCAGCGCCTTGTCTGCCGTTTCGGCGTCGGGTGCGTAGACCACGTTCGCGTGATTCGCCTTGTGGCGGGCCATGAACTGGTCCCGGGTGACGCCGTGCAGCACCGCGTTCATGATCGGCCACTCGGGATTGGTCGCGTTCTTGCGCCGCAGACTCTCCGCCAGCGGAAGCTCGACCACGGTTCCGCGCCCGATGTCCACATTGAGTTGCCCCTCGGCGAGATACACACGGGACCACACGATTTCGCCCGGTTTGGAGATGCCGTTGATCGTGGCGCCGCCCGCGGGGAAGAACATGTGTCCCTGCCGCCAGCCCTCGGCGTCCGCGTAACCGTTCGCGAAGTGCGACGGCGGCACCGAGCCGGAGATCTCGAGCACCCAGACGAACTGCCCGTCGTATTCCTCGCCCCACCGGATGTCGTGCAGGGTGGTGGCCGGGTCCAGCCCCATGGCCGTCCAGATCCGGTTGGTCACCAGCGAGTCGACCGCGACCCCCTCGTCCACCTCGTTGAAATTCGGAATCGCCCGGCCCTGCCACAACACTCGCAGCCCGTCACGACTGCGCACCGGTGGACGCTCGACGTTGTTCATCAGCCCTTCGACCAGGTCCGAGGCCGGGGCGAGATCCTTCAGGCCCTGCTGATATTGAATTCCGACGGCGTCGACGCCGAAGTCGTCGGCGATCCGCAGTGCCGCGATGTACATCTTGTACTGCAGGTCCAGTTGATCCTGAGTCAGTTCGGTTCGCGGGTCCGCGCCGAGCACGAAGGTCATCCCCGCGTCGAGCAGCCAGCGGCCGATCTCGGCGGCCTCCTCGTCGCCCACGGTGAGCATCTCGGCCCACAGCGCGCTCTGTGACAGGCGCTCCTTGTAGATGCCGATCCGGTTGAGCACCTCGTCGTCGAAGATGGCGTTGTACATACCCATGCAGCCCTCGTCGAAGATTCCGATGATGGCCTTGTCCCGCAACAGTTGCCGGGCCAGCGCGACGCCGAGATCGCGTTCGGGGCACTCGGGCAGTTCCGGCAGCGGATGCACGTGCGACGCGTCGTGCACGATCGTCCCGGTCTCGATCCAGCTGCGGATCCCGTCGCGGAACCACTGGTCGGTGCCGTCCACCGTCCAGATCGTCGAATACGATCTCCCCATCTTGGTCAGTCCGGCGTTCAAATTCAGCAATCCGACCAGCCCCGGCCACTTACCCGCGAAATTCGCCACCGTCAGGATCGGTCCCTCGTGCGTCCGCAGCCCGGCCAGCACATGGTGGCTGTACTGCCACACCGCCTCGGCCACGATCAGCGGCGCATCCGGCGGAATCGTGGCGAACACATCCAGCCCCATCCGCTGACTGCTGATGAACCCGTGCCCGGTGTCCGGATCGATCTCGTTGCCGCGCACCACATTCCAGCCGAACTCCGCGAACGCACCGCCCACGATCCGTTCCAGCTCGACCTGCGTGGGCCACCCCATCTCGTTCGCCGCCGGCCGCAGATCCCCACTCGCGATCAGATACGCCGTCCGCGCCGGAGCCGGCGCGGGAGTCTCGACGGCCGGAAAAGTGTAGGAACTACGCACACGAACTCCTCTGCGGATCGAGAACGCCGACGCGAACACCGACGCCGAGAACTACCGTCGCTGTGACACAAGACACAGTCCCAGATATCGCTTACCGCCGCAATACCACTTGGCCGAGATCGACACCACGCGGTCATCGGCTCCGCCCGGGCACCCCGCTTCTGCCCTCGCCACCGGCATACCGTTCGCGTGCCGAACCTGCCGCCGGGGAAATTCTCCGCCGCCGCGCCGGTCGCGCATTCTGTTGCGCCGCATGCGTTGACGCATGCCCGCCCGACTCCGGGTTGCCGGCAGCGCTCGAGCTACCTCGCCAACCCGATTCCGGATTCCCGCACTACCCCAACCACATTGCCATCCGCCCCCGCGACCGACCGATGCGGCTGGCCGTGCGAGCAATCCCGCCGATCAAGGTTGCCGCCGACTCAACGGCCTCCGTGCCGATGTCGGCCCCATCGCCGCAGAGCACGAGATCACCCGCGGATCTCGATCCCCGGCCCGGACGTCCCCGCAACGTCCGGGCTCGGCAGATCAGGTCAGCGAGTCGCCGGACGCCGCACGTAACGGCCCTCGGGCCGGCCGATCACCTTGCCGTCGGCGAAGATTCGCGTGCCGCGCAGGAAGGTGTCGGTGACCGTGGCACCGACCTCGAGCCCGCGGAACGGGCTGTATTCCTGGGTGGATTCGGAATCCTCGGGCCGCACGGTCCACGAGAGGTCCGGGTCGACCAGTGCGATGTCCGCGTCGAAACCGGGGGCGATGTCGCCCTTGGTGTGCAGGCCGTAGCGCTGCGCCGGATTCCATGCGGTCAGCTCGGCGACCTGTCGCATCGACAGACCGCGCTTGCGGCCCTCGCCGACGAGACCGGCCAAGAGGTATTCCGCGCCGCCGAATCCGGACTTGGCCTCGAAGATGTCGGTCGGGTCGTCGCCGAACTTGGTGGCCTCCTTGCAGCATGCGTGGTCGGAGACCACCCAGCTGATGTCACCGGCGAGCAGGTGCTCCCACAGCGCCTCGACGTCATCGCGCGGGCGCAGCGGCGGGTTGACCTTGCCGCCGACACCGTCCGCGGTGGTGATGTCGGTGAGCAGGTGCCCGATGGTGACCTCGCGCCGGAAGTCGACGTGCGGAAAGGTTTTCGCCATCAGCATGGCGGCCTCGAGCGCCTTGGCCGAGGACAGGTGCAGCAGGTTGATATTCGGCAGCTGGGTCTCGTGCGCCAGGTAGGAGGCGATGGTGACCGCGAGTCCTTCGGAATGCGGCGGCCGCGACGCGCTGTACGCCTCGAGCCCGGACAGCTTGCCTTCCCGCTCCACGATCTTCGTGTAGGCCGTCATGATCTCGGCTGTCTCACAGTGCAGCGACAACGAGATCGAGTCCGCGATCTCCGGGAAACGGTCGCGCGCCGCCTGCACTCCGCGCATGACGAATTCGAAGTGCGCGATGTCGTAACGCTCGCCCTCGGGAATCATCAGGAACGAGTTCTGGTCGTTGGAGGCGCCGTGCAGGCCGTGGCTGCCGTAGAACATGAAGATCTTGAACGAACTCACGCCGTGCTCGGTGATCAGCTCCGGGATCTCCGCGATATGCGAGGACTGCATCGGCGCCAGGTGAAACGCGTAGTCCACGAAGGACTTTCCCTCGGACGCGGCCAGCACCTCGGGGAACACCTCCGAGTAGTTCCCACCGCGATCGAGGTAGTACTGCCCGGTGCGCATGTAGATCAGCGAGGTGGTGACCCCGCCCTGTGCGCAGGCGCGGCTCTCGGTGCGGGTGTCCTCGTCGAGCGGGTTGTAGATGCCCCAGTGCTGGTGGGCGTCGACCACGCCGGGAAAGGCCAGCTTGCCGCGGCCGTCCACGACCTCGCGGGCCGACGAGGCGTCGAGGTCCGGACCGACTGCGGTGACCTTCCCGTCACTCACCGCGATATCCGCGAGCGGGGTGTCGTCCACCCCGGGACGGACCACGCGTACATTGCGGATGATCAGGTCGTGGTTGGTCATGACTTACCTTTCGCTGGGAAATTCGGCCACCGAGTGCGTGGCCGCGAGGTAGGCGAGGCCCAGCGCGGGCAGCAGCCCGTTGCCGGCCAGATATCCGGCCGCACCATGGCCGGAGATGCCGACGGCCGCGCCGCCGGAGGCGTAGAGGCCCGGAATCGGACGGGCGGCGGCGTCCAGCACACGCGCGTGTGCGTCGACCACGAGGCCGCCCTGGGTGTGGAACAGCGCGGGCACGATTCGCACCGCATACAGCGGCTCGGCCAGCGGTTGTTCGAATCTGTTGCGGCCGAACCGGTCTCGCGATCGGCTACCGCGTGCGACGGCGGACGCCTCGACGAGTTCGGCGGCCAGGGCTCGCGCGGGAACGCCGATGGTCTCCGCGAGTTCCCCGGCCGACTCGCCGTGCCGCACCGCACCGCTGTTCACGACGTCGATGTAATCTCCGAAAGCCATTGTGGCACGGTGGATTCGCTCGTCGTAGATCAGCCATCCGGATGCGCCGGGCTGCGCGGCGAGCACCGCGGCGTACTCGGAGTAGCCGGTGGATTCGTCACCGAATCGGCGGCCGTCGGCGGCGATCACGAAACCACCGTGCATCACCACGGTCCAGGTGACCAGGGTGCGCGCCTCGGCCGAGAGCCCGGCATGGCCCTGGTACGCGTCCAGATAGGACGTCGCGGCACCGAAGTCCGCGCCGATCCGCAGCGCGTCTCCGGTGGAGTACTCGCTGCCGTGGTATTCCGCGTCGGCGATCTCGGGCAGATGTTCGGTGACCAGGTCCCGACTCGCACCATAACCGTTGGTGGCCAACAGAAGTGCGCCGGTGGAGATCTCTTCCTCGCGGCCGTCCGGATAGGCCACCGTGACGCCCAGATCGTTCTCGGCGCGGCGTGCCGCGGCGACCCGGCCGGGAATCAACGTATCGATCCGCGACTCCTTCGCCACCGCGTCGGCGAGGTGGCGCAGCAGCCGCGAACCGTGCCGTCCGGGGATGGAGTGCACTCGCTGCGCGCTGTGGCCCGGATAGTCGAAATCGGTGGGCAGTTCGATCGGCAGTCCGACGTGATCGGCCAGCCACTCGACCAGTTCGGCGCTCATACCGGCCAACGCCCCGGCGACGGGTTCGGCGAAGTCACCGTGCGTCTTGGCCGCGATGTCGCCGAGGAACTTCTCCGGGGAGTCCTCGATTCCGGCGGTGCGCTGCCAGCGCGAACCCGCACCCGGAATCATCGCGGTGGACATCGAGGTGTTGTTGCCGCGCAGATAGTGTTCGTTCGGCTCCACGACAAGCACCCGCGCACCCAACTGCGCCGCCCGCAGTGCCCCCGCGAGCCCGCCGCCCGCGCCTGCCACCACCAGATCAACGTCGCTCATGCGGTCTCCTGCACAGCCAGTGTGGCAGCCTGCGTGCTGACGCTTCGCCGCAGCCACCGGCGCACACCGCTCGGACCGTGTCCTTTGCGGCACAAACGCCGGCCCCGCATGACGGCACGTCGCTGCCGCATACGGCCCGGACCGCCCACGCCGGATCCCTTGCAGCACAGGCGCGGAGCCGGTGTCGCGACGCTGCGCTGCCGGTATTCACCGCTCATGCCGACTCCGCCAGCAGGCGCAGCGCATCGGCGACCGGATCGACCACGAGTGGGCCGCCGTCGACAGGTTCGACCTCGACCGCGGAACAGCCGTTGATCACCGCTGTCGCGCCCTGCCCGGCCAGATCCTCCAGCGCGGCACGCATCGCGGCGTTCCAGCGTGCGCCGTCGGCGACCGCGCCCAGATCCAAATCCAGCACCGAAACACCGAGAAATGCTTCGCCACAACCATATTCGCGCACCTTGCGAATCAGCTCGTCGGCGATCACCTGATTGCGGGTGACCGCGGCGACCCGGTGTCCGTCGGCGACGAGCCGCTCCACCACCACCTGCAACATGCCGCGCTCCCCCGCGGGCACGCCCGGATCCAGCACGCAGTCCGGCATCCGGAAGTCGTAGCCCTCCGCAGTGGCGAACGCGGCCGCGACGGCCCGCTCCGAGGCCCGCAGATCGGCGTCGCCGGCCAGTTGGAGGGGTGCGTCGAGCCCGGCGTCCACCAGTTCCACGGCAATTCCGTCCGGCGCCAGCTCGTTGTAGCGGCGGCGCCGGCGGTTCAGTTCCTCCGGGTCGACATGGATCGGCGTCACCGAGAAGATGCGGCGCATCAGAACTCCTTCGTGCGATGGAACGGTCATGCCGCGAGCGGGGCGAGCAGGGCGCGGGCGCCGGGGGCGTCGATCATCCCGTCCACTGCCGCGCCGATCGTGCGAACTGCGTTTCGGTCGAGCAGCCCGGTGAACAACGCGGCGAGCCGGTCGCGATCGAGGGGCTGAAAGTCGGTGTCGCCGACCGGATTTCCGACCTCGGCGGTATGCGTGCGCCCGTCCGCGAGGCGCACCGAAATCCGCGCGGCGCGATTGTCCGGGAGTTGCGCGGTGAGTTCGGTCGCCTCGCGGATCCGCACTCCGGCAGCGACTTTCGCGATCTCTGGTGCGTCGTCCGGGAGCAGTGCGGTGTAGCGGGGCGTGACCTCGCCGTACAGCAGGGCGGTAGCCGCGACGAAGGGTACCGAGAACATCGCGGACAACTGGTTGTGCCAGGTCGTGCGGTCGAGACCGGCGGCGAGCAGGTGCGTCTCCACCTCGATTCGCACTGTCGCACCGGCTATTTCAGTAACCTCGGCCTGCGTGCCGAACAGCGCGGCGCGGGCGTCGATCAACAGGTCCGCTACGGGATGGGTGTACGAACACGACGAATGCCGCTTGAAATAGTTGCCGGTGATATCGAAGCGAGCGCCCAGCTGATCGATCAACGCCTCCGGCATGAAGCTGCCGAGCAATTCGCCGAGTGAGCGGGCGGCGGTACCGGTATTGCGCGCCGAACCGGCCAAGGCGAGCCGGGCCGCGGCGATCCCGGATGCGTTCGCAGCGCCCAACCAGGCGTCCCGCACCGGATTGCCGTCCAGCGCCGAAGCGAAATGCCCGGCCACGGGCAGTCCGGAACCGGCGTCGATCGCGGCCGCGGTGCGTTCGGCATCCAGGCCGAGCAGCCGGGCGCACCCCGCGGCGGCCCCGGCGACCCCCCAGTTCCCGTGCGGGTGGGTGCCACGGCGCAGTGCCGTCGCGCGGCCGAATCGCGCGGCCACCTCGTAACCGGCCAGCAGCGCCGCGGCCAGATCCGGTCCGGGGACATCGAGTTCGGCGGCCAGTGCGAGAACGGCCGGGAACACGTGCGCGGCCGGATGCCCCTTGGCGTATTTGTTGCCCTCGTCCAGTTCCAGGCAGACCGTCGCGGGACCGTTGAGCCAGGCCGCGGTGACCGGGTCCGTCAGCAAGGCGCCGCCGACGACCGGGCTGTGTCCCGGCGGCGCGGGCCACGCCGCCCGCAGGGCGCGCTGCCCCTCGGTGCGCGCACCCACCGCATTCGCGGCCAGCACGTCGAACAGCACCGTGCCCAGTCGTTCGGTCACGGGTTCGGGCACGTCGCTCCAGCGCAGCCCGGACACCCAGGTTCCCAGTACCGTAACGGATTCGGTAACCGAACAGGCCATCTGCGACCTTCACCGCCTTCCAGAATTTCAGTCGTACCGCTCAGCGGACCACTGCATACGCCTTTGATCCTGACACTTAGCGCGACTAAACGTCAACCACTAGCTGGAAAATTCGAAACACACACTTGACAGGGGTGGTCCACCTGATGCTTTGCTGGAAAGCGACAACGTTAAAGCCGTTCCGATGAACGGTACGACTTTCCGGGAGAGTCATGACCGAGCCCACGCCGGGCACCGAGGCCGCCGCACGCGTCGCCGATGTGCTGTTGCTGTTCACCGACGGGCCGTCCCGGCTTGGAGTCAGCGCGATCGCCCGCGAGCTGGGCCTGAGCAAGGCGGTGGTGCACCGCATCCTGCAGTCCCTGGCCACTCGCGGCATGGTCGCGCTGGATCCCGACAGCAGGCAGTACCGGCTCGGCCCCGCCGCCACCGCCCTGGGGGCCCGCGCGTTCCGCGACTCGGATCTGCGCGCGAGCGCCCTGGATCTGCTCCGGGCGTTGCGCGATGACACCGGCGAGACCGCCACCCTGACCGCGCTGGTCCCCGACGGCCGCATCTACCTCGACCAGGTCGAGGGCACCCACGAGATCAAGATGACCGTCGAGCTGGGCCGTCGTTTCCCGCTGCACGCGGGCAGTTCCGGCAAGTGCATGCTCGCGTTCCTGCCCGAGGACGCCCGGCGACGGGCCCTGGCCGGACCGCTCGCCGCGCTGACGCCCAGCACCGTGACCGATCCCGATTCGCTCGCCGCCGAACTCGACGAGGTGCGCGAACGCGGTTTCGCGCAATCCGGCGGCGAGCGTCAGCCCGACGCCGGTTCGGTGGCCGCGCCGATTTTCGGCATCACCGGCGAGGTGATCGGCTCGATCTCGGTGTGCGGGCCGCGCTACCGGGTCACCGAGGAATTCGTGGAGAAGATCGCGCCGCGCGTGCTGGACACCGCCGAGCGCATCTCCCGCCGAATGGGCCATCGCGGCTGAAAACGCCGCTGTACGAAGGGAAATAGATGACTGTGCAAGCGCTGGCCGGGATCAAGGTGCTCGATGTGGCCACCCTGTTCGCCGGGCCGATGGCCGCGACCCTGCTGGGCGACCACGGTGCGGAGGTGATCAAGGTCGAGCATCCGCGCGGCGATCCGTCCCGCACCCACGGGGCCAGTAAGGACGGGGTCGGGCTGTGGTGGAAGATGTTGGGGCGCAACAAGAAATCGCTCACCCTCTATCTGGGCTCGGCCGAGGGACAGCGCCTGTTCCGCGAGCTGGCCGCCGATGCGGACGTCATCGTCGAGAACTTCCGGCCGGGCACGCTCGAACGGTGGGGCCTCGGCTATGACGCACTGGCCGAACATAATCCGGGACTGGTGCTCGCCCGGGTCACCGGATTCGGCCAATCCGGACCGTATTCCGCGCGGCCCGGTTTCGGCACGCTCGCCGAGGCGATGAGCGGATTCGCCGCGCTCACCGGTGAACCCGACGGCCCGCCCACCCTGCCGCCGTTCGGCCTCGCCGACGGCGTCGCGGCGCTGACCACCGCGTTCGGCATCATGACCGCCCTGCACGCCCGCCGGGCCACCGGCCGCGGCCAGATCCTGGACATGGCGATCATCGAACCGCTGCTGACCGTGCTGGGCCCGCAGATCACCGCATACGACCAGCTCGGCGTGTTGCAGCCGCGCACCGGCAACCGATCCACCAACAACGCGCCCCGCAACACCTACCAGTGCAACGACGGCAGCTGGGTCGCGGTGTCCACCAGCGCGCAGTCCATCGCCGAACGCGTGATGCGCCTGGTCGGCCGCCCGGAACTGATCGAGGAGCCCTGGTTCGCGGCCGGCCGCACCCGCGCCGAACACTCCGACGAACTGGACGGGGCCGTCGGTTCGTGGATCGCCGCGCGCGGGCGGGACGAAGTGGTCGCCGCCTTCGAACAGGCACAGGCCGCGGTCGCCCCGATCTACACCGCGGCGGACATCATGGCCGATCCGCAGTATGCCGCGCTCGGCAGTGTGCTGAAGATCGAGGATCCGGAACTGGGTCCGCTGAAAATGCCCAACATCCCGTTCCGGCTCAGCGACACTCCGGGCGAAATCCGTACCACCGGACCGCGACTCGGCGAGCACACCGCGGAGATCCTGGCCCGCTTCGGCATCGAGGAGCACCGGCTGGCCGAACTACGCGAGCAGGGTGTGGCGTGATCGGCAAGGCACGCAGCTGGCTGTACGTCCCGGCGCACCGCCCCGAACTGCTCGCCAAGGCGATGGCCGGTCCGGCCGACGCGGTGGTGTACGACCTCGAGGACGCGGTCGCCGTACCGGACAAGGCCGCCGCCCGCGCGAATGCCATCGCCGCCGTGTCGCGGATCTGGCCCAAACCGCTGTGGATCCGGATCAATTCACCGCAAACCCCCTGGGGCGAAAGCGATGTCGAGGAACTCGCCGGGCGCGGCGCCGCCGGAATCCGGGTGCCGAAATGCGACGATCCCGATGCCGCGGCACGTATCGCCGACTGGCTCGCCACTCCCCTGCACCTGCTCGTGGAATCCGCGCTGGGCGTGGAGAACGCGTTCGGGCTGGCCGCCTGCCATCCGCTGATCGCCTCGGTCTCCCTCGGTGAGGCCGATCTGCTCGCCGATCTGCGGGTACGCGACAACACGGCGCTGGACTGGGCGCGCCAGCGGGTGATCACGGCCAACCGCGCGGCCGGACTGCCCAGCCCGCCGCACGCGGTCTGGACCGATGTCGCCGACCTGCACGGATTGAGCGTCGACAGCGCATCCGCCCGGGACCGCGGCTTCTTCGGCCGATCGGTGGTGCACCCGAGCCAGATCGAACCGGTCAACGCCGTGTTCACCCCGAGTCATGCCGAGGTCGACGACGCCCGACGACTCCTGAACTCCTTGCACGGCAAGGATTCCGCCGCCTGGCTCGACGAGCAGGGCCGGTTCGTCGACCCGGCCGTCATCGCCCGCAGCCGCTGGGTGCTCGACCTCGCCGAGCATTTCGAAACAGAAGGGACCACATCATGACCGACGCCGTAACCGGCGCCCTGCTCGAGGCCGTCGCGAAAGGCCTACGCACGATCGAACTGGGCCAGCCGCTGTTCACCGGAATGCCGTGCTCGCCCAACCACCCCGGCTTCCGGATGACGCTGGCGCGCCGGCACGGCGATATGACACGCCCCGACGGCGGTTCGGCGAGCAACGAGGTGATCATCACCGGCGGTCACGTCGGCACCCACATCGACTCGCTCTCGCATGTGAGCCACAACGGGAAACTGCACGGCGACATCGACGCCGAGGCCGCCCAGCGCGGCGGCAAGTTCAGCGAGCACGGCACCGAGAAGATCCCGCCCATGATCACCCGCGGCGTCCTGCTGGACGTGGCCGCGGTCAAGGGGGTGGACATCCTCGAGCCCGGTTACGGGGTGACCGAGGCCGATCTGATCGCCGCGGCCGAGCGTTCCGGAGTGCGGCCCGAAGCCGGTGACGTCGCCCTGGTGCGAACCGGCTGGGCACGCAATTTCGACGATGCCACAACGTATCTGGGCCACGACACGGGCGTCCCGGGACTCACCGTGGGTGCCGCGTCATGGCTGGCCGCCCGGGGCGTCGTCGCCACCGGCGCGGACACCACCGCGTACGAACAGATTCCCGCCGGGGCCGGGCACCGGGAACTGCCTGTGCACCGAGTTCTGTTGGTGGAGAACGGGATCTACATCATGGAACATCTGAACCTGGAGCAGGTCGCCGCCGAAGGGCCGGCCGAATTCCTGTTCGTGGTGGCCCCGCTGCGCATCGTCGGCGGCACCGGCTCCCCGATCCGGCCGGTCGCGGTGGTAGGCGCGTGACACCCACTCCGGCACAGCGACTCGGCGCACTGGCTGCCCGAGTTCACACCGACGGCCTGTCCGAGGACCTGCGAACCGACCTGGCCGGACGCGTCCTGGATCTGCTGGGCAACTGCCTGGCCGCACTCGGTGAGAAACCGGCCGAGGTCATCCGCGCGGTGGTCGCCGACTGGGGTGGCCGCCCGGCAGCGACCGCACTCGGCATCGAGGGCAGGCTGCCCGCCCCCTCGGCCGCTCTGGTCAACGGAACCCTCGCGCACAGCCTGGATTTCGACGACACCCATCTGCCCTCGGTACTGCACCCGTCCTCGGCGGTGATTCCGGCCGCGCTCGCGGTGGCCGAGCACACCGGCGCGAGCGGTCCGTCCTTCCTCGATGCCGCGACCGTCGGCATCGAGGTGACCTGCCGGCTCGGCATGGCCGGCTACGACGAGGAGAACGCCAATTCGGTGTTCTTCGATCGCGGCCAGCACGCCACCGCGATCTGCGGGGCGGTCGGGGCCGCGGTCGCCGCGGGCATGCTGCTCGGCCTCGACGCGGAGCAACTGACCTCGGCCATCGGTATCGCCTGCAGTATGGGTTCGGGTGTGATCGAAGCGAATCGCACCGGCGGCACCGTCAAACGCGTGCACTGCGGATGGGCCGCGCACGCCGGTGTGGTCGCGGCGCAGATGGCGCGGCACGGGCTCACCGGGCCGCCCACGGTGCTGGAGGGACGGTTCGGATTCCTGCGGGCGTTCTGCGGCGACCGGTTCGATATCGACCAGGTCACCCGCGGCCTCGGCGAGCACTGGGAAACTCCCGGAATCTTCTTCAAACCCTATCCCTGCAACCACTTCACCCACGCGGGTGTGGACGCCGCGCTGCGGCTGCGCCGCGCGGGTATCGATCCGGCCCGCATCACCGAGCTGACTCTCGGTGTGCCGGAACCGGTTCTGCGCACCATCGGCGAGCCGATCGAGGAGAAACGGCGGCCGCGTTCGGGTTACCACGGGGCGTTCAGCGGTCCGTACACCGTCGCCGCGGCTCTGCTCGGCGGCGGCGGACTCGGCGTATTCCACGAGGATTTCACCGACACCGCCGCGCGAGACCCCGCACGACTGGCGATCGCGGACAAAGTGAACGTCATCGCCGACGCGGAATGCACCCGGATCTTCCCGCGCCAGTTCCCCGCCGTGCTCACCGTCCGCCTGGACGACGGAACCACTCGCACGGAACGGATTTCGCAGAATCGGGGCGGCCCGGCGAATCCGCTGTCGGCCGAGGAGCTCACGCTCAAATTCACCTCGAACGCGGCGCGGGCGGTTGCGGCGAAGACGGCCGAGCGGCTCGCCGAGGCGGTCTGGCGGCTGCCCGCGGGCGGCGCGGTGGGCGATATTCTGCAGAACGTTCCTATCAGCGGAACATAATCGGCGCAATTTCCCGAATTCATCGGTAAGTTACGCGAAAACGCTGTGCCGAAACAATTCATCACGCATAGTTTCAGCACCTTTTATTCAATATGTTCCGCCAAGCGGAACGGTGGACAATGAGGTAACCACCATGCGTCAACATTTCCGCTGGGCCACGGTCGCGATGATCGTCGTCCTCGTCATCATCAATTACATCGACCGCAGTGCGGTTTCGTATGCGGTGAAACCCCTCGAGGCCGAATTCGGCATCGACTCCGCCGATTACGGCGTCATCAGTTCCGCGTTCTCCATCGGGTACATGGTGTTCGCATTCCTCGCCGGCCCACTGGTCGACAGATTCGGTCCACGCCGAATTCTGTTGGTGGGCATGGTTTTCTGGTCGGTCGCCACCGCGATCACCCCGATCTCCGGTGGTTTCACCGGTCTGCTGCTGATCCGCATCGTGCTCGGTGCGGGCGAGGCGCCCGGATTCCCCGCGGCCACCCGGGTGATCAGCCGCTGGCTGCCGAGTGTGGAACGCGGTTTCGCCCTGGCGCTGATCGGCGGCGTCGCGGTGTCGGGGAGCCTGCTGATCGGCGGGCCCATCGTCACCCAGCTCATCGCGAGCCTGGGGTGGCGTGGGATGTTCTGGGTGCTGGCCGTGCTCGGCGTGCTCTGGGCTCTGGTCGCGATCGGCCTGCTGTACAACACCCCGGCCGCATGCCCGCGGGTCTCCGAGGCCGAACGCACGCACATCGAGTCCGGGCAGCTGGCCGAGGAGACCTCCGAACATCAGGAGAAGGTGAACTGGCGGCGGATCTTCGCCAATCGCAATCTGTGGATCGTCGGGATCGGCTACTTCGCCTGGGGTTACATCTTCTGGGGGTTCATGTACTGGCTGCCGGAATACCTGTCCACCTCGTACCATCTGAGCGTCAAGCAGGTCGGCGCGTTCACCGTCGCGCCCTGGGCCGCGGGTGTGGTCGGCGCGCTCATCGGCGGTGTGCTGGTCGACAAGGTGTACGCCCGCACCGGACGGATCCGCAGCCGGTTCACCATCATGGGTATCGCGCTGCTGCTGGCCGGCGCCGCGCTGATCCCGATCGTGACCGCGCCCTCGCTCGTGACGGCCGTGGTGTTCATCTCGATCGGTGTCGGCTGCGGCTTCGTCACCGGCGGTATCTGGTGGGTGGCCGCGATCGACGCCGAACCGAGTCAGCCCGGCAGCGCCGCCGGATTCGCCGACGCGTGCTTCGCCCTGTCCGGTGTGGTCGCCCCGCTGGTGATGGGCTTCATCGTGCAGAGCACCGGAACGTTCGCCAGCGGATTCGTGGTCATGGTGGTGCTGGCGCTGCTCGGCGCGGGGCTGATGCTGTTCGGCACCCGGGAACCGGTGCGCGAGCCCGAGGCGACCGGAGTAGGGGCCACCACCATCTCGTGATCGCGGTCGACTCCGGGTGATATCCCGAAAACCCGGGCAGTGCCCGGGTTTTCGGGTCGAGCGCGATTCAGCGCGTGGCGATGATCGCCGAACCGTGGCCGAACAGGCCCTGGTTCACCGCGATGCCCGCCCGAGCATTCTCCACCTGACGCCCATCGGCCTGACCGCGCAACTGCCAGGTGAGCTCGCAGATCTGCGCGATCGCCTGCGCCGGAATCGCCTCACCGAAGCTGGCCAGCCCACCGCTGGGGTTCACCGGCACCCGGCCACCCAAAGTCGTTGCACCACTGCGCAACAACTCTTCGGCACCGCCGACCTCGCACAGCCCGATATCCTCGTACCAATCGAGCTCCAGGGCCGTGGACAGGTCGTAGACCTCCGCGAAGGACAGGTCGGCGGGCCCGAGACCGGCCTCCTCGTACGCGGCGTCCGCGAGCACCGAGCGGAACGCACGCGGCGGCGCGTCGAAGGCCACGGCCGAATCGGTCGCGAAATCGGGTAGGTCCAGAACGGTTTTCGGGAACGTCGGCGTGACCGTGGACAGGCCGCGGATGCGGACCGGATCACTGATGCCACGCCGGCGCGCGTACTCCATCGAGGTCAGCACCAGCGCCGCACCGCCGTCACTGGTCGCGCAGATGTCCAGCAGCCGCAGCGGATCCGAGACGACCGCCGAGGCGGCGACATCCTCGGCCGAGACCTCCTTGCGGTAGCGGGCATACGGGTTGTTCAGGCCGTGGCGGGCGTTCTTCACCTTGACCGCGGCGAAATCGTCCAGCGTGGCGCCGTGCAACGCCATCCGGCGACGGGCATACAGCGCGAAATAGATCGGGTTGGTGGCCCCGAGCAGGTGGAAGCGCAACCAGTCCGGATCGTCGCGGCGTTCCCCGCCGACCGGCTGGAAGAAACCCTTCGGCGCGGCGTCCGCGCCTACCACCAACGCCACATCGGTCAGTCCGGCCAGGATCTGGGCGCGCGCGTTCGCGATGGCCTGCGCACCCGACGCGCAGGCAGCGTAGCTGCTCGAGATCCGCGCGCCCGACCAGCCCAGCGCCTGCGCGAAGGTCGCCCCGGAGACGAAACCGGGATATCCGTTGCGGATGGTGTCAGCGCCCGCGATATAGCCGACGTCGCGGTGGTCGACTCCGGCGTCCGCCAGTGCCGCACGCGCCGCGACCAGCCCGTATTCGACAAAATTGCGACCCCATTTACCCCACTGGTGCATACCCGCACCGAGAACGGCGATATCGCGATCATTCGTATCAGGCATCGACGGGCCTCCACATCCACACCGTGTGCTCGGCTTCCTCGTCCTCGTACAGCACGCCGAGGGTCAACTCGACCGGCATGCCGACGGCCAGATCGTCCACGGTCAGTCCGCGCACCACCTGCCCGAGGATCACCATCTGCTCGACCTCGAGTTCCACCGCCGCGACGACGTAGGGCTCGAACGGGTCGGGCGAGACGTACGGCGCGGGCGGCTTGTACCGCGCATCGGCGTACGACCAGATCCGGCCGCGCGTGGAGAACAGGTATTCGGCCAGCTCGGAGCCGTCCTTCGGACTTGCACACTGCGGATTGCGGCAAGCCAGCGTGTTCCGCGGGAAGTACGGCGTGCCACACACCCCGCACCGACTTCCCACGAGACGCACCACACCGTCGTCCGCAGTGAACCAATCTGCCACCGCAGGGCGTTGTTCTTTCTGCACACCCCGACGTTATAGGAACACGTTCTACTTTGGCGAGCCCCTCCCGCTCCCGCGATCCGCCGCGGCCCCTGCCGAAGCGCGAGACCCACGCTATTGCGGGTTCCGAATGAGGGCGCTCGGCCTCATGGAATCCCACTGAGCCAGGACCGTGCGCACAGTTGCGACGAGCGGAAGGGGCTGATCCAGCATCGGATGATGGCCTGCCTCGGCCAATTCGACGACCGTCGCACGGCGATCGAACAGCCCGGCTATCTCCGATGCCCTCTCCCGGCTCACCAACCCGCGCTCACAACGGATGTACAACACCGGTGTCCCCCCGGCATCCGCCGCCGTCATCACCTCGTCGGCCCAGCCCTCGATCGGGTATCGGGATCGTGTGGCGCTGTCGCCGTGGCCGGACAAGTCCACGGCCACCACACGACGGGTCGTGCCGAGCAGCGGAGCGATGTGATCCCACCAGCCCGAATGCGCCGACCCGCCATGCACCAGAACCACACCGGCTGTTCCGGCTCGTCCCCAGCAGCGCAGATGAATCGCACGCCCGGCGACCTCGACCTCGCGATGTTCCGGCAACTCCGCGAGAGCTCCGGTGAACCATTCCGGAACCGCGACAACCGACTCCGCCGTCACCGCCATCGTCTCCTCCGTCGCAGACCTACTCCACTGACCATATAGCCGGCAGGCTGTGCCGTGATCGCCAGGAGTCGCCGATGCCCGCGGTGATCATCCGGCCGTTCGGGAGAACACCGCCACCAGGAAATCGGATGCCGGGGTGAACGGGCGCAGGTCCCACGTGGACAGCAGGACGTCGGGGTGCAGGCCGACCGATTCGGCGTCGGCGAGGAAATCGTCGAAGTCGTAGCCGCGGCCGCTGCCGAATCCGATGACCACGCGTCCGTCCGGAGCGGTGTGGCGGGCGAATCCGGCCAGGACGTCGCGTCGGGTGGAGACGGCCACGAAGCCCATCACATTGCCCGCGCACAGCACCGCGTCGAACTGTTCGGCAATGCCCTGGGCGGGCAGATCCAGCTCGGCCAGGTCGCCGACCAGCCAGCGGGGGCCCGGGAAGTCCAGTTCGGCCGCCTCGATCAGCACGGGGTCGACATCGACGCCCACCACCTCGTGTCCGGCCCGATGCAGATATCCGCCCAGTCGCCCGGCGCCGCATCCGGCATCGAGCACCCGCGAACCCCGGCTCAGCATCGCATCGATCAGGCGTGCCTCGCCGAAGATGTCCTTGCCCTCGGCAGCGAGCGTCCGGAATCGCTCGGCATACCGCACCGAATGCGTCGGATCGGCAGCGGTGATCTCCTCCCACTGACTCAATACGCGCGAACCCATCGGCTGCTCCTTCCACAATCGACCCGTCGGCGAATCGTGCGGGTATACAAGATTGTGCGCGATCGCCTCGAGCCGGCATTCACCGCTGTCTAACCACTGAGCCGCGCACCGGAGTCGAATCCCCAAAGCGCCAGCGTGAGAAGTAGATTCACGCAGATCATCACCGTGATACTGGCCCGCATCGCGCGACCCGCTGCCACGCCGACTCCTTCCGGGCCGCCGGTGGAGTAGTACCCGTAATAGCACTGGATCGTCGTGGTGATCACCACGAACACAACGGCTTTCGACAGCGAGTACAGGATGTCGGTCCCGCTGAGCACCATCCGGAAGTAGTGCTCGTAGGTGCCGGGCGACCGGCTGCCCGCGACACCGATGGCGATCTGGACGGCGATGAAATTCATCGCCAGGCATACCAGATACAGCGGGACGATCGCCGCCACCGCGGCCATGAGCCGGGTGGTGACCAGGTACGGAATGGATCGGATGGCCAGCGTCTCCATCGCGTCGATCTCCTCGGAGATACGCATCGCGCCCAGCTGCGCGGTGAAGCGGCATCCGGCCTGCGCGGCGAAGGCGATGGACGCCATGATCGGAGCCAGCTCACGGGTGGCGGCCGTCGCGGAGATCAGCCCGGTCGCAGGGCCCAGGCCCAGCAGTTTCAACGCGCTGTATCCCTCGATGCCGACCAGCGCACCCGCGCTGGCGCCGAGCACGATGATGATTCCGGCAGTCCCGCCGCCCACGATGAGCGATCCGTTTCCCCAGGACACCACCGACACCAGGCGCAGGAACTCGTTGCGATAGTGCCGCAGGACCACCGGAATCGAGACCACGGCCCGGACGAAGAAGCGCCCCATATGCCCGAACCGCATGACCAGCCGCAGCGGGGCGGTGCTCATCCGCACCAGACCGCCGAACCCGAGCGGATAGTAGGGTGCCGCCATCGCTACAGCGCCTCTCGCGGAAACAGCAGTGTGTAGATCTCGGTGAAGCCGACGTTCACCACCATGAGCAGCACGATCGAGGCGACGACCGCGGCATTGACCGAATCCGCCACACCACTCGGCCCGCCTTTGGTGCTCAGGCCCTTCTGGCACGCGACCACCGTCACGATGAGCCCGAACACGACGGCCTTCACCACTGCCAGGTACATATCCCCGATCGTCGCGAAGGAGGAGAAGGTGGCCACGAAGCTTCCCGGCGTCCCGCCCTGGACGTAGACGTCGAACAGATACCCGGCGATGAATCCGACGAAGGCGCTCAACCCGGTCAACCCGACCGCGACCACCACACCGGCCGCCACCCGCGGCACCACGAGCCGATGGATCACCCGCACTCCCATCACGGTCATGGCGTCGATCTCCTCGCGAATCGTGCGCGAGCCGAGGTCCGCGCAGATGGCCGACCCCACCGCCGCGGCCAGCAGCATCGCCGTGACCACCGGCGCGGCCTGGCGAATGACCGCCAGGCCGCTCGCCGCACCCGCCAGCGAGCTCGCACCGACCTGTCCGGCGATCAGCCCGAACTGGATGGACAGCGTCGCGCTGATCGGCAGGGCGACCGCGATGGTCGGCACATACGAGGTCTTCACCATGAACGCGGCCTGCTGCACGAATTCCCGGAACGCGAACCGGCCCGTCGCGATATCGGAGATCAGGTACTGGACCGCGCGAATACCAAGCACGAATTGGGATCCCACGGTGTCGAGCGATGCGATGGGATGCCGCCGCAGGTAACCGCGCCCCCAGCCCCTGATATCCGTTGCCGTGATCGTCATCAGGCCATCTCCACCTTCGCGGCCAGCCACCGGCCGCCGACCGATCGCATCGTCATGACGATGCGGCTCCGATCCAGCCGCGGATCGGGGCTCACCGCATTGGTGATCTCCTGATCGACGAACAACATGACCACGACCTGATCCCCGGACGCGCTCCGCACGCTCGCGTCCACGACCTTTCCCACGCTGCGCGCCTTGTTGTCGATCAGCATCTTCTTCAACTGGTTGCTCGACTGCGCGTACATATTCTTGAAATCGCCGGTCGCCCCGGCCGATACGTGGCTGTAATCCTCGTCGATGTGTTGGAAATCGATGCTGGTGAGCGTGACGGCGTAGGTCTGCGCGGCGGACAGCGCCTCCCGGGCCGCCGCGTCGACCTCGTCGCGCCGGTGTAGTTTCCAGCCGAGGATCCCGGCGAGTACCGAGGATGCGAGCGCGATGACGACGATCAGCGCGGCACAGGCACGCAGAATCCGGCGTCTGGAACCGCTGCGTCCACCGACATCGTCGGATGCCCCTGCCTCCGATACGGTTTCCGCGGTGTCCCGCTCCGCGTCCGAGCGGTGACCGCCGTCGGATTCGTCGTTCGCGGTGACGGTCTCGTCCGGATTCGTCTCCGCGACCTCCGCCGCCGACTCCAACTGCGATGTCGACATCAGCGACTCCTGAAATACATTGTCGGATTCATCATTTGGGCGGAACGTAGGGTTCGTTCACACCGCCGTAGGGTGTGGGGATCGACCATCGCCCCCGCGGTGTCGGGTCGGTGGTCGCGAGCGGATTCACCCCGGGCGGTGGATGAGCCGTGTCGTCGCCGGGAGGTTGCGGCGCATTGCGCGCGCCGCGTACCACCAGACTCGGGTCCGGATCCGTGCAGTAGGTGTACAGGTACGGCTCGGGGTAATTCGGCGCGGTGATGGGTTTGCGGGGCAGGTTGTAGTCACATTGTTTGCGGGGGTAGAGATTCACCAGCGCCCACACCGCGTTGTCGTGAAAAGCCCCGGCCAGCGCGTCCACCGCCGAGCCGGGGCGCTGCTTCGGGAAGAAGAACTCCCGCATCGCCGGTACGTGCAGATACGACATCTGCGCGACGGTGGCCAGACTGCCGAGCAACTGCGCCATCGTGGGTGAGTTGTCCGCGATGATTTCATCCATGGTGTGCAGCGCTCGCGGGCTCTGCGTGACAAGGGTCCGGTATCCCCCGGTCATGCGCTCCACTCCCGCAGCGGTCCGGTCCAGATCGGCGGCCGTGGCGGCCAGGCCCGGGGACAGATCACGAACCGTCGACAGCACGATCTCGCTGTTGCGCAGCAGGCTCACCGTCTGCGGCAGAACAGAACCCAGCGTCGTGATCATGAAGGTGCCGCCCTGGATGATGGCGGCCAGCTTCTCCGGGGCCTGCGGACTCCCGCCCAGTTCGTGCACGATCGAGGCGAGTTTCGCCGGATCCAGTTGTACGACAGCGCCGTTCATATCACCGAGCAGCTGCGCCAGCGTCACCGGCGCCGAGGTCCGGTCCACGCCGACGGTCGCGCCGTCGACCAGATACGGCCCCGCCGAGGTCCGGGGCACGAAATCCAGGTACTGCTCACCCGCGGGCGAGAGCGCGGCCACCCGGACCGCACTGTCGGCGGGTATCCTCACCGAGCTGTCGATCGCGGCCGCGGCCACCACGACACCATCGGCGATATCCACCGATTTCACCTCCCCGACCCGCACCCCGCGCACCGTCACATCTCGATTCGGTTGCAGCCCACCCGATTCGGCGAACCGAACGCGGACCACGTACGTCGACCGGAACGGATCGGCCTGCAGCGAGCCGAAAACGAGGTATGTCGCCCCCAGCACCGTCGTCACCACCAGCGCGATCCACGAGACGGTCGAACGGTGGCGGAAGAGGTACGTCAGCATCGCACCGAGCGCGACCATCGACCGCTCCCCCGGCCCCTGCGCCGGCCGCTTCCCGGCGGTCATCGTCCGGGTCCGATCACCCGATCGTGCAAGCGCTGCAAGGTGTACGCCAACGATCCGACGAAGTTCGTCCAGTCGGTCTGCTCCGGAATCCGGGCATCGGTATTTCCGGGAAAGCCGGGGTCGGGCACCGCGCCGACCGCGATCCTGGTGACGTCCGCATCGGCGCCCGCGCCGGTGGACGAGGCCACCTTGCCCCCGACGATGCCGATCGCCGCGTTCAGGACGTTCAGATCCAGGCCCGGTTGGCCGGCCGCGGCGTTCAATCCGGCCGACAGGTTGTCGATATCGGTGATGAGACTGCGCTTTCCGGTCCCGTTCACCGATGGGAATTTCTCGAGTTCCCCGGCGATGCGGCTCAACCGGGCCGCCAGGTCGACGATGTTCCGGGTATTGCCGCCGACGGCTTGCACCGCGGGAGCCGCGGCTGCCACCGCCGCATCCACCGTCGACTGCTGCGCGGCGATCGTATCGGTCAGCAATCCCGTGTCCCGGATCGCGGCCCGGATCTGATCGGATCGCTGTGACAAGGACCGCACCAGCATCGTGGTCTGGGAGATCAACTCCGCCAACCGATTTCCGCGACCGTCCAGGTCGGCTCCGAGCCCGTTGACGACCTCGGCCAGATCGCGGACCGCACCGCCGTTCACCAGCAGGGCGGCCCGGCTCAGCACGGCCTCGATCGTCGACGCGTCCGAGGTCGTGGACTTCGGGATGACCGAACCGTCGTGCAGCAGTGCCGATCCCGCGCCAGCGGGTGGCGTCAATGCCACGAACACATCGCCCATCGGTGTGGCCGAACGCAATTCGGCCGTGGTGCCGACGGGAAGACGCACCCCGGACCGAATACGCAGGGACACCACGGCGGTGAAATCGCGTGCGCGCATTTCCTCGACCTCGCCGATATCGGCGCCCTGCAATTTCACTTTCGCCTTGGTCGGAAGATTCAGCGCATCGGCGAATTCGGCGGTGATCAGATAAGTCTGCGCGCCGACCGACGGCGCTGGTAGCGGCAGCGAATCCAGTCCGGCCGAACACCCGGTCGCCAGGAGCACACCAGCCACGGCGGCCGCCCGCAGGCCGCCGCGCAGTTTCCAGGTACCCTTCGCCGTCATCACCGGACGCCCGCAATTCCGGCCAGCATCGCCGTCACCCCGAAATCCGGTCCCATATCGGACGCCTTCCCGGTGGCACATCCCAACCGCTTCAACTGCAGCAGATTGCACACCTGTTTCACCATCTGGCCGTCGAGCGCGATCTTGTCGACGTTCACGTGCACGCGTCCGGCGCCGGCCTGCTGATCGATCGCGTTGTACGCGTTGTCGGTGACGAGCGGGAACAGGTCCAGGAATTGGCCGATGCTGCGCTGATAGTCCGCGAGGCTCCGCAGCAACACGTTCGCATCGGAGGCGGTTCCGGACAGCGTGCCGCGCTCGGCCTGCATGAGATCCGCTGTCTGCGTGAGGATCTGGTCGAACTTCGCACCGGTGTCAGCGGCCCCGAGGTCGAGATCGGCGAGCATATCGCTCATCTGGTGCACGGCTGCGGCGAATGCGCGGACCTTCTGGTCGTTGTTCGCGGCGGTGGTCGTGAGCGCGTCGAGATCGCTGACGATCTCGGTGATGGCGTTCTTCGTCGCGGCGCCGCCGTCGTCTCCCATGCGCAGCGCACGGGACAATTCCTCCAGGGCGGCCTTGATGTCACCGCCGCGGTGCGTTGTTACCGCTGCGCCGAGATCGACCATATTCGCCAGGGGCCCATTGCCTTTGCCGTCACCCCCGAGTGCGCGGGACAACCTGTCCGCGGTGGACAACAGGCTGTCGAATTCGACCGGCGTGCGAGTCCGGTCGAGGGACAGCACGGTTCGGTCGCCCAGCGCCGGACCCGAGCGATAGGCGGGGGTGAATTCGATATGCCGATCGGTCAACACCGAATCCGGCACCGTCACCGCCTTCGCGTCCGCCGGGATCCGGATCGCCCGGTCCACGCTCATCCGGACCTCGACGAAATCGCCTCGCTGCGTGATGCTGTCGATCTTGCCGATCCGGATGCCCAGCACCTCCACCGGATTTCCGGTGTACAAACCGGCACCATCGGCGAATTGTGCTGTCACCGTGATGGTTCCGCTTCCCAACTGGCTCAGCGGGACGCTCGCCACAGCGGCGATCACGGCGACCGCGAGGACGGCGGCGACCTTCACCCAGCGCGGCGCACCCGCGACCCGCACGACGCTCATCGGCACTCCTGCGAATACGGTGAGATGCGCGCCTGCGGTGCGCGGCCCACGAGCGCGCACATGAACGAGTCGACGAACGCCCCGGAGGAGGCGGTCGCGTCCAGCTCCGGCCCGGTGCCGGTCAGGTTCGCCCAGGACTGCCAGGGAACCGGCAGGACCTGCAGGATATTGCGCAGCAGATCGTCATGGCGGCTCAGCATGGCCGTGATCTCCCGCAAATTCGCCAGCAGCGAACGAATTTCGGGTTGATCCCGCACCACCGCCGGAGTGAGCCGGTCCACGAGCGTCGTCGTGGCGGCGACCATGGATTCGATGGCCTGTTTGCGGCTCAGGAGTTCGCGCAGCAGATCCCCGCCCTGATCGAACAGGGCGCCCAGATCGGTCTGCTGACTGTTGATCACGCCGGTCAACTTGCTGGTGGAGGCCAGCAGCGCGCCGATCTGCCCGCGGCGTTCGGCGATGACCGCGGACAGGGCTCGAACGTTCTGCATCACCGACGGAACCAGTTCGGGCAGACCGTCCAACCGGCCGGACAGATCCGTCAGCGCCTTGGCCACCTGATCGGCGTCCACCTGACCGAAGGTCGTCGTGGCGTCGGCGAGCGCGGACTCCAGATCATAGGGCACACTGCTGTGCTGCAAGGGAATTCGATTCGAACCACCGACACCTGCCGGGTCGAGCTCGACGTATCGGTTGCCCAGCAGAGTGGTGAGTTTGATCGCGGCCGTGGTACCGGCTCCGAGGCGCACCGAGCGATGCACACTCAACGTCACCGCCACATGCCCCTCGGTCAGGCGGATGGTACCGACATGCCCGACCGGCACCCCGGCAACGGTCACCCGATCCCCCGCGCCGAGCTGGGCCGCCTGCGCGAAATCGACTTCCACATCCTTGTCCCCGAAGTTCATCGAATCGACCGTCAGGGCGATTACGATCGCTACCGCCAGCCCACCGATCGCGAGCAGACCGAGCGATACTCGGCTGTACTCTTCGAGCGGTTTCGGCCGCCAACGGATTACGTTATGCGGCAACCTCTTACGCAAGCTGTCGAGCTGTCGTCGCATCCGGCTCACCTGCACTTGGCGGTATGTTCGACGACTCCGCCCGGAGTCAGTGCGGCGAGAATCCCCGGAACCAACGGCGACATGCCCGGAGCCAGGGAGAAGGTGACGTCACAGATGTCCGCATCCGCATAGCCGCCTTCCTGGGTGATGCGCGCCAGCCCCTTCAGAATGAACGGAAGGTTGAAGCCCATCACACCGAACTTGTATTTGTTGTCCAGAAGATGTTGTGCGAATCCGGGATTCCGGTTCAGGAAGGCTTCGAGCGCGGGCTGATCGGCGTCCGCGATCCGCGACACGCGATCGACCACCCGCGAGAGATGATCCACCGATCCGAGCAGCGAATCCTTGTTCCGTTGCAGCCCTTCGAATATCGCGCGGGTCTGATCGATGACGGTGGTGAGGTTGCCGCTCTGCGCGGCCAAGCCGGTCACGATCGTGGTGAGGTTGGTGATCACCCGTCCCAGCACCTGATCGGGACCCGCGAAGGATCTCGCGAGTTCGGTGGTCTCGGCGACCAGGGCGGTGAGTGATCCGTTGCCGCCCTGCAACGCCTTGATCAGGGCTTCGGTGATGTTGTCGACCGCGCTGCGGTCCAGCGTGCCGAACAGCGGCTCGAAACCCTTCAGCAGCTTGGAGATATCGAAGGACGGTTCGGTGTTCGGCAACGGGATGACCGCTCCCGGGCGCAGCGCCACCGGGGAGCCGCGCATCCCCTGGGACAGACCGAGATAGCGCTGACCGATCAGGTTCTGATAGGTCACCGAGACCACGGTGGTACCGAAAAGCGTTTGGTCACGCTGGATTTCGAATCCGACCCGGGCCACGGCGCCGTCGAGCTCGATCGAATCCACCCGGCCCACCCGCACACCGGCCACCCGAACATCGTCGCCGGTGCTCAGCCCCGAGACATCGGTGAACATGGCCGAATACTTCGTCGTGGCGCCGCTCACTCCGCGTTCGAGCGTGACGATCACCGTCCAGGACAGCAGCACCGATGCGACGACGAATACGACCAGCACAAGCAGGGACCGTCGGTAACTCATCGGCCCCCTCCGCTCGGATCCGCGGCCACCGCGACGGTCGCCCCACGTGCCAACGGCCCGAACAGAATGTCGGCGGCGGCATTGGGCGCTCCGCCCAGTATGTCGGCGATCTGCTGTTGTTCGGCCGCGCTGCCGACCGGGCCGATATCGGTCATCGGCCAATCCGCGGGGCCGAACCCGTTGGGCTGCACACTGTCCGGCTCCGAAGCCGGCGCGGCGGAAGTCTCCGGGGCGGTCGCACAGCTGGTGCCCGCGAGCGTTCCGTAGCGCGGACAGTCGGCCCGGGTGTACTGCCGATTCGGGGTCAGCTGCACGATCACCTTCGCGGTCACCCGCTGGACGCGCGGATCGAAGGTTTGATTGAATTTCCCGCTCATCCGGATGACCGAACTGCTGATCTGCGGGAAGTGGCTCGCCCCGTCGCCCAGCACGTCCAGTGCGGGCGACAGCTGGGTGGTGATGGAGATCAGCCGATCGGTGTTGTGGCCCAGGGCATTTGCGACCGTGTCGAAGGTACTCACCCCGCCGGTGAGCAGATCGGTCAGCTGCCGGCGCTCCCGCGCGACGGTCAGCATCGGCTCGATGGTGTGGTGCAGCGTATCGAGCAGTTCCGGTGCGGTCGTGCGCAATTCGCGCAATGATGCCGACAGGGAGTCGAGTGTGGACGGCACGGCTCGTACCGATATCACCCGGTTCAGTTCGATGACGATCCGGCGCAGCTGTGCCCCCGCCTCTTCGAGTGACTCCCCGCGCCCCGAGGTGGCCTCGGCCAGGGTCTCCAGCATGCCGACGGCGGCATCGGTCCGATCACGACCGACCGCGGCGAGGATCCGGCGCAACTGATCCAGCGAGGTCTGCAGGCGCACGGTGGCCTGGCTGCGATCCTGCCGGATCCGCGCGTTGCTGGTCAGCGCGGGCGCGGATCCGTGGTAGAGCAACTGGATCGACGGCACGGCGAACACATTGCTGGGCACCACGCGAGCGGTCACCGACCGCGGAATCTGCCCGGCGTACCGCGGGTCGAGCCGAATGTGTACATCGTTCATTCCCGGCTCGGGAGCCGGAGCGACCGTGGTCACCGACCCGACTCGAACGCCCAGGTACTTCACATCCGATTTGACCGGCAGCCCATCGCCGACGTCGGCCAGCACCGCGGTGATCGGTACGGTCCGGCGGAACGCACCGCGCGAGACCGCGACCATCGCCGTGGCGACACCGGCGACGACGACCAGAAAGCAGAGGCCGCTGAGCAACAGCCGCACTGCCGAAGGACCCCGCCCATCGGGCTCGAACAGGATGGACACGCCTCACTCGCTCCCGTGCTCGCGACGCGCTCTCATGACGGCGATCCGCCGAGCGAAATCGCCAGTGTCGGACAGGCATCCACGGCCATGCGCACCTGCGGTGCCACGTCCTCGGGCGGATTCGAGTCCACGACCGCGGCCAGATCGTCCGCGCCGACCTCGAATACGCTCGGCGCGATACTCGCGCACAGTGCGTGACCTTCGCACCTGCGCCGATCGATATGTATCTCCATAACTCCTCCGAATACCGATCCGCCGGATGCGCGGGCCGTTCAGATGTACAGGCCGCCGTTGACACCGATGAGTTGCCCGGTGACGAAACCCGCACTCTCCGAACACAAATACGCGCATGCGGCCGCCACGTCCTCGGGTGTGCCCACCCGGCGCACCGGCGTCATCGGCGCGATGACCTCGACGCCGGGGAAGAATCCCGCCTCCGTTGCCTGCCGCGCCATCGGCGTGTCGATGATCGAGGGCGGAATGCTGTTGACGGTAATGCCTTTCGGCGACAATTCCGCCGCCAGTGCCTTGGTCAAACCGATGACACCGCCCTTGGAGGCGACATAGTGCGCCATATTCTTGGCTCCGGATTGCGCACTGGACGAGGAGATCGTGACGATACGTCCCCAACCCGCCGCGACCATATCCGGCACCGCCGCCTGAATACACGCGAACGTCCCGTTCAGATTGACCGCCAGCACGCGGTCCCACTGCTCCCGGGTGATCTCCTCGAACGCCGTGTACTCCTCCACCCCCGCGCTCGTGACCACGATCTGCACCGGCCCGAAATCCTTGCGCACCAAGCGAACCGACGCTTCGATCGAATCGGCGTCGGTCACATCGACCTGGTAGGCGATTGCGCGCAGACCCTCCGCGGCCAGTTCGGCCGCCGCTTTTCGCGCGGCCTCCCCGTTCCGGTCGAACAGTGCCACGCGGTGGGATTCCCGCGCGAGCTTTCGCGCAATCGCCAGACCGATGCCCGAAGCAGCACCGGTGACAATTGCCACGCGCGACGGATTTTCGCTGCGGTTCGTCTCGACCATGGGTATTCCTCGCTCGTCATCTCTCGCCCGCGGCGACCGGAGTGAACTCGATGTGCAACGAACTGAGCCCGCGCAGGACATAGGTCGGCTCGTATTCGAAATTGCGCGCACCCGCCGGGCCGTGTTCGGTTTCGGAAATCCGGATGTCCCGCATCCGACGCAGGATCCGTTCGAAGCTCACCCGGGATTCCAAGCGCGCCAACGGGCCTCCCGGACAGGTGTGGATACCCCGGGCGAACGAGATGTGCTCTCGGGCATTGGGGCGATCGAGGACGAATTCACCCGGATCCTCGAATCGCGACGGATCGCGATTGGCGGCCCCGGGCAGCACCATCACCATGCTGCCCGCCGGAACCTCGACACCCCCCAGCGTTGTGGCCTGGCAGGCGAGCCGGAAATCGGTCTTGACCGGTGCTTCCAGCCGCAGACATTCCTCGACGAAACTGCCGATGCGGTCGGTGTCCTCGCGCAACGCCTGCTGAATGTCCGGATTCTCCGCGAGCACCCGCAGACCGGCGGTCATCAACTTGGCGGTGGTTTCCTGTCCGGCGGCGAACAGGAACGACGCCAGGTGGACCAGATCGGAGATCTCCGGCAGCGATCCGTCCGGGAATCGCGCGGAAGCCAAGGCGGACAACACATCCGCACGTGGCTCACGCCGACGTTCCTCGAGATAGCCGGTGAAGCGGCCGGCCAGGAATTCCAGCGGATTGCCGACCATCACCTCCTCATCGATCGCGCCCGGCGGTGTGCTGTTGGACAGCACCCGCCGGAAATCGGTGTAGTCCTCCTCCGGCACGCCCAGCAGATTGGCGATCACCAGCATTGCGAAGGGCTGCGCGTAGTGGCGCAGGAATTCGGTCCGGCCCTGCTCGGCGAATTCGTCGAGCATGCGATCGGCCTGCACCCACATGAACTCCTCGTTCTCCCGCAACCGCCGCGGCGTGAACAGCGCTTTGAGCAAGTCGCGATGCATGGTGTGCTTCGGCTGGTCGAAGGTGACCATGTGCTCGTGCAGCGGGAACGCTTCGCGGTGTTTCTCGATCAACGCGCCGATATCGCCCTCGGCGGGATCGAACGGCAGGCCCGGGAAGGGCCCGGTCGGGGCGATACAGCTCGAGAAGGTCCCGTGATTGCGGTAGACCTCCACGGCTGCGTCGTACCCGGTCACCGCCATCACGCCGTGGTGCGGCTCGCGCGCCACGGGGCAGCGCGACCGCAGCGATTCGAAGTAGGGATAGGGGTTCTCGACAATCGATTTGTCGGTGAAGAAGTCGATCTCATCGAACATGCTCACGACGGACTCCTGGTGAAGAGGCAGCATCGGCACTGTCGCCGGACGTGGCAGTCGCCTTCGTCCCGGAAGCCGCCCGAGGCCGAATGCTAATCAACTGCTCAGCAATGCTGAGCACATGCTTAGCACACTCCGGCGAGCGCGGTCAAGGTTTCCGGCCCCGACCAGGGTCGCCGGAAGAAGCGCGAAAGTTACTCGTCCACAGCCGTTTCCGTCGGCGGGTCGCCCAGGCGGGCCAGGTGGTCACGCACGAAGGAGAGGGTTTCCTCATGCGCGATCGTCATCCCGAGTGCGCCTTCCAGCGCCATGGTCCGGGACACGCCCGCCATCACGAAGGCGACCACCTCGGGGGGCCAGACGTCCGGATCGATGCGGTGTCGCCGCAGAACGGTTCGCACGATCTCGATTTCGGCCTCGCGGAAGCGACGCGAATAGTCGACCAACGCTTCACGAATCACCTTGCGATGGTTGGCCAGGGCGACGAACTCCATGGTGAGCGCGCCGCGCGAGGCCGCGTCGAGGTCGAACTTCCACAGCGCGCGCAACGGATCCTTCGCAGCCAGAATGGTGGCCTGACGTTCGAGGCCCTCCTCGGCGCGCCGCTGGAAGACCGCGAGGAACAGATCGTCCATGGTCCGGAAGTAGTAGTACACCAGCTGATACTTCAGGCCCGCTCTACGCGCGACATTGCGCGAGCTGACCGCGGCATAGCCCTCCTCGAGCATGAGCTGTTCCGCCGCGTCCAGCAGCACCGTCCGGTTCTTCGCATCGGGCGAACCGATCCGCCGCGTCGATGTCATCGTCCGACCTCCGAATTCCACGTCACCGGAATCCATGATCGCGGCGCACACCCGCCGACGTTCGGCCGGGCACCCGGGGACCGCATTTCCGGCAACGTCACCTATCCGTCGTAGCATGTCCGGCTGCGCTCGGCGGACGCCCCGCCGGACCAGCGACAAGATCACCACACAACTTCCGCAGCCGCCCGAGACACGAGTGCGGAGACACGATCGCGTACCGCTCGGCCGATGACAGGCGTGCTCAGAGAGGATCCGACGACACCGGAATATCGGACCGGGTGCGTTCTCCGTCGACGCCCGTCCCCGGCCACAGCCCGGCGCACGGAAGTGGCGGCAGATCGGGATTCAGATCGTGATCGATCGTGACCGAGGCGTCGGGATGGGCGCGCATGCGCTCGGCGAATTCCTCGGCGACCGCGTGCGGGCACTGGTAGTCCAACTGAATTCCCACCGAACCGAAGACGATGTGCACATGCCGGCGCGAGGTACTCAACACGTAGCGGCCCGCGTCGACCAGGACTTGTAGCGCCGCGCGCCGCGCCCGGCACTCGGTGCCCGCGCAGACTCGGTGACGCTGCATGACCAGGTGGGCCTCGGTAATGGTCAGATCATCCCGCCCGATCGCACACGCGACAACCCGACCGGGCCGCGACTCGCGCGAGCCGACGCCGGATTCGTCCTGCGCGCGAGTCGGCGCCGGTGTGGTGGCGACGTCTGCGGGGTCGATCGTCGCAGTAGTCGCCCGCGGTACGGCCGGGCTCCCGGAACTTTGATGACACATATCGTTCTCTGGCGGGGTGACCGGCTTCGCGCACTCTACGGAGTGCGGTTCCGGCAGGTATAGCGAGGGAGGCTACACCTGACCCGTAGGACTGTCCAGACAGGAGTCCATCGCACTATTCCGTCGACTGGCGTACCGGTTGGTTTTCGGACCGACGTAACAATACTCGTTTCGTCCCGGATCGCAGCCCGGCATCCCACTACGTGGAAGAGATAACGCTCACAGCCCGCGCCGCGTGCTCGACTCCGGCGCCCCTGAGCTCCGACGATCGGTCGTCCTGTCCGCGTCGACTGCCCTATTGTGGCTCGATGAGCGAAACCTCGCGGCGCATGTGGGAATTGATGGAGCCGTACCACGCGGTCACCTACTTCGCGCCGGAATCCCAGCAGGTATGCGAGGCGCTCGGCGCCAAGGGCTTCTGGATGAGCTACTTCGCGCTGCGGGCCGCACCCCTGGGGCCGGTGCCCGCCGAGGTGGTCGTCGCGACGTTCTACAACTTCCATCCGCGCAAGGTCGGGCACGCCATTCCCGCCGCGTGGGCGGCCGCCTCCCCCACGGACTATCTGCGCGCGCGCCGGGAAAGCGTCTCGCAGATCCTGCACCGTATCCTCGGCGACGAGATTCGCTCGCCTCGCCTGACCGAGGCCGCGGAGCTGGCTCGGACGGCCGCCCTCGCGGCTCCGATCGCCGGCCGCGCACTCGGCGCCGCGAACGCCGCCCTGGACTGGCCGAGCGAACCGCATCTGATCCTCTGGCACGCCCAGACGATCCTGCGCGAATCGCGTGGCGACGCCCACGTCGCCGCACTCCTTGCGAGCGGCCTTGATCCGTGCGAGGCCCTGGTCGCATTCGCCGCCGACGGCAAGGTCACGGCCGAGCGCATCCGCTCCTCCCGCAGCTGGACCGAAGCGGAATGGAGTTCGGCAACCGACCGTCTCCGCGAACGCGGCCTCCTCGACGACTCCGGCGCCCTGACCTCTGACGGCCACGCGCTGCGCGCCCGGGTCGAGCACCAGACCGATCACGCCTCCCAGCAGCCGTGGAACACTCTGGGCCCCAATGGAACCGAACGCCTCGCGGAACTGGTCCGCCCGCTCGCCCACACCATCGCCGGCAGTAACGCCTTCGCCGAAGACAATCCGATGGGCCTGCCGAAGCCCGCCCGAACCAGCCCTCCCGAGACCGACACCGAACGGGAATAGCCTGCGCCACACCAGTAACTGCCCACCCAACCCCGGACTCCATACCCCCGCGTGGTGGTGACAGCGCTGTCCCGCTCACCCGGCTCGGCGACCGCGGCGGCATCCGCGACGGTCACCCGCACCACGACCGCGAACAGTCACACGATCACCGATCCCGTCAGCGCGACGGAACCGTTGGGCGCGGAGCCGGCACCGATGCCCCAACAGCTGTGAACACCAGATGCGTGGTAATGAGGTGACGACGAGGGCCGCCCCTGGCCGAACTGCGGCCCGAGAGCCGTTCGGGTAGACCCGTTTCCGTCACTATCAGCCGAGTTCGGAGGGTACGCGCGGACTCGACCGCGCGGGACCTGGTGTAATCGGCTGTACGGCAGTCGATCCGCGACGGAGCTGCCGCTGTCCGGTCGTCGCCACTGCACCGCCACTCGCTTATTGCGCTGTGGCACAATCGAAGCCGGACTTCCTAGGCTTGGGGAAGAGTTCGAGGGAGTCGGCGGTGCAGCAGCGGTTTCTTTTTCTTCTGATAGCGATCATCGTCGGCGCGTCGATCTATGACTACGGCAGGAGCGCGGGACACTACGGACTGGTGGTCGTGGGCGGGGTGTTCGCGCTTTTCTTGCTGGTTGACAAGGTCATCGGCTGACCGGCGTCGCTCGGCGGGCCCGAGACCGCGATCGGCCAGGGCTGCCCCGGTGTCGGCCGGGTCGGTGCGCCTCGGCGAACATGGAGCCATGGCAACTGTGTTACCGACCTTCGAGCAGGTCCTCGCGATACCGGATCCCACCGAGGCGACCGTCACCGCGGACCTCATCGATCTGAACGGCCACATGAATATCGTGCACTACCTGTACCAGGGGTCGGTCGGTGCGGACGCGATCATGCAGCGCTCCGGATTCGATCAGTCCTATCGATCGGAGCGGGGCATGGCCCTGTTCACCGCCGAACACCATCTGGCCTACCTCAGCGAATTGCGCGAGGGCGACAAGTTCTCGGTGCACGCGCGCATCCTCGGACGCACGGACAAGGCGGTTCACCTGATGACGTTCCTGCTCGATCGCACCCGGGAGCGGCTGTCGAACACCCTCGAGATCATGCTGGTGCACGTCGACCTGACAACACGCCGCGCCGCCGCCATACCGGACGATATCGCAGCGGGACTGGACAAGTACATCGACCGATCCGCCGCCCTGGACTGGGCCGCGCCGATCTCCGGGGCGATCTCGCTGCGTCGGTGAATACGCTGCGCGGCCTCCCGGGTTCGGGCGGCTCGCTCGACCTACGAATCTACGACGCCCGACCGGCATAGCCCGCTCGGACCGACGGATCCACCGATGGCATCTCGGAATCAGGCCGTGGGCACGGCGATTCGATCGCTCGGGTCCGAGTTCGTGGTCGTCGCGGCCGGCTCTCGTCCGGTCCGGCGGTCGGATTGCCGTGCGATGACCGGGATTCCGCCGGGACCCGGAGCGAACACATCGGTTGGGGCAGACCCTACCGTCACGGTCGGCCGGTTCGGACCGCCCGTGTCCACGCGGCGCCCCGCAGTAGCCGCAGACCGTTCAGGCCGACGATGACGGTGGAACCTTCGTGGCCGGCCACACCCAGCGGCAGAGGCAGTGTGCCGAACAGATCCCACAGCACCAGGATGCCGATGAAGATGGCCGCGATGATCAAATTGGCGACCACGACGCGACGGGCTCGCCGGGACAGGGCGATGACAGCCGGCACGGTGGTGAGGTCGTCCCGGACCACGACGGCGTCCGCGGTCTGCAGGGTGAGATCGGACCCCGCGCCGCCCATCGCGATGCCCGAGTGCGCCGTGGCGAGGGCCGGGGCGTCGTTGATCCCGTCGCCGATCATGGCGATCCGCGTCCCGTCTGCCTGCAGGGCGCGCACCGCCTCGACCTTGCCTTCGGGAAGCAGATCCGCGCGAACGTCGCTGATCCCGACCTGTTCGGCCAGGCGCGCGGCGGTGGCGGCGTTGTCCCCGGTCAGCAGCACCGGAGAGCCGCCGGTCACGCGTGCGGCGGCAACGACGGCGGCCGCGGCCTCGGGGCGCAACCGGTCACTGAGGGCGAGCACGCCGATCGGCCGGTTTTCGCAAGTCACCACCACGGCCGTACAGCCGCGGGCCTGGATCTCCGCCACTGTCGTGGCGGCGGCATCGAGCCCGTCCGTCCCGGCGGGCAGCGAGGTCATCGATCCCACGGCGACGCGTCGTCCGGTCACCAGCGCCGAAACGCCTCGTCCGGGACGAGCGGCGAATTCGTCCACCGCGGGCAGTTCGAGCCCGCGAGTGCGGGCGGCACGGACGACGGCCGCGGCGAGCGGATGTTCGCTGGGATGCTCGACCGCGGCGGCCAGCCGCAGGATCTCATCGTCAGTGAACGTTGTTTCCACACAGTGGATTTCGACCAATTCGGGAGTGCCGTGGGTGAGCGTGCCGGTCTTGTCGAACACCACCCGGTCGACGGTGCCCAGCTGTTCCATCACCACCGCGGATTTGGCCAGCACGCCGTGCCGGCCGGCATTGGCGATCGCTGCCAACAGCGGCGGCATGGTCGCCAGGACGACCGCACACGGGGACGCGACGATCATGAACGTCATCGCGCGCAACAACGCCCGCTGCACGGAATCCCCTGCCAGCAGCGGAATCACGAATACCGCGATCGTCACCGCCACCATGCCGAGCGAATACCGCTGCTCGATCTTCTCGATGAACAGCTGGGTGCGGGCCTTGGTTCCGGCGGCCCGATCGACCAGGGCGGCGATCCGCGCGACCACCGAATCCTGCGCGCGTCGGTCCACGCGGATGCGCAATATGCCTGTGCCGTTGAGAGTTCCGGCGAACACCTCGTCACCGGTGGTCTTGTCCACCGGTAGCGGTTCGCCGGTGATGGTGGCCTGATCGACCTCGCTACCGCCGCCGATCACGGTGGCGTCCGCGGCGACGCGCTCACCCGGGCGCACCAGCACCACATCGCCCACCTCGAGGTCGGCCACCGCGACCGTCTCGTCCGCGCCTCCGACGCCGACGCGGGTCGCGGTCTCGGGGGCCAGATCCAGCAGTCCGCGCACGGAATCCTCGGTGCGCGCGGTCGCCAGGGCTTCCAGGGCGCCAGAGGTGGCGAAGATGACGATCAACAGCGCGCCGTCGGTGATCTGCCCGATCCCGGCCGCGCCGATCGCGGCGACCACCATGAGCAGATCCACATCCAGGGTCTTGTCCCGCAGGGCTCGCAGCCCGGCCAGGCCCGGCTCCCACCCGCCCGCGACGTAGCAGGCCAGGTAGAGCACCCACCACGACCAGGACGGCAAACCAGCCAGCTGCGCCGCCAACCCCAGCAGGAACAGCACCGAAGCCGCAGCGGCCCAACGCATTTCCGGCAACGCGAACAGTCTCGTGCGCCGCACCGGAATCCGGTCGGCGGCCGGGGTCGCGCGAGGCGGGGAAAGTATCGGTGCGGCCACGGATCACCTCCAGGAGCGGGTACTGCCGACCGAGCCCACCATAACAGAAAATATGAAGATGTCTTCATGTGTGCCGGGTCGGAGTAAACTGCCTCGGCATGGGACACGGAGTCGAAGGACGCGACCGGCCCGTGACGCGTCTGGACGCCGATGCCGCCGCCCACGTGGCCAATACCCTGCAAGCCCTCGCCACACCGAGCAGGCTGCTGATTCTCACCCAGCTGCGCCAAGGTCCCCTGCCGGTCACCGAACTGGCCGATGCGGTCGGCATGGAACAGTCCGCGGTCTCCCACCAGCTCCGCCTACTGCGCAACCTCGGCCTGGTCGTGGGCGCCCGCGCCGGACGCAGCATCATCTACAGCCTCTACGACAACCACGTCGCCCAGCTTCTCGACGAGGCCGTCTACCACAGCGAACATCTCCGCCTCGGACTCAGCGACCGACCCGAGACAGCTGGTTGACCCCGCCCCGGACGCGCAATCCGTCCGAAAACGCCCCGAAGCCCTCCCGACGCGGCACATTTCGGACCCAGCGGGCGGGCGAAGAGCCACTTACCCCGCCGTAGTGCATCATTCAAGTGCACGACCCACCCGGCCGGGCGGCGCCGGCCGCACCCCGGACCGACAACCGGAGCCCAGGAGAACCGATGCTGCAAGTAGGCGACACCGCGCCCGATTTCGAACTTACCGATCAGCACGGCGAGTCCGTGCGACTCGGCACGGTGCTGGAGAAGGGGGCCGTCGTGTTGTTCTTCTATCCGGCCGCGCTCAGCCCGGGATGCACCAGGGAGGCATGCCATTTCCGCGATATCGTCGGCGAGTTCGCCGACCGTGGCGCGACGATTCTGGGGATCAGTGCCGACGATGTGGCCAAGCAGAAGCGATTCGACGACGCGCACAAGTTGGGCTATCCGCTACTGGCCGATGTCGGCGGGGCGGTCGCGCGGGAGTTCGGGATCAAGCGGCTGATTCCCGGCCTGCCCGCCAAGCGCGCCACCTTCGTCATCGGCGCCGACAAGAAGATTCTGGCCGCGGTGCACAGCGAGGTCAATATGAACGTGCATGCCGACAAAGCCCTTGCCGCCCTTGCGAAGTAGTCGCACAGCCCGATGAGCGGGCCGATCGCCGTGCGGCCGCGACGAACACCCGCCCGCACGACGATCGCAACGCTCGAACGACTCGTCTACTCGCCGGATTCTATTGAACTGGAGAGTGTTTCGCGTCGATCGGGCAGATGGACGAGGATCAGTCCGACGGCGGCGATCAGGAAGTTCTGCAGGGCGGCCGAGGAGGCGTCTACCTGCTTGTTCGCCCACATCCGGAACCATTCCCCCGCCACGGTCAGGAATCCGCCGACGAACAGCAGGGTCACCATGATCCAGCCCAGGCTCGCCAGCTTCGCCGAGGTCGCCAGACCGGCTCGCCGACCGCGGGCCAGTCCCCACCAGCCGTTCGCCGCGGCGGCCAGCAACACGAAGGCGATCAGGTACTCCCAGACGACGATCAGGATGTAGGCGACCAGGGCGACGGTGCCGTTGGTCACCGACCGCCAGTCGGTTGCCGGGTTGTGAATGGTGCGGCGCATGGAGAACACTTCGGCCACCGCGTGCCGGTTGGTGTCGGTATCGGTGCAGTTGGTCACCGCGACGATGAGATAGTAGACCCCGGTAATCGTCGCGAGCACCACCACCGCCATGTCACGACTACTCACCACATCGAGAAATCGCTTGCCGGGCAGGCTCATTCGTTCACCTTCCGATTGCTGACAGAACTTGCGGACGCAGCATCGTAGCCACGGCCGGGCCTGCTTACCGTTGCTGACAACAGCAACGGTCCGTGCGGCGGGGCGAGCGCTCGGACTCAGGGCATCGTGATGTGCTCGTTTCGCACGTTCAGCGGGGCGGTGGCCGGGAAGGTGACCGGCAGGGCGGTCAAGGCGCGATGGAAGGGACCGGGGCGCCAGGAGGGTCCGCCCTCGGAGGCGTCGAAGCGAATCTCGGGGAGAGCGTCCAGGAGTTGATCGATGGCGTCCTGGGCGATCAGGTAGGCCAGCGACTGGGCGGGGCAGGCGTGCGGGCCGATACCCCAGGCCAGATGAGCGCGGTTTCCGGTCATTGCGGCCGAGCGGATGGCCGGATCGTTGTTGCAGGCGGCCATGCTGATCACCACCGGTTGATGTGCGGGCAGCCAGATGTCCTCGATCAGGATCGGCTGCCGGGGGTAGCTCACCAGGAAATTCGCCAGCGGCGGGTCGTTGAACAGCACCTCGTCCAGCGCATCGCGCGAGGACAGGTTCCCGCCCAGCACACTGCCGCCGAAACGGTCGTCGGCCAGGACCAGCAGCAGGGTGTTGACGATGAAGTTCAGCTCGAACTCGATCCCGGTCCCGTACACCTGCGAGACGTGGTGCGAGACCTCCACATCGTCCAGGCCCGAAGGGTGCTGCTGCAGCGTCGAGGTGATGTCGTTACCCGGGGTGTTTCGTTTGAGCGTCACCAGATCCATCAGCGCCTGGCCGAGCATCTGACTGCCCTTTTCCGCGTCGACCCCCTCGAGCATGGCCGCGGTGCCGGCGGCGACCTGCTGGCCGATCTCCGGCGGGCAGCCGAGCATCGCGTTGACCACCTCGAATACCAGGGGGTAGACGTACTGGCTGATCAACTCCGCGCGACCGTCCTGGCAGAAGCCGTTGATCAGCGGAATCGCGATCTCCTCGACGATATCGTGCATCGCGTACAGATCCACCGCCTGCACGCTGGCGGTGATGGCGCGCCGGTACCGGTCGAATTCGGCTCCGGCGCAACGACTCGCCATCGGACGCCATTCCAGCAGCGGCAGGACCGGGCAGTTTTGCGGCACCGTCCGCTGCCACGTTCGCGGATCGGCGGGAAAGTGTTCCGGATCGTTCAGGATCCGCACCGCGGCGCGATAACCGATCACCAGCGTCGCCGGGACGCCGGGGGCCAGTTCGACCGGGGCCAGCGAGCCGTATCGCTTCCGCATCTCGGCATAGACGCGGTGCGGGTCGTCGGCGAATTCGGGGGTGTGCAACGGAACTCGGGGACCGTCGGTATCGGTCGGTGAACCATGGGCGCGCGAATCGTGGGCGACGGGGCACGATCTGGCGCGCTCCTGGGACTGCGGCGTACTCAAGGACAACTCCAGACTTTCGGATTTCACATCTGCTGCAGTACTGCACCGGGTCGAATCATTGCTGCGGCGATCATCATCGAACGCTCCCCGGCAACGACCGGTCGATGGTACAGCCGGGTCCGCAACTATGCGCAAAGGCATCAAAACCGGCCTGCCGGAATCTTTTTCCGTCTTGTCGTGTCATATCAGCAAATGTGCAGGTAACGATGCGGCGCGGTGCGCTCACCGCACCCCCGCCGCTGTCTCGATTGTGACCAATGGCCGATATGTGCAGGGGCACAAGATCTTTACGAGGAACGGCATCGGCGCACCCGCGAGGTGCGAGTGCGCCGATGCCGTCGCGGAAGGGAATTCAGACGCCCAACGCGCCCAGTGAGTCGTGGTCGTCGATCGCGGTGGTGATGCGTTTCAGCAACGTCAGACAGGTCTCGTTCGACTGCATCCTCGGCTGATACGCCGCACGGCCGATCGTGAAAGCCCAAGCGGCATAAGCGAACATCGACTGCTGCCGATACAACAGCCAGGCATCGTCGAACGAGGGCGCGGCGCCTCCGGCCCGCGCCAGCTCCTCCAGATACGCCCGCAACAGTTCACGATCCCAGGCACGCCGGTCCTCGGGCTCGCAGCCGGAATTGACGGTATAGGCGAAGTCGTGCGCCCAGCCGCCGCGCATCACCACCTGCCAGTCCACATATCCCATCCGGCCCTCGCCGGTCCGATACGTCTGCCCGATGTGCGGATCGCCGTGCAGCAGTGTCGCGGGCATATCCTCGGTCGCGATCGCGATGGCCCGCTCGACACCGGCCCACAGCCGGTCCGCCTGTCCGTGCAGGCTCTCGGGGACGACCTCCTGCGCCCGGCTCAGGCCGACCTCACAGCGTTTGCGCATATCGATTGCGGCGAGGTAGGCGTCGAGCATGTAGGCCGGGGTGTTCAGCACCCCGATCGCCGGATTCTCCCAGAACGTCCCGTGCAACCGGGCGAGATTGCGCACCAGATCCTCGATCTGGTCGCGGGCGATCGGCGCGGTCGGCTCGCTGAACACCGCGCCCCGGGTGGCCGCGATATCCTCCATCAGCGCGATGGAGCGCCAGGACGCCGGATCCGACGCGCCCCAGTAGCCGATCGGCGCCTCCATCTCCACGCGCGGCCGGAAATCCTTGAAGAACCGGGTCTCGCCGTCGATCATCTTGCCGCCCCCCAGCAGAATGCGCTGACTGAACGCCGGCGTCGTCTTCGCGAACAGCTCCCGCGGCAAGCCCGCCTCGGTTCCCGCATCGTTGTACTCGACCCGGATCGCCACACGCGTGGACGTACCGCGGCTGCCATTCGAGGTGTCGAAGGACAGCACTCGCGCGTCGGGGACCTCGCGGCACAGCACGGCGGTCAGCCATTCGGGTGTGACGGACTCGCCGGAGACCGGAACATCTTGGAGTGACCGAGCTTTCGGCCGCGTGATCGTCTCGCCCGCCATATGTGCACCGACGGTGACCGATCGCCCGAGCAACCAGAGCTTGTGGTTCATGCGCTTGCCTCGATTCCGAACTACGACAACACTGACGCGCCCCGCCGACCCCCGCCGGTCGGCGCCCGCAGACAGTACCCCATGAGTTCGGAATACGTTGCCCGACAATGATCTTGCCCCACAAGTGCGCTCGGCACGAGAAGGCCTCCCACCGCTGACGAGCGTCGCCGGACGGCATCGGCGACGCTCGATAATACGAATATCACTGTGGCACATTCACATTCGTGTCCACAGGCTCCGAATGCGGTTCTGCTCAACCGGCCCGCGGCGGGAGAATCTCCCCTCCGATGGAACGTATACGCCTCGGGTCGAGTCCGGCCGCCCGCGCGGCGGGATGAGCACAGTACATCAGCGAGCACGTCGTTCCGCCGCCATCGCTATTCGGCCCCCACTTCGAGAATTTTGATCCCATAAACAGAAATGCTGTTCTACATTCAGTAAGAGTCGTGTTCTATCCGTGACGGAAGATTCGACCACGCCCACGGAAGGGAGCCGACATGCCGCATGCACGTCCCGAGGATCTGCCGCCCGGCGGAGGCGGCCGCTGGCCTCGCAGCGCCCAGGGGTTCAGCTCGGAACGCTGGGGCGATATGGAGGTCGGATTCACCCGTGCGGCCGGAGCGCGCGATTGTACCGAGCTCTACCGCGCCGGTGGCATGCCGGGCGGGGTATGCCCTTGCCCGCATTACGGTTACATCTTCTCCGGAACCATCCGGGCCACCTATCCCGGTACCGGCATTCCCGACGAGACCGCCACCTCGGGCGAGGCGTACTTTTTTCCCGCAGGCCATGTCCTGATCTACGAGGAGGCCACCGAGGCGCTCGAGATCAACCCGGCATTCGCTCTGGGGCAGTGCATGGACGCCATCGAACGAGCCGCCGCCCGCGGCGCGAGGTAGCGCTCCGGAGCAGCCTGCTGTGGCTCGGATACGCTGTCCGCCAGATGGTTCGAGCGTCCTCGGGCGCGGTCCCGTTCACCGGAACACAGGGTGTCCGAGACGGTTCGCCGCGCGATACTGGCGCTCATGAGCGTTGACGCGGCTGTCCCGGCCGAACCAGATCTGTCGAGGTACGGCCCGTGGGCGGTGATCGCCGGCGGGTCCGAGGGAGTCGGGGCGGAATTCGCGCGGCAGCTCGCGGGCGAGGGCGTGAATGTGGTGCTGGTTGCCCGCAAGCCGGGGCCGTTGGCGCGGGTCGCCGGGACCTGCCGCGCCCTCGGCGTCGAAGTACGCACGCTCGCGGTCGATCTCACCGACGGCGGGGTCGATTCCGTGCTCGCGGCGACCGCGGATCTCGAGGTCGGCCTGCTGATCTGCAATGCCGGGGCCAATACACACAGCACGGAATTCCTGAACGGAGATCCGCGCGAATTCCGGCGCGTGATCGATCTGAATATCACCGCGACGCTCGCGCTCGTCCACCATTACGGGCGTCTCCTGCGGGATCGGCAGCGTGGCGGCATTCTGCTGGTCGGGTCGCTGTCGGAGTATGCGGGTTCGGTGCGGCACACCGTCTACGGCGGGGCCAAGGCATTCGTGCGCATCTTCGGCGAAGGACTGTGGCTCGAGCTGCGCGAGCACGGCGTGGACGTGCTGACCCTGATACTCGGCGTCACCCGCACACCGGCCATGGAGCGGGTCGGGCTGAACTTCGACACCCCGGGCATGGTCGTGTCCGAGCCCGCGGATGTCGCCCGAGAAGGGTTGGCGCACCTGGCACACGGCCCCGTCCACGTGGTCAGCGGTAACGAGAAGGCCGTCGCGTGGCGCACCGGCCCGGACCGGGCGAGGATCGTACTGACCACGCACAACGCCATGACCGGCCTGCTGAACCGCGAGCCTTCCGCCGATGCGGCCCGCCATGGATGACGCCCTGGCCCGGCTGGAGCGGCGCATCCAGCGCGTCGAGGACGAACTCGCCGTGCTGCGCCTGCTCACCTCCTACGGACCGCTCGCCGACGCGGGAAGCGCCGACGCCGCCGAATTGTGGGCCCAGGACGGCGAATACGACGTGGACGGCCGCCGCATGCGCGGCCGCGACGAAGTGCGCGCGATGATCCGATCCGATGCGCATCAGCGGATCATCGGCACCGGCAGCGCGCACTTCTTCGGCCCGCCGAGTATCAGTGTCGACGGCGACGAGGCCGTCGCGGTCTGTGAGTCGATCCTGGTGCGGCACAACGAGAACGGCCCCTACATCTGGCGCGCCGGGGCACATCGCATCCGGCTGCGGCGCACCGCCGACGGATGGCGCATCGTGCACCGGATCAGCCGCCCGCTGGACGGCAGTGCGGCCACCCGGCAGGTCCTCACCGATTCGCAGGACTGAACGAGCGAGCCGGGACCGGCCACCCCTCGCATATTCCGCCGCGAGGGCCGGGTCCCGGCTGCGCGAGCTCCGACGACCAGCGCCGTCTCCTACCCGCTCATACCCGCACCGCCGGCGCCAGAACCTGTTCGCACCACTCCCGGAAGGTGGTCGGGGTCGTATTCTCCGGAGTCCGGGGCACTCCCTCGTTGATGCCCTCGCTCACCGCGCGCATCATCTCCAGATAACCGCGCACGATCGGCGCCGGCAGCCCGTATCCGGTCAACGAGTCCCGGAACTGTTCGAAACTCTGGTGCACGTACCGAATCCGGCGGCCCAGCACCTCGGACATGGTGTGCGCCATATCGTTCGGCGACAGGTCCGCCGCGCCGAGCACCGGCACCTCGCCCGTGCCGGTCCAGGACCGGTCGAGCAACAGCCGCGCGCCGACCGCGCCGATATCGCGGGTCGGGGCGATGGGCAGCCGCTGGCCCGGGTCGATGGTGTCGGTGAACACACCCTGCTCCCGGATCGAATTCACCTGTCGCAGAAGGTTGTCCATGAAAGTCGGGTTCGCCAGCGCGCGATAGGCCACGCCGGTGCTCGCGATCAGGTCGTCCATGGCCAGCGAGGCGGTCACATGACCTGCGCGGCCCGCGGCGGCCGTGCCGCGCCCGAGCGCCGAGACGCCGACGACGTGTCCGACTCCGTGCGCCGCGAACGCCTCGGCCGCGGGCCGGGTGAACCCGGAGTACATGGCCTCGAGGCTGGGCGCTCGGTGGTCCGACGGCACCAGCCAGAACACCGCGTCCGCACCCACGAAGGCACGGTCCAGCACCTCGCGGTCACCGTGCGAACCGGCGACGACCTCGACCCGATCGCGGATCGCATCGGGCAGCCCGCTCGGATCGCGGACGATGACACGCACCAGCTCGCCGGTCTTATCCTGCTGGGCGACAACGATTTCCAATACCCGGCTGCCGATCTTGCCGGTGGGAGTGGTGATGACGATCATGCTTCGAGTCTCGGCATCCGGGCGCGAACGGTCCAATACCCTTGCCGAAAATTGATACCCTGAAGGCATGGATTTCGATCTGCGCAAGCTTCGCTACTTCGTCGCGGTGGCCGAGCAGCGGCATTTCGGCCGGGCGGCCGAGCGGCTGTACATCGCGCAACCGGTGCTCAGCCGTCAGATCAGAGCCTTCGAAGAGGAACTCTCCTGCGCGCTGCTCGAGCGAACCACCCGTAGTGTGGCGCTGACCCCGGCCGGTGAGCAGCTCTACCGCGAGGCGCCGGGACTGCTCGCGGCGGTCGATGCCGCGGTGCGCCGGGTGCACGACGTCGACCACGGCGTGCAGCGGCTCGTGGTGGCCTTCTCCCCCGGACTCCATGTGTCCGAGGCGATTCGGGCGTTCGCCGCGCGCCATCCGGACGTCGAGACCGACCTGATCCCGGTGCGCTGGTGGGAGCCGGACACCCCGCTGCGGGACGGCCGCGCACAGGTCGGTTATCTGCGCCGACCGTTCGACGATTCGGGAATGCGCACCATATCCATCGGCCACGAATCCCGCGTCGCCTGTATGCCCGCCGCGCACCCGCTGGCCTCCCGCGGCGAGCTCACCCGCGCGGAACTCGACGGTGAGCGCCTGCTCGACGCCACAGCACGCCGCACCGCCTCACTCGAGGAGAAGTTCGAGCTCATCGCCGCCGGACACGGCATCGCCATCGTCCCGTCGAGCGTCGCGCGAGCCTACTCGCGTGCCGATCTGGTGAGCCTGCCGCTCACCGATGTCCCGGCCATCGAGACCTGTCTGGCGGCTCCCGTGGACCGCCGCGAGAAACCGGTCCGCGAATTCCTCGACATCGCCACCGCGACACTGCGAGAGAGCTGATCGGACCGCTCCCCAGCCAATTCGGCTGCGGCTCAGCGCAGTTCGGCGATCACCTCTGCCAGTGCGCGCATCCGGGACTCGGATACCGAATAGTGTGTGATGCCGTACTCGTCCCGATAGTGCCGCAGGGTGTCGGCGATATCGCGGGCCGTGCCGTGCAGAACGCCGGGCAGGTAGCGGTACTGCTCCTCGGTCAGGGCCGGATTGAACATGCGCACCATCGTCAGATCGGACTCGTGGCCGTCCAGCTCGACGCCCTGGACGGTCAGGCCCAATTCGAGGTCGGCGAGACGATTCCCGGCGGCCTCGCGAACGAACTCCACGCGCCGGGCGAGCGCGGCGACTCCGGTAGCGTCGGAGTCGATATCCGCGCCGACGCGCACCCCGGCCATCGCGACCGTATCGGCGTACTCGGCGGCAACCCGGAGCAAACGATCACCGGCACCGGCCACCAACACCGGAATCGGGTGCGGCAGCGGCGGTTCATGGTCGTTCGCGAACAGCTTGCGGATCTCGGTGAGAGTGTCGGCCAGATTCTCGATCCGCTGCCGGCCGCCCGGGAAAGGCAGCCCGGCGACCTCGAATTCGGGCTTGGCGAAATCCGGTCCCGCGCCGATGCCGAAATCGAATCGCCCCTCGGTGAGCAGGCCCATACTCGCCACGTCGCGGGCCAGCAGGGCGGGGCGGTAGAAACCGGAGTTGAGCACCATCGTGCCGACCCGCACCCGGTTGGTCGCCTCGGCCATGCTGATCAGCGCCGGAAACGGGGAGACCATGCCCAGATGGTCGGCCACCTGAACCACGTCGAAGCCCAGATCCTCGGCCTGACGTGCCCGGTCCTGCCACTCGCGGCGCGTGCTGGTCGCCGTTATTCCGACCGCGAACCGAAAAGGCCGCGCGGTCAAGTCATTTCGATTGTCTTCCACGTCCGTCCACCGTAGTCGCGAGCGGGGTGGACGGCATCCGATTACTTCCGCGATCTCCCTGCCCGCCGCCGGACAACGCGCATCGCACGCCGCGGACCGCATCGTCGAGCGGGCGGCTCGGCTCGTCGGGCGGTTGGGGCACCTCGCGTTCGCCTGATCCGTACCGCACTAGCGTGGACATGTCCGTACATCGACGTTCCGGACACTCGGCGTCGGCACGTCGCACCGCGTACATCCACGAGAGGAATTCCGATGGCAAAGATCTTGTTCGTCCTCACCGGGGCCCGTTATTGGACATTGGCTGACGGCACCGAACATCCCACCGGTTACTGGGCCGAGGAGTTCGTCGCGCCGTATCGGGCATTCACCTCGGCGGGGCATGAGATCACCGTGGCCACGCCGGGCGCGGTCGAACCGGCCGTCGACCAGGGCAGTCTGACACCGGAGGTCAACGGGGGGCCGGAGGGCGCCGCCGTGGTGGAGGCCGCGCTGCGGGCCGCGCACGAACTGCGGCACCCGGTCGATCTGGCGACCGTGCGGCCGTCCGATTACGACGCGGTCTTCTACCCGGGCGGTCACGGCCCGATGGAGGATCTGGCGGTGAGCGCCGATTCCGCGCGCGTGCTCACCGAGACACTCGCCTCCGGCAAGCCGCTGGGCATCGTGTGCCACGCGCCCGCCGCGCTGCTGGCCACCGAATCGACGGAGGGCTCCCCCTTCGCCGGGTATCGCCTGACCGGATTCACCAATGCCGAGGAGGGTCAGGCCGGATTCGCCGACAAGGCCAAGTGGCTGTTGCAGGACCGTCTGGTCGCGCTGGGCGCCGATTTCCGCGAGGGCGCACCGTGGGCCCCGCACATCGAGGTGGATCGCAACCTGCGCACCGGACAGAACCCGGCCTCCGCCCAACCGCTCGCGGACGAAATACTCACTGCCCTGAGCTGATCCGGCGCCGGCGATCCTGCTGCCACTGCTCCACCGCGGTCTGCACGACCTCCTCGTCCTCGACGGCGTGGGCGCCGGACGCGCCCGCGGCGCCCACGACCATCGCACCGTCGGTGATGAGGACCCCGCCCGCCCATGGGACGAAGTCGCCGCCGTAGAGGTGCTGGATACTGTCGACGATGCCGCCGGGCAGGGCGATCTCACCGGAGGACCGCAGGGCCAGCAACGCGGTGCGCGCCTTGGCCACAGCGATCCGGCTCGTCATGGGCATACCGCCGTCACCGCGCCGCAGGACGATCACCGCACCGGTGACGTCCAGAACGGCGACCGCCAGCGGCGGGAACCCGCGCTCGGCGCCGACCGCAAGCGCGGTGTTCACCAACCGATCCGCCTCCGCCAGGGTGAGACCGGGAAGGCGTGGAGTATCAGACACAGCGCAAACGTACACCGGCGGGCCGTATTCGCCGTGCGGGGCAAGGCTGTTCGATGGATCTCGGATGTCCCCGCGCCGGAGAGTGCCACATCCGAGCGCGACCGGTGGCGGTGTGCGCCGAGATCACTGGGCGTCCCGGCCGTTCCGGTGACGACCGGGGGTAGTACCGACGATGCCGGTGAAGGCCGCGATGAAGCCGCTGGGGTTGGCCCACCCGCACGCGTGCGCCACATGCGTGACGTCGTGGCCGTCGGCGAGCAGGACCAGTGCGTGGTGGATGCGTACCTGGGTGCGCCACTCGTAGAAGGTCATGCCGAGTTCGTTGCGGAACAGGCGGCTCAGCGTGCGGGCGCCGGCCCCGACCCGGCGGCCGAGTTCGGCCAATGACGCGTTGTCCGAGGGTGTTTCGTACAGCAGCCGGGCGACGGCACGCAATCTGTCGTCGACCGGTTCGGGCAACTGCAGCGGTTGTTCGGGTGCCTCGCGCAATTCGTCGACCAGCACCCGATGCATCCGCGCACGCGCCGCGCGCTCGTACTCGCGCGAACCGGTCAACCCCAGTACGACCTCCCGGGCCAGGCCGGAGGCGGTGAATACGGCAGGGCGGCCGGGCATGAGCCGGGCCAGGGCCGGCGACAGGAAGACGATCCGCATGTCGGTGTCCCCGTGCGCCCGGTGCCGATGCGCGAATCCGGCTGGTGTCCAGGCGATTCGATTGGCGGGGACGATCGACGCGCCGCGTTCGGTGCGCACCGAGAGCACGCCCCGCGCCGCGTACACCAGATGCCCGCGCCGATGGGCATGTTCCGAACTCGTCGCCCCGGCCGGCCACAGATGCACGCCGCCGGACGGCCACACTCGCGACGTGACACCCGGCCCGGAAGTCTGGCGGGCAATGGGCACAACACGGCATTCTATCGGTGGTCGGCCGCTCGCCGCCGCGCCACAGTGACCATATGCGCGATGACCTTCGAACGAACACGATCCACGCCGCACGCCCGGAGCGGGTGAGCGGGACGACCATGCGGGCGGCGGTCTGCGTCGAGCCCGGCGGCCCGGACCTGCTGGAGATCCGCGACCTGCCCATTCCGGCGGTCCGCGACGGCTGGAGTCTGGTTCGGGTGCGGGGCGCGGGCCTGAACCGGTCCGAACTCAGGACCCGCCGGGGACACTCTCCCGGCGTCACCTTCCCGCGCGTGCTGGGCATCGAATGTGTGGGCACCGTAGCCGCCTCCACCGATCCGGCGCTGCCCGAGGGGACGACCGTCGCGGCGGTGATGGGTGAGATGGGACGCGAATTCGACGGCGGCTACGCACAATACGCCCTGCTGCCCGATGCACTGCTGATGCCGGTCAGCACCACGCTGCCCTGGCACATTCTGGCAGCGCTGCCCGAGACGTACCTCACCGCACACGGCGCGCTCGACGCGGCCGGACTCACACCGGAGCCCGGCAGCCGGTTGCTGATCCGCGGCGGAACTTCCTCGGTGGGGCTGGCCGCGGTGTCGATCGCCGCCGGTTGCGGCGCCGAGATCGCGGCCACGACCCGCCGCCGAGACCGGATCGACGCACTGCTCGCCGCGGGCGCCGACCACGTCCTCGTCGACGAAGACGCCTCGCTCGCCGATCAGGTACACGCCGTCTGGCCCGAGGGCCCCGATCACATACTGGATCTGGTGGGAGCCGCCACCGCGGTGGACTCGCTACGTCTGGTGCGGCGCGGCGGGACGGTCTGTGTGGCAGGCTCGCTGAGTGGCTGGACACTGCGCGATTTCGAGCCGATCGCGATGATCCCCTCCGGGACCAGGCTGACCGCGTTCCACAGCAATGAGCTTCGCGGCCGTGCGGGCAGGGACGTTCTGCAGCGGATCATCCACCGAGTGGAGTCGGGGCTCTACCGTCCCGTCATCGACCGCGTCGTGAATCTCGACGACCTCCCCGCCGCCCATCGATACATGGAGAACAACGAGGCCATCGGCAAGATCGTGATGCTGCCCTAGCGAGAGGCGGGCGAATCTGCCTGGGGTTCGTGGTTCCAGCCGCTTTGCGGAGCGAGGTCTGTCGCGAGCACGCTGCTCGGACAAGTTGTAAGGGTGGTCCCTGTCGCCGCCACGGCCGTCCCGGCCGATCGGCGCGGTTGGCTCGAAGGTAGCGGGAGCTATCGAAAACGGCGGTATCGAAAAGCCGGCGCAAAAGTCGCCCGGGGTAACAGCACCAAAAGCCCAACCAGTAGCTCTTACCGATCGGGAACAAATAGACTCAGGTAGCGGCGCTGGTGAAGCTGACCGGGGCGTCACCCGCGGACATCGGGACCACCTTGGCACTGAACGCCCGGTATCCGCAGGAGCTGGCCACGCTGCAAGCCATCGATCCGGCCACGTTGACGGCGCTGGCCGCCAATCCCGCCGACGCGCAGGCCGGGGCGGCAGCAGTCGGTCAGGTAGCACGCGCGTTCGGCATCCCGCCGGACCAGGCGATCGTCCGGTTGACCGCCACCCAACAGGTTCCCCGGGACCAACTCGCGATCGCGGCCACTGTGGGACCGCAACTGGCACAAGCGCGTTCGCAGCTGCAGGCCGTGGCCTCGGTACCCACCGACGATCTGGCGTATCTGTCCGCACACGGCAGTGAGGTGCAGCAGGCCGCCGCCGATTCACCGGTGCAGTGGAAGCGCTGGTGGTGGGTGTGTCTGGTGGCTCAGATCGCGTTCCTGCCCGGTGTATTCGTGATGTCCGGCCGCTGGAACCCGAAGCGGGCCGCCGCGGACGCCGCGGAGCACGATCAGCTGGTGCAGCGCGAGCTGGCGGAGTTGTCGCAGTAATCGCCTCCCCGTCGGCCGGGCGGATCCGCCCGGCCGACGCAGGTGTCGGCAGCCGAGCTGCTCGGTCAGTTCGTCGGTCAGGTCGCGGAGGTAGGCGCGGGCAACAGGGCCGAGGGCTTCGATTTCGGCGAACAGCTGCCTGACCGGCACGCCGGGCTCATGCGGCGGCGGTGCTGGGCTCACGCAGCAGGCTGTGTCCAAGCGTATTGCGAAGCTCGAGGGCCAACTGGGGGTGAGCCTGTTCGACCGGTCATCCTCGGGCAGCGTGATCGGCCCCGCCTTCCGATCCGGCCGCGACGCCCTGCTGAACGGCCGCGTAATCCGGGCGCCGGATCTTCGAGCCGACTGCGGAGTCCCGGATCGGTCTCGCGTGCTGATTACGCCACCGGACGTAATCACCGATCGCCGCGTCCCGCACCGCATGGGTGCGGTGATCACACCAACTCCACGCCATGACCGGCACACCAGTCCCGCACTTCACGCCGCTTGTTTTCGTGGCCTGCCACGACACCCCCTCGAGGATCCGTCGCAACGTCTCCCGACTGATATCGGTGATCCCGTTGCACCGCAGGTTGTTCCATCCGCGCACCCCGAACAGCTCACCCTGGAGACCTCAGGGCAAGCCAGTGTGATCAGTCACCGCCCGTTCTTCGCGTCATCTTCTGTCGCGCAGGTCGCTGGAGCCTTGTAGCGGCGCAGATCCCCCGTATACCGAGGACCAAAGCCGAACATCATGCGCACAATCCGATCCAGCGCACGGCAAGCGAATCGCAACCCCGGAGGGCAAGGTCTAAACGAGGGGTTCGCGCAATTCTCGGACGAAGATGGTGTTGCCGCCCCGTTCTTTCGCTCGGTACATGGCGGTGTCGGCGTAATCGAGCAGTTGTTCGGGCGCGGGGCGGCCGTCGGCTACTGTGCCCGGGTCGAAGACCGCGACTCCGATGCTGGCGGTAATCGCAGCGGTTGCCCCGTTCGAGCCCGCGATGGCGCGCCGGAGCCGCTCGGCCAGCGACCGGGCGGACACGGCATCCAAATGGTCGACGAGCGTGAACTCTTCCCCGCCGGTGCGCGCGACGGTGGCGGCGGGGCCGGCTGTGTCGCGTAGCCGGGCCGCGGCTCTGACCAGCACCCGGTCACCTTCCTGGTGACCGAAGTTGTCGTTGACCACCTTGAATCGGTCCAGGTCGATGACCATCGCACAGATCGGCCCAGCGGCCTCGAACAATGCGGGTAGGTAGTAGTCGAGCCCACGCCGGTTCCACAGATTTGTCAACGGATCCGACAGCGCGTCCGTGCGCAGCACCCAATAGAAGAAGTGCAGCGTGGGGAGCACGAATACGACGGCAAGGGTCATGATCAGCGTCAGGGCCACCGCCAGTGGTATGTCGCTGTCCCGCTCGGTGTCGAGGACCATTCGCATCGTCACTGTCAGCACAGACAACAGTGACCATCCCGCATGTGCGGCGAGGGCTTTGGCGCTGTGGAACAGCGTCAGATAGCCGCCGGTCAAGATCAGGGTGGTGACATAGATCATCCCCACCCGGGGGTTTACCGCCTGACAGATGGCGGTGATGGCGATGTCGGAAACGGCGATCTGCGCCAGTGATACCGAAGCAGTCGGCCACGGTAACACATACCAGCGCAGCGTCAGCAGCACCGAAAGAACGGCGACGATTTCGATCGTGAGCCGGCCCGTCACGTCCTGCGGGCCTTCGGATGACAGGAGAAGCATGACAGCGACGACGGACAGGCCCAAGCCCGTAGTGCCCATCACGAGCTGCATCACGCCGAACACCGAATGACGCCGGAGCGTTGCCAGTAGCCAGCGGTAGTCGGCTGGTTCTCGCCACCACTTCCGCACGGCAAGCCATCCGACGCTCATAATCCCACCTCACCGAGTAGGAGTCAGGCCCTCATGCCGCTCTGGTCGGCCGGTTGCGATGTCCGTCGTACTGTTACGGCGACGCACCGGCATCCCCGCGACCGACAGTTTCGTCCGGCTCGCCGCGTGGCAACCGGAGTCCCAGACGTCGGGTGCACCGTGGTCGGGGCCTGGCCGGTGGAGCCCGCGATCCGGGCGGCTGTCACCATGTTTTCCGCGCCCTCGGACGACTTGGGCTTGCTCGCCCCGAAGTCACCGCAGTTCTCGAATTCGGCGGCGTCGGATCGGTCCCAGAGCTCGATGCGCTCGGTTCATACCCGAACTCATCTCAGGCTTCCTCTGCTTCGAGAGTTCGGCCTGGTAGAAGACATTTTACAGTGAGCTTCGCCAGGACCCACCGCAACTTTGAAATCCGAGCGGATGGACGCCTGGTCGGGCAACCCGTGTGCTCGGTGCGACCGCTCGCGGTGAGGACCGGGAGGTCCGCCGGATCTCGGGCAGCCGGCAATATGGTCCGGCCGGCGCCGTCGCACCCTGCGTCGGCCAGCTGGTGGAACGCCTTCGAGGCCTGCTCTCGGTTCAGGGTCTAGCCAGAACGTGACTGCTTCGCTGCTCGACGAGCGACCATCCGCACGCCGCATCGACCGGAAGAACTTCTCCGACACCGCCGTCTCGGGATTATGGAAGCGCCGGTGACGGTGAGCCGGGATGCTGTTCGTCTGCGCGCAAAATATCTGGTGGAAAGGGGATTCACTTGTCGGTTCGGGTCATCGGCGCGCGCACGTATGTCGGCACAAGATGTGGATCTCGGTTCCGCGAATCAGGCACCTCATCCGGCGGCTGACGGTCTTGCTGCGGTTCCTGCGTTCGATGCGGTGTCGGCCGTCTGAGTACGGAACACGCCGCGCGTCGCTCAACCTACAGGTTGTGCGGCCGAGTCGGTCTTGCGTGGGTACAGGTAGAGCATAACGAGGGCTGCCACAATCCCGCCGACGAGCGGCGCAACGATGAACAGCCACAGCTGGCTCAGTGCGTCACCGCCGACGAAGAGAGCCGGCCCGAGGCTCCGTGCAGGATTTACCGATGTCCCCGTGAGTGGGATTCCGACAAGGTGCACGGTACCCAGCGCGAGGCCGATCGTCAGACTGGAGGCGACGGTGGTAGCAGTCTTGGACGTCACAGCGAGCACCATCGAGACGAAGATGAATGTCAGCACGACTTCGGCGACGAATGCGCCGCCAGCACCGAGGTGCGTCATCGAAGCATTGCCGAAACCATCCGCGCCGAGGCCCTGATCCGATGTCGAGTACCCCCTCGCGCCGCTCAATATTCCGCGCAGGACAGCGGCACCTGCGATACCACCGGCGAACTGGGCGACCCAATATCCGATCGCTTGCACGATCGAGATACGCCCCGAAGCGAGGAAGCCGATGGTGACGGCGGGGTTGATGTGCGCACCGGAAATCGGCCCGATGCTGTAAGCGAGTATCACCATTACCAGACCGAAAGCCAATGCTGTGACGACGACTCCGGCGGACTTGCTGGCACCGGTGATCTCGAAGCCGAACGACAGCGTAGCTGCGGCGACTCCGATGAAGACCAAGGTTGCGGTGCCGAGAAATTCTGCGAACAGTGCACGAGCATTCATCGACTCCTCCTGAATACGAGTGGGATCCGATCTACCGCATGGCCGCTGAAGAATTTCTGAAAGATTGCGGTCAGCAGGAAGGTTGTCGCGCCGCCTGGCCTCTCACGCTAACATGGCGGCCGGTTTCAGCGACATCGCTGATGAAAGTGTTCAACGAATATCCATGTGCACGAACTATCGGTCCGCTGATCGGCGGACACGTCGGTTGCGCACAGCACTTACGGAGGGGCAGGAATCGCGAGCAGCAACATTCATACCCGTAACCGGCTGATGCGTGGTTTCTAGCGCTTTGCGGGCGCGGACTACGACCTCGATGCGATGTACGATCTCGCCGATCCCGACAGGATCAGCGCAGAACTGTTGCAGCGCACCCGAACTTCCTCCCGACCGTTGTCATACGGGGCGCCTCGGCCGCCTGCCGGCGACAGCGGACACTTCATGCAAGGCAGCGACCGGCCGCTCGGTGGTGATCGACCGTTTCACGAAGTGCAGCAACGACTCACGAAGGCGTACGACGACCATCGACGCGATCTTCACCGCCTGCCCGTTGACAGGTGCAGGCCACCGCCACCGATCGGGTCTGTCCGAATAACAGCACTGTCGCATATTCGGCTGCCGGCTCTGGCGCACTTTCGGTGGCGCGTGAGGCCTGAGTGACGGCAGTATGCCGCAGTGGTTGAGGCGAATGATGTTGGCGGGCTGTTGTTTTCGGGATTGTCGCCACTGATCGTGGAAGACGTGGTCGCCGAAGGTGCTCGGCTCATCGTCTGGTCAAGAACGGCGCCGGGTCCAGCAGTCTGCCCACGCTGCGGCGCGGCGTCGGAGAAGATCCACAGCTACCATCAGCGGACTTGGCTGACGTGCCGTTCGACGGCAGGTTAATGCACGTCCGCGTGCGTGTTCGGCGTCTGGTGTGCCAGACGCCGTGTGTCACAGGACATTCCGGGAGCAGGTCCCCGGGGTGATGGAGCGGTACCAGCGCCGCACTGGCAGGCTGACCAACCAGGTCCGGGCGGTGGTGCGAGAGCTGGCCGGCCGCGCAGCCGTGCGAGTCCTGACCGCGCTGCCGGTGCGGCTGTCGCGGCATACCGCGATCCGTGTGCTGATGCGAATCCCACTGCAGCAGAAACCAATTCCTTCGGCGTTGAGTGTGAACGACTTCGCGTTACGTCGGCGGAATCGGTACGGCACTGTCGTGGTCGACCCAGTCACCCACGAGCGGCTCGACGTGCTCACCGACCGCAAGGCTGACACCTTGGAAGCGTGGCTGAGTGAGCATCCGGGAGTGGCGGTCGTGGTGCGTGACGGGTCGGCCACCTACGCCGAAGCGATCCGCCGCGCCCTACCTGGCGCGATCCAGGTCGGTGACCGGTGGCATTTGTGGCACGGGCCGGCCCGGTCGGTTCGCGACGTCGTCGCAGCGCACAGCCGGTGCTGGGCGAACGCAGGCCCGAAACGACAGACCATGGTCCGGGAAACCACCACCCTCGAACGTTGGCACGCTGTGCACGCACTGCTCGATCAGGAAGTCGGGCTGCTCGACTGTTCCCGCCGGCTCGGGCTGGGGTTGAACACGGTCGAACGCTACGCCCGTATCCCCGAACCCGACCAGTTGCGGCGGCCCCCGCAAGACCGGGCTTGCCTGGTCGACCCTTGCCGAGATCACCTTCGTCAGCGACGATTCGCGTCGATCATGAGCCGGCGCCGAGGCGCAGACCTCGATGGCTGGATGAAACAGGTCCGCGAGGCCGGGCTCATCGAACT
>NZ_BDCC01000074.1 GCF_001613305.1 Nocardia vaccinii NBRC 15922
GTGACGCGGGCGTGGTCGGTGCTGGGCTACGACTCGTGGGACGACTACTGCACCCGTGAATTCGGCAACAGCCGCTTGCAGGTGCCGCGCGAGAACCGGTCCGAGGTCATCGCCTCCATGCGCGAGATCGGCATGAGCACCAGAGCGATCACCGCCGCGACCGGACTGGCTCGTGGAACTGTCCGACGAGAACTCAATCAGGTGGGTCACTTTGACCCACCTGCACCGGTGACCGGTGTCGACGGCAAAACCTATCAGCCGAAACCGCCTGTGCAGGAGCCGGTTTCCGGCACAGCGGACGAACGAGCGCCTGAGCCGCGACCGGTTCGTCGGCGTCCGATCACCGAGGCGTTCTGGGAAGCGGCTCGCACCTTGACCAAGGACACCGAGCGGATCGCGCGCCTGGCCGCTGATGACCGGTTCGCGAAGAACTCGAACCAGTTCGCTCGCTCGCACCTGAGCGACCTGATCCGTGCACGAGACGCGATGCAACACGTCATCGATCGACTGACACCCGAAGGATAACCATGGAACTCGTTCCCCCCGTTGCACGAGCGATCCGGCCGGATGAACAACACCATGATCAGAATCACAGCGCCGCTGCCTATGCGCGGTCTGATTCGCGCCGAGGTCCCGGAGCAGACATGACACCCTCGCCACACCCTCGCTCCCGCTGTGCCGCCGCGCTGCTGGCCGGTCTCACCGTCGGTGCCCTCGCAATGTCCGGACCGGCCGCGGCCTCACCGCCGCCGGCCGATCCGGGGTGTCCGGCGTTGTGGGTGCTCGCGGTCCAGGGCACCGGTCAGTCCTCCCCGTCCGCGAGCCGCACCGCTGATACCGGGGTGCTCGGTGCGTTGCTGGGGCCGGTGGTGGAGGCGGTCCCGAATCTGGTGCAGCGCACCTACATTCCGTATCCGGCCGGATTCGGTGGGGCTCCTGGGGCCGGTGGAGGACCCGAGTCCTATACCGCCTCGGTCACCGACGCGATCGCCGAACTCCGCACCGATGCCCAGCAGATCGTTGCCCGCTGCCCGGCCACCGAGCTGGCAGCGATCGGGTATTCCCAAGGCGCGCAAGCAGTCTCGCAATTCGCACGGGACGTCGGTGCCGGTCACGGCCCAGTTCCTGCGGCCAAGGTCGCCGCTGTCGCGCTTTACGCGGACCCCGAGCGTGCCGTGGGCTCGCCGGTGTTCCCCGGCAGACCAGGACAGACGGTGCCCGATAGCGTGCCTGGTACCACCAGCGGTGCGGTCGCGGCGGTGCGGATCACCGCACCACCGGTGCCGGGCAGCGGGATCGCTGCGGACGACGCCGTATACGGGGCGTTGACGGGCCGGGTCGCGGACATCTGCGTCGCGGGGGACCTGGCGTGCGCGGCCCCGGACCACACGGCGCTGTTGCGGGTCGGGGCCGAGATCGCCGCACAAGCCGACCTGACGAACCCGATCGCCGCTGCCGCGAGCCTGCAACGAGTGCTGTCGGGCGCGTTGGGCACCGCGTGGACCACGGTAGTGCTCAACGACTTCGACGTGGGTCCGGCCACCCTCGATTACCGTCCCCGGGCCCCGCTGTCGACACGGTTGATCGACGCCGCTGACCCTCGCATCCCCGCTCCGCCACCGGACCGGGTCCACGCGGCCGGGGAGCGGTGGAACCAGATCACCGCCACCCTCGACGCGCACCCGACCGAACTGCCGAAGCTCGCCAGCCAACTCGCCGCAGCGTGGGGGCAGCTGGTCGCCGACGACGCCGACCTGGCCAATCCGGCGGTGTGGGCGAGTTTCGCGGCGACCGTCGTCGCGCACGACGGGTACGCGGCCACCGGTCAGCTCGCCTCCGGGATCGCCTGGCTCGTCGCCGTGGCGCACGACCTCGCCCAAGGAGGGCCCCGATGACCGAGCTGAACGCCTCCGGCGCAACGGTTTCCGGCACCTCACCGGCGAAGGCGAACAACGCCGAGGCGATGGTGGCAGATAGCGAGTTCTACACCCCACCGCCGTTGGCGAAGCTCCACCGGCCGGGGGATGTGCTGCGGATGCGTCCGGTCACCCTGAACCTGCCGCGAGCAGGCGCGGCGTGGCAGATCCTGTACGTCTCCCGAGATGTGCATGGTGAGCCGATCCCGGTGTCCGGCACCGTGATCACCCCGAAGGGCCGCAAGCGCGCCGGGGAAGAGCCGGTGCTGGTGTATCAGCCCAGCTTCCACGGCCTCGGCGGGCCGTGCGCCCCCTCGCAGCTGCTCGCCGCGGGCACCGAACCGGACAGCGAGCAGATCAGCGCCGTCCTGGCTCGCGGCTGGACGGTCGCGGTCGTGGACGGGCATGGAATGGGGGTGCTCGGGCTGGGCCCGCACACCTTCCTGACCGGCCGGACAGCCGGGCAGGTGATGCTGGATCTGGCTCGCGCCGCCACCCGCATCCCCGCCCTACACGCAGCAGAGGCACCGATCCTGTTATGGGGCTACGCCGACGGGGGACGTGCGGCGGTGTGGGCGGGTGGTCTGCAGCCCGGCTACGCCCCGGACCTGGATGTGCGCGGGATCGCCGCCGGGGCGGTGGTCACCGATCCCGGCCCGATCCTGCGGCACCTGGACCGGTCCCCGTGGCCGGGCCTGGTTCTCGCGGGGCTGGTCGGCCTCTCGCACGCGCATCGGCATCTGCCGTTGCGGCACGTGTTCACCGATGCTGCCCGTGTCCTGCTGGCGGACGCGGAGTCCGCGTCCCGGACGCAGTTGTGTGAGCGGTATCGGCATCCGGTCGTGACCTGGTGCGAGCGGCCCGATCCGTGGAACGACGTGATGTGGCGGCATGTGCTCAATCTGGAAATCACCGGTGCGGCAGGCGTTCCCAGGGCTCCGGTGCACCTGTATCACGGGGCCCGCGATGCACTCGTGCCGGTCGGGTTCGGTCGCCTGCTGTATACCGACCTGCGCGCTCACGGCGTGCGAGCGGACTGGCGAGCCTACGACGGCGCCCACTTCCGCACCGCCCGCACCGCCACCGACGACGCCTTGGCCCAGCTCGCACGCGACCTCACCGACTCCACGCACACCTGACCCGTACAGGCGCGAATCTCTCGCCTGCTCTGTGGACCTGCCTGAGCGGCCTTGTCCTGCCCGGTACCCCCTCCGCCGGGCAGGACAGGTGCCCGGCAGCCGAAAACCTTGCACGCCAAGGCAATCAATCAAACTTTTGGAGGTATTCATGACCGAGACCGATTTCTATACCGCACCAATCCTGAGCCCGAATCGACTGCCCGGTGATCTGGTGCGGATGCGGCCCACATTCGTGCCACAGCTGGCAGGCGCAGAAGGGGCCTGGCAGATCCTGTACGCCTCGACCAACTCCCGCGGTGAGCTGATCACCGCCTCGGGCACGGTGATCCTGCCCGACCCCGACACCGATTCCCACCCGGGGGGAGGTTCTCTGCTGGTGTACTGCCCGGTCTTTCATGGTTTGGGCGGGCGCGCGGCCTCGCAAATGCTCGCGGTCGGTGAAGAAGCCGACAGTGTGGAGATCTCCGCGGCGCTCGAACAAGGCTGGGTCGTGGCCGTGCCCGACGGCGAGGGCCTCGGGGTCACCGGCCTGGGCCCGCACACCTTCCTCGCCGCGCGAGCAGGCGGGCAGATCGTCTTGGATATCGCGCGGGCCGCGCAGTTCGTCCCGGAACTGGACCCCGACAACACGAGCGAGCCGTGGATGCCGGTCGTGGCCTGGGGCTACGCCGACGGCGGCCGAGCGGTCGCCGCCGCGGGCGAACTCCACCAGCGATACGCGGCCGAACTCGACCTGCGCGGAATTTGCGCGGGCGCGGTCGCCTCCGACCTGGCCGCCCTGGCCCCCACGATCAACACCGGCTCGTGCCCGGGGCTGGGATTGGCCGCGCTGACCGGCCTATTGGCCGCCTACCCGCACCTACGCCTGCGCCACGTACTGACCGAGGACGGCCACCGCGCGGTCGCCGAGGCGGAAAACCTCACCGACATAGAGCTTTCGACCGGTACCCGCAGCCGCTGTCGCACTGGTGCGTCCGCGAAGATCCGTGGAACGACCAGATGTGGCGGCACGTCCTGGCCTATGAGTGCCTCGCGCACACCGCCCCGGGCGTGCCGCTGCACCTGTACCACGGGCACACCGACCGCATCGTGCCTGTGCGCGCGGGCCTGCGCACCCTGATCGCCTACCGGCAACGCGGAGCCACGGTGACCTGGCGCGAGTACGACTCCGGACATGCCGGCACCGCCCTGGAGGCCGTCACCGAGGTCCTGAATCGGCTCGCGGACAACCTGACCTGGCTCACCAGCCCCGGCCCCGTGATCGACACCTCCGCACCACCAGTGCGTCCGTGACCCGCTCGGCGGACCCTGCCCACGCCCTGGTCCGTACCCCCGTTGCGGGCGCGGGCGTGCCGCGAAGCTCAACCCTGGAGGGAGGTGAACGAGGTTGTCTGGCAACACTTCCGGCGAGGATGACCAGTGGGCTTGGCTGGACACTCCACCGGATCCCGATCAGCTGAGCGAGGTCACCGACCCCGGTGTGGACATCGATCTCGTGGCCGAACCCACTGTCCCACAGGAGAACTGGGACGAGGTGGTCCCCACCGATCCCGGTCCGGACGCGAGCGAACCGCGAGCGGCATGGGGACGGTTCGCGCGCCGAGTACCGGTGCGCGGGGTGGCCGGGCTCGCCGCGGTACTCGCGGTCGTGGTGTGGGTGGTGGTGGGTGCGCACGCACCGCACCACCCCAGCGGCGGCGGGACCGGTACGAAGACTGCGTCGATGTCGGCCTCGGCGACGGCGGGGGTGTGTGCGGGGTTGTCCGGCACGGTGGTCACCGAACATGGCGGTGATCCGGCCACGGTGCCCGGCGTGATCGCCACATTCGAGGACGCCTACTACACCCAACGCAACGCCGAAGCCGCCATGCGAGTCGTCGCTCCCGAATCCGGAATCACCCAGCAGGCCCTCGCTGCTGGGATCGCCACCATCCCGGCGGGCACCCGCCACTGTGTCGCGATCACCCCGGTCACGCTCAACACCGCCAACGTGCACCTGGTCGAAGTGCATCCCGACCACAAACGCGTGGACTACCTGCAGGTGATCAACACCATCAGCGGCCCCAGCGGCGGCCTGCTGATCAGCCACGTCCAAGAACAAGGATGACCGCCATGCACACCCAGCAGGGCGAAATCCCCGCCCCGCCACAGCCTCTGCCCCTACCTAGCGAAGGACTCCCCGCCGTGACCTGTCCCGAGATTCACGCCCTGAGCATCGACGCCGACGACGGCGTGCGCCTGGCCGCCACGCGCGTCGGGCGACCCGCCGCGCCAGCCACCCTGGTCTACGTGCACCCGCTGCTGCGCGAGCGCCGGTTCTGGTCTCCACTGAGCCTGCGTGTGCATGAGCAGTTGGGTGGCGCGGTCGCGCAGATCACCTACGACCAGCGCGGGCACGGCGAATCGGGCACCCCGCACCTGCGCCGGATCACCACCCTGCGCCGCCTGGCCGACGACCTGGACATGGTGCTCGCGCACGCGTCCGGGTCGGTGGTCCTGGTCGTGCATTCGACCGCAGCGCAGCTGGTGTATGCCTACGCCACCGTGCACCGCGACCGCGCTGCGGAGCTGGCCGGGCTGGTGTTCCTCAACGCCGCCGCTGAATTCCCTTGCTTCCCAAGGTATTTACGTGCGTGGCCACAACGCCTCATCCGGCTACGACCGCACCGGGTTCTCGACCCGGTCACCGCGGCAGGGGAGGCCGTGCTGCGCTACCGCCTGCGGCACAGCGGCAGGCAGCTGGTCGTAGACGTCGACACCGATCCGAGGGTGAGTATCGACATCCTGGGCGCGCACCCCGGATTCGGCCTGTCGGTCGGGGTCGCCCAGCAGCTACGGCCCATCCCCTCGATCGTGCTGGCCGGGGAGCACGACACGCTCGTGCCCCCACAGCGCGCGGTCGCGCTGGCCGACGCGGTGTGGGCCGATTACGACCTCGTGTTCGGTGCCGGGCACGACCTGCCCCACACCCACCTCGAACGCGCCACCGACACCATCACCACCACCCTCGACCACGCCCTGCGCGCCCAGCTCGAACACCCCAGCCCTCCTGCCACCCATAGCCCGGACCCCGAGCGCGGGGAGGCGTGAAGTGGACCCGACCCCCGCCCAATCGTGATGGCTCCCACCACATCACACACCATCCCCGCGTCGGTGCGTCCGCTGCTGATCGCGGTGACCGGTCTCGGCCCTGGCACCGGCGTGACCACGACCACAGTCGCGCTCGCGCGCGCATGGCCTGGCCCGGACGCGGCTGTGGTGGTCGAGGCCGATCCGCGCGGCGGGCAGCTCGCGCAGCTGGCCGGCGTGGACCCGTATCGCGGCCTGGCGAGCCTGGCACGAGCCGCACGGTCCCCGAACAGGCGAGTGCGGATCGCCGAGCATGTGCAACTGCTGCCCGGTGGTGTCGGGCTTTTGGCCAGCCCGCCCGGGGCTGATGCCCGTAAGGCCGGGTGGGTGACGACGTTGCTGACCGGCCGCGAGCATGATCGGCGCCTCGGTGATCTGGCGGCGTGGCGCGCGGTGGGCGCGAGCGTGTTCGCGGACTGCGGCACAGCCGGGTCCGGGTCGGCGCTGGACCCGATCGTGGCCCTCGCGGACGCGTGCCTGATCGTCCTGGACACCGATCTCACCGACCCGGGGATCGCCGGCCAGCAGATCCGCGACCTCGCCGCCCGCAGCGGTCACCCGGGAGTGCTGCTCATCGGCGCGGCACCCGACAGCGACTACGCCACCGCACTGGAGGTCCCGGTGCTCGCTGGTCTTCCCCGCGAACCACAATCCGCGACCGCCTTGCTGGCCCCGCCCCGGCTCTGGCCCCGCCGCAACCGATTGCTGCGCGCCGCGCACCCGATCGCGGCGAGCGTCGAACTCCAACTCCGCCCTCCCGCAGCGACACCCCCGATCACCGAAACACCCGCACGCCCGCGGGTGCGGCGGCGTCCGCGCGTGCTGGGTCGCCGCCCGGCCGTGGGGCCGAGGGTTTACCGGATCGAGCTGCCCACCGGACCGGCTGCGGCACCGGACTCGGCCGACACCGACCCGAACCCCAGCCCCGCCCCAACCCCCCCGGCGGGTACCCGTCCCGCGCAGCCCACAGCATCAGGGGCCACCGACCGAGACATCGGGGCCGCCGCTGCGCCCCGCGGTGTCGTGCCGTGCGAGACCCCCTCGGGTCCACCACCGCCACCCGCCCCGCGCCCGCCGTCACGCGCGCCTGATGCGGGTGCGGCCGAGCCCGGGTTGGCGGTCCGGATTTTCGGTCCGACGCGGGTGCTGTGGCGCACAGCCGACTCGCCGCGGGCCGGGGTGCGGGGTGTGGAGATCACGCGGTCTTTGCAGCCGCGCAGCCGTGAGCTGCTCACGGTGCTGGCGTTGCATCCCGACGGGCTCAGCCGGGGCGATCTGATCGACGCGTTGTGGGGGCAACGCCCTCCCGACCGGCCGGGGATCGCGCTGACCAACGCGCTGGGTCGTCTGCGCGGGGCGGTGGCCACAGCGACCGGCCACCAGGCGGTGCTGCTGATCGAGGACCGGCCCCGGTATCGCCTCGATCCGGCCGCGGTGACCGTCGACTACTGGGAATTCACCGCCGCTGTCGTCGCGCGTCGTCAGACCAGCGCCGAGGCCGAGCACATCGCGGCCAGCAGACGCATCCTGGACATCGCCTCGGCCACCGCCACGCTCGCCGCGGATCTGTCCGATCCCTGGGTCGAACAGTTACGTGAGGCCGCCCGCCACAGCACCCTCAACGCCCTGGGCTGGCTGGCCAACCACACCCTCACCCAGGATCCGCGCACCACCCTCGGAATGCTCGAAACCGCCGTCGAAACCGACCCCTACAACGAACCCGTCTGGCAAGACATCCTCCGCCTGCACGCCAAACTCGGCGAATACGACGCCCTGACCCGCACCTACTCACTCCTGACCAGAAAACTCGCCGAAATCGACGCCACACCAAGCCCGCAAACCCGCCAGCTCCTCGAACAGCTCCGCCGCACCACGAGATGAAAAATTCCACGTTGCGCACGCATCCCGGCATTCCATTTGCGGCCGGTCGGCGTACCTGCCAGGACCGAGGCAGGAGAAGGCAGAAAAAAATACGCACTGCACCAGCTTCACTCGTGAAAACATGTGTTCGCCTGGATTCCCCGCCCCGGCCGCGCCATTGCTGAGGCACAACCATAAAACACGGTCACCGAGAGTCCATAGAAAGGGATGACCGACCATGAGAAAGATGAGCATGCCGCGCGTGAACCGCTACGAGTGGGAACGAGCGCGCGGAATAATCACAGCTTTCGGGGAATCGAAAACCCTGGCGGCCTGGTCGAACGATCCGCGGTGCACAGTGAATCGAGACCTGCTTCGCAGGCGTCTTGTTTCGGGGTGGGATCCCGGCGATGCCATTACCCGACCGAAACGTGACGCTGCACCGCGCAAATACACGCACCAGGGGCGCACACTGACGCTGCGCGGATGGGCCGAACGGAGCGGGATCAAATACAACACCCTCTTCGTGAGGATCACGAGAAGTCGAATGACACTCGCGCAGGCACTCGACAAAGGGCCCGAGGGCCCGAATTTCAGGATCGGTGTAACAGCATTCGGCGAAACGAAATCGATCGCTCAATGGGCAGTCGACGACCGGGCGAACTGCAGCGCGGTCACCTTGCGGAAACGACTATGCGATGGGTGGGACCCCGAACAAGCCATCACCACCCAGACACGGGTCGACGGGCGACGAGGTACCGGGGTGCCCTACACCGCGTTCGGTATGCGCCTGGGCCTCGAGGACTGGGCTCGCCGTGCTCACATCCCGCGCGCAAGTATCCAATCGCTCATGGACCACCACGGCCTGCCCCTCGAGGCAGCCCTGCGCTCGCTGGGATGGGTCCCACACACTCCGGAACGCATCAAACTGGATCTGGTGCAGATCCGCGCCGAAGACCTCCGACCGGGCGACAACATCATCGCCCGCATCCAGGACACGGGCTCGGGCCAGCTGTGTTTCACGATCCGCCGAACACCCGATCACGCCGACGACCTGACATGAAATCCGGTGCACCGGATGTCCTAACCCGACGACCATACCCGCCCGGGGAAATTCAGACCGCCGAGAATTCTGTCCTATAATCAGACCATCGGGAAATGTGTCCACCCAGTTCGATATATGGACGTCCGGCCTTTTCGTTAACAGGGGGGTGTGCCAGTGTTTGTGCGCAAAGAATTGCCTGCGAAAATATTGCGTACAGCATATTCCGGCCCTCTTTTATATTCCGCGATCGGCCGAGGCCGATAGGTGGTCCGATCACGCCACGATGACGTCCTGTAACGGAAATGTCGTATCTTCCGCGATCGCCCGACTCGGTTCCGTGGTCAACTCCGTGGTCAGTTCCGTGGTCAGATCCGTCATCCGATCAAACCGGACCACCCTGCGCCGGTATATCCACTGGTAGCGGCTTGTTTTCACAGCTGGGTGTCCCCCAGGATCACATACCCACAAAAGTGCAGGTACGTGATTGGCGGCCAGTGCCAACCGGTTCCCCGGGGGCCCGGTATGTCACTTCCTTTCCGGCGTTCCCCGTGCAATGTCATTCTCATTGCTCGCTATTGAATTCATTGTTTTGCATTCCCGATCCCATTACGGTTTCGACCGTCGGCCGGGTTCGGGTACGCATTTCAGTTCGGAATTGCGTCGCTCATTTCGAGGCGAGGCAGGAAAATTCACGGAAATTCGGTGATTTTCGGGTTGCGTGTGCGTCGCGAGTCGAGTTAGCGTCGTCGTGTTCCCGGAAATCCCCGGGGATTCCGAGAATTCCGAATGACGGTCTCGCCACCGGTATGTCAATATCGCAGGTTCGGCGCATGTCGGAATACGGTCCGTAATAGGAGATGAAATGACTTCCCCCACCGGTTCGGCACCCGCCACGAGCGCACGTCTGGGTAACGGTGAATTGCGGCGCATGGTGGCGCGTGTGCTGGCCGACAACCCCACCACCGAATACAGCCCGCGTGAGGTCGCGAAACTGATTTCCCGCTCGTCCGGGGCGGTCGGCAACGCGCTGAAAACCCTCATCGGGGCCGGGCAGGCAGAACAGGCCAACGCGAAACCGCTGCGCTACCGCGCCACCGCCGCCACCGCTGCCGCTGCCACCGGGGCCCCCGCCCCCGCACCGACACCGGCCGCACCCACCGCGCCGAAACCCCCCGCCCGCGCCAGCAAGCGCAAAGCCAAGACCAAGGGCACGGGCACAGGCAGCGCGCCCGCCCCCGCCCCCGCCTCGGCGTCGGGGGCGACGGTGAGGCGTCCGAACGGGCAGGAGTACCACCTGCGCAAGCTCGCGGGGCGTACGGATGTGGATGTGCTGCGCACCATGCGCACCGCCGAGGTCCCGGTCATGTTGTACGGGCCCCCGGGAACGGGCAAGACCTCGCTGATCGAGGCCGCCTACGGCGACCTGCTCACGGTCCAAGGGGACTCGGACACCACAGTCGCGGACTTCGTGGGCGAGTACACCCAAAAACCGGACGGCACTTTCGTTTTCGTGCACGGGCCGCTGGTTCGGGCGATGCGTGAGGGGCGGGTGCTGTTCGTGGACGACGCGACGTTGATTCCGCCGACGGTGCTGGCGTGCATGTATCCGGCGATGGATGGGCGCAAAGAGATCGTGATCAAAGCCAACGGCGGCGAGGTCGTGACCGCCGAGCCCGGGTTTTTCGTGGTGGCCGGGCACAACCCGGGCGTGCACGGGGCGATCTTGTCCGACGCGCTCTCCTCGCGGTTCGCGTTCCAGGTGCAGGTCGGCAGTGACTACGACCTGGCCGGGCAGCTCGGGGTCCACGCGCAGGCGGTGAAGGTCGCCCGGAATCTGGCCACCCGCAAGGCCAACGGCGAGATCGGGTGGGCCCCGCAACTACGAGAACTGCTCAGTTTCAAGAAGATCGCCACCGCGACCGACCTCGCGACGGCTGCGGCGAATCTGATCGGCACCGCCCCGGAGGACGACCGCGAGATCGTGGCGACGGTGGTCAAAACCGTGTTCGGGGCCACCTATTCGCCCCTCGCTCTGGGCTCACGTATCTAACCCACGCCCCCCGCATCTGCCAAGGAAAGGCATTGCCCGCCATGACCTCCCACGTGATCTCCGACCCGACCGCAACCCCTGTGACACCGCCCGCGCGGGCGGGGTGGGACTCCCTGTCGGCCGCTCTGACTGCCGAGGCCCCGCCGATCGCGGCCCGCGACGACCTGATCGTCGCCATCGCTCCCGGTGCCGCGCACGGGCACCCGGCGGTGTTCTTCCCGGCCCGCGCCGCGATCGAGATCGACGGCGACCTGCTGAAAATCGACCCGCGCACGATGCGCCCGGATCGCCTGTCCGACCGGGCCCGCTACGCGGGCGTGTGGGGTGCGTTCACCCACGAGTGCGCCCACGCCCAGCACTCGCGCTGGGATCCGCCCGCGCTGGCGAACCCGGCCGTGGTCGAGGCCGCGATGCTGCTCGAGGAATCCCGCATCGAGGCTGCGCAGGTGCGCCGCCGCCCGGATGACCGGCACTGGCTGCGGGCGTGTGTCACCGAGATCGTGATCAGCGACAACGGGGGAGCTACCGCTGCGGCGCAGCTCCCGGCCACCGACTACGCCGCTGCCCGCAACGCCGCGCTGATCCTGGCCCGCGTGGACGGCGGGATCCTCGAAACCACGGAAACCGCCCCGGCCGCTGCCGCGATCGAAAAGGTCCTCGGCCCCGACACGCTCGCCCGGTTGCAGGCGATCTGGCGCGACGCGCACACCGTCAGCGACCACGACACCGCGCGGATGCTCGAGCTCGGGCAGCAATGGCTCGACCTGATCGGGCCCGACCCGCACGCCGAGCCGGACCCGCACTCGGCGCTGTCCGGCGCGATCAGCGAGGCGATCACGAACATCCGCGATGCGGTTGCCGCGCAACCGGTCCCGATCGACCCGGCCGAGGCCGCCGCCGCCCGCCACGCCCGAGAGCACCGGGACCGGAACCGGGCCGGGGCGGTCGCCGCGAAGGTGTTCGGTACCCCCGGCGGGGCCCCCGCGACCCCGCACCGGGGCACCCGCGCCCCCGAGGGTTCTGAGCGGTCGGCTGCGCGGGTGCTGGCTCGCGCGCTGTCCTCGGCGAGTCAGCGCGAGGCGGCTGTGGTGAAAACGACCTCGGTGGTGCCTCCGGGCCGGATGCGGATGCGTGGGGCGATGGCCCGCGAAGCTCAGCGCGCGGCCGGGGCGATCCCGACCGCCGAACCGTTCACCCGCGCCGTGCGTAAACCGGTGCCGGTGCCGCCGTTGCGGATCGGGATCGGCTGCGATGTGTCCGGGTCGATGAGCGCCTACGCCGACCCGACCGCCTCGGCCGCATGGATCATCGCCCACGCCGCACGCCTCGCGGCGATGCCCGCCGAAACCGCGACTGTCACCTTCGGAGAACGAGTCCGGCCGATCACCTACCCCGGCGTCGCGCCGGACCGGGTGACCGAGTTCCGGTGCGGGGGCTCGGAAGAAGCCATCGACGAGGCCATCGACGCCCTGGACGGCGCACTCGGGTTGTCTCGCCGCGAGAACACCCGCCTGCTGGTCATCATCTCCGACGGCATCTTCTACCCCGCACCCCGCCAACGCGCCCAAAAACGCCTCAACCGGCTGCGCGCCACCGGCTGCGCGGTGCTGTGGCTGGCCCCCGAACCCCGCAAAGCGACCCCGCTGGCCGGGGCCACCCTGCACCCGGTCGGCGACCCGGCCGCGACCGCCAAAGCCATCGCCCGCGCCGCTGTCACCGCTGTCCGCAACGCGTGACCCGACCACCCCTGGGGCGCGGCATGCGCCGCGCCCCGGGTGACCGAAACCCGTTCGATCGCATGGAGGTTCACCGTCATGACCCGCCACTGGCTCGACCCCGACGACACCCTCGCGCAGTTCCGGGCCACCCGCCACACCATCGCCGAGGCGATCACCGCCTACACCGCCGACGAGAACCGCACCGAGACCCCCGGGGAGACCGCCGACCACCACGACCGCCTCGAAGAGCTGTACCGCGAGGCCAGTGACCTCATGGCCGCCCTGGACGAACACCTCGCCACCGAGGGCGCGCTCCCGGCCGCCTGGACCCGAACCACCGAAACCCGCACCGGCACACCCGAATCGCGGCACCACGATATGAGTAGCCACCCCCGCCCCGGTGACTTCGAGGACGGTACGGGCGAGCTGGCTCGGCTCGACATGCACGCCGTGCTGGGCATCCGCGACGCCGCCGCCCACAGCGGGGACCTTGTCCGGGCGTTGTTGGCGGACAACGTGCTCGAGGACTGGGGCGGGCTGGCCGGGACCGGGGAGGGCCGTCGCCGCACCTGCCGAGCGTGCCGGACATGGGCCGACCACTTGCACGACCCGCTCACCGGCCAAACCATGCGCGTCGCGGGACGGTGGCCCACCGAGTTCACCCCCGCCGACGTCGCCGCCGCAGCGGACCTCGCCGCGCAAGTGTTCGCGCTCGCGTCGGTGGCCCCGCCCGAGCAGTGGCAGCACCTCGCCGACGGCTCGCACCGGATCACCGTGGCCTGCAAAACAACCCACGTCGAGATCCGCGTGCCCGCCGACACCGAACCCCGCCCGATCCCGCCATACATCCAGGACTACCGGCTCCACGCGGCCCGTGGGCCGCGCCTACGGCTGCCGCTGGTGTACGCGAACCCCCGCGCCGCCGCTGCCATCACCGACGCCCGCCGCCACCTCACCCCGCGCAGACGCCGATAACCCCCGTACGGCCAACCGGCCCGCTGCCCGGTTCACCAGCCGGGCAGCGGAACCGAAACCCACCACACGGCAGAGAAGGAAACCCACACCATGAGCTCGACCCCGCACCCCAACCCCACCGCAGAGTTGAACGCCCGGCTCGCTGCCGCGCACGCCCTGCCCGCCGGTCCGGCCCGCGAGCAAGCCATCACCGAACTGGCCCTGGCCATCATCGTCACCGAGATCGGGCTCCACGCCCCGACTGTGCGGTACATCGTCTTGGACTGGGCTCCCTACGGCGGGCTGGACGTACACACCTTCCTCGACCCTCGCGGCGCCGAGGTCGAGGGCGTGGTCGGGCTCGCCGGCCACCTCGCCCAATGGACCTCGGACCTGCGCGACCCGGGCCTGACTCCCATGATCCCGATCTCCGCCCACGGCCCGTTCCTGCTCGACCTCCACACGGCATCCACAGTCGCGGGCAAGGCTGCAGTCCCGCACCCCTTTCCCGTGCCCGCGCCGGGCGTCCCGATGACGGCTGACAGCGCGACCAGCGGCCCCCGCCCGCTGATAGTGCACGGCATCGAGTGCCCGATCGTGGTGGGCCAGGAAGTCGCCTTCGCCGACGACCCCGCACAGCGAGGAACAGTACGATCGGTCTACCGGCACAGGGGCATCATCACCTGCGAGGTGTCGGCACCGCACCCGGTCATCGTCCACCCGTGGGACCTGTTGCCCGCCGACGGCGCGGACGAGCAATGGCACGAGCGGATGAACACTGTGCACGCGCTCCAGCGTGCGGACGCCCGCGACCTGCTGCGGCGGCGCAGTAACCAGGTGGCCGAGCAAGCCGAGGCCCTGTCCCGCCAACTCGCGGCGATGGCCATCACCTTGCGCCAGCAACAGCTCCCGGACCCGGCCCCCGACCACCAGGCCACTACCGAATTCGCCGCCCGCGATCTCGACGAGGAACTCGAAGAACTGCGGCACCTGCGCGCTGACCTGACTTCCGGCGACTTGATACGCGCCGACTGACCGCACCCCGGGGCTCGACCGCCGCCACCGCCTGCCCGCGGTGGCGGCCCTTCGTCTCGGTATTCGAGTAATTCCGGGAAAAGGCGAGTCGAGTCGAATTCGCCTCGCACAATGAATTCTGGTGACCGGGACGGCGAGAGGAATTCCGGTCGCATATTTTTCTCCACGCACCGCTTGACATCGATGCGGGTATCGAGCGTTCATAGGTGTGGGAACACCGCCACCATCACCCGGACCGGGTGATACGGCGCGGTTTTCCGTCCCGGCCGGGACATGACCCGAGCACCCAACGAATTCCCCACTTTTTCAGGGAGGAAACCTGTCATGTCCGCACGAAAGAAAACCACCACCGAACGCCCAACGAAAAACACCACCACGCACGGTACGAAAACCGCCACCACCCGCCCGACGGAAAGCGCCACCCCGCCAACTCCTGAACCGACCACCAATGCGCCCGTGCTGCGTACCGACAGCGACAAAGCGTTGTGGACCGCGCTGGGGACCCATCCCGGATTCACCGCCGCCGAACTGGCAGGCGCGGCCAGGATCAGCGGGTCCACCGCGCGGCGCATCCTGACCGGGTGGGCCACCAGCGGGGCCGCGCGCCGCGACCGCGACCCGGACAACCCCCGCGCCGCCGAACGCTGGTCACCCGCCACCACCGCCCCGGCCGCCCCGGCCGACACGGTGACCGAACCCGAGGCCGTACAGCCGGACGCGGGTAGTGAGAACGTCAGCACCGCAACCGAATCCGACGACGATGTCTCCAGCGACGCCGTGCCCGGTGACGCTGCGCCCGCTACCGGCACACCGGTACCGCCGGAACCGGCCACAGCACGCGGTCAGCGCGCCGAAACCACCGCCCCGGCAACCGACACCCCGGACAGCGGGGCCGATGCCGCAGCGGCGCAACAGGAGTCACCAGAGCGGTTGGCTCCGGGCGCGTTGCGTGGGCAGGTCGAGGACCACCTGCGTGATGCGCCCGAGAAGGAGTTCACCCCGCACGAGATCGGGAAATCGCTGGGCCGCTCGAGCGGCGCTGTCCACAACGCCCTGCTACGGCTGACCACCTTGGGCACCGCTCGCAAGGTCAGTGACCGGCCCAAGAAGTTCGCCCTGGCTGCGGGCCAGTGACCTTCCCGGCGGTGCGCCGGACCGGCACCGACTCCGGACCCCGGCGCACCGCCACACACCCCGTTCGTTTCCCTCACTTTTCGAGAAAGGCCCTGATCGTCATGAATGACATCACTCCCACCGCCAGCCTGGCTGCCGTCGCTGTCGCGTTGCATGAGGTGTTCGATGCCTCCGCGCACGCGCCGGACAGTTTCGAGTTGTGGGTGGCCGTGGCCGATGCGGCCGCACGGCACCTGAGCGTCCATACCGCGCCGCCGCAATGGCTTGCGGTGTTCACCGTGTACCGCAAGCTGCGCACCGAGGCCCGCTTCCACCCCGGCACCGGCCGGGTGGAGATCACCAGCGGGCCACTGGCCGGTACCACCTACCGCGACTTCGACGGCGCAGCGCGGGCGGTGGTCACCCACCATCCCCTCGCCCAGTACGTTTCCCCGCTGCTGCCGGACCTGCCGACGTGGCGACTGAACAGGGTGCACCACGTGCCGGACCCGCGCACACGCCTGCGTCCCGCCGCGAACCGCTGAGGCCCGCACGATGCCATGGCTGGTGGGGTCGAGAAGAATTCTTCTCGACCCCACCA
>NZ_BDCC01000075.1 GCF_001613305.1 Nocardia vaccinii NBRC 15922
GCCCGTGGAACGATCACCGCTTTCGGGCAACAGAAAACGCTCACAGAATGGGCGAAAGATCCGCGTTGCGTGGTGAGCCGGGAGACCGTCAGAACCCGTCTCGCGCTGGGCTGGTCACCAGAAGATGCCATCACCCGCACCAGGCACGACAAGCCTGCGCTGGAGTTCACCCACAACGGGCGGACGCTGAGCTTGCGGGGATGGGCCGAGCAAAGCGCGATCAAATACCACACCCTGTACCGGCGGATCACCAAGCGCGGCATGACAATCGCGGACGCGCTGGCCCTGGGGCCGGACGGGCCGCTGTTGCGGTTGCCGGTCACCGCGTTCGGCGAAACCAAACCGCTGTACCTGTGGGGCGTGGACGCACGAGCGAACTGCAGCACCACCACCCTGCGCAAACGCCTGCGCGAGGGGTGGGAACCCGAGCAAGCGATCACCCAGGAACCGGACAACCGCACCGTCCTGGGCACCGGCGCACCGGTATCCGCGTTCGGATCTCGGATGGGCCTGGAGGACTGGGCACGCCGCACCCACATCCCCGCCAGCGTGCTACGGCACTGGATGGACAACCACGACCTCACCCTGGAAGCGACCCTTCGCTCGTTCGGCTGGACACCACACCACACAGGCAGCACGAAACTGGACCTGCTACAGCTCAGCGCCGAGGAACTACGCCCGGCAGACACCATCGCGGCCGTCACCCAGGACGCAGACTCCGGTGACCTCCGATTCACCGTGCGGCGAATCGAACGGCCCCCGAACACCCCCTCGTGAACCCAGCGTTCAGGCTGCTCGCTGGTGCGCCGCAACGGTTTCCGTCGCGCGCCCCGCACAGGCGTTGCGGGACCCGCTGCTGGTCCGTTGTGGCCGGTGTCCAGCACCGGCACGCCGCGCGTCCGGGTACCGGTGCGGGAATTCCGGGTTGTCATGGCGGGGTGGCGTGTTCGGGATGCCGGGTGTGAATCGGTTGGGTTGACATTTGCATAGTATCGAGCGTCAATACATTGGCGGGGGATTAATCCGGCGGAATTATCGGCCCGCCCGGTACACCGTCAATGTTCGGCATCTCCGGTGTGATGCGGGGTGTCATCTCATGAAAAGGAGTACGCGCATGATAAGGCATGCGATTGCGGATACCGTTGTGTATCACGTGGTGCGCGGCGACGACCTCGAGGTATTGGAAGGTTTCGTCGCAGAACAGGTCACCGCAGGATATCAGGCGACACAACTGTACAGGTTGGGAGAGAACACATGGGAGGTCACGCTATGGCAATCGATCAGCTCTGACCTCGGGCGCACGGGAATGGAGAGCCGATGCGCCGCAACGGGCACAACCTATCGGTTCATGCAAATCGAGCACGTATTGCACGAGAACGAAACCCATGACGAACGAGGCGCGATCAACTCGTCGGCGACACCCGACGGCAGCCTGTACGTGCCGGTGCAATTGAAAGAGGACACGAAAGAAGATGACCGGTTACTGGTCATGTTCCCCGACCAATGCAACCACGGTGTCACGATATGCACCGAATGCGCCGGAAGCTGGGAAATAGATTACGAGGTGCGGTACTCCGACACCGAGGCCGGGCGGGAATTGTCCGAGCAGCGCGCCGCACAACCGTAACCTTGAACGAACCCACATTCGAATAGGTGCCCCGACCGTAGAGGCCCTGGGGGTGATCCGCCGCCCGCGCGGATCACCCCCCAGGGCCCGCCGCCCGGCCACCGCACCGGCGATCGCTGAAACCTGTGCCGCGCCGCCGTCATCGCCGATGCCTTCGAATACGTGGCGATGTAGCCTGCACAGCCCACGCCCGTACGGTGCCACCGTCGCCACCCGCCGACCTGCTTTGGGGGAATGCCACACGGTGCCAACAGGTTCCGGCTACACCCCTGGTGGCCATCGGTGCGCATCGCACCCGACCCGGTCCGCCGGGGCTGTGGCGGGTGAATCAGCACGCAACACTCGAACCGACACCCCGGGAAGGGAAAAGGGGCATGAAACTTCATGGATGGTGCACGCAATGCCGGAAAGTCAAGCGGGTCACCACTTCCGGCCGCAACCTCACCACGCAGCCGATCATCGGCCTCTGCGACGAGTGCGGCGAAACCACCAACGACACCTCCGCCCCCCACGCGCGTCAAGAGACCGTATAGGCCCGACTCCCCGAAGTAGTAGCCCGGTGCCGAGATAGACACATCATCGAATAGGCCCGGGGGATGATCCGCGTTGGCGGGTCCCCCCCGGGCCTTATCAGTGACCGGTCGCGATGGCACAGGGTGGCGCACATGCACCGGCACAGGCCACCATCACCCGGCCGCACCGGCACCCCGGCCCCGGCCGGGCACCGGCCCGATGTTCACGACGGGCAGGTGCGTTGGAAACCGCGCCCGCGCCAGCTCCTACTCCCGCGACCTCGGTCACCTGGTCTGGTCGATTCGGCTGTCGAGCCAGTTCAGGATTTGCTGAACGGCGGTGGTGTAGCCGTTCTGGTGCACGCCCGAGGTAGCGAACCGGGCCGCGTCGCTGCCTTGGCGGGCCAGATCCCCCAGCGCGGTGCTGGTGCCGGGAGTGGTAGTGGCGGTGAAGGTGCGAGCGAGCCCAGCCAGGCGAGCACCAGTGTCTCCGGTCAGCGCGGAGGCCGCGGTGGCCGCGAGGTCCGCGACGACGGGAATGACTCCGGAGAGGGCGAGGGCGGCTCCGACGGGGTCGCCGGTAGTGAGTTTCTGGACTGCGCCCCAGGCGATTTCCTGAGCTTGGCCGATATCGGTGGCGAACCGCCCGATATCGAGATTCGCCACGATACCCACAATCTGCGAGGCGATCCCGATCCACCCGGAGGTATCCAAGGGCGCAGCGAGGGCGAGGGCTTGAGCGACCAGGTGCAGGTCGATCTGCGCGGCAATCTGGACCAGAGGCGCGAACTGATTGTTCAGATCTCCCGAAACCTGGTGCAGGCCCGCTAGATTCCCGCTGCCGATCAACCCGGGCAGCTGGGCGAGGTCGTTCACGATCGCGGGCACGTCAGCGGCGAACCCCGCCAGCCCACCCAGGACAGTGACCACCTGCTCGACGACCTGGGACGGGTCGAGCCCGCCGAGCGACCCCGGTGTGACCGGAGTCGAATCCGGGCTCGCCTGCGAGCTGGCCGTCGGATCGGTTGTCGGGCTGGGGGTTAGCGCTGGGCTCGGGACCGTGGTATCGCTGCTGGCTGTGGTGGTGGTGCCGGTGAAGGCACGGCCGACCGCGGCGAGGGCGGGTGCGGCTTGCGGGGAGGTGCCGCAGTAGAGGTCACCGCTCGCGCAGACCGTTCGGACGCGGCCGGCGAGGGCGCCGAAGTCCTCGCCGCGAGGGCCGGCGATGCCCTCGCCCGGCTCGGTGTGCCCGAGCTGCGGAGTACTCGTGTTGCGGCGCGGGTCGGAGATCAGCGCGACCGCCACCACCCGCGAAGCGGGCAGCGGGCCCTGATCGTGCCCGATCTTCGTGGCCACGTCCCCGGCGACGTCCGCGCCTTGGGAATATCCGGCCAGCACGACTCGCGTGGACGTGCACAGCCCGGCGAGGGTCGTCGAGAGGGCCTGCACACCTTCGGATTCCGAGGTGTTGTACGGGGTCACCGATGCGGGATAGGAGAGCGTGTGTACGGAGATGTTCGAGCCATACCGCTGGCGCAGGCCCTGCCCGATCGGGCCGAGCATCCCCGTGGATTGGTCCGGGGTCGCGGGCTGTGTCTCCCACGTGCCCGGCACCAGCAGCGCGGTCCACCTCGGGCAGCCCGTCACGTTCGGTGCGGGGTCGGCAGCGGCGGGGCCAGTACCCAGCACCGCTACAGCGGCCACCACGGCCGCGACGATGCCGCTCAGGGCACGGATGGCACGGCGGGCGCGGGCGGGGCGGTGTGCGGGAGAAGGCGTGTGTGTCACAGTGGGACCTCCACAGGTGTCGGGAATTCGGAGCAGGTGCGCGGGTGCCCCTGGTGAGGGCTGAGCCCGAGGGGCGTTGGTGAGCGAGGGCGGTACCGGGGTGTGCGGGGTTCGTGCGCGGGTCACTCATCGGCACCGCCTGGCACGGTAGGAGTCGCGCGTATCCAGGGGCGGGTCGCTGCGAAAAAGTCCGGCAGAGACCGGTACCCGCTCACTTGGACGGGTTGATGCAGGTCGGGGGCGTGGACCATTTTTCCCGCACCCAGGTAGAGACCGACGTGATGCACGTCCGCGGCGGTGCCGTAGAACACCAGGTCACCGGGCTGGAGTTGGTTCTCGGGGATGCGGGGGCCTGTGTGGACTTGGTCGTAGGTGGTGCGCGGCAGGGTGATCCCGGCCCTCGCGTAGGCGGCCTGGACCAGGCCGGAGCAGTCCCAGCCGCCGTTGACCGTGGCGCCGTTGCCGCCCCACACGTACGGTTGCCCCAGTTGCGAGCAGGCGAACGAGATCGCCTTCGCCGCAGCAGGATTCACTGTCCGTACGGTGCGGCAGTCGCCGCTGCCGGGGGCCGGTGTGCTGCGGTATCGGGCGGCTTGCGTCAGGACTTGCTGGACGTAGTCTTCGGAGTGGTTGTAGGTGAAGATCGCGCGGTGGAGGTCCTGGGGCGCGCCGGAGTCGCACAGGTAGTAGGCGGCGGCGTGGATCGCGTCGCTGGGGTAGTACCGCGAGGGCGGGCTCGCCCCGCCGGCCGGGAGCCGGTGCCGGGTGGTGACGGCCTGGAAGGTCGGGGCGAGGAATTGCATGAGACCACCCGCGCCAGCGAAGTTCTCACCGGTCTGGACGCCGGGGAGGGTGGAGCGGCCGTGGTCGGTTTCGATCTTCCCGATCCCGGCCAGTACCGACCAGTCCAGGCCGGGGCAATCGCGCGCGGCGCGTTGATACAGCACGAGCAGGTTCGGTGGGATGTCGGCGCGGGCTTGCGGACTGGGCTCACTGCCCGGCCCGGGCGAGGCGCTGGTGCCGGGCACAGGTTGGTTGAGGACCAGGGCGGTGGTGATCGCGGCGGCGATGACGACGCATAAGAACACCACGATCGTGGAGCCTGCGCCGAGGGCTTTGATGAGCATCCGCCGATCACCTACTGGCCGTGGAAGATCGGTGGGGGTGGGGTGAGCATGATCTGTCCGCCCAGGAGGACGGGTGTGTGGTCGGTGTGGGTGTTTTCCGGCGGTGGTGGGGTGCGGCGGGGCCAGGCATCGGCCAGCTCGTGCAACCGCACGCGGGTAGTGCCGGTCGCGTCCAAAGGCAGCCACACCCGGTCGGCGGGGCTCGGGTGGTCCTGGGCAGGGTTCAGGAGTTCGGCGGCGGCGGTGGCTACGGGCACCGCGTCCGGGTCGGGTAACGCGGTGGCGGTGTCTCGCATCGCGTGGCGGAGGGCGGCTTCGCGGCGGGAGGTGGGTACCCATACCAGGACCGGGGTGATGACGCCGGTGGAGCGCGCCAGTTCCGCGTAGCCCAGGAGTTTGGCGGCGACGCGGGTGAGGCTGGTGGTGCCGAGGTCGTATTCGAGGAACAGGTCCAGTCGAGTGTCGGTGTGGGTGTAGCGGGCGAATCCGTCGGGGCGGGCGAGGTCGCCCCAGAGGCGGCGGCAGCGGGTTTCGGACCACCACTGCGCGACGTGTGCGTCGTACTGGTTGGCGGTGACGGTGAGGGTGGTGAACCAGTCGTTGACGCCGATGGTGTGGGTCAGGTGCAGGCTGTGGGCGATGTCGAGTCTGCGGCGGGCGCGGTAGCCCAGCTCGCGGACCTCGGCCCCGGCTTCGGCGGCCAGCACGGCCGCACCGGCCGGGGCCAGCACCCAATGCCAGGGCGCGCTACCCGATGGCCGGAACGGCCGGAACCGGTCCACGACGCGCTGATGCAGTAGCGCCACCAGGCGGCGGCGTGCCTTGTTGGGGGTGGGGAACGCCAGCGCGGCGAGTTGGTTGGTGGTCAGGACGCGGTGCTCGTGCAGCATGCGCAGGATCCACCGGTCGCGGTCGGTCAGGCGCGCGACCAGCCCGAGGGAATCGGCGACCAGCAGCCCGGGTTGGCCGGGACGCGGGGCCCGCAGACCGGCTTGCCGGTCGGGACGAGTGATCATCATGAGGAAGGGAAACCTTTCGTGTGCAGCGCAAAGACAGCCGTTGAGGGGCGAGGACCCAGGTGAGTCGGCTGGCGGCTAGGTCAGTCGCGGGTCGCCGGTGCCCGACGAGGTGTTGCTGTGACCGTCGGCGCGCTCGTCGGTGGGGGTGGAGTGCTCGTCGGTGCGGGGTCCGGGTGGGCGGTGGGGCCGGGCGTTGGCGGTGGCCGCGATCTGCCTGGCACGGCCTGGTGTCGGCGCAGGTAGGGGTTGGGTGGTGAGGGTGAACGGGCGAGCTTGCTGGCCGTGCACGAGCAGCCGGGCGGCGGCGTGGAACGCGTCGAGGTGGGTCAGGTCGTGCTCGGACAGCCACGGTGCGGTGTGGCGTGCCAGCTCGCGGGCGTCGTCCGGAGAACACGCGAAGATGATTTTGTTGCGGGCGTTGGCGGAGATCCCGTCCCGTAGATCTCTGGGGAGCTGGGCGAGGTTCTGATGCGCCAACAGCAAGGACAGGTGCAGGCCGCGGGCTTCGGCGAGCATGTCCTCGACCGGCGTACTCAAATTGAGGAAGTTCTGTGCTTCGTCCAGGACCAGACTGGCGTCGGCGCGGTCGGCGGCGGGCTGGCGGGCGCGAGCGGTCGCGGCTTGCCAGGTGCGCGCGACGAGTAGGGAGCCGACCAGGCGGCTGGTCTCTTCACCGAGTGAGCCTTTGGGCAGGCGGGCCAGGCAGATCCCGCCGTGATCGAGGACGTCGCCGAATTCGAGGGTGGACGGGCCTGCGGCGATCGCGGCTTTGACGAAGGGCCGCAGCAGAAACGCGCGCAGCTTGTTCAGCAGCGGCCCGATGACTTGGGCCCGTGCGGCCTCGGACAGTGTTTCGTAGCCTTCCCAGAATCCGCGCAGCACCGGATCAGCGGTGCTGCGAGTGACTCTGGCCCGGAACGCGGGCTCGGTGAGCAGGCGCGGCAAATCCGCGAGAGTGGGTGTGCCGGGCTGGGCGCACAACGTCAAAAGGCTCGCCCGCATCACGTCGTCGGTGCGCGGCCCCCACCACTGGGCGAACACGCGGTGGAACACGGTGACGAGGTTGTCCACGGCCAGATCCAGTCCCGCGCGCCCGACCCGGCCGATATCGAGGGGGTTGACGCACGGTGGCGGGGCGGTGGAGTCGGCGTCGAACAGCACGACCCGGTCGGCGAAGCGGCGCGGGAGCCGGGACAGCACGTCGGTGACGAGGTCGCCTTTGGGGTCGATGACGATCATGCCGCGTTCGGCCTCGGCGTCGGCCAGGATGGTGTTGGCCAGGAGGGTGGATTTGCCGACGCCGGTGGGGCCGAGGATGTGCAGGTGGTGGCGGGCGTCGGCGACGCGGACCGCGACCGGGCGGCGACTGGCGGTGTCGGCCACCCCGAGCGGCTTGGCGTGCGGGCCGGGCGCGGGGATCTCCGGGGCCGGAGCCAGCGCGCGAGCCCCGGCGCGGTGCAGGCCGGGCAGCCCGTCCTCGGTGGGCAGGTGCGCGAGGGTGGCCAGCTCGGGTACCGAGAGCACGTCCCCGCGCCCGAGCCGGCGCGCGCCGAGGGCTTGGGCGAGCCGCCACGTGCGCCGTCGCCGGTAGAAGTTGTGATCCGCGCACGCCCCGAACACTGTCGCCAGGGCATCTGCGCGGCCCCTCGCGGCCCTGCGTGCCCCGCCCACGCCACCGGAGTCCGGCTCCACCGGGATCGAGACCGCGTACCGGATGAGCGTTTCCCAATGAGGGCCACGCGCTTTCACCGCCGCGGCCCGCGCGGCCGAGTTGTACTCCATCGCGGTCTGCCGGTCCGACGGCGCGGCGTTCGCGTGCGGTGAACGAGCAACCGGCCCGGGGGCGAGCAGGTCCAGCACCTCCCGCGCCAGCGTCACGACCAGCCCGCCCCTCGCGGTGCCCGAGCGGGCGGCGCGTGCGACGCGGCGGCCGGTGACCGGGCGGGCCAGGATCTGCACGCACGCGCCCTGGCCCGGTCCGAGATCATCGGCGGCGGTGATCAGGTCGCGCACGAGGTCTCCGCTGTGGTCGGTGCGGATGGGGAGCGCTTCGCGGCGGCCCAGCCGTAACTCCCCACCCGCCAGCACCCGCCCAGTGGTAGGGCCGGGCAAGGGTGGGGCGGGGGTGTCGTCGGTGTCGGTGTGTGCGCCGGGCCAGGCCGAGGCGATCGCCCGCTCCACCAGGCCGGGCGGGATGCTGCCGGGCACCCACATCCGGATCGCGGCTCCGTCTTCGGGGGTGATGGTGTACTCGAACGCCAGGTGCGGTTGCCCGAGCAGGGTGCGTCGCCAGGCGGGGCGGAGTTGCCCGATCAGGTGCGCCCACAACGCGGTCGCGGCTTTCGGGTCGACCTCGGGCGGGGTCATGATGGTGATCCGGCGAGCCCGCGCGGTCAGCCGGCCCCGCCGCACTCCCGCGAGGACCCGCACCGCGGCGAGTACGCCGGCCACACCCAGGACCACTGGAATCGCCAGCGGCGAGTCCAGTGCGTGTCCAAGGTCTCCGAGCAGCTCGTGCAGGGCGGTGCTGGGAGTGAGGAGAAACCGGGCCAGCCAGCCGTGAGGTGAGGTGGACGCGCTCACGCCGCCACCTCCCCGGGCCGGGCGAATGTTCCTGCGTCTGTTCCCGCGAACGGGTCTGCGGTAGGCTCGGGTGTGCGATGGAAACTGTTGCGGCCCAACGTGTTACCCGCCCCATCGCGTTTCTGGAGGATGATGACGTCCTCATGCGCGATCAAATGCATCGGGAGCCCAGCACGGCGCTGTTTGACGATGAAATCGCGCTGGAAGAACGAGCTGCGGGCCACGAGGTCCCCGTCCGCGAGGCGCCCGAGTAGTGCGGCGCAGCGTTCGACGGGAGTGAGTCCGGCCAGGGTGCCGCAGGTGATCAGATGCGCGGGCAGGTTGACCAGCTCCGCGTGCTGCCGCCACGGGCGCGCGGTGATCACCACATGCCCACCCGGGGCCAGGAATTCCGCCGCGCCGGACAGGATGCGCGTGAACCCGGACAGCAACCGGCCGAGCCCGACGTTGGCGAGGTTGCCGCGGTCCAGGACCGAGCCGTAGCGGTGGTCGGTCTTGTGCACGCCTTCTCCGGCGCGGACGCGGACGTGGCCGTGGGTGGAGTCCCCGTAGGGCGGGGAGGTGATCACCAGATCGACCTGGCCGCGTAGATGTTCGGGGAGGAGGGTGGGGAGTTTGCGGGCGTCGCCGGTGTAGACGGCGGCCTCGGCGGTGATCCCGGCCTCGCGAGCGAAACCAAGGTTGGTGCGGGCCAGCTCGGCCCAGCGGGTTTCGTATTCGATGCCGATCGCGCGGCGGCCCAGGTGGAGGGATTCGACGAGGGTGGTGCCGATTCCGCACATCGGATCCAGCACGAGGTCCCCGGGGCGGGTGTATGCCTGCACGGCGTGCTGCACGATCGCGGGCAGCATCTTGGCGGGGTGCTTGACGCTGTCGGGGTGATAGCGGCCACGCACGCGCTGTGCAGCGGGGGCGGCTTGCCCGGTCGCCCATACCGACACGGCGGGTGCGGGGCCGGTCGCGGCGCCGGGTGTGGTGGGGTCGAGTGTCATCGGGTGTCCTGCCTTTGCGATGGGTCGGTCGGTCGCGGGATCGAGCGAGAGGTTCGGGCGGCTGGTGCGCCGGGCTGGGTGTGGTGGTGGGTGATCACGGCTGCGGGGCTGGCGTGGGCTCGACGCGCAGGAACACGAAAAGATCCGTATGCGTCACCGTGTGGCGGGCAGGAGTGGGCGCGGGTGCGCCGGGCGCGGGGATGCTGACGGTGTCGCCGTGCAGGGGTGCGGCGATGATGTGCTGGAGGTAGAGCAGGTCCGCGGCTTGGGCGGCGGCGACGACCGCACCGGCCGGGTCGCACAGGACACCCTCGCTGCTGTGGCCGCAGCGGCTGAGCACGACCAGCAGACCGCCCTCGGCCAAGCGTGCGGCGGCCAGGTCCACCACCTGATCGGCGGCGAGGACGGGATCGGTGTCCGGGGCCAGCAGGCTCGCCAGCACAAGCTCGGCGGCCTGGTCGGGGCCCGGGTTGCCCGCGGTGATTCGGCCGGTTCGGTCCAGGGCCTCGATCGCGGCGAGCGCTGACGAGGTGCCGGGCGGCAGCACCGTGAGCGGGCCGCGTGTGGCGGGTGCGGGCCACGTCAGCAGCAGCACCTGCTCGCCTGGGTAGGAGAACTCGCTCACGGCGCGGGACACGATCGGCATCGGCCACCGCTCACCGGGGTCGAGCGGTTCGGTGCCCGCCGCCCACAGGGTCGAAGGGACCGTCCTGGTGGCGGCCGGGCGCGGGGACCAGGTCCGGGACAATGGCTGCGGAGATTGCGCGGTCATACGGGAATGCTCCTGACTCGGTGGGAAATGCTGTCTACTGATCAACTTCCATCCGGGCCCCCGTTTTTTGCATCGCCGTAACCAAGAAATTCCTGAGAATTCCGCGAGCGCGAGACCTGGCGGGAAAAACATCGGAGACGCGGCCACGGCTGCCGGAAAAAATTTTGAAGAAAATTTCAGGCCGATATGTCAGAGCTGGCATGCCACTCTCCAAAACATCCCCAAATCATCTCCGGTGAATCATAAGCCCTGGTAGATGTGCCTGTTCCGTGGTGACTTCCCTGCTCGGAAGGCTGGTGCCGACAGGTTCCCATAGTGGACTCGGTGTGTTTTGGAGAGTGCGCGGAGAGTGTGGGGAGAGTGGTTCGTGATTGCGCGGAGAGTGCGTGGAGATTCCTTCGTGCTGTCGTTGTCACCGACGAAATTCCTCGTCGTTTATCGAGTAAGGAGTTCTGGGTGATGAATGGGGAATATGTGGATTTGCGGCGCTGGCGCGCTGGCGTCGAGAGATCACCCCTGGCAGTGGTGTCTTCAGGGTTCGACCGCATCGCGGACGAGCCGGTGCCTGCCGGGCCGCGCCCACTACCGCACGGCGTGGCGGAGACATCGTGGGGTGCGGTGCGCGGGCAGTTGCTGGGCGCGTCGCTACCGTTCGAAACCGTCGATTCCCTCTGGGGGTGGCTGATCGAGCACGCCCGCCGACGGTGGGCTACGCGTGGGGGCGAGGCAGTGCTGGCGTGCTGTGGGCTGGCGGTGCCGATGCTCGCCGGTATCACCGGCCGGTACGCCGTGGCCGCCAGCCCGCATCGCCTCGACGCCGAAGCCGAGATCGTGGCGGGATTCGTGCGACAAGTCCGCGAGATCGACCTGGACCCGCCGCACCTGTGGCCCCGATTGCGATTCGCGACATGGCATGCGGGGCGTTCGTGGGCGCAGGGACAGCGCACTGCGCCCCTGGCCGCAGACCTCGACGACGGCGCAGATCACCACCTGCGCAGGATGCAGATACCCCCCGGCCACCCGGAACTGGTGCTCGCCCAGGCAGTCGCCGCCGGAGTGATCACCGCGCAGGCCGCAGAACTGATCGTGGCCACACGCCTGCAGCAGCAGCCGGTGATCTCGGCCGCGCAGCAACTGCGCCGGTCGCAGTCCTATTGGATGGTGCGCCGAGAACGCCAGCGCGCCGAACACGCACTCGCAGCCTGGCTCAGCGCACGCGCCCGCGATACCGAACACACCAGCGTCGTGGAAGCCCGCGTCATGAACGACTTCCCCTCCGCCCAGGGCGTCGATCCCGCCCAGCGGCCGGAAGACCAGCATCCGCGGCGAGCAGCGTCTGCCACGGGACCGGTCTCCGGCAGCGACACAGACGAGCAGACCGTCCCCGGCCAGCCGATCCCGGCATCCATGCACGCGCAGAAGGGAGCGCGGCGATGCGCATAACCCGATTCCCCACAGCCCTCACCACCCCAGGCCGCTGGCGGCATCAGCGAACCCGGCGGCGCGTGGCGGCGGTCACTGTCCTGGCCACGCTCGCCGTGCTCACCCTCGCAGCCGGTCCGGCCGCAGCCCAGTCGGTGTCAGTGCTGGCGATCGCGACCTCCCTCGACCAGGTGATCGACAACGCCCGCACCTGGCTGATCGGCATCCTGGCCGGGGTGGCGACGATCTGTCTGACCGTCGCGGGTGTGCGGTACGTGATCGCCTCGGGTGACCCGGCCGAGATCGAGAAATCCAAAGCCGCCCTGCGCGCAGCCTGCCTGGGCTACGTGCTGGCGATGCTGGCCCCGCTGATCGTGACCGTCCTCAAATCCATCGTGGGAGCCTGACCATGCCCACACCCCACCACCTCCCACGAGCCACGGCCGCGCCCCATCAGCGGCCGACGGTGCGGGCCGCACTGGTAGCAGTCCTGGTGGTCGCGGCGAGCGTGCTCGCCACCCTCACCGCCGGCACCACCCTCGCGCAACCCCTGACCACACCACCGCCGACACCGCCGGTCACGACGACACCAGCACCCCACCACTGGCACGTCGAACCCACCCCGACACCCACGGCCCCCACCTCACCGGACCCGCAGTCTCCGGCCGACCCGTCCTTTCCCGCCGATCCGGGCACCGGGACACCAGAGGATTCGCCCGGGGGCGGGCAGGGTGATTGCGGGGTCAGCAATATCACCGGATGTGTCGGGGCCGCGATCGACGGCTTCTTCCGAGGTCTGGTCACCACGGCGCTGCAACCGCTGCTGAAACTGATCTCCCACACCCTGCTCACCACTCCGGACCTGACCGGCCTGCCGCACGTGCGCGCGTTGTGGAGCTCCTCGTGGCAGCTGGTGCTGGCCCTGTACGGGTTGATCATCACCGCGGCCGGGGTGCTGCTGATGCTGCACGAGACCGTGCAGACACGCTGGTCGCTACGCGAGCTCGCGCCCCGGATCGTGCTCGGATTCCTCGCCGGCGCGTTCAGCATGGCCGTGGCGACCGCCGCGATCCAGGGAGCCAACGCGCTCGCGCACGCGGTCTCGGGCAACGGCGTGGACGCGGACTCCGCGGCTGCCGCGCTGACCCAGCTGGCGAATCAGGGCACCGAGGGCGGCACCTTCACGATCATGCTGGAACTCGCCCTCGTGGTGATGATCGTGCTGCTGATCCTGTCGTACGTGGTGCGCGTAGCGGTCACCGTCATCCTGGTAGTCGCCGCGCCGCTGGCGTTGATGTGTCACGCCCTGCCGGGGATCGAGGCGATCGCGGCGTGGTGGTGGCGTTCGTTCGCCGCGTGCCTCGCGGTCCAGGTGGTGCAGTCCCTGGTCTTGGTGACCTGCCTGCGGGTGTTCCTGGCTCCGGGCGGGTGGGGATTCTTCGGCCCGAACGCTGACGGGCTGGTCGATGTCATGGTGGCCCTGGCATTGATGGGTGTGCTGGTCAAAACCCCGTTCTGGCTGTTGTCGGCGATGAAGATCGGTCACGGCCGCACCTTCGCGGGCTCGATCGTGCGCAGCTACCTCACCTACAAAACCCTCGGCCTCCTCAAAGGAGCCACCACACCCGCCCGCACCACCCCCCCGCACGAAACCCGCCCCGGCGCGTCGCGCACCCAAACCCGCCGACCCGTACACGAGGGTGCGCGCCACCCGGGACGGGCAGCTGATGCTGCCCCTGGAAGGCGTGCACCGGGTCAAGCGCAAGCCCAATCCCGCTGCCGCGCAACCGGGCTCGGCACCCAAGCCGACGACGGCTCGCACACCCCGGGGCAAACAGCTTGCGTTCGACTTCACTCCACCGGACCCGTACCGGGGTATCCGGCCCGGCCGGGGTGGGCAGTACCCGCTCCCGATCCCGGTGACCAGGGTGCGGCCCGCCCGAGCACCATCGCCCGCGCCGACACCGCCTCCGGCGAAGCGAGCAGCCACGTGGGTTGCTCGCGGGAAGCAACTCGCGTTCGACTTCGACCCGCCCGCTGCAACACGTGACCCCTATGCCCGCGTCCGCCCACTGCGCAGCGGGCAGTACCCGCTGCCGATCCCGGCAACCCGGGTACGGCCCGCCCCGGCACCCATACCGCCACAACCCCCAGCGGCGGAGCCGAAGAGGTCCTCGGGCCGGCAACTGCATCTGCCGTTGCCGGATCTGCCCGTCCGTCGCCGCGCATCCCGCACTCCTGGAAGGAGGCAGCCGTGAATACCGTGCGTATTCCGACAGCTGTTTCATACTGCACCTCCTGTGTTGGTTGGGGTCGTTCGTTTGCCTCGTCCGGCTGGTTTGGCAGCCTGGCGGCGGTAGATGGTTTGGGTGTCGGTGTCCCAGGGGATGCACCAGCGTCGTGCCTGGTGGTCGCGTCGGGCGGGCACGAGGTCGTGGCGGATCCAGTAGTAGATCGCTTTGGTCGAGACACCCAATGCTGCGGCGGCCTGTGTCACGCTGAGCTCGCCGTCGTGGACGGCGGCGGTGCGTGGGGCGGGGATGGTGTAGGTGTCGCGGATTCTGGCGACGGCCTCGGCGTCGAACCGGCGTCCTTTGCCGGTGGTCAGGCCGGCGGCGTTGAGTTCGTCGGCGAGTTGCTGGCTGGTTTTCACCGCGCCGTGTCGGCGGATGATCTCGAGCGCGGTGGTTGGTGTGCGGCCGACGCTGTTGCGGTTGGCGGTGATCTCGTCGGTGGCGCCGGTGTGCCAGCGCACCCCGATCCGGACTTGCCCGGAATCGGCGGTCGGCAGCAGGGTGACATCGGCGATCAGTGTGCGCAGCAACCGCTTTCGGTCGCGGGGACTGGTATCGGGGTCGTTCCACAATCCCGGCAGATCAGCGGCCAGCGCCTCCAGTGTCGAGCGCGGAGGCAGGGGCGGTTTGGCCGCCCGCGCGGTCTCCAATGCCGCTTCCGCCTCGGACAACGCGGCGAGCTTGGCTTCCCATCGTGCTTCCAAGCTCCTAGCTACCAAACGATTTTCGGGCTCGACCTGGGAGAAGGCGCGTTCGGCGCGATCAGCGTCGTAGCGGGCGCGTTCCACCGCGAGCTCGGCAGCCCGATGCGACCGCATGTGCCGCTGGGTGACCTCGTCGGCCACCGCCAACGCCGAGGCGATCTGGGCCGGGGTGACCGCGTCGAGCAGCAACCGGCCGACCACCTCGTCCACCGTCGAGGCGACAACACCGCGGCAGTGCGCCGTCTTGGCATGGTCGCGGGCAGCGCAACAGAAATAGAACCCGTTGCGGGCGCCGCCGTATCGGGTGCCCATCCGCCCGCCGCAACCACCGCAATAGATGATTCCCTGACACAACGCGCTGCCCTCACGCGGCGGACGAGCACCGACGCCGGTGTGGTTGGCCGCGAGTTTGGCCTCGTTGTCCAGGAACTGCTGCCAACTGATGTAGCCCTGGTGGTGGTCGTGGATCAGCACGGTCCAGTCCTCACGGGCACGTTTGCGTCGCGCCGAACGCACCGTGCCGTCGGGCTGGACCCGGCGTTTGTCGTAGCTGCGGCCGTAGGAATAGGCACCGGCGTAAGCGGGGTTCTTCAACGCCTGCAGCACCCGCTGATGGACGAGCTTTCCCCACTTCAACCGGCCCGCCCACACTCCGCCATAGGCGCGTTGCGGGAACAGCCGCCCCGTCTGCGCGAACGCCGCGACCACCCCATAAGCCGAGCCGGTGCGGGCGAACTCGGCGAACAGATCCTCGACCGCGGTGCGGACCTGTTCGTCAGGATCGATCACCACCGCACCGTCGAGGTCGTAGACGAACCCGACCGCGAGCTGGGCACGCAACTCACCTCGGTGCGCCGCGGCCAGTTTCGCGCCGTGCAAGCGCCCGGCGAGCAGGTGGAGCTCGGCCTCCGACATCGATCCCTTGAGTCCCAGCAACAATCGGTCGTTGACATCGCCGAGGTCGTAGACGCCGTCGCCATCGATGAGCAACGTGTCGGTCAGCCGCGCCAACTCCAGCAGCCGCGCGAACTCCGCCGAGGACCGCGCCAGCCGCGAGACCTCCAGTCCGAAGATCGCGCCGACCTCGCCGAGGCACACCCGCGAGATCAGCTCCCGGAACCCGTCGCGGTCGGACCCGAACCGCCCCGACACCCCGAGATCGGCGTCGACGATGACGACCTGCTCGGCGGTCCAGCCGAGTCCGATCGCGACGTCGGACAACCCGTACTGGCGCGCGGTCGATTCGGCGTGCTCGCGGACCTGCATCGCCGTCGACTGCCGCACGTAGACCACCGCGCTGCGGGACCGATGCGCCGTGCTGATCTTCGTCGCGCCGTTCACCGCAGCCACCGCCAGATCCCTTGCGCAGCAACGCCTCGACCATGTTCGCCACGGCCATCACCGCCTCGCCGCAGCACGTCGCGGCCACCGCGCCTCATCTCCGAACCTGCCCGACCGACACCGGCCGGATCCAGCGTCTTCAAGATCATCATTCACTCACCTGTTCGCCGCCCGAACAGCGACCCCGCATGGCATCGATCACCGCACGTAGAGCTGTCAAACCATCGGCAGCCAGCCGCTGATCACCTTGCGGCGCACCACGATCGGTCCACTCCTGCCGCAACGTCACCCGTGCTCGGCCGTCGACCTCGCACACGAACCACAACCCACGCCGAGTCCGGCGTTCGAACAAGACCGGCAACTGCCTGCCGCGCAACGGATGAAAAGGATGCGTGACCACCAATGAGCTACCACGAGACCCGGACGAACGGGTCTTTAGCATTTCGTATCCCCGCTGATGTCGAGCGTCGTGATCGTTTGATCGGCCCGTTCACCGCCCGGCAGCTCGCCATCCTCGCCGTCACCGCGGTGCTGCTGTACCTCACCTGGATCAGCACGCGCACGATGCTCGCGCCGCTGGTGTTCCTGGCTGGTGCCGCCCCGATCGGCGTCCTCGTGACGGTCGTCATCTCCACGACCCGCGACGGCCTCGCAGTCGATCGGCTCCTGCTCGCCGCGATCGGTCACCGCCTCCGGCCTCGCTACTTCGTGCGCCACCCAGGGCGCAGTGCGGTGGTGCCGCGTTGGGTCACCGACCACGCCACGCCGGGATATCGGCCGCCGGTCCCGGCCGCGTTGTCGGCCGAGGCGGTGCGGTTACCCCGATCGGTCACCAGCAGCACCGGCGGAATCGGTGTGGTGGATCTGGGTGCCGACGGGCTCGCGGTAATTGCTGCGGCCAGCAGCGTGAACCTCGCGTTGCGCACCCCGGCCGAGCAGGACAGCCTGGTCGCGCAACTCGGTGGCTGGCTGCACACGCTGCGCCAGCCCGTGCAGATCCTGATCCGGTCCGCACGCCTGGACATGACCGCCCACCTGGCCGGCCTGGACGCCGCCACCGACGACATGTCTCCCGAGCTGGCCACCGCCGCACGCGATCACGCTGATCACCTCGCTGAGTTGGCTGCTACCGAAGACCTGATCCAGCACCAAGTGCTGCTGGTCTGGCGCGAACACATCCAGACACCCGCATCCGCGTCGCCGACCGGGCTGTCGTGGCTGTTCCCGGGCCGCTCTCGCGGGCGAGCGTCAGGGGCCGCGCATCGGGCTGCGGAGTCCCGGCTGGTGCGTCGTCTCGGCGAGGCCACCGAGCTGCTGGCCCCGCTCGGAGTGAACGTGACCGCCCTGGACCAGGCACAGGCCACCGCCATGCTGGACAGCTGCTGCAACCCGGGCAGCCTCGTCGCGGGCTCGGCCGATACCGCCGGCCCCGGCGAGATCATCACCGGCGAGCACGCCGGCGCCTTCGACCTGGGCATCGTGGGGGACGACGAATCCGGGGGAGAGGCAGGGGGTTTCGGGCCCGAGTCGCTGTCGATCCGGACCCGGCACCTCGAAGTCGGGTCGGACTGGGTCGCCACCCTCGCAGTGACCGGATTCCCCCGCGAAGTCACCTCCGGCTGGCTCACCCCACTACTCTCGCACCCCGGCCGCCTCGACATCGCCGTGCACGTGGACCCGATCGACCCGGTCACCGCCGCCGGGCGGCTACGCCGCCAACTCGCCCGCCTCGAATCCTCCCGCCTGCACGACACCAACCGCGGCCGCCTCGCCGACCCGCACCTCGACGTCGCCGTCGAAGACGCCGCCGACCTGTCCGCGCGGGTCGCCCGCGCCGAAGCCCGCCTGTTTCGTGTCGGGGTCTATTTGACGGTGCACGCCGACTCGGAAGCCGAGCTGGCCGAGGAGGTCGCCGCGGTGCGCGCGCTGGCCGCGAGCCTGCTCGTGGACACCAGCCCCATGAGTTTCCGTGCCGCGCAAGCATGGGTCACCACCCTGCCGGTCGGCCTGGACCTGATCGGAATCCACCGCACCTTCGACACCACCGCCCTGGCCGCGGCGTTCCCCTTCGACTCCCCACAACTCCCGGTCACCGACCCGGCCACAGCTACCCAGCCGCGTGGGGTGCTCTACGGGCGTGACGCCGCGTCGGGTTTGGTGTTCGTGGACCGCTTCGCCCCCGAAGCGCACAACCACAACATGGTCGTGCTCGGCCGTAGCGGCGCGGGTAAGTCGTATCTGGTCAAGACAGAGATCCTGCGCTCGCTCTACCGCGGCATCGAACAAGTCATCATCGACCCCGAAGACGAATACCGCCGCCTGGCCGATGCGGTCGGCGGTGCGCACCTGCGTCTCGGCGCGCCTGGGGTTCGGCTCAACCCGTTCGACCTGGAAATCCGCACCCGCCACGACGGCCGCTGCACCGCCCCCTCCGACGCGCTCACCCGCCGGAAACTGTTCCTGCACACCCTCATTCAAGTTTTGCTCGGTGAGCAAACCCCCACCCAGCGCACTGTCCTGGACACCGCCCTCACCGCCGCCTACGCCGCGGCCGGCATCACCGACGAGCCCGCCACCTGGACCCGCCCCGCACCCATCTTGAGCACCCTGCGCGACCAACTCGTCCACCTCGACACCCCCGCCGCACACGAACTCGCCGCCGCACTGCACCCCTATGTCGCCGAGGGTGCGTACGCCGGGCTGCTGGACGGGCCGACCACGACCGAACCCGACGCCGGGCTGGTCGTCTTCTCGCTCCGAGACTTGCCCGAGGAACTCAAAACGATCGGCACCCTACTGGTCCTGGACGCAACCTGGCGACGGGTATCCGACCCAGCCACCCGACGACCGCGCATGGTCACCGTCGACGAAGCGTGGCTGATCATGCGTCAACCCGCCGGGGCGGAGTTCCTGTTCAAGGCGGCCAAGAGCTTCCGCAAACACTGGGCCGGCCTCACCGTCGCCACCCAAGACTCCGCCGATGTGCTGTCCACCGAACTCGGGCGCGCAATCGTCTCCAACGCCGCCACCCAAATCCTGCTCCGCCAAGCACCGCAAGCCATCGACGAGGTCGCGGCCGCGTTCAAACTGTCCGACGGTGAGCAGCAATTCTTGTTGTCGGCCGCACGGGGAAGTGGGCTGCTCGCTGCGGGCGGTACTGATCGTGCGGTGTTCGGCTCCCTGGCGTCACCTGCCGAGGATGCCCTGATCACCAGTTCTCCGGAGTTTCTGGCTTCTGCCGAGAATCCCGATGAGAACGTCGATGTGGTCGACATACCCGAGACCGACACCGCCGAGGAAGACCTGGTACTTAACGCGAAGAACACGCCATGACACCGCAACTGTCAGGTACAACCATCGACGTCGCAAAGAATTTAAATCCATGCATCCGCGCGTCTCGATCGATACCGAATTCCAAATTCGTGGAATTATGCACGAGAAAGAGGCATCCACCGCCCGGGAAACGAGATGACGTGAATTGGTGATTCCGGCCCAGGGAATGGGCCCGCTACCCGAGATGAATTTGACAATCGGTCTATGGAGCGTGGATATAGGTATGGCATTCATTTATTCGTGGATACACACGATTGGGAAAAGGTTGTCGATGGAACGGATAGGGCGTAATGGGTCCGACCCCGGTGCGGATCTAACCGACAAGCGGGGGAGTGGTGAGAATTGCTGGGATATCGGTGATGTGGCGCAGTTCTTCAAAGTCACGCCCGATACGGTGCGCGAGTGGCGGCGCAACGGGTACGGGCCTCCGGCGCGGCGGGTGGGCAGGCATCTGAGGTGGGTGCCGGAAGAAGTATCCGACTGGTTCCGTGACCTGCCGATGGACAACGCCGCATAAGGGGGAGTGGTCGTCGATGTCGCATGTAGAGGACAGATGGTTCAAGGAGATCCCCGACCCGAACAAGCCGGGCGCGGTGCTGCGGGTCAAGTCCGACGCCTACGGGCGGGGGATGCGGTACAAGGTGCGGTGGCTGACCCCGGACGGGGCGGATCGGTCGAAGTCGTTCCCGGACAAGCAGAAAGCTGCCGCAGAGGCCTTTCAGAAGCAGCTCGACGCCGAGATGATCATGGGCCGGTACGTCGACCCCCACGCCCGCCGACGGCAGTTCGACCCGTTGATCGTGAAGTGGCTCAAAGGAACATCGCCGGACCCGGTCAGCCGGGAGAAGTACGCTTCGCGGGCCCGTAACCACATCACCCCCTACTTCGGTGGACGTTCGATCGCGGGTGCCTGCACCGTGGACACGGTGCGGGACTACCTGGAATGGCTCAACACGCGCGGGCTGGACCCGAGCTCGCAAGGAGTGATTTTCGATCACCTGGTGACGATCATGGATATCGCGGTGGCCGAGCATACGATCCCGGAGAACCCGTGCCGGTCGCGGCTGATCAAACGCCCCCGAGGCGTCAGCCGGAAAATCATCCCGTGGACCGAAGACCGCATGAACGCGATCTGGACGGCACTGCCCGACCGCAACAAGATCGCCATCCCTTTGGGGGCTGGCTGCGGGTTGCGAATGGGGGAGATCATGGGATTCTCACCCGATGACATCCGCCGCAAAGAACGGGACTTCGTGGTGCAGCGGCAGATTCGGCGGTTGAACGGCGGGTGCGTGTTTTCACCACCCAAGGGCGGCAAGACACGCATCGTCCCGATGGCCGAGGATATTCTCGAGGAGATCGACTCCTACCTGCAGATGTTCGAACCGGTCACCATCACCCTGCCCTGGCGGGTACTGGACGGACGCCCGGTATCGGTGCGGGTGTTGATGTCCCGGGACGGTACATCGCAGCCGATGTACGGCTACCTGTTCCTAGCGACGGTGTGGGTCACCGCGTTCCGGCACGCCGGATTGACCAAACGAGACCGCGTCGACGGTATGCACGCACTGCGGCACTACTATGCGTCCTCCTGTCTGGCCGAAGGGGTTTCGATCCTGGAGCTGGCGAACTATTTGGGCCACAGTGACCCAGCGGTCACTTTGCGGCACTACGCGCACCTGATGCCGACCAGCCACGCCCGCGCGCGCCGCGCGGTGAACGCATCATGGTCGGCCATCCGCACGCGCCCGGACAACCACGGCCTACCAGCGACCACACCGAACGGCGACAGCGAACCAACCGAACCGGCCGCGTAGGGCCCACGTCATGAGGCTGCTGCGCTGCGGCCCATGAGCTGGCGGCTGACCAGCATCCGCATGATCTGGGCGGTGCCCTCGTAGATGTCGGGGATTTTGACGTCGCGGTGCCACTTCTCGAGCGGTAGCTCGGTGCAGGGGTGGCGTGGGTCGGACTGCGGCGGGTCAGCCATCGGATGAAGCTCATCGGGCCGCGAGTTGCCCCACGCCGTGACCGTGATCAGGATCGGGGCCATGGATTTGGAACCACGTATGCATCAGGATTCGATCGAGATCGCGGCGAGCCCGGAGGCGATCTACGATCTCGTCTCCGACGTCGCCAGAACCGGTGAGTGGTCACCGGTGTGCAAGCGGTCCTGGTGGGATGAGGGCGGTGGACCGCATGTCGGTGCACGGTTCACCGGCCGTAACGAGACATCCGAACATACCTGGGAGACCACCTCGACCGTCACCGCAGCCGAGGCGGGCCGTGCGTTCGCTTGGGAGGTGGGGAAGGGATTCGTTCGCTGGGGCTACCGCATCGAGCCCCTGGACGGGCGGACAAGACTGACCGAGAGCTGGACGTTCACCACCGCAGGACAGGAGTACTTCGTCGCTGTCTTCGGCGATGCTGCTCCGGCCCGGATCGACGGGGCTACCCGAACCGCGCACGACGGCATTCGCGCGACGCTGGAAGCGATCAAACGCATCGCCGAAGCGGCCGAGCGCGCCGACGGCGCCCTGCTCGGCAACGACTAGCAAGCCGATGGAAATGTCGTACGATCAGCAACAGAACCATTGTCGCTGTCGTACTTTTCGTCACCAAACCGTCCACTCGGCTCCCTGTCCGCCCCAGTCCCAACCCCAGGGCGGGCAGCATCCGGAACAGCAGCCACCTCTTCGGTAACGAGCTGCTTGGTAGCTGGCTGAGTTGTACGGCGTGTGGCTGGTCGGCACCGTCGCTGCGGCCTATGACGGCCGTCTGACAAACCGGCTGACCGATCATTTATATGCGGCTGTCCGTTCGGGTTGTCTGCCGAATCGGTCAGATCCGGTCCGACCGATCTGGCTGAGGAGACCAGTCCCGCAAGTGGGACAGCACTACCGTCTGTTCGCCGTGCACCGACAACACGGCATCTTCGTTGGGAACGGTGAAATGAAAATCGGTGCACAGGCTGTCGTCTCCGGCCAGTGCGGGGTAGACCTCGGCCATGGTGCGTACCGGGTGGCCGTCCATGGCGATCTCGTCGACGATCGACATCGTGGAAAGGTCGATGACTACGATTCTTCCGTTTGCGGTGCTCCACGAGGCGAAGGCTCCCGGCAGCAGAACAAGGTCGTAGCCCGGACCGTCGCCGTCGCCGTCGCCGTCGCCGTCGTCCTCGGGATCGGCAGTGGTGTCGGCCCATTCGAGCGCGCTCTGCGTAACGGGCGCGGGCCATGTGCACCGGACCATACGGTCGTCATCAGCGGTCAGGAACCAATCCCCGTCCGGACCGAACACGGCGGGTAAGCAATCCTTGGTAGGAAGCCGTTCAGCTGCCAACCCGGTCTCGACGTCGCGAATCAGCCACGACTGCTGGCCATCCTGGCCCGCTGCAATCCACAACACTACCGCGTCGGGATTCGGATGCGGGTGCAGCGTCACTGCTGAGTCACCGAATGCATCCGGCACCGTCAGCTCCGAGCGAATTCGACCCTGTGGGGTGCGGATCTGCACTTGCACGTCGTAACCGGTACCGACGGCAGCCCACAAAGCCGCTGCAGAGCTGGACCATTGGCACGCCGCGGGTCCCTGCGGGAGTTGTTCGTGCATCAGACAAGTCCCGAGTCGTTCGCCAATGTGCAAGTGGTTGTTCATGATCCAAGCCCATTTATCGCCGGTCGTGGTGGCTGTGAAGTCGTTTACCGGGTCGCCGAGATCGGCCTGGTACAGCAGCTGTAACTGGTCACCGAGCACCGAGACCGTCCCGTCTTGCGATGCGACGGCAAATCCCTTGCCGCACGTTCGCCCGAGATGGATCTTGTGATCGACCGTGGCTACGGCGTGAACAGGAATCGTTCGGACAGGTCGATCGGCGAAACCGATAAGCATGCTCACGAGCCCGAAACTTACTGTCAAGCAAGTCCGTCGGCCACCTGACAATCACTCGCACATCGGCTACATAGAAGATGGCTGCAGGGCTTCGCCTGATCCACCGATCTGGGCTGTCGGGGCTGCTGCACGATCAGGTGACAGTGTGACCCGGTCGTGCAGCAGCCCCCACCGAAGACTGATGACGGAGGCGACTACTGCCTCGGCGATGAGTGGGTAGCGGCGTCGGCGTGGATGGCCAGGTCGCCGAATTGGCGGGCACTGGTGGGGTCGAGGTCGGAATCTGTGATGACTCCGCTGATTTCGTCGAGTCCTGCGACTTTGGCGAGCGCGCGTCTGCCGAATTTCGAACTGTCTGCTACGACGAAGGAATTCCCGGCGGCAGCGAGCATGGCTCGTTTGAGGGGTACTTCGAGGGTGTTCATGTTGGTGATGCCGGCGTCGAGGTCGATCGCGTCGGCGCCGAGGAAGGCCCAGTCGGCGGTGTAGTCGGATAGGAACGCGATCGCTCGTTCCCCGACGAGGGTGAAGACCGAACCCAGCAGTTCGCCTCCGGTGACGAGCAGGCGCATGCCGGGTGTCTCGGCAATGTATTTGGCGATGCGCAGGTCGTTGGTGATTATCGTTAAGTCCGTGTGGTTCCGCAGGGCTCGCGCGACTTCGTAAGTGGTGGAACCGCTGTCGAGTATCACTGTCTGGCCGTCGCGCACTCGTGCCGCGGCCGCGGCGCCGATCGCGGCCTTCTCGTCGAGGCGTTCGCTCTCTTTCATGGTGTAGGGCAGCTTGGCGGTGGCTCCGGGAGTCGGGCGCGCGCCGCCGTGGGTGCGTTGGGCCTGTCCTGCTCGTTCGAGTGCGTCGAGGTCGCGGCGGATCGTCGAGGTGTCGACGCCCAGTTCGTCGGCGAGCGCTTTGGCCTCGACGTAGCCGTCGGTGACCAGTCGATGCATGATTTCGCGCCGTCGGGTGCTCGCGAGCAACAGTGCCTCCCGGGTCCTGGTCGTGTATCAGTGGTGCGTCGTGCGGTTTCCGCATCGTAGTCGAGCTGGGTGTTGACTTGTTCGCGCATCAGTGTGCATGATTCCGAGCATTGGCTGCGCGGTTTCGTGCGCAACGTATTCGAGGGATCTGATGAATCGCACAGTGAAGGCTCTGGCCGATGAGGGGGTGTCGGTCTGGCTGGACGACCTGAGCCGGCACCTGCTGCGGTCGGGAGAATTGGCTCAGCTCGTCCGGTCGGGCACGGTCGTCGGCTTGACGACGAACCCGACGATCTTCCACAACGCGATCGGCCGGGACGCGGAATACGAAGAGGAACTTCAGGTCCTGCGCGAGCGCGGTGTTTCCGCCCTCCACGCCGTGCGGACATTGACCACGGGAGATGTTCGTTCGGCCTGCGATGTGCTCCGGCCTGTCCACCAAGGGACCGGCGGACGCGACGGGCGGGTGTCGATCGAAGTCGACCCACGCTGGGCCCGTGACACGGAGCGCACGATCGAGGAGGCCCGGCAGTTGTGGCGGCTCGTGAACCGCCCCAACGCGATGATCAAGATTCCCGCCACTGTCGAGGGCTTGCCGGCGATCACCACATGCCTCGCCGAGGGGATCAGCGTCAACGTGACGCTCATCTTCTCCGTGCGGCGCTACCACCAGGTCATCGACGCATTCTTGGAGGGACTGGAACGAGCGCATGCCGCCGGGCATTCGCTGGCCGAGATCGGTGCTGTCGCATCATTTTTCATCTCGCGCGTCGATACCGAAGTGGATCGGCGTCTCGACGCGCTCGCGAAACCGGACGCTGCGACACTGCGCGGGCGCGCGGCGATCGCGAACGCGCGTTTGGCATATCTGCGGTACGAGAACATGCTGCGTGATTCTCGCTGGCTGAAGCTGCGCGCGGCCGGGGCGTCGCCGCTGCGGCCGCTGTGGGCGTCGACCGGTGTGAAGGACCCCGCCTACGCCGATACCCGGTATGTGACAGAGCTTGTCGCGCCCGGAACGGTCAACACGATGCCTGCGGCGACTCTGGACGCGGTGATCTCGCACGGAACCGTTCTGGGTGACCGCATCAGGCCCAACTATGACGACGCGTGGGAGATCGTCCGCCAACTCGGCGAGACAGGGCTCGATTTCGATGATGTGCTGGAGCAGCTCGAACGCGAGGGGATCGAGAAGTTTCAGACCTCGTGGCAAGCGATGCTCGAGGATGTCGACCGGCTCCTGTCGGGTGTGCGCTCATGAGGTCGTGGGCTCCGGAGACCGCCGGCATCGGCTCGGAGCGCGGTGAAGAGGTGTCGGCGAGCGTGTCCGCCTTGCCCGTGTGGGGTGAATTGGCGGCTCACCGTTCGGAACTGGCGAGCACCTCGATGCGGGAGCTGTTCGGGCGGGATCCTCGGCGAGGAACCGCGCTGGCCATCGAGCATGACGGTGTGGTGCTCGACTATTCGAAGAACGTGATCACCGATCGCACCCTGAGCCTGCTGATGCGCCTGGCCCGCGATCGTGGCCTGGTCGCGGGGATCGACGCGATGTTCGGTGGCGCACGGATCAATACGACCGAGGACCGAGCGGTCCTGCACACCGTGTTGCGTACTCCCGCAGGAGGATCCGTTCTGCTGGACGGTGTCGATGTCGCCGGTTCGGTGCACCAGGTGCTGGATCGGATGAGTGATCTCGCCGATGCGATTCGGTCGGGTCGGTGGCGTGGCGCGACCGGCCGTCCGATCCGCACCGTGGTGAATATCGGTATCGGCGGATCCGATCTGGGCCCCGCGATGGCGTATCACGCGTTGCGCGAATTCGCGCACGCCGCGGTCGAGGCGCGGTTCGTGTCGAACGTCGACGGTCACGATATCGACCGAGTGCTGCGCGGTCTGGAGCCCGAGACGACGTTGTTCATCGTTTCGTCGAAGACGTTCACCACGATCGAGACGTTGACCAATGCCCGCACCGCTCGCCGGTGGCTGGTGGAGAGTCTCGGTGCCGAGGCGGTGGGTAAGCATTTCGTCGCGGTGTCGACCAACGGGCGGGAGGTGGCCGGGTTCGGGATCGATCCGGCGAACATGTTCGAATTCTGGGACTGGGTCGGTGGTCGGTACTCGTTGCCGTCGGCGATCGGGCTGTCGCTGATGATCGTCATCGGCCCCGAACGGTTTCGTGAGTTCCTGGCCGGAGCCCACAGCATGGATCGGCATTTCCGCGCGGCTCCGCTCGAAAAGAATCTGCCGGTGCTGCTCGGCCTGCTGGGTATCTGGCATCGGAACTTCTGTGGCGCACAGGCTTTCGCGGTGCTGCCCTATGATCAACGGCTCGCGCTGCTGCCGGCCTATCTGCAGCAGCTCGACATGGAAAGCAACGGCAAATCCGTCGACCGGTACGGACGTGCGGTGGGTGTGGATACCGCGCCGATTCTGTGGGGTGCGCCGGGCACGAATGGGCAGCACGCGTTCTTCCAGATGCTGCATCAGGGAACGACTCTGGTGCCGAGTGACTTCATCGGTGTGCTCGAACCCGCGCACACCCATCGGGAACACCACGACCTGTTGATGGCGAACCTGTTCGCACAGACCCGCGCTCTGGCTTTCGGCGAACCCGACGGCTCGGGTGAGCGGCCGCCGCATCGTGCGTTCCCGGGGGATCGGCCGAGCAACACGATCCTGGTGCCGCGTCTGAGTCCTTACACACTGGGGCAATTGCTCGCGTTGTACGAGCACAAAGTGTTCGTTCAGGGCTGGATCTGGGGAGTGAACTCGTTCGACCAGTGGGGTGTCGAACTCGGCAAGAAGCTCGCGACCGGTCTCCGCGACGATCTCGAATCGGATCGAACACCGGCCTGGGACAGCTCCACGAATGCTCTGATGATGCGCTACCGACGTGTCCGCCGAGCGGGCACAGCCGGCCGTGACGCTACTACTACCGACGAAATGATCTGAATATGACTTCCTCCACTGCAATTGCTCAGATCGGTGTGACCGGTCTTGCGGTCATGGGCAGCAACATCGCCCGCAACTTCGCCCGCCACGGCTACACCGTGGCCCTGCACAACCGCAGCGTCGCCAAGACCGACGCTCTGCTCGGCGCCCACGGCGACGAGGGTGAGTTCGTTCGCACCGAGACGATCGCCGAATTCGTCGGCGCGCTGGAGAAGCCGCGCCGGGTGCTGATCATGGTCAAGGCGGGGGAGGCCACCGATGCGGTGATCGAGGAACTGGCTGCGGTCATGGAGCCGGGCGACATCATCATCGACGGCGGCAATGCCCTCTACACCGACACCATCCGCCGCGAGGCGGCGATGGCCGCGCGTGGCCTGAACTTCGTGGGCGCGGGCATCTCCGGCGGTGAAGAGGGCGCGCTCAACGGGCCGGCCATCATGCCGGGCGGGCCGAAAGAGTCCTACGAGTCGCTGGGCCCGTTGCTGGAATCGATCTCCGCGAAGGTCGACGGCGTTCCCTGCTGCACCCACATCGGCCCCGACGGCTCCGGTCATTTCGTGAAGATGGTGCACAACGGCATCGAATACGCCGACATGCAACTCATCGGCGAGGCCTACCACCTGCTGCGCGACGCCCTCGGCTTCGAGGCGGGCCACATCGCCGCAGTGTTCACCGAATGGAACTCCGGCGAACTGGAAAGCTACCTCGTCGAAATCACCGCACAGGTCCTCGAACAGATCGACGCGACCACCGGCAAGCCACTGGTCGATGTCATCGTCGACGCCGCCGAGCAGAAGGGCACCGGCCGGTGGACGGTCAAGTCCGCGCTCGATCTCGGCGTCCCCGTCACCGGCATCGCCGAGGCCGTCTTCGCCCGCGCACTGTCCGGAGTTCGCGCGCAACGCCAGGCGGCACACGGCCTGGCGTCGGGAGCTCTCGCTGAAAAGCCTACCGATGCAACGCAATTTGCCGAGGACATCCGCAGGGCCCTGTACGCCTCCAAGATCGTCGCCTACGCCCAGGGCTTCGACCAGATCGCGGCCGGCAGCACCGAATACGGCTGGAACCTGCGCCCGGGGGACCTGGCCACCATCTGGCGCGGCGGCTGCATCATCCGGGCCCGCTTCCTCAACCGCATCAAAGACGCCTACGAGCACAACCCCGAGTTGCCGAGCCTGATCCTGGCCCCCTACTTCCGCGAGGCCATCGAACAGGCCGTCGACAGCTGGCGCCGCGTCGTGGCGACCGCCGTCCAGCTGGGAATCCCGGTGCCCGCCTTCGCTTCCTCGCTGTCCTACTACGACGCCCTGCGCGCGCAACGCCTGCCCGCCGCCCTCACCCAGGCCCAGCGTGACTTCTTCGGCGCACACACCTACGAACGCACCGACGCGCCGGGCAAATACCACACGCTGTGGAGCGCAGACCGCAGCGAGATGCGCGTCGAATGACGCGGCAGGCGTCAGCGCACTCGCTCGAAGATTTGGGAGATAAAGACATTGGACCTCAAACTCGGATACAAGGCGTCAGCGGAACAATTCGGCCCACGCGATCTCGTGGAGCTCGGCGTTCTGGTCGAAGAACAGGGGCTCGACAGCGCGACCGTCAGTGATCACTTCCAGCCTTGGCGGCATAAGGGTGGTCATGCTCCGTTCTCGCTGGCGTGGATGACCGCGGTCGGTGAGCGGACCTCCCGCATCCAGCTCGGCACCTCGGTGCTGACCCCGACCTTCCGCTACAACCCCGCGGTGATCGCGCAAGCATTCGCGACGATGGGTTGCCTGTACCCGGACCGCATCATGCTCGGGGTCGGCACCGGTGAGGCTCTGAACGAAATCGCCACTGGCCATCGCGGCGAGTGGCCGGAGTTCAAGGAACGCTTCGCGCGGCTGCGCGAATCGATCGAGCTGATGCGCGCGTTATGGATGGGCGAGCGTGTGGATTTCGACGGCGACTACTACAACACCGTCGGCGCGTCGATCTACGACGTACCCGAGCACGGCATCCCGGTGTATATCGCGGCCGGGGGGCCCCTGGTGGCCCGGTATGCGGGCCGGGCCGGCGACGGATTCATCTGCACCTCGGGAAAGGGCATGGACCTCTACACCGACAAACTGATGCCGGCCGTCACCGAGGGAGCGAACAAAGCGGACCGTAAGCTCGACGCCATCGACCGCATGATCGAGATCAAGATCTCCTACGACACGGAACACCAAGTGGCATTGGAGAATACGCGTTTCTGGGCGCCTCTGTCCCTGACTGCCGAACAGAAGCACTCGATCACCGATCCGATCGAGATGGAGGCCGCCGCCGACGCGCTGCCGATCGAACAGATCGCCAAACGGTGGATCGTCGCCAGCGACCCGGACGAAGCCGTCGAACAGATCAAGCCCTACATCGACGCAGGCCTGAACCACCTGGTCTTTCACGCCCCAGGCCACGATCAACGCCGCTTCCTGGACCACTTCGCACGTGACCTGGCACCGAGACTACGAGCGTTGTGACAGTCGATTCTACTTCCCGGTAGTCAGCGCGGCCGGCGTCGAGCATGCTGTCGCCCGGGCACCGCGACCTCTTCCGGCGGGTCGGCTCTCGTGCGGCGTGGTGAGGGCTGACCGTCGGGGACGGTTTCGAACGGCACCCGTGTCGATCGATCGTGGTCGCGCGGCGTCCGTCGATTCCGTCGGTCCGCGGGCCGCACGTTGAATCATCCCATCGAACAAGGACTCGAAAGTCGACTGCCGCGAACGAGACAACCGCACCTCGAGATGAACCCACGCAGCCGATTCTGCTCGACGTCGTCGGATCGGTAGCCCATCTGACATTGAATCGGCCGCACCGGTCCAACGCCATCGACTTGCCCACGGCCCGGGCCTTCGCCCGCGCGGTCGCCGAGATAGAGCAACTCCCACACCTGAAGGCAGTTCTGCTACGAGCCGAAGGTGCCGACTTCTGTGTCGGAGGCGATCTGAGCGCCATGGCGGTCGCGGCCGACACCGGTGCGTTCGCCGCCGAGCTTGCCGAGCAGATGCACCGAGCGTTGAGCCGGTTGGCGGGCTTGGCGATTCCGGTCGTCGGCGCGGTGCAGGGTGCTGCCGCAGGCGCGGGACTCGGCCTCGTGCTGGCGGCCGACCTCGTCCTGTGCGCGGAGTCCGCGCGCTTCCGTACCGCGTACTCGGGTGTCGGCCTGAGCCCGGATTGCGGCGTGAGCTATTGGTTGCCCCGCGTCATCGGAACCGGTCGCGCGCTGCAGATGTTGCTATCGAACAAGGTCGTCGACGCGGACACCGCGTGGGAATGGGGACTGGTCGGCGCCATCGTGCCCAATGCCGAATTGGATTCTCACGCAACAGCAGTGGTCTCCTCTTTGGTGCAGGAGTCGGCTCCGGCTCTCGGCCAGGCGCGGCGCCTCGTCCGGGCCGCACCATCTCGATCGCTGGATGCACACCTCGGTGACGAGGCAGCCACGATCGCGCTGCTGGCCGGCGGCACGGATGCGCGCGAACGAATAGGCTCCTTCGTTGTCGGAAGGCGAGCTTAGGTGCGATGGGGTGGGACTCATGAGGGGGTTTAAGATCGTGGGGGAGGACGAAGCAGGCGCGCATGGCTGACCGGCCCTTCGGCGGTTGCCCCATCGCTAGTGATTCCGCGACGTCCTGTCGACGTTCTGCTGGGTGCCAGCGAATCGGCGATCACGAGTGAATCCAATCGTTCTTGCCGTACGAAATGCCCGTTGAACTGCGGATTGGCTATTCAACGAAACGGAGCAGAGCGGGCCGAACGAGGAACGGCCCCAGTCTATTTGCGTATCGATCGCATCCTTTGATGCTACTTTCGACCTGCCCGGTCTGTCCGGCGAACTGGCCTGACCTGTGGGTTCGTCGTGCGCATTTGAACGGTTCCCGCCCGAAGTGATGTCCATGTGCGAATCTGGCTGGGCGGCATAGCCTTCGACTATGCGGCGACTGTGGCCGCAGCGAATCACCTGATCCTTGATTGGCGGCACAAGCCTTGGTTCGCACTCGAACTCGTACACGAGACGATCGACGACCTTCGGCGGCTGCCGCGCCTTCCCTGCGAACAACTGTTCCCCGGACCTCGAGTGGCCCGTGCAGAGATGACAGCGGGGGCACGTTCGATCGCCGGCCCGGACCATGGCACTGGCTGTCCATGCGTATCCCAACTCGCTGCGGGAGTGGGGAATTGACGCGCTCAGCTCGGTTGCGGCGCTGTGGACGGCCCGTGCAACAGTAGGCGCGCCACAGGCGCATCGAAGTCGACCGTTATGCCGACGGTCGTGGCCGCGAGTTCGACGATCGATCGGACCGCGGGCTCCAGGCGCCCGACGAACGCATCGACCGACTCGCGCGGTTCTTGGCCGTTGATCCACCAATTCGCAGCCCCCGCAACAACTCCGACGATCGTGGAGGCGTAGAATGACACGTCGGCCTTACCGCCACCGAACCCCTCGATGATCGTCTCCAGAAGCGAAGCGATCGTGCCTGCGACGACACGGGAGTTCTCCAGTGCGTTGGATCCTCCGTTGTCGAGCCCGAACATCAAGAACCTGAATACATTCGGATAACCGTTGATCGCCGTCGCGTGCCCCAGGACGGCCACATGGATAACGTCGCCGACAGTTTGTATCGAAGGCTGCTGGGCTGCCATCAACTGCTGGAGCGCATCGTCTCTGGCTTGGTCACCGATGGCCTTGGCCAACTCCGATTTGTCGGTGAAGAACCGATAGAGCGTGGGCTTCGGAACCTTGGCCTCGGCGGCGATCTCGCGCATGCTCACCTGTGGCCCGATCTGCTCGATCGCTCGTATCGCGGATTCGACCAGTTGGCGACGCACCTCTGCGCGGTGTTCCACCCAGCGATCTGTTCGCCCGTCGCCCACCGCAGCTCACTCCTCGTCTGTTGTCGCCTGTCGAACTCGGTGTCCGAAACCGATGGTATCAGGTAACTTCGGTCCGCTGCATTCGCCGTGCGGGCTGATGCTCAGCGTTGACGCGTAAGTGTAGGCATCGGCGGGATGTGAAAAAGGGTCGACTGCGCGGGTGAACCTTCGCTCATCAATGACGACATCCTCAGTAGTGGGCGGGAGGTGTAGTCCTCTTCGGTCACGTGCTGGTTGGCGCCTCTTGACGTGGAAGGTGCGGTGCGTGCAGAATCCTACCATTGGTATCAGATACCATCGGTAACGGAGTGCCGCAAACCTCTGGTCATCAGACGCCCCATCGTCTCGGGTGCGACCAGCGCCGCCGTCGCACCGACGGATCGGCAATCTTCGAAAGGACCAAACAATGCCGCGCAAGTTGGATCCGTTCATGCGGAGCTTCAACAAGATGCATCAAGCGCTGTTCCGAAAAACGGGTGGGCGCATCGGCCACTCGATGGGCGGTGTGGAGACGGTCGCGCTGACCACCATCGGACGTAAGTCGGGTGAGCGACGAACATCGATGGTGGGTGCGCCGATCGTTCGAGACGACATGGTCGTCGTCGTCGCCTCCTACATGGCGGGGCCGACGCATCCACAGTGGTACCTCAACCTGGTCGCGAACCCCAACGTCGAAGTCACCATCAAGAAGGAAACTCGACACCTTGTCGCGCGGGAGGCTCGAGGGGAAGAGCGGGAGAAATTGACGGCTCTGATAGTCGAGAAGTCCCCGATGGCCAAGCATCAACCCAAAGCAGAAGCCAGAGTCGGCCGCGTGTTTCCGGTGATCGTCATGGAGCCACCGGCCTGATCGCAGGTCAGTAGCTCATTCAATTCTGTTTCTGGCGTGCGAGGTTCGACGATGGGAAGTGTCCTGTGCTGCGTATCCGGCTGGTATGGGCAGCGGTAGCGGTGCTTGTCGCGCTACCGATAGCGGGCTGCGGCGACGGTTCCGGCGGACTGCCGGACGCCGACCTGCTGGTGCGCGATGCCGCAATCGGCGTTCGGTATCTGAAGTCGGCGCACATTGCGCTGCAGAGTGAGGGTGCGGTACCCGGGTTTCCGGTCCGTGCCCTGCAGGCCGATCTCTTCGACGGCGGGAGTTCGGGAACGGGCTCGGTGACGACGACGTCCGCACAGGTGATCCACTTCGCCGAGACAAGCGACGGAATTTTCACCGTCAACGCCGATGGCACACGAATGCCGGTGGCAGAGGCCGGCGGGCTTCCACGGCTTACCTCGATGATCGGTGACAATGGTCTCGCGAAAATGCTCGACGAGTTGCAGGATACGAGAACTGTTGCCCGACAAGACGCCGACGGCATCGATGCCTTTCGGATCGAGGCCAAGGTGCCGGCCTCGGCGATGACCGCGCTGCTCCCCGCAGCCAACTCGGGCGCCTCGCTCGCCACCTGGGTGCGGGTCCGGGGCGCACACACTCCGATACACACCGTGCTGACCTTCCCCGGTGGGGCGACATTGGATCTTCGGGTGTCACCGATCGCCGCCAGATCCAAATCCGATACCCGATAAAGGAATACGAGATGACCGAGCCAGCGATCGAGGTGCGTGATCTGGTCGTGCACCGTGGGCGCCAACTGATTTTGGACCATGTGGGATTCACGCTCGCCCCCGGGACCGTGACCGGACTCCTCGGGCCGAGCGGCTCCGGTAAGACAACGCTGCTGCGATCGATCGTCGGAGTGCAGCGCATCAGATCGGGGACGGTTCGTGTGCTCGGGAGGCCCGCGGGTGCCGCATGGCTGCGCGGGCAGGTCGGGTATGTGACGCAACAGCCCTCGGTCTACGACGATCTCACCGTTCGGCAGAACGTCCGGTATTTCGCGCTCATTCAGGGCACGGGCATGGCTGCGGTCGATACGGTGATTCGCGACGTCGGGTTGATCGAGTGCGCGGATCGTCGAGTCGACGCTTTGTCCGGTGGGCAGCGCGCCCGGGCGTCGCTTGCCTGCGCGTTGATCGCACAACCCTCGGTGCTGATCCTCGACGAACCGACGGTGGGGCTGGACCCGGTGTTACGACGGGACCTTTGGCAACAGTTCCATGAATTGGCAAGCGGTGGAACGACTCTGCTCATATCGAGTCATGTCATGGATGAGGCTGACCGCTGCGAGCGGCTACTGCTGCTCCGGGCTGGGCAACTGCTTGCCGACGAGTCCCCGCAGCAACTGCGCGAGTCCACCGGTGCCACGCAATTGGAGGATGCGTTCGTCCGTCTGATTCTGCAGCGAGAAGACGCGTCCGAACCGCGAGAGGCTGTGGCGTGATGTCGGCTTCCCTACTGTTCGGCACCGCGGTTCGGGTGCTTGCCCAGGTGCGTCACGATCGCCGCACACTCGCGTTGATCTTCGCCACCCCCAGCCTGCTGTTGTTGTTGCTGCGCTTCGTGTTCGACCAGCGGGTCGACATCTTCGACCAGATCGGGCTCATGCTCCTCGGAGTCTTTCCCTTCACATCGATGTTTCTGGTCACCAGCGTCGCGATGCTGCGTGAACGGGTGAGTGGCACTCTCGAGCGATTGCTCAGCACTCCTCTGCACAAGCTGGATCTGCTGTTCGGTTATGCGATCGCGTTCGCGGGTCTGGCCGCGGTGCAAGCCGCTATCGCGACCGCCGTTGCCTACGGCGCGCTCGGACTGCGCAGCCAAGGGCATATCCTGACCGTGCTCCTCATCGCGGTCGCCGCGGCCGTCCTCGGATGTTGCCTTGGCCTGTTTACCAGCGCCTTCGCGCGAACGGAATACCAAGCCCTGCAATTCGCTCCGATTGTTGCGCTCCCGCAGACCCTGCTATGTGGCCTGATTTGGCCGCGCGAGGAGATGTCTCCTGTGCTGCGGGTGGTGAGTGACGCCATGCCTTTGCGATACGTCGCGTCGGCGATGAGTGAGGTCGGCAGTTTCCCCGAACCGACCACTTCACTGTGGCTCGACCTCCTCGCGGTTGTCGGATTCGGAATGCTCACCCTTGTCGGGGGTGCCGCGACCTTGCGGCGTCAGGAGGGCTGACTTCCGCCGCGCCTCGGTGCGGCGGAAACCTCTGATGGCGGAAGGGATGTGGCCATGAGAAGAAGTTGGCAGTGGTACGGCGCTCGCATGGTCGACCGATGGCTGGAGCGCCCGTTCCGCGCCCGGAGCGGACTGAACTCGGATCCGGTCACGGTGCTGGAGATGGTAAGCGTGCGGGGCATTTCTTCAGCCGCGTGTACCCGAATCTGGGCGACACTCTCGCTCGCATCCCCACCGGCGATGGGTCGTACCGTCGCCGACAATCTCACCACCGGTCCCGCGGACTTGTCGATCGCGATGCGGTTCAACGAGACCGTCCACGTGGTTACGTTGCCTTCCCACGGTCGGCTGCTGACGGGCCTGCCGCGGTCGGCGAGGCAGCTGTCGGCATTGGCCCGTCGGTTCACCGTCTCGGATCTGGCGCTGCTGGCCGTGGGCACGTCACCTGCGCAGTCTCGGCACCAGAATTCATTTACGGACCGCCCTGATCGGACTGGACTTCCGCGACGGAGAGGTCGCCGGCGCGCGGGTCCCGGATGACCTGCCACGAAACCCGGATCGAGGCCGACTGGTACGTCGTGGCGGTCCCCTTCGACAAGGCCGCTGCCCTCGTGACTCGGCCCTGGCCGCCGCTGACCCTGCTCTGGGTCGCATCGCCGGGTTGCGACGCATCGACGGGGCGTCGATCGGGCTCCTGCTCAACCGCAAAGTGCCGCGACTGAATACGCTGTTCACCAGCTTCGACTCGACGAACCGCTATTCGCCGCCACCCAGTCCTGTCGAGCCAGCCAACCCCGTTCCGCCACCGCGATCGCGAACATGTTCGTCGCCGGCGCCTACACCCGCAACATCCTCACGGGCGACTCCATGGACGGAGCCGACGAATCCGGCAAACGCGCCGCCCAGGCCATCCTCACTGCCTCCGGCGTCTCACCGTCACCGAATACGCCCCGGTGCGCCCGATCGCTCTCCTCCAGAAATACGACAACCATCGCTATATGTGCGGCCGTGCCAACCTCTTCGACACCATCGCACCCGCAACACCCGGCATAGGCCGGTCTGCAATCCCTCCCGAGGAAGGAGGTACGCAGGCAACCTGAGGCGATCATTACGCGTGCACGCGAAAACGCGACATCATGCAGTCATCCTCGTGATCGAGCAGATGACAGTGCCACACGTAACCCTGAGCCATCCCCATCTTCATTTTCATCCCCATGCCGTCATCTCCTGCGGAAATGCTGAACATCGCGTCCGGGTCGAATCCCAATTCGTCGGCGCTGGGGAAGGTGACAGACACTCGGGTAACCATGCCGAAGGGGGCCGTGATGGTGTCTTTAGGACCCGTTTCCCATGCCTCTGGGGGCTGCGGTGCGCCATTCAGGAAGCGGTCAGGCTCAGGTGCCCAGAACGTACCGACCGGCGGACGGGGATTTGCCGCGAGATATCCGAGGACATCGAACGGCTGGCGGTTGACGATCCGCATCTTCACCAGATGCAGATGCATCGGGTGCGCCTCACCGGATACGTTGACGAACTCCCATATCTCCGTGGTGCCTTGGCGCGGATCCGGGATCGGGTCATCGTGGTAGCACAGGTTGTTCATGTTCAGCGTCACCGGTGGCAACCGATTCATCGCCAGTTCGGTGTTGATTGTGACGACGCGACGTCGATCCGGGGTGCGGAGCGGTGGCAACGCTGGTGGCCGTCGTCGTCCGCCTCGCAATGTCGCCGGCGGTGCAGTGGTGAATCCATTCGTGCCGTTGCAGACGAACCGCATCAGTGTCGGGATCGTCTGGGCGCCGAGGACTTGCTGCAATCCGGTCGGGTACTGATAGGTGTTTACAAGGTCGACGGTGTCCCCTGAGCGGAGTCCCGTGAAGTCGGCCACGATGTCGAGCCGTTCGCCCGGCGCGAGAGCGAACTCCTGAATGTAGGCGGGGCTGTCGAGCAAGCCGGTGTCGTTGCCGATCACCCAGAACCGGGCACGGTTGCTGAACGCCAATTGATACTCGCGGAAGTTGGATGCGTTCAGGACACGAAAGCGGTACATGCCGCCGGCGACGTTCATGCGGGGATGGACGACCCCATTGATGGTGATCAGATCGCCCAGCATTCCTCCCTCCCAATGTCCATCCTGAACAAAGCGTGTGGTGTGGAATCGGAGCGAACCGTCCTCGTTGAAACGGCGATCGGCGATCACCAGGGGGAGTTCGAACTCGCCACTGGGCAGGCCGAGAGAATTGGCGGCTGTGCCCGTATCGTACTGGTCCCGCAAAAAGTACATACCGGCAAGGCCGGCAACAACATTGAGGCGAGTGATGCCCATCGCGTGGTCGTGGTACCACAAGGTGGCAGCATCCTGGCGGTTTTCGTGCCGGTAGACCTTCGATTCGCCGGGCCGGAAGGTGTCTTCCGGGTGGCCGTCCATGTCGGGAGCCGTCACGGCTCCATGCAGGTGCACCGTTACCCGGGGTGCTGCGCGGTCCAGGTCGGTGGTGTCGTCCATCGAGGTATCGACCTGGTCGGCGAACAGATGGGGGCCCAGGGAATTGGTGAATCGCATTTCGATCGGCTGGTCGGCGTGGGCTTCGATCGTCGGCCCCAGGTAGGGACTACCGCCATAGGACCATGTCGGTGCCACACCCAGATCACGGTGAAACCGATGACTCGCGGTTCCGACGGCCATCGACTGATTTCCTCGCACGACGGACGGGATCGCCAAATCGTCGACGAACGGCTCGACGCGGGGAGATGGAGGGGCGGTGAGGTCGACACTCGGATCCGGTTGCGGGACTTTCGGATCCGCGTCAGCGGCGACGTAGGGACCTGTGATCCACGCACTCGAGAAGACGGCGGTACCGGCGAGCAGAAAGTTCCGACGTCCCAGTGCGCGCCCGGGAATCCGGCGGTCTCCCTTGTTGTCTCGAACTGTGCGCTCGGGCTCTTCGTGTGCTTCTCTGTCTCGGTCGTGTTGATCGACCACCGAGCACTCCTTTCAAAAAACTGAATCGATATTCACTTTTGGAGATCAAGTGGGTCAGGGGGTGTTCGTCACCCTGCGGGGGTTGGGGCCCGACGGCTGTCTGATCTGGGAGCTATGGCAACTTCCTACCGACGGTATCCGATATCGATGGTTCAGAACTGTGCATCGACGAGCCTCGGAAGTAACACGTCACGGTCAATCAGCAGGTGAACATCCTGAGATCGCCGCAAGTTTCCCGGGATTTGCCCTCGCTCAGCGCTAGGAGTTGTGGCAATTCGGACGCCAATATCCGATACCAGCGGTATGAGATGCGTTGCCACCCAACGGCTGCGATGTGTGCATATCGGCGCGCGGGAGGTCAGATGGGCGTGCGTAATCGCCACGGGCGCAGCACTTTTGAAACGCCCGGTACGGGGTTCTGTTGGGCACGAGAGAATCTCACGAGGTCAGCGACTGGCTCTTGGAGTCGGCTCGTCAGGGAGGCGTTCGCCAACCGAAGTATTTCTGATCACTTTGTCGGCAAGGCGGCGTTGATCCCGCCTACGTCGGTGATCTTCCAGCCCAAGCTCTTGTCGAGGGTCACGTTGTATGTGACCGTGGTCTGAGCCCCGTCGGGGTTCTGTGCGTTGGTAGACGAGACGTTGACGAACACATTGACCTTGTAGATATCGCCGTTGCGCGATTCCAGTTTGGCTGTGATGGGGCTGGCCGTGGAGGTCCATTTCAGAGGGGTGAGAATCTGCTCGAGTTTGGGCGCGGTGGCGTCGAACTTGTTGGCGAGCTGGGGAGTGGTGCCGTTCTTGAGCCGACCGATCCAGCTGTTGATGTCATCGAACTTGATGGTCGCCGCACCGACGGAGTAGTCGGAAGCGATTTGCTCGGCATGCTGCTGGTCGCTCGCCCGCTTGTTGTTGTCTGCGAGCTCGCTCTTGGCGGACCAGAGGAGCCCGCCCAAAACCGCAGAAATCACCAGTAGAACCGTGGCTGCCGTAGCTGCAATGAGCGTCGACTTCGGAATCGAAACCGAGCTGGCCGCAGAGCCAGGCTTGGCGACGGGTATGAGCTTTTCATCGACGTCAGCGATTGGCGGCGCCATGCCATCTTCTGCTGGGGAAGCCGTGGCCTCGCCCGTCGTGGTTGCTGTATCTGTGGACATCGGTGTCGCCTACTTTCTCGTCGAACCGTCGACGGCTCGTCTATTTGACGTTGATCTGCAGTTTCACCGCGGCGTCATCCGTAGTGTTGAGAGCCTGTTCGATCAAGCTCCCGAGATCGAGATTGCTGATGACCCGGGTCATGCTCGTGGCGACCGGCTGAAAGACCGGAGCCAAGGTCAGGAAGTCCGGGCCGAGATTGTTCATCTTCTCCACGTATTCCTCGAAGAACGGGACCAACCCGACCTCCTTATCTGTATCGGTCAGGTACACCTCGGGCACATCGGGACCAGACCGGATCAGCCGAGTCATCGCCGCGGTCGCCTCAGCGGTCCGTGGACCGAACTCGCCCCAGGGCACCGAGGCTCTCGACAATGCCGGTCCGGCCCAGTCCATGTCGTCCACGTGAAGTTGGAGATCATGCATCATCTGGCGGATCAGATCGGTGCGACTGAGCAGCGTTTGAGCCAAAAGCTCTGTGGCGCGCGTGATGTCGGGCATCACGGCTTCGGTGCCGGCGATTGCCGTGGTGAATGTGCCGACGATCGAGTTGATCTCGTCGGGGTCGATCTGCTGGATGAGCTTCGTGAGGGCCTTCGCGACGTCGGGTATCGAGACCGGGGCGGTCACCTGCTTGGCGTCGACGGTGCCGCCGTCTCGGAGGTACGGGCCGTCGCTGTTGTTGGTCGGAGTGAACTCCAGATACGGCTCGCCGAGCCAGGACAGGCTTTCGATCCGTGCCGACCCGGACAGGGGGACGTGGTATCGATCGTCGATCTCCAGTGTCGCAGTGACGTTTTGTCCTTTGTGAAGTACATCGGTCACTTTGCCGATTTCGATCCCCGACAGCAGCACTTTTGATCGCGGAACGAGCCCCCCGGAGTTCGGCAGCGTCATAGTCGCCGTGAGATGAGATTCCGGTCCGGATATCTTTGCGACACCGAATGTCAGATATGTGATCCCGCCAACGAGGATGCACAGGATCGCACCCATCGAGGTAGCGGTGCCAGCCTTGCTCATCGAACAGCTCCGATCATACGCAGTGTGCCGATTATGCTGTCTACCTGCACGTTCTTCGAAACTTTCGACCTGGGATCCACTTCGGTCCGGACGCCGCGCACATTGATCTTGGGTCCGCTCGCCGCGAAGGGAATGATCTTCTCGCGTAGCAGCTTCTCCAGCCGGTTCAGATTCGACGGTGCGCTGGTATCGAACGGCTCGTCGGCGAGTAACAGTGGAACGAACGCCTTGGCCGCAGAATTGCTAGCGGTCAAGAAGGGGCCCAGCCAAGCGACCGCGTGGCCGATGATGCCGAAGTTCCCGAGCAGGCCGAGTGTCCCGATCAGCGATCGCACGTTGGCGGTGAGCGTGGTCGTTCCGCGTTCGGTCAGCAGGTCGTCGAGCGCCGCCGAATTATCCAGTGCGACATGGAGATCGGACTGAATCGCCGCGAGCATCCGGTCGACCGAGTCGACGTTGTCCGCAAGGTCGCGGATGTCGTTGCCGACCACTCCGAAGATGCGTGCTGTTTCCTTCGAGTCGGCGGGCATTACGGTGTTGGCGCTGTTGACGATATCGGTGATGCGTTGCATCGAGCCCCCGGTGACGAATGTCGACATGCTCGCCATGAGGTCCTCGATCTGTGCTGCGGGCTTTGTGTGATCCAAAGTGATCGTCCCGTGGGGCGGGATCGTGGGACCGTCATCGCCGACCGGCGACGCCAGCCCGATATAGACATCGCCCAAGATGGTGTCCTGCCGCAATTGCGCGGTGGTACCGATCGGGAGGCGCACGGACTTCATCAAGCGGACATCGGCGACGACTCGGCCAGGATGCCCGGGGGTGGGGTCGACAACTGTGACATTTCGTAGTGCGCCGACGCGCGCGCCGTTGGCTACAACCTTCGCCTGAGTGGGCAGGTTCAGCGCATTCGAAAATTCGATGTTTATCGAGTAGGTCGGTCCGTCGACGGTGGTTCCCGGGATCGGCACGGCCGCCGGGTCGATCCCGCATCCGCCGAGAAGCACGGCCGCGGTTGTCGTCAACGTCAGGCTTGTCCAAACTCGCAGCACTGTCACCTCGCACCTGCCATTCCAAGGATCAATGGAACCAGATCGACATGGGCAAGTCCGGAATCGGTAGTGTGGCAATGGCTGGGGGTTTCAGCATTGGCCCGGGCGCAGATCATGTCGGCAAGCGGCTGGGAGAGCGCAACTTTCGGCTGAGCATAGGTGAGCCGAATCTGACCGGTCGCCGGGTCGGTGACGCGCTCGAACGCGTCGACAATCGGAGGAATCATATCCACGAGTTGCTGCAGGGTGCCCACTTGGGCCGCGATCTGATTGAATGATGGGCCGACCGCGTCGAGAAAGTTGAAGATCGGTCTGCCGTATTCCAGTGTTATCGAATTGAACCAGGGAAATACAAGCACCAGCGAATCCATTATTTCGCTCACCGTATTCCACACGGTGTTGATCATGTCGATGCCGGGTTCCGCATTGACGATCGCGACCTTGATATCTTCCCAGTTGTACGCCATGGCCTTCGTTATGGATGCCATCGCATCGATGAGATCCCCGATGTGGCCGATTGCCGCGTCTGGTGAATGCAGCACGGCACCGAGCTGATTGATCAGTTCGTTCAACCGCGGCCCGGTCCCTGAGGTGGCCGCGTCGATGGCTGCGACGCCCTTTCGGATCTCGTCGTTGCCGGGAGAGCCGTCGCCGCCGAGTTCGCCGGCCAACTTCGAGAACGCTGATAGTGACTCGGTGAGGCTTTTGGGCGTGAAGGTCTTGGTTATGCAGGTGTTCGATTGCCACTTGTTCTGTGCGGTGGGCTCACCGAGGACTGCCAGATCGCGGTCCGCGACGATGGTGTCCGACACCGTGGTCGCTGTGACATCCCCGTACAGCGGGAAGCTGGGCGCGATGTCGAAGTCGACTCGAACGCCGGTGCCCTCGGGACGGATACCGGTGACCGCACCTACCGGGATGCCGCGGACCGTCACGTGGTTGCCGATATAGAGACCGATCGAGTCCGGCATCAGCGCGCAGTAGGACAGCTTCTTTTGCAGCGGATCGGTGGTGATCACGTAAAAGCTGGCCGCGAGAGCAGCAATGATCGCGGCCACAACGATGGACAGAAAGCCACGTGATGCGACGAGGTTCCTCACTTCTCAGCACCTCATTCCTGGAACGGGAACGCAGACCGCCGGCGCTGCTAGCGTGACTGCGGACTGGTCTATGGTCAGTCCGCCTCCGGGGCTGATCGCGCTTTGGATCTTGTCGCGCGCGGTGTTCAGGCTCGCGACTGCTTGATCGAGTTGCCGGAGCAAGGTTTGCAGAGATGGACCCATTTCGGTCAGTTTGTGGAGGACCGGTTGAAATACCTCCTGCCAAGTCGGCTCCATTTGCTCGATCCGTTCCATGAGTTCCTTGATGATTTGAAGACTTGCCGTTATCTCGGCCTTCTTGGCAACGGTCTTTGTTTCGAGGGAACCGATTTTGCGAACGAAGACACCGAAATACGATCGGTTTCGGTCGATAACTGTGAGGAACTCGTCTGCGACGCTGAGCGCTCGAGACACCTGCGTCTGTTGCTGGTTGAGTACAGAAACAAGGGAGTCGACCGCACGTCCGACGTTTCGAAGTCCGTCCGGTGTGGTTGTGAGTGCCGAATTCAGCGCCGCGACGCTTTCACGCATGGTCTGACCATCGACCTCGGCGATCGGCTGCGCGGCGTTCTGCAATGTTCGCGACAGGCTGTACGGCAATCGGATCCGGTCTTGCGGTATCGCCCTGTCGCCCAGCGGTTTCGAACCCGCAGGGGTCAGTGCGATGTAATGTCCGCCGACGACCGTCAACATGCGGATGTCCAGTGTCGACTGATCACCGACGGCGATCTGACGCTTCACCGTGAAGGTCATGTGCACCCGGTCGGGCCGGAGTTCGAGGCTGGTGACCTTGCCGACTGTGATTCCCGCCAGCCGTACTTCGTCGCCGCTCTTGACCGACTGTGCCTCTGTGAGATCGGCATTGTAGGTGGTGTAACCGATAGGGAGCACATAGATGACGCTGGTCACGGCAAGGACGAGAACGAGAACGGCTGCGCAGACCACCCCGAGCCGGAGTTGCTGGTGATCCTGAGCGGACTGCGTGCGGGGTGGCCCGGATCGATTCTTCATGGTTTGCAAATTGCTATCCTTTGCCCGCCGATGAGTACCTGAAACGCTTCCGGAACTGGGCTCTTGCCCTTGGAACAAGTGAGGTTCACTTGCCCTGCGGGCAGGGCCGGAGGGAGTAGGGCCGAGAGCGACTGGATCAGGCCCGGGACTTTCCCGAGCAGGTCGACTGCCTGTTCGGGATCGGGGAACAATGCCCGCAGATCGGGTCCGCTGTTCTCGGTCAAACCGAGCGTGCCCAGGAGGTCGTTCAGCGGCCCGAGCCCTGAGGGTGCGATGTCGGCGAAATCGATCAACCCGTCGATCTTCTGTTCGAAGACCTCGAAGACTCCCGCGAGTTGTTGGATCAGAGTGACGAGATGAGGCGATTTACCGCCGATCTGATCGGATATCGTCGATAGATTGTTGATGATCGTCGAAATGACTGTCTGTCGATCGGCCGCGTAACGACTGAGCTGATCAAGGGCGTCCATCGCCGACCCGATGCCCGAGCCGTCACCGTTGATCACCGCAAGCGTGCTCTCGGCGAACTGGTTGATCGCCCCCGGGGAAAGCTCTGACAGGACCGGCTGCAGGCCGTTGAAGAGCTGCGTTATATCGAACGAGGGGACAGTGTGGTCGGAGCTGATCGCGCTGTGGGAGGGGAGCCGATTGCCGGGTTCATCGGGCTGGCGTATGTCGATGTACCGCTGTCCGACCAGAGATTGGAAACGAATAGCAACCGTGCTTTCCTCGTAGATCGGGTGCTTATTTTGCAGGGTGAATTCGACGCGAGCCGCAGAGCCCGTGATCGAAATCTTGGTGACCTTTCCCACCTGGACGCCGAACATCCTGACGTCATCGCCTGTTTTCAGGCCGTTGACATCTGTGAAGGTCGCTGAGTACATACTTGTTTCGCCTGCTACCGGCCGCTGGATCGCTTGTACGACAATCAGCAGCAAGACCGCCATCGCGGCGGTGAAGAGGATCAGTCGGGCGGCGATGCCCCGAATCGTCAATCTCGTCATCGATTGCCTCCGGCCTCGAGGGCCTGCTGCGCCCGCAACGGAATGGCCAGACCGGGTACTCCGCGCAATACGACGTCCAAGTTCATCACCGGGCCTTCTGGCGAATCAGCGAAGGCCCGATCCAGTCGGGACAGCAAGTCGGTGAGTTGCGCACGTGAGGTCGCTGGATCGGGAAGCGTCGCTGCTAGGGCGGTCATGACGGGTGTGTACATGTCCGTATACGGACCGAAATACTCACGCGTGACGTCGCCGTCGTGTCCCATCGCGGGAAATGCTCGGTCGAACATGGCGATTGTCGCGTCGAATCGGTCACGCTCGTGAACGAAGACTTCGATGTTGAGAATTGAATGCATCAATGTCAAGGTGGAGGAGCTGTATTTTCCCAGGCCATCGGCGAAGGAAGAATAGTGGTCGATCACCGAGGTCGGCGTATATCGCTGCGCGTCGACCGCGGTTCTGGTGAGGACCATCATCGATTCCAGGAACGGCGCTAGTCTGCGGAGGTCGCTGCTTGCGGTCGTAAGCAAGTCCGTGAGCTGGGGTGTAAGCACTGTCGTCGATTCCGCCGTCAGCGTCTCCAACAGTCGGCCGAGGGTGAAATCACTGACTTTGCTCGAATTGGCGCCGGTCAGGTCGATGGTTGCGTCGTCCTTCAGCTGTGGACCGCCATCTGTCGGCTTGATGACCACCGCGCTCACTCCGAAGAGATTCACCGGCGCATAGCTGAGTTCGAAGTCGTCGTTGAGCCCGGAAATCTGGGAACGGTCGAGATCGAGGGTGACGAGCTGGCGCCCCTTCTCTGTACTCGTTATGGAAGCGACTTTGCCGACTTTCACGCCGTCGAGCTGTACGACGGTTCCGTTCGTGATGCCGTCGCCCACCTGCTCCGTCCGGACGTGGGCCTCCAGGCCGTCGCTTCCTTGTTGTCCGGAAAAAGTGTAAATGCTTGCGGTGGTCAGCACTGCGGCGGCGACCAGTAACGAGCCCGTGGTTCGTGCGCCACGCAAGCTGACGGTGACACCCGGCACGATGTAATTTCGCATACTTTCACCCGGTGAATTCGATCGCGGAGCTCACGCCCCACAGGGTTATGGTCATGACCATGTCGAGGGTGATGATCGCTATAAAGCTTGCTCGTATCGCGCGTCCAGAAGCGACGCCCACTCCCTCCGGCCCGCCGGCGGCAAAGAATCCATAGTAGCAGTGGATCAGGATGACTACCACGGAGAATGCGAAGATCTTTGCTGTCGCGGCGAGAAGGTCGTAACCGCTGGTGAACTGGAAGAAGTAATGTTCATAAACTCCGGAGGCTTGCGCGTGAAGCAGAACGACGATGGTTGAACAGGCGAAATAGCTCAAGATCAGAGTAATGAGGAACGTGGGCACTATTGCGACCGCACCGGCGATCACGCGGGTGGTGACGACGAATGGCACTGATCGCAAACCCAGCGATTCGATCGCGTCGATCTCCTCGGATATCCGCATGGACCCGATCTCTGCGGTCATCCGGCAGCCGGCCTGAGCGGCGAATCCCACCGCGGCGATGATCGGGGCCAGTTCCCTGGTATTGGCGAAGGCCGACACCACTCCGGTCACCGGGCCCAGTCCGATCATGTCGAGCGTGGCGAACGACTGGACTGCGACGCCGCTGCCGATGGCGATGCCGAGCACGATCAAGACCGGCACCGTGCCGCCGCCCACAATGATGGAGCCACGCCCCCACGTGATGTCCGTGATCGTCCGGATTGTCTGTGGACGGTATCGGCGCAGGACGAACGGGACCGAGCTGAGGGCCTGCCAGACGAATGCCGCGATGAATCCGATGGATTCCAGTGGGCGCAACGCTTCGCGGCGCCGCATGAACATGAGCTGGGCCCATCGCAGTCCGGGAGGTGCATAGGGTGTTGGTGTCATCACGCGATCCGAACTGGAAGGAACATGGCCACGACCTGGGTGATCGCCAGGTTGACGACGATGATGGCCGCGACGGACAACACCACGGCCGCGTTCACACCGTCGGCGACACCCCGGGGACCGCCCTTGGCTTCCAGCCCGCGTTGGCAGGCGATGATGACAACCAGAAATCCGAACAGCATCGATTTTGCGAGTGAGATCCACAGATCTGCGAGCGCGGTGAAGGAGCCGAACGTCGCCCAATAGCTGCCGGGCGTGACGTTCTCGGGGCCGATCGCGATCGCGTAACCAGCGAGAACCCCGACAAAGACAATCAAGACATTGAGCAGCGGCGCGACGAAGAGCATCGCGGCAACCCGAGGGATGACCAGCCTGTGCACCGGGCTGATCCCCATCGTGTGCAGCGCGTCGATTTCTTCACGAATGTTCCGTGCACCGAGGTCGGCGGCTATCGCTGAGGCACCGGCACCGCCCAGCAGCAATCCGGTCGTGATCGGTGCTCCCTGCTGGATCACACCCATGCCGCTGGCGGCGCCGACCATGGAGTCGGCTCCGAGTTGATGGATCAGGTTGCCGACCTGCATGGACACCACGACCCCGAAGGGAATCGCCATCAGAACGGCAGGAATCGCGGTGACCGTTATGAGGTACCAGGACTGCTGCAGCATTTCGCGCCATTGGAACTTCAATGTGACGATGTCGGTGAAGATGCCACGAACCGATTCTCGAGCGAGATCGGCGACCCGCCCGAACGTCCGAAGTGCAGACTTCGATGTCTCGGCAAGATTGTGCCCGGCGATCGTTGCCGTCGATTCTGGGCCGGGTGGCCTCGCATTCGCTGGCAACTCCGTCACGTCGCTGTGATCGGAAATGGGATCCTGGCGTCTCGCCACCAACGTTCTTACCTCTTTCGGTCCGAGAGGCGGCTTCGGCCCATCGTGGGGCCATCTTCTCGACAGCGCTGATGAAGGGCCAGGTAGCTCCTCTTTGTCATCGCTACCATCGGTAGCTGATACCGATGGATCAGTAGTGTGCTCCGGGACACGTTCGACGTCAAGGGGGTCCGGCGATTCCTGTAGGCCCGCCTGGAGCGATGCGGCGAAGAGGGCTTCGGGGTCCGGTTCTACGGCCTGCTTGAAGCGAGCCCATTGATACCTGCGGTCCAGCAACTCCTAGCCTATGGCGGACTGTCGAAGGGGCGTCGTCGAAGGGCATCGGTTCGTCGCGTGCGGTCAGTTGTGAGGAAATCCTCAGAAACTCTTGACTGAGAACTTCTTCGTAAGTGACGATATAGTCAGAAGGTGAAGGGAGTGGTCGATGGCAGACTGCGCGATCTCGATGCTGATCTGCGCGGCGGGGACGGAGCCCTGGATTGCGAACAGCCGGGGCGAGTTCGGAATCCGACCCTCGAGGTACACCACCGCCCATGGTCGGAATACGAGAAGCCCGACCTTGTCGGTGCCGAAACATTCACCACAGCATCAGGTTTCATGGCGATCGCGCGGTCCTCGTCGAGCATCACCGCGCACCGAGCGCGCACGGATTTCCGTTCCCGTCGTGGGTGGTTGCCTCGATTTCTCCAGGAGTTCCGATGCGTAAGCACGCCGATGTGCCAACCTATGAGCCGGATCTGTATTCGCCGCGGGCGGTTCGCGACACCTATCCGCACGACGAGCGGTTGCGGGGGCTCGGAGCGGTGGTGTGGCTGGCCCGTCAGAAGGCGTATGCGCTGCCGCGGTATGCCGAATGCAAGCAGGTGCTGCTCGATGACGCGACTTTCGTTTCTGGTGCCGGCGTCGGCCTGAACCCGGTCTCTAACCGGCTCTCGCGCGGAACCACCTTGAACAGCGATGGTGTCGACCACGTCCGTCGTCGAGCGCTGCTGTCCCCGCACTTGGCTCCGCGAGCGTTGCGCACGATGCGTGATTCCGTCGACAAGCAGGCGGATGCGGTCGTCGCGGCCCGCAACCGCGGAAGGTCGCATCGACGGTGTCGAGCTGGCGACCGCGCTCCCGATGTCGGTCGTGCCCGATTTGATCGGCTGGCCGCACGAAGGCCGCGAAAACCTTTTACGTTGGGCGGGAGCGACTTTCGACGCGCTCGGACCCATCAACCAGCAAACGGTGCGATCCACCCCTTCGGGTATCGAGATGATGCGATTCGCTCGGCGGGTCGCCCGTGATCGCACGATCCTGCCCGGCGGCGCGGGTCAAGACGTGTTGCGCGCGGCCGACGAGGGCACGATCCCGCGTTCCGACTGCCCGGCGGTGCTGATCGACTACTTGGCGCCGTCACTGGACACCACGATCAGCGCGATCTCGAGTGCGTTGTATCTGCTGGCCGCCCATCCCGAGCAATGGCGGCTGCTGAAATCGGATCCGTCGCTGATCCCTAACACAGTGAACGAGGTCGTCCGATACGAATCTCCGATCCGCGCGTTCTCGCGCAAAGCCGTTCGCGATGCCGAGATCGCCGGAACGCCGATCGAGAAGGACGCGCGGGTCGTGGTCATCTACGGTTCGGCCAATCGTGACCCACTCGAATGGGAATCCCCGGACACCTTCGATATTCGCCGCGACGCCACCCGCCAACTCGGATTCGGCCACGGAACCCATGGCTGCGCGGGCCAAGGGCTGGCCCGGCTGGAGACCCAGGCCATGCTGCGTGCGCTGGTCGAACGTGTCGACCGGATCGAGGTGGCCGGAGAGCCCGAATGGGCGATGAACAACATCATCCACCGCTACGCGCGTTTGCCGCTGCGACTGATTCCGGCCTGAAGGAGGGCACTTCGATGAAGATCGCCATCGGCTACGACCGCTGTGAAGGACACGGGCTGTGCGCCGAACAAGCACCGGCTGTGTTCAGTCTCGACGACGACGCCGAACTGACTTATCGCTTCGACGGTGCAGAAGTGCCCGGCGACCAGGTCGCCGCGGCTGGTGCGGCTATCGTGTCCTGCCCGGTCGCGGCCTTGCGAGCATCGTCGTGAGCGAGCGCCATGCCGTGGTTGTCGGTGCATCCATCGCCGGTGTGACGGCGGTCCGCGAATTGCGGGCCCTCGGCCATCGCGGAGCGATCACCATGATCGGCGCGGACCCGCACGGCTCCTCTGCGCGCCCGCCACTGTCGAAGGCTGTGCTCGAGGATTCGACCGCCGACGCAACCCTCGGCTACGGCTCGATGATCTCGACGTCACTAGCGTGCGTTCCGCTGCGGTGGCCGCTGATTTCGACCGACGCACGGTCGTAATCGCTGATAGCGACACCTTTTCCTACGGTGCGCTGATCATCGCAAGCGGCGCCGAAGCCCGTCGCATCGCCGCCCCCGGGCAACGCGGCGAACTCGAGCTGCGGACGCTCGATGATGCGCGCACATTGCGCCCACGCCTGGACACCGCCACCGCGGTGATCGTTGTCGGCGCGGGATTCCTCGGGATGGAAGTCGCCAGTGCCTGCGTTGCGCGCGGCATTCCCGTCACCGTGATCGATATCGATCCGCCCCTGCGAACCCGTCCTGGGTTCGTACCTGAGCGGCGTGATCAGCGCACGCGCCGTAGAACGGGGCGTTCGAATAGTGCAGACAACAGAATTCGCCACCCTCGTTCGTGATCCGGTCAGCGGTGTGGCCCTTTCGAGCGGTGACGTATTGACAGCTGACTTGGTGGTTACCTGCGCCGGAGAAATTCCGAACACCTCTTGGCTGGCAGGCACCGGTTTGGCTGACCGCAACGGTATCGGCATAGACGACGCGTGCATGACCACGGCCCTTGATGTTTATGCCGCTGGGGAGGTCGCATATCTGCGAACGGGAAACAGCGCGCGCCATTCCGGTCCAACGTCGTTGCTCAAGCCGAGGTCGCCGCGGCTTCGGGGCTGGGGCTACAGCCGGTCGGAGCCGCGAGCGACCACTATTTCTGGACCGAAATCCTCGGCATATCGATCAAGGTACTCGGGCCATTGCCACTGATCGGCGCTCCCACCAGCATCGAGGGAAGCCTCGCCGACGGATCTGCCCTGCGCAGCCGCCGGTTGAACGATTCGACGAATCCGTTGTTCCACGGCGTGCCGGGCGGAGGATAGACAATCCCACCCGATCAGCGCAGAACTGTTGCAGCGTATGAGAAATCATTTCCGGTCCGTTGTCCATGCGCAGCACCCTCGGTGGACCACCACGTGCGGTGAACACCTCCTGGAGCTCAGTCACGAGTTTCTCGGCGGTGATCGACCGCTCCACCAGATGTAGCAGCGATTCGCGGGTGTGTTCGTCGATCATCGAGGCGATCCTCACCGCCTTGCCGTCGACGGTGGAGTCGAACTGGAAATCCAACGCCCACAACACTTTCGGTGCGTCGGCGTCGATCGGAGGGCAGCGTCGCCAACCGGCCCGTCTACGTCGCCGTCGGCGTGGACACCGCTGGTGAACGCGACGTCCTGGGCATGTGGGTCGGCACCGGAGGTGAGGGAGCCAAGGAATCTGTCACCTACCTGTCGGACCTGCAAAACTGGGGCGTCGAGGATTATCTGCCTCGTCGCCTGCGAGGGCCTCAAAGGTCTGCCCGATGCGTTGCACTCGCTCTGGCCACGCGCGCTCAGTGACCAGTCAGGCGATCACCGGCTCGCCCACGAAGATCCTTACAGTCCCTCCTCCGGTGCGGGCAGTTGCGCGACCAGGCCGGCGAAGTCTTCGGGTGCCAGGTGGTGACGATGCTCCGGGACTATCTGCTGGAGGTTCTCCGCCTTGGTCATCTGCTTGCTTGGACCTCTCTTTTCCTGTCCTCTATACAGGGGCGCGGCTGAGGACGATGTCGAAGGTCGCCACCTGGACACCGTCGGCGTCGGTGAGGAACTCCAGGATCAGTTCGGGTGCGACCCCGAACACGGCATCTGAATCGAGGTAGTCGCTCTCGGCGTCGAACACCTCGGTCGTGAGGGGGCGAAAGCCGGCCGCAGTCACGAGCAGATGGATGTGCGCAGCCCGCCACGGGTGTCGTCCCGTCGCCGCGAGCAATGCCCCCACCGGCCCATCATCGGGGATCGTGTACGGAACCGGCCTGATCGTGCGGATCTCGTAGCGCCCATCTGCGTCGGTGGTGTACTTGCCACGTAGGTTGAACTCCGGTTGCTCGGGATCCTGAATCGCGTACAGCCGGTTTGACGCGTTCTGCCACACGTCGAGCGTCGCGCCCGCGACCGGCCGGCCGTCGAGGTCGGTCACGCGGCCGCGGAGCAGCGCCGGCGCGTCTCCATCGTCGCGCTCGACCATCGACTCCCCAAACGCCCGGTGTGGCGATCCCGCCGCATAGAACGGTCCTGTCAGCGTCTGGATCGTCGCGCCGTCGGCTGTGGAGGTGGTCTCCACCAGGCTGGACAGGCCGAGCACGTCGGAGAGCAACTCCGCCTCCTGGCGCACCTCGGTCGAGATCTGGCCCACAGCCGTGAGAAAGCGCATAGCTGTGCGCCGTTCCTTGGTCTGCAGCCCCGCCTCGCTGGCAAAGGCGTGCAGATGCCGCACGGCCGCCTGCATGACCTTGCGCAACCGCGGGTCGGGGGTGTTCTCGAACGTGGCCAGCACTTGGTCGAGTAACAGCTCGGGGCTGAAGTGGCTGTCCTGCTGCTCCGACATCAGCGGTTGAGCACCCCGCCGGCCAGCCAGGTCCGGCCATCCGCGTAGAGCGCCTCGACCTCCGGTCCGGTCAGTCCTGGCATGTCGCGCTTGACCTCGTAGCCGATACCGGCCTGGAGATACGCGAGATGCCGGTAGCCCTCAGGAAAGGAGGCGAGCAGCTCGCGGTCGAGGCTCGGCGCCTCGGTCGGGTCCAGCGGGTCGAGACGATCCTTCTCGTAGATCGGCTGGCGCAGCACCAGCCCCCAGCGCCGTTCACGGCGTTCGAAGAAGTCGTAGAACCGGCCGGTGCAGACCACGTCGCAGATCACCCCCTCCACCGGTGCGCGCTGCGAGATCGTCATCTTCGTCTGCGCGATCGCGCGGTCATCAGCGACATCAACGCTGGCTCCGCCGAGAAAGTGCAGGATCCTGACGCCTCGCTCGAACCCTTCGCGACTCACGCTGATGAAGTCCTCGAAGGCTCCCTGCCACCAGGTCGCCATCATCCGCCCGTCCTCGTGCCAGACGGTGCGGAAGCGGTCCCAGTCGCAGGCGTCCCGCCACAGCGCCCAGTTCTCGACGAGGCTGCGGATCTCGAGCTCTGCGGCGGC
>NZ_BDCC01000076.1 GCF_001613305.1 Nocardia vaccinii NBRC 15922
GGAATATCCCGGGTGATCTCCTCGGCACCCAATTTCGTGTCTCGCGCATCGACTTCGTGCTCCTCGATGTGGATCGAGGTGAGCACGTCCTCCTCCACGAGGCGCTGCGACAGGATGATCGCGTCCTCATAGTTGTAACCCTCCCACGGCATCACCGCGACCAGGAGATTCTTACCCAGCGCCATCTCACCGTTCTCGGTACTGGGCCCGTCGGCAAGCACCTGCCCCGGCTCCACCCGCTGGTCCTCGTCCACGATCGGACGCTGATTCGAGCAGGTGCCCTGATTCGTCCGGCTGAACTTGTGCATCCGATACGAACGCCGGGTGCCGTCGTCGTGCATGACGGTGACGAAGTCGGCCGAAACCTCTTCCACCACACCGGCTTTCTCGTTCACCACGACATCGCCGGCATCGATCGCCGCCCGCAGTTCCATACCGGTGCCGACCAGCGGCGACTCGGAACGGATCAGCGGCACGGCCTGTTTCTGCATGTTCGCGCCCATCAGCGCGCGGTTCGCGTCGTCGTGCTCGAGGAACGGGATCATCGCCGTCGCGACCGACACCATCTGGCGCGGCGAGACGTCCATGTAGGTCGACCAATCCCGGATCGACCAGCTCGACCTCGGAATCCTTGCGGCGCACCAGAACTCGCGAGGAGGTGAAACGCCCCTCGGCATCGAGCGGCTCGTTCGCCTGCGCGACGACGTGCCTGTCCTCCTGATCGGCGGACAGATAGTCGACCTGGTCCGTCACGTGGCCGTCGACGACCCTGCGGTACGGAGTCTCGATGAATCCGAACGGGTTGACCCGCGCGTACACCGACAGATAGCCGATCAGACCGATATTCGGCCCCTCGGGCGTCTCGATCGGGCACATCCGGCCGTAGTGGCTGTAATGCACGTCGCGCACCTCGAGGCCCGCCCGTTCGCGGGTCAGGCCGCCCGGCCCCAGCGCCGAGAGGCGACGTTTCTGGGTGAGGCTCGCGAGCGGATTGCGTTCGTCCAGGAAGGTCGAGGACTGCGAGGTGCCGAAGAACTCGCGGATCGCAGCCACCACCGGACGGATGTTCATCAGCGTCTGCGGGGTGATCGCCTCGACGTCCTGCGTGGTCATGCGTTCACGGACCACGCGCTCCATGCGGGACAGACCCAACCGGATCTGGTTCTGGATGAGTTCACCGATGGTCCGCAACCGGCGATTGCCGAAATGGTCGATATCGTCGACCTCGACCGGCACCTTCTGTCCGCCGGGCGCGGTCATCGTCGCATCGCCCGCATGCAGATGCAGCAGATATTCGATGATCGCGGCGATGTCCTGTTCGGTGAGCACCCGACCGCCCTCGGCGGCGGGCTGGAGGCCGAGTTTGCTGGTGACCTTGTGCCGCCCGACGCGGGCCAGGTCGTAGCGCTTGTCCTTGAAGAACAGGTTCTCCAGCAGGGCCTGCGCAGACTCCTTCGTGGGTGGCTCACCCGGGCGCAGCTTGCGGTGGATGTCCAGCAGCGCCTCGTCGGTGCCCGCCGTATTGTCCTTCTCCAGGGAGGTCATCATGATCTCGGAGAAGCCGAAGCGCTCGGTGATCTGCTCGGCGCTCCAGCCGAGCGCCTTGAGCAGAACCGTCACCGGCTGACGACGCTTGCGGTCGATGCGGACCCCGATGGTGTCGCGTTTGTCGATATCGAATTCCAGCCAGGCGCCGCGACTCGGGATGACGCGGGCACTGTGCAGCGTCTTCTCGGTCGCCTTGTCGACGGATTCGTCGAAGTACACGCCGGGCGAACGCACCAGCTGTGAGACGATAACCCGTTCGGTGCCATTGACCACGAATGTGCCGCGGTCGGTCATCATCGGAAAATCGCCCATGAAAACCGTTTGGGACTTGATCTCGCCGGTGTTGTTGTTGATGAACTCCGCGGTGACGAACAGCGGGGCCGCGTAGGTCAGATCCTTGTCCTTACATTCCTCGACCGAGGCCTTGACCTCCTCGAAACGGGGATCGGACAGGGATAGCGACATCGTCGCGGCGAAGTCCTCGATCGGGCTGAGCTCCTCGAGCACCTCCTCCAGGCCCCCCAGGGCCGACTCTCCCGCGGCCCTGGCCCGTTCCCGCCATGCCCGACCGCCGGTCAGCCAGTCGAACGACTCGGTCTGAATGGCCAGCAAATCCGGAATCGCAAGGGGTTCACGGAGTTTGGCGAACGAAACCCGTGTGGGCGCGCCCGGAATCCGGGCCGCGGGCCGCACGGTATCGACTTCGGTCTGACTCGAGACTGCCAAGATACGTCCTTCCAGCACCTCGCGGCGACCACGCCGTACGTGGGCGTCGCGGTATCTGCTCGTCCTGTGGGCTGCATTCCTCATGGCGCACCGTGCCGGATACCGACCTAACCTGACTCGACACCAACGGGCGGAAAGCGACACGCAGACAGTGCGGCTTTCCGCAGTCAATTCATTTTCGAGAGCTGGACAGCATGCGCCCCGGCGCGAAATCCAAAATTACACCCGAAACGACTCGATGTCGAGGGCAGAAACATACAGACACCGCAATGCGAATGCCTTTTCTCTTTCAATAATGACATCCGGATATGCGGCTCGTCAAGGAGGTTTCGGCGGGTCATTCGTCGAGCCCGGGCCGAACAGTCGCATCCTCGCGGGCGGGGCCCGGCTGCAGGATCTCGATGGTGTCGGCCTTGGTGCGGGGCTGCTGTTCGAGGTCCGCGCCGGCTTTCTCGGCACTCGCCGCCTGCGGGGACGAGTCCGGTTCCGCGGACTTGCCGGGCTCCGCGGCTGCATCGCCCGGTGTCGAACGCTCCAGGAAGCGCAGCAGTTCGACCGGGAAGGGCAGGACCAGCGTGGAATTCTTCTCCGCGGCGACCTCCACCACGGTTTGCAGCAGGCGAAGTTGCAGTGCGGCGGGTGCGGCCGCCATCGTCTCACCCGCGTCGGCCAATTTCTGCGAGGCCTGCAATTCGCCCTCGGCGGTGATGACCCTGGCCCGGCGTTCACGTTCGGCCTCGGCCTGCCGCGACATCGAGCGCTTCATCGATTCGGGCAGGGCCACATCCTTGATCTCCACCCGGTCGATGTGCACGCCCCAGGACAGCGCCGGGCTGTCGATCATGAGCTCGAGGCCCCGATTGAGGTGCTCCCGGTTGGACAGCAGATCGTCCAGATCGCTCTTGCCGATGATCGAGCGCAGCGAGGTCTGTGCCACCTGCGCGATGGCGAACAGGTAATCCTGCACGTCGACCACGGCCTGCACCGGATCGACCACCCGGAAGTACACGACCGCGTCCACCCGCACGGTGACGTTGTCGCGAGTGATGCCCTCCTGCCCCGGCACCGGCATGGTGACGATCTGCACCGGCACCTTGCGCATCCGATCCACCCCGGGAATCAGCACCCGCAACCCGGGCTCGCGCACCTCGCGCACCCGCCCGAACCGGAACACCACCCCCCGCTCGAACTGCTCGACCACCCGCATACTCGCCCCGAACGCGATCCCGGCCAGCACCACCCCCGCCCCCACCACGACGCCGAAAATGCCCAAGATGTCCATATCGCACCGCCACGCGAACCGCCCGGCACACGGAAGAGACCGGGCCCTGCATCGATCATGGCACCGGGGCGACGCACGTGCATCGGACCGCCACAAACATCCGTTAAGACCCTTGGAAGGCCGGCTGCGCAGAATTCCGAGCAGAAGCGACGAATCCCACGTCGGACATCGGCGCATGTCACCGGCGGGCTGCCGCCCTGGCAGATCGTGGGCTCCGAACTCCTCACCTGCACAGCGACTTCCGGCCGTATCCACGATCCGAACCTGGTCCTCGCCTATGCCGCGCCGGCGGTGCACATCGCGGAACTGCTGGGCCGCTGAGCCCGCGTCGGACGCGGGTCGCATCGCGCGCTCCGCATGAGCATCGACGACGACCGCCACGTCTCGAGGGCCGGTGCGACGCCCGCGACGGCGAGCGGCGAAATCCCGCCCAGCACTCACGCCGAACGGCACAATATGCCGATGCGATCATTTGCCCGAGCGATGCTGGCTGCCGCCTCCGGACTGCTCCTCATCGCACCCGGCCCGGCTGTTGCCGCACCCGCCGCGAACGTCTCGCGCACCTGGTTGCCCACCATATCCGCGGAGCCGGACGGTGTGCGGGCGCCGTTCGCCGAGCTCGCGGACGGGAAGACCGGCGCGGTGCGCTGGTCGCGACAGCCGAATACCCGGGCCCCGATGGGCAGTATCACGAAGGTGATGACCGCGCTGGTCGTCCTGGAGGCGGGTGATCTGGATCGAGCCATCAGCGTGCCGCAGGCGATCATCGCCTACGACCGCGAATACGACGGCAGCACCGCGGGCCTGGTCCCCGGCGAGGTGCTGACTGCCAGACAGTTGCTCTACGCGATGATGCTCCCCTCCGGCTGCGATGCCGCCTACACCCTCGCCGAAGCGTACGGCCCCGGCCAAGCCGCGTTCATCGCCGAGATGAACGCCACCGCGGCTCGCCTGGGCCTGGCGAACACCCATTTCACCGACCCGAGCGGCCTGCCCGCCCCGACCGGCTACTCCACCTATTCCACCCCGGCCGACCTGGTGAAACTCGGTATGCACGCGATGGATTCGCCCCTGTTCCGCGGCATCGTCGGCACGCAGACCTACCACCAGCCCGCCGGCCCCGCCAACCGCGACCACATCTGGCGCACAACGAATCTCCTGCTCCGGGACTACCCCGGCACCATCGGCGTCAAGACCGGTTCCACCGACGCCGCGGGCACCTGCCTGCTGTTCGAAACGGTCCGAGCAGGCCAACCCCTCATCGGTGTAGTCCTGCACAGCTCCCCCGCCAGCGACGCAGCCGCCGAGTCCGACGCGCAACACATGCTCGACTGGGGCTTCGGGCCGATCCTGAGCCTCATCCCGATCCCTTGACGTAACCCGAATACGTTGCGTGGCAACCGGAATTGATGAGCAGCATCACTTACCGCGCAATGTATCTCGTCCTCGCACAGAAGCGGCGAACATGTCTCCATTGCCGGGCCTCTACCGTGATTCGATCCGATCGCATTGCGCTGCCCGACGTTACGAGTGCCCAGCCGTCGTGGAGCCGCGCAGCCAATCGGCGAGATCGGCGAAGTCGGTGTCCAACAGCCCGCACATACCGTCGACCCGATGAAGGAGGGCCCGGCCTGAATGATTACCGCGAACCCATTTCTCGTCCTGATCCCTGATCTCGTCATCGATCCAGATGAACGGGCGACCGGCCGCGAGATCGACCAAAGCTCTTGTCTTCCAATGTAGTCCGTCCGGAAAATAGTCACCTTCGGGATACTCGGGCAAGGTCACCACGGGCAGATGCGGCAGCCCGAGAATCGGCGCGATGACGAGGTTCGCGTCCTCGGCCCACCCCGTAGCCCAGATCAGTTCACATCCCAAGGCCAGCAGTCGTTCGCCGAGAGCACCGCTGACCCGAGACAGTGCGGGGTTGATCGGCTGCTGCCAGATGGACCAATCCACCTCGCCCGCAAGCTCATCGACAGCATCGTACGGAAGCACCGTCCCGTCGACGTCCAGGAACAACAACGCTCGATCCACGCCGGTCGCCACGAAACCAGTCTGCGGCCCGACCGGCACGGCCCGCGCCGATTCGGCGAAGGTCACAGCTCGAGCGTCGCGAGTGACACCGACCAGAGCTCACGCGCGGAGTCCGGGTCCAGGGCCCATTGCTTGACGCCGTGACTGTGGGCGGTGAGGTCGGCATCGTCGGGGACGGTATACGCCTCGCGGCAGTCGTCGAGGTAGCGCCCGCCGGTCGACTCGAACTCCGGGGCAATGGCCGCCACCACAGTGGTTGCCGCACCTTGCTCGACGGATTTGTACGTGAACACGCCGGCGGCTTCGGCGGCGTCGAGTGATTCGCGCTGCCGCCGCGTGAAGTTCCGCTGCAACCCGGTCCTGATCCCCCCGGGATTGACCGCGTTGGCGACGATGCGATCTGCGGCCCACCGCCTCGTAGCCTCGACGGCGAAGAGTGAATTCGCCGTCTTGGACTGGGCATACGCGATTTGCGGATCGTATGCCCGGTGTTCGAAGTGGATGTCGTCGAAGTCGACCGGGGCGCGCATATGCGCGGTGGAGCTCACCGCCACGATTCGGGCGGCGCCACGATCCGCCGCGCCACCGGCCAGGGCGGGGTGCAGCAAGTGGGCGAGCGCGAAGTGGCCCAGGTGATTGGTCGCGAACTGAAGCTCCCAGCCCTGCTCGTTTCGTTCCAGGCCCGAGGTGACCAGCCCGGCGTTGTTGACCAGCAGGTGCAGCGGGCCGTCCCAGCCCCGCGCGAAACGGGCCACGCTGCCCGTGTCGGCCAGGTCGACAGCGGCCACCGCGGGACGCGAATGCGCACCGCGGGAGGCGATGCGGTCGGCCACGCGTGCGCCCGCGGAGATATCGCGTACGGCGAGGGTGACCTCCGCGCCTGCGACCGCGAGGACCCGGGCGGTCTCTGCCCCGAGCCCCGAGGACGCACCGGTTACCACCGCTCGCAGCCCGCGTAGGTCGACACCGGCAGCTACATCGTCGGCGGTGCTCGAACCGTCGAAGCGTGTGGTGATGAGTGGATCTCGGGTCATCGGAATCCTCCTGTCGGCACGGCGGACGCCGCCACTGCACTTTACAATTTTTACATACTTTGTAAAGTGCGTCCATGACCAGATAGAGTGTGCAGATGAACGCCACCAACGTGGACACACCGGACCCGCATCCCACGGACGGCGGACGGCGCGAGCAGGTGCTCGCCGCGGCACTCGACACCTTTGTGCGGTACGGCTATCGAAAGACGTCGATGGAGGACGTCGCTCGCGCCGCCGACATCTCACGTCCCGGCCTGTACCTGCTGTTCGGTTCCAAACAAGAGCTGTTCACCGCCGCCGTCACGGATGCCCTGAACCGCAGCATCGCCGCGGTCGGCGAGGTGCTCGCCGACACGACCCGGCCATCCCGCGACCGGCTCCTGGACGCGTTCGACCAGTGGACCGGTCGCTACATCGGCGTGATGAGCGGCGAGGTCCACACCATGGCGGAGGAATACGCGGACCTGCTCGGGCCCGCCGTGACCGAGTTTCCCTCGCGATTCGCCGCGCTCCTGGATGCTTCCCTGGCCGAATCGACGGACACCGCCATCGCACCCCGGTCGACCGCCGTGGCGCAGACTTTGATCAGCACGTCGATCGGAATCAAGCAGCAGGTCACCACCCGCGAGGCGTTTCTGGAGCGGCTGGCTGTCGCCATCGACCTGATCGTGGCGCACGGATCATGACCGCAGCGGCGCGGTGACGTCTGCGAACGGATCGGTGCCGGTGAGAGTCGAACTCGCGGACCAGAGTTCGGCAGCGGTGCCGGGATCGGTCATATGTGCGTGCGGTGTTTCCCGGTGCGGTTGTCCGCGCAGGCCGAAAACCCTTGGGCCCCAGAGTTGCCCGCCGACCATCTCGGAGTCCACAACGGCTCGGACGATGCTTTCCGCGCCCATGTGCTTACCGTGCACCATGACCGCCGCGGGCAGCCCGCGCAGGCGCTGGGTGGTGGTGCGTACGAACAACGGCGGCCGCGACGGGGTCAGTGAATCCAATGCGCCGCCGGGATGGGCGACGATGCCGGCCGTATCGATGCCGTGTGCGCGCAGCCGACGATCCAGTTCGAAGCCGAACAGCATCTGGGCCAGTTTCGACCGCCCGTAGCTGCGAGCGGGCCGATAATCGTGCTCGGACTGAAGGTCGGTGAGATCCAGCCGTTCCGATCGCGCGGCGAAGCTGCCCACCGTGACCACCCGGCCGCGCCCCGCCGCGACCAGCTTCGGCGCCAGGTGAGCGACCAGCGCGAAATGCCCGAGATGGTTTGTCGCGAACATCAATTCGTGTCCCTGGGCACTCAGCCGACGGTCGGGACCGTCGAGCGCGACACCCGCATTGAGCACGACCGCGTCCAGCCTGCCGACACCGAGCGCATCCACCGCCGCAGGCAGCGAGGCCAGATCCGCCAGGTCCATCCGCACGCACCCCAATCGAGCATCCGGGACCCGCTCGCGAATCGCGCTCACCGCCACCTCCCCCTTGCCGGTGTCCCGACAGCCGAGCAGCACGGTGGCGCCGACCGCCGCAAGCTGCTCAGCGACGAAATACCCGATCCCCGCACTCGCCCCGGTAACCAGAACTGTCTTCCCCTCGGCGCGACAACCGCCATCCCACGTCATGCGCCCACTCTGCAGACGACCGCTTGCACCACCCTCACACACGACTTGCACGCAGCCCTGCGGGTTCGCTCAGCGAGGCATGCGACCCGCGCAGAATCACGCTCGGCGCGCCCTCACTCAGGCGCACCCTCGCGTAGCGGTGCTAACTCGTAGGCGCACAGACGTGGGCGATCACGTCCACCAGCCCCGGCTGGTTATCAGGCTCGATCACCCCATGAGCACAGTGGTACCGCTTGGCAGCCGAGGGCTGAGGATCGCTGTTCACGATGTTCAGCGGTCCGATATCACCGGGGTCCACCTTGCCCTGCCCCCGGCAGACGAAGCCGTGGAGTTCGGCACCGTTGTCCACGAGGTGCTGGCAGGTGAAGGCCTCGGCGTCGCCGGGACCGGCGTCGGCCGCTGGGGCCCATATCGTGAAGACAGCCGCGGCGGCGGGGAAAACTGACAGGATCGCGCGGGACGAGCGGGACATGTTCATGATCGACCTCCTCGTGTCGTACCGGTCGGAAACCGTCACACCGAAACCGAGCAGACGGCGAAACGCACTGGTCGAGACCGCCGAAGGTTTCACCACGCACAACGCGGCCCGCTCCAGCGATCACCGCGAACGACCGTAGGTTGAAGAGCCTGGCACGCCCGGCGTGACCGGTCGGCCCGGCATGTCGGGACGTCGAAGCCGATATTCTGCTCCAGCCGTAACCATGCGTCGCCCGACCGCGGAAACGGCCGAGCGGCGGAGGCCCCGAGGGCCGGCCAGGATGCCCTGAGGTAGTTCACATCGAAACGCTATGTGGACCGTAGAAAGCAGATGCGACCCAAGACGTCGATACCATCACTCGACAACAGCCGCGACGGTCGGCGGCCAATTCTCCGGTTGGACGTTGGCCGGTTTCCGGGTGACGTCTTCGTCCCAGTCGAATACCGGTGTCGGTGGGCCCCATTGCAGTGGACCAACGAACGAGACGGTCTCGGCTCCGAAGTCGGCCCGCTCGAACCTGGTCTCCCCGGCGAACGCTACCCCCTCGAATCCGGCGTCGACAGAGAACGTCGCCGCCATGAACCAGGCCTCGCCGAAGAACCTGGCGCCGACGAACCCGGCGCTGCCGGAGAACGTGGCGTCCCCGAACCAGGTGGTGCCGGAAAACGTCGTTCCCCCGAAGTCGGCGGCGTCGGAGAACGTGACGTGCTCGAATCGGGCGTTGCCGGAGAATGTGGCGCCTCCGAACCAGGCGACGTCGGAGAACGTCGCCTCCATGAACCATGCCTCGCCGGAGAATGTGACGTGCCTGAACCGGACGTCACCGCAGAACGTGGCGCGCTCGAATTTGGCCTCGCCGGAGAAGGTGGCGTGCTGGAATCGGGTCTCGCCGGAGAACGTGGCGCGCTGGAACCAGGCGGTGCTGGAGAACGCCGCGCCCACGAACCCGGCGTTGCCGGAAAATGTGGCGTGTCCGAACCTGGCGTCGCCGGAGAACGCGGCGTGCTGAAATTGACCGGCACTGCACGCGTGGGCGCGCGTCGCCGACGGGAGCTGGCTCGGACTGGTGGAGATGGTGTTGTGGACCGCCGACGGCAAAGGGCAGCTGCCGGTGATGCAGTGGTGCCCAGCGCCCGCGCTGTCACCACGCGGGAGTGACCGTTCAGCCGCGCACCGCGCCCTCCGGCCACACGACCGTCACCGGCACACCGCGCTCCCGCGCCAGGACGACCACACTGCCGGTGCCGCTGCGTTCGCCAGCCTCGCCATCCCATACGGCGATCAGCCGGTCACACGAGCCCACCACAACCTCGTTCGCGGCCTCATACGCATCAGCATCGGCCTCATCGAAGTCCATCACCCGGACGCGCTCGGCTCGCTTCAGCAGCTCGTCGAACAGCGGGGCGTGATCTGGCTTGACCTTCTTCTCCCGGTAGTTCCGTGAGGGCACCACGACCTCCAACCGGCCACCCGCGTCGAGGACGGCCTGCGCGAACACCGAATCGGCTCCCCGCGCAATGCAACTCACGCCGGTCACATCGGCGGCGTCACCGGTGGCAGTGATCTCGCGGGTGATGTCCGCGTACACCAGGGGCACGGTGGCCGCGGTGAGGTTCATGTGTCCGGTCACGCCGATTCGCACGGCTCGACTCCTCTACGTCGTTGCGTCAACCATCGGCCGGATGCGGTCGCGTAGTTCAGCGACCTGACCGGCCTGAGCCAGCTGCCCGGTCCGGTCGTACACCTTCCGAAGTTTCTTGCGCACCCGGTCAGAGCTGGTCTTGCCGACCGTATCCAACGCGTCGAAGCCGAGTCGACACGCCTCCTCGTACTCGCCGCCGATCATGTGGGCCTCCACGATCCCGAGCTGATCCAGGGCAGAGCTGCGCAACCGCTCCGGCCGCCGCGCGCCGATCGCGCGGGCGATCGAGTCGGCGGCCTCGCCCGCGAACGTGGAGTCCCTGCGCGCGATATCCAGTAACCGGCCGCCGATGGTGCCGGCGAGCTCCGCGGAGTCGAAGTAGTTGATCCAGTACGGATCTGATGTGGGGTCGGAGTTGGAGAACTCGTCGAACGCTTTGCCGCATGCCCGGCGGAATGCGGACGGCCGCCCGAGTTTGCTGTACGCCCACGCTTCCCGCGTGTACAGCATGGCTCGCACGGTCGGAGTCGATCGGGGCGCGAATTGGTCCTGAGCGATCCTGATCAGTTCGAGGGCGTCGGTGGCGCGCTGGCGGTCGAGCTCGGCGGCGCGCTGGCGGTCACGCTCGGGGCTGGTGTTGTAGTTGTCCAGCGACATCAGTTGCCGCGCCATTCCCGCAATCGCGTTGGCGCACAACGCGTAATCACCGGCGTCCTTCGCCGAACGCGCCGCGAGCATGTAGTACTGCTGCGCGGTCTCCTGCTCGCCCGAGTCCCACGACATCGTCGCCGCGGTCTCCGCGAGCAGGGCGCGCACTCGGCGGAGGCGGCGTTTGATCTCCGGCGGGTGCGGATCGTCCAGAACCGCGTTCACCTCATCGAGCTGGCCCACGACGGCCTTGCGGCGCAGGCCGCCGCCGAACTGGTCGTCCCATTCGCGGAAGATGCGGGCGGCGCTCTCCAGCTCGGCGATCTCCTGCAGGCCGGTGCCGATGATCGGCGGATCGGTTGGGGCATCGTCTATATCGCGTAGCAGCCACCGTTCCAACGGTTCGAGTAGGTGCACGCCGACAACGACGCCAGCGATCGCTTTGGAGACTCGGCGTCGGTCCAACATCAGGTCTCTCCGTGTCATGTCGTGGGTGAGCGTCGAGCAGTCCCCGGACCAGATGTCCGCGACCGGGGCCGGGGGAAGGACTTCCACGCGGTCCGGTTCCAGGACAGCGAGGTCCGGGGCTGGTTGTGTCGCTGCCTCTTCTTGCGCGGCAAGGAATCTACGACGTTGATCAGGGGTCGCCTGTTTCAGCATGCCGTCCATCAGTTCGCCGAAGAACGGTTGCAGTTCGATCGTGCTTTTGCGCCGCGCCCACTTTTTGACCACCGAGAGGGAGACGCCGGCGCGGGCGGCGAACTCCGGCTGCGGCATTCGCAGGGCATCGCGCAGAGCTGTTGCGTCGGCACCGGTCCACGAGACCTGCATACCCAATCCCCTGTCCCCTATGTGGCTTGCGTATACCAGCGTGAACCGAGCGTATACCACCGTGGCCTGCGGCGATCTTCTCTTGCGAATCATTCAGCGCGAGTGTGGAACACGGCCCCGCTGCCGGGAGCCGCCCTCTCGGTCGCTGATTTGCCGCCAACACCACGCAGCAAATCAACGAAGGCCACCGGCGGCGGGTGCCCCCTCAACAGACCGGACCCACACGAGGCGGACTGCCACATGAGCACAGACGCAACGTCACCGGAACCGCTTGCCATCCGGTGCATTCGACCCGACCTGACCACCGACCGCGCCGCGGACGAACAGGCGATGACCGATATTTGCGGGTTACTCGGCTACCAGGTCGGCGACGTTGTGGTCATCACCCCCACCCTCGAGGGGCCACTCGTCACGGTCATGGAGGCGTTGGCGGAGACCGGCGCGAACACGGTGATCGTGCCCGCGTGGGACCACCTGTACGGCATCGACCGCTATCTGCGGGACATCGTGCGCCTGGTGAGTGTCGCATCCGAACGCACCCGCCAGCGCGCGGGCCTGATACCGGGGGTGCCATCGTGACCGGAACCGATGACACCTGGTGCGACTGGTGCGGCAAGCAGATCCCGCCGCAGACCAGACGTTCCCGTGACGGCCGCGTGTTCTGCGGGGACAAGTGCCTCGCCGCGGACCTGCGCGGCGCTGATGCAGCATCCGTCGTCGACATCGTCGGCGAACTGTCGTTTGCGCTGCTGTGGAAAACCGCGCTCCTGTCCCGGTTCCGGCTCGTTGCGTCCGATATCGACCTGACAGCGGAGGAGGACGCGGTGCGCCTCCAGGCCGCGATCGACACTGCCGTAGTGGTGTTGTGATCGTTCACCGGCCGACAGTTCGGGTGCTGCCCGGTCACCGTGCGGCCGTGCGTTCGTAGCGAGGATCGGCCGCTGGCGTGGTTGCCGGGATGGATGTGGTTCCCGGAGCTGGACGCCGGTGTGTGGTGCAACGCGATCTGCGGGTGCGGGCCGTCGTGCCGGGTGACCGGGCCGGGTGTGGTGCACCTACCCGGCCCGGTCTGCGAAATCACCAGCGTGACAATCGACGGCGCGCAGATCGACAGCACCGCATACGTGCTCGAGGGCGACCGGCTCTATACCCGGCTGGGCCGCTGGCCCGGTCAGGACCTGCGGATACCGGCAGGGTCGCCGGGCACATGGTCGGTGGAGTACCTGCAAGGCGTCGCACCTCCAGCCGGGGCCGATCAGATGGTCGGCCTGTTGGCGCGCGAGTTCTGGAACGCCTGCACCGGCGAAGGGAAATGCCGCCTGCCGAAGCGCGTGGAATCGGTATCCCGGCAAGGGGTTTCGATGAAGCTGTTCGATCCGGCCGCGCTGTTCGACAAGCAGCAGACCGGGATACCGGAAATCGACATGTGGGTGGCCGGAGTGAATCCGCACCACCTGTCCGCGCCGTCCGCGGTGTCCAGTCCGCACTTTCGGGCGGGGTTCTGATGGACAAGGCAGCGACCGTGATCGGGTTGACCGTCACGCAGGTGCGGCGATTCTTCGCCCCTGATCAGGAGGTGCCGCCGTTGGGTGGCGGCACCGACGACGTGAACCTCGTGGCCGGTGAGGTGATCTCTCCGCCGCCGTGGGTCGGCGACGACGAGACCGCGTGCGACGGGTGCGGCCCGTACCTGTGGGTTCGGCTCGTGCGGCGCTGGCGCACAGAGGAATTCCCCACCGAAGCCGTAGCTTGGTGTTGGATGGCGTTTCAGTCGCGTAAGTCGCGTCCGGGCACGGGACACCGAATAGGCTGTCTGAACTGCGAAAATAGCGGAATATAACGGATGCTGATCCGACGCCGATCCGGCGGAAAAAGTTGGGGGACGAGTCGGTCTGTAAGCCGGATCCTGTTCCCGGCTTGCGCCGGGAGGCGACCATCCATCTGGATGCACCGTTGCCGGGCACCTCGAGCGGTCCACCCGCGGGCTCGGGCGAGCAGCCCTCGAACACCCGCGCAGCCGCACTCGCGGGGAGTGCGGCCTTCGACCTTGCTCCGGGCGGGGTTTACCGAGCCGCCCCGGTCACCCGGGGCGCTGGTGCGCTCTTACCGCACCGTTTCACCCTTACCGGCGCGTTGCGCGCCGGCGGTCTGTTTTCTGTGGCACTGTCCCGCGGGTCACCCCGGGTTGCCGTTAACAACCGCCCTGCTCTGTGGAGTCCGGACTTTCCTCGGCGCCGGGCGGCGGCACTGTCGTGCCCGTTCCCGTCGCCGCGGTCGCCCGACCGACTCGTCCGGTGGCATTATGCCGTATGGGGTGTTCGACGGCCCCGCCGGTGCTGCCCTCCGCACGCCTCGTGCCGCGATTTCCGGCCATGACCGGGGATCCAGCGCAGCGGACCGAAACCAGAACAAGTACCGTATTTCGCCATGGAGCGTGTCGAGGTGGGGTTCCCTTCGGGAAACGAACAGTGTGCAGCGTGGCTCTACAGGCCCGATGGACCACCCAAACCGCGCCCGCTGGTGATCATGGGCCACGGGCTGGGGGCGAATCGGGAAATGGGGCTGGATCGGTACGCACGCCGGTTCACCGCGGCCGGAATGGGTTGTCTGGTCTTCGACTACCGCAACTTCGGGGCTAGCGGCGGCACACCGCGTCAGCTGATCAGCATTCGCAAGCAGCGGGAGGACTGGCGTTCCGCGATCCACTACGCGCGCACCATCAAGGGTTTCGATGCGACGCGAATCGCGTTGTGGGGCAGCTCGTTCGGCGGCGGGCATGTCCTGTCGATCGCGCACGAGGACGATTACCTCGCCGCGGTGGTCGCCCAGTGCCCGTTCACCAGCGGCTGGTCCTCGGCGATGGCCAAGGGCCCGATCAGTCTCACCAAGACCGGCATCGTCGCGACCGCCGACCTGCTGATCGGACCGATCGTGCGCAAGCCGATCAAGGTGCGCCTCGCCGGGCGCAAACGGTCCGCAGCGTTGATGAGCGCCTCGGACGTGCCGGAGGGATTCGGCCGCCTGGCCGAGGAGAGCGAGCAGTACCAGCCGAAGGTGGCCGCGCGCTTCGGACTTCAGGTGCTGTTCGATTCCCCGTGGCGGCGCACCAAGGCGATCAAGGTGCCCGTGCTGTATTCGCTGTGCGACAACGACTCGGTCGCGCCGATCAAGCCGACCCTCAAGGCCGCCGAACGCACCAAGCACGCGATCGTCAAGCGGTACCCGATCGGGCACTTCGACATCTACTTCGACGACTGGTTCGAGAAGGCCGTCTACGACCAGACCGATTTCCTGGTCTCGGTTCTGCGCCCGTAACCGTTTGTCGCGCAACCGGTTCAACACCGACGACATAATCCGATTGCCCGCCGCCCCGCCAGGGGAGGACGATCGCCGGATGACTGTGCGACAGATTCCGCCGCAGGAGTGGCAGACGATCCGGACCGCCCGCCTGGCCGCATTGGCAGGATCCCCGCCGGGCACCTTCGCCACTTTGCTGGCGGAGGCCCAGGGCTGGGACGAGGAGCACTGGCGACTGTGGGCCGCCCGCCGCACCATGTTCGTGGCCGAATCCGGTCCGGATGTGATCGGCTGTGCGGGCGGCATCCTGGAGCACGATGTTCCGGTACTGGTATCGATGTTCGTGGAGCCCGCGGCACGAGGTAGTGGAGTATCGCGTCAGCTGATCGACGCGGTTGCCGGCTGGGCGCGGGCCGATGGGCACGCCGAACTGCGACTCTGGGTGGTGGATGGCAATACCCCTGCCGAGAAGCTCTACCGCAGAATGGGTTTCACCCCGACCGGGGTGATCCGCAATACCGGCGTACACGCGCCGGACACCGAATACGAGATGTCCCTCCCCCTGCGCTGATCACAGGTAGGAGGTCTCGTTCACCAGGCGCACCGAGGAGCCGCCGTCGGGATAGAACTCGGCGATCGACAGCGAGGCCAGATCCAGATGCAGCCGGTACAGCAGCGAGGGGCCCACCCCGAGAGCCAGTTGCAGCAGGGTTTTGATGGGTGTCACGTGGCTGACCACGACAACGTTGCGGCCCGGATACAGTCCCACCAGATCCGCGCGGGCCGCCTCGATCCGCTCGCGTACCGCGGCGAAACTCTCGCCGCCCGGCGGGCAGACCGTGGAATCACTCAGCCAGCGTGCGTGCAACTCCGGATCGGCCTGCACCGCCTCGGCGAAGGTAAGCCCCTCCCAGTCGCCGAAATCGGTCTCGATGAGTCGATCCAGCACCCGCACCTCGACGTTCAGGGCCTCGCCGACCGCGCCCGCGGTCTCTCGCGCACGGCCCAGCGGCGAGGTCACGATTGCGGCGATATCCCCTTTGGCCGCAAGGTATTTCGCCGCCCGCGCGGCCTGTTCCCGGCCCAGGGCGGTGAGCGGCGGATTGCCGCGGCCCGAATAGCGGCGCTCGACCGACAGTTCGGTCTGCCCGTGCCGCAACAACAGCAGCCGGGTCGGACGTCCGCGCGCACCGGTCCAGCCGGGAGCGGTCTGCGATTTCCGCTGTGCCGCACGGGCATCGGCGGCCTCGTCGATCCAGCCGGGCGGCGTCGGCTCCACATCGACCACCGGATCTTGCTGCACCGCGGCGGTTTCCGGATTCTGCGCCGCGCTCACCTCCGCGATGAGCGGCGCGTCGTCCATGGCCTCGTTGGCGAGCCGGTCGGCATGGGAATTCTGCGCGCGCGGAATCCAGGTGAAATCGACCCGATCGAATTGCGTGATCAGCTGCCGCGCGCGGTCGTTGAGCGGAATCATGGCCGCGTGCTTGACCTTCCAGCGACCCGTCATCTGCTCGACGACCAGTTTGGAGTCCATCCGCACGTCCACCTCGCGCGCGCCCAGCTCCGCGGCGGCCGAGAGCCCCGCGACCAGCCCGCGGTATTCGGCCACGTTGTTGGTGGTGATTCCGAGCGACTCCTTCCGCTCGGCGAGCACCCGCGCGTGGTTCGCGTCCCAGACCACCGCACCGTATCCGGCCGGACCGGGATTGCCCCGCGAGCCGCCGTCCGCCTCGACGATCACGCTATCGATCACGATCGCCTCACAAGCCGGATTGCTTGGTGCGCACCATGATCGCGCCGCACTCCGGGCAGCGGACCACCGCATCCGGCGCCGCCTTCGCGATCCGCGCGATCTCACCGCGATCGAGTTCGATCCGGCACGCGCCGCAGCGGCGGGCCTGTAGCAGCGCGGCGCCGACGCCGTGCTGGGCCCGCTGCTTGTCGTAGACCGACAACAGCTCCGCCGGGAACTGGGCCTGCAACTGCTCGCGATCGCCCGCGCAGCGCTGTGCGGCGACCTCGAGATCGGCCAGCGCCTCGTCCCGATGACGCTGCGCCTCGGCGAGCTCCTCCTCGGCCTTGGTCAGATTGGCCCCGGTGTGCTCGTGATCGGCGACCGCGGCCTCGCGGCGCTCCATCACCTCGAGCAGATCGTCCTCGAGCACCGAGCGGCGGCGTTCCAGACTGCCCAGCTCATGCTGCAGTTCGGAGAGTTGTTTGGCCCCGACCGTACCGCCCTCGAGCATGCTCCGGTCGCGCTGTTCGCGCTTGCTGACGCCGTCGATCTCGGTTTCCAGCTTGCGGATGTCACGGTCGAGGTCGTCGAGCCGGATCTCGACCTTCACCGCCGCATCCTTGCGGGAGGTGCGCTCGCCCTCGAGCCGCTCCACCTCCTGTTGCTCCGGCAGGACCTTGCGCCGATGCGCGATACGCGTCAGCTCCGCATCGACCGCGGCGAGGTCGAGCAACTTGGCCTGGATCGTTGGTTCGACATTCAACGCGGGACTTACTCCTCGACACTCTGGAACTATCCGACAGCGCGCCGGACCAGCCGACGCCGAAGTTCCAACCGTACTCCGCACCCGCCCGCTCACACCCCAACCCCGCCGTTTTACCCGGCTCCCGATCGCCGGCCGCCCCGGCGAACCCCGGGGCGGCCGCGGGCGGGCCCAGGAATCTTGCGGCGGTAGGCGGTCGCGAAGACGTACGCGACGAGGAGGATGCCGGCACACCACGCCGAGGCGGTCCAGATCCCGGTCCCGGTGCGCCAACACCGGGCATGCGCATCGGGCAGGGTGCGCGAGAGAAGTTCGCCGGGACTGCGGCGGACCATCAGGACAGCTCAGCCGTCGAGCGCGCCGAGGGTCCAGGGATCGGTGCGGACGGCGCTGACGCGGGTTTCGAGATCGGGCAGTGCGGTGCGCACGATGCGTTCGGCTTGAGCGCACCAGGGATACTCGGTGGCCCAGTGCGCGGCGTCGACGAGCGCGGGGCCGCCGGCGCGCAGATGTTCATCGGCGGGGTGATGGCGCAGGTCGGCGGTGACATAGGCGTCCACGCCGAGACGAGATACCTTGGCCAGGAAGGAATCTCCCGCTCCGCCGCACACCGCGACCGAGGCGATGCGTCGCTCGGGATCACCCGCCGCACGCACACCCCAGGCGGTGACGGGCAGCGCTGCGCGGACGCGAGCGGTGAACTCCCGCAACGTTTCCGGCTCCGGGAGCTCTCCCACGCGGCCCAGACCCAGACCGGCGGGCAGGCTCGCCCGCTCGGTGACGAAATAGGCGGGCTCCTCGTACGGATGCGCCTGTCGCAGGGCGGTGAGCAGGGCCGCACGGGCTGACGGCGGCGCGACGACCTCGAGTCGGATTTCGGCCACCTGTTCCAGTTCACCGACCGTGCCGAGCACCGGATTCGCGCCCGCGACCGGCCGAAACTGCCCGATCCCCGGTACCTGCCAACAACATTCGCGATAGTTGCCCGAGCCGCCCGCACCTGCCGCGAACAACGCGCCCAGCACTGCGTCGGAATGCTCGCGCGGGACGTTGACCGCCCATTCATCCAGGGCCGCAGTAGGTTTGGGATCGAGTGGGCCACTCACCCGCAACCCCAGCGCGTCCGCGAGCGCATCGGAGACGCCCGGTGCGGCGGAATCGGCATTCGTGTGCGCGGTGAACAGTGCGCACCCGGCACGAATCAGCCGGTGCAGCAGCGCACCCTTCGGCGTACTCGCGGCCACGGTGTCCACCCCGCGCAGCAGCAGCGGATGGTGTACCACCAAAGCCTGTGCGCCCCAAGCGATCGCCTCGTCGACCACCGCCTCGGTGGCATCGACGGCGAACAGCACCCGGGCCACGTCCTCTCCCGGGTCACCACACACCAGCCCCACCGAATCCCACGACTCGGCCAGCCGCGGCGGATACGCCTCGTCCAGCACCGCCACGAGCCCACTCACCTGCGCCACCCTGGAACCTCCTCCACTGCGATCATCCCGCCGCGCTCTCGGCCGTCATTCGTCGCAACCGCATTCCGAGACGTATTTCGCTCCCCGCACGCGAGGCGGACCGGCACGATCCCGGATTCGCGTGTTCGGGCGGCGCTCATATACCGACCTCGCGCAGTGCCGCGACCAGGCGGTCCACCTCGGCTTCCGGACGGACCGCGAGTCGTAGATGACCTGGTCCCAGCCCCGGAAAGGTGTCGCCGCGCCGCACCGCGACGCCCACACCGGCGAGACGTTTGCGGAGCAGTTCGGCATCGGGCACCCGGATCAGCAGGAACGGGCCGTGCGCGGGTTCGTGGACCTCGATGCCCAGCGCGCGCAGCCGCGGGATCATCGCGGCGCGGTCCGCGGCGATGCGCACCGCACGCGCCTGCGATTCGGCCACCGCTACCGGATCTCCGGTCGCCGCAACGGCTTCCAATTGCAGGGCGCCCAGCGGCCAGTGCGCGCGGCCGTGCCGCACCCGCGCGAGAAGGTCCGGCGGGCCCAGGAAATATCCGCAGCGCAGGCCCGCCAACGCCCAGGTCTTGGTGAGGCTGCGCAGCACCAGGATATCTCGGAATGATTGCGCCGCAAGCGATTCCGACTCATGAGGGACCGCGTCGGCGAACGCCTCGTCCACCACGACCACCCGGCCGGGCCGCCGCAGCGCGCGAATGGTCTCGGCGGGATGCAGTACCGATGTCGGGTTGGTCGGATTGCCCAGTACCACGAGATCGGCGTCCTCGGGCACCAGCGCGGGATCGAGGGCGTAGGGCTCGTTCAGCACCACCCGGGTCACCGCCACCCCGGCCTCACGCAAGGCCAGTTCGGGTTCGGTGAACGAGGGGTGGATCACCGCGGCCAGACGAGGCGCCAGACGTGGCAGCATCGCGAACCCCTCGGCCGCGCCCGCGAGCAACAGCACCTCGTCCGGAGTTCGCCCGTGCCGCGCCGCGACGACCCCGCGCGCCGCCAGATCCTCGGCCTGCCCCGGATACCGGCCCAATGCCGCCAGCCGCGCCGCCAGCCGCTCACGCAACCAGGCGGGCGGCCCCTCCCCCTGCACGTTCACCGCGAAATCCAGCATCCCGGGCTGCACGTCCACATCACCGTGGTGCCGCAGCTTCACCGCGTCGACCGGCCCCGATTCCAGCTCGGACCGCACGCCCCGCACCGTCGCGGGCCCAGCTGAGGGCCCCGACTCGGGCTCGCGTTCGCGATCCGCCGTGGTGTCCTCGGGCACAGCGATACACCCTACGTGGCCGCCCGCCGCGGCGAACCGACACAATGGCTGTCGTGGGCGAACTGCACGTGACATTCATCTGCACCGGCAATATCTGCCGGTCTCCGATGGCCGAGAAAATCTTCGCGGCGAACATCGAGCGGGCCGGGCTGGCCGATCGTGTGCGGGTGAGCAGCGCGGGGACCACTCCGTGGCACGCCGGATCCGACGCCGACTCGCGAACCACGACGGTCCTGGCCCGCCACGGCTACCCGATCGGCCACGTTGCCGCGATGATCGGCCCGGACCACCTGAGCGCCGATCTGGTCATCGCCCTGGACAGCTACCACGACCGGGAACTGACCCGGCTCGGGGTGCCCGCGGACCGCCGTCGGCTGCTGCGCAGTTTCGATCCGCACGCCCCCGCTCCCGACGTATCCGATCCCTACTACGGCGACGACCACGACTTCGAGATGGTCCGCGAGAAGATCGAGGCGGCCATGCCCGGACTGCTGGACTGGGTGCGCGATCAGCTCGGCGAGGAACTCGCCGGCGACACCCGAGGGTACGGCGATCCCCGATGAACCTGCTGCGACGGCTGTCCTTCCTGCTCCGGCCGAGCTGGGCGATTCTGGCCGTGGTGGTCGTCGCGTTCGCATACCTGTGCTTCACGGTGCTCGCGCCCTGGCAGCTGGGCAAGAACGTCTCGACCTCGCATCGGAACAATCTGATCGCCGATTCGGTCAACGCCGCGCCCGTCCCGGTGGGGCGGTTCCTGGCCGATCCGAAGGCCGAGGACACCGAATGGCGGCGGGTCACGGCCACCGGCGGCTATGTGCCCGGCTCGACGGTGCTCGAGCGGCTGCAACGCCTGGACGATAAACCCGCGTACGGGGTCCTGGCCGAATTCCGTCTCGACGACGGCCGCACCCTGCTGGTCGACCGCGGCCTGGTCGGCGCGGCCGACGGCGCCCAGCTGCCGGCCATCGCCGAACCACCGGCCGGGCAGCAGCGCATCGAGGGCCGGGTGCGCAAGTCCGAGGGCGTCATCCCGGGCAAGGACCCGATGACGCAGGACGGCTACCGGCAGGTGTACTCCATCGACACCACGCAGTTGTCCAGCGTGCTGGGCACCCCGCTCACCGCGATCCCGACCGGCGGCGCGGGCGGTTACCTGCAGTTGAGCGACGGCCAGCCCGGGGGGTTCACCCCCCAGCCGCTGCCACAACTCGACGCGGGCCCCTACCTGTCCTACGGATTGCAATGGATCGCGTTCGGCGTCATGGCTCCGCTCGGTCTCGGCTATTTCGTGTATGCCGAGATCCGCGAGCGTCGCCGCGAACGTGGTACGGCGCCACAGATTTCCGTCTCCGCCGCCGAGCCCGCGACCGCGGCGACCGCTTCGACCCCGCGTCCGGCCGAACCGCCCACTACAGCAGAATTTTCCCCAGCCGCAGCCGACGATGCTCCGGAAACGGCCGGTGCCACAACCGAACCGGACCCAGTGCCACAGGTCCGCACCAACGCCGAACGTCTCGCCGACCGATACGGCGGCATGCGTCGCTGAACGGGGCGCCGAGGCATCGGGCTGGATTGCCCGAGGTTCGTCGCCGTGTTCCGCATCGGGTCCGCCGCATGGCGGCGTCGGGTCGTGGGGGGCGAAGATCAACAAACCGTTAAAGTTGTATCAGGTGTGTCGGGAAGTCTGGTCGACGAATTCGTTCTCGAGTTCAGGAGAGGACTTCAGTGCGCACGCCACATCGTAGAAACGCCCGGCGGTCTCGTCCGGGTCCGGCCCCGAGGCATGGTCGCGATGGATGACGTGACGCCGTTCGCGGTCGTGCTGTTGATCGCCTCGCTCGTGGGCCTGGTGGCGGTGCTGTCCAATCGGCTGGGCGAATGGTTGCCGGTTCCCGCGCCCGCCCTTTTTCTGATCGGCTCCGCGGCGGCCTCGGACATCTGGCCGAGTCTGGGGAGGATCCCGATCACCGTGGTCGAGGAGATCGTCACCGTGGCGCTGGTGGTGATCCTGTTCGACGGCGGTATGCAGATCGGCTGGCGGCGGTTCCGGGCCAATGCGGGGGCCATCACCTGGATCGGAGTGGCAGGAACACTCGTGACGGCCGCCGCGGTGGCGTTCGCCGCGCATACCTGCTTCGGGCTCGACTGGCGCATCGCACTTCTGCTGGGCACCGCGTTGTCGCCGACCGACCCCGCGGTGGTGTTCTCGGTGCTGGGACGTCGTCAGATCGCCGGGCGGGGCGGCGTCGTCCTGCAGGGCGAATCGGGGGCCAACGATCCGGTCGGTATCGCCCTGCTGGTGGTGCTGCTCGGTGCGAGCCGGATCGATATGCAGTCGATCGGTTCGATCCTGGGCGAATTCGCGGTGCAGATCATCGTCGGCGCGGCGGCCGGGCTGGCCGGCGGGCTGGGGTTGCTGTGGTTCATGCGGCGGGTGCCGCTGCCGGCCGCGGGCCTGTATTCGCTGCGCGTGCTGATGTGCGTGATCGCCATCTACGGCGCCACGACGCTCGCACACGGTTCCGGATTCCTGGCCGTCCTGGTGGCGGGGATCGTCATCGGCGGCCAGCGCGCGCCCTATCGCGCCGATATCGAACGATTCCATTCGGCGCTGGCCAGTCTGGGCGAGATCGTGGCGTTCGTGATGCTCGGATTCACCATCCAGGTCACCGGCCCGCACGGCGTGGTCGACGGCGGCGCGTGGTGGATCGGGCTGCTGCTGGCGGTCCTGCTGACCCTGGTGGTGCGGCCGCTCCTGGTCGGCGCGCTGATCTGGCGGATGCGCCTGGCCATGGGTGAACGGCTGTTCATACTGTGGACCGGGCTCAAGGGCGCGGTGCCGATTCTGCTGGGCACGTACATTCTGCGAGCCGGTGTTCCCGACGCTCAGCGCGCCTACGAGATCATCTTCGTGGTGGTGGCCTTCTCGGTCATCGTGCAGGGCAGCGTTGTTCCCTTCCTGGCGCGGCGGCTCGGCATCCCGTTGCAGACGGTGAATCCGCGACCGTGGACGATGAACGCCCGTTTCGAGGAGGAACCCGACAGTCTGCACCGTTTCACCGTCGCCGCCGGTTCGGTCGCCGACGGGACCACGGTCGCCGAACTCCCCTCCGACGACCTGTGGGTGAGCGTCATCATCCGGCGCGGACGCCTGGTCACCGTCACCCCGGAAACTCTGCTGCTCAGCGGGGACGAGGTAATGGTCCTGGCCGAACCGGGTTCCCGGGCAACGGTTTCCAGCCTGTTCACCTCGGATACCATCGGGCCACAACAATCTTCCTGAAATTCGCGTACTCGGCAGGCCGATTCCCGCGCAAACGATCACCGCCGCGAATCCGCGACAGGTTCCGGCGACAAGAGAACGAGGGCGGCGGCGGTGAGGGCGGCGCCCGATTGGACGGCCTCCGAAAGACGTACGGCGCGACGAAGATCCGCGACGACCGGCGCGGGGCCGTCGCCGAGGGTGGGCCGCAGTTCCGTGCCGTAGCGGTATCGGGTGCGACCGCCCAGCTGAACGCCCAGCGCGCCGGCCATCGCGGATTCGGCCACGCCCGCATTGGGACTCGGATGTTTCGCGGCATCGCGACGCCAGGTGCGTAGCGCCGCGACGGAACGTCCGCCGATCAGTGGGGCCAGGGCGGCGGTCAGCACACCGCTCACCCTGGCCGGGAGCAGGTTGGCCAGGTCGTCGGTACGAGCGGCGGCCCAACCGAAGTCGCGATAGCGCTCGTCGCGGTAACCGACCATCGCGTCCAAGGTGTTCACCGCGCGATAGGCCAGCAGGCCCGGAATACCGGCCAGCGCACCCCAGATCAGCGGCGCCACGGTCGCATCCGAGGTGTTCTCGGCAATGGATTCGACTGCCGCGCGGGCCAATCCATCCGCATCGAGCACCTCCGGATCGCGCCCGCACAGCGATGGCAGCAGCGCGCGGGCCCGGCCCAGATCCTCCGCCTCCAGCGCATCGGCCATCGCGCGCCCGGTCCGCGCCAAGGTCGTGCCACCCAGAACGGTCCAGGTCGTCAGCGCGGTCAGGCCCGCGGCGGCGGCGAACCGGATGATCGTCCGATCTCCTCGCGTCACCCTGTCGGCGGCCACACCCAGCACAGCGGTCCCCCCGACGAGTACGACCTCGTGCACCACCCCGGACATCCGGCTGTTCCGATAGCTCACCGACTCCAATGCCGCGGCCGCCGAACCGAATCCGGCCACCGGATGCCATCGCCGCGGATCCCCCAACACCCGGTCCAGCCCGAAGCCCAGCACCAACCCGACAGCCGTCGACATCCGCTCACGCACCGATCGAGACTAACGTGGCAGGTCACCGCGCGGTGCAAACCGGGTTCATCGCCACCGGCGCCGCACCGTCGCCCGACGGCGATTCGCGGCGGCGCCGACATCCCGTCCCGTCGGATCGCCGGCGCGGGCAGCATCGTCGTGTCACATATCCAGCGGTGATTTCGTCCACCTGGTGACCGATAGGCTCGGCTCACGCCACGCGGCGCGGGCGAGGAGTGAGGATTGCACAGTGACCGACGAACGCCCTGACGATATCGACCAGGCCGAGCTCGCCCGGCAGTTCGAGGAGCATCGGCAGTACCTGCGGCGGCTGGCATACAGCACGCTGGGCAGCCTCAGCGACGCCGATGACGTCGTGCAGGAGGCGTGGCTGCGATTGCAGCGCTGGCACGACCATCGCGCCCCGGGTGAGCGGATCGAGAATCTGCGGGCCTGGCTGTCCACCGTCACCGGGCGGCTCGCGCTCGATCAGCTGGGTTCGGCGCGCGCCCGCCGCGAACAGTACGTCGGGGAGTGGCTGCCGGAGCCGCAGGTGAGTACGGGCGACGATCCCGCCGACCGGATCACCCAGGACGAACGCGTCACCACCGCGCTGCTGGTGGTGCTCGAATCGCTCACCCCCGCCGAACGCACCGCGTTCGTCCTGCAGGAGGTGTTCGGCATGTCCGGCCCCGAGGTGGCCGAGGTGGTCGGCCGCACCCCGGCGGCCGTACGGCAGCTGGCCTCCCGGGCCCGCAAACACGTCGAGGAGGGCACCCCGCGCTTCCCCGCGAGCGCCGACGAGCACGGCAAGGTGGTCTCCGCCTTCGCGCTGGCCTGGCGCACCGGCGATATGGGCGCACTGCTGGGCCTGCTGGACCGCAACGTGGTTCTCACCGCCGACGGCGGTGGCAAGGTCCCGGCCGTCCGCCAGCCCGTGCGCGGCGCCGAACTGATCGCCAAGCTGTTCCTCGGCTGGTATCGAGCCACATCGGGCGCGTGGGGCCGAGAGGTGCGAGTCAACGGCGAACCCGGCCTCCTGGTCTTCGACGGCACCTACCCCGGAGTGATGTCCTTCACCGTCGACCAGGGCGCCATCACCGCCATCCACGTGGTCCGCAACCCCGACAAACTCCGCCACCTGCCCGAAGAGTCGGAGCCCGACTGGTACCTGTGAGCACCCGGCAACCAGGTGCGGAAATGTGCTCACAAGGCATCGTCGACAGCCAACATGAATGCCGCCTCCAGGTGAACGAGACATTCGTCCGGGGGATGGTGGCGATGGACGAACCGCAGCTGTCGAGCCCGTTCCCTAGTCAGCTCGATCAGGTGCACCTGACACATGAACTCGGCCAGCAGACCGTCCGCGTGGACGAACGTCCGATGTCCCAGTGGCTCTGGAAGTGTCATAGATCCACCCCGGCGCGCCGCCCAACCGGAGATAGGCGTGCCCAGAATTCACCTCGTACCTTGTCCCACAACCAATCCAATGCCGGATGACGTTCCCGAGCAGCCACCAGATCGGTACCGATCGGAAACACTACCGCCTCCGCATCACGGGCCATGTTGCGCACCAATGTGATCTCGATCGACCTCGCTCTGTCTCCGGTCGCGCGCCATACGACTTCCATCCCGTTCCCCTCGGTGCGATACACAGCGTCCATACCGCGCCTCAGCCCGGTCGAACAGTCTCGGATGCGAACGGACCGGACGCGGGTTCGCACCGAAATCCATAGGCGTCCAACGAAGTCACCGAAACTCCTTGTCCTACTTCTCAGTTCATGGGTGTTGGACATCTGCAATGCCTGGCCGATCAAGAGTCTCGCGACATATGGGGACGAATTAACCCGATAATCGGGACACTCGGGGACACTTCTTCATAGGCTGACAACATGACCAACGAGCGGCTCAGGGGAGCGATGGCAGCTGCGAACCTCACCAAACACGCCCTGGCTGAGCGGCTCGAAGTCAGCACGAAGACCGTCGAACGATGGATCACCCAGGATCGTTGCCCGCATCCCGGCCTCCGATTGGCGGCGGCCCGTGCGTTGGGCCGTGACGAGACGTACCTGTGGCCCCAACTGCTTGCAGGCACACGATCCGCAGCCGCATCACTGTCGGAGCTGGTTCAGATCTGGCCAACCCGTCCCGAGGTGCCCCAGGAAGTCTGGCGAACCGTTATGCGTCAGGCCATGGATAAGATCGATGTTCTCGTCTATGCGGGAGGGTTCCTGGTCGAATCCCTCGACTTCGTCAATGTGATTCGCGCAAAGGCGAGTTCGGGTGTGCAGATCCGCATTCTGCTGGGCGAGAGCGATTCACCGGAAGTCCTCGCTCGCGGCCGCGAAGAGGGTCTGCCGTCGCTTCCACAACGGTGTCTGTCGACACTGGAGTATCTCCGCGAGACGATCGACCTGCCGTCCGTCGACATCAGGACTCACCGGACTCCCTTGTACAACAGCATCTATCGGTTCGACGACTCAATGCTCGTCAATACCCACAGTTTCGGCGCCTATGCTGCAAAGTCTCCAGTTCAGCATCTTCAGAACGTGCCGGGCGGCCGCCTGTTCTCCTACTATCGAGAGTCTTTCGAAGCAGTCTGGAAAACAGGACGCCCAGCGTAATCTGACGCATATGGGACGTCGAATCGATTATCACCAGGATCCTGCCGCGCCTCCCGCGAACAGCGTACGACCCAGTGCGGCCGCATTCGTCCGCCAAGCTGACACAGTTCTACTGATATGCCGATCGGACAACGGTAACTGGTCGATGCCCGGAGGGGCACATGACCCCGGAGAGTCCCTGACGCACACCGCAGTCCGCGAGACGTTGGAGGAGACAGGCGTCGAGATCCACGCGACCGGATTGGTCGGAATCTTCACCGATCCGACCCACGTAATCCACTACACCAGCAATGACGAGGTCCGACAGGAATTCACGATCGTCTACCGCGGCGAGCCAACCGGCGGAAAGCTGATGACGAGCGTGGAAAGTACTCGAGTCGAATGGGTGCCGATCGAACGGATTCACTCGTTGACGATGGACCGGAGTCAGCGTCACCGCATCGAATGGGCCCTGCATGAGAGCGAACCTTATATCGACCCTGAAACTCGCTGAAATGCCTGCCGCAGTTGCACTTCCGCTCGGGTGATCGCCGTGTACACGATACTGCCGGGCTCATATCGCTGGAGAATTTCGGACAACCGTTCGTCCAACGTGAATACTTCACCTCTCGGCCCTGTGCACAGGTCGGCCCACCAGAGGAAGTCATCGGCCGCATGCATCCCCTCCACACCGGCCGACCGGAACTCGTCGAAAATCTGCTCATCCAGTCCACGCACTGCTGCCTCCGTCTGCGCGGCAGTATGGAACGCCACCATATGGCAAACGGCCAGCGAATATCCGCGAGAGCGCAAGAACCGAGCACCGTCAATCGGGTGGAACCCGAGATCCGGATGGCCGTAACCCACGTCGTGTAGATAGGCCGCAGTAACCGCATCGGTACGAAGCTCGACGGGCAGATGACTCACCACGCTCTCCATCCGCCGCCCGACAGCCAGCGAATGAGCGCGTCGTGCCTCGGTCAGGGGAGACAGCAATTCGCCCACGGCCTCGTTCACCGCTGTCATGTTACCGGCCGACACATCTGCTCGTCTCCGTGAAAGCGCGTTGCGAATCATCAACCCGACTGCGTGACAGCATCGGCAACCTGCCCCGACGCGGGGCACATACCAGGGGATCGGGGCGATCCGTCCTTGCTGTCGTCGTACGGCGACACTATCGGATGTCGCCGTACGACGACACGCGCCAGGCGTCTGCTCTGTCTGCACCGGCTGTAGCTTCGGAGTCGCTCGTTACGACCGCGTTGTTCGTTCGCGGCATGGATAGACCCGCTGCGGCGGGAGGCCACACCTGGTTCACGCAAGCAGGCCGCAACAACCGCATCGACGTGGACCCCGGTCTCCTAGCCGCTTTCGCGCGCGGCGGCGACCATTTCGTCGACGCAGACGACGATCGCCAGGGCCAGGGGGACGTCGGGGTGGTAGATCTCGACGCCGTAGCTGTCGCGAATGCGGAACCACCTGCGCGAAGTCTCGGCAACGATGCCCTGCGGCCCCTCGAGGGTGTAGTTCTTCTCGATGAGATCACCGCGAGCGGTCCAACGCTCGCCGTCGGCCAGGGCGATGGTGAAGCTGTGCCGCAACGGGCTGAACAGTTTCTTGCGCACGGTGGCCGCATGGCTGCCACCGGTGCTCACGACCATGGCGTTGCGCAGGGTCAGTATCTTTCTGCGCCCCGCGGCGTACACCTCTCCCCGCGGCCCGCGCAGCTCGAAGGTGCGGCGGAACGTCAACACCTTGCCGTCGACGAGAAACGCCTTGTTCCCCGATTCGTCGGTCACCCAGTAGTCCTGGCCGAAGCCCAGTACCCGCTGCCGCATCACGTATCGCACGAACCCAGTCTGCCCGAATATCGTACATCGCAACGGCGTACGGCCCGCGAGCGGGTGGAAAGCGCTGTCCCGATCAGCGCCGGTGCTGTTCCCGCCCGAACGCCGCCGGCGTTCACTCGGTTCGATCACGCCACGAACCCTCCGAAACCCGGCCGGTAGGTTGAAGATCATGATGATCAAGCTGGGTGAGCATGCACCGCAGGTCGAGGACACCGCGTGGGTGGCGCCGAATGCGACGGTGATCGGGCGCGTGCGGCTGGGTGCCGAGGTCGGCATCTGGTATTCGGCGGTGCTGCGCGGCGATCTCGAGGACATCACCGTCGGCCCGCGGACCAACATCCAGGACGGCTGCGTGCTGCACGCCGATCCGGGCTTCCCGCTCACGGTGGGGGAGGGAGTCTCGGTGGGGCACAACGCGATCCTGCACGGCTGCACGATCGGCGACGACGTCCTGGTCGGCATGGGTGCGACCGTGCTGAACGGTGCGGTGATCGGCGAGGGCAGCCTGATCGCGGCCAATGCGCTGATTCCCGAGGGCGCGCAAATTCCGCCCAAATCGCTGGTGGCCGGAGTGCCCGGCAAGGTGCGCCGCGAACTCGGCGAGGCGGCGCTCGAGCGGATCCGCCTGAACGCCACTGTGTACCTGCACAACCTGGCCGTACACCGGGACGGCACCGAGGTGTGACAGATCACACAGAGCTCGAATTCGGGTTGCCGGGTCTTGCTAGCATCGTGTCAGCGTGCCCGGAGTCCGGGTCGTGCGGCCGAGACGGATGGCAGCACAAGGGATATCGCCCTGGCGGCGGGCACGTGGTTGGGCAAGGAGGTTTCACGGTGTCGTGCGAGCAGTCCGGTATGCACCGATCCAACGGGCGAATCAGTGTGGCCGATATCGCGGCCCAGCCGGGGGGCATCGAGGCGTTGCAGCGCCGGGTCCATGAATTACGTTCCAGCGGAATCGACTTCGCCGCGAACGCGATCGAGCGAGAGATGGACGCACTGAATCTGCGGTGAGTATGGTACGGGCCTCCGGCAGCGGCGATGAGACAATGAGGGACGTCCCCCCGCATCGACGCGGTATCCGCCGACCGACTGGAGGCTCGATGCCCACCGTTCACTCGATCCTGGCCCGCATCCTGGAAAAGCCCCGGGCCGATGGTGAGCATCTGCTCGAGAGCGCGTTGTCGGCATTCCTGGACTTCGGCATCAAGCGCACCAGTATGGGCGAGGTCGCGCGCCGCGCCGGGATCAGCCCGGCCACCCTGTATCGCCGATACGAGTCGAAGAACGACCTGGTCCAAGCCGTGGGCGTGCGCGAGGCCCAGCGATTCGTCGCCGATATCGACAGCCGTGTCCAGGCCATCTCCGACGGCGAGGATCAGTTGGCGGAGATCTTCGTCGCCTTCATCACCTCACTGGCCCGCAACGAATTGCTGCAACGCCTGTTGCGCACCGAACCGGATCTGATCCTGCCGCGGCTCACCATCCAGGCCGGACCGATACTCGCCGTCGGACGCGCCTATCTCGCCGACAAACTGCGCGCATTGCACAAGGACGAGAACGACCGCGACTTCGACGCCGATCTGGTCGCGGAGATCATGGCGCGCCTGGCGCAATCCCTGGCGCTGACCCCGGACGGACTGATCCCCCTGGCCGACGAGGCAGCCGCACGCGAGTTCGCCCGCCGCACCCTGGTGCCGATGCTGGGCGGGCACCGCCCCTGACCCACTGCCGATCTCACTCTTCCGGAGCGCCGAACAACGTTGTGGTCGAACACGTTTCGTCGTCCAGATGCGCCGGGCTCAATCCGAACGCGGCCGCGACCCGCTCGTCCAGCGCCCGCCGATCCGGCACGGCCCCCTCGTCCACCACGGCGCGAACCCCGGCGACGAGTGCGGCGGCGGCCGCGGTCGAGGGGTCCGGAACCGGAAGACGCGCAACGTACTGCGTGATCCACCGCCGCCGCGCGGCATAGAGCCGATTGCCGCACACCGCATCGTAGAACCGCAGGCCCAGCGTCGAATTCGCCACGCCCATCAGCAGATACGGCAAGGTATCGCTGCCGATGTCCGGCACCGAGATCCAGTAGCAGTCACCGTTGACGATCGCACCGCTGCGATCGAGGGCGAAACGCGGTGCGACGCTGATATCGGGAAAGACCAGTTTGGGATGCCGCCACAGATGCGGGCGCTGCGGCACCCAGATCTCGAACCATTCGCGGCCGCTCGCGGTGAGGTAGTCCCGCGCGGCCAGCACATCTTTGTGTTCGGCGAGATAGGCTGCCGCGGAGGGAAATCCGGCCAGATCCACCGGCGTGCGGCGCGAGCAGCTCACATCGTACGGATACAGCACCCGAGTCGGGCGTTCCCGGAAGATCCGCCAGGGCGCCAGATCGTGATGAGTGATCAGGTCGAACAACAACTCCGGTTCCGGCGGCGATTGCCGGTGTTCCCACCGATCGGAGATGAACACCCGATCCGCGGTCGTCTTGATCCCCACCCGGATCCGTGCCACCTCACCGAATGTCCGCCACGTCCCGCCGCGCACTCGGCGCAACCACTCGTCCACACTCGGCCGCGACATCCGCCAGGGCGTGGCCGCATCCGCCACCGCGACATCCGCCGGCCCCGACCGGCCAGGATCGCCCTCCGGCAGCTCGACTTTCGGCGAAATAACCTGTAGCACAGTCGATCCAGCGTCGAGCGTGCCCGCCTCGATCGCGATATGGCGGCCACCGTGACGCAACGAGCATTCGCGGGCGGCCGCCAGCGCGTCGAAAAGGTCGAGGGTGCTGGTGGATTCACCGTCGGGAATCTCGTACGCCGAGACATAGCGGCAGGGGGTCGTGAGCGGTGCGCGCACCGCGACGGTGACGGCCGGTAGTACCGCGGCCTCGAAGAGTTTGGTGTCGCCCAGATCGTAGAGTTCGACCGGGGTGAGTTCGGCGCGCATCAGGGCGCGTAGGTTCGCGCCCGCCTTCGTGGTGAGAAATCGGTTGGCACACAACAAGCCCAGGGCACCCCCGGGCCGCAATAATCGGGGCACGCTGGCGACGAACGGGTGGGTCAGATCGATTCGGCCGCGCAGCCCGAAGCGCACGCTCAACAGGCGCGCGGTCGCCCCACCCAACTGCTGGGTCCGTACATAGGGCGGATTGGTGATCACCGCGTCGAAACTATTCTCCGCCAATTCCTCTGCAGCAGAGAGGAAATCACCGATGAACCAGGTAACCGGAAGCTCGGCGGCACGTTCCCGCGCGAGCGCGACCGCCGCGGCATCCAGATCGAATCCGGTGAGCTGAACCGGAACTCCCGGAAAACGCCGCACCGCGGCCCGGTACACCGCCAGCAACAGCTCCCCGTCCCCGCACGCCGGATCGAGAATCCGCAACCTCCCCTGCGGCACAACATGTTCCAATAGACGCTCGGCCAAGAACTCGGCCAACCGCTCCGGTGTGTAGTGCCTCCCGTGCCGCTTGCGCACACGAGCACCGGCGGACGCGTTCGCCCGCCGGTCCGCCGCTACCCGCCCGCGCCGGCCCTCCATACCGTCACATTCTGCCCCGGCGAACCGGCCAATATCGGCTGACGAGCCGATCGACTCGATCGAATTCACTGCTGGGAACACCCGCGGCACTCTTGCGCGGGCCCACTCGGCTCGTTCTCACCAACCGGTCCGCGCGGGGCGTGCCGGCCGGAACACTCAGCCGAGGCCGAAAGGCTTGCCCCACAACGTCTCGGTGGAATCCATGACGTTGTCGTGCAGTACGACCGTAGTGTATGCGCGGGCCTCGGCGTATCCGGCGCAGCCGTCCACCGAGATCGTGTGGTTGACGTACTGGGTCGTACCGGAGGTCCCGGTGAAGTTGTAGACCTGAATCATCTTGCTGGCGACCTTGCCGGGCTCGAGCTTGATCGACATCGAGGGGTCGGCGTACGGGGTGATACCCGAACTGCTCAGACCCGCACCGCTGTCGCCGGGCGAGACCGAGAGACCGCCACCTCCGCCGCCGCCACCGCCGCCGTTACCGCCGCCCCCGCCGCCGCCGGAACTCTGGTCCGAGGAGGAGGAGGCGTCGTTACCGTCGCCGTTGCCGTCCGGCTGATTCGCTTTGCCGTTCCCGGACTGGGTGTTGTTCTGATCCGCGGTGTTGCCGCTGCCGTTGGCGTGCACGCCGCTGCCCAGATCGACCTGACAACCCACCAGGTAGCCGGTCTCGATTCGCCCGCCGGTGATCTTCACCGCGCCGGGGGCCGTAGCCTGCACCGTGGCCACCGCCGAAACCATCGCGTTGCGGGACAGCGGGCTCGCGGCCATCGATCCGGAGATCGTGGCGCTCTCCCCGGTGCGGTCGACGCGGACGGTCACGCCGTCGTGAGTCGTGTAGGAGGCGTGACCGTCCGGTAGCGGCACCAGCGTGTCCGCACCGGCCGACCCGCCGACCGCCAGCACCAGCGGAACGCACACACCCGCGACGATCGCGCTGCCCAGCACACCTCGCACCGGGCGATTCCGCTCCTTCTGGCCGTATGTCGTTGTGGCGCAGGTGTTCATGGAAGGTTTCGACCTCATCGCCCTCATCCGATGCTGAACGGGTTGCCGTACAGGGTGACCTCGGCGGTGCCGCGGCTGTTGGTGACCGTCAGTGTGCTGAACGATCGCGCCTGCGCATATCCGGCGCAGCCGTCGACCTGTACCCCGCGATCGTGGTACTCGACACCGATCGCACCCGCTTTCGGATCCATCTTCTTGGTACCGAATTTCACCTGTGTCACACCACCCGGCACCAGATTGATGCTGGGGACGACTTCCGGCCACGCCGAGTCGGGTGCGATATAGACGTCGCCACCGAGCGAGAGCCCACCGGACAGATCGACCTGACATCCGACCAGATAGCCGGTGACCAGCGTGCCGCCGGTCGCTCCCGGCGCGGTCGCGTAGACCGTGGCCGACATCGTTGCGGTACGCGAGAGGCCGTTGTAGGCCAGCGACGGCGAGACGACGGCCTTTTCACCGGTGCGGCTGAAGTCGACCGGAACGCCGGTCGCGGTGGTGAAGGTCTGTCGGCCATCAGGTAGCGGGACAACCGTATCTGCTTGCGCCACACCACATCCGAGCATCAGTACGGCGAGCCCCGCCCCACCGCGAACGAGCCAACGACCGGCTCCTGAAACCAAATTCATATTTCCTTCATCGTTTGTGTTCGGGCAAGCGCAGCCAACGCTTGTTGATCCAGGTGAGAGTCAGCTGTGAGCCCACGGGGAATCTGCCGGGAATCGCTGTGCGACATCACAGTCACGCCGTCATCCCGCGCGCGGCGGCTCGGCGACGGCGCCCCGACGTACCGGACGGCCGGGCCGAGAATTACCGGGCTTCGGCTCAGCCGGGCACGTAGACCCGCACCGCGGATATCCGTCCCCCGTGCGCCACCACGAGTTCCGCGATGCCGCGCCCGGCGGTCGTTTCCACCGACACGGTGACATATCGCCCCGCCGCGATCGGCTTGCTCACCCCGGTTCCGGCGGCCTGCGCGACGAAGGCGGCCGGATCCACCGCGACCCCGGCAGGCCATTCGAGCACCGCATCCGGTGTCAGCGCCGCTCGCACCCGATCGACATCCCCCCGCGCGGCGTCCTCGATCAGTCCCGTCGCGACCCGCTTACCGGCGGAGCCGACCCGGACGAAGCCACGCGCGAAGCCCAGCGCACCGCCGATGCCCTGATTGCCGAGCAACTGCGGAGCCAGGCGCGCCGCCGCGCCCAGTCCCCGCACACCGGCGGCCAGCAACTGCACGATCATCACCGGCAGTTCCCAATGCGCGTGCAGCTCACGGATTCTCAGCACTTCGCCGACCCGCTCGAGGTCGTAGCGCAGATGCATGGGCACCCGCAGGGTGACGCCCGTGGACATGGTCGTCTCGATGCCCAGATCCCGGAACACCGTCGTACCGCACACCACGTCGTGCTCGACCCGGAAGACGATGCCGTTGGGCGCGATGAACGTATCGTAGAAGCGCTCGATCGCCTCCCGCCCGATGTGCGGGCGCGATCCGACCGGATCCTCGACCCGGGCTCCGGAGGCGAACAATCCGACCCAGGCCGCGCGATCGTGCGCGGCAACCGCCCGCGGCGACGCCTCGACGGCGGCCAGAAGTTCGTCGGCTGATCCGGTTTCGGACATCATTTCCCTTCGCGACGTGGGGCGATGAGCCCGCACCTAACCTATAACGTGTTCTACTTCATGTCACGGGGCGGGAAAAGAGATTCCGGATCGTGCGCCCGACCGGGCAGACTCTCGGACATGAGTCCGCGTGATACGCCCTCGGGGGTGGGAGCTTTCCTCAGACCGTGGCTGCGGCCGAAGGTTCTGCTCCGGGTAGCGGCGGTGGCCGCGCTCACGGTGATGGTGCTCGTCGGCGCATGTGTCGGCGTGGTCCGATGGCGCGCGAGCGGTCTGGAGTACTCGGCGACGTCGGTGCCGCCCGCCGACGTCGCGCTGGTGCCGGGTGCGGAGATCTACCCGAACGGCCGGCCGTCGCCCTATGTGGCCGGTCGGCTCGATCTGGCTCGCGCCCTGCTGAATACGGGCAAGGTCAAGGCGCTGCTGCTGACCGGCGATTTCGGCACGCCGACCTACGACGAACCCGACGCGATGCGCAGATATCTGATCGGCAAGGGCGTACCCGCGAACAAGATCGCCTTGGACTACGCCGGGTTCGACACCTATCAGTCCTGTGCTCGCGCCTACCGAATCTTCGGGGTGCGCAACGCGATCGTGGTGACCCAGGATTTCAGCGTCCCGCGCTCGATCGCCCTGTGCCGGTCGGTGGGCATCCGAACCACGGCGGTCGGCGATCACAGCCAGGCGCACAACGCGACCTACGACAAGTGCTGGCTGCGCGATCAGATCGCCGCGACCAAGGCGGTGTATTCCATGCTGGTCCAGCCGGATCCGGAATTCCTGGGCCGCCAGGAGACCTCGGTCCGCGACGCCATGGCCGCGAACCCGCACTGATCCGGCCGGATCGGCCGACGCTTCGCCGCGTCCGGTTTCGGCTGTGCGGCAACGAGAACCGCCGCCGTTCTGCACAGCCGTCCGCCATCTATACTGAGACCGACTGCGCCGCAGATCTATTCATCGAGATGCGCGACGGTGCGCGGGTGAGCCGACCCCGAGTCCGTTGATCAGCGTGTCCACCACGACGTCGGCGGCCTGAGCGGCGCTGAGCTCGGGCAGATCCTCGGCAGCCCGCAGCAGCAGGGACGGCAGCAGGGCTCCGATCCAGCCGTGCGGCAGGTCGTCACGCAGCACCCCTTCGTCGGTGGCGCGTCGCAAGAAGTGCTCGACTTCCTGAATGAAACCCTCGCGGCGGTCGCGAATCGTCTCCTCGGACAGCATGCGGAACGTCTCGACGGGCCAGCGGCGGTTCACCTCGATGATCCCCTCCACATAGCGATGCAGTGCCACGCCGACCGGCGCCTCACGCAATCTCGCCGCGGCGATCGCCGCTTCGACCGCATCGTAGCGGGCGCGGTACACCGCGGCGAGCAGATCCTCCCGGGAGGAGAAGCGGCGGTACACGGTGCGACGGTCCACTCCGGCGGCCGCGGCGATGGCCGCGATGCTGACCGAGGGATCGTCGGCGAGCAGTCGCGCGCCGGTTCGCAGGACGAGTTCCAGGTTGTGCGCCGCATCCGCTCTCACCTCTCCGAAGGTATCCGGTAGTGACGCTCATCGCCGAATATGAGACACGATCCAGTGGAATAAATTCTTATAACTGCTACTTTACTGTGACAGTTAGCCTGCACGGACGGATACCGCCCGGCGCGGCCAGTCGATCGGAACGGAGAAACGGCTCATGGCCGGAACATGGTTCATCACCGGAGCATCTCGCGGCTTGGGCCGTCACCTCACCGAAGCAGTCCTCGCGGCCGGAGACCGGGTCGTCGCCACCGCGCGCCGACCCGAGCAACTGGCTGATCTGGTGGCCGACTACGGCGAGCGGATCCGGGCCGTGGCACTGGACGTCACCGATGCGGCCGCCGCCGAGCGAGCGGTCCGGCAGGCGATCGACGCATTCGGCGGACTCGACGTCGTGGTCAACAACGCCGGTTACGCCAACAGCGCCCCGATCGAGGAGATGACGGCGGAAGATTTCCGCACCCAGGTCGAAACCAATCTGTTCGGCGTCGTCAACGTCACCCGGGCCGCACTGCCGGTGCTGCGGCGACAGCGGTCCGGCATATTCGTCCAGTTCTCCTCGGTCGGCGGAAGGGTCGGCGGCACACCGGGAATGGGCGCGTATCAGACCGCCAAATTCGCGGTGGAGGGATTCTCCGAGGTGCTCGCGAGCGAGGTCGCCCCGTTCGGGGTGAAGGTCGTCATCGTCGAACCCGGTGGCTTCCGCACCGACTGGCAGGGCTCGTCGATGACCCTGCACAGGGTCGGGCGCGATTACGAGCAGACCGTGGGCGCGATCAACCGGTACCGACAGGACAGCCACGGTACCCAGCCCGGAGATCCGGCCCGCGCGGCACAGGCCATCATCGATGTCGTCGGCGACGAGAATCCACCCCGACGCCTGTTGCTCGGCAGCGACGCCCTCGCGGCGGCACGCGAGGCGGGCAGGGTCCGCGCCGCGGAAACCGAGCGGTGGGCGGCGGTGAGCAACTCCACCGATTTCCCGCCGACGAGCGATGACGCGGACGTCCCTCCTCCGGACGCATGACCGGCCGGTCCGGCACCATCCCATGCATCCCGAAAGACATTCGGCCGCAGCATCTTTCGCGCAGGCTGTCAGCGTGCGGCGGTGCGCGGCCTCACTGCGGGGGCATGAGCATGGGAACGGGTTCGCGCACGGTCACCAGCACGACGACATCGCCGTAGGGCGCGGCGCCCCGCGCTACACGATGGGCCATGCGCGCCACGGAGGTTCGCCACCGGTACTTGGCGTCGATCTCCGATTGCACGAACGGCAGCAGGGTGCCTCCGGTCACGACCTGGGCCTGACCATGCCATTGATGCGAACCGAGCGCCGGATTGCCGCGCCAGTCACCGGGCTGCACGATCACCCGGCCGTCGCGGGCGAGCTGCTCGGCCTCCTCGGCGTAGGAGGAGACGCGGAAAGCGAGCTGGTTCTGCCCGATCGGGACCACCAGTCGCGGCACCGTCACCAGCTGTTGCGGGCCGGCGACGCGGGTGACCAGGACGGTCTTCGCCGCCTGCCACATCATCGCCGACTGGGAGCGTCCGGAACGAGCCGGTACCCGCCGCGCGCCAGCCGCCGGATCCGGCTGAGCGATCTGCCGGTAGGCGGTAGGCACATCCACCAGGGTTCCTGCCATCACATTCGTCCTCTCCGGTGACACAATCCAGCGCTGATTCGGTGTCGGATCCACCGGCCCGCCACGTCCGCCGCCCTGTGATCGTCCGCCGGTCGGAGAGCATTACGGACCGACCGGTCGGCTCTGTCGGGTGAGCGGACGGACCCCCTTCTCGCCCGGATTCGGTCGTCCTCCGGCCGAGCGCGAGCCCGACATGCCGGGCATCCTCGGCCGACCACCTTCGATAGTCCATTGCCCGCGCCGAGATGGCAACGATGCAGGTCACATCTGTCCCAGACGGGCACGGTGGCGAGTTCGGGCAGCGACGGCCCCGGCGTGTCCGGCCCGTCGGAGTTCAGCCGAGACCGGCACGATCCGCGGGAGTCGCCCACGCGTTCCGCGCATCCGCCCGCCGCGTCCCCGTGCGAGCTCGCGCGAACCGACCTTCGATTAGACTCGGCCGCAATGGATGTCGAGATGATGTTCGACTCGCTCGAGGGTTTGTCGGTGGGGGATGCGCTCGGGCAGCAATTCCCCGTGATGCGCACATCGGTCGATGCGCTGCGGGCGGGGGCGGTCCCGGCGGGGCAGTGGCGGTGGACCGATGACACCGAGATGGCCTGCAGTGTCGTCGCCGAACTGTGCGCTCGCCGTGCGATCGATCAGGATCGTCTGGCCGAGGTCTTCGCGCGACGTTGCGATCCGGATCGCGATTACGGCTTCTCCACCGTCGGAGGGTTGAGCCGAATCCGCAAGGGCGCGCCGTGGCGCGAGGTGTCCGCCGCGGCATTCGACCATCAGGGCTCGTGCGGCAACGGTGCGGCCATGCGGGTCGCGCCGCTGGGGGCTCACTTCGCCGGTGATCCGGAAACGATTGTCGCCCAGGCGATCGGATCCGCCCAGGTGACGCATATGCATCCCGAGGGGATCAGCGGTGCGGTCGCGGTGGCGCTCGCGGCCGGGCAGGCGGTCCACGCCCGGATGGCCGGAATGCGGCCCACGCCAGAGGAATTCATCACCACCGTGCTCGATCGTCTCGGTGACGGCCAGACGACCCGCGGAATCCGCCGCGCCCGAACACTGCTCGGAGCCACCGTCGAACAGGTCGCCGACGAACTGGGTAACGGCTCCCACGTCACCGCGCAGGACACGGTGCCGCTCACCCTGTGGATCGCGGCGACGCATCTACACGACTATCCAGCCGCGGTCACCACTTGCCTTGCCGCGGGCGGGGATACCGACACCACCGCCGCGATAGTGGGCGGAATCGTCGCCGCTCACACCGGGAGAGACGCGATCCCCCGGGAATGGCTCGCCGCGCGGGAACCGTTGCCCGCCTGGTTGGAACGCGCACGCCCGGCCAAGTCCCGCCCGGGTCTGCTACGCAGATTGTTCACGGGCGGGCCGTGAACCGCGCGGAGTAGCTCGTGAATGCCCGGCGGCTCGTCCGATCGAGCCCCTGCCGGCCGGCAGAGCTGCTCAGCCCGGCTCGGTAGCATGCAGCGCATGTCCATCAAATTCGAGAACGTCGGCATCGCCGTTCGCGACCTCGAAGCTACGATCGCCTTTTTCACCGACCTCGGTCTCACGGTCGTCGGCCGTGACACGGTCAGTGGTGAGTGGACCGACACCGCCGTCGGCCTCGACGGTAACCACGCCAACATTGCCATGCTCCAGACGCCGGACGGTCACGGTCGCCTCGAGCTCTTCGAATACATCCACCCCGAGGCGATCGACACGGAGCCCACCCGGCCCAACGAGATCGGTATGCACCGTGTCGCCTTCTCGGTCGACGACATCGACAAAGCCCTCGAGACGGCCGCGAAGCACGGCTGCCGTCCGCTTCGTGGCGTGGCGACCTATCAGGACATCTACAAGCTCACCTACGTCCGCGGCCCCAGCGGAATCATCGTGATGCTCGCCGAGGAGCTGAAGAAGAACTGACGGCAATCACTACATCGACAGCATTCGCGCCTCGCCGGAAACCTTCCGAGCGAGGCGCGATGTCGTGGGTCGGCATCATCCTTTCCGGATGCGTCAGCCGTTCGGCAGAATCACCGCGCGGCCGTTGATCTTCCCGCTGTGCAATCGCTCGTAGGCGACGGGCGCGTCCCGCATGGCGAAGGTTTCCACGTGCACCTTTATCGAACCGGCCCGCGCCAGATCGAGCACCTCGTGCAGTTCACCGCGACTGCCCCAGTACGGCGCGGTGACATTCACCTCGAAGGGCAGCACACCGAAACCGACCGGCACGGTGCCACCGCCGATCCCGATGATCGTGATATCTCCCTCCATCGCAACGCATCCCGCGGCCGTGACGGTCGTCGGCGCCGCACCGACGATGTCGAATACCGCGGTCGCCCCCCGGCCGCCGGTCAACTCCCGCACCCGATCGGCGGCCGCGGCGTCGGAGATCACCGTCTCGTGTGCGCCGACCGCCCGCGCGAGCTCGAGTTTGTCCTCGCTCACGTCCAAGGCGATCACCCGTGCCGGGCTCAGCGCACGCAACAGCTGAATGGCGACGTGACCGAGACCGCCGGCGCCGATCACCACGGCCGTCGAGCCCGGGACCAGTTTGGGCAACGACCGTTTGATCGCGTGATAGGGCGTCAGTCCCGCATCGGTCAGCGGAACGGTCTCGACCGGATCGAGGCCGTCCAGCGGCTCCAGATGACGCGGATCGTCCACGATCATGTATTCGGCGATCGCGCCCGGCGCACCGAGTCCGGGCGGGAATATGTTCAGCTCGGCCGCACGCACACAGTAGTTCTCCCGTCCACTCGCACACGGCGGGCAGGAGCCGCATCCCCACGGACCGTAGACGGCGACCGAGTCGCCCACGGCGAATCCGGTCACCCCCTCCCCCAGCGCCGCGATCGTCCCGGCCCCCTCGTGCCCCAGCGTGAGCGGCAGCTGGTACGGGAAATCCTTTTCCGGCCAGGACATCACGGCGATATCCGAATGACACACCCCGGCCGCCGACACCTTCAACAACACCTGTCCGGGCCCCGGCTCCGGATCGGGCACGGTCACCAATTCCGGTGCGGCACCGATGGTTCGATACTGTAGAGCTTTCATCGCGATACCTCCGAGGTCGAATTCACGATCGGATACACCGCGCCACACCTCGAACGCTCCGGAACTTCAGCGAACAATCCGCAAACGACCAGGCGCACCACGGCCCCAGCCTCGACGGCCATGATCCATGACAGCTACTGAGACCTGGGAACAACTCCCCGATCATACGGTCGAACCGGGTGCGCTCAGCGGCTTCTTCGGTATCGACAGCAATCAGTCAGCGAATTTCATCCTGTAACCTGCGCAGGGTCGGGATTCGCCAACTCTCCCGCCCGGCCGATCCGGGGATAGCTTCGGCCGCATGACAACGGATGTGGGTACGCCACTCGATGCCATACTCGGGCCACTGCCCAGGCCGTGACCGACGACCCGGCGAACGCGCCGGCCGTCTTCCGCGCCATCGGGGCCGCGGAGAGTGCCGTTACCACCGTGGTCGAGGCTCGCGCGCATACGGTTCGGCTGGACGAGCCCGCGGCGCTGGGCGGGCAGGAGTCCTACCGCTCGGTGGCGATCTCGTTGTGCCCCCGACTCTTTCACTGCCACACTGTTCTGGTGAGCCTGCGGCGATTGTTCAAGAAAACCTCTCACGACGCGGTGCCGGGAACGTTCCGGGTCACGGGCGTGTCCCTCACCCGGGACGAGGGCGGTTACGGCAGCGCGCGACTGTCCGGTGTGCTGTCCGGGCCGGAGGCCCCGGCGCGGGCGCTGCGGGTCGGCCGGCGTTACGGTCCCGGCGAGCGGGTGCCCGAATGCGGCGACGAATTTCCGGCCACTATCGACCGCGAACATCCCGATCGTTACGGAATCGTTTGGCCCGAACAGGTTTCGCCGACCACGAAGGCGTTGTGGAACGAGGAGTACGCCGAGCGAGTGGCCGCCGCGATGCGCCTGGGCCTCGAGCCCTCGGTCGTGCCCGAGGTGACCGGTATCGGCATCCGGGAGTTGGCGCGGGTAGCCGTCGAACGACGCTACGGACGTGACCTGCTCCCCGACGGCAATCGGCAGATCACCGCCGAGGAGGCCGAGGAGCTCTATCGCACGGGCGTGCGCGCGACCGCGACGATCACCGGGATCGACTTCCTCGACGTCCCCTCCCGCGGTATGCCGGACGCGGAGGCCAGTCTCGCGAATGTCGCTGTGCGCGTGTCCTATCCGGGCGGAAGCGAGTACACGACCACGGCACGCTTCGGCTTCCGCACCGCCGCCCGCCGCGCCCAGATCGGTTTCGTCGGTGCGCGCGTGCCGGTTCGAATTCATCCGCGGGACCGAGCGCGCCTGTGCCTGGACCGTCCCGCGCTGCCGCCGCTGCCCGAATGACGCGGACGGCTCACCACGGCAAGCACGGGGAGTCCGGCGGACGCCGGTACGCCTCGGCACGAGCCTCGGCGAATCGCGTTTCGCACCTGTTGCTTTCATCGAAAGGACACGACTCGGTCTCGGCGCTGGCATCCCTCGCGATCGCTGCCTACGGTGGTCACCATGTCGACGATCGTGATCGAGGACCTGCCCGAACCGGCCGCCCGTGTCCTGCGACGGCGGGCCCAGGCTGCGGGCATGTCCGCCGCGGCCTACATCCGGGTGGAGCTGACCGAGCTCGCGGGCACGCGTATCCCGCTCGATGACGTCGTCGAATTCCTGCATGCCGAACTACCCGACCCGCCGGTCGCCGAAATCGACAGCGACGCAGCGGCATTGATCGGCGACCTGGCCGAGGAGGCCGCGGTCGTCTTCACCCGTCGCGCGGGCGCGGCCGGTATCCCGTTGAGTACGTATCTGCGTCAGGAGCTGACCACTCTGGGCCGCCGAACCACCATCGACGATGTGATCCTCGAGTTCCGCGAGGCACAGGATCACGATCCGAATCTGTTGGTGGACATGGACGCGGTCATCGCCGCGGCCCGGTACGCGCGAGCGGAGTGAGCGCCGCGGGATCCGGCCGGACTCGAGCAGCGCCGACAAGCCGCGCAGGACGCCGATCACCTGCCCGCCACGCGGGGTGGTGAAGTCGCGCACCATATCCGCGGCGAGGTTCGGAACACAACCGACGAATCCGCCCGCGGCTTCGATCCGGCGCAGGGCCGCCGCCTCGGTGCTGTTCGACAATCCGCCGCAGGCGTCCAGCGCGACGTGGACGCGCATGCCCGCCTCGATCAGGTCGAGCGCTGTCAGCAGTACCACCAGTTCGGTCAGCACGCCACAGATCAGCACGACCGGACGCCCGGTGGACGGAGGCTTGGAGCACGTCACCGCTTCCTTCATATTTCAATAATTCGGTGCCGAACAATGCAGCCAGAAACTGTTCTCTGTCGAAATGGATTGTTCGGATATGATGTGTCGTGCGCACCCAACCGGACGATGCGGAACGCTTCCTGCGCCGCACCACCTTCCTGACCGCGGTCGTCGGCCGGGCGGCTACCGACGTACAGACCAAAGAGCTCGCCGCACTGGGTCTTTCGACCAAGGCGCACGGCGTCCTGACCATGCTGCGCCGGTACGGCCCGCTCGCCCAGAACGAGTTGAGCCGCACCATGAACGCCGCCGCCAGCACCGTGGTGACCCTGGTGGACGGCCTCGAACGGGCCGGTTATGTGACCCGCCGAGGCGATCCCGGCGACCGCCGCCGCAACGCGGTCGAAATCACCGACTCGGGCCGCGAAATCGCCGCGCGCGCAGACGAACTCGCCGACGAGCTGGAGGATCGATTCCTCGCTCCGCTGACGCCGGACGAACGCGAAACTCTCCGCGCTCTACTCCAGCGCCTCTGGACCCCACCGCAACTACGCTGAGCGTCGCCGGGCAGTACATTATTCAAATGATCACCGTCCCAGCCACTTTCGCTGCACGGTTTCGCACTCCGGAGCAGCGGCGCTGGCTCGCGGACCTACCGGAACTCATCGAGCGGTATCTGCGGCGATGGGAGCTGCGGCTCGACGGGGAGCCGATGCACGGGTACTCCGGGCTCGTGGCGCCGGTGCTGTCCGCTGGACGCGCGGCCGTCCTGAAGGTCTCGTGGCCGCATGTCGAGGCGCAGGACGAAGCATTGGCGCTGGCAACCTGGCGGGGCGCGGGAGCGGTCGAACTGCTCGATCACGACGATGCGGATTTCGTGCTGCTGCTCGAGCGTCTCGACTCGAATCGGGATCTGACTCGCGAACCCATCGACGACGCGATATCCGTCGCGGGTGGGCTACTGCGGCGACTGAGCGTTCCCGCGCCGACGGTTCGGCGTTCGCTCGCCGAACAAGCCGAGCGGTGGCGTACGGAGCTGCCCGCCGAGGCCGCGCGTCTGGGCAATGCCGTCCCCGCCGGGATGATCGACCGCGCCGTGGACCTGTGTCGCGATATGCGGCCCGGGGCATTGCTGATCAACGAGGACCTGCACTACCTCAACGTGTTGCGCGGCACTCGGGAACCCTGGCTGGTGATCGATCCGAAAGTACTCACCGGCGATCCCGAATTCTGCGTTATCCCGTTGTTGCGCAACCGTTTCGATGAAATGAATGGGCCGGCCGCAATCCGCCGACGTCTGGCCGCCGTGGTGGACGCCGCCGAACTCGATCCGGAGCGGGCCGCGGCGTGGACCTTCATCCGAGCCATCGATGACTGGTTGTACTTCCTGCCCGAGAGTGCACGCGATGCCGAGGCGGCAGCCGAAATCGCCTCTGCCCTCACCGATTACGCTCGACCCTGACGTTGCCCGACGAGATCGCCAGAGCGGTCACGTTTCTCGCGTTCGATGCGACCTCTACCACCGGCAAACCTTTTCAGAAGGTAAGCACGATCCGGCCGCGCACCCCTCCGGCTTCCAGCATGCGATGCGCGGCAGCGGCCTCCGTCGCCGGGAACGTTTGGGCCACACGCAGAGTCAGCACCCCATCGGAGGCGAGGCGGCTCAGTTCCGTGAGCGTGGCCGAGTCGTGGACGCGGTCCGTGACCATGATGTAATCCACGCCTATACCGCGCTCCGACTCGACGGCTCCGTTCAACCGGGGCGGTCGCAGCGCGACATAGGATCCGTTGTCGCGGATGGCGGGCAGCGCCGCGCCGCCCTGCAACGCGCAGTCGATCAGGCCGTCGACACCGCCGGGTACCCGCTCGCGGACGCGGCGAGCGAAATCGTCGCCCCGCGCGAGGACGACATCGGCACCGAGGTCGGCGACCAGTTGTTCGTCCCGGGGTGCGGCGTCGGCGAGCACGGTGAGCCCACGATGCTCGGCCAACTGGATCACATACCCGCCGACCGCTCCCGCCGCACCGGTCACCGCGATCGTCCCGCCCGGGCCGGTGGCGCAGGCATCGAGGGCGAGGGCGGCGGTGAGCCCGTTCATCGGCAACGTCGCGGCCGCGACGGCATCGGTTCCCGAGGGCATCGACGCCACCGAATCTTGGGAAACCACAATACGTTCCGCGTACGCACCACCCCCTTCCAACACAGGTTTGGTGATCGCGACGACCCGGTCCCCGATGCGCCACCGCGAACCCGGACCCACCTCGTCGATCACACCGGCCGCATCCCATCCCGGCACATACGGCGGCATCACCTCGCGATACCGATCGTGTGCCGCCCCACTCCTGGTCACCAGGTCGGATGGATTCACCGTCGCAGCGGCAACCCGAATCCGAACCTGCCCCTCCCCCGCATGCGGCTCGGGCACCTGCACCGCCCGCAGCACTTCCGGTCCCCCGGGCTCGTCGAAACCGATAGCCAGCATCACCACTCCTTTTCCGATTCGCACCGAACAACCACGACCGGCCCCGCCGGTGTTCCCGGCTGCCGCTGTTCGCGATCCGCGCCGACCGATGCACCCGCCTCCAGCTCGCACGCGCCCTCCGACACCGTCGCCTCACACACCCAGGCAGCCCGCGCCACCGCCCGGCCCCCACCACGAACCAGCATCCGCGCCTCGGCGCCCAGCACGAGCCGACGCTGCCGCTCATCCAGATGCGACAGCAACGCCTCGAACTTCGCCGCCAGGCCCGCCACAGTCACCTCGAAAACACCTGTACCACAATACTTTTCGAAATCCTGGGACGTTACGCCTGGTTTCGCGACTGGCCCTGACTGCGCGGCATTGCATCCAGCCCAGGACCTGCGCACAACCAGATCCGGCGCACCCGCGATACGCAGTCACCGACAATAAAAATTGTCTTGACAAATTTTCCTGCTAGCGAAAGACTTGTGCCGTGCTGGATGTCGCTGTGATCGAAGAACCCGCTGCGGCCGAGGCGTCCTTGGACCCGATCCGGTCCCGGATCCTCGCCGCCCTGGTCGAGCCGGGCTCGGCCGCGATGCTGGCAGGGCGACTGGGGCTGCCGCGGCAGAAGATCAATTACCATCTCAAGGAGTTGGAGCGGCACGGGCTCGTCGAACTGGTGGAGGAACGCCGCAAGGGCAATGTCACCGAGCGGGTCTATGGTGCTACGGCAGCGTCCTACGTGATCTCGCCCAGCGCGCTGAGTGCCGTCAGCCCGGATCCGGCACGGTTACCCGATCAGTTGTCGGCGCGATGGCTGCTAGCGCTGGGGTCGCGGTTGGTGCAGGAGGTCGGGGCGCTGCTGACCGGGGCGGCCCGGACGCAGCGGCGGGTCGCGAGCTTCGGCATCGATGCGCAGGTGCGATTCGCCTCCGCGGCTGATCGGGCGGCATTCACCGAGGAGCTCACCCAGGCGGTGACGACTCTCGTCAGCCGCTACCACGATGAATTCACGCCCCGCGGCCGCAACCACCGGGTGATCGTCGGCATGCATCAGGTTCCCGACCGGGCCCCTGACACCGCAACCGGAGCAGGGCAGGAGAACTGAGAATGAGTCACCCCTTCGAGATGGAGTTCGAGGCCACCCTGCCCGTCGACCCGGAACAGGTCTGGGAGGCGATCGCGACCGGCGCGGGAGTCGACTCCTGGTTCATGGGGCACAACGAGATCGAGGGCTGCGAGGGAGGCGTCTCCGCCATGACGATCGGCGGTCGGCGGGAAGCTGCGGTGATCACCGCCTACGAGGCGGGCAAGCGCTTCGCCACGCGGACCGGTGCCGACGAGGATGGCCGGTTCATGGCCTTCGAGTACCTGATCGAGGGACGCGAAGGCGGTAGCACCGTGCTGCGCGTGGTCCACAGCGGAGTGCTCGGCGACGACTGGCAGGACGAATATGATGCACTGCGCCGCGGCTGGCCCTTCCATCTGAACACGCTGCGCGAGTACCTCACCTACTTCCCGGGCCGGATCGGTGTCCCCGTATTCGCCGTTGCGACAGGGTCCTGCGGTCGGGAAATGCGGGCACGGCTCACCCGAGCGCTCGCGCTGCCGACGCCGATTGCCGTGGGCGCGCATGTGCATGCCGAACCACTCGGCCTTGCACCGCTCGACGGCGAGATCGCGTGGGCCGACGACGAGCGGTTCGAGATCCGCACGGCCGACGGGCTCTACACATTCCACCACGCTCCCACCGGACTGTCTGTGATGTTCCATCACCTTTTCGGCCCCGACACCACCGGGGCAGAGGCGGCCTGGCAGCACTGGCTCACCGAACTGCTCGGCTGATCCGACCGAGTGTTGCGAACCATCAACCCACACAACCGATATCAAGGATAAACATGCGCACTCTGATCAGCTCCGCCTTCATTTCCCTCGACGGTGTCGTGGAGGGCCCAGGCGGCGAGCCCGGCTACCGCAACTCCGGCTGGACCTTCAAGGACATCGAATTCGTTGCCGACGCCTACGAGATCAAGGGCCGCGAGCAGCAGGAATCCACGGCGATCCTGCTGGGGCGGGTCAGCTATGCGGCGTTCAGCCCGGTCTGGCCGGACATGGCGGAGTTCACCGGGTACAAGGCAATGCCGAAGTACGTTGTCTCCACTACCCTCACCGACGCCGACCTGGTGTCCAACTGGGGCGAGACCACCATCCTGCGCTCCATCGACGATGTCGCCGCGCTGAAGGAGACCGAGGGCGGCCCGATCATCATCCACGGCAGCGTCTCCCTGAACCGCAGCCTCTCGGATGCGGGCCTGATCGACCGCTACCACCTGCTGATCTTCCCGCTGCTGCTGGGCGCGGGTAAGCGGCTGTTCTCCGAGTCGGACAAGGACGCCCAGAAGCTGAAGCTGGTCGAGTCGGCGGTGTACTCCAACGGGATTCAGAAGAACATCGTCGACGTCGTGCGCTGACGTCCACAGCCTCGGCGGATCTTTCACCGCCACGTAGGCCCGGTGCCCGACGGAAGGGGCCAGCCAGGGCGCAGAGCCGATCTGTCAGCCCCTATTGCACGATCTCGCCAACGAAAACTCCTCGCTGGCAGCGACATCCACGGCCCGGCAGGGCATCCACGCCGAGAGGACGGTTGTCGACGCAGATGCGTGCCTCACGGCGTCGTGAACACCATCTGCCTGCGACAACCGGCGGGCCCGGTTCGCGGTTCAGTGTTCGCAGAGGGAGAATTCCCGTTCGTAGATTTCTTCGTTGTGGGTGTCCGCGAAGAACTTTCGTTCGTGCATCAGTTGATCGCGGTAGTCCTTCGCTTCGGCGAGGGTCATGGTTGTGGTCGGGGCCCAGGGTTGTTGGGGTGGAACGTCGGACGTCGACGGGATGCGAGTGCCAGGGTCGACCAGGAAGAAGGCCAGAATTTTACGGTGGCCCGGACGGCTGGGATCGGCCAGGCGGAAGGGGGCGACGCGGTGTTGGAGGATGTTCGGGAAGGCCAGGCAGCGGCCCGCGGGGGTGGCTGCGGAGCCCAGGACCTGAGCCAGCGGCTCCTCGTCCGCCAGGCCGTAGACCTCTTCCACGCCGGTGTAGTCGCTCTGCTCGTATTCGGGTTCCTCCAATGCGGCACGGAAACCGAGCCGGCTGTCGGTGATGTTCTCGCTGTCCCAGTAGTAGATCGCGGTCGAGACGATGCGTTCGTTCATCATCGCCTCGACATGCCATGTGCCGCCGGCATATTCGGGATTGTCGGGGGTGAGGTGGATATTGGCCAGCTTGACGATGACCTGTAGCCGACGACCGCGCAGATCGACCCGAGCCGAGTCGTTGGGCAGCGGCGGTGCGAGGAAATCGGGGGCGTCCGGCAGGACCGGGTGACGCGTGTCGCGCCAGTCGCTCAGGGCGTCGTACCAGGCGTTCCGGGCATCCTCGTCGTCACCGGCGGGCTCGGCCGGCTTGTCCGGATCGTCGTCGTACCAGGTGTACGGGTCGACCTCGATACGCAACGGCCGCGGATGACGCAGATCGGTGAGCACCTTCTCGAACAGCGGTCGCATCCGGGCGAACAGGTCCGGCAGGACAGCATCGAGGTCACGATGAGTCACGGGATGGACATTGTCGACGTACGAACGGAACACCACCTCGCCGTCGGCGCCTACATCGAGATCCGTTGGCAGCCACTGGAATTTCTCCGAATACGCGTAGCGCGCACCCTCCGTCCCGGGAGCGGGCCACACCGTATCGTCCACGCCGCTCACCCCGCGCACGAGACAGAACAGCGAGGGATGAACCAGATCCAGCACCTGACCGTTCGACCCCGGATGCCAGTCCAGCTCGCTGTCGGGCACCTCCTCCAGAACCCGAACAGCTTCCCGTAGCCGGGATCTCAACTCGTCGTCGATCAACGCATCCGACTGCCACACCCCGTCGACGGCGGACACCTCGATACCGGTTCGTTCATCCCGCAGTTCGGCGTAATACGCCAATTCCGCCAGCACATAACGGATCTGGGCTTCGGTCAGCCCCTGCTCGGCCGCCTCCGCGGTCCACCGGGCGATGATATCGGCGTCGTTCATCTTGACGAACCATTGTGGCTTCGAACGGATCTGGGCACTCAGCTGCATCATCTGCAGCTCTCGCAGCGTCCGGGGCGGCGCGACCGCCACCTTGTACGCGTCGAGAAAGGGCAGGGGAAATGTCGGCAGGTCTGTCATTCTCTCGGATCTCTCGCTGAATCGGTGCCGCGCCGAGGGTACGTCAATGGACCGACAACGACCCCGATACCGACATCCGGACCGGCCGCCACCAGGGACGAGCGTCGGTCCGCGCCCGCCGGGGACGCCGCGCGCCGCGGATCGTTGCCCGATACGATGGGAATGCACTATTTCCGCTCCGGTGATCGTTGTTGGGTATGAGGGAGTCCGAGCGGATGGATCGCCGGAACAACAGAATCGGTCGGCGCGGCATCCTGGTCGCGGCCGGGGCGTGGATCGCATTGACGGCTACCGCACAGCCGACCCAGGCGGTGATGATCACCCGGGAGGCGCCACCCGGCCCCACGAAGTCCGGGCAACGGGCCGACCTGGCAGAACAGGCGATCGTGCAGCGTTATGTGCGCCCGCTCTGGGGTGAGCCGCAGGTGCAACTGGGTACCCTCGTCTGGCCCGCTTCGGTGTGGGAGCAACTGTTGCTGGGGCGATGGTGTTACTGGTGGCAGGCCCATCTGCTCGACTGTGCGGTGGACGCCGCGGTCCGTGCCCGCACCCCCGAACGCATCGCCAGGATCTTCGCCCTCGCACGCGGCATCCGGGTCCGCAATCTCACCGGCTGGACCAACGGTTACTACGACGACATGTCCTGGCTGATATTGGCGCTCGAACGGGCCGAACGACTGCTCGGCGTCCGGTTCGGCAAGGCCGTCGGGGACCTGCACAGTGCCCTGTACGCCGGATGGCGGCCGGACATCGGTGCTGTGCCGTGGCGGTCGCACGACAACTATTACTCCACCTCCGCGATCGGCCCGACCGGTATCGCGATGGCCCGATCGGGCGAATTATCCCGCGCCGCAGCACTTTCGGACTTCCTACAGGCGCGCTTGCGCGACCCACGCAGCGGCCTGATCCTCGACGGCGTGCACGAACCCGAAGGCCGCGTGGACCACGCCACGCCGACCTACTGCGAGGGTGCGGCCATCGGACTGGAAACCGAATTGGCAACGCGCACCGGCGATCCGACTTACCGCAGACGTGCGGCGGAGCTGATCGCGGCGACCGCCGATCGGCTCACGAGCGCCGGTGTGATCCGGGCGGCCGCCGCGAACGACTCCGGGCTGTTCATGGGCATCCTCGCCAGATATCTCGCCGAAGCCGCGCTCGCCCTCGGCGACACCACCGCCGCGAATATCGTGCACGCCTCCGCGCGGGCGGCCTGGGAGCATCGCGCCGAGGTGGGCGGCCTGCCCCTGTTCGGGATGGATTGGACCCGCCCGGTCACCGTGCCGGACCGCCCGGGCACCTTCACCCAGCTCACGCACTCACCGACCGTTCCCACGGCGAATTTGAGCCGCGACCTGTCGGTCCAGCTCAGCGGTTGGATGCTGCTCGAGGCAGATCATCGTCTCACCGCGGCCGGCCACTGAGGCGGGCGCGCGCCGGACGGTCACCACTGCGGTGGACACCGACGAATTCGGCCGCGCCGGGCGAAATCCGCCGCTCGGAGCCCGCTGTGAACGTGTTAATTAATGTAAACCGTCCGAGAAGGCGCAGTTTCCAATCCATCACCGGTTGTCGAACGAGGCGGGGGCGCGGCCCCGGATTTCCGGGATTCGGGGGCGTCGGGCCTGTTCACCGGTGAGCGGTGACGAGGATCACCACGGTCCGTAGTGACCGGTAGGTTGCGGCGGCCTCACAGCGCACAGGCGGGCGGGATGGGGTGTGAGAGATCTGTTTTACCTGCTCCGGATGGGTCTTTACAGTCGGATTCGTCAGCCTGCCATCCGCTCGAAGGGGCATCATGGTCAACTCACGTGCCCGAGGATCGGCATCCGGCCCCGCTCCGCGCATCGGGATCGAGGACGCCGGAGACGCGCTGCTGGGACTCGGCAGATACTTTCAGCGCGGCGAGATCTCGGCCGACCAGCGCACCCTGCACAAACAGGGCGGGCGCGAGGCCGACGAGTTCTATCGGGATCGGTGGTCACACGACAAGGTGGTGCGGTCCACGCACGGGGTGAACTGCACGGGCTCGTGCTCGTGGAAGATCTACGTCAAGGACGGCGTGATCACCTGGGAATCGCAGCAGACCGACTACCCCTCGGTGGGCGCGGACAAGCCCGAGTACGAACCGCGCGGCTGCCCGCGCGGCGCATCCTTCTCCTGGTACACGTATTCTCCTGCGCGCGTGCGGTATCCGTATGTGCGCGGAGTTCTGCTGGAGATGTATCGGGAGATCAAGACACGGGTGAAGGACCCCGTACTCGCCTGGGCGGAGTTGGTCGAGGATCCCGAGCGGGCCCGCCGGTACAAGTCCGCGCGCGGCAAGGGCGGCTTCGTCCGGGCCGAGTGGTGGGAGGCGGCCGAAATCGCCGCTGCGGCACATGTTCACACGATCAAGCGGTACGGCCCGGACCGCGTCGCGGGATTCTCCCCGATTCCGGCCATGTCGATGGTCAGCCATGCGGTCGGCGCGCGGTTCATCTCGCTGCTCGGCGGGTCGATGCTCTCGTTCTACGACTGGTACGCCGACCTTCCGGTGGCCTCACCACAGGTGTTCGGCGATCAGACCGACGTCCCGGAATCGGCCGACTGGTTCGACGCCGGATATCTGATCATGTGGGGCTCCAACGTCCCGGTGACCCGGACCCCGGACGCGCACTACATGACCGAGGCACGCTATCGAGGCCAGAAGGTCGTCGTGGTCTCCCCCGACTACGCGGACAACACCAAGTTCGCGGACGAGTGGTTGCCCGCCCGTCCGGGAACCGATGCGGCACTTGCCATGTCGATGGGGCACGTGGTGCTCAAAGAATTCTTCGTCGACCGGCAGACGCCGCGATTCGAGGATTACGTCAAACGCTATACCGATCTGCCGTTCCTGGTCTGCCTGGACGAGGCGGGCGGCTGGGACGACGAGGGCCGGTATCACGACGAGGGCATGCTACCGGGCAAATTCCTCACCGCCGCCGACATCGGACAGGACGGAGAGGGCAGCGAGCACAAAATGGTCCTGCTCGACGGCGCGGGAAATCCGGTGGTGCCCAACGGTTCCCTGGGACACCGCTTCACCGGTGCGGACGTCGGGAAATGGAATCTGGACCTCGAGGGCGTGGACCCGCTGCTGACATTGCACGGACGTCCGGACGCGCAGGCAGTCACCCTGTTGTTGCCCCGGTTCGACAGCGACGTGCCCGGCAGCGTGCTACGCGGCGTCCCGACGACACTCGTTGCCGGGAAACGAGTTACCACTGTGTTCGATCTGCTGCTGGCCCAGTACGGCGTGGCCCGGGACGGGCTGCCCGGCGCGTGGCCCAGCGGATACGACGATGCCACCCAGCCCTACACCCCGGCCTGGCAGGAGGCCATCACCGGCGTTCCGGGCGCCCAGGCCGAGCGGGTCGCACGCGAATTCGCCGACAACGCCGAACAATCCGGCGGCCGCTCGATGATCCTGATGGGCGCGGGCACCAATCACTGGTTCCATTCGGACCAGATCTATCGCGCCTTCTTCACCCTCACGCTGCTCACCGGCTGTCAGGGAGTGAACGGCGGCGGCTGGGCGCATTACGTCGGCCAGGAGAAGTGCCGACCTGTCACCGGTTGGTCCACACTGGCTTTCGGCTTGGATTGGCAGCGACCACCGCGCCAGATGCAGGGCACGGTGTTCTGGTATCTGAGCAACGACCAGTGGCGCTACGACCCGTTCACCGCGGAGGCGTTCGCCTCGCCGCTGGGCCGGGGCGCATTCGCAGGCCGAACCGCCGCGGACAATATCGCGCTGGCCAGCCGTCTGGGCTGGATGCCGACCTATCCGACCTTCGACCGCAATCCGCTGGATCTGGCCGATGAGGCCGAACAATCCGGGAAGCCGGCCGCGGACCATATCGTGAACGAGTTGACCTCGGGCGCATTGCGTTTCGCGTGTGAGGACCCCGACGCGCCGGAAAACTTCCCGCGCTGCCTGACAGTGTGGCGGGCGAATCTGCTCGGCTCGTCGGGTAAGGGCAACGAATACTTCCACAAGCATCTGCTGGGCGCGGACTCCAATCTGCAGACCACCGACAGCACCGGTGTGCGGCCCACCGAGCTCCGCTGGCGCGAACAGGCCCCGACCGGCAAGCTGGATCTGCTGCTGTCCCTGGACTTCCGGATGACCAGCACGACACTGTTCTCCGATATCGTGCTGCCCGCGGCGACCTGGTACGAGAAACACGACCTGTCCTCGACCGATATGCACCCATTCGTGCACTCCTTCTCCCCCGCCATCTCCCCGCCGTGGGAGGCCAAGACCGATTTCGAGGCGTTCCACCGCATCGCCCGCGGGTTCTCCTGGATGGCCGAGAAACACCTGGGCGTACGCAAGGACGTCATCGCCGTTCCACTCCAACATGATTCGCCCGATGCGCTGGCGCAAGCGGGCGGACGGGTGCTGGACTGGAAAGCCGGTGAGTGCGAGCCCGTACCCGGCAAGACCATGCCCAAACTGGTTGTCGTGGAACGCGATTATCCGAAGATCGCGGAGAAGATGGCGGCGCTGGGCCCGCTGATCGAGTCACTCGGCGTCACCACGAAGGGCGTGACGACCTATCCGGACGAGGAGGTCGCCTACCTCGCCGGCGTGAACGGCACCGTGGTTTCCGGTGTGGCACAGGGACGTCCGTCGCTGGCCAAGGACACCCACGCCGCGGAGGCAATCCTCGCGCTGTCCGGCACCACCAACGGAAGACTCGCGGTGGAGGGATTCGAGGCGCTCGAACGACGCACCGGCACCAAGCTGGCGGATCTGGCCGCCGAACACGAAGGCAAACGAATCACTTTCGCCGACACCCAGTCCCGGCCGGTACCGGTGATCACCTCGCCCGAGTGGTCGGGCAGCGAGACCGGCGGACGACGCTACTCCCCGTTCACCATCAACACCGAACGCCTCAAGCCCTGGCACACCCTCACCGGACGCCAGCACTTCTATCTCGACCACGACTGGATGGCCGAACTCGGCGAACAATTGCCGATCTTCCGCCCGCCGCTGGACATGAGCGCGTTGTTCAGCGAACCGGGCGTGGGGTCCGTCGGTGACAACGGCGTCACCGTTCGGTACCTCACACCGCATTCGAAGTGGTCGATCCACTCGGCGTATCAGGACAATCTGCACATGCTGACCCTCTCCCGCGGCGGGCAGGCGATCTGGATGTCGGACCGGGACGCGGCGAAGATCGGTGTGGCGGACAACGATTGGATCGAGGCGGTGAACCGCAACGGCATCGTCGTCGCGCGCGCGATCGTCAGCCACCGGATGCCCGAGGGCACCGTGTTCATGTATCACGCCCAGGACCGGGCGGTGGGCGTGCCACGGATCGAGGGGCGACCGGAATCCACCGGCGGCGGCGCGGGCGCCGACGGCCCCGGATTCGACTGGGCCGCACCGGGCAGACAACCCGGTAAGGGTAAACGCGGCGGCATCCACAACGCGCTCACCCGGATCATGATCAAACCCACGCATCTCATCGGCGGGTACGCGCAGCAGTCGTTCGCGCTGAACTACCACGGCCCCACCGGAAATCAGCGCGACGAGGTCACCACGATCCGCAAACGCTCGCAGAAGGTGGAGTACTGATGACAACGCGACGAGGCCACCACCCTGCGCCCGATCAACGCCCGCAGAAAGTGGAGTACTGATATGCGTGTCATGGCACAGATGGCCATGGTGATGAACCTGGACAAGTGCATCGGCTGTCACACCTGCAGCGTCACCTGCAAGCAGGCCTGGACCAATCGCGGCGGCACCGAGTACATGTGGTTCAACAATGTGGAAACCCGCCCGGGACAGGGCTATCCGCGGCAGTACCAGGATCAGGAGAGATGGCAGGGCGGCTGGCGGCTCACCCGGCGCGGTCGGCTCACCCTGAAATCCGGATCGCGAATGAAGCGGCTGCTCAACATCTTCGCCAATCCGGACCTGCCCACGGTCGAGGACTACTACGAGCCGTGGAGCTACGACTACGACAACCTGCTGTCCGCCCCGGCCATGGACACCACCCCCGTCGCACGGCCGAAATCCCTGATCACCGGCGAGGATACGACGATCACCTGGGGTGCGAACTGGGATGACGATCTGGGCTCGGGCCCGGAACAGGTCGGCCGGGATCCGCTGCTGGCCCGACTCTCCGAGCAGGTCAAACTGGAATTCGAGCAGACCTTCATGTTCTATCTGCCCAGGATCTGTGAGCACTGCCTGAATCCGTCCTGCGTGGCGTCCTGCCCGTCCGGTGCGATCTACAAGCGGTCCGAGGACGGCATCGTGCTCGTGGATCAGGACAGGTGCCGCGGCTGGCGGCAGTGCGTCACCGGATGTCCCTACAAGAAGGTCTATTTCAACCACAAGACGGGCAAGGCGGAGAAGTGCACGTTCTGCTACCCGCGGGTCGAGGTCGGCATCCCGACGGTGTGCTCGGAGACCTGTGTGGGGCGGCTGCGCTATATCGGCGTGATGCTGTACGACGCGGACGCCGTCCTCGAGGCGGCCTCGGTCACCGATCCGAAGGATCTGTATCCCAGCCAGCTCGGAGTGTTCCTCAACCCGCACGATCCGCGCGTGGTCGCCGAGGCCGAGCGCGCCGGGATCAGCCCGGATTGGATCGAGGCCGCGCAGAATTCGCCGGTCTACAAGCTGATCGTGGACTATCAAATCGCCCTGCCGCTGCATCCGGAATACCGCACCATGCCGATGGTCTGGTACGTGCCGCCGCTGTCGCCGGTGGTGGAATCGCTCTCGCAGACCGGCCACGACGGCGAGGACGCCTCGAACCTGTTCGGCGCCATCGACGCATTGCGCATTCCGATCGAATATCTCGCCGAACTGTTCACCGCCGGTGAGATCGGGCCGGTGCGCGCGGCCATGCAGCGGCTCGCGGCCATGCGCTCGTTCATGCGCTCGGTGAATCTCGGCAAGGAACCCGATCCCTCGATCGCGCCGTCGGTGCGGCTCGAGCCCGAGGAGATCGAGGCGATGTACCGGCTGCTGGCCATCGCGAAATACGAACACCGGTACGTGATTCCGCAGGGCGCGACATCGCAAGCGCACGAATTGGATTCCCTCGCCACGGGTTGCAGTCTGGACACCGACGGCGGGCCGGGTATGACGGCCTTCGACACGATGGTCGAGAAGTTCCATCTCACCGACGCCAATGATGCTGCCCCGGAACAGAAGACGAACCGGATCAATTTGCTGAACTGGGACGGTCGCAGTACCGAGGGACTCCTTCCCGCGGCCTCGAACGGCAACGGCCACTCCGCGAACGGATTCGCCGAAGCCGCTACCAATGGCAACGGAGCCAACGAAAGCCGAGCCGAGGCCAACGGCAACGGCAACGGCAACGGCAACGGCAACGGCAAGTCTGCACCGACCGACGACGGGACACCGATTTCGAGCGGGGCCCAGCGATGACGTTGTTGAAGCTACGCCGCCGCCCCGAACCGGCGGTGCAGATGTGCGAGCGGGATCGCCGCCTGATCTGGCGCACCGCCGCCCTCCTGCTGGATTATCCCGACGAACACCTGTTCACCGCCGTCGGCCGAATCGCCGACGCGGCAGCGCAGCTACCCGAGGAGGCACGAAACCCGTTGCAGCGCTTCCTCGACCACATCGGCACAGCGTCACCGATCGAGCTCGCCCAGCAGTACGTCGAGACCTTCGATATGCGCCGCCGTTCCAGCATGCACCTCACCTTCTACGCCTACGGCGACACCCGCAAGCGCGGAATGGCCCTGCTGCGCTTCAAGCACGCCTACCGGCACGCGGGCGTCGAACTCGACGACCGGGAGCTGCCGGATCACCTGCCCGTGCTGCTCGAATTCGCGGCGACGGTCGACCCGATCGGCGGCGAACGTCTGCTCGGCGAACACATCCCGGTGATCGAACTGCTGCGATTGTCGCTGAGCGACAACGCATCTCCCTATGCCGATGTCGTCGCCGCCATCGTGTCCACACTGCCGCCGCTGACAGCGGCGGACCGCCGCCGCATCGCCGAACTGGCCGCGGCCGGACCACCGGACGAGGAGGTCGGGATGGACCCCTACACGATGGATCCCGCACTGTTCGACGGATCGCAGGCCCGCCGATGACTGCCGACGTCTGGCTGATCCTGCCCTATATCGCCTTCACCTCCTTCGTCCTGGGCCATCTGTGGCGGTACCGCACCGACCAATTCGGTTGGACCACAAGGTCTTCGCAGTTGTACGAGAGCCGGTTGCTGCGACTGGGCAGTCCGCTGTTCCATTTCGGAATGCTCGGGGTCATCGGCGGTCATGTCCTGGGTGTGCTGATCCCGCAGTCGTGGACCGATGCGGTGGGGGTGTCCGAGGAGCTGTATCACGTGGTGGCGGTCTCGGCGGGATCGGTCGCCGGAATCGCGGTCATCGCCGGAATCGCGATCCTGCTCTACCGCCGCATGACCGTGCCCGCGGTGCGCAAGGCCACCACGAACAACGACAAGCTCATGTACATACTGTTGGCCGCCGCACTGATCACCGGACTGCTCAACACCGTCGGCAGTAATCTGCTGTGGGGCACCTACAATTACCGCGAAACCGTATCCCCTTGGTTCCGCAGCATTTTCACGCTGCACCCGCATCCGGAACTCATGGTCGGCACACCCTGGACCTTCCAGGTGCACGGGGTGATCGTGCTGACGCTGATCGGCGTGTGGCCCTACACCCGGCTCGTGCACATGTTCAGCGCGCCGATCGGTTACCTCACCCGCCCGTACATCGTCTACCGCGCCAAGGCCGTCCAACGCCCGGACCACAGCCGCTACGCGAAGGCGTGGGACGCGCCCGTGACTCCCGAACGCTGGTGAGGGCCGTGCGCGATCATGGATCGCATGACCCATGAATCATCGGAGCCGCCGGACCCGGTGGCGATCCTGCGACGCTGGGAGGATTCCGGCGCGGTGTGGCGGGTGCTGAACCGCCGCGAAGACCGGGTGACCGTCGTGCTCTACCAGTGCACCGGCGGTGAGGAGGTGGACCGATTCACCTCCGGCGAACCGGAACTGCTGCGCTTCCTGGGCGACCGGAGCAGCAGCGAGGGCTGTGTTTGATGGCCTTCGCTCCGGAGCGGTTCGCTACCGCGCGAGCAGTCGCGCGGCTCCCGCACACAGGCTCTCGAGTACCTGTGCCACGGGTTCGGCGGCGGTCACCAGGCCGACGCCCTGACCGGCATCGATCGGCGTCACCCGCTGATCCGCCCGCGCGATCCCGGCATCGAGCGCATCTCGTGCCGCCGGATCGTGGGACAGCTCCTCCTCCCGGCCGGTCCACCGCTCGGCGAACTCGTTGCGCAGCACCCGGGCGGGAAACCTTGTCGCCCAGGGCAATCCCATTCCGACGTCGAAGGCGCGAGTCAGGATCGTATCGGTCCCCCGCGCGGCGATCATGGCCGCCCGGCCGTCCTGCGACAGCAGCGATTCCGGGCAGGCTGCCAGGCAGGTGCCGAGCCACGCCCCCGCCGCCCCGGCGGTCAGCACCGCGCCCAGACTTGCCGCGGACCCGATTCCCCCGGCCGCCAGCACCGGAACCGATACCGCGCCGACGACCGCATCGAGCAGCGGCAACGTGGCCATCTCCACCGCACCATGCCCGCCGCCCTCCGATCCCCGGGCCACCAGCACCTCGACACCGGCCTGTTCCGCACGCCGGGCCTCTTCGGCATTGTAAACCTGTGTGGCCGTGCGTATTCCGGCTTCTCGGACGCGGGGAACCCAGGACAGATCCGTCCCGAAACTCACCGAGATCAACACCGGGTTCGCGGCAATCGCTCGGTCGAGCAGTTCGGGCCGGGCGGCGATCACCCAGTCCACCAACCCGATCCCGAACTGCCCCGCACCGTCACCCAATCGTCCGAGTTCACGTTCGAGCGCGGCCACCGACCCGGCGCTGCCCATCCCGATCATGCCCAGACCACCGGCCGCGGTGACGGCCGCGGCCAACCGCCCACCGGCCACCCCGCCCATCGGCGCGTTGACCACCGGAATCCGAAGGCCCATATCCCGCGACCACGCGGTGGCGAGGGCGGTCGGGCGCGGCTGCGCGGCTACCATCGGGTGACCTCATCGCTCGATGACATGCACTCATACCAGCACATCGAGGGCATCCCGGTCGCCGTGGGGCGATCCCACGCATGGTTGGCCCATATCCTCGAACTGTGCGCAATATCTCCGCTCACGCGCGCATCGGGCAACGCCTCGATACTTCGTGACGGGCACACAACCGACGTGTCACACTCCCGAAACAAACGACATGATCTCACGACCCGCACCGCATATCCGTGCGGAACCGTTGACGTCTCGGACATTCCACGCAGCATGGCGGAAATACCCTCTTTCTACTGTTGAGCCAACCTGATGTGGGAGGCCCTCTTGAACACGCTGTCGCGTAATCGCAATATCGAGAATTGGAACGCAGAGGATGTCCAGGCCTGGGAGGCCGGCGGTAAGGACATCGCCAGGCGAAATCTGGTGTGGTCGGTATTCGCCGAGCATGTGGGCTTCTCGGTCTGGTCGATCTGGTCGGTCATGGTGCTGTTCATGCCCACCGACAAATTCGGCATCGATCCGGCCGGAAAATTCTTCCTCGGTGCGGTCCCGACATTGGTCGGCGGATTTCTCCGTATTCCGTACACGGTCGCGACCGCTCGATTCGGCGGCCGCAACTGGACGATCTTCAGCGCGGTCATGCTGCTGATCCCGACCCTGCTGACCCTGTATTTCGTCAACCATCCGGGCACCTCGTACACGACCTTCATGGTGGTCGCCGCACTCGCCGGATTCGGCGGCGGCAATTTCGCCTCGTCGATGACGAATATCAACGCCTTCTACCCGCAGCGGCTCAAAGGCTGGGCGCTGGGCATGAACGCGGGCGGCGGCAATCTCGGTGTGCCGGTGATCCAGCTGGTCGGGCTGGCGGTCATCGCCACGGTCGGCAACGCCTACGGGCACGCGTCGATCGTATGCCTGGTCTATCTGGCGCTGATCGCGGTCGCCGGTGTCGGCGCGGCGCTGTACATGGACAATCTGCGCAACCAGAAGGCCGACATGTCCTACATGCTCACCTCGTTGAAGGTGCCGCAGTCGTGGGCCATCGCGTTCCTGTACATCGGCACCTTCGGCTCGTTCATCGGCTTCAGCTTCGCGTTCGGACAGGTTCTGCAGATCAGCTTCAAGGCCGGCGGCGAGAGCGCCGCCCACGCCACGCTGCACGCCGCGCAGATCGCGTTCATCGGCCCGCTGCTGGGCTCGGCGATGCGCCCGTACGGCGGCAAGTGGTCCGATCGTTTCGGCGGCAGCAAGGTCACGCTGTACACGTTCCTGGGCATGATCGTGGCTGCGGTGGTGGTCAGTATCGCCGGGATGATCGGCGACTCGCATGGCGGCGTGCCGACCGGCGGGGCGATGGTGGCCCTGATCGCCGGATTCATCGCGCTGTTCCTGCTGTCGGGTATCGGCAACGGTTCGGTAACCAAGATCATCCCTTCGGTGTTCGAGGCGAAATCCAAGAGCCTGCAGGCAGATTTGGCGACGCAGGCGGCCTGGTCGCAGAACACCTCCGGTGCGCTGATCGGATTCGTCGGCGCGGTGGGTGCGCTCGGCGGCGTCGGCATCAACCTGGTATTCCGGTCCTCCTACGCCTCGACCAACTCCGCGACCACCGCGTTCTGGGTGTTCATGGGCTTCTATGTGATCTGCGCGATCGTGGTGACAGCGGTATTCCTGCGACGGCCGCACGCGACCCGCGCCGGCAAGTCCGAGCCCTCCACACTCGAGACGGTGAGCCGGGCTTTGTCCAGCGGCGAAACCCCTGCGACACAGGAGCATTCGGTCCATTCCAGCTGATCCGAGAACGCCCGAGCCCGAACCAGCCACGGAGGACATATGAGATCCACGGTCGAATCCGCCTGCAGGACAGTAGTCGTGGCCGGTCACGGCATGGTCGGACATCGGTTCGCGGAGGCGCTGCGCTCCCGCGACACCGACGGACACTGGCGGGTCGTCATCGTCGGCGAGGAAGCACTGCCCGCCTACGATCGGGTCGGGCTGTCCACATACGTGGAAGGCTGGGATCCGGACGCACTCGCCTTGCCCGGCAACGTGTTTCAGGACGACGAGCTGGTGGAGCTGCGGCTGGGCGAGCGGGTGGAGCGGATCGATCGAGCCACCCGCACGGTGACGACCTCCATCGGCGCGGTGATCGCCTACGACACACTGGTTCTGGCCACCGGCTCGTATCCCTTCGTCCCGCCGGTGCCGGGACATGAACTGCCGCAATGTTTCGTCTACCGCACCATCGAGGACCTGGATCGCATCCGGGCCGCCGCGCAGACAGGCGGCCCGGGGGCGCGCGGCGTGGTGATCGGCGGCGGGCTACTGGGGCTCGAGGCCGCCAACACGCTGCGTCTGCTCGGGCTGGAAGCTCATGTCGTGGAACACAACGACCGGCTGATGCGAGCGCAGGTCGACACCGGCGGCGGGGCCGTCT
>NZ_BDCC01000077.1 GCF_001613305.1 Nocardia vaccinii NBRC 15922
CACGGACGATCATCGGCGGCACACTGGTCGCGCACGGTATCAAGCACGGGCGCAGTATCGATGGGACGGCAGGCTGGTTCGAATCGATTGGATTCCGCGAACCACGCTTGCAGGCCCAGGCAAGCGTGGTGGTTGAGGTAGGCGCAGGGGTGGCCCTGATCGCAGGGGCGGCAACACCAGTCGCGGCTGCAGCAGTCGTCGGAACAATGGCTGTCGCCGCTCGATCAGTTCATGTCGCGAATGGCTTCTTCATCACCTCCGAAGGCTGGGAATACGTCACGAACCTGGCGGTTGCATCAGTGGCGCTTGCTGGATCGGGGCCAGGCCGGTGGAGTGTTGACCGGGCCCTCGGCCTCGACAAGGGGCTGCGTGGCGATCGAGCCGCGCTCGCGGCTTTAGGACTGGGTATCGGAGCCGCGGCTGTTCAGCTCGCGGTGTTCTTCCGGACGTGATCCACGACCTGAGCAGCATGAGAACGGTCGTGTGATCGAGACTGGCTCCATGTGCTTCGGCGCCTGCACTCTCATCCGAATCCGCACCCGCCGGCAATTGGTTCGGCGATGGCAGATGCGGCGGCCGTCGCGATAGCGAGGAGTCCGGAAAGGCCGAGAACACCGCCATCGCACGACACGATGGCTGCACGCTCACACCAGGCGGCGTTGTTCCGGTTCTCGACGTCGCCATGAGCCCCACTGCACTCCGTCTGGCCCTGCAAGGCCAGGTGGGGCCAGGTGGGGCTTCTCTTTTGGCGACTACTGCGGTAGACATCAAGACGGTAAATGTCTATACGTGTGCCGACGGGGAGTGAGCCGGTGGACCCTGATCAGCTACCGTCTTTCGCTGCGGTGTGCCGCTTTGCGGTGCTGGTCATCGACGCACGACAACAGTGAGGACCAAACCAGATGCAGGTAATTGATGCGTGGATCAACACGCTGCCGGCGAAGACTGCGGCACAATTCGCGAAGAACCCGGTTCTGGCCGGCGTCGCGAAGTTCTTCGGGGAGTCGGTCAAGGTCACCGACGGCATTCCCTTCGATGCGATCGTGGCCATGATGGATGCCGCAGGCGTCGACAGGGGCATCATCACCGCGCCGCTGCTACAGGGTGGCCGCTACAGCCGAGGTGAAGCTCCTGTGGATGATCCGATCGCTGCGTGCGACAGCTTTCCGGATCGTTTCCGCGCGGCATTCACCCTTGCGCCATTCCCATCGGTTCGGGTGATGGTCGACGCACTCGAGCAGGCGGCGAAGGACCCCCGTGTCGTGTGCTTTCGCATCGTGCCGCTGTTCACGCAAGAGCCGATCAACAGCCGTATGCACTACCCGATCTACGAGCGCTGCGAGGCCCTCGGCATCCCGGTGTCGATCAACGTTGGAATACCGGGCCCCAAGGTCCGCGGCCGATGCCAGGATCCAATGGATCTCGACGACGTATGCATCGACTTCCCAAAGCTGACGATCGTCGCTTCCCATATGGGTCACCCATGGGAAAGCCTGTTGATCCGGCTGATGATGAAGTACGAGAACCTGTATCTGATGAACTCCGCGTACCTGGCGAAGTACATGGAGCCGTCTGTGGTCTCCTTCATGGACTCCTCGCGCGGGAGAGATCGACTGCTGTGGGCGTCGGACTTCCCCATGCTGTCGGTGGAAGGATCCGTGAAATCGGCACGGGCACTGGACATCAGCGACGAAGGCAAAGAGGCGTTTCTCGGGGGCAACGCTGCCAAGATTTTCCCGTGGGATCGGAGTGCGGGAGCCTGACACCCGGGGTGGGCACGTTCCATTCCTCCAGGGATCGACTGGTAGACAAATAGACATTAGATGTCGTATTGTGTTCCGCAACACAGTCGTCGGGACGGTACTCGGCGCCCGTCCGCCGTTGGTGGGCGCGCGCCGTTGATCTGAGAAACCCGATCGACCACAGCGGAGGAGCGAATCGAACCATGACCACGGCTCTGCAAGAACTTGTCAACTTCCAGGACAAGTCGTTCCATCTTGGGTCGACTCGTGAGATCTACGCACGAATCAGGAACGAGGATCCTGTCTTCTGGTCAGAGCGTGATGGCGCGTGGTTGTTGACCAAGTACGAGGACATCAGACGAGTCGAGACATCAGATGCTTTCTCCAACGCCCGCGGAATGGTCATCGTTGATGTCGCGGCGAAGAAATCGGTCGCGACGTACCCTGGTGGGATCGTGCCAATCCTCGCGATGGATGGCCCCGATCACGCGAAGGTGCGTCGCCTCGTCGCTATGACCTTTACGCCGCGTGTGGTCGCGCAGTTGGAGGTCTTCGTCCGCGAGTTGACGTGCGAGATTCTCGACTCATTGGATCCCTCGGTCGACATTGACCTCGTCGACAAGCTATTCGTGCCGGTACCGATGTACGTCATTGCCCAGCTGCTCGGTGTGCCGCGTGATCGGTGGGCCGACTTCAAGCGCTGGTCGGATGCTGTCATTGCGACATCGTCAGCGAAGCCCGAGGACCTGGCAGCATTGCAACGGTGCCGGGTCGAAATGTGGGAGTACTTCGGGGCGTTGATCGCTGAGCGCCGAGCCAACCCAGGAGACGACTTGATCTCCCTGCTCGGAGCCGCCGAAGTCGATGGCGAACGTTTCGACCTGGGGATGCTGCAGATGCTGTGCAGTGCGCTGCTGGTTGGCGGTAACGAAACTACGCGGAACCTGATGTCGGGCGGAACGATCGCTCTTGCTCAACATCCCGACCAGCGCAGCATTCTGGTCGAGGACCCCGAGCTGATCGGTTCGGCGGTCAGTGAGATCCTGCGTTGGGTTACGCCGGTTATTCATTTCGTCAGATATGCCACGCAGGACGTCGTATTCCGTGGCAAGACCATCAAGGAAGGCGACCACGTGGTGCTCGTCTATCCGAGTGCCAACATGGACGAGGATATTTTCGAAGGTCCCGAGGTATTCGATGTTCAGCGCACGTTCTCGCCCACGCACCTCGCCTTCGGGTGGGGGAAGCACGTCTGCCTCGGGGCGCACCTGGCACGATTGGAGGCGCGAATCGTCTTTGAAGAGTTGCTTGCCCGTTTCCCTGAATACCAGTTGGTGGGGGAGCCGGATCGTCTGGGTTCCACGCTGGTCTCCACGATCGTGCATCTGCCCGTTCGACTCGAGCCCAGCTGAGCCGCGTTGATACCCGCATCACGATCCGCCGCAGCCGGAACAATTTTTGCTCCTGCTACGTCACCGTTCGCCACGACCGACGAACCGACAGTTCATGCAGCTGTTCCCAGTACCAGGTGGGATTGATTAATTTGAACATCGATTACGCCGCAATCGTCGTTTTCGGCGTTCTCGCAATCACCCAGGTGACCGGACCGGTCGGCTTGTTCGGGGAGGGGCGGTGAGATCGGCATGATCTCCAGGTCGGCTCGTTTTCGTGGCCGTGGTACTGGTCGAGCAGCAAGTCGAAGCGGTCGTGTCCGGAGTGGCCGATCCTCTAATAGTTCTAGAACAATGGAGAATTTCGTTGGACGACAATGTCAGTAACGTTTCACTCGCTGCCCTAGAGCAACGGATCTACGCGCTGTGACCGCCATCGAGAACGACGGCACGACGGTGCCGAAGACGGCCGGTCCGCTGGCCGGTATCCGTGTCCTGGAAGTCGCGCAGTGGGTGTTCGTCCCAGGGGCTGGCGGCATCCTTGCTGACTGGGGCGCCGATGTCGTGAAGGTCGAGCACGCGACGCAGGGCGACGCGATCCGCGGCCTTTACCCAGACAAGGCTTCGATGAAGTACCGCAACGTCATCCACAACACTAACCGCGGCAAGCGCAGCATCGGAATCGACCTCAAGGAGCCCGAAGGTCGTGAACTTCTGCTGCGGATGGCGGAGTCCAGTGATGTCTTCTTGACGAACTTCCTTCCGGATGCCCGAAAAAAACTTGGCATAGACGTTGACGATCTCCAGAAGGCCAACCAGCGGATCATCTACGCCCGCGGGTCCGGTGTGGGCCCCCGTGGTCCCGAGTCGGCCTCAGGCGGATACGACTTCTCACACTTCTGGGCACGGTCGGGGGTCGCGTCCGTATATCACCACCCGGATCTGGACTATCCGCTCGCCGGCAACGCCCAGTTCGGCGACCTGATCAGTGCCACGGTGCTCGCTGGAGGTATCGCGGCGGCTCTGGTGGAGCGCGAGCGGACCGGGGCAGCGCCGGTCGTAGACGTCTCGCTTCTCGGCGTCGGCGCGTGGAGTATCGCCGCAGACATCGTCACCTCGGCTGCCGGGGAACCGTACGCGCCGATCCCCACACTCGACCGGGACAAGCGGCGCAATCCGCTCACGAACGTATTCCGTACCTCAGATCGCCGCTTCCTCGCGATCGTGTTGCTGCAGTCGGACCGAGACTGGCCTGAATTCAGTGCGCGCCTGGACGCACCCCAACTGCGCGAGGATCCGCGCTTCGCCGACGCAGCTGGCCGGCTGAGCCACGCCCCCGCACTGATAGCCGAACTTGACGCCGTATTCAGTACCCGCACGCTGGCTGAGTGGAAGCAGAGGCTGATGGGCGCTGACTTCGTCTGGGACGTGTTCCAACAACCGGGCGAGGTGGCGACCGACCCGCAGATACTGGCGAACGACTACATCATTGGGGTGCAGGACGCGGAGGGTTCGACGTCGCCGCCGTACCTGGTCGCCTCTCCAGTCCAGTTCGACGAGCGCAGTCCGGTCCCGCACCGGGCTCCGGAACATGCCGAACATTCGGAACTCATCCTCCTCGACATGGGGCTCAGCTGGGATGAGATCGCTACGTTGAAGGAGAATGGTGTTGTCCGCTGAGAATTCTCCGGCGGTCGAGCCTCGACTGATTCCTACGCTCGGGCCTGAGTACGACTTCTTCTGGGAAGGCGCACGCGAAGGTGAGTTGCGTTTCCAGCGATGCTCCGACTGCGACCTGCCGCGGTTTCCGGTCTCGGACGCTTGCCGGTTCTGTGGGTCGTTCGCCTGGCGACCCTGGGCTTCGAGCGGCCGCGGAACAGTGTTCTCGTACTCCTTCGTGCGGCGTCCTCGGGTCAATTACCTCCCGGATGACGCTGCCGTGGCGGTGATCTCGCTCGAAGAGGGCTTACGGTTCCCGAGCAATGTTCTCCACGTGACGCCGAGCATGATCGACTTCGGCATGGAAGTTGAGGTTATCTGGCAGACGGTCTCGGACCCGACCGGAACATCGGCACTCCAGCTGCCGTTGTTTGTGCTCGCATGACCGGGGGCGGAGCAGCGATCGTCGGGATCGCCCATACCGAGTTCATGTCGGCGTCTGGTAAGAGCGACCTGGCGCTGACGGTAGAGGCGATACGCGCTGCCATCACAGACGCTGGCTTGTCGATGTCGGACATCGATGGTCTCGTCACTCTGCAAGCGGACGCCAGCCAACCGACAGCAGTGTCTACAGCACTGGCTCTCGGCCCACTCAGTTGGTACTCGTCGCTGCCATACGGCGGCGGGGCGTGCTGCGGTTCCGTACAGGACGCCGCGCTCGCCATCTCAGCAGGATTGGCCGACGTGATTGTCATCTACCGCGGCGCGAACCTGCGATCGGGTGCCCGATTTGGTCGGCCAGGAGGGCCCAACGCTGCACCCGCACCGCAATCCTGGGGTCTCACAAAGAGCTACGGATTGGTGACGCCCGCGATCTCCAGTTCGCTGGTATTCCACCGGTGGATGTACGAACACGGCCTCACAAACGAGGACCTGGCCGTCGTCGCGTGCACCAATCGCGACTACGGATCGACCAACCCGCGGGCCCATTTCTTCAGCAAACCGCTCACAGTTGAGGACTACCACGCATCACGTTGGGTGGTGGAACCAGTGCTCCGGGTCGCGGACTGCTGCCTGGAAACTGATGCCGGTGCCGCGATCGTCGTCGCCCGCGAAGACATCGCCAGGTCTTTGACAAAGCGGCCCGCGACAGTGCGGGCCGCCGCACGGGGGATGGGGCCGGGCAGCTCCGTCCTGCAGTCGTACTACCGAGACGACATGTTGGCTCTCCCCGATCTGCAGGCGGTCGCCGCCCAGCTTTGGGCGCAGTCGACCCTGGGTGCAAATGACATCGACGTGGCGATGCTGTACGACAACTTCAGCCCGGTGATACCGATGGTGCTGGAAAGCTTCGGATTCAGTGAACCCGGCAAAGGCTGCGCGTTCATTGCAGAGGGAAACACCCGCATCGACGGTCGGCTGCCGGTGAATACGAACGGCGGAATGATGTCGGAGGCCTACGTTCACGGTTTCAACGGAATGATCGAGGCAGTCCGCCAGATCCGAGGCGAGTCGGCAAACCAGGTGGCAAACGTGGACAACGTTCTCGTCACCGGCGGAACGGCCCAGCCCACGAGCGGGATGATCCTGCAGGGCGGGACCTGATCAGCCTCTGGTGTCCAGCGACGCTTGATTTCGCGGGCCCGATCACTACTATTGACAAATAGACATTGCTAGTATGTGTGTCTAAGTTATATTCGGCTCGGGTCGACCACTCTGGGCCTGGAAGGGCATCCCATCATGACTTATCAAGCGGGCAACCGTCTTTCGAGTGCTACGTCAGCCGTGCAGGTCATCGTCGTCCGGGCACCGGACACGGATATCGAACTCACCTGCGGTGGCGCCGCGATGGTTCCGGCCTCGAACGCACCGTCACAGGCGCCAACTGTTGGGGCTGCCGGCCTCGGCGTACTCGTCGGAAAACGTTACTTCGACGCGGTCTCGAAGCTCGAGGTTCTCTGCACGAAGGCCGGCGCTGGATCCCTCGAGATCGACGGCCGCCCGCTCGAGCTGATGCAGGCAAAGCCGCTGCCGTCCAGCGACTAGAGCAGCAGATCCTCGTGTCCCTGTACGCCTGGGCACAACAAAAATTGATGTCACGAATCAAGATCGAGGGAGCGCCATGAGCGCCGAGAACGACAGCGAAGGCCAGGTCGCAACTGCTGCGCGCGACGGCCGCGCTATGGAAGGTGTGCGGGTACTCGACCTCGGCACTTCGGTTGCGGGTCCGCTGGGCCCCGCGTACATGGCCTACCACGGCGCTGACGTAATCAAGATCGACACTCCCGACCAACCCGATGTCTGCCGCCTCTTCGGTGCCTCATGGGCTAACGGGCGTGACGACATCGAACCTAAGGGTGCATGGCTTGACCTGAGCCCGTACGTGAGCGAGTGGTCGGCCGGAAAACGCAGCGTCGGTTTGAATATGAAGAACCCGAAGGGGCGAGACGCCCTCGATCGGTTGATCGCGACGTGCGACGTGTTCGTGACGAATTTCTCTCCTCGCGCTGTCCGCTCGCTCGGGCTGACCTACGAAAGTGTGTCCGCGGTCCAGCCGGACATCATCTATGTTTCTCTTCCGGGTTTCGGCAGCGACACCAGCGGGCCGTACTCCGACTATTTATCCTTTGGGCCGAACCAGTCACCGCTCGTCGGAATCGATTACCTCACCGGCACGACCGATCGCCCACCGGCCGGCGCATCGAAAGTTGCGATATCGGACTACAGCTCGGCACTGCATGGATTCATCGCCACGCTCGCCGCTCTCGAGCATCGTGAGCGCACCGGCGAGGGCACGATGATCGACGTAAGCCAGTTCGAGGCGACCGTCAGCATGCTCGGCCCGCTAATCCTCGAGGTGGACGCCACCGGTATCAGCCGCGAGCGATCAGGCAACAGGTCCGACGCCGCGGCACCGGAAGGGGTCTACCAGTGTCGGGGCGAAGACCGGTGGATCGCGATCAGCGTCGTTGACGACGCCGCGTGGAGCGCTCTCGTCGAGGTGATGGGCGCTCCTTCGTGGAGCACTGACCGCCGCTATGTCACCGAGGCTGGTCGGCGTGCCGATCTCGACGCGCTCGATGTCGGGCTTGGGGCGTGGACCGCCGATCACGATGCATTCGAACTCACAACGATGTTGCAGAACGCGGGTGTGGCTGCGCATGTGGTGTCGACCGTCGAAGAGTTGGCCGACGACCCCCAGATCAAGTACCGAGGATGGTATCGCCTCGCTCCCAGCACGCGGTTCGGTCGGGATCTGTTCGGCGGCAACCCGCAAAACCTGACTGCGACGCCGGGGCGCGCGGATGCCGCGGGGCCGATCCTGGCCGAACACACACAAGACCTGCTGGCCGAACTCGGCTACCAGCCGGAGGAGGTCGCCGCACTCGCAGAGGAAGGCGCTGTGTATCTGCCGCAACAACTCGATATGACTCTGCGCAGACCTTACGACGACTATGTCGACCTGATTCTCGGCGTCCCGGGGGCATGGTCATGAGCGGCCCGTTGGCAGGGCTTACCGTGGTCGACCTGGCCGGCCTGTCCGGCGCCTACGGATCGATGCTGCTCGCCGGGCTGGGAGCGGACGTGATCGTCGTTGAACCCCCTGGTGGTGGGCCGTTGCGATTCATGCCGCCATTTCTGCCAGAGGTCGCGCCGCCCGATAACAGCGTGTGGTTCACATATCTTGCGCAGGGCAAGCGGAGCGTCGTCATCGACGAGTTCACCGACGACGGCCAAAGTCAGCTCAACGCGCTCCTCAGCCTTGCCGACGTGGTGTTCGACGCGTCGGTGCCCGATACCCGAGCTGACGTCCGTGCGGCCCACCCCGGCGTGGTGTGGGTGCGAATAACCCCATTCGGTGCAAACGGGCCGCACCGGGACTGGGCCGGCACCAATCTCACTGCCTGGGCCTCGTCGGGCGCGCTGAGCATCATCGGCTACCCCGACGCGCCACCAGTCGTCCCTGCCGGCCCGGCACAGGTCGCCTATCAACTTGCCGGGCTGCAGGCGACCTCTGCGACGCTGATGGCGATGCGGGTCCAGCGACGCTCCGGAACGGGTCAGCTCATCGACATCGCGGTGCAGGAGTGCCTGCTCAACGTCGCAGCCGAAGCAGGGTTTCCCGTGTATCTCGATGACCGGATCTCGCGTAGGCGGGACGGCGTGCGCCGAGCGGTGACGAGGCCGTACGGGCTGTATCCCTGTTCCGACGGTTACGTCAGCATCACCATCATGCAGCCGGGGCACTGGACTGCAATGGCTCAGTGGATAGCCGACACGACCGGCAACGACGCCTTCCTGGATGACACCTTCCGTCAGATGAGTGTTCGCGCACAGTTCATGGACGTCGTCGACGAGTGGACAGAGAAGGTGACCATGGCCGGCGATCGCCAGTCTCTGTTTCATGAGGGGCAACGCAGGCGCATCGCAGTGACGCCGCTGTACAGCATCGCTGACCTGGTGGAGGACAACCATTTGCGCAGCGTGAACTACTTCTCGGATGCGGTGGGCAGTTCGGGCAGAAAGTACAGACGCCCGGGTGCGCCTTTCCGGATCAACCATCAGTGGTGGGAACTTGGCCGTGCCCCGCTACTCGATGAACACCGCAACGATCCCGACATCGCAGTCGCGATAAACCAGGAGGTTAGGCCGTGACCGCAGTTGCCGAAGCAGCAATGACCGAGGAAAAGCCGATCAGGATTGATCGCACCAATGGTGTTGTCACCATCACGCTGAACCGCCCCAGACGCAAGAATGCGCTGAACTCAGCGATGTCGTCAGCGCTCGTCGACAACTTTCGGTCGATTGGGCTCAACCCTGAAGACCGGGTCGTCGTCATCCGCGGCGAAGGAGATTCGTTCTGCTCGGGTGGTGACCTCACAGAGGTCCACGATCGAGCAGTCTTGACGATGATGCGCGGAATGGGTCGGCTGATGACCGAGCTCAGAGCGCTACCGCAGCCCACCGTCGCCGCGGTGGCTGGACCCGCAATCGGGGCCGGGTGGAACCTCGCGCTCGGATGCGACTTCGTCATCGCGGGCGCTGGAGCGTCGTTCAGTCAGGCATTCGCGAAGCGCGGAATGTCCGTCGATCTCGGAGGATCGTGGCTGCTTCCGCGTCTGGTCGGCATGCAGAAGGCTCGCGAACTCACACTGCTCGGCGACACGATCTCGGCGACCGAGGCGGAGGCGTACGGACTCGTCCTCCGTGTGGTTCCCGACGACACTCTCGACCAGGCCGCGAATGAACTGGCGCTGCGCCTTGCCCAGGGCTCACCCCTTGCCCTGTCATTGACGAAGCGACTTCTCGACGAATCCTTCTCCCACTCATTGGAACAAGCACTCGAGGGTGAGGCCCGCGCTCAGCACATTGCGCTAGGCAGCAAGAACGTCCGCGAGGCGCTTCGCGCCTTCCGGGATCGTCGGGATCCAGTGTTCGGAGCAGACCTATGACGGCGCACGTGACTGTGGACGAAACGAAGCAGACGCCGGAAGAGATGATCGAGCGGCTGACCCGACAACTCCTCGACGAGGTTGCCGGCGCGAACATCACCGACGCGGACAAACTCGGCCGGCAGTTCGACCTCGGCTTGGCATGGGTACATCAACCCATTGGTCTCGGTGGCCTCGGGATTTCGGCGAACCTGCAGAAAATCGTCAACAAAGAGTTGTTCTCGCACGGATTTCCGAATATGGCCCCGCAGAACCCAATTGGGTACGGCCTCTGTGCACCCACGCTCATGCGGCACGGTACTGTCGAACAGCAGTCACGCTATCTTCGGCCGCTGTTCGTCGGTGACGAGATTTGGTGTCAGCTGTTCTCCGAGCCAGGAGCTGGATCGGATCTTGCCTCGCTCAGTACCCGCGCCGAGGACTGTGAGGGCGGCTGGGTGGTCAACGGCCAAAAGGTTTGGACGACGTTCGCCCACCGAGCAAATCTCGGTCTTCTGATGGCGCGCACCGATCCCTCGGTGCCGAAGAACAAGGGAATCACCGTTTTCGTGGTCGACATGCACGCCCCTGGCGTGGACGTGCGACCGCTCCGCCTGATGACGGGGGACGCGGAGTTCAACGAGGTCTATCTCACCGATGTCCGGCTTTCCTCGGACAGCAGGGTGGGTGAGCTCAACAACGGCTGGCAGGTCGCACGCACCACACTCTCCAACGAGCGAAGTGCTCTCGGCCGAGGGCAGGCCCGGCGTGGCACCGGACCAATTGGGATCGCGCTCGACGCATGGAGTACTCACGGAGACGGAGATCCCGTCACTCGCGACCGCCTGATGGATCTGTGGGTCCGCGCCGAATGCACCCGGCTGACGAAGGCGCGCGCGTCCGAGGCGATCAAACTCGGGATTCCGGGGCCCGACGGCCCGGCCGGGAAGCTGCGGGCCGCAGAGCTGAACAAAGCTATCAGCGAGTTCATAATCGACCTGCTAGGTGCCGAGGGCATGCTCTATAGCAGCTATGAGATGCGTCAATCCGACGCGGTCACCGGATTCAACGTAGACAAGAGCGACGACCTGCAGCGGTTCTTCCTGCGGTGCCGGGCGAACACGATCGAGGGCGGTACCGGCGAAGTGCTGAGGACGTTGGTGGGAGAACGGGTCCTTGGTTTGCCCGCTGAACCCCGCCTCGACAGGGATGTGGCATGGGCCGACATGAAGAGAAGCCAGTAGTGGGGGCGCTGAGCGGGCTCCTCATCTGTGACTTCTCAGGACAGATCGCAGGTGCTGGCTCTACGCGTGTGCTCGCGGCGTTCGGCGCAGAAGTGATCCGCATCGAGGATCCGGTACGCAGCGGGCGGTGGGACATTCTGCGCGGCGGACCACCCTACCGGGACGAACGCCGGGGCATCGAACTCGGTGTAGCGTTCAACAACCACAACGTCGGCAAGCGCGCCATCACCCTCAACCTCCGAACGGAACGAGGACGCGAGCTTGCCCGCAAGCTCGCCCTGCAGTCCGGTGTGGTGACAGAGAACTTCTCCGCCGGTGTCCTCGACCGGCTTGGGCTCGGATACGAACGTCTGAGTCAGCAACGGCCGGACCTCATTTATGTATCACACACCGGCTTCGGACGGAGCGGCCCCTATGCGTCCTTCCATGCCTGGGCCCCGATCACGCAGGCAATGTGTGGGCTCACTGCGATGACCCGGTCTCCCGGACGAAGCGCGGCGGGAATCGGGTACTCGTACATGGACTATGCCGCCGCCAACTACATCGTCTTCGCCCTACTTTCCGCGCTATGGCACCGGGAAGAGACCGGAGAGGGCCAGCTGATCGATGTTGCCGGTATGGAGGTCGGAGCCGGTCTGCTCGGGCCGGAGATGCTCGAAGCGAGCGTCAACGGCCGGCGTTTCCGCGATGACGAGCAGTTCGATGTGAACCGCTCGCAATCGCAGTCCATGGCTCCGCACCGTGTCTACCCCTGCCGTGATGAAGACACATGGGTGGCGATTGCGTGTCGTCACGACCTCGATTGGAAGGCTTTGGGCGCCGTCATAGACGAACATTGGGCAACCGAGGCGCGCTTCGAGACGCTTGCCGGCCGACTTGACCACGCCGATGAACTGGACACCCTGCTCGCCATGTGGACATCACGTTGGGAAAGAAGTGCGCTCGTCGACTCTCTGGTGCCTGCCGGTGTCCCGTGTACCGCAGTTGCCACCCCGCCGGAACGCATCGAGAAGCACCCACACACAAGCGACTGGGGATTGTGGCCGACCGTCCAGCACCCTGAGATCGGCGATATCCGAGTCGACGGATTGCCGCTTCATCTGTCCAGGACAGACTGGCAGATCGAGCGAAGCGCACCCCTGATAGGCGAGGACAATGACTACGTCTTCGGCCAGATTCTGGGCCTCAGCAAGGACGAGATCATCTCGTTGCGCGAGGAGTCCGTGATATGACCAACGGCCCCCTGACCGGCGTGCGAGTGATCGAACTCGCCAGCCGGCATATGTCTCTCACCGGGAAGCTGTTCGCTGACCTCGGTGCTGAGGTGATCCTCGTCGAGCCCCCAACCGGCGACGACTCGCGCCTACGAGGTCCGTTTGTCGGTGGTGTCGAAGGCCCGGACCGGAGCCTGCCGTGGCTCTACTTCAACACCTCGAAGATGGGTGTCACGATCGATGTCGCGTCCGCGGAGGGCCGCGCCGCTCTCCGTGGGCTTCTCGACGGAGCCGACATCGTCCTCGATCCGGGCAGCTCGCCATTGCTTACCGACCAGCAGTTCAGCTACGAGGCAACCGCGGCACGCAGTCCTGCTGTCATCTGGGTGTCGCTGACCGAATTCGGCCGGGCGACTCCTGGCACGATTGCCGAGCCGTCGGACCTGCTCGTCGCTGCTGGGACGGGCCCGGTCTGGAGCTGTGGTTATGACGAGCGCTCCACGCCCCCGGTTCGTCCGGCCGGTGGTCAAACGCTCCAGTTGGCCGCGGTGTGGGCAGCTAACGGTGCGCTCATCGCTCTGCACGAGCGCAGGCGGTCAGGGCGCGGTCAACTCGTTGACGTCTCCATAAGCGCTGCATCCAACGTCACGACCGAAGGTGGCACTTACCAGTACTTCGCCGACGGCAGGTGGAACCATCGACAGCGGGGCCGTCATGCGACGCCCCGGCCGACGGCAGAGGTTCTGGTCATGTCTGCCGATGGACGGGAAGTGTGCCCGTTCGTTTCCCCTCGCAGTCAACAAGAATTCGAGACCTTGTTGGAGTGGCTCGGTGAACTGGGCTTACTGGACGAATTTCCAGATACCTTCTTCCTGGAGATGGGAGCAGGGCGTGACGGAGCCGAAATGGACCCGGCAGATGACGTCATAGCGACCGAAATCTTCGCCGCTGGCCGCGGCGCGATCAGCTTCATCGCAACGAAACTGTCGGCTGACGAGTTCTTCCTCGGAGCGCAAACTCGCAAGATTGCCTGCGGTATCGCTCACCAACCCGAGGAAGTCATGAAGGACAAGCACCTCGAGGCACGCGAATTCTTGGTCCGGGTCGATCACGAGGATCTGCAGATCGCGGCGACTTATCCTGGTGCACCCTACCGCTTCTCTCGAACTCCGTGGCAGCTGAAAAGCCGAGCGCCGCATGTCGGAGAGCACAACGACGTCGTACTGACACGAGGTGACCGATGAACGATCAACCAGCCCGGCGGTGGGGCCTGACCCTGCCCGTATCGGGCAAGACAATAGGTCAGCTCGCGACACTGACGCGCGAGCTGGAGGAACTCGGTTACGGCGAGCTGCGCGCCGTCGAGGCTGGTGGCTTCGACGTAGTTTCCGCCGCGACCGTCACGGGTGTTTCCACCGACTCGGTACCAATCACGGCCACTCTCTCGGCGTTCACCCGAGGCCCAGCAGTCCTGGCGCTGACTGCGGCCCAGCTCTCGGCTTCGTTCGGTTCGCGGGTCGGCTTCTCGATAGCAACCTCGACGCCGGCCCTCGTCACGAGTTGGAACGGAATCCCTTACGAAAAGCCTTTCTCCCGGCTGCGTGACGTCGTAAGATTCCTCATAGCAGCTCTCAACGGGGAGAAGATAGACCGGGATTATGACACGTTTTCAATTCGGCACTTCAAACTGATCGTTCCTCCGCCAACCCCGCCGCAGATTATGGTCGCCAGCGTCGGCGAACTGGGTATGAAGTTAGCCCGCGAGGAAGCCGATGGGTTGACGGTCAACTGGTGTACACCTAACGACCTGAATCGAATGAAGGGGTTGCCTGAACCCGAACTGGTTACAAGTGTTGTGTCTGTCTGCCTCCATTCGGACCCAAAGGAGGTGCGCCGGATCGGCCGCGCGTTCGTCACCGACCAACTTTGCGCTCCCGGATATCGGGCGCACCAAATCCGATTAGGACGCGGTGAGGCACTCGAACCTATGTGGACGGCCCGGGAACGGTACGGAAAGGCCGCGGCGATGGACGCGTTGCCGGACGCGATCTTCGAGGACCTTCTGGTATATGGAACACCGTCGGAATGCCGTGCTCGTCTAGACGAGTATGTCGAGGTCGCCGGCGTCCGACCGATCATCAATATCCTCGGTTCTCACCGAAAGTGGGCGGATACTGCCCGTGCACTCGCGGGCTGAGTACCGCACAGGGCAGATGAATCCAACGACAAAGGGAGTGACGATCCCGATCAGGGTACGAGTGGGCTTCGCCGCCTTCATCTGACGCTGATCGGCCGCCCCCCGCAGGCCGCACGAAATGGTCACCGGACCCGCCGCGGGATTTGGACCTGATCCGAGGCGCTCTCAGTTGCGTGCCGAGCCGCGAACAGCCTCCACGACCAGGGAATACACCAAGGCGACCACGTGAGCGTACTCCTACCGAACGGGCGCGAGATCCTTACTCCGGCCCATCGAGAAAGAAGCAAGTCAAATGACGGTCTTCAACGATTCAGCGAAGTCGAGAAGTGTATCGGCAAGTTGCGCCATCGATTTCGACTATACATCGACGGCCGTCGACAACGAATATCGGGTACACGGAATCGACGGCATACGCCTTGCCGACGCATCAGTTCTCCCGGCGATCCCTGCCGGGAACACCTACCTGACCTGCGTCATGGTCGCCGAGCGGGTCGCCGACTTCATTTGCAGACCCGGGTTCCGCCTGACGGAACGATCGGTTGTTCCGAAAATGAACCGCACACAAAATGTGACGGAGGTTACTCCCTTGACGAATCAGTACTCATCAGCTCACCCTGCGCCCTGGAGGAAAGCCAAATGTCCCCTCCCTGTCGCGAGGACGTCGTCACGCCGTACCTACTCGAGGTGAACGCCGAAGTTGCACCAACTTCAAGATCACCGATGCCGATGCACCCATCTTGGGCGGTGGGCAGAACCGCCTTGCTATCTACCTACCTTCCCATCAGCTGGTAACTCCGGCCCATCGAGAAAGAAGCAAACCAAATGACGGTCTTCGCTGATTCCAATGAAGTCGAGAAGTACATCGGCAAGATGTTCGAGGTCGTCGTCGTTGACCCCGATTTCGTTGCTGCTACCAAGGGATCCGGTCTGGTTCTGCGGCTGAACTACAGCGACCCTGATTGTGTGATGCTCATCGATTTCCCGGGGCAGAAGGTCCAGTACGGCAAGGCTGCTGAGGCTGCCGCCAACGTAACCGTGGATCTGTACATGGCATCAGACGACGCGCACGCCTTTTGGTTGGGAAACCTCAACTTCCCGGTCGCAATGGCCCGCAGGAAGGTTCGGATGGAAGGTTCCATGGCCAAGGCCCTGAAACTGCTCCCGCTCACCAAGCCGCTCTTCGCAGCCTACAAGAAGGAACTGCGGGCGACCGGTCGCACCGACCTGCTCGAGAAGGGCTGAGGCGTTGCGCGCAGTCGTTCTGCGAGAGCCGGGCTCGGTCTCCGTTGAGGAGATCGACCGGCCCACACCCGGTATGGGTGAGGTCCTGGTCAGGCTCAAGGCGACCGGAATCTGCCACACCGACAAGTCCTTCGTTGCCGGCGGAATCCCGGCACCTGTCCCGATGGTGATGGGCCACGAGGGCGCCGGCGTCGTCGAGGAGGTTGGCGAAGGCGCACAGAGCGTCGTCGGGGACCATGTCGTTCTCAGCATCGTTGCCTCGTGCGGAACCTGCTACCAGTGCTCGTTGGGAAACCGTTCGATCTGCGAGGTCGGAGCGGTGATGTCTCCCGGCGGTCTGATGCTCGACGGGACGACCCGGCTTACCAAGGACCAAGAGGACTTGCACTCTCTGTTGTGCCAGTCGTCTCTGGCCGAGTACGCCGTCGTGCCTGCAACGTCTGCAGTGGCTTTCGACAACGAGATTCCATTCCAGATCGCGTCGCTGCTTGCCTGTGGAGCGGGAACCGGTTTCGGTGCCGTCACGAATCGCACGGTTGTGTTCCCCGGTGCGAGCGCTGTCGTGATTGGTTGCGGCGGCGTCGGGCTCTCCTCGATCATGGCGCTTCGAGTACAAGGTGCGACCACGATCATCGGGATCGACCCGAGTGCTGAGGCCCGTGCCTTGGCCGAGAAGGTTGGCGCCACCCACACCATCGACCCGACGGCCACACGTGCACTACGTGAAATCGGCGCGCTTACCGACGGCCGGGGCGCAGACTTCGCCTACGACGCCGCTGGAGTCGAGGGAAGCACGATGCTCGGTTTCCAGGCGGTGCGCCCAGGTGGAGACGTGGTCACCATCGGGATCGCTGATGCAACGACTGAAGTAACCGTCGACCTGTACAGCCTGCTGATGCAGAAGCGCCTGAGTGGCACCTTCGCAGGTTCACTGCGGCCGCAGATCGACATCCCCGGGGCACTCGCATTGTACAAGCAGGGCCGTCTGCCACTCGACCTCCTGATCACCGAGACGGTCGGCCTCGACGACGCGCCGCGCCTTCTGGATCCCGACGTCCACCTTCCGGCCGGCCGCGCGGTCGTCCTCTTCGATTAAGGAGTCGATTCATGACAGTCCCAACAGAAGCCGGCCAGACCCAGATTTACGGTCGGGCTCTCATCGACGGCGAGTTCGTCGATGGCACGGCCCGCGGCGAGGTCCGCAACCCGGCCGACGTCGATGAGGTCGTTGGTACCTACCCCTTGCTCACGAGGGCAGATCTCGACCGCGCTGTCGAAGCCGCAACTCGCGCCCAGAAGAAGTGGCGCAAGGTGCCGATCGCGGAACGGGTCCGAATCGTCCAGGAAAGCGCGGTAGCGCTGACGAAGATCGAAGGTCTTCCGGAACTGCTGACCCGGGAGCAAGGGAAGGTGATGTGGGAGTCGAGCTTCGAGATCGGCTACTACGAGGCGATCGCCGACGCCTACGGGTCCTTTGCGTCGGCGCTCGACGACCCTGCTCCGATCATTGACGACACGCTCGGAACGGCGACGGTGCTGCGTCGCCCTGTTGGCGTGGTGGCTGCTATCGCGCCGTGGAACTATCCGTTCGCCCTTGCTGCGCTGAAGGTCATCCCTGCGCTGATGGCCGGCTGCGCTGTGATCCTCAAACCCTCCCCGGTTACGCCACTCACGACTCTGAAGGCATTCGGGGCGATTGCCGGCGTCTTCCCTCCTGGTGTCCTGAACGTGGTGATCGGCAGTGACGAAGAGGTCTCAGCCCCGCTGCTCGCACATCCCGGAGTGCGGAAGATCAGCCTCACGGGCTCCACCGCGACGGGTCGGATCGCGGTCAGCGCCTCAGCGGCAACGTTGAAGAACGTCACCCTCGAACTCGGCGGTAACGACGCGGCCCTCGTCTTGGACGACGCCGAGATCGACGGGGATCTTTGCGCATCGCTCCTTTCGGGTGCATTCCCCACCTCCGGACAGGTCTGTGTCGCGATCAAACGCGTCTACGTGCCTCGGGCCATGTACGAAACCCTCGTCGAGGGACTCCTGACCGAGCTGGAAACGACAGTCGTTGGCAACGGTCTCGACTCCGAGACCACGATGGGTCCTCTCACCACCGCCCGGCAGAAGGAAATTGTCACCGGCCTGGTTGATTCTGCCGAGCGAGCGGGCGCCGAGGTGCACCGCCGGGGCGTGATGGGAGCTGACACCGAACGCGGCCACTTCCTGCTCCCGGCAATCCTCACGGGTACACCCGAGTCCCACGACTTGGTGCAGACCGAGCAGTTCGGCCCCGCGCTTCCGATCCAGCCCTATGACACGCTCGAAGAAGCCCTCGAGCTCGTGAATGCAACGGATCTGGGTCTGAGTGCATCGGTCTGGACGTCCGATGTCGAACGAGGTGCGCGAGTCGCAGCTGAAATCGAAGCCGGTACCGTTCACGTCAACAATCACGGCTTGTTCGCTATGGACCCGCGGGTGCCGTTCGGCGGAATCAAGCAATCCGGGCTCGGTACCGAGATGGGCGTGGAAGGCCTCCTCGCCTTCACCGAACAGCGCGTCATCAACACGCGGACCCTCTGAACACACTCACCAACCGAAAGGCTCCAGTCTTCGTCGGTCGCGAATCCGGTTCCGTACCGCGGCAACGACCCAGAACCACACCGAGCCAAGTTCCCAGGCTCGCGACCGTCGGCCACGACAGCCAGGAAGTAACGATGTCCGAGACCAAGCCCGTGTACCGCACACACGCAACTGCAAGCGGTGACAGTCACGTGCGAATATTTTTCGATTCGACCAGGAGGTGCTCGGCGCGGACCTCGGAACAGTCCTCGTAGAACTGCTGAATGTAAACCATTTCGCGCGCATCCGGGGGAATTGTGCATTCTTAAAACTGAATACCATTCCACAATTCAAGGAACTTGAGTATGTCAATGTCGACAATTCGTAAATCCTCGGTCGTATGGTTGACTCTGGGTGTCATCCTGATTGCCGCCGTGGCGGCGATCAGGATCGTCGTTCCGGTCATGACGAAACTGCCCACCCACTTCGATGAGAGTCAAAGATTTGAAGGAACTATCACCGCCCTCAACCCGCACGCGTTCGCGACGAATGATCTCCCGCACCTGATATCGCCGGAAGCCCCGATCACCGCGCAACGATCGCTCGCCGTCGATGCCACCGACGGCGACACCGCAATAGTGACCAGTAAGGTCGCCATCGCCATGCCGGGCGGCACCACCGCGAACGACGAGCACAGCTATGCGGTAAGCCGCGTGGATTTCTCGCCGGTGTCTCTGAGTTCGGACCGGCGGGACCATCTTGTACCCGACAATGTTCGAGCGAGTTTCGAACCCCATCAAGGAATCGCGTTCAGCTGGCCGATGAACCCACCGAAGGACGGGACGGCGCTCTACGACTCCGTTACCCAGTCGGCGCAGCCGGCACAGTTCACCGCTGAGGGAAACCTCGAAGGTCGTGAGGTGTACAACTACAGGATCGACGCTACCGGTCCGGTCAAAAGCCCCGCTGTCCTGGCGCAGTTCAAAGATTTTCCCAGTCGGCTCCCGAAGGCGGTCGTAGCTGGTTTGTTGCAGGCAGGAATCGTTCCGGCAGGTTCTGTGGCGACCCTGCAAGCCAACCTCGCTGCCATGCCCGACCTGCTCGATATCAGCTACGTCAGTTCGAACCTGATCGACATCTCCGTCGACAAGGAATTCGGAGCACCGCTTCGAGTCGAACAAATTCAACGTATGGCCGCCGCGATACCGGTAAATGGGCAGTCTGTTCCGGTCCTGCCGTTGTCGACGGTGAAACTGCACACCGCCGCCGCCGAGATCCCCTCGCTCGCACATAAGTTGTCGAAGAACGGACAAATACTCTCGATTTTGAGTTTCTGGCTGCCGATCGGCTTCGCCGTCGTCGGTATCGGACTGATCGTGTTGGCCGCGATCCGCTGGCGTCGGCCCGCCGTTTCTTCGCACCACGCGGAGACAACGACCGCAGCCCCTGACTCCGCCGCTACAGGTGCCCTCGAAAAGAACTAGTGGGCCGTTTTCGGCGGTGCTGAACGGTGGCGCCTCGGCGAGGAACTGCTCGGTGGCTCGGTCTACACGAACAGGTTCCGCGCCGGGGTTCCCGTCAGGTGACGAACGCCCAGACATCGTGGATTATTTCACCGGACGGGGTGGGCTACTGATGGGACCCCGTGGATCGGTCCACGGCCTGGGCGGGGATTGCGCACCCTCGCAGCGGCCGGCCGTCGGTGATGGAACCTCCACTGAGCACTGGTTTGCTGGGGAACGCTGACGATTTATGCTGGATATGACCACCAGAAGCCGGATTGATGCGTGTTTTGTCTACATCCGTCGACCCGATGATGGCTGGGTTGTCAGACGGGCAGCCGTCGTCTTGGAAGCTGATCGTCTCGCCGAATCTGCCGCGCCGACTGTGAACGGCGGGAACTGCTGGATAAGAGGGCTACTCGAGACTTGTGACAGCGCTTGGTCCCGGCCGGGATCAGTCTCAGTTATCCGGTGGGAAGCTCCCTGATCGGCTGCACATCAGCGTCATCGGTGTGGCTCGCTAATGGTTTGCGTCCCATCGGGTTACCGCGCGGGGCGGAACAGAGTGCCGACGGTACTTACGGCGCGCTGCGTCGCGACATCGGCGAGTTCTCGGGGCGCGCGTGCCTGATGGCTTGTCCGGAAGTTCATCGACGTTCGAGGCCGTCGAGGATCGTGTTCATCGCGCGTAGGGCGTTGTCGTGAGCGTCGGCGGTGCCGTCGGCGGCTGCGATGTAGAGCGTCGCTTCGTCGAGTGCGGCCAGCAGCATGTGTGCGATGGCGTCGGTCGGGGCGTCCGGTGCCATCGCGTGTTCCGCGACGGCCCGGTCGAGTAGCGAGCGCATGGCGGTGATTCCGTGGCGGCTCTCGATCTCCCGCCAGCGTTGCCAGCCGAGTACGGCTCGGCCGTCGATCAACAGAATTCGCTGGACGTCTCGCCCCAGGCAGGCATCCAGGAATGCGTGTATCTCTCGCCTGAGCAGGTCCAGGGCTGCGATGCTGTCTGCCGCGGCGAATTCGGCGGCCATGGTGGCGAGTAGCTCCTGTTCGATATCCAGAACGACGGCTTCGAAGAGGGCTCTCTTGTCCGCGAAGTGGTGGTAAAGAGCTCCGCGGGTACCGACCTCAGCCGCGGCGACGATCTCTTCGGTGCTGGTCGCATCGAATCCCTTGTTCACGAACAGCTTTCGTGCTGCGGCAACCAGCGACGCCCGGGTGCTTTCGGCCTGCGCCGCACGGCGCGCCGCTGTCGGACCGAGGGGAGGGGATTCATCGTTCACGGACGACACCCTATTGCCATCCGAAGAGCGGCTCGGATACAGTCGCATGTCGCATACAGCTGTATGTGAAGGCTCTGCGACCAACGTCGGGGGCACCCGGAGGCGGTGTGCTCCGGCGCGGTCGAATTCGAGGGGATCGTTGTGCGATCGAGTGCCGTGCCGACAATTGCCGCTGCGATGGCCGTCCTGTTCTCAACTGCCTTGGTGTCTCCGGCAATGCCGGTGGCGGTTGCCATACCAGACGGTTCCGCATCAGCCTGCGCACCGGAGGTACTGAGAAACCGCGGTTACTTCTCCAACCAGGGCGACGGGACGATCTCGGTGGTGGACCTGCCGACCGACCGGGTCATCGGAACGATCGGCGGGTTCTCGCATCCGTGGAACGTCAACGTCACTGCCGACGGGGCCAAACTGTATGTGGACGACGTCCCGATCGCCGATCCGGCCTACGCGAACGTCTCCGTGGTCGACGCCTGTACCCACGCTGTCGTCGACCGGATACCCACTTCCGGGCTGGCTATCGGTTCGGCTCCCGCGAACGGCCGAGAAGTGTTCACCGCGGCCTACTTCCGCCGACAGATACTGGTGCTCGACACCGAACGGGACAAGGTGAGCGAAACCTACCCGGCCGCATCGGTTCCCACGGGCGTGATCGGGGATGAGAGCGAAAAAGGCTTGTGGGTCACCGCATTACCGAATCTGCTCTATCACATCGACCGACTCACCGGGACGTCGACCGAGGGGACACCCGTTCTCACCGGGGGCCCCGCGCCGCAACAGATGGCGCTGACTCCCGATGGGGCCACGCTGGCCGTGGCCGACAGCACCGGAATCTCGCTGGTGGACACCGCATCGAGGACCATTCGGGCCAGGGTCGTGCTGCCGGGAGCCCCGAGTTCCCCCGCATACGGTGCGATCAGCCCGGACGGAAAACATTTGTGGATGGCCTACTTCAGCGGCCAGGTCGCCGTCATCGATATCGCCGACGGGCAAGTGCTTCGTATTCACGACACCGGCGGCTGGGGCATAGGTACCACGTTCTCCCGGGACGGCAGCAGAGTCTACGCCGCGACTACTCCGCCGGGGACGGTGATCGCTCCCTTGGGGCTCGGTTACGCGATTCCGGCATTTCTGAAGGCGTGGCGGCCCGGCGGGATCGTCCGTGTCTACGACGCAGCAACTTTCGATCAGGTCGCGACGATTCCCGCCGGAAACCTGCCGATGGCCGTGGCGATACCCGGGGTCGTCAAATGACTTGCTGCCCAGGGGAAATCAGGAGAAGGACAGGCGAAAATGGCCGATCTCACACGTCGCAAGGTCCTCGCCGGTGCAGCACTGGGCGTCGCCGGGGCTGCGGTGAGCAGGTACACGTCCGCGCACGCCGACCCGGCGACCGCGCCTGCCTCGGTACGCGAAATACGTTGCCGGGCAGTGGTTGTCGGTGCCGGTCTGGCGGGTGGGGTGACCGCGTACCGGCTGGCCGAAGCCGGGGTGCAGACGCTGGTGCTCGAGCGGGGCAGGCGCTGGGATGTCGGTCCCGCCGGGAATGCCTTCGCCACCATCCGTAATATCGACAAACGAGCTCTCTACGTTGCGCCTGCGAATCCCGCTCTGCCGCAGTTCGGTTCACCGACAGGATCGTATCCCGGCATCCTCGAGATTCTTCCCGGCGACGGTTTGGCGGTGGTATCCGGCGTGGGCGTGGGTGGGGGCACTCTCGTCTACGCCGGCGCCACGATCCGTCCGCGCGAAGCCGTCTTCGCCGCGATGCTGCCCACCGTCGACTGGGGCAGCATGGACCGCGAGTACTATCCCCGCGCTGCTCGCCGGTTGCGGGCCACGCCCATTCCCGATGATGTTCTGGCACACCCGAACTGGTCCGGTGCGCGCGCATTCCTGAAGATGGGCGAAGACGCCGGGATGACACCCGAACGAGTGCGACAGACCGTCGACTGGGACATAGTCAGGCAGGAACTGCGCGGGACCCGGGTCCCTGCGCTCAGCGTCGGCGAATATCTGATGGGAGTCAACAGCGGCGCCCGCAATTCGGTCGATAAAACATATCTCGCGCAGGGCGAACGTACCGGCAAGGTCAGCATCGCTCCGCTGCATCGGGTGCTCGACATTGGAACCGACAGCGAGACAAGACGATTCAAACTCAATGTGCAACACACCAGCGAGACGGGCGCGATCATCGAACAGTTGCGGGTCGTCGCCGACGCGGTGTTCTGCGCGGCCGGATCGGCCGGAACATCCAGACTGCTCGTGGCCGCCAGGGAAACCGGTGCACTGGCCGATCTCAACGACGAGATCGGCCGGCATTGGGGAGGTAACGGTGACGAGGGCTGGGCACAACTGATGACCGCGAGTCCGACCGCGGGCATGCAGGGCGGTGGGATCAGCGCGGCGATCCGCGACGACCGCGACCCCTCCGCGCCAGCAACACTGGAGAACGCCGCCCTGCCGCTGCCCACCGAGATGCACATGGTCGGCATGCTCGGCATGAGCATCTGCCCTCCTGCTGGGGAGTTTCGCTTCGATTCCTCCAACGGAGAGGTCCGCGCATACTGGCCGGTCGGCGTCGAACCGGCGGACCGGGCAGCGACCCGCGATCTCATCCGAAGGATTGCCGCCGGAACCGACGCGGCCGGTGTGGAACTGTCCGCGGCCCTCGACAGAGCCCTCGACCCGATCACCGACCCCGTCCTGGACGGGCGGGTCCGCGGAATACTGCGATTGCTCTCGGGCGCCGCTACCGATTCGGTGAACGTCGGCCCGCTGGTGCCGTTCACCGGTCACCCACTGGGCGGAGCCACTCTCGATACCGCCTGTGACAACGTCGGACGAGTTCACGGCTACCGAGGGCTCTACGTGACCGACAGTGCACTCATCCCCGGCTCGACCGGCGGCTGCAATCCCTCCTGGACGATCGCGGCACTCGCGGAACGCTGCCTGGACACCATCATCGAGCAGGACGCGGGTGTTGTCTTCTGACCGTGTCCCACCGCAGGTTCGTGACCGGAGGGTGCGAACCTGCGACAGATGACCTGGGATTTTACTGCCCAAAGCTGGCCTGTTCAGGAAATCTTGCGCCTAGAAATCGCCTTGACCTGTGTAAACACTGTCGCAGATTGGTGCCCCCGGCAGGACACACAAAACATGGGCAACCGGAAAACGCCTGGTCATCGTGGGTATGTACCCGGTCTGAGTATTGCGATCCGCCCGAAGGAATGCGTTCTCGTTCCCATGTTCGCCGTGCCTAGAGCGGGGCACATCGAATATGGGAACGGGGATGACCTGCGGTTTTCGCGGGGTCAGCTGGTGATCGTAGCGAAATTCGACCTATGACGGTTGTTGACCCTGTCCCATTTGCGCCTGGCGCGGGGCCGATGGGTCCCGTTCAGGCAGCGTTGAAATGTCGACCGTAGCCGCCGATGTTCCATACCACCCACCGGAACTCGTCGGGCGAGAACGGGTACCTGGCCGCTACCCCGGGTGCCGGAGGGATCGGCCAGAAGCACACGCCGCATCGGTGGCAATAGCATCCACAGTCCCAAGCCGCGTGTGCGGCACCGCGGCCACGCTCCACTTGGCGGTTGTGGCGGGAGCGGTTTGCGGCCACGGCGAAGACGAGCACCGGCGGTGCGACGGCGATCGCAGCGAATACCAGCGCGACAAGGGTGACTCCGATGATCGAGCCGATCGATGAATCCTTGGCAGTGAACTCCCCGATGACTGCCGCCGCTGAGGCTGCCAGCCACAGCAGCGTCAGAACCGACAGGAAGGACCCCAGCATTATCGTTCCTGCGGTCGAAACCGGCGACGGCGCAGGCATTGTCGCGTACGCCAAGCTCGTCGTGCTTGTCCGATTGACCGCTACGTGACCCACTGCCGGTATCAGGTGGCCTGTGGGGGAAACACCAACACCGGAATATCGGTCGGTGCCGGATACGGTGGACACCCCGGTCGCGTGCAGCGCCGGGACGCTTCGTATCCAATCTGCGCGGTCACAGCTCGGGCATGAGAGGTCGACCATACTGTGGGTCCCTTCGTCCGGAACGTTCCCCTGCCGCCCGATCCGAGTCGCGGTGCTACAGGTTCAGGCCATAGACCTTCTATATGGAACTCCGCATCCCGGTCCCGCTCAAAATCTCCGCGTTGCCTACTAGCAAACTAATTACCTAGAGGGCTGACCTGCAGCCAGGTGTCGGCTGCCAGTCCCGTTCGATCAAGCCAGCAGTAGACATCGGTTCCATCTGATGAAAGTCACCGCTCTAGCCGACGTCCGACGCCGCTATCGTCCAGACAACCTGCCCCCTACCCAGGAGACCCATGGTCGAGCCGCTGATGACCACCGACGGGCACGTCGACGCCCTGACTTCGAATCTCCCAGGTGATGGCGGCGTGTTCCTGCCCGGTATCGTCGGAGCCACCCGCGCGGTCGAGCTTGTGCTGAGAGGGGACCGGATCTGTGCGGAAACCACCCTTGAGTGGGGGTGACCTCGCCCGTGGCGCCGCGAGTGCCGTCAATCATGACCGGCCATGCTCGGTCTCCGCGTCCGGAGGAGACCGACGTACATCTGTCGGTGTGCCTGCACGACCAGCGGATGGATTTCGTTGCATGTTCGACCGCCGCGCTGGTGTTCGTCCAGGACTGGGACGCCCGCTACCGCCTCGGTACGGTAGCGGTGCTGCCCGGCGACACGACCGGGCTTCCGCGTCTACCTAACGAACGGCTCTACCTCGAGCCCTGATCAGCCCGGTCCCGTCAGTGCTGCTGTGCTCGAGCGGCCAGCGGTCCCATTTGCCGTCGTGCACAGATATGGAACTTACTGTGCGAGAACGACCGTTCATCCTCTGTCCACGACGTCAGTTGCGCCGCTCGCCCACACTCCACACCAGATCCGCCATCGACCGCCCGCTACGGCCGACCTCGGCTGGGCCGTCCGGTCGCGGCGACGACCTTGCGGCGACATTTCGACACGTTGCCACCGTGACACCGAGATCCCCTGCAGCGCCCAGCATTTGACATACGAACACCGCAGGCCAGCTCGATGCGGGTACCAGCGGCCGAGGTCGGTTCCATCTGGTGAAAGTCAGCGCTCGAGCCGACATCGGATGCCGCTATCGTCCAGTCAACCCTGCCACCTCACTCAGGAGACCAATGGCCGAGCCGCTGATGACCACCCGAGACGGGCATGTCGAGAGCTGGACTTTGAATATCCCACAGGAGCGGAATCCCATCTCGGGTGCCGACATGATCGACGCCTTGGTCGCCGCAGCCATGCGAGTGTCCGCGGATCCTGCCGTGCGGGCGGTGGTCCTCACCGGTATGGGACCCGCCTTCTCCGCTGGCGGCGACCTACGGGCAATGGCCGGCAAGACCGGCATGTTCGCATCCGACGATCTGGCGGTTGGCTACCGCGACGGCATCCAGCGCATAGCTCGGGCGCTATTCTCCTGTACGACTCCATTGATCGCTGCGGTCAACGGACCTGCAGTCGGCGCCGGGTTCGATCTCGCGCTGATGTGCGATCTGCGGATCGCGTCGTCGACGGCATTCTTCGCAGAGTCATTCGTCAAGGTCGGCTTGGTCCCGGGTGATGGTGGCGCGTTCTTCCTGCCCCGTGTCGTCGGAGCCGCCCGTGCGGTCGAGCTTGCGTTGACAGGGGACCGGATCTCCGCGGAAACCGCCCTCGAGTGGGGAGTGGTCTCGCGCGTGGTGCCACCAGAGGAACTGCTCGGGACCGCTCGGGATCTGGCGCACCGCATCGCGGCGAATCCGCCCATCGCCGTGCGCCGCACCAAGGAGCTGTTCAGGGATTCCTCCATGGCTTCGCTCGATGTGGTGTTGGATCGTTCGGCGGCGTTCCAGGCCGAGCTACATGAAACTGTTGACCACGCGGAGGCAGTATCGGCGTTCCTGGAAAAGCGCACTCCGGAGTTCACCGGCAAATGACCTATTTGATCCCGCCCCCCGCCGCCAATACGCACGCGCTCGTCGCACTTCGAGCGCAGGTACGCGCTTTCGTCCAGCAACAGGTCGCAGAGGGCGCCTTCACACCCGATGTGGACTCCTGGCTTACCGGTTGGGATCCGAGCTTCAGTCGTGCCCTTGCCAGCCGGGGCTGGCTGGGAATGATCATTCCACCGGAGTACGGCGGGCATGGGAAGTCATTCCTCGAGCGGTTCGTCGTGACCGAGGAATTGCTGGCGGCCGGAGCACCCGTCGCTGCCCACTGGATAGCTGATCGACAGGCGGCGCCGTCGTTGCTTCGTTACGGCACTGAGCAACAGAAACGCCGCTATCTTCCGGGGATTGCCCGGGGGGAGCTGTTCTGGGCAATCGGTATGAGCGAACCTGACTCCGGGTCGGACCTTGCCTCGATCCGCGCCCGCGCCGAGCGGGAGCCCGGAGGATGGCGGCTCACCGGCACCAAAGTGTGGACCTCAGGCGCCCACAATGCGCATGCCTTCTTCGCCTTGGCGCGCACCACCCCCGCGGACCCAGCATCGCGGCACGCGGGCCTGTCTCAGTTCATTGTCGATCTCGACTCGCCCGGAGTCGAGATCCGTCCGATTCTATCGATGACAGGTGGCCATCACTTCAATGAAGTGCATATGGAGTCGGTTTTCGTTCCGGACGAGTTGGTGCTGGGCACGGTGGGCGAGGGTTGGCGCCAAGTGACATCCGAGTTGTCCTACGAACGGAGCGGGCCTGAGCGGTTCCTATCCACCTTTCAGCTGCTGGCGGCGCTGACCGCGGCCGGCTGTTCCGATGTGGGGCGCTACGTCGCCCGGACCACTGGACTCCACGAGATGTCATTCGCGGTCGCCGGCGCGCTGGAGCGGCATGAGGACGTCTCGGCCGCAGCCGCTGTCGTCAAAGTCTTGGGGACGGCGATGGAAGGCGATATCGCCGATCTTGCCGATCTTTCGAACGATGACTTCGGCGCCCCGAATTTACGCGAACTTACCGCGCGCTCGGTCGCGCAACGGCCTGGTTTCACCCTGAGGGGCGGAACGAATGAGGTACTCCGCGGCGTGATCGCGAGAGAGCTGGGATTGCGATGAGCAGTGTTGACCATGTGGCCGCCGACCCGGAACTGGTCGACACCATCCGGCGTGTGTTGTCGTCGAGAGCTCCTTCGAGGCACGACCCCACGACAGGAAAGACTTTCGACAGGGCATTGTGGGACCAGCTCGAAGCCCTCGGCCTCGCTCGGCTCACCGGCGCCGAGGCCACTGGAGGAAGCGGTGCCGGATGGCGCGAGGCGGCAGTCGTGCTGGCGGAGGCCGCAGGCCATGATGTGGCGCTGCCGCTGGCTGAGCACGATCTGCTGGCCGGTTGGCTACTGGGGCGGGCTAACTTGCCCGCAGACGCTCGGCTTCGCACGGTAGCAATGCTCGATCGATTTGGCCGAGCACGGGCAGTTCCGTGGGCCCGGCATGCCGAATCGGTAGTCGTCGTATACAGCTCATCCGGTACCTGGCGAGTCGCCGACCTCTCCACGTCCGCGGTGACGATCACTCCGGGACTCAACATTGCCGGCGAACCCCGCGACGATGTCGCAGTCGATGTCGCCGCTCTGGCGAACACGACGACAACAGAATTGCACGAAACCGAACTGGAGGAGCTCCAACTACGCGGCGGTCTCGCCCGAGCGATTCAACTAGTAGGCGCGCTGGAGCGAATTGTAACGCTGACCTGTGAACATGTTGTCTCGAGAAATCAATTCGGGCGGCCACTGGCTCGGTTCCAGGCGGTGCAGCATATGGTCGCAGACCTATCCGCAGAGTCCGCGCTCGCCCGTGCGACCGTCGACGCAGCGATTCGGGCTGCCGACGACGGCTCGAGGCGATTCGGCTTCCTCACCGCCGTGGCACGCTCCTGCGGCGGGCACGCGACCTCTGTCGTTGTCCGCAACGCCCATCAGTTGCACGGCGCGATCGGGACCACGTTGGAACACAAGTTGTACCGATACACCCTCCCGGCCACGGCATGGCGCTCGGAATTCGGCTCGACCAGCTTCTGGGACCAACGGGTCGCGACCCTTTCGCGCGAAACCGGAAGGGACGGCTTGTGGTCACTGGTGGCGGACTGATGCCTCGAACGCGTCGGCATCGTTTCACAGAGCGGAATGCGACAGCGGATGACCTCGCGTGGGAGCGTGTTATTAGATAATGTGTTCGACATCATATCTGCGGCGGAACCATCATCGCGGGTACCGAACAGCCGAAAGTAGCAACACCTGGCTATGCGTTCCCGACCTGGCAACCTTCCCAGCGAGGTGTCGAGCTTCGTGGGGCGACGCCGCGAACTCGCGGTGGCACGCGAGTTACTCGGCGCAACACGGCTGCTCACCCTCACCGGCACAGGAGGTGTCGGCAAGACGAGACTGGCCCAGCGTCTGGCCGAGGACACTCGCCGAGCTTTCCCTGACGGCACCTGGATCGTCGAACTCGCAGATCTGCAGCAGGACCGCTTCGTCGCGCAGAGCCTCGCCGACACCCTTGGTCTTCGCAACGACACCGGCGATCCGATGGTCCAACTCCGCGACTACTTGGTGGACAAGCAACTCCTGCTGCTCGTCGACAATTGCGAGCATCTCCTGGATCAGTGCGCGAAGGTCTTGGTCGAACTGCTCGGCGCTGCTCCTGGAGTCCGCGTGCTTGCGACCAGTCGACAGGTGCTCGGCGTTCCTGGGGAACAGGTCTATCCCGTACCGCCGCTATCGCTATCGCCGTTCCAGCCTCGCGTCAACGAGAGTTCGCCACCGGACGCCGATGCCATGGCGCTGTTCGCCGAACGTGGTAGGGCCGCGAATCCCGAATTCGCGGTCACTGGTGAGAACTGGGCAACGGTGGCTGAGATTTGTCGACGGCTGGATGGTGTTCCACTGGCGATCGAGCTGGCGGCGGTCAGGCTGCGCGCGCTCAGCGAGCAACAGATTCTCGAGCGACTGGACGACGCGCTGGAGCTGCTGAAACTCGGCCCGCGAACCCTTCCGGAGCGGCAACGCCGGATCGAAGCGACGATCGACTGGAGTTACCGGCTCTCGACCGGCGCCGAGCAACGGTTGTGGCGTGGCCTGTCGGTGTTCGCAGGGGGCTTTACGCTCGATGCCCTCGAACAAATCTGCGCCGCCGCCAACATCGCCTCCACCGAGCTACTCGACGCACTTTCCGGTTTGGTGGAAAAGTCCATCGTCTCCCGCCGTAGCCGCGGCGGCCGCCATCAGATGACGGAGGTTTTGCGGCAGTTCGGTTTGAAGCGCCTCGCGGACAGCGGCGAGGAACAGGAATTCCGCACCCGGCACCTGCGTCACTACGCCCGGTTGGTGGAGCGCGGGACAGCGGACTACTGCAGCCCCCGCGACCGTGAGTGGACAATGCTGGTCCGCGCCGAGCATGCCAACATCCGGGCAGCCTTGGAATTCGCACTCTCCCGGCCGGAGACGGTGCACTCCGCGATGCTCATAGCCTCCCAACTGGCGCCGTACTGGACACATACCGGTTATTTGCGCGAGGGCTATACGTGGCTACGCCGTGCGCTGGACGCGAACGAGGAACCTTCCGAGGAACGTCTGCAAACGCTGTCGGCCGCAACGAACCTGGCACTGATGTTGGCTGAGGTCGGTCCCGCGATCGAGCTGCTGGATCGGTGCCGGGCGCTACAACAGACGGCAGACAACGGGTTGCGGTCGCAAATCGGGCTGCACACCGCACTGATCGAGTTCCTGACAAGGGGGCCGAAGGTTGCTGTCGGGCTGGCAGAGACGGCGGTCCAGCTCACGAACACGGAGACCGATCTGGGGGTTCGGGCGCAGGCGCTGGCAGCACTTTCGATTTTCGCGTTTTGCGCCGAGGATCCGGCCGCACGCCGGTACGCCGACAGTTTCCTGGCCATGACCGAGAACTGCGAGGCGAATCTGCTGCGCGCAATCGCGCTTTCGATAGTCGGCCTCAACCTCTGGCGCGCCGGCGATGCGAAACGCGCCGAGGAGCGGATCAGCGTGGCTATCGGTATCTATGTCGACTTCGATGAGCGTGCGATGCTCGCGTCGGCGATCGAAAGCATGGGATGGCTGGCCGCTGACCAACGCGAGGATATGCGGGCTGCCCAACTGTTCGGCGTCGTTGACAAGATGTGGCGCGCCGCGAAGCTGTTCATCGCCCGATCGATAGCCGAGTTCGTCGGTAAAGACATTCGGGCCCGAGTTCAGCGACGGCTCGGCGAACAGGCGTGGGCACAAGCCCTCGATCAAGGCGCTCGTCTGAGTGACCTGGAGGTGCTGAACCTGATTCGGCGAGCGCCCAAACCCAGTGACAGTCATGCCAGCCCGGCTGTGCGTCCATTACGCAGTGACCAGTCGGCCAGCCGGCCAGCCCTGACTCGCCGCGAGGTTCAGATCGCACGACTGGTCGCGGATGGCTCCAGTAACAAGGAGATCGCAACCCAACTCGTGATCTCTGTGCGCACTGCGGAGCGACACGTCGAGAACATCCTCGTCAAGCTCAGCGTCCATTCACGTACCCATGTCGCGGCCTGGGTAAGAAAGCACTTGCCACCGGACGTCTTGGGCGATGCTCAGACGGTGGTCAATTCGGCGGCGCGTCCGAAGCCGTGAATCGCGGCAAGTGCTGACCAGGCCGGAGCGGGACCGAGGCGCGCACTCGCCCGCCGACACCAAGGGCGTCCGCGCAGCGGTACACATCGTGTCGAGCGAGTGGATTCGCCAACATCGAATCGACTCGAGGCCCGGTCCGGCAATGCTGAGGCCCAGCTTGACGCCCGTCCCGTGATTCGATCATCAGTCATCTCCAAGGCCGCAACGGCGTAGCTGTCCGCGTACCGCGCTGGCCAGGAGCTTTGTGATTGGCGCAGGGCAGTCGGTCGTCACCTTCAGGTCGGTGCCACGAGATGGAACCGCGCGGTCGTCAACCGGCCGACAGATGGTCAACTTCGGTGTAGCCGAACGAAGGGGAGCTTCCACGTCATGCCGCATGCTGGTCGAGAAGCCAAGTCGCAGACCTCCAAGGTATGGGATCAGCCGGGTGTCCACGAGGTGGCCCCAGGCGTACACCGGTTGGCATTGCCGATTCCGGATGCCGCGTTGCGGGCGATCAACGTCTACATCCTCGCCTCGGCTGACGGGGTGGTGATGATCGATGGAGGGTGGGCGGATCCGCGCTGCGCGCAAGCCCTACGCGAGGGACTGGGCGAGCTCGGTCTTATGCCCGCAGACATCAGCGACATCTACGTCACACACCTCCACCACGATCACTACTCGCTCGCGCTTCAGCTGCGCCGGCAGCACGGCTGCAAGGTCCACCTCGGCGTCGGAGAGCGTCCGTCCCTCACCGCCGGCGCTCGCGCCGATACTCCGCTGGCCCAAGCTGACCAGCTACGTCTGTATGGCGCGGAACACGAGGTCGAGTCTTTCGTCGACCGGCTCCAAGACAGTGGCCTACCGGTCGATCTGGCCTGGGATCAGCCCGACGCCTGGCTGGTGGACGAACAACTGATCGTTCTGCGCGAACACAGTCTGGAGGTGATCGCCACCCCGGGACATACCCGCGGACATGTCTGCTTTCGCAACCGCGAGCATGGGTTGTTGTTCACCGGTGACCACGTGCTGCCGCACATAACACCGTCGATCGGTTTCGAGAGAGAGCCGGAGGAACTGCAGGTGCAGACCTTCCTGAATTCACTGACAATGCTTCTCAGCCAGCCGGATGCCGTGGTCCTGCCCGCGCACGGCCAGGTAATTCCGAGCGTGCACGAGCGCGTTCATGAGTTGCTCGACCATCATGCCGACCGGCTGCGGGCATCCCTCGAGGGCGTACGCGGCGGCGCGACAAGTGCGTGGGAGGTTGCCGGCAGGCTGCGGTGGACCCGGAAGCAGACACAGATCGATGCCCTCGACGTCGTCCACCGTGGGCTTGCGGTCATCGAAATCGGCTGCCACCTCGACGTGCTTGTGGAGCGCGGTGACCTTATCGCTACGCAGACCGACGGTGTACGCCGTTATCGCATTAGCCCTGCCGTTGAACCCGACGAGAGAGGAATCTCATGCACCACGACTCTTTGCTGATCGGCGGCCAGTGGGTGCCGTCCGCCAGCGGCAGCCGTATTTCGGTTGTCTCGCCAGTGAGTGAGCAGGTGATCGGTTCGGTACCGATGGCCGCGCCACAGGATGTCGATGCCGCGGTCGCTGCAGCCCGCAGCGCCTTCGACGAGCCGGCAGGCTGGTCATCGTGGGACCCGGCCATCCGCGCGGACGCGCTTCGGCGGTTCGCCGAAGCACTTGACCGCCGGGCAGGCGAGATCGTCCGGGCAGTCAGCAGCCAGAACGGCATGCCGTCGGCGATCGGGCGCCGCAGTGAGGGCCGCTTGCCGGCGACCCTGCTGCGCTATTACGCGGAACTGGCACGGAGCACTCCGCTGGAAGAGGAGCGAGCCGCGTTGGCGGGAGGTGTGACGCGGGTGGTGCGTTCTCCGATCGGAGTGGTTGCCGCGATCGTGCCGTTGAATTATCCCCAGTGCCTTTCCTTCTTCAAACTGGCGCCGGCACTGGCCGCCGGCTGCAGCGTCGTGATGAAGCCCTCGCCAGAGACCGTGATAGACGCTTACCTGGTGGCTGAGGCGGTCCTGGAGGCAGGGCTGCCGCCTGGGGTGGTCAATATCGTTCCGGCTGGTCGTGAAGTCGGCATGCACCTGGTCGGGCACCCTGGTGTGGACAAGGTCTCGTTCACCGGCTCGACCTCGGCGGGTCGTGAGATCGGGGCTCTCTGCGGCAGCTTGCTCCGGCCGGTCACGCTGGAGCTGGGGGGCAAGTCGGCTGCGATCGTCCTCGATGATGCGGACCTCGCTGAGCGCGCCGCAGAATTGTTCGGCGCTTGCCTGGTCAACAACGGCCAGACCTGTTACATCAGTACTCGTATACTCGCGTCGCGCAGACGTTACGCCGAAGTCGTCGATATCTTCTCCGATTTGGCGCGATCGCTCGTCATCGGTGATCCGCTGGATTTGCAGACCCAGATCGGACCCGTCGTAAGCGAGCGCCAGCGCACTCGGATCGAGGCCGTTATCGGCAAAGCTGTCGATGACGGTGCCCGGATCACCGCAGGTGGCGGCCGCCCGGCAGGGATCGATAGGGGCTGGTTCGTAGAACCAACGATTCTCGCCGATGTCGACAATTCTTCGCAGCTGGCACAAGAGGAAATTTTCGGGCCGGTCCTCGCAGTCATTCCCTACGACGATGTCGACGATGCTGTTCGAATCGCCAACGACTCCAGATACGGACTCGGGGGCACCGTGTGGTCCGCCGACGAAGAGCGCGCATTGGCGGTAGCCCGCCGGATACACACCGGAAGTGTCGGCGTCAACGGTTACATGATCGATCCGGCCGCTCCGTTCGGCGGCGTCAAAGCGAGTGGATTGGGCAGCGAACTCGGGCCCGAGGCATTGGCCGGCTACCAGCAGACCAAATCGATTTACACCTGATCCGAATCCGGTTCCAGCCGGTGGTATCAGCTCTGTAAGGACTGCCTGTAGCGGAGATATTGGGACTCATCGACCGACACATCAAAGGAGACGGTATGACGAATCAGCGGAGTTCGTCAGTCGGCGCATTGCCCGCTGGTCTGATCGACGTGCATACTCACGCGCTCGATCCCGAAATTCCTGACTTGAATGGGCATTTCCCAGGCGACTGGCCGCGGGTGACCCGTCTCGACAATTCGCGTGCGCGGGTCACGATCGGTGACCGACCCTATCGGGATGTCGATGACAGATGTTGGTCGATACCGCGCAGGCTGGCTGACATGGACGCCGACGGCGTTGCGGTCCAAGTGCTTTCGCCGATGCCGGCCACCTTGCTACACGGCAACGACGCTGCCGGTGCGAGGATTCTAGCGGCGGCGCAGAACGACTTCCTGGCCGAATTATGCAAACAAGCACCCGGCCGGATCCAGGCGTTCGGGGCCGTGCCGCTGCAGGATGTAGCTGCCGCGGTCGACGAGTTGACTCGCTGCGTCGCCGAGCTCGGGTTGCTGGGTGTCACCATCGGCACACGCGTGGGGGAACGGTCACTCGCCGACGCCGAGTTCGACCCGTTCTTCGATATGGCAGCCGATCTCGGCGCGGTTGTATTCATCCACCCAGTCGATTATGAGACCGATCCGCGCCTACACAGTCTCGGACTCGGTTTCGGCGCTGGTATGCCGACCGAGACCGGCATCAGCGGCGCGTCGTTACTCGCCGGCGACGTCATGCGACGGCGCTCGGCTGGGAAGATCTGCCTCGCTCATGCAGGGGGCACGTTGCCATGGCTGCTCCCCCGGCTTGACGTGGGTGAGCGGCTGAAGGACCGCGCCGCGACAGACTTGTCCAGCGAACGGGTGCGGACGCTGTTCGTCGATTCCCTCACCTACGACGCCACCCAGCTGCGAATTGTCGTCGACCGCGTCGGTGGCGACCGGGTGCTGCTGGGTACCGACTATCCCTTCCCCGCACGTGAGCGTCCGCCCGGCCGGGTCCTGTATGGACTGCCGGACTCTGCCGAGCGAATCGGCCGCGACAACGCACTCGCGCTGTTTCTACCACCGCCCGCGCATGTGGACACCTTCGCAGGACTCCCCAGAAGTGCGCATGTCGAACAACGACTACCAGCGACAAATACCGCCCCGAGTCAGCCGCGCGGCCGACTCACGACCCGTTAGGAGCATCCATGGGTGACATCCTCGGCCTCGGCCTGACCCACTATCCCATGCTGGCCGGCAAGGACCAGCACATGTCGTCACTGCTCCGCATGACACTCAAGGATCCGGACATCCCGCAAAGTGAGAAGGACCCTCAAAATTGGCCCGCGGCGATGCGCGCCGAGTGGTCGGATGACAAGGGCCGCGCGGCTGCGGGAACGCACCGGCGACAGCTTCGCGATGGCCTGGCCCACTGTCGCAAGGCGCTGGACGCCTTCAAACCTGACGTACTGGTGGTCTGGGGCGACGACCAGTACGAGAACTTCCGCGAGGAGATCGTGCCTCCGTTTTGTGTGCTCGCCTACCCCGATCTAGAGATCCAGCCGCTTGCCGAGCTGGCCCAATTCGGCAGTGCGAACGTTTGGGAACTCCCGACAGACACGACGGTCACACTGCGAGGTGCCCCCCAGATCGGCAAGGAATTGGCGGCCGGTCTCCTCGAAGGCGGGTTCGATATGTCGTACTCCTATCGGCCGCGTGAAGGAATTCATTTCCCGCATGCCATCGCCAACACTCAGCTCTATCTCGACTACGACAATGCCGGCAGCGCCTTCGACTACCCGGTAGTCCCAATCGCGGTGAACTGCTACGGATCGCATGTTGTCGCACGCCGCGGCGGTGTGGTCAGCTTCGCGCGAATCGCGGCGGGCGAACAGCTCGACCCACCGGCACCCTCGCCGAGACGTTGCTTCGAACTGGGGCGGGCCGTTGCGGCCACGCTGCGGCAGTCGTCGCATCGGGTGGCGCTGATCGCATCCTCCAGTTGGTCGCACGCGTTCCTCAATGACAAGGACTGGCATCTGCACCCCGATACGGCATCGGATCGGGCCTACTACGAAGCCCTGGTGGCCGGCGATATCGATAGGTGGCTGCAGGCGACTACCGATGACTTGGTTGCCGCAGGGCAGCAGGAAATGCTCAATTGGTTCTGCCTCCTGGGTGCGATGACAGAGCTGAATCAGCCACTGACCTGGTCTAGTTTCGTCGAGACCGGCATCTTCAATTCCAACAAGTGCTTCGCGGTGTACGAGGTGGCAGCGTGATGTCGGTAGAGACCTCGGCGACGTGGGCCAGTGCGACCGTTGAGGTCGGTAGTCACTCGACGCACTACCTGGAGGCCGGTGCTGGTGCGCCGATCGTGCTCCTGCACGGCTCGGGCCCCGGTGTCTCGTCGGCGACCAATTGGTCGCGAACGATACCGGCGTTGGCACAACGATTCCGCGTACTCGCCCCCGAGATGTTGGGCTTCGGTGGCACAGCCCGCCTCGAGGGGCAGGAGTATTCGATGGATATGTGGGTCGACCAGGTCATCGGCTTTCTCGACGCGATCGGACTTGACCGGGCGTGTTTCGTCGGCAACTCCCTCGGCGGCGTTGTCACGCTCCAGCTGGCGATGCGCTACCCCGAGCGGATCGAGCGCATGGTGTTGATGGGCGCACCCGGAGTTGGCATGACGATGACCGAGGGACTGAAAGCCCTGCGGGCCTACGAACCGTCCCTCGAGAATATGCGCGAGCTGCTCACCAAGCATTTTGCCTACAATCCGGCGATTGTCACCGACGAATTGATACGGGCGAGGTACCACGCCAGTGCGGCTCCCGGCGAACTGGAGAACTACCGCGCCATTCACCGCGGCCAGGTATCGAAGGTCAACCAACCGCTCACCGCCGAAGCGGTACGCGGCATCGATGCGCCCGCACTAGTCGTGCATGGCAGGGAAGACCGGGTGGTCTCGCCGGAAGTCGCGTGGACCATGGCCAATCTGATACCGGATGCAGAGCTTCACCTGTTCCCTCGCTGTGGCCATTGGACGCAGCTGGAGCATGCGGACGAGTTCAACCGGCTCGTGGGCGACTTCTTCGCGCGAGGCACCGACACCACCAAAGGAGGCCGGATATGACCACCCTCGAGCAGAATACGCAGGGCAGTGACGTGATCCATGAGGACCGCGACAACAACGTGTTTCGCGTGCACCGGTCAGCGATGACTTCGCCGGAGATCGCCGAAGCGGAACTCGATCGGATATTTTCCACCTGCTGGCTATATGTCGGGCATACCTCGGAAGTGCGCCGACCCGGCGACTATGTGCGCCGTGTTGTCGGTGGTCGACCGGTGTTCATGGTCCGTGGCCACCAGTCCGATCAGATCAAGGTATTTCACAACACGTGCCCACACCGAGGTGCCCTCGTCTGCCGCACCGATGCTGGCAATGCCCGAGCCTTCCAGTGCTTTTACCACGCGTGGACATTCAACAGCGAAGGTGCGCTGACCGGTGTGCCCGGGCGTGACGCCTATGCCGACGGCATCGACCTGGAGGCGCTGTCGCTGAAGCAGGTCGCTCGAGTCGCCGAATATCGCGGATTCGTCTTCGCTTGCTTCGATGCCGACGCCGTCGACCTGGAGGCGTACCTCGGCAATGCCCGCCCATATCTCGACCTGGTGGTCGACTCGATGCGTGACCCGGAGGTCGTCGGGGGCAGCAACCAGTACGCGATGAATGCCAACTGGAAGTTGCTGGTCGAGAACAGTATCGACGGCTATCATGCGCCGTCCACCCACGCCACATACGTGAAGTACCTCGCTTCGCAGGGCACGGATCTGAAGAGCGGGGCGGGGTCCGGAAACGCCGGCTACGACCTCGGCAACGGGCACGGGGTCATCGAGTACGGCGCCTCATGGGGCCGCCCGATCGCAAAATGGGCGCCGGCTTTCGGCGAGGACGCTCGGGAGGAACTGGACGCTATCAAAGCGGACCTGATCAACAGGTTCGGTGAAGAGCGGGGGCGTCGGATGGCCGAGACCAACCGCAACTTGCTCATCTTCCCGAACCTTGTCATCAACGACATCATGGCGGTCACCATCCGCACTTTCACCTCTGCCGGGCCCAACCGGCTAGAGGTCAATGCCTGGCAGCTTGCCCCGGCCGACGAGCTACCCGAGGTCCGCGCCAGCCGACTCGACAACTTCCTTACTTTCCTCGGGCCCGGGGGCTTTGCGACACCCGATGACCTCGAGGCCCTCGAATCGTGCCAGCAGGGCTTCGCGAGTGGCGGAGTCGACTGGAGCGACATTTCCCGCGGTATGGGGCGGCGTGCCCGTCACGACGACGAGGAACAGATTCGCGCATTCTGGCGCGAATGGCACCGACGGATGACCATGCAGGAGGGGCGGGCATGAATACCGCTATTTCGGACACGGCTTTGCCGATCGTGACGCGCGGCGATGTCGAGGACTTGCTTTACCGTGAGGCCGAGCTGCTCGACCGTTGGGAACTCGACGAGTGGCTGGGACTGTATACCGAGGATGCGTCGTACGTCGTCCCCACCAACGACCTTCCTGGGGGAAACCCCGACCACGACATGGTCCTGATCGACGATGATCGGTCGCGTATGCAGGCGCGGGTCAACCGGCTCAAGAGCCGTATGGCGCACCGCGAGTACCCGCACTCCCGCACCAGCCATCAGATCACCAACATCCGCCTGGGGGAGTGGTCCGGCGAACGGCTCGCCGTCAAGGCGGAGTTCACGGTGTGGCGCTACCGCGGTGAGCGCGGTGGCGCCTACTGCGGCCATTACGAGTACCAGATGGTCATTATCGACGGCGCACTCCGGATCGCGGCCAAGCGCGTCGAACTCGCGATGACCACGCTCCGGGGCGTCGGTGACGTCGCGATAGTCCTGTGACCGGGCCCTCCGAGCGGCCCCTCTCGGGACAAGGGGCGATCGTTACCGGTGGCGCAACAGGCATCGGGCTGGCGATCACCCGGCGCTTGCTGCGCGATGGAGCCCGGGTGACGGTTGCGGCACTTCGCGACGCCGAGCTGGAGCAGGGCCGCGCCGCGCTCGCCGCAGAGGGATTCGAGATCGGTGGCGTAGTCGGCGATCTGTCTCGGGCCGAGGACGTGCAGAACCTGCTCGAGGTCGCGGTTGATCAGCTCGGGACGGTCGAGGTGCTCGTCAACAACGCCGGCGGTGGTGTCATACGGCCCACGCTGGAACATTCCGAGCGGACTCTGCAAGCGACGATCGATAACAATCTCTGGACCACGGTGCGCTGCTGCCTGGCTCTGCTGCCGCACATGCGTGAACACCGGTACGGCCGCATCGTCAACATCGGGGCCGAGTCGGTCCGCAACGGTTTGCTCGACCACGCGATTTACAACGCCGCCAAGGGGGGTGTGCACGGACTCACCACCGGACTTGCTCGTGAGTTCGCCGATGTCGGCATCACTGTCAACGTGGTCGCACCGTCGTACGTAATGACATCCGCCGTGCGACACGCGATCGACGCCGGTGCGGTCAGTGAACAAATGACGCGTGTCCTGACGCAGGCGGTCGACTCCATCCCTATCGGCCGTCCCGGTACTCCGGACGAAGTGGCCGCGGCGGTCGCCTTTCTCGCTCGCCCCGACGCAGCGTTCGTGACCGGACAGATCGTCAGTGTCAATGGCGGATCGAGTATGGCCTGAATCAGGTTTCACATCGAAGAACGTCAGCCCCATCGCTGACCCGTGCGCGTCACGATGGATAAGCAGTCACAACCGAAAGAGTAGGCACCGATGGTCGATTTGACCGTGCGCGAGGAGACCACGAGTCTTCTCGAAGTCATCACCCGCTTCGGCGCGGAGGCGATCCGCCCGTCAGCGGGAGAAGCTGAGATCCAAATGCAGCCGCAGCCTGGCCTGGCTGCCCGATTGCGTCAGATCGGGGTCGTGCCGGGCGTCTCGGAGGAGCACGGTGGCCAAGGCGAACTGGAGCCGGAGGACGCGCTCCTGGTCGCCGAGGCGCTGGCCCACGCCGATGCTGGTGTTGCCTACGAATTGCTCGCTGCCAGCCACGCGGCTCTGGTGCTGCGCAGGGTCGGCGACCACGCCCAGCGCGTGGCATATCTGCCACGGCTCGCTGACGGAGCTGCCGCCTCGGTGCTGTATTACGAGGGATTCGGTCGCGGTCCCTCGGAGCTGGAGGCCACCGCGACAGCCGACGGCGACGACTACATTCTGTCCGGTCGTAAGATTGCCGTGGTCCGCCCCCAGGACAGCGATGTCGCAGTCGTCGTCGCCCGGGCGGCGGGCGGCACTGCCGCCTTCGTCCTCGAACGGCATGAGGTCGAGAGGCTCACGGTGTGGCGCGACGATCAAGCCACGGGCAAGCTCGGCATCAAGGCCGCTCGCACTGGCGTCGTCGAGCTGGGCGGTGTCCGGGTGCCGGGCGACCGTCGGCTCACCGGTAATCCGCTGGACCTTGCTCGGGCGATCGCTCACATGCGCGCCCAGCACGCTGCCCTGGCGCTTGGTGCCGCGCGCGCCAGCCAGGAATATGCGCGTGCCTACGCCGCGGAGCGGGTCGCCTTCGGCAAGCACATCATCGAATACCAAGGTGTCGCGTTCCCGCTGGCCGATGTCGCGACCGGGCTCGAGGCCAACCGGCTCAACCTGCTCGCACTTGTGCTCGACGTGGAGACTCTCGAAGACCCGGCGTTGATAGAGCGCCGTACCACCCTCGCGGTCAATCGGACCTTCAAGCACTGCCTCGACGCGACCCGTGTCGGTATCAACTCGCTCGGCGGCCACGGCTACCTGATGGATCACCCGGTCGAACGGTGGTACCGCGCGGTGGCGACCCTCGCCGCCATCGACTTCGACCCGCTTGCCAGCGACCTCGACGCCATCTAACCCACCCGATTAGGAGACCTCCCGTGGACCTCAATCTCAGCGCACCGACCAAAGCGCTGCTCAACGAGCTGCGTGAATGGTCGATCAGCGAAATCCGCCCGCTCGCTCGCGAAACCGATCGACTGCACGCTATTCCCGAGGCGGCGCAGAAAGCGCTGGCCAACGCACCACTGCAGACCAGCCCCTTCGGCGGGCGCATCGAATACCCCGAGCGGTTCGGCCCGATGCTCACTACGGGCAAGGACGGCAGCTATGCGCTGGCCTACGCCTGTGCCGAGGAGATGGTCTATGGCGACGTTCTCAGCCTGGTTCTCGCGAAAGGCAACGGCATCGGCGGCAAGGTGGTGCGACTGATGGGCAACCCCGAGCAGGTCGCGTACTGGGCCGACGGCCTCGACGCCGGGGAGTTCTCCTACTCCGGATTCGCGCTCACCGAACCACACTGCGGATCCGATGCGTCGGCGCTCAAAACCCGCGCCGTCCGCGAGGGCGACGAGTGGGTGATCAATGGGCACAAGCAGTTCTGCACTGGCGGTGCCATCTCTGACTTCATCGTCGTCTTCGTTACCGTAGACCCTACCCGGCGTTCCCAGGGCATCCGCGGGTTCATCGTCCCAAAGGGCACGCCAGGGCTGTCGATCGTGCGAGCCAACGAGAACAAAATGGGCAGCCGCGTTTTCATCACCAGTGAGCTGAGCCTGGATGACGTCCGGATTCCTGTCGAGAACATGCTCGGATGGCCGACTCCGGATGTCAGCGGCTTCGCGAGCGCGATGAAGACCCTGGACACCACTCGCGCATCCGTCGCCGCGATGTGCGCTGGCATCGCTCAGGCCTCGATCGACCAGGGCCGGCAATACCTCGCGGAGAATCGGAGCGCCTTCAGCATCCAGCGCGCCCGCCGCTTCGACGACGAGCTCGACCGGATGGACTCCGCGATCCAAACTTGCCGCTACCTCGCCCGTCGCGCCGCATGGCGCGTCGACCACGCCCTTCCGCACGGCCGCGAAGCGTCCCTGGCCAAGGCATACGCCCCGCCTCTCGCAGAGAAGGTCATCGGGCGGATTCTGCAATGGATGGGTCCCGATGGCTACTCCGAGGAATACCTCGTCGAAAAGTGGTATCGGGATATCAAGATCCAGGACATCTGGGAAGGCACGGGAAACATCCAGCGGATGGTGATCACCCGCACGCACGATCTTGCCGCTATCCCGGTCTGATGGCTGTGCGCGAGCCTGGCATCCGCGCCGGCGAGCCGTCGGCGGCGGATGTGATCATCGTCGGCGGCGGCACGAGCGGCTGCGTTCTCGCCGCCCGGCTGAGCGAAGATCCGGCACGGCGGGTGTTGCTGCTCGAGGAGGGCCGCGACGACACCTTTTACGACGTCACGGTCACCGCACCCACAGCAGGCCAGCACGTCGCACGGGACAAACGCTTCGCCCAGAGCCTGGTGCTCGACCTCGATGACATCGCTGTCCCGCTTGCCCGCGGCCGCGTGCTCGGGGGCACGTCGGCGGTCAACTACCTTGCCGCAGTCCGCGGATGTCCCGCTGACTATGACAAATGGGCTGACCTGGGCAATCCCGGCTGGTCGTGGGCCGATGTGCTCCCGGTGTTCCGCCGGATCGAGACCGATCTCGACTACCCCGGATATCCGCTGCACGGCGACCGTGGTCCGCTGACAGTGCGACGATGGACGGAGTCCACCTTTGCCCCTGCCCAGGCTGCTTTTCTCCACGGCTTGGCCGAAATCGGCGTTCCTCTCGCGGACGATCTCAACGATCCAGCGGCGCTGCCGGGCGTCGGAGCCTTCCCAGCGAGCCTCACGCCAGCGGGGGACCGGCTGACGGTCAGCCGCGCATACCTCACCGACGAGGTCCGGGCACGACCTAATCTGGCCATACACACCGAAACCCGCGTTGTGAGCCTCGCGTTCGAAGGCAGTCGTGTAGTCGGTGTCTGCACCGATGACGGCGCGTTGGTCCGCGCTGACGACATTGTGCTCGCCTGCGGTGCCGTCGAGTCCCCGGCGCTGCTGCTGCGGTCGGGGATCGGCCCCGCGGACGAGTTGGCATCGATCGGGATCGAGCCCATCCACCATTTGCCGGGCGTGGGCCGGGGTCTGCGGGACCATCTCGGGTCAGCGATCGACTACCGGCTCGACGATCGAGGGGTGGGGCGCGGCAGTCCGGCTCAAACCGTTTGGATCGGCGGCGGTGGCGGCGGAGCGGCCACCGACACCCATGTCTTTCCGGTACTCCTGCCCGGTCCTGAGGGCACCGCGTTGCCAGGACGCGTTGCCGTGCTGGTCTTTTCGATGCGGCCAGACGTCGGGGGCTCCGTGACACTGAATCCCGCTGATCCCGCCCGGAAACCGTTGATACGCTTGCCGCGTCCGGGCAAGCGTGAGTTCCAGGCTCACCGCGCCGCGATCGACGTGCTCCGCGCCTGGGAGCAGAGCACGGCCGCACGATCGATTGGTCTGCAGAGAGTCGAGCCCGCCGCGCCATCTTCCGACGCGGACGCCACCGCCGTCTGGCTGCGACCGCCGGTCAGCTACGCCCACCTGACCAGCAGTTGCTCCATGGGGCCTGCCGATATGTCGACCGCTGTCGTAGACCCCTTCTGTTGTGTTCACGGACTCGATGGTCTCCGCATCGTCGACGCCTCCGCGATGCCCCGAATCCCGTCTGGCAACACTTATTTGACCTGCGTCATGGTTGCCGAGAAAATCGCCGATTCGATGGTGGCCCGCTAACAGGTCCCGGCGTCGGCACAAGGAGCGATGTCTCATCATGGGAGCGCCGTTCTACCAGGCAGAATCGCCGATTGTTTCGAGACCGAACCCCGCACATGATGTGACTCAGGTCATGTTTCTGATCGGCTGTGACCCAAGCCGCTACAGAACGAAATATTGCTGATCCGCAGTGAAGCGGGATTGGAGATCGGACATGGACATCGCACGTCGCGAGGACATCGTCACGCCATACTTGCTCGAACGCAATGCCGCCGAGGCGGCCGACGGGCTGATGGCGACCTTCGAAGACAGCAGCACCTGGACCTATGCCCAGGCGTTGTCGGTAGCTCGCCGCGCCGCGAACGCGCTGTACGACCAGGGGGTACGCCAAGGCGACCATGTTGGCGTGCTGCTCCCGAACGGCAAGGAATTTCTCACCGCCTGGCTCGGCATCGCGGCGCTCGGTGCCGTATTCGTTCCGATGAACCTCTCGTTCAAGGGAACGATGCTGGGCAGCCTTGTGGCCAAGACGATGCCGAAGGTGGTCGTCACCATCGAGCCGTTCGCGAGCACTCTCGGCGCAGTCAGCGATGTTCCGCTCATTGCGCCGACGCAGCTCGCTGGCGGCGCTGATCGGGCAGTGCCGCGCGAGCGTGATATCGAGGTGTGGGACACCCACCACATCATGCTCACAAGCGGTACGACCGGCCCTTCCAAAGCTGCTAGGTGCTCCCACCTGCACTTCCACAACTTGGGCCTTTACGGAACGGTGTTTCGCGGGCTGGACGAGAGCGACGTATTCCTGATCGACCTCCCGCTCTATCACACAGCCGCGCTCGGCATGGTCGGCGGTTGCCTCAGCACCCGTACCCCTATCAGCGTCCGCAGCGGTCCGGATCTCAACCGATACTGGGAGACGATGAAGGAGACCGGCGCTACCACTGCTGTGCTCATCAGTTCGATGGTCGGTTTCCTGCTCGGGCGCGCGCCCAGTCCCACGGACACCGACCATCGGATCCGATTCCTGATCGCAATTCCCCTGCCCAATGATCTCGAGCAGTTTCAGAAGCGGTTCAACATCCCAGAACTTGTTACCGCCTACGGCGGCACCGAGCCCTGCACGGTCATGACCAACCGGGTAGGTGAGCCATTGATCCCCAACAGCTGCGGAAGCCTGATACCTGGCTATCACGCGCGCATCGTGGATGAGCACGACTTTCCCGTCGCCCTCGGCGCCGTCGGTGAGATGGTGCTCCGGCACGACCACCCCTGGGCGATCTCGACCGAATACGTGGGCGATCCGGAGGCAACCGCCCAAGCGTGGCGAAACGGTTGGTACCATACCGGCGATTTGTTCAGGCAGGATGAGAGCGGCCACTACTATTTCGTCGACCGCTCCAAGGACGCGGTGCGTCGGCGGGGGGTCAATATCTCCTGTTTCGAGATAGAACAGGCTGTGCTGAAGTGCCCGGGGGTCCAGGAGGTCGCTGGTGTCGCGCATCCCTCCGAAGTCGGTGCCGACGACGAAATCAAGGTGTGGATCGTGCCCGAGCAAGGAACAACGGTCGATTTCGTGGGCTTGGTAAAGCGATTGCATCAGAATGTTCCTCATTTTATGGTGCCGCGCTATTACGAACTGATCGACGCCCTCCCGAAGAACCCGACCACGAAGGTCCAAAAGTTCGTTCTTCGGGACAAGGGGAACTCCGAGAGCACCTGGGATGTGGAGCGTGACGGCGGCCTGCGAGTCACGTCGCGCGGTCTCATAGAAATCTGATTCGGGAGACCGTGTCACCACGGCCTTGCCGAGATAGCTAGGCCCCGTGAGGTATTCGCCGATGCGAGCGAACAAGTCGGTGATTTCGGTTCCGTCAGACGGTATCGGTCCTGCGGCCCTCCGGGCGGTCTCCGTAGCGTGAGCCGTACCACACCGATTCGAGCAGTCCATTCTTCGAGGAGCGCAATGTCAGACCAGGTCAAGCCTCTATACACAGCCAACGCGGTCGCCACCGGCGCAGGCCGCGACGGCCACGTCAGTTCGTTGGACAAGACGGTCGACACCGACTTGGCCGTCCCGAAGGAGATGCACGGTGCCGGCGGTTTGCCCAATCCCGAGATCTTCTTTGCCGCTGGCTTCGCCGCGTGCTTCCACAATGCGCTGCGCCTGGTTGCGCGCCGTGCCAAGCAGAACGTCGAGGGCAGCTCCGTCGCGGCGGCGGTGACTCTCGGTGCCAACGAGCGCGGTGGCTTCGAACTCGCGGTCGTCCTCGAGGTGTCCGTTCCCGGTCTCGACAAGCCCACACTGCGAGAACTGGTGGAGACCACGGAGCAGGTCTGCCCCTACTCCAATGCGGTACGCGGCAACGTTCCGGTCGAGGTCAGGATCTCGGCCTGACGGATTCATCACTGAAATCGGAGCCTACGGATGACCACCACAAACCCGGCTCGCGCCATGAACCGCACTGCCGTCATCATCGACGCGGTGCGCTCGCCGCTGGGCAAAGGCCGCCGCGCCAAAGACGGCCGCCCCGGCGGTGCACTATCTGAACTGCACCCGGTCGAGCTGCTGGGCCAGGTGATGCGTGCGCTGATCGACCGTAACGGTATCGATCCAGGTCAAGTCGACGACGTCATCGTCGGTTGTGTCAGTCAGGTCGGCGAGCAGTCCGGCCCAGTTGGCCGATGGGCATGGCTGGGGGCGGGACTGCCGGACCACGTGCCGTCCACAACGGTGCACCGGGCGTGCGGCTCCAGCCAGCAGGCCGCAGATTTCGCGGCTCAGGGCATCATCGCCGGTGTATACGACATTGTGGTCGTCGCGGGCGTGGAATCGATGAGTCGAATCCCGATGCTCTCGGCACGGATCGGACAGGACCCGTACGGGCCGTCGGTTTCCGACCGTTACGCGCCAGGGCTGGTGTCTCAGGGGGTTTCCGCTGAGATCGTCGCTCACCGCTGGAAGCTCGACCGCCAAGCGCTCGACGAGTACGCCGCCAGGTCGCACCGCTGCGCCGCCGCCGCCGACTTCTCTCGCGAGATCGTGCCTGTCACACTTCCGGACGGTACCACTGTCGCTGCCGATGAGACGATCCGTCGAGGCACCACGGTGGAGGGGCTGGCCACCTTGCCATCGTCGTTCCGCACCGACGAGCTGGCGGCGCGGTTTCCGGAGCTGAGCTGGAAGGTCACTGCGGGGAACTCCTCACAGATCACCGACGGCGCCGCTGCCGTACTGATTATGAGCGCCCATTGCGCCGAGCGACTCGGGCTACAGCCACGCGCCGCGTTCCGCGGCTTCGCCGTCGCCGGTGATGATCCGGTGACCATGCTTACCGCGCCGCTGCCCGCTACCGAAAAGGTCCTCGCTCGTACCGGTCTGACGATCGACCGAATCGACCACTACGAGGTGAACGAGGCGTTCGCCTCGGTGCCGCTGGCCTGGCGGCGTCACTTCGCCGCCGACCTCGCCCGGCTCAATCCCCGTGGCGGCGCGATCGCACTGGGCCACCCGCTCGGCGCCTCCGGTGCCCGGCTGCTCACCTCGCTCGTCAACGGCTTGGAGGAGAGCGGTGGACGATACGGGCTGCAAACTGTGTGCGAGGCCGGCGGTATGGCCAACGCCACGATCATCGAGAGGATCTGATATGGACGTCAAGGGGCGCGTAGCTCTCGTCACCGGCGGAGCGTCGGGCCTCGGCTTGGCCACAGTCCGTCGCCTCGTGGATGCGGGCGCGAAAGCCGTCGTGGTCGCGGACCTGCCCGGCTCGGCCGGTGCCGAGTTGGCCGACGAACTCGGCCGGGTCCACTTCGCGCCGGCTGACGTGCGAAGCCCGGACGACCTTGCGGCAGCGATCCGACTGGCCGAGCAGGAAGGGCCGCTGCGGATTCTGGTCCATTGCGCCGGACGCGGTGGCCCAGTACGGCTCGTCGAGAAGGACGGATCCCCCGGGTCGCTCGAGACCTACACCGAAATCGTCTCCATCAACCTTGTCGGCACCTTCAACGTGCTCCGGTTGGCCGCAGCCAGCATGGCCCGCAACGAGCCCGACGACGGTGATCGTGGCGTTTGTATCCTCACCAGTTCGGTCGCTGCGTTCGAAGGACAGATCGGACAGATTCCCTACGCTTCCGCCAAGGCCGGGATCGCGGGCATGACGATCGTGGCTGCTCGCGACCTCGCACGAAAGCGTATCCGGGTCAACACCATTGCCCCCGGCACGTTCGACACACCGCTGCTGGCCCGTTTACGCGACGAGGTCCGCGCGTCGCTGGCGAAGGCGGTACCGCACCCGGCTCGGTTGGGTGAGCCCGACGAATTCGCCCGGCTCGCCCTGGCCATCATCGATAACGGCATGCTCAACGGTGAGACGATCCGGCTCGACGGTGCCATCCGGATGGCACCGCTATGACCGCGGCGGCCGCACCAGGAACGACGGGAGGTACCGTCCGGCTCGACGTCGACGGTCCCATCGCGACTATCACGCTCGATCGGCCCGCCGCCCGTAACGCGATCGATAGAGCGATGGCACAGCAGATCGCGGACGCGCTCGACGAACTCGATAATCGTGACGACCTAGCTGTCGGAGTGCTCACTGCCATAGGACCGGTGTTCAGCGCGGGCATGGACCTGAAAGCCTTTGCGTCGACAGGCGAACGACCCGTCGTACCGGGCCGGGGTGCTTTCGGGATCGTTCATCGTCCACCGGTCAAACCTCTCGTCGCGGCCGTGGAGGGCCTCGCTCTCGGCGGCGGCTTCGAGATCGTTCTCGCCTGTGACCTGCTTGTCGCTGGCCGCGAGGCCCGATTCGGGCTACCCGAGGTGAAGCGGGGACTGGTGGCCGCGGCCGGGGGAGTGCTGCGACTCCCACGGCGCATTTCTCGCAGCGGTGCCATGGCCATGGTGTTGACCGGCGATCCGATCGACGGTGCCACCGCCGAGCGCTGGGGTCTCGTCAACGAACTCGTTGAGCCCGGTCAGGCGCTCGCCGCCGCGCAAAGGCTGGCACGGAAGGTGGCCGACAACGCACCGTTGGCACTTCGAACGGCCAAACATCTCCTGGATGCCGGCCTCTGCTGGCGGCCCGACGAAGCATTCGCACTACAGGAACCACTGGTGGAGGCTGTGCGCAGATCCGCCGACGCGGCCGAAGGGGCTCAGGCGTTCGTTGAGAAGCGCGTCCCTCGTTGGACCGGCCGCTGAGCGGCCGGTCCAACGAGGGACAACGCTTTCGTCATTCGGCGAAAGCGGCCCTGCGTTCGACGACCTCGGAGAGCCGCCGCGCCGCGGCCACGACATACGGGGTGTGCTGTGTCGTTCGGCGGCCCTGTGTGCTGCAAGACGAGACGGCGGCGATCGCCCGGCCCCCGAGCAGCACCGGCGCGGCCACGCATGTCACGCCGACACGGAACTCCTCGTTGTCGAACGCGACGCCAACGCGGCGCACATCATGAAGCTGTGCGGACAATTCGGAGTGACCGCGCACCGAGTGCGGCGTCGGAGCGGGCGAGATGGCGCGCATTGCGCTCTCGATCGTGCGGGCGTCGGCGAAGGCGAGTAGCACCTTGCCGACAGCGGTGCAGGCCGACGGAAGTGTGAACCCCACCCGAGTGGGGACCCGGCCCGCGCCAGGAGCGGTGATTTTCTCCACCAGCAGCGCATCACCGGGCGTCGCGACCGCTAAGTGGACGGTTGCGCGGACGTCGGCGAACAGCCGCTCGAGGGTTCCGACGCTGAGGTTGCGTAGGTCGTTGTAAGGGGACAGTTCGGCCTGCCGCCCCAGTTCGGACATTCGCGGCCCGAGGCAGTACAGCGACCCCTTCCGCGCGACGAAGCCCTGCCGCTCCATCGTCTTCAGGATTCGGCACACGGTACTCTTCGGCATGCTGGTCCGGATGGCCAGACCTGAGAGCGGTTCGGCCGGCCGGCCGGTTCCGAGCGCGTCCAGTAGCGCGAGTGCCTTCTCGATCGCGTTGGGACCACCCAGGTCGGTGGCGCCGTTCACCGTCGCCGCTGGCCATTCGAGCATCTCAGTCATTTTCCGTCCTCCGGAGTCGCTTGATGAATCGAGTCAACTCCGGAGTGACGGGGGACAAATGCGCGAAACTGCGTAGAAACAGAATCGCCGAATCAAGGTCACACCACGGTTCTCGAACCGTGGTGTGACCGGGTCATTTCCGGTCTCGCAGCGAACAGGTGAGGCGGGCGGTGCACACGCGGCGGCCTTCGGCGTCGGCGACAGTGATCTCGATCGTCGCTGTCGTTCGGCCGACGGAGGCGATCGTACCGACTGCGGTGACTCGGCCGTCTCGTGCCGAACGGTGGTGGGTGGCGTTCACTTCCAAACCGACAGCGCTTTTGGCGAAGCCCGTTGCGAGGACGGCCAAAGCGGATCCGACGGTCTCAGCGAGCACGACGCTGGCGCCGCCGTGCAGGAGGTGGTAGCCCTGCCGGTTCCCTTCGACGGGCATGGAAGCCACGACGCGTGTTGCGTCAGCGTGTTCGAAGACGATGCCCATTGCGCGCACCAGCTCGCCACTGTGCTGGTTCAGCCGCGCTAATGGATCAGTGGGGACGGGAGTTGTGGACGCGGCGGGTTCTGACACGACCGGATCGGCTCCTGTCAGCCGGGCGGCTTCCTTCCGCAGCGGGTCCTTGACGGTCTTGCCCAACGGCGAGGTTGGCAGCTCGGCGACCAAGTAGATGGCCCGCAGCCGCTTGTAGTGAACTACTTTGGTGTTGACCGCCTCGCGGAGTAGGTCCGGATCTGGTGAGCCCTCCGCGACGACGAACGCGACCGGGTACTCACCGTCATCCGCCTCGGGGACTCCGACCACGGCCGCATCCTGGACACCTGGCTGCTCTCGCAACAGGGCCTCCAGCTCGGAGGGATATACGTTGTACCCCTTGTAGATCAGCATATCCTTGCTACGGTCGACCACAGCCAGCAAGCCATCTTCGTCGAGCATGCCGATGTCGCCGGTGCGCAGCCAGCCGTCCCGCAGCACCTCTGCTGTTTCCGCTGGTCGGCCATGGTAGCCGAGCATCAGCTGGGGACCCCGCACCCAGATCTCGCCGCCCTGCCCGGTGTGTTCAGTTGCCGAGACGAGGCGAACCTCTGTGTCGGCCAGCGGAAGTCCGACTCGTCCCGTGCGGCGCGGGGCGGTCGTAGCCGTCGGATATCCGATGGCCGCCATTGCCACCTCGGTGAGACCGTAGGCCTGTGTGACGACTGCTGGTGGGAACGCTCGGGCCAGGCGGTCGGCGAGAACTGTGGAAAGCGGACCACCTCCGCACGAGATAAGGCGGATGCTGGCCACGTCTCGGGGGTTCGTCTCTTGCTCCCGCACGAGACCGGCGAGTAGCGCTGGGGCTCCACTGACAGAGGTGACATTCTCGCGCTCGACGGTGTCGAGGTAAACCGCCGGATCGAAGCGGCTGAGGATGAGGGAGCGGTTACCGAGGAGCGCGGGCACTATGAGGCCACCGCCGAGGCCCATGGCGTGGAACCACGGTGCGCTGGCGATAACGACACCGGTTCCGAGTCGAATGGGCCATTCCTGCGGTGAACCGGGTTGCGACAGTGTCAGGGCCCCGTCGCCATCGCGGTCGGGCACGGAGGAGCTGATCCAATGGCAGAATTGCAGGGCGTTGCAGACCAGCGCCCGTTGTGAAAGGACGACTCCTTTCGGGGTGCCGGTCGTGCCGCCTGTATAGGAAATGTGAGCAATCGCGGCACTCAGGTCCGACGGGGTGTGCGGGCTGAGGTTCTCGGTGCCGGAGGCTGCTGCTGCGACTTCAGTGAGCGGAATCACCGCGGCGTCGCTGCGCATTGTCAGGATGACAACACCCGTTGTGTTCCGGGAGATCACCGCTGTCGCGCCGCAATCGGAGAGTTGGTTCTCGATGCTGTCCGGTGGCTGCGCAGGGTTGACGGGGCTGATGACGAGCCCTGCCAGTTGACTCGCCCAATAGGCGACCGCCATGTCGATGCTGTTACGCAACTGTAGCGCGAGGACCATACCGGGCCGCAGCCCGCTCGAGCGGTATCCGGCGGCGAGCCGGCATGCGCTGTCCCACAGCTCCTGCCAGGTGATCGTAGCCTCGTCCACTTGGAACGCGATCCGGTCCGGCCAGCGGCGACGTGCCCCGGCTAGGGCATGCCACAGCGGCACCTGCGGATAGTCGAGGTGGTCGCGGGGATAGATCAGCTGCGTACCGGCAGTTCCGGACGACGCGGTCATCATGGCGGCTTCCTTCCTCGGTACCGGCTCGAGTTAGCCGGACCTGCACGCATCGTCGCCAATCGAACTGTCCGGCACGCCGCTGGTTTCCACCACATGGCAACGAGTCCGATGTCATTAAGGATTGGCGGTATGGTCCGGCAGCAGAACGGGTTTGATCACCTGCCCGGAACGAAAGTCCTGTTCGGCTTCGTTTATCGCCGCCAGCGGGTACTTCTGGACCAGTTCATCGAAAGGGAGTTGGCCAGCCTTCCACAGCTCTATCAGCTGAGGTAAATCACGACGCGGCACGGCGTCTCCGAACAGTAGGCCCCGGATGGTTCGACCACTGGCCAGTGCCGTCGCTCCCAACCGCAGGTCCCCACGAGGCGAGCCGAGCAGACCGCATACACCCACTACGCTGAGTGCGTCGACGGCGCAGGAGATTATGTCGGCGGCACCTGTAGTGTCGAGACAGACATCGAATCCATCCGCTGGCGTGGCCCTACGCATGAGCGTGTCGAGGTTGCCGGCCCGCGAATCCACGGTCAGGTTCGCGCCGTACTGCTCAGCTCGTGTGAGCCTGTGGCGGTTGGCGTCCACGGCGCAAATCGTGGTCGCACCGGCAATACGGGCCGCCATAACTGCGACGAGGCCGACCGCGCCGGTGCCGAAAATAGCCACCGACATCCCTGGTGCGACCGCGAGCGCCTCGAGGATCGACGCCGCGCCCGTCAGTACGCTGCAGCCCAGGGGCGCCAGCAGTTCGAGTGGAAGATTGTTGTCGACCCGCACCAGCGACTCTGCTCGGATTACGGCATGGGTGGCGAACGACGACTGACCGAACCACCGGCTCGCGACGGAGTCGCCGGCGGTGTCATGCGCGACCGCCTCCCCTCGGGGCGCTCCGCTGAAGTTCAGCTCCCAGAATCGCTCGCAATAGGGGAGTCGCCCGTTTCGGCATCGGACGCAGGATCCGCAGGAACGATAGGAGGCGACGACATGGTCACCCGCCCGAAGGTCGGTAACCTGCGGGCCGACTTTCTGAACCACCCCCGATGACTCGTGGCCGAGGATGACCGGTGGCTGGCCGAATCTGCCACGGGTTCTCGGCAGCAAGTCGGTGTGGCAGAAGCCGGCGCCAGCGATCCGGACGAGCACCTCATCGATACCGAGTTCGGGGAGCGCGACCTCCTCGAGCTCGAACCGCCCCTCGGGCGATCGCAGCACGGCTGCCTTCGTAGCGCGGGCCGGTTGCAAGCAGGGATCCATGCTGATCTCCTTGGTGGGCGAGCAGTGTCGACGCAGACTAGGCCGATTCAGATCGTGAGTTGCCGGGTATTTCCATGCGGCGAAACTGGGGCGTGGCAGTGCGGAGCGACCGTCGTTCCATGTTGTCCTCTGCAAGTCGATCGGTTCGGTGTACAGTGCGGCGTCCCCTCGATCCTGAACCGGTTCAACAAGGAAACCACCAGCGAGCAGAACGCCCTGGCGATCCGGACCCTGTCCGCGCTTGGCATCCCGCCCTGCTACGGCTGCATCACCTTCGACCAGCTCATGACCGAACTCGAACTGCGCGCCACCCACGCCTTCCAGGTCGCACCGGCCTGATCCTGTGCCCTTGCCCCACCGATCGGTCGAGGAGATCGTCGACGGCGTCGCCGACGACGCATTCGTCGCGCCGGACGAGCCCATGCAGCAGCCCCGTGTGTGTGGATTCTTCGCACACCGCTGAATAGTCATTTCCCCAGAAGAGGGGAACTGTCGAATGCGAGAATCAGCTGGGTCGCGACGAGCGCAGGCCGCTCATCCCCGTCGATCTCTGCCGATACCCCAAGCCGGATGAGGATGCCTCCCGGGTGTGCGTCGACATCGTTCAGTCGGAATACGAATCGAATGCGGTCGTTGACCTGGACTGGAGCGGGGAACCGGATTCTGTCGTAGCCGTAGTTCACTGCGCGCGTCGGAAAGTGCAGTTTTAGTACGGTGGTGAGAGCTTTTGGTACAAGCGAGAGAGTCAGGAGCCCGTGGGCGATGGTTACGCCATCGGGGAGTTCGTCACGGGCGCGGCCGGTGTCGACATGGTACCAGGCGTCGTCGCCTGTCGCCGTGGCAAATTCGTCGATCAACCGCTGATCGAGAGTGATCCAGTTTCCGGGCCCGTACTCCTCACCCACATGATCGGCGATGTCGTCGAGACGAAGATCGGGTTGGCGCATGGGATGTTGACCGGTTGGCATGCCTCGATTATTCGAACCCCGCCAGTCCTCTGCCCATGAGGTTTCCATGTAGCAGAACGAGCGTGTGTGACGAGCCCTGCGGGCGCAGATTCTCCGAAGATTGCTATCGAGGAAGGGTACGGCTCCTTTCAAAACTCAGTTCAATGGGTGGGGTGTCGGTTTGGTTTGCCGGGCTGGGTTTTTCACACTGTTCGGTGCGGTGGAAGAGGTGGTCTTAGTGCTGCGTTCCTTAAAGGTGGTAGATAAAACGGCGGCGTAGGGTCCTCGGTTTCGGTGCTGGTCGGCCCCAAATCCATGGTCGTGCGCGGGCGTTGAGGGCGGTGGTGGCTTGGTGGGTGGCCTGGTCGATCTCGGTGTGGTCGGCGAAGGTCTGGCCGGCGAGTGCTTCTCGCCGAAAGATCCGCCACCATGCTTCTTGCAGGTTGAGCCAGCACGCGCCGACGGGGATGAACGCATGCTTGATCCTGGGGTGGTCTTCGAGCCATTCGCGGGTGGATTTGCTGTTGTGGCTGGAGAGATTGTCGGTCACGACGTAGATATCGCCGCTCGGGTTGGCCTGTTCTACCAGCTCGAGAAAGCGCTGGTAGTTCACGCTGTTGCGGGATGACGCGGTGAGCGTGACGGCTTGGCCGTCACGGACGCGGATCGATCCATAGACCCAGATCTTGTCCGGGCCTCGCGAGTACTCCAGCGGCGCCTTGATCCGATCTCCATCGACCGACCACCCCGGTGCGGGGCCGAAGGTGCGGGGCGAGACCGGACCCAACTCGTCGGCGCAGACTACCGTGGCCCCGACCGGTGGCTGCGTGTAGAGACCGACGATGTGAGGGGCCGGAAAGATTTCGGACAGCTGGGTTTTTGTTTTCTTATGCTGCCTTGTTCCGGGCGAACCAGTCGGACTCTACTTCGTTCGGTGTTCGGTAGTCAATTCCGGAGTGAAGTCGAATCTGGTTGTACCGCAACTCGATATAGGCGATGATGTCCTTCTTCGCGTGTTCGCGTGTGGGGTACACGGTCCGGTTGACTCGCTCGTTCTTCAGGGTCCCGTTGAACGATTCCGCCCACGCATTATCGAAGCATGCCCCGGTGCGGCCAACGGAACGTTTCACGCCCAGTTCCCTGGCGACAGAAGCGAATTCAGCGGAAAGGTACTGCGCGCCGCGGTCGCTGTGGAAGATTGTCTCATCGGGCCGGAACGGAAGATCTCTTGCGGCCATGAGCGGGGCATCGGAAACCAATTCCGCACGCATATGTTCAGCCATGGCGTAGCCGACTACCTTCTTCGAGAAGCAGTCCAGCACGGTCGCCAGATACAACCATCCTTCCCATGTTCGGATATAGGTGATATCGCCGACGAGTTTGGTCGCCGGCGCAGCGGCGGTGAAATCGCGACGGATCAGGTCCGGCAGATCGGCCGCGTCACCGGCGACGGTGGTCACCAGCCGCCACGGGCGCGGCTGACACGGCACAAGGCCCAGCTCACGCATGATCGATCGAACCGTCTCCGGGGGAGACCACCGTGCCGCGACGGGCCAGCCAGGCGTGTACGCGCCGGTACCCGTAGGTGCCGTCGGAATGCTGGAATGCGAATTTCACCTCCGCTTCGACTGTTTCGCGTCGCTGCGCCGTCGCGGATGGTTTCCGCGTTTTCCAGCCGTAATACCCAGACCGGGATACACCCGACCACAGGCACATGTCGACCACGTCATAATTGCCTTCTTCACTGGCGATGAACTCGTAACGGACACTCACCGGTATCTCGATGCGAAGAAGGCGCTCGATTTTCCCATGAATTCCAGCTGCTCGCGAAGCTTGCGGTTCTCTTTTTCCAACTCCCGCAAACGCTTCCGCTCGTCCGAGGTCAACCCCGCGCCATCGGCACGAGCCGCCCGATACTCCCTCACCCAATTCCCGCGATTTCTCCACCACCTCACGAGCCGCCGCCTCCCGAAACTCCGGGGTCGAATCACGCGACTTCTTCTGTGCCACAAACAACTCCGTTCAGTTACCCCAATTCTACTTTGGGGCACTGTCCGAGAACCTTCGGGCACCTCATACTTCTTCTTTTCGGGGCCATTTGCGTGGAACGGCGTGTTCGTCTTCTGGTTGGCGCCTGACTACCTATGCCATCTTCCTTGTGGCGATGTGTCTGATGACGATCCGCGCAAACAGGGAGTTGGTCGGTCTGTCCACTGCTGACCGCGTCGCAGCATCGGCCTGAATCGGAATCGCGCAGTAGCCGGGGCAGTAACACGTCGTAGCGATCCGGGTTTCGATCGGCCGACCGAGATGGTCAGCCGATCGACACGCCTGCCTGGTTCAAGACTGTTCCGAGGTCCCAGAAATCGCTGTGGCTTGTAAGCAAGCCGAACTCGTCGTAGCGGCAAACGGCTACTCCGGGGACCGTGAACCGCGCACCGGCCGGATCCACGATCTTGCCCGAGCGAAGGCGCAATTTGCCCGCGAAGGAGCCGCTCCAATCCCATTGGGCGTACAAGCGACCACCGATCGCGGTGACGTCGTGGAACTCGATGACCGAGTCGGGTGCGAAAGCAAGCATGAACCGATGGAACTTTCCGATTTCTTCGTGGCCTGTGTAACTGCCGCCCATAGCTACATCGGTATATTCGCCTGCGGGAGTGAAGAACTCCAGTAGGCGACCGGGATCGGCGGCTGTCCATGCATGCGAATAAGCCTCAGCGAAACCAGGATCGAACGGGTGTGGCACAGTCATGGCGTCTCCTATAGCCGAGCGTTCCTATTTTTTTGAATATTACTTCAATTTTGTCGCATGCACCACGCCCATGTGGGCTACGTCTGACTGGCGATGGCGTGGCGGCGCACGGTATCGGCGTCGTCGTGCGCCAACCCGGCCGAGCAGTAAAGGACGTCCAGGCGTGCGTCGATCCCGCGATAGCCGACAATTGGTGTTCGGGCGGCAGGTCGTGAAGCCTCCGGGCCCGGCGAGTCCATGAACTACCCGATACGCACCCGGCTCGGTCCAGTCATCGGGCTGCTCGACGAGCTTTGTCATCCGCCGACTCCCCCATTTTCGTTAAGTAGCCGTAACTTCTACTCCACATTAAATACTGTCACATGGTCGAGTGCTTTCGATCACGCAGTCGGCGGCCATCCTGTGGTGACTTCGGTTGAATCATGCCGGTGCCGGTATGAGAACGGTGGACGGCCCCCAACCAGAATCAGGCTGCCCTCGACTCCTTCGACCTGCTACGACAAGCGGGAATCCGGAGTCTCTCTCCACTCGAACCACAGCGCTCAGGGTGCAAGTCAAATCTGTGCCAGATCCCGGGTTGGCGTTCCGTTGACAATCCGAACGAAATCTCAGGGCGTCGGTGTCATCTGGGGGACCGTAGCCCGCAATTCGCGCTTGAGTATCTTTCCACTCGCAGTTGTCGGTAGTGCAGTTACAAGCCATACTTGCTTCGGGCACTTGTAACTGGCGAGGCGCTGTTTGCAAAATTCAATGATAGAGTCCGGGGTTACAGTTGCGGATTGCTTGGCTACTACGGCGGCGACGATCCGTTCGCCCCATTTGGGATCTGGTGCGCCGATCACGGCGACGGAGGCAACGGCGGCGTGATCGGCGATGACGGCTTCGACCTCGGCTGGATATATGTTCTCTCCACCGGAGATGATCATATCCTTGATTCGGTCGGTCAAGAAGAGGTAGCCGTTCTCGTCGAGGTAACCACCGTCACCGGTATGCAGCCAGCCTTCGGAGTCGATGGCTGCCGCGTTCGCCTCAGGGTCGTCTACATACCCGGGTGTGTTTTGATCTGATCTCAACCAGACCTCGCCGAAGCCGTTTGCCGACATGGCTTCTCCCGTGACTGTGTCCGCGATTCGGACCTCGACCCACGGGTATGGCTTGCCAGCCGAGCGCAGCAGTCGCTGCCCAGGACCATCCTCATGGTGATCCTCGGGGTCGAGTTGACAGACGGCGCCACACGTCTCGGTTGATCCGTATACCTGGATGAGATTCTTGCCGAACAGCCCGACTGCCCGCCGCAGAAGGCTCGGCGTAATGGAAGAGGCTCCATATGTGATGCCGACGATCGAGGAGACGTCGCAAGTGCGAGTTTCCGCAGAATCCATCATCATGCCGATGACGGTCGGCACCACGAAGCCGTGCGTCACTCTATGTTCTTCGATGGTTTCGAGGAGATCGACCGGGTCGACCTCACGACGTAGAAGTACCGTGCCGCCGCGGACCAGCGCGATCAAGGCAGGTTGGATCCCGCCGATGTGGAACATGGGCATTGCGCAGAGCAGGATCGACTGGTCGGTGTATCGGCAGTAGTCACCGCTGCGTAGCCCCGCCCCGACGCTGCGATGCGTGCCCAGGACGCCCTTGGGCATGCCGGACGTGCCCGACGTGTACATCTGCGAGATCACTACATCGGGATTGGTCACCGGTGGGTGCTTCATGGCTGGTGCCGCGTCAATCCAGGCCTCGTAACCTTGCGGTTGATCCGTGATCGGAACCACCACGCATGGGATTGCTGCCAGATCGACTGCGGCGGAAAGCAGATCCAAGAACTCGCGGCTGACCACGCAAAGCTCAGGTCTTGCATGTCGGAGGACGGCGGCCATCTCGTCTAGCGCTAGACGCCAGTTCAGCGTGACGAGGACTCGGCCGGAGATTGAACAGCCGAAGAACATTTCGAGTATTTCGCAGGAGTTCTTATCGAGTATGGCGACCCGTGCGTCGGGCGCCGTGGTGGCGACCAGCGCGTCGGCTACACGGAACGCTCGTGTGGCCAGGTCTGCGAAGCTGAGCGATCGTTCGCGGGACGACACCGCAACTTTCGAACCGAAGGTGTCGGCCAGGCGCTGGATCTCGGTGGCGAAGTTGTCGAACGGGAACAAGGGCACTCCCTGGAGGTCTGCGAGCGAGCGAGCTTTATCTAATGTAGATTAGATTGAACCGGCAGTCCATACGCAAGGTCCAAGGAGGAGTTAGT
>NZ_BDCC01000078.1 GCF_001613305.1 Nocardia vaccinii NBRC 15922
GCGCTGAGACCTCTTGTCGCTGCGATGGTTGCTCTGCTGCATCGGGCGATTCCCAGCACTTTCGGCGCCCGCTCTTTTCCAGTAGGGCCCCGGGATCCATTGCTGGGCAATGCCTCTCCCCGTCCGGTTTCGTCCGTTTTCTGCGCGGTCGAAATTCGCCAGTGCATCGCGTTCGGTGATCGCCACTTACGTGGGTCCGTCTTCGGCGACGATGACAAGTCGAACTCGGGCGCTGCTTCGATGTGGGACTGCTGCGCGAATCGCCACCAGCAGACCGACCGCAGCGGGTGGGCAGCCGCATTCCGCTCACGTCATGCGCTCATACACCCCCTCGTCGGCGAAGTCCTCGAAATCCATATTGGCCAGGTCCAGGTTCGTGCTGATCTCGATCGCTGCGTCGGGTAGCAGCCGGAACTGGGTGACGAACTCCTCCTCGTCCTCCTCGAAGGGGAGGCCGTTCCATTCGGTCGTCACGGCCAGCAGCGGGTTTCCGGGCCGGTGCATGGTGACGTCGTCGGCGATGAATATCGCCCCCGGTGTCTGTGGCTGGGGCAGTGCCGCGCAGACCTCGCGCAGCACCTGTTCGGTAGGAGCTCCCGCCAATCGGGGATCGGTGATCGTGTGCGGATCCACCGGATCGTTGTCCAGCCACGGCGAGCGGATCTCCTCGAGTACCCGGCGCCACGCGTCGTCGTCGGTGAAGTCGGTGCGGACCACCAGCGGGGTCATACTCTCCCATCCATCGATCGCCAGGAGCGGCCCCGTATCGGGGGCGGGCTCATCGGGTTGGGGCGCCAGCACGCCGCCCAGTAGTTCGCCGCCCAGTTCGGCTGCGCCGGGCACGATTTCGGCCGTGCGGAACAGCAGCGTGTGCAGGTGCTGGTCGTGCATGATTTCCGCCAGCGCCGCGGCGACCTCCGGCACCTTGCCGCCCTTGCGTCGATGCGGGAACTCTCGGAATTCGCTCACGAGTTCGCCGCTGTGATGGACGCTGAAGGCCGCGAAGCCGCACTCTTCGTCCGGTTGACGCACGGTCGCCACCCAGGGCACAGAGGTCGCCACGGGCAGATCCGGATCGTCGCTCATCAGTAGAACGTGCGTGCCAACCGCCAGTGCCGCGACGATGGTCCCGCCGTCCGGATGCGTTGCGTCCCTGTGTCGTTGGAGCTCGGTCCAGGTCCCTGCCACCGGTGTGACACCGAACTGCCCGAGCAACTCGCGTGGGGTGGTGTGCCGGGCCACCGCCACGCTGTGACCGCGGCCGATCAGCGTGGTGAACCAGGCGGCGAGGGCGGCGTCCGGCGCCGGCTCGGCGGTACGGACCGGGCCGGGTCGCTGCGCGCGGGGGCACGACGCCCACACGACCTCGCCCGCCTGGTCGCGCAGTTCGGCCGCGCCGCGCTCGACGACGAGCTCCACGCCGGGGCCGGAAATCTGTTGCAGCACAGCGCCACTGAGGTCGCGCAGGCGCAAGAAACCGTCCTCGTCGAGGATCAGCACGTTCTCGGTGTCGGGGAACGCATCCCAGTGTGAGGTGCGGCCCTGCACGATGATCCGCACCACGCGACCGTCGTGGAACAGTACGGTCGACCCGTCGGCACTGGTCAGCGACTGCCCGTACAGACTTTCGCCGCGGCGCAGGATCGATCCCCGGGGCGCCGGGCGGGATGCGTCGCCCGCGGGCACGTCGGGGATTCCCGAACTCCACATCACCTCGCCGTGCGTATCGGTCAGGGCGAGCTCACCGCTGTCGCGCAATTCCAGCCGCCGCACACCCAGCCACGCCGTGCCGGTGCTCCAGACGTGATTGCCGCGGTGGTCCCAGGCCACCAGATCGCCGTCCGGCCCGAGACACAGCAGACTCGAGGACGGCGAATCGCTGATCCACACCCGGTTGCGAGTGAGGTTGTCCCGCACCGCGAACGTCGGTTCGTACGGCGAGTGCAGTGCCGTGAATCGCCCCGACGGCGAGGTCAGGGACTGCATCGACAGGCTGCCGCCCAGCGGCAGCCACGACCCTCCCGGCTGCGGTCGTGACGCCTCGTCCGGTGAGGTCTCTCGTGCCGCATCCGCCTGAATGGGGTTCGGCAGCGGGGCTTCTGGTGACATAGGCCGGAGCTCGCCGGGCCGCATCGGCGCGTGCTGCTGCGGCAACCGCTGGGAGAGGGGCTGCGTCGAGGGCGATCGGAAGGGAGTTGCCGTGCGGGCGAGCGTTCCTGCCGCCGCATCGCTTGCCGACGGCGCGGCCGCGTTACCAGGATCTCGCACGGCCCTATCTTTGGATGGCGCTCCTGCTGCGATGCCCCCGGATGGCGCTCCTGCTGCGATGCCCGAAGATGGTGCTGCCCGGGTGCTGGATTGCGGTGCTGCCGTGTCGCCGGGCGGCGGTGTAGCAGGTCTCGCCGGGACGACAACGGTGCCCCGATACGCGACGGGCATGAGCCCGGCGGGGCGGCGAAAGCCGCTGAAACCGTCGTCGACCAGGAATTGCACGGTCTGCAACTGCAGGTGCGGCGATCCGTGGTTGCCGGTGATGTCCAGGCGATAGTGCGTGAAGTCACCGGGCTCCGCGATCCGGTAGCTGCGGGACCGGTGGCGCCCGGGAAACGACTGACCGGAACGGATATCGATTGTGCGCCAGCGCTTTCCGTCCGCCGAACCGCGCAGCGTCCACGCCGCCGGATCGCGGTCGGGTGCGTCGTCGGCGGAGGTGAGAACGTACTGATCGACCGCGATCGGCTCGGCCAGCTGGAACTCGAGCCGGGCCCGGCTCCGCTCGGCGAACCATTTGTCGGTCGATGGGTGCAGCAGATTCGCGGCCACCTCGCCGGCCTCGCGATATTCGGCGCTGGCCCGGACGCCGGATACGAGGTGGCCGACATCCCGCGACAGCAGCACGATCGAACAGGTATCGCCCGACGCGCTGGACCACTCCACCGATTCCGGTCCGGATTCGCCACCGTCGTGGATCGAGATCCGCAACCGACCGGCCGAGCTCCCGACGTCGAGAGCCGTTGTCCCGGTATCGAACTCGAACTCACGTCCACCGGGCGGGACCGGTGCGTTTCGGTCGTCGAGTTCGCCCCGCAACTCCTGCGCCTCGCCGGCGCCGTCCCGCCGATGCCCGTAGCAACTCGCCAGATCGGGCGCGAAGCCCAGCGCGGACCGGGCTCCGTCCCGGCTGCCCCAGGACAGCTGCGCGAGCGTCACGCGATCGCCGTCGCTCACCCGCACCGACAACCGTGCCGCGGGTATCCACTCCGTAGCGCCCCAGGCGCGCCGCCACATCCGAAACGCGAACGCACCCACCTCGTCCGACACCGTCCCCACCGATCCTCCTCATCACATCCGGACACCGGAACGGATGTCCGGTGGCACCTCGTCGCACGCGTAACGCGGCGAAAGTCATTGTTGCAAGCTCGATTTCGGAATCACGCGCCGAAACTCGCGCGGCCGAACATCCGAGTGCGGGACCGAGCATAGGCCCGGGCGCCGACACATTCGTGCCGAGCGGCATCGCCCCCGGTCAGCGCCCTGCTCCGGATTCGGGTCTGCGATGATGTGCACGCGGACGACGATCCGTTCGGCCGGGCCGAATGCGGCTGCGCCCCCGCCGATCCGCGACATCGAGAGAATCGAGCTGACATGACATGGTCGAGACCGCTGCTCACCACCGGCGGCGAGCGCCGACTGTTGGAGGGGATGCTCGATCGCAACCGAGCGCAACTGGTCGGCACGCTGCGTGGTCTGTCCGAGGCGGATGCCCGGCGGCGGCTGGTCGCGTCGATGACCACGCCGATCGGATTGGTCAAACACGCGGCCGTGGCCGAGCGGATCTGGTTTCAGCACATTCTGGCGGGGGTGCCCAAGGATGCCTGTGACGGCGGCACGACCTCGGGGGACGCGAGCTTCGTCGTCGGCGATGCGGAGACCGTCGCCGATGTGATCGCGGAGTTCGAGCGTGTCAACGAACGCTCGCGTGCGATCGCCGGCGGCTTCGACCTCGACGAGATCCGGACGCATCCCGGCCTCGGCGAGGTCAGCCTGCGGTTCATCTACCTGTTCCTGATCGAGGACTTCGCCCGGCACTGCGGCCACGGCGACATCCTCCGCGAGCAGATCGAGCACCCGCGGTAGTCGCCGGCCCGCCGAACGCGAATCGCACTCAGAGCCGGGAGAGTTCGTCCACCAGATCGTCCAGGCCCAGGGAGCCCTGGGAGAGGGCGGCCATATGCCAGGCCTTGAGGTCGAAGGCGTCGCCGTGGCGCGCCCGGGCGTTGTCGCGGCCCAGGAGCCAGGCGCGTTCGCCGAGTTTGTAGCCGATCGCCTGGCCCGGCATGGTGAGGTAGCGGGTCAGTTCGCTTTCCACGAAATCGGCTGGGCGGCTGCTGTGTGCGCCGAAGAACTCCTGGGCGAGTTCGGGTGTCCAGCGGTCGCCGGGGTGGAACGGGGAGTCCGCGGGAATCCGCAGTTCCAGATGCATGCCGATGTCCACGATGACCCGCGCGGCGCGCATCATCTGGGCGTCGAGGTAGCCCAGGCGCTGTTCGGCGTCGGTGAGGTAGCCGAGTTCGTCCATGAGTCGCTCGGCGTACAGCGCCCAGCCTTCGAGGTTCGCGCTGACGCCCCCGACGGTGGCCTGGTAGCGGGAGAGGTTCTCCGCGACGTGGACCCACTGTCCGAGCTGGAGGTGATGTCCCGGAACGCCTTCGTGGTACCAGGTCGAGACGAGGTCGTAGACCGGAAAGCGGTTCTGTCCCATGGTCGGCAGCCAGGTGCGGCCCGGACGGGAGAAGTCCTCCGAGGGCTGCGTGTAGTAGGGCGCCGCGGCGCTGCCGGGCGGCGCGATGCACGACTCGACGCGACGCACCCGCTCGGCGAGGTCGAAATGCGTCCCGTCGAGGTCGTCGATGGCCTGATCCATCAAGCCTTGCAGCCAGTTCCGGACCTCGTCCACGCCCTCGATGTGCCGGCCGTGGTCGTCCAGATACGCGAGTGCGGCCCACGGCGTTTCGGCGCCGGGCAGGATCTTCTCCGCCTCGCGCTTCATCTCGTCGAGCAGGCGATGGAACTCGGACCAGCCGTACGCATACGCCTCGTCCAGGTCCAGATCCGCGCCGTTGAAGTAGCGCGCCCAGCGCGCGTAGCGTTCGCGGCCCACCGTATTCGGCGCGCCCTCGATCGCTGGTGCGTACACATCGCGGATCCAGTCGCGCAACTCGACGACGGCGGCGCTCGCGGTGCGGGCGGCGGCGTCCAGCTCCGCGCGCAGCGATTCCGGGCCCGCGGCCGCGAAGTCCTCGAACCAGCTGCGGCCCTTGCCATCCGGGTCCGTCCACTCGGTGAGCTGCTGGACGAACGTGGCGGTCGGGCGCGGCGCGGCGTACAACTCGCGCCGCAGACCGAGTGCGAGGGATTCGCGGTAGCCACCCAGGGCGGCGGGCACGGCGGTCAGCCGTTCGGCGATCGCCGCCCAGTCTTCGTCGGTCTCGGTCGGGGACACGGTGAACACCTCGCGCACCGAATGGGCGGGCGTGGCGATATTGCCCACGTGCCGCAGGCCTTCCCCGGCCTCGTGGACGGCCAGCTCCGCGGTGAGCCGCTCCCGCAGCAGACGACCGCACCGGCGCTCGACGTCACTGTCCGCGCCGGGCTGTCGTTCGGCCTCGTCGAGCCGGGCCAGGGTCTGCCGCGCCAGCGCGGCCAGGGCCTCCTGACCCGCGGGTGACAGATCGGGCAGTCTGCTCGAACTCTCCGGTACACCAAGGTAAGTGCCGGTCACCGGATCGAGGGCGATGAGTTCGTCGACATAGGCGTCGGCGACCTGCCGGGGCAGCGGATTCATGGTGTGCGACATGTGGTCCATCCTCGTACGCGCCCGCCGCACATGTCACTTCGATCGCGTCGCCGACGCCGCCGGGCGCGAACACGTCCGGTGTGACCGGAAGATACCGTGGAGACTCCCCGCGGCGCGGGGGGAAAGGAACAGCCGTCATGTCCGTGAAGACGACAGCGATCATCGGCGGGGGCATCATCGGCCTGGCCGTGGCACGCGAGATCACCCGGCGAGCCCCCGGCGTCGAGGTCACCGTTTTCGAGAAGGAGACGGCGGTGGGCGCACACCAGACCGGGCACAACAGCGGTGTCGTCCACGCGGGCCTGTATTACGAGCCGGGGAGCCTCAAGGCGGTGCTGTGCCGTCGAGGGGTGGGATTGCTCGAGGAATTCGCGCGCCGGCACGACATCCGATACGACAGGTGCGGGAAGCTGGTCGTCGCGCAGAAGGCCGAGGAGCAGGCGCGGCTGCACGGCATCCACGAACGCGCGGTGGCCAACGGCGTTCCGGGCGTCCGGATGATCTCGGCGGCGGAAATCCCCGACATCGAACCGAACGCGCGCGGCCTGGCGGCCCTGCACTCGCCCGAGACGGCCATCGTGGACTATCCGGCGGTGGCTCGGGCCCTTGCCGCCGAGATCGAAGCCTCCGGCGGCAGCGTCCGGCTCGGTCGCCGAGTGCGCCGGATACAGGAGCGCCCGGGCGAGGTTCTGCTGCACAGCGACGGTTCGGCCGAGTCGTTCGATCTCGTGATCGCTTGTGCCGGACTGCAATCCGACCGATTGGCGGTGTCCTCGGGCGAGCCCGCCTATCCCCGGATCGTGCCGTTCTACGGCGACTATTTCGTGCTCGACGCCGCGAAGACGGATCTGGTGAAGGGGCTGATCTACCCGGTTCCCGATCCGAGATACCCGTTCCTGGGCGTGCATCTCACCCGTACCGTGGACGGCACCGTCGTACTCGGCCCCAACGCGTTCCTGTCCCTCGGCCGCGAGACCTACCGCCGCGGGCGCATTTCCGTCGCGGACACGTTGAGCGCCATCGGATTTCCGGGATTCTGGCGGTTCGCGGCGAACAATGTCCCGGCCGCGATACGCGAGACGCGCACGGCCTTCAGCACCCGCTCCTTCGTGGCACAGGCGCGCGTCTACGTCCCCGCGATCACCGCCTCGGATGTGCACCGCGGCCCGCGCGGGATCCGAGCCCAGGCCATGAACCGGGACGGCAGCCTGGAAGACGATTTCGCCATCAGCGGCACCGCCCGGACCGTGCACGTGCGCAACGCCCCCTCGCCCGGCGCGACGTCCGCACTCGCCATCGCCGAACACATCGTGCGTGAGGCCCTCGGCCGCCTCGACGTGCCGACATCGCGGTAGCTCGTCCGCCGGGGCCGGTGACCCGGCCGAGCGGGTAGCGGGCGCACGGGGACACGTAGCGGACCACGTAGTAGCCACGGTGCCGCCGAAACCGTTGCGCGGCAATCTGTCCTGGAGACGTGATCCTGCACACAGCGGGGCGATCGAAAGGATATCCATGACAATCGCGACAGCGGAGCCGGACGCTCCTGCCGGCATCGATCGTGGAGGAACGTTTCGAGGAAGTGCTCGACGAGATGTCGATCATCCGCAAAGAGCTCGGATATCCGGTGATGGCGACACCGTTCTCCCAGCTCGTCGGTACCCAGGCCGTGCTGAACGTGGTGACCGGCGACCGGTACTCGGTGGTCCCGGACGAGGTCCTGCTGTACGTGAACGGCTGCTACGGCGATCCCGTCGCACCCCTGGACCAGAACGTCCTGGACAAGATCATGGCCGGGCCCAAGGCGAAGACCTACGCCGAGTGGGAGCCGCCGCAGCCGGAGCTGCCCGAACTCCGGAAGAAGTTCGGCGGCAACATCTCCGACGACGAACTGATCCTGCGCCTGCTGGTGCCCGAGCGCGATATCGACCTGATGCGCTCGACACCGCCACGGACCGTCGACTACGGACTGACCAGTCGCGAGATGGCCAATATCCGCAAACTGATCTCCATGGTCGGCGGCGCGGCGCGCAGGTGTGCCCGCGGATTGTCCAGGCCGTTGGTCTTGTTCTTCACCGCGACCGCCGCCAATTGCTCGCGGGTCAGTCCGTGTACGTCCATGTACCGGACCGCCGTCAACGCGTAGAGGCCGGGAAGCGGTAGTCCGGTCGCATCGAGGCGGTCCTGTCGTCGCGGCCGATCGCCGACCCGCTGACCATGTTGCAGTGCTGCCCCACGACCGACGGTTCCGGCGCGATCGTCGTGGGCGCGGGCCGCCGAACGTCCCGCGACATCCTCGTCGAGTCGTCCGCGATGGTGTCCGGACGTCCGTGGGACCACCGCAACGACGACGTGTGGGGATTCTCCTGCGTGCGCCGGGCCGGAGCGCAGGCGCTGGCCGAAGCGGGCCGAAGTATCGAGGAGATCAACGTCTTCGAGGTGCACGATGCCTTCACCATCGGTGAGATCACGACTCTCGAAGCGCTCGGCGTCGCCGAGGTGGGCGGGGGCGGCGAACTGGCCGTGTCCGGGCATACCGCGCGCTCGGGACCGCAGCCGGTCAATCCGAGCGGCGGCCTGTTGTCCCGCGGTCACCCGCTCGGTGCGACGGGAACCGCTCAGTTGGCCGAGATCGTCTGGCAGCTCCGCGGCGATGCCGGGCGTCGCCAGGTGCGCCGGCACGAGGTGGGCATGGTGGAAACCATGGGCGGAGGTGCCGCTGGAATGGACGGAAATGCTTGTGTCGTAACGGTTTTGTCCACATGACTCAATAGGCACCGCCGGACGCGGTGGTCCTGGAACGCGGGGCGCTCGTCGAGCCGATGGCGGTCGTATCGCGCCGGAGTTCACTCTTCGCGATCGCCTGGAGGTGCACTTCGTCCGGGCCATCGAACAGTCGCATCGCGCGATGCCAGGCGTACATAGCGGCGAGCGGAGTCGTATCGGTGACTCCGGCGCCGCCGTGTACCTGGATGGCGCGATCGATGACGCGCAGAGCGGTGCGCGGAACCGCGACCTTCGCCATGGCGACCAGATCCTTGGCCGCTTTGTTGCCGCTGACGTCGATGACGTGGGCCGTATGGTGGCACAGCAGCCTCGCCTGGTCGATCTCGATGCGCGATTCGGCGATCTGCTCGCGCACGACGCCCTGCTCCGACAGCGGTTTACCGAAGGCGACACGCTCTTTCGCGCGTGCCACGAGTAACGAGAGCGCACGTTCCGCCGCGCCGAGAGCGCGCATGCAATGGTGGATGCGGCCCGGCCCGAGTCGCGCCTGCGCGGCGGCGAACCCGCCGCCCTCCTCGCCGATGACGTTCTCGACCGGAACGCGCACATCGGTGAACAAGACTTCCGCGTGGCCGTGTTGATCGTGGTGACCCATCACGGGGTAGTCGCGAATCACCTGCACGCCCTTGGTGTCTCGCGGTATCAGCACCATCGTCTGCTGCCGGTGGACCGGTGCGGTGGGGTCGGTCTTGCCCATCAGGATGAAGAACGCGCAGCGCGGGTCCATCGCGCCACTGGTCCACCATTTGCGTCCGTTGATCACGTACTCGTCGCCGCCGCGTTCGATCCGGGTCGCGATATTCGTCGCGTCGCTGCTGGCGACATCGGGTTCGGTCATGGCGAACGCGGATCGGATATCGCCCGCGAGCAGCGGCTCGAGCCAGTCTCGCTTTTGCTGCTCGCTACCGAGCAGATGCAGCAGTTCCATATTGCCGGTGTCGGGGGCCTGTCCGTTGATCGCCTCCGGCGCGATTTCCAGGCTCCACCCGGACAGTTCCGCGATCGGTGCGTACTCGAGCTGAGTCAGGCCGGAAGCCGCGGGCAGGAACAGGTTCCACAGGCCCGCGGTCTTCGCATGCTGCTTCAACTCTTCGACGATCGGCGGCACGACGTGGTCGTCCGGTCCGGCCTCGCGACGCCACGTCAGGTATTCGGCTTCGGCCGGCAGCACACGCTCACGCATGAATCGTGCCATCCGCTCATGCAGCTCCGCCGCCCGCTGCGAGGGCGCGGGGAGTTCGTACCCGGTCATGAACACCTCCTGAACAAGACCGATCAATTGATCGGTACTGAACTATAGGGCGGCCCGGCCGAGGCGTCAACGAGGAACGCGGACGATATCGCGGGCGAACTCGATGTACTGCCGGGCGACCGCGTCCGGAGTGAGCTCGCCGGCGGGCGACCACCACTGCGGCAGTGCGGTGCACAGGGTCACCACCGCGCGGGCGGCTTCGCGCGGCAGCGGGGTGCGCATCGCGCCCCGGCGGCACCCTTCGACGACCTCGTCCTCGACCATCTGCTGCACGTCGCGCCGTGCCGCCGCGATTCGAGTTCGATGCGGCTCGTCCAGACTGCGCATCTCGCTGGCTCCGATGAAGCCGAGTTCGCGTCGATGAGTGTGGAAGAGGGCGAGGCATTCGACGAGTCGCTCGAGCCGCTCGACCGGACCGTCGCCCTCGGCGCGCGCCGCGCGGCAGCGTTCGCGCAGATCGTCCATCGTCAGGTCCAGCAGCGCGACGAGCAGATGCTGTTTGGTCGGCCAGTGGTGATACACCCCGGCGACCGAAAGCTCTGCCCGGTTGGCGATTTCGCGGATCGTCGCGCCGTGATAGCCGAGTTCGACGAAGGCGTTCAGCGCGCCGGTGATGGGGGCGGGAAGCTGTAGCGGCGGAAAATCCCGCCAGCGGAGGTCGTTCTCGTCCGGCGGCGCGCCGCGCAGTTCGGCGGGGTCGGCGCCGAACAGCCGCGCCGCGCCGGTGAGCCGGTCCTCGGAGATTCGCGCGAGTCCGTTCTCGATCGCGCTCCAGGTGCCGACGCTCACCCCGATCTCCGGAGCGACGTCCCGGATGGTGAGCCCCTTCGCCTGCCGGGCCGCGCGCAGCCGCCGCCCGAGCAGTTCGCGCTCCTCGTCGGCATTTCGTTCCGGCAGCTCTCGTGTGGTCAATCCAAGCTCCTTTCGCGGCGGGACGAGCCTAGTCGCCGTTGACATCGCCGGAGCTGTCAGCTAGCTTTCAGTTCTGTTCAATTCTACCGGACGATCGCTCGGTTTCAGGACGATGTTCATGTCGGCTCCGGCTATTCCCGGAATCTCTGTACCTCAGCTCGAAGACTTCATTCGCGCCGAGATTCCCGATCTGCTCAACGGCCCGTTGCGGGTAGAACTGCTCTCCGGCGGTCGGTCGAATCTGACCTATCTGCTGGCGGACGGCACGGCCGAGTGGGTGCTGCGCCGCCCACCGCTGGGGCATGTGCTCGCCACGGCGCACGACATGGATCGCGAATACCGGATGTTGCGCGCGCTGCACCCCACCGCCGTCCCCGTTCCGGAACCGTTGATCATCGCGGGCCCGGAAATCATCGGCGCGCCTTTCTACATCATGGAGTTCGCGCGCGGGGTGGTGCTGCGCGATCGTGAGCAGCTCGACCGGATCAGTGCCAAATCGGATGATCTCGCCACGGAGCTCGTCGACACGCTCGGCCGGCTGCACGGGCTCGATCCGGATGCGGTGGGCCTGGGCGATCTGGGGCGTCCGGAGGGGTATCTCGAACGGCAGTTGCGTCGTTGGGACGCCCAGGTCGCGGCCTCGCACAGCCGGGAATTGCCGGATCTGGTGGATCTGGGGGAGCGCCTCGCCTGCGCGCTGCCGTTCGGCCGGTCGTCAGCGCTCGTGCACGGCGATTATCGTCTCGACAATGTGGTGGTGGATCCCGGCGACGCCCGCGTCGTGGGCGTGCTCGATTGGGAAATGGCCACCCTCGGTGACCCGCTGACCGATCTGGCCTCGATGGTGGTGTGGTGGGACGGTTTTCGCGGATTGGACAGCCCCGTCGCCGCGGTGCCCGGTGACGTGCCCGGATTCCCCGCCGCCGACACGCTGGTCGAGCGGTACGCCGCCCGAACCGGTTGCGATCTGTCCGAATTCGGGTGGTATCTGGGGTTCGCCTACTACAAGATCGCCGCGATCTTCGAAGGTATTCACTACCGCACCCAGCACGGCCTGACCGTCGGGGAGGGCTTCGAACGTCTCGGCGCGCTGGTCCCCGCGTTGATCGAACGCGGTCAGGCGGCGTTCGCCGAATACGCCGGACCCAGGCGTTCCGGGTGAACCGCTCCGGCATCGTGACGGTTCGCCGAGAGGTATCGAACGCTGTGAACGAGACAACCGCACCTGGGGACGCACCGACGGCGCCGGTGTTGCTCGATGTCATCGGGCCGGTGGCGCATCTGGTGTTGAACCGGCCCCGCCGATCCAACGCGATCGACCAGCCGATGGCTCGGGCCCTCGCCCGCGCGGTGGCCGAGATCGAGCAGTCGCCGCACGTGAAGGCGGTGCTGCTGCGGGCGGAAGGTGACAACTTCTGTGCCGGAGGCGATCTGGACGCAATGGCCGCCGCGTCCGACGCCGGTGCGTTCATCGCCGAGCTCGCCGACGAAATGCACCGGGCGTTGACGGATCTGGCGAATCTGGCGATCCCGGTCGTCGGCGCGGTGCAGGGCGCCGCGGCGGGGGCGGGGCTCGGCCTGGTGCTGGCCGCCGACCTGGTCCTGTGCGCCGAATCGGCGCGTTTTCGCGCCGCCTATCCGGGGGTCGGGCTGAGCCCGGACTGCGGTGTGAGCTACTGGTTGCCCCGGACCTGGGAACGGGCCGTGCCATGCAGATGTTGTTGTGCAACAGGGTGATCGACGCGAACGCGGCCTGGGAATGGGGTCTGGCGGGCAGCATCGTCCCCAGCACCGAGCTGGATTCCGAGGCGCTGGCGGTGACCGCTGCGCTGGCGGGTGCGTCGGCCACCGCGCTCGGCCAGACGCGGCGGCTGGTCCGTGCCGCCGCTGCCCGTTCTCTGAGCGAACATCTCGGCGACGAGGCGGTCACGATCTCGCGGCTCGCCGGCGGCGCGGATGCGCGCGGCCGAATCGAATCCTTCACCGCCGGACGGCGAGCATAGCCAAATTGAGAGGGAATGCTTTGAACGACAACAGTTTCCATGGTCGGACGATGGTCATGTCCGGTGGCAGCCGGGGCATCGGGTACGCGATCGCCGCGGAGTTCGCGGCGCGCGGCGGCAATGTCGTACTGCTGGCCAAGACCGATACGCCCGACCCGCGGCTGCCCGGCACGCTGCGTTCCGCGGTGGCCGACATCGAATCGGCGGGCGGCAGTGCCGTCGGCGTGGTCGGCGATGTTCGCAAGGACGACGATGTCGACCGGGTCGTGCGGACGGCGGTCGAGCGATTCGGCGGCATCGACGTCTGTGTCAACAATGCCAGCGTGCTTACTCTGTCCGGCACCGAGGACCTGACGGGGCCGAGGCGGCCGCGCACGCCCGCGACCCGAAGATCATGGCGGATGCGGCGATGTGGATCTTCGGCGATGCGGCCCGATACGCGAACCGTTGTGTGCTCGACGTGGACGTGCTCGCCGAAGCGGGAATCACCGACCTGAGCCCGTACGGGGGACAGGTGCCGCTGGAGTACGACATTTTCGTGGATCCGCGCTGACGGCTACGTGATTCGCGGCCCGGTGGAGCTCACTCCTTGCACTCTCCTCAGTAGAGTGCTAAAAAAATCTTAGCCAGTCCACTGAGATTTTCTGAGCGCCCTCGATGGAGATTGGAGTGAGTTGGAGGTGGCTACCATGTTGATGCGCACCGATCCGTTCCGTGACCTGGATCGTTTGACACAGCAGATGTTCGGCACGCCGGCCCGCCCGGCGGCGATGCCGATGGATGCCTGGCGCGAGGGGGAGGAGTTCTTCGTCGAACTCGATCTGCCCGGCATCGACCCGGATTCGCTGGATCTGGATATCGAACGAAATGTGGTCACCGTGCGGGCCTCGCGCCCGGAACTGGATCAGGGGCGTTCGATGATCGCCGCCGAACGCACGCGTGGGGTGTTCAGTCGGCAACTGTTCCTGGGCGAGAATCTCGACACCGACGCCATCCGCGCCGATTACCGCGACGGTGTGCTGCGCCTGGTGATCCCGGTCGCGGAGAAGGCCAAGCCGCGCAAGATCGAGGTCGCCCGGCACGACCAGCGTCAGGCCATCGACGTCTGACGTCGAGATTTCCGGGGAATCCGTGATGGTGCGCGCGGGCCGGGGGCATCCCGGCCCGTGTCGACTACCGGCACTTTCACAATCGGCGCCGAGGTGATTACGTTATCGCCTCGGAGGCCGGACGCCGATCCTCGGCGGAGATCGGACGTTCGGCCAGCTGAACCCCCGCCAGGCCCGTCCAGCACAAACTCGCGGTCGTGGCGACGGCATCGCGTTTTGCCAGGGGTTTACCGGTGGCCACCCAGTCCCGCGCACAGGATTGGGCGATGGCGACCAGCTCCGTGGTGATCAGCCAGCCCTGTTCGGCCTGCGGCATCCGGTACGGCTCCAGCGCCCGCGCGAGGGTGTCGATGCACATGGCCGCGGCCTGCTGCGCCATGCGCTGGGCCGACGGCTCGTCGGCCACCGAGGCGCCGGCCAGCAGGGCGGCGCTGCGCGGGTGGATGTCGGCGAAGTCGAATACCGCGGTCACCGTGGCTTCCACGACCGAGCGCATCCCTTCGGCGCGGTCGAGAGCGGCGGTCAACGTCTCGCCCAGCACCTGGACCGCCTCGTGCAGGACCGCCAGATACAGCTCGAGCTTGCTCGAAAACGACTTGTACAGAACGGGTTTGCTGATCCCGGACCGGCACGCGATCTCGTCCATGCTCGCCGCCCGGTAGCCGCAAGCCGCGAACAATCCCGCCGCCGCGGCCACGATCGCCCGCCGCCGCTCCTGTCTGGCCTTCGCCATTCTGCTGTCCGCCATGCCTGCCTCCTGGCTCCGACCGTACCGGGCTCGGCTCCCGGGCTCGCACCCATGCCCACATTGGAGCCGGCGAAGGCATCCGATCAGTCCGTCCACGCACGGGTGAGCCTGGCGGACACCGCCTCCGGCGGCGCGGGCCAATGCGCGACGAGTTCGTCGGCCTGCTGCCGTAGTGCCTCCAGAATGCTGCCGTCCGGCCGGCCGCGGGCGAGTTCGGTCGCCAGATGCACCAGTTCGCGCTCCACCGGTGCGGGCAGCGCGCCGAGCAGGTCGCTGAGGTGCTGGGCGTGGGCCTTCTCGTCTGGCGGCGCGCCGGGGCCGCGGCCTTGAAGAACGGCCGCGCGGGCGCGGCTCACCAGATGCTGGGTCGGATTCGCGGCTTGTTCGACCGGACCTGTCACGGTGACGCCTCCGATCAGATTCCGGGCGCGTTGACGTAGTGGAGCTGGTCCTCGCGGTATCCGCCCTGGCCCATACCGATTTCGGTGATGTCGTCGACGAATTCGACGGCCTTGATCCACTTGACCATCTTGTAGCCGAGTTGATTCTCCAAGCGCAGCCGAAGTGGGGCGCCGTGTTCGATCGGTAGCGGCGCACCGTTCATCTCCATCGCCAGAATCGCCTGCGGCGCACGCGCGATGGCTATCGGAATCGCCTCGTAGAAATAGCCGTAACGGCCGCGGCCCTCGGTGAGTGCCTTGTCGTCCATCGCGTAGAACACGACGTGGGTCACCGATGCGGCGGGGCGGACCCTGTCGATCAGGGCGGCCAACGGGACTCCACCCCATTCGGCGATGCCGTTCCAGCCTTGAATGCAGTTGTGATTGGTGATCTGCCGGGTCATGCCCAGTTCGGCGAGTTGCCGCAGGGAGATCGTCATCGGATGAGCGACCAGGCCGCCGACCGGCAGGCGATAACCGCGAAAGGCGTCCGCGGCGAGTTCGCGATAGCTCTCGTCCGTCGGAGGGTAACCGTTCACGCGATGATATTCGGAGATCTGCCGCCTGCGGTACCGCTGTCGTGGTCGGCCCATCTTCGACACCGCGTATTCGAAGCGGTGCACGAGGACGCCCAGCGTCCGCCGGGTGCCCCGTGGATATGCCAGGCTCAGCACGGTGGCGAGAATGTGGATGATCACGATCGTGAGCAGGATCGACGATCCGACCACGGTCGCGACAGTGTGGTTCGCCTCGGCCGACCCCAGGAATATCTTCGCGAATTCGCTCGGAATACCGTGCACCGCAACCATGAACACGTGGATCGCGATGAATGCCAGCAGGGCGCACATACCCAGGAAGTGAATGCTGCGCGCGCCCTGTTTTCCGCCGAACAACCGGCCGTACCACGGGAATCGCGCCAGCACCGCGGGGGACATCGCCGCACCCGAGGCGATCTGGACCGGGCTCAGGATGAAGATCACCGCGAAATAGGTGAGTTTCTGGACCGCGTCGAACGGCTCACCGGACAATTGCGGCGCCAATTGGAAATGCAGATAGGTGCCGATATCGCGCACCGAGTCAGGGAAGATGCTCCAGTGCCGGGGGATCAGATACTGCCAGTAGCCGCTGGTGAAGACCATTACGACGTAGACCAGCCCGGTGACGATCCAGAATTGGACGGTCAGGAAATGCCAGTGCCGGCCCAGGCCCAGATTGTTGCGGCCGGGCAGCGCGATGACCGGATGCCAGGACTCCTCCTCGTCGAGCGACACCCACGGGCGCCGGGAGTCGCTTCCGAAATGTTTGCGGGACAATCGAAGCCATTCCCGTCCGGGGGGACAGCCATCGTTCCAGTAGAACTTCGGCATCGAGGAGAGCACCTCGACGCCCGAACGCATGAGCAGCGTGACGAACAGAATGTTCAGAGCATGTGTGACGACCACGAACATCGGGAAGTGCGGAACCTGACCCATCGCATGCGTCCTGTCAGCCGAACAGTTCGTGTCCGACGAACCTCCTTCCACCGTCGTTCCGATGACCGTCTGCCCACTTGCCGTCGTGGTAAACAGGCGGCGTCCGCTTCCAGGGCGACCACCACACGTCTGGCTGCCGCCATGGCTTTCAAGCAGTTCGCGGTTTCGCGGTTTCGATCACCCGGCGAACCGGGTCCAGTACCGGACCTCGCGGCAGCGCGTGACGAAGTCGGCGGCCGAGGTGCCGGGCGCGGAGAGATCGACGAAGCCCGCATCGAGTTCGGTCAGTCCCGCCGCGGTGAACAGCGCAGCGGCTCCGCTGTGGGCGACGAACTTGCAGTGGGCGTACGCGTCGCTGACGAAATCGCGTGCGGGCGGCAGCGATGCGAGCTGTGCGGCGCCCTCGTCGGTGGCGAGGACGGCCACGGCGTCGTAGACCACGGAGGGCGCCCCGTCGAGCTTCTCGTCCGCCTCGATCCGCTCGCCGTCGGCGGTGACGATGCCGCCGACCTTCATCGCGATGATCTCGAGGATCGCCTTCTCGGCGGTGACCGCCTCGCGCAACGCGGAGATCAGTTTCCCGTCCACGCCGTCGGTGACCAGGATGCCGAACTTGCGGCCCGCGAACGTCTCCGGGCCGTTGCGCAGGATGCTCAACGCCGGCGACTCGGGCAGATCGGTGCGCGTTTCGCGCGCAGCGGGCAGGGGCTCGGGCAGGTCGGGCAGCCCGAGGCCGTCGCAGACCGCCGTGGCCAGATCCTCGTCGACGTTGCGCAGCGCCGCCACCACCCGCCGGCGAATATCCACGCGCTCGCACTTGCTCAACTCGAAGACGAATCCGGCGATGATGTGCCGCTGCTCCACCTCGGTCTGGCTCGCGAAGAATTGCCGGGCCTGGCTGTAGTGGTCGGCGAAGCTTTCCGCGCGCAGTCGGCGCTTGGGGCCCGAAACCGTCTCGGGAACGGAGGTGAACCCTCGTTCGGGATCCTCGCGCGGGCCCTTGATCTCCGACGGCCACGAATTGGGTTCGTAGTTGACCCGATTCGTGGGGTTGACCGTCGCCATGTGGCCGTCCTGCTGGAACGTCGCGAACGGGCATTTGGGCGCGTTGACCGGCAGATGGGTGAAGTTCGGGCTGCCCAGACGTTTGAGCTGGGTGTCCAGGTAGGAGAAATTCCTGCCCTGCAAGAGCGGGTCGTCGGTGAAATCGATTCCCGGAATGATGTTCTGGGTGCAGAAGGCGACCTGCTCGGTCTCGGCGAAGAAGTTGTCCACCACCCGGTCCAAGACGAGCTTGCCCACCCGGCGCACCGGAACCTGTTCCTCCGGAATGATTTTCGTCGGATCGAGGATGTCGAATTCGAAGTTGTCGGCGAATTCCTCATCGAACAACTGCATGCCGAGTTCCCACTCGGGGAAGTCGCCGGACCCGATCGCATCCCACAGGTCGCGCCGGTGGAAGTCCGGATCGGCGCCGTTGATCTTCAACGCCTCGTTCCACACCACCGACTGCATGCCCTGCTTCGGCTTCCAGTGGAATTTGACGAAGGTCGAGCGTCCCTCGGCGTTCACCAACCGGAAGGTGTGCACCCCGAACCCTTCCATGAAGCGGAACGAGCGGGGGATCGCGCGGTCGGACATGATCCACAGCAGCATGTGGGTCGACTCGGGCGTCAGCGAGACGAAATCCCAGAAGTTGTCGTGCGCGGTCTGAGCCTGCGGGAAGCCGCGGTCGGGCTCCTGTTTGGCCGCGTGGACCATATCCGGGAATTTGATGGCGTCCTGAATGAAGAAGACCGGGATATTGTTACCGACCAGATCCCAGTTGCCCTCCCCGGTATACATTTTCACCGCGAACCCGCGGACGTCGCGGGCCAGGTCGAACGACCCCTTGTTCCCGGCGACCGTCGAGAATCGGACGAACACCTCGGTGCGGCGACCGGCTTCGCGGAACGGGTCGGCGACGGTCAGGTCCCGCAGCGGCTCGTAGTTCTCGAAATAGCCGTGTGCCCCGAAGCCGCGAGCGTGCACGACACGTTCGGGAATGCGCTCGTGGTCGAAATGAAAGATCTTCTCGCGGAAGTGGAAATCTTCCAGCAGCGCCGGGCCGCGTTCACCGGCACGCAGGGTGTTCTGGTCGTCGCCGACCACGACACCCTGTTGGGTGGTGAGTCGTACGTCGTCTCCGGATGCCTGCTGGTGGGTTTCCCCGCCGTTGCCTGGTCGACCTGCATTTCCGTCGGTCATACCGTGGTCTCCTGTCGGGTGTGCGTCGAGCCGTTCGGATCGTCCGCGGTCACATACGGCCGCGAATTCTCGGAGTTCACAAGCGGCGCATGCCCGCCGCGACGGAGACGAAACGTGCGCGTCCGGCGGATCGGCGGGGTGTTTTTCCGGCTTCGGGCCGGGTAGCCGCTCGACGCCGCACGACGAGCCGGAAAGGAAATGCTCCGTATGGATGTCTTGACTGTGCTGCTCACCGACCACAACGTGGTGCTGCGCATGCTGCGATCACTCGAACGCGGCCGCGGCCGGGGGGAGGCCGAGCAAACCGCTCGTGCCGAGCTGGTGACCAGTCTGGTGATCACCGAATCCGGGCACGAAGCGGTGGAGGAACAGTATTTCTGGCCGCTGGTCCGGAAAATGGTGCCCGACGGTGACGTGCTGGCCGACCACGCCATCGATCAGGAGAAGGCGGGTAAATACCTGCTGCAGCGACTGGAGAACGGGCCCGTCGGCAGCCCGGAATTCGAGGAGGCGCTGGCGAGGTACATTCCCGCGGCGCGCGAGCACATCAATTTCGAACAGACCCGGGTCTGGCCGCTCCTGCGGCAATTCTGTTCGGCCCAGCAGCTCGAGGTGGTCGGGGAGAAGATGGTCGCGGCCAGGAAGCTCGCCCCCACCCGTCCGCATCCGAAGGCTCCGGCCAATCCGGCCGTGCAGAAGGCCGGCGGAATCGCTGTGGCCGCCTTGGACCGGGTGCGCGACCTGGTGACCGTGCGCCGTAACCGCCGGCCGACGGGACCGTGGATCTGAGCCCGGGCCGGGCCGGCCGGTGTTCGCCCGTTACGGCGAAGTGGAATCCGGGTAGATCTGCCAGCCCCAGGACAGCGCGTCCAGCAGATTTCGTTTGAAGGTGCGTGCGGTGCTGTTGTCGCCGACGCGTGGTCGCAGGTTCTCCCGGATCGCCTGGACGAACCGCCACCGGGTGATGCCGAAGGCCACCAGCAGCTCCTCGGCGCTCGCCCCGCCGAATGGCGCCCATTCGATCGCGAATCGGATCAGTGTCCGGGCTTCGGCGTCGAGCGATCTGGATGTTGCCAGGAAATCGCACTGATGCAGGCAGGATCGGACCCATATCGGGTCGCAGGGTCTCTCCCGGGTCGCCTCGGGCATCGACTTCTTTCCTCTCCGGCGGTTCGAATGGTTCATCTGCCGGCTGGGAGATGGGCCGGCCGGGACGGGAGGGGCGACCGGAATGGTGGTGAACACCGGGAACCTGTCGGGAATCGCCTCCGGGGTGAATGTCACTCGCACCGGCCGGTCCGACGGCGGGGGGACTTCACCCGCGATCGTCGTGTAGATCCACGGGCCGTCGTCGAGTTCGACGATGGCGATCGTGGATGCCTCCCACTCGCCGGAATCGGCATCGTTCCTCGGGCGATGCACGACCTTCCACGACACGATCGAACCGTTGCCGCAGGACATCACCCATTCCAGCGCCGTGGATCGGCACGCGGTGCAGGTGCGGACCATCGGCGCGAGCCGCAACCCGCAGGCGATACAGCGCCTGATCATCAACGCCTCGCCGCGGTGCGGACGGGCGGTATCGTGAACGGGTTCCGGCCGGGTCGGCTGGTACGGGTCGTGAAGGTCCATCGGAGTCCTTCGGTGATCGCGGCAACAATATGTCCAGGTAAAGGGTCGGCCGCGCGACGCGTCCACACATCGGCAGATCTACCGGGTACATACCTATTTCCGGAACCGCCGCTTCGCACCGGGGCAGTTCGCCCATCTCGGTCCGTCGAAGGCCCTCTACCTGCACTGTTGTGACGATCTTCACAAATTCTCCGTACTGGCGATAATTCCCGCGACTGGGATCGGCGCGCGCAGTAGGTTTGAGGTGTTCTGTTGTCTACAGGTCGTGGGGTTCGTTCTCGGAGTGGAGTGGTCCGCGAGTGGCCCGTCACCGAGGAGAATGTGGGTGGATGACGTCGAGGGGGTGCTGGCCAAGGCTTGGTTGAGAGCCTTGGCACTCGATGGTGCGGGGCCGGAGTCGGCCGTGTCGGCGCATCGCCTGCTGCGCGGCCTGATCATCGAGTTGCTCGCCGCGCTGCACACCGACCCCTTCGACCCGGCGGCAGGTGCGCAGGTCGGGCGGGCTCTGGTCGCGGCGCAGTGGACCGGGCAGGACGTTCCCTCGACCTCCGCGGGGGTGTTGTATCGGCTCGCCGACCATTGTCAGCATCCCGATGCCTCGTCCAGGCTGGCGGCATTGCTCGCCGGTCTGGGACAGGGGCATCAGGCCGGATTGTACGATCTGCACGGCTTCGATCAGCGCCACGGCGGGCCTGCGCGCGAAGCGGAGGCCGAGGCGCAGAACTCGCGATTCCGTATGGCGTTCGACAATATCGCCGCCGCCGTCGCGATCGGGGACACCGAAGGCAGACTGCTGGAAGCGAACAACGCGCTGGCCGAGATGATCGGCGTCCCGGTCGATTCCCTGCACGGGATATCGGTCTACGACTTCGCCCACCCCGACGACCAGGAGCAAATCCGGAATCTGTTGTACGAGAAGCTGGTTCCGACTCGTTCCGGCACGGTCACGATGGAGCACCGGCTGGTGCGCGCCGACGGCAGCATCGGATGGATGTCGTTCGCCATCACCTACGTCCCGGGCGTCAACGGCGAGCCCGATTACCTCCTGGCGGTGGGCGGGGACGTCACCGAACTGCACGAGCGGCACGAAGAGCTGCATCGCGAGGCTCGGCACGACCCGCTGACGGGGCTGCCCAACCGCCGGCTGCTCGCGGAGCGGGTCAGCGAGCTGACGGCCACCGCCCGCCCCGACGACCGGGCCGTATTCTGTTTCGCGGACCTCGATCACTTCAAGGTGATCAACGACCGCTACGGCCACAACGTCGGGGACAAGGCCCTCATCGCCGTCGCGAAACGCATGCGCACGGTCATGCGTGAGCATGATTGCCTGGTGGCGCGCATCGGCGGTGACGAATTCGTCGTTCTCGTCCCGCCCCCGGCCAGCACCTCGCGGACCTCGATCATCGCCGATCAGCTGCTCTCGGCGCTGGCGGCGCCGATCACCATCGACGGTCACGAGCTGCGGATGTCGGCCAGTATCGGCGTCATCGTGACGCCCATTGCCGGAGCCGACGCCGAATCCCTGCTCGCCGCCGCCGACACCAGCCTCTACTACGCGAAAACGAATGGCAAAGGTCACTGGGTGCTGCAAAACCTCGACGCTCCCGCCTGACCGGGCATCGAATTCGGCGGCCGGGCCGATGTACTCGGCGCGGTGACTGCGGCAGACTTCCCATCGAGGCCGTCGCGACGTCGAGATGAACGTGCGTTCACCGCGCACGGTAAGGGAGGTCAGTGGTGGAGTGGTCGGACCTTCTGGCCCGGATCGTGGCGTGGTTGCGGGCGGGATATCCGCAGGGAGTGCCGACGCAGGACTATGTGCCGCTGCTGGCGGTGCTGGGACGCCGGTTGAGTGAGGAAGAGATCGGTCAAGTGGTGGACCAGCTGATCGTGCAGGGGGCGCTTCCGGCCGATCGGGTCGATGCCGGTGTGGCGATCACCCGCCACACCCACGAGCTGCCCAGCGAATCGGATCTCGCGCGAGTGCGTGATCGGCTCCGGTCGGGCGGCTGGCCGGTCGGCGGCGACTGGCAGCCGCCCGCGCCCGAGCCTGCCGCCGAATCCGCTCCGGCGCTGGGCGTTGCGTCCGACGCGGACGAGCAGGGCGGGGATCGGTCCGAGACGCGGATCGAGTACCACGAGAACCTGCGGCAGCTGGCCGAGTTGTTGCACGAGATGTGCCTGCGGGACCGGGCTGTGGTCTCGGCCGCGACGAACGCCCTGGTCGCCGGCGATCTGGAACAGGCGCAAGCCGCGATCGACAGCGGTGGTGCGGTCGAGGCGATGGCGCGGCGCGCCGAAGCCGAGGCGGTCCGGCTGCTTTCTTCGCAGGCGCCCGCGGCCGGGGATCTGCGGCAGCTGGTGACCGCGGTGCAGCTGACCGGCAACCTGCAGCGAATGGCGGTGCTCGCGACGCATATCGCCACCGCCGCGCGTCGTCGCCACCCCGACTCCGCGGTCCCCGAACCGGTGCGGCCGTTGATCGATCGCATGGGCAGCGTTGCGGTGGCGATCACCACCAGCGCGGCGGCGGTGCTCGAGGCGCCGGCCCGCGGGACCGCGAACATGCTCGAGCGGCAGGACGACCTGATGGATCACCTGCACGAAGATCTACTGGCCACGGTCCTGGGCCCGGCATGGGATCACGGGATCACCGCCGCGGTCGATATGACGCTGATCGGACGCTATTACGAGCGTTTCGCCGACAACGCAGTCGAGGTCGGCCGCCGCACCATTCTGCTGGCCACCGGCGAAATTCCCCGCGCCCGCCGCCCGAGCGCCCTCGAGGAGAGTTCGGATCCCGAGGAGTAGATCTCCCCGTCGGTGAGCCCGGAAAGGGCCGACGGCGGATGTGAAGTGTTGCCGGTTCCCGAGTTTCGCGTTGTCGCGCGGGCTCCCGTGCCTGGGGCTGGTGTGCCCGGTGCGGCGGGTCTTTCGGCCCTGTGGGCGTGCCGCCGCCGGAGCGACGCTGGGAGAACGTACATCGTCCGGTGAGTCGGATGGTGACAGTCCAGCGGGAGAACTCATGGATGCAATGCTTTTTCACGGGCCGGGGAGCTCGGGATGGGAGCCGGTGCCGGAACCGGTGATCCAGGTCGGCAGCGGGGTGCACACCAGGCGATCGACGGAGCACCGATGAGGAGCACTCGATTCGGGGATGATGTCCGGCATTCGGTGACCGCGCCGGTCGTGGTCGGCGTCGACGGCTCCGAGGCCGCCGACGCCGCGGTGACGTGGGCCGCGGAGACCGCGGCGCAGCGCGGACGAGAGCTGCGTATCGTGCACGGACTGGATCTGGTCGAGATGCGGCGGGTATTCGAGCCCTACGACGTACTGGAGCCGTCGGTATTCGACACGATGCGTGCCCGCGCCGCCGATCTGGTGACGCGTTGTGCGCAGCATGCGTTGGAGACCGCACCCGGATTGCGGGTGCGGACCGAGGTATCGGAGGCGGATCCGGTCCAGATGCTGCTCGAATACGGCGCGACGGCCCATCTGGTGGTGCTGGGCGCGTGCGGCGCGACCGGACTGGCCGCACACGTGGGTTCGACGATGCTGGCGGTGACCTCGCATGCCGAGGGTGTCGTGGTGGTCGTTCGCGGTGACCCCGAGGCAGAGGGACGGGTGCGCCGGGAAGGGCCGGTTGTGGTCGGCCTGGACTGCGGCCCGGCGGGGGAGCCCGCGCTGGCGGTCGCGTTCGAAGAGGCCGCCGAGCGGCGCGCCGAGCTGGTGGCGGTGCACGTCTGGGACGATATGAATTTCGGGCGGTACGCCGGGGAGTCCAATGCGTTGTTTCCGGTGCCGAATGTCGAGGTACGTGAGGAGGCTCTGGTCGCCGAGCGGTTGGCCGGCTGGCAGGAGAAATATCCCGAGGTCCTGATCAATCACCGGATCTATCCCACCGATGCGGCCGCGACTCTGCTGGCATGGTCACGATCGGCGCGGCTGGTGGTGTCCGGCAGCCGAGGTCGTGGCCGGCTCGCGAGCATACTGCTGGGCTCGACCTCCAATGCGCTCGTACAACACGCCCAGTGTCCGGTGATGGTCGTGCACCCCGACGATCGGCGCCACACATGACCGCCGCGCCGACTTCGGTGGCGGCCGCGACCGCCGAGTCGGTCGCGGATCTGGATGCCTGGTGGCGGGCGGCGAACTACCTCGCGGCCGGGCAGATCTATCTGCTGGACAATCCGTTGTTGACCGAACCCCTTGTGCCGCAACATGTCAAGCCGCGCCTGATCGGCCACTGGGGCAGCGTGCCCGGCATCACGCTGACGTATGCGCACCTCAATCGGGTGATCATGCGCCGTCGTCGGCGGGTGTTGTTCGTCTGCGGTCCGGGGCACGGTGCGGCGGGTCTGAACGCGGCGGCATGGCTGGAGGGCAGCTACAGCGAACGCCATCCGCAGGTGACCCGCGACGCGGCGGGTATGCGGGAGCTGTTCCGGCAGTTCTCGTTTCCCGGCGGAGTGCCCGGCTGTGCCTCGCCGCACCTGCCGGGCTCGATCCACGAGGGCGGAGAGCTGGGGTATTCGCTGGCGCATGCGACGGGCGCGGTGCTGGATGATCCGGACCTGGTGGCGGCATGCGTGATCGGCGACGGGGAGGCCGAGACCGGCGCCTTGGCGACGAGCTGGAACGCGCCGTTGTTCCTGCGTCAGATCCACGACGGCGTCGTGCTGCCGATCCTGCATCTGAACGGATACAAGGCGGCGGGGCCCGCGCTGTTGGCGCGAATCCCTCGCCGGGATCTGGACGGGGTGCTGAGCGGATACGGCTGGGATCCGATCCACGTCGAGGGCGACGATCCGCACTCGGTCCACCTGCGGTTTCGGACGGTGCTGGACGAGGTCTTCGATCGGCTCGACGAAATCCGCGAACACGCCAGGCTGCACATCGGTGCGCGCAATGCCAGGCCGCCGGTGATCGTGCTGTCCACCCCGAAAGGCTGGACCGGTCCGGTGACCGTAGACGGTCACCGGGTGGAAGGGACCGTCCGGGCGCACGAGGTGCCGTTGCCGGATGTGCGGGAGAACGCCGAACATCTTGCGCTGCTGGAGGATTGGTTGCGGTCCTACCGCCCGCGGGAATTGTTCGGGCCGGATGGGTCGCCCGCGGAGACGATTCGGCGACTGCACCCCGAGGGCGAATTACGGATGAGCGCAACGCCCGTCGCGCACGGCCGCACCCAGCGGGACCTTCGGTTACCGGCCGTGCGCGACCATACGGTCCGGCTCAGCTCACCGGGCAGCATGATGGAACGCCACAGCGGGGCGCTCGGCGCATACCTTCGGGACGCGCTGGTGGCCAATCCGCATGAGCTGCTGTTCTTTTCGCCCGACGAACAACCGTCCGAGCGGCTCGCGGCCATCCTCGAGGTCACCGGCCGCCGCTGGCGCGCGGGGACCCGAGACAGTGAGGACCGGCTGGAGACGAACGGCCGCGTCTTCGACGTGTTGTCCCAGCAGTTGTGCCAGGGCTGGCTCGAGGGCTATCTGCTCACCGGACGGCACGGAATACTCTCGACTTCCGAGGCATTCGCCCACGTGGTCGACTCCATGGTCGTCCAGCATGCGAAGTGGTTGCACGAGGCCGCGCAATTCCCTTGGCGTGAGCCGATTCCGAGCCTGAACTACCTGCTGACCCCGCATGTGTGGCAGCAGGACCGCAACGGCCCCACACATCAGGATCCGGGTTTCATCGATCATGTGCTGAGCAAGCGGCCCGAGGTGTGCCGGGTCTACCTGCCACCGGATGCGAACTGCCTGTTGCACGTGCTCGATCACTGTCTGCGCAGTCGCGGCCGGGTCAACGTCGTCGTCGGGGGGAGCCGGCCCGGCCTGCAGTACCTCGACGGCGACCAGGCCGGACATCATTGCGCCGAGGGGCTCGGGGTGTGGAGCTGGGCCAGTTCGGACCTGCACGGCAGCCCCGACGTGGTGCTCGCCTGCGCCGGTGACGTGCCGACGCGGGAGACCCTGGCAGCCGCGGCGCTGTTGCGGGAGCTGGCGCCGACGCTGGCCGTGCGCGTGGTCAACGTGGTGGACCCGACCAGGCTGTTTCCTCCTGACCGGCATCCGCACGGCATCTCCGACACCGCCTACACCGAGATCTTCCCGCGGTACCGGCCGGTGATCTTCGCGTATCACGGCTATCCGTGGCTGGTGCACCAGCTCACCTACCGGCGTCCGGGGCACGACAACCTGCACGTGTTCGGTTTTCACGACAACGGCGCCACGACCACTGCGTTCCAGATGTGCGCGATGAACGGGATCGATCGGTACCACCTGGCCCTGGCGGCGCTCGAGCAGGTGCCCCAGGCCGCCGACCGGATCGGTCACCTGCGCGAACAATTGCTCGAACGGTGTTCTCGCGCACACGATTACGCATATCGCTTCGGTGCTGACCCGCCCGAGATCCGGAATTGGCAGTGGCCCTACGGGGCGTCGGATTCCGTTCCATCGATTTCGTGAGGAGAACATCATGACCGGACCGGCCACATGGCGGCATCAGCCGAACCCGCCGATCCTGGCGGCGGTCGACGGCTCGGCCGTGTCGTACCAGGCCGCCGCGTGGGCGGCGGCCGACGCGGTGCTGCACGGGTGCGGGCTGCACCTGCTGACCTCCATCGCGATGCCCGCGGAGTACGGTCCCGGTGCGCTGCTGACCGATGCGGACGTCGACCGGATGCGAACAGACGGAGAACGGATACTCACCGAGGCGGCCCGGGTCGTGCGCGCCGGATCGCCGGGTGCGGTGCCGCCGATAACCACGGAGGTGAGCTGGTCGCGGATCATCCCGGACCTGATCGAGCGATCCCGCGATGTGCGGATGCTGGTGCTGGGCAATCACGGGGCCGGTGCGTTGCGGCGCGGACTCGTCGGTTCGGTCACCACCGCGGTGCTCCGGCACGCGCACTGCCCGGTAGGCGTGATCCACTACCTCGAGGCGCCGGATCCGGCGGCGGAGGGACGGCCGATCGTGGTCGGCGTCGACGGCAGCGCCAACAGCGAACCCGCGCTGGCGACGGCCTTCGAGGAGGCGGCACTGCGCAAGGTCGGACTCACCGCGCTGCACGCCTGGAGCGATATCCCGGTGACCCGCCCGCTGTCGGGGAACTGGGAGGAGGGGATGCGCGCGAGCGAGGACCTGGTGCTGGCCGAGAGCACGGCCGGCTGGTCCGAGCAGTACCCGGACGTGCCCGTACAACGGAAGTTGGTGCAGGACAGGCCCGTTCGGGCGCTTCTCGAGGAGGCCGAATCGGCACAGCTGGTGGTCGTCGGCAGTCACGGCCGCGGCGGTTTCGCCGGTATGCTGCTCGGCGCCACCAGCAACGCACTGGTGCATTCGGTCGAGTGCCCGATCGTCGTCGTCCGTGCGGAGGGCACGGCGGCGGACTGAGGCTCAGCGCGAATCCGCTTCCTCCGCGCGGAGTTTCGTTGCCAATACCGCGGCTTGGGTGCGACGTTCCATGCCCAGTTTGGTCAGCAGACGGGAGACGTAGTTCTTGACCGTCTTCTCGGCCAGGAACATGCGCTGGGCGATCTGCCGATTGGTCAACCCCTCGCCGAGCAGTTCGAGCAGGATGCGCTCCTTCTCGGTCAGATCCGCCAGCGGGCCGTCGGGGCGGGTGCTGCAACGCAGCCGGTCCATGAGCGCGGCCGCTGCCCGGTTGTCCAGCAGCGAGCGTCCCGACCCGACCGTCTTGATGGCCGCCGCGAGCTCCATGCCCTTGATGTCCTTCACGACGTAACCGCTGGCTCCGGCCAGGATCGCGTCGAGCATCGCCTGCTGGTCGGTGAACGAGGTCAGGATCAGGCACCGCAGGCCCTCGACCCTGGACAGCAGCTCCCGGCACAGTTCGATGCCGTTGCCGTCGGGTAGTCGCACGTCCAGCACGGCGACGTCGGGGCGCAATGCCGGAATCCGCGCCAGGGCGTGGGTCACGTCGCCCGCCTCGCCGACGATGGTGAGTTCGGGATCCTGCTCGAGCAGATCTATCAGTCCCCGCCGTACGATTTCGTGATCGTCGACCAAGAACACCGTGGTCATAATGGTGGCCAATCCTTGAAGAGGGTGTTTTGCAGAAAGGGTGGTCCGACTCGCCGGGGCCGCGCCTGGTGGCGAATCAGCGCCGGATCTCGAATATCTCGCCGATGGGACGGCGCGGGGTCGGCGGCTGCGGTCCGGCATCGGGCGCGGTGCCGACGCGGATGATCACCTGCGGGGACCCCGGGTGCGGCAGCAGTGCCGCTACCGTCTGTCGCCCGGCAGGCATTTCGGTGATATGCGTCAGCGGGCAGGTGGCGAGCCCGGCGGCGGTGCATTCGAGCAGCACCGCGGAGAGCGCCTCACCCGTATGCAGCCACTGCGACATCGTATCGTCGTACGAACTCAGCACCACGAGGCTGGATCGGTCGTGGATATCGGCGCGACGCTGGGAGTGCGCGGGCCGCGGGAAGGACCGGCCCACATCGACGCGGGCGAACTCCGCGTCGGAGGCCAACGCCGTCGGCGGCACGCCCTCCGTAGGTCCGGAATGCCCTGTCCACCAATTTAATTCTTGTTGGTAGAACATGTCGTACTTGCGGGCGGCCGCGGATCGCTCGGACACCGCCGCGAGCCGGGGCCGGACCTCGTCGTCGAGGATGTCGAAAGCGAGGTCGTGCGGTTCGACCAGTCGCCGCAGCGCGGGAACGATATCGGTCCACCCCACCGGCGGAAGCATCGGAAGCCGATCGGTGTAGCGGCGATCGATGGCCGCGGCGCGGCGTGCGATGCCGGAGGGAGGATCGGGCCAGGCCCGGAAATCGATGGTGGCGAGGTAATCCGGCCGATCCGGGTCGGGTAGGAGGGTGGTGTCGGTGTGCCAGCCCAGCGCCGCGAATACCGTGCGCGCGTGATGCAGTGTGGCGCCGCAGCTGATGATCTGCTGACGTCCGTGCGGGTCCGTGGCGGGGAGTTGGCGGTCGGGATCCGAGTACAGGTGCAGGCGGGAGCCGTCGAAGACCCAGTGCCACGGTTGAGAGTTGTGCAGCGAGGGAGCGCGGGCGGCCCGGCTCACCGTGGTCTCGATCGTGTAGGCATCCGGAGTCGTGGCGATGGGATGGCTCGCTGTCATACCGTAAGCGTGCGGGATGATGGTCGCCGCGGATACGGCCTTTCGGGCCCTGTGCGGGGACGATGGTCCTTTCTCGATCGAGACCTCACCGCACCGTTCCCGGCATGTGTACCATGCCGAGGGCTTCGGTGAGCAGCCGGTGGAGCTCGTCGGCGATCTCCGACAGCGCGATGCCGCGGAAGGCGGATGGGAGGGCCGTGGGATCACCGGCTTCGACCAGGGTGCCGACGTCGTCCGCCCGGACGATCACGAGTGTCGACGACAACCAGGCTGCCTGCGGGTCCGCGGCGAGCGCCCGTGCCGTGAGCGGCGGGTGGTAGGCGTGCAGGGCCAGGTGGTCCGCGATGTGTGTGCCGACCCGGTCGCGCAGCAGCGCCCGCAGATCGGTCTCGCTGACGATCTCGAAACCCAGTCCTGTCAGCGCCTGCCGGGTGAGTCCGACCGTCTCCTCGAACGATCTGTCCACGTGCACGCCGATGACCGCGGGCCGGACGACGGGGATGCGGATTTCGGTGATCAGCCGGCGCGGGTCGCTCGTCTCCTCGGGACCGACCAGATAGACCTCGGTCGGTGGGCCCGCGGGCCGATATCCGCACTCGCGAATCCACTCGTCCAGCGCCCGGTACGCCGTGTCCAGATGGTCGTATCCGCCGCGGTGACATGTGCGGGCCACCAGGCTGCCCGGCTCCGCAACCACCTCGGCCCCGGACCACGGCCCCAAGGTGGTGCCGAGATCCACCGGCACCCCGAAGTCGACCTCGATATTCCCGTCGGGCTCGGTGTCCTTGCGATAGGTGATGGTCGGGGCGCCGCAGGCGGTCAGGCCGACTCGATCGGTGGTGGCGGTCAATTCGCGCATCCCGGCGGCGATATCCGCGCCGATCTGGTCCCGGTGCAGTTCCCAGGACAGGCGCAACATGGTCTGAGGCGTCGACTCGCACACGTTCACTCGATATTCCATGGCCGCCTCCTCGTGTCGATCGACCCACCGCTGTTCATGGCCGAGCCCTGGCTGGTGTCCGCGTTACGGCCAGTCAACGCGCAATTCCGCTGGCAGCACAGGGCTTTTCGTCCGTTGTACGGTGTCCTTGGTCCATCCGCGGGGCCGTGCCCCGGGGGTCGCGGAGGCGTCACCTCATGGACATCGGACTCCGGCCGATGCCCTGGCAGGGCTCAGCGCAGTGGGGCCGTCCAGCGGATGCGGGTCCCCGGGGCATCGCCGGGGCCGGGATTCGCCGCCGGGGTGACATCGAAGGAGCCGTGGCACTCTTTCGCGCGGTTCGCCAGATTGGCCAGGCCACTGGTGGGCCGACCGGGCGGGATGCCGCGGCCGTCGTCTTCCACGATGATGCTGAGGTCCTCGTCGACGTGGATCTCGACCGTGAGGTGGTCGGCGCTGGCGTGGTGTACGGCGTTGCTGATCGCCTCGCGGATCACCGCCTCGGCATGGTCGCCCAGTACGCCGTCCAGCGTCGAGAGCGGGCCGGTGACCCGGACCGACGTCGCGATCTGTGAATCCGCGGTCTGCCGGCGGACCACCTCATCGATACGCCGCCGCAAGTGCCCGAGTATGGGATCGTCGCTGTGCAGATCGAAGATGGTCGTGCGGATCTCCTGCACCACCTGCTGCAATTCCTCGACCGCCTCGGTGATCCGTTGTCGCACTTCGGGTTTGTTGCTACGCGGCACCGTGCCCTGGAGCAGCAGGCCGACGGCGAAGAGGCGCTGGATCACCTGATCGTGCAGGTCGCGGGCGATGCGGTCGCGGTCGCTGAGCACGCTCAATTCCTGGACCCGTTCCCGGGTGGCTGCCATCTGCATCGCCGCCGCGGCCTGAGTGGTGAAGCTCGTCGCCAGGTCGAGGATCTCATCGGTGTAGTCCATGGATCCCTCCGGCCTCGTGGTGATCAGCACGCCGAGTGCGGTGTCACCGGTGTGCAGCGGAAGCAGCAGCGCCGGGCCGTCGCCGAGCAGTTCCGCATCCGATCCGGCTGTGAGTTGCCGCGCGGTTCGGGTGCGGAAGACACTGCCGATGTCGCTATCGATGATCTTCACCCTGGGCGGAACCGGGCCGGAAGGCGCAACGCCCGTGATGTCCAGATGGGTGATCTGGTCGACAGGCACATCCGGGTCGCGGCAGACCGCCAGTATCGCCCGCTCCGAAGAGGTCAGCTGGCGCGCGTGCTCGACCAGGTGGCCCAGCACCTCGCGGGAGCCGGCGCCGCCGAGGAATTCCGCGGTCAGGTCACGGGTCGCCGAGATCCACGCATGTCTGCTGCGAGCCGATTCGTACAGATGCGCATTGTTGATGGCCACACCGGCCGAGGCCGCCAGCGCCTGCATCACGATCTCGTCGTCCTCGGTGAATGCCTGGCCGTTGAGCTTCTCGGTCAGGTACAGATTGCCGAACACCACATCGCGGATGCGAATCGGCACTCCGAGGAAGCTGTCCATCGGCGGATGGTTCGGCGGGAATCCGACCGACGCGGGATGATCGGAGATACGGTCCAGCCGAATCGGCTTCGGCTCATCGATCAGCACTCCCAGTACGCCGTGTCCCTGGGGAAGATCGCCGATCAGGGCGCGTTGGTCGTCGTCGATACCCCGGTAGATGAACTGAACCAGCTCATGGCCCTGCCCGCGGACGCCGAGTGCTCCGTAGCGGGCGCCGACCAGGCTCGTCGCGGTACGCACGACGGTGCGCAGCGTCTCGTCCAAATCGAGCCCGGAGGTGACTGTCAGCATCGCCTCGACGAGTCCGTCTATTCGTTCTCGGGCATCACTGATCTGCTCGATGCGGTCTTTCACCTCATCGAGCAGTTCGCGCAACCGTAATTGCGAGAGCGTCTCGCGCACGGAATACGCGTCCGAAGACCGGGACATGACGCCCCCTTCTGCTGGTCCCGCGATCTCAGGCGAAATCGTGCGTTCGGGGAACACTCGACAGTTTAGCAACAACGGGTGCCATGGCAGCCGCCGAGTGAACGGCGTTCGCGGCTGTCCAGGGGGGCGGCGGACCGCTCGGCGGGGACCCGGACGATCACCCGGCGACGTGCAGGATCTCGCCGAGAGGCAGGCGTGGCGTGCGCGGCTCCTGGACACTGTCGGGCGCCGCCGTGCCGACGCGGATCAGGGTCTGCGGCAGCGCGGTGTCACCGATGAGATCTCGGACGATATCGCGGCTGCGCTGATATTCGGTCAGGTGAGTGAGCACGCACGTGGCATAACCGGCCGCCGTGCATTCGAGCAGGATGGTCGAGAGCACCGCACCACCCCGCATCAGATCCGCCCGGCTGTCGGAATCGGTCGACAGCACGAGCACGGTCGCCGCATCCGGCGAGGCGGCTCGATGCGGACGGTGTTCGGTGAGCGGAAAGCTGCGGCCGAGCGGCACCCGGGCACGCTCGTCCGCCGACAACAGCGCGGACTCGGGAATCCCGATGTCGGGATCGGCGATTCCGGTCCACCACATCAGCTCGGATTGGTACTCCGCGTCCCGGTAACGCACCGCGGCGGTGAGGCTGCTGGCGTGCGCCAGCACGGAGCGGGCGGATTCGGGCACCACGTCCAGCACCGCGTCGGCGGGATCGAATGTCGAGCGCAGGACCGTTTCGAAGTCGGCCCAGCCGGCCGGCGGCCGCATCGGCAACCGATCGGTGTGCCGTTGCCGGATGGCCTCGGCGAGATCGCGTTCGGCGTCGGTGACCGAGGAATGGGGTGTGAATCGGACGGTGGCGACATGTGTGCGGCGGTTCGGGTTCGGACAGTAGGCGACGGTCGTGCCCCAGCCCGCGGCGGTCAACGCGGTGCGGAGATGGCCGAGGGTGATTCCGCAACTCAGGAACATCTGGCGTCCGGTCGGATCGGTGGTGGGCAGCATCCGTTCGGGCACGGCGTACAGGTCCAGATGGTCGCTGTCGAACATCCAGCGCCAAGGCTGTGAATTGTGCAGCGAGGGCGCGAGCCCGGCGGAACGGACTGCCTTCGCGACGATGTCGACGGGGAGCGCGGTCATCACCTCACGCTATTGCGCGCCGGGCCGTCGGGGAGGGGTCTTAGGGCCTCGAGTGGCGGGCCCCCGATCCCTTCCGAATCACGGCCGTTCCGGTGACATTCGGCCGTGCTGAACGGCGCGTGCGCAGGCAATGCTGAGATCTGGAGCCTTCGCCAGGAAGCAGAGGACACATGTCATGTGGAGCATTCACCCGACCGGTACGCCGGCGCCGGCGCGGTTGCGCTGGCACCGCATCCTCGGGCCGTGGAGTCGGAACCCGCTGCTGCGGTCGTCGGATCGGCTACAGGCCGGCGTCCGGATTCTCGCCGCGGTCCTGATTCTCGCGGCAGTGCCGGTGTGCTGTTCGATCGGCACCGCGCAGTACACGCAGACGGTCGCGCGGATCAAGGCGGGCAATGCCGCGCAGACCGCGGTGACCGCGACACTTTCGGCGGACCCCGTGGAGACGGCCGTCAGCAGCACGCACGACTCCGAGGTCACGGTCGAACACGACTGGCAGGCGCCGGTCGTGTGGGCCGATCAGGGAAAGCACGGGTCGGCGAAAGTCGTGGTGCCGTCCACGGCGCGGCGTGGGGACCGGATGCAGGTGTGGCTCGGGCCGGACGGCGGGCCGTCGACGGGCCCGCTGCCCACGAGCGCTGCGGCCTTCCGCGGCGTCGGCTCCGCGATAACGGTGCTGTTCGCTGTCGTATCGGCCGTGGTGTTCTCGACATTGGGCTTCGGGCAGCTGCTGGATCGGCAGCGCAGCGCTCGGTGGGAAGCCGAGTGGCGGTTGGTCGATCGGAACGGGACGGTCATGCCGTGAGCACAAGGTACTCGAAAACCGTTGTGGCATAAGCAAACAGGAGGAGACATCATGTACGCCCGCGATATTCTGAGCCGTCCCGTGGTGACGGTGCGTCCGAAGACTTCGCTCCGCGAGGCGATCGCACTGCTGACCGAGCACGGTTTCGCGGCGCTTCCGGTGGTGGACGACGACGAGCACGTTCTGGGCATGCTCTCGGAGTCCGACGCGCTTGCGGCGGAAAACGCGCACATCGGAGCGAATGTCGAGGCGGCGATGGCTGTTCCGGTCGAGGTGGTGGACCCCGGCACCCTGACCGGCGTCATCGCCGCTCGCATGCTGGCACTGCATCTGCGGTCCATGCCGGTGGTGGAGGCCGGGGTGCTGGTCGGCATCGTGGCTCGGCGCGACCTGCTGCGCGCCCTGATCCGCGACGACGCCGCGATCGAATCGAAAGTCCGCGCGCGGCTGGACAATTACGCGGGCAGCCGTAGGCAGTGGACCATCACCGTCACCGACGGCCACGTCAGTATCCGGGGCCTGTTCGCCGACGCCCACGAGCAGCGCACCGTATCGGCGCTGGCCATGACCGTCGAGGGAGTCGAGGAGGCGCGCACCGTCGCCGACCCGCCGTCGCCCTCGGGAGAGGTGCAGGCGCCGCCGCTATCGGAATGGCTGCAGCACAGGGCCGATGAAACCATCGGCTGAACGTCCTACGGATGTACCACCATGACCGGGCAGCGTGCGTGCTGGACCAGGAAATTGGCCGTGGAGCCGAACAACATCCCGGCGAAGCCGCCGCGTCCGCGACTGCCGACGACCACCAACTGCGCGGATTGCGACCACGTCTGCAGATGCTCTGCGGGTGCGTAGGCGTACGACGTTCGGATCACTGCGACGTCGGGGTATTTCTCCTGCCACCCGGCGATGCGTTCGGCCATGACGGCGTTCTCGGCCTCGGCGGGATTACCCTCGGCGAACCGGAGCGTGTCGTACCCCGCGTAGTGACCGAAGTTCTGGTCGTTCCACACGTGGACGGCGACCAGATCGGTGTTGTGCTGGGCCGCCTCGGCGAACGCCGCCGCGATGGCCGCGTCGCTGAGCGGACCACCGTCGATGCCGACCACGATCGGTCCGGCGGACCGGACGACGTCGCCGGCGTCGGGGTCGGTGCGGACCACGATGACCGAGCCGTGCGCGTGGGCGACGACCGACAGCAGCGTCGAACCCAGGTGCGCGAGCGTTCCCGCCGATCCCGTGGCGCCGATCACCACCGCGAACGCCGCGGCGCTGCGGGTGATGAGCAGGGTGGCGGCGTTGTCCGCCGGCAACTCCGTCGTGACGGACAGGTCCGGGGAGAGCACCCGGGCCAGCTGGGTGGCTCGGGCGATGACGGACTCGCCGTTGGCGCGGGCCTCGTCGAGCAGCCAGGTGTTGCTCACCGCGTAAGCGCCGTCGGGCCAGGTGGCGCCCGAGGTGTTCATACCGTGCACGATGTGCAGCCCGCGGCCGTGCAGGCCGGCGTAGCGCACCGCCCACCGCAGGGCCGCGTCCGCCCCGGTCGATCCATCGACGCCGACGACGACTTTCGCCGAGACCAACTGGTGAACGTCGTCATCGTGCCGGGGCGTACTGCGTTTGCCGGATAAGCCCTTCATCGCGTTCTCCTGAATGCTGTCGGCGAAATGTGGCCCCCGATTACCGATCGTCGTTTCCGCTGCTCCGGCGCGGCACGGCCGAAGGTCACCGGATACGCGGTCCTCGGACATCCTGCGGTCGGCCGCCGGAGCGAATCCCCACACGCCGCGGTCCGGTCGCCGCGCGGACCGGATATGCGGGCCGGTGTGCCGCTGTGGTGATGACTTCGGTCCCTGGGCTGCGGCGGGCTCGGCCGGTTGAGTGATATGTGTCGCGGCGAGGTACACACGCGACGTCATGGAGACCGCGGCGAGGCTGCGGCGCGGATACGACGACAGTGGGAGTTACGGCGATGACCGGAACCGCTTACGTTCGATTCTTCGACGAGTTCGGTATTGCGGACGTGGCGTCGGTGGGCGGGAAGAATGCCTCACTGGGCGAGATGTACCGCTCGCTCGCGGAGGCGGGTGTTCGTGTGCCGAACGGCTTCGCGATCACCGCGGACGCCTACCGAGACATGCTGACCGCGGCGGGCGCCTGGGGTCCGCTCACCGACGCGCTGGCGGGCCTGGACCCCGACGATCTATCCGATCTCGCGCAGCGTGGTCGCCGGGCACGCGAGATCGTCTACGGCGCAGGGCTTTCCGATGACCTCACGAGTCGGATTCTGGCCGGGTACCGGCGCCTGCGGGACGAATACGGCCCGGATCTGAGCCTGGCGGTGCGCAGTTCCGCGACGGCCGAGGACCTGCCGACCGCCAGTTTCGCGGGCCAGCAGGAGACCTTCCTCAACGTCCGCGGCGAGCAGCAGTTGCTCGACGCGGTGCGCCGCTGCTTCGCCAGCCTGTTCACCGACCGGTCGATCCACTATCGCATCGACCAGGGCTTCGACCACCTGAAGGTGGGCCTGTCGGTGGGGGTGATGAAGATGGTCCGCGCGGATCTGGCGTGCTCGGGGGTGATGTTCACTCTGGATACCGAGTCCGGCTTCCGGGACGTCGTATTCGTCACCGGCGCTTACGGTCTGGGCGAGAACGTCGTGCAGGGCGCGGTCGATCCGGATGAGTTCTACGTGCACAAGCCGACCTTCGAGGCCGGACACCGGGCGGTGCTGCGGCGTGAACTCGGCGACAAGGCGGTGAAGATGATCTATGTCGAGGGGGAGGCCGGCCGCACCACTCGCAACGTTCCCACCCCCCACGCCGAGCGGGACCGGTTCTGCCTCTCGGACGACGAGGTGCTCACCTTGACCGCTTCGGCGTGCGCGATCGAGCGCCACTACGGGCGACCGATGGATATCGAATGGGCCAAGGACGGTCTCGACGGCAGGCTGTACATCGTGCAGTCCCGTCCGGAAACCGTCGGGTCGCGGCGAGCGGCGAACACGCTGGACACCTACGTCCTCGATGCCCGCGCTCCGGCACTGACGGTGGGACGTGCCGTGGGGGAGAGGGTCGCCACCGGCCTGGCGCATCGCATCGCTACCGTGGCGCAGTTGAGCGACTTCAGGCCCGGCGAGGTGCTGATCGCCGACACCACCACACCGGATTGGGAGCCGGTGATGAAGACCGCGGCCGCGATCGTCACCGCTCGCGGCGGACGCACCTGCCACGCCGCCATCCTCGCGCGGGAGCTGGGCATCCCGGCGGTCGTCGGCGTCTCGGACACCACCGCGATACCGCTGGGCGAGATGGTCACCGTCTCGTGCGCCGAGGGCGATGTCGGGCGGATCTACCCGGGCGAACTCGCCTTCCACGTCGAGCATCTGATGATCGACGAGTTGCCCCGGCCCCGCACCCGGATCATGGTGAACCTGGCCGATCCGGATCGGGCGTTCTCGACGGCGATGATGCCCAACGACGGTGTCGGCCTGGCCCGGATGGAGTTCGTCGTCACCAACTCGATCAAGGCCCATCCGCTCGCTCTGATGCATCCCGAGAAGGTCGGCGATCCGAAGGTGCGGGAACAACTGTCGCGGCTGACCCACGGGTACGCCGACGGCGCGGACTTCTTCGTCCGCCGCCTGTCGGAGGGAATCGGCACCATCGCCGCGGCTTTCTGGCCCAAGCCGGTTGTCGCGCGGATGTCGGACTTCAAGACCAACGAGTACGCCGGCCTGCTGGGCGGACGCGATTTCGAACCGATCGAGGCCAACCCCATGCTCGGCTTCCGGGGCGCGTCGCGCTATGCGCACCCCGCCTACACCGAGGGGTTCGCGCTGGAGTGCGCCGCGATGCGGCGGGTGCGCGAGGATATGGGGCTGACCAATGTGATTCTGATGCTGCCGTTCGTGCGCACGGTGGCCGAGGCGCGGAACGTACTGGCGCGCATGGCCGAACTCGGGCTCGTGCGCGGGGAGAACGACCTGGAGGTCTACGCGATGTGCGAAATCCCGAACAATGTCGTACTGATCGATCGATTCGCCGAATTGTTCGACGGATTCTCCATCGGCTCCAACGATCTGACCCAGCTCACCCTCGGTGTCGACCGGGACAGCGAGGTCGTCGCCTTCGACTACGACGAACGAGATCCCGGGGTGAAGGAAATGATCCGGCTCGCCGTGGAAGGCTGCCGCCGCAACGGAATTCACTCCGGACTGTGCGGCCAGGCGCCCTCGGACTACCCGGATATGGCCGAATTCCTCGTCGAACTCGGCATCGACTCCATCAGCCTGGACCCCGACACGCTGATCGCCACCACGCGGACGGTCCTCGACGCGGAGCGGCGGCACGACGCGGCTCGCGCACCGTCCAGGGCCGCGGCGGCGAGCCTGTCGGCTCGGCAAGCGTGAGCGGGGTGCTGCCATGTCGATTCTCACGCTGACGATGAATCCGGCCATCGATATCTGCACGCGCGTCGACCGCGTCCGTCCGGTGGACAAGATGCGTTGCGACCCACCACGAATCGACCCGGGCGGCGGAGGAATCAATGTCGCGCGCACGGTGCTCGCACTGGGTGCGACGGCAACGGCGGTGTTCCCCGCGGGCGGGTATCCGGGCAGGCGCCTGGAACAGTTGGTGCTGGCGGCGGGGGTGTCGATGCGGCCGGTTCCGATTGCCGAGCCGACTCGGGAAAGTGTGTCGGTCACCGACAAGACCTCGGGGGAGCAGTTCCGTTTCGTCCTGCCCGGTCCCACGTTGAGCGATGCCGAACAGCAAGCGGTGCTCGGTGCGGTCGATCAGGCTGCCGAGTCCGCGCAGGTGGTCGTGGCCAGCGGGAGTCTGCCGCCGGGTGTGCCGGACGATTTCTATCGAACGCTGGCCGAGCGGATGGCCATTCGAGGCGTGCCGCTCGTCCTGGACACCTCCGGTGCGGCATTGCGGCATGTGCACAGCGGCGTATTCCTGCTGAAGCCGAGTGTGCGCGAGCTCGGTGAACTGTTCGGACGCCGGTTGACCGGCAGCGACGAGCAGATCGCCGCGGCGCGAGAACTGATCTCGGACCGGGTCGCGCACATCGTCGTCGTATCCCTGGGCGCGGGTGGTGCGCTCGCGGTGACATCGGATACGCAAGAGTTCTTCCCGGCGATCCCGGTGCCCGTGTGCAGCGGAATCGGTGCGGGGGATGCGATGGTCGGCGGTATCGCGGTCGGCATGGTGCGCGGGATGTCGCTCGGCGACGCGGTCCGGCTGGGCATCGCGGCGGCGACGGCCGCACTGGGCGCCCCGGGAAGCAGCCCGGGAGCGCCCGAGCGGATCGCCGAACTGTTCGAGCAGCTCGAGGACGACCACTACGTCACGGACGATGCGGAACAAGCACCCTCGGCATTGCCGGGCTAGCTTGCGCGCCGTGCGCTACGGCTTCGCCGTAGTGCCGGGCGGGACGCGGCAGCGGAGCCGGTGACGTTGGGCGGGCCGGGGTGTGTCCTCGGACTCTGCCGCGAGGAGTGCCCGTCGACGGATCGTAGGGATACCGATTGCGGTTGTGGCAAGACGAAGGAGACCGGTCTCATGAATATGCAGTCCCCGATGATGCAGGCGATGCACGCCTTCATGATGTGGTTGCGGGGCATGGGCATCTGCCCGCCGATGATGATGCAGATGTGATGGTGCACAACGGGTTACGCCGGGACCGCCCCCGCGGCCGGATGGCTCCGGGGGGCGGGACGCGGGGAAAGCGGGCCGATGGCCCGTCGCATCGTGACTTTCGGCCGTCTCGGCGGACGCCGCCGCGGCGGGAGGCTGATGGTGAGCAGTTCGAGCGGCTCGAGCACATATTCGGAAGGACGCACCGATCATGACCGACTCCAACGGTCGCAGCGCCATCGTCACCGGTGGTGCGCGCGGAATCGGCGCCGCCGTGGCCGCGGCGCTGGCGAAGGAACAGTTCGGGGTGGTGGTCGCCGACATACTCGAACACGATGGCACCGCAACGGCCGAATCACTGGGCGGGAACGCGGTTTTCCGGCGTCTGGACGTCACCGACGAGAGCGACTGGCGAACGGTGATCGATGACGCGGAAGCTCTGTTCGGCCCGCTGGCGGTCCTGGTCAACAACGCGGGAATCATCGACTTCGGTGATGTGGAGACCGAGACGCCGGTGGCGTTCCGGCATGTCGTCGGCGTCAATCTGTACGGGCCGTGGCTGGGCATGCATCTTGCCGGGCCGCGGATGCGGGCCGCGGGCGGCGGGGTGATCGTCAACGTCTCCTCCACCGCCGGACTGATCGGTTACGCCGGGCTCGGCGCCTACGTCGCGAGCAAATGGGGCCTGCGCGGACTGACCAAGACCGCGGCCCTCGAATTCGGCGCGGCGGGCGTGCGCGTGTGCTCGGTCCATCCCGGCCCGATCCACACCCCGATGACCTCGATGATGGGCGAGGACGTGGTAGCCGCGGCGCCGCTGCCGCGCTTCGGCGAGCCCGACGAGGTGGCGGCGATGGTCCGTTTCATCGTGACCGAGGCAACCTTCTCCACCGGCTCGGAGTTCGTGCTCGACGGTGGCGCCACCGCCGGCCAGTTCCTCGCTGTGCCCGGCCAATTCTGATCGGAGACCAACGATGTCGAACCATCCGGACAGCCACACGATCGAGTCCGCTCTGCGGATGGCCGTGCGCGCCCCGTCGGTGCACAACACCCAACCGTGGCTGTGGCGGGTCGGGGAAAGCACCCTCCATCTGTACGCCGACGAGACCCGTCGCCTGCCGTATGCCGATCCCGATGGGCGGAACCTGACGATCAGCTGTGGCGCGGCACTGCATCACCTGCGTGTGGGTGCACAGGTGCTGGGCTGGGACACGCACGTGCACCGGCTACCGAATCCGGCCGAGCCGGCCCACCTGGCCTCCATCGAATTCCATCGGGCGACGCCCACGGACGAGTCGATCCGCCTCGCGCGGGCCATCAACGAGCGCCGCAGCGATCGCCGTCGGTTCACCTCCTGGAAGGTCACCGCGGGCCACATCGACGCCCTCGTCGAGGCGGGCCGGTCGAACGGTGTGCTGGTGCACGACGTCGACAGCGGATACGAACGCGCCGGACTGCTTCGGGCATTCGAAATCGCCTCGCGTGCGCATGCCCGGGACTTCGATTACACCGCCGAGCTGCACGAGTGGAGCGGTCATCATGCGGCACCGCAGGGTGTGCCCGCGCGCAGCGCGGTGAGTTCCACCGATGCCACCGTACGTCCGTTCGCCGACCCAGGACTGGGGCAGGCGGTGATCGACGACATCGACGGCGAGGACACCATGCTCGTGCTCAGCACCTCCGGTGACGAGCGGATATCGCAGCTGCGTGCCGGGGAGGCGGCCAGTGCGGTGTTGCTCACCGCGACGGCGATGGGCCTGGCGACCTGCCTGCTGACCGAGCCGCTCGAACTGGCCGACACGCGCGCCGCGGTGCGGGCGGAAGTATTGCACGACAGCGGTTTTCCGCAGGTGATCATCCGGGCCGGTTGGGCGGCATCGAGTGCCGACGCCATCCCGGCCACGCCGCGACTGCCACTCGACGAGGTCGTACAGCCGCTGTGACACCGGAACGAACCGGAACGCCGATCGCGAGTGCCGCGCGAACGCGGACGGCCTGGCCTCGGCCGGTCAATGCTCGGCGGATCGCGCGGGAACTCCCCGGTCGCGGCGGCGGATCAGGAAGCGGCGCAGTTCGTCCGCGCCCCACACGATGATCGGGTAGGGCAGCAGCAGCGCCAGCTGGCCCGGCGTCAACGCGGCGGTGCCCAGCAGCGCCTGCAGGGGCGGGCTGAACACGAAGAGCGCCGCGAGCGCGATCTCGGCCGCGATTGCGCCCAGCAGGTAGCGATTGCTGAACACACCCACCGAGCGCAGCGACGCGTACTGGGTCCGGACCGCGAACACGGTACCGATCTGCCCGGCGATCATGCCCAGGAAGGTCATCGTCGTCGCCTGCTGATACGCGTGGTGCAGCGGGGTTCCGGGCCCGGTGGGCAGGCCGGGATGCCAGCCCGCGGCGTAGAGCACGTACAAGAATCCGGACAGCTGCAGGACGGTGACGATCAAGCCGAGGAACAGCCAGGCACGCATCAGCATGGGCCCCCGGATCACGCCCTCGGTGCGCGGGCGCGGCGGGCGGGTCATGATGCCGGGCTCGGCGGGTTCTCGGCTCAGCGCAAGCGCAGGCAGTGTTTCGCTGCCCACGTCGAAGGCCAAGATCTGCAGGATGGTCAGCGGCAGCGGGATAGCGCCGCCGCTCAGTGCGAACACCAGGAACGACATGGTCTCCGGAGTGGCGTGGGCGAAGATGTAGACGATGAACTTGCGGACGTTGTCGTAGATGCGTCGGCCCGCTCGCACGGCGGCGACGATCGAACTGAAATCGTCGTCGGTGAGCACCATCGTGGCCGCCTCCCGCGCGACGTCGGTGCCCGAACGTCCCATGGCCACACCGATATCGGCGCGATGCAGCGCGGGGGCGTCGTTGACGCCGTCACCGGTCATGGCCACGACGTGGCCGTCGCGCCGCAGCGCCTCGGCGATGTGCAGTTTGGCCTCGGGTGTCGCGCGCGCGAAGATGATCTCCGGCTGGGCCCGCATGAGCGCGGCCAGGTCGTGCTCGTCGAGTCGATCGAACTGGTCGCCGGTGACGACCGTCGGGTGCTTGCCCGTGATGCCCACGCGTTCGGCGATGGCGGCGGCCGTCAGCGGGTGATCGCCGGTGATGACGATGACGCGGATACCCGCGGTGCGGCACTGGGCGACGGCATCGGCCACACCGGGCCGGGGCGGGTCCAGCATGGCGATCAGACCGGCCAGGCACAGATCGTGTTCGGCGTCGGCGCGGCGGTGCGGCGGCCGTCCGGGCAGCGCCCGCTGGGCCAGGGCCAGGACGCGAAATCCTTCGGCGGCAAACGAATTCACCGCTCGATCGATTCGCGCCCGTTGTTCGTCGTCGAGCGGTGCGGGTTCGCCGCACGGGTCGAGGACGCCGGTGCAGCGCGGCAGCACCGATTCGGGCGCGCCCTTGGTGTGGATGACCTGGAATCCGTCGCCGTGGTCGTCGACGGTCGACATCAGCTTGAGTTCCGGGTCGAAGTGGAACTGCCAGCGGCGGTGAGCTTCCCGGTGGGAGGCGTCGGTATCCGCGCCGAACGTCCGCGCGGTGGTCAGCACCGCGACCTCCGTGGGGTCGCCGGTCGGACCCTGTTCCCCGTCCAGGCGGGCATTGTTGCACTGAGCCGCGATTCGTGCGAGCGAGTCGTACACCGGAGCCGAGTGTGACGCCGGATCCGTTGTGGCGGAGTCGATCTCGAGTCGGCCCGCCATCGTCCAGACCGCGATCGGCGTCATCTGGTTCCGGGTGAGCGTGCCGGTCTTGTCCGTGCAGATGACGTCGGTCGAGCCGAGTGTCTCGACCGCGGACAGGCGTTTGACCAGTGCCCCGCGCTTCGCCAGGCTGCGCACCGCGACCGCCAGCGCGAGTGTGATGACCGGCAGCAGCCCCTCGGGCACCATTCCGGCCAGCAGGCCCGCCGCGAACACCAGCGAGTTGACCAAGGTGAGGTGAGCGGTCAAGGTGGCCAGCGGGATGAACGCCGCCACCAGGATCACCGAGACCAGGGCGATCAGCCACGCCACCCGTCGAACCTGCCGTTCCAGCGGGCTCGGTTCGGTCTTCACCCGTTCGGACAGCGCCGCGATCCGGCCGATCTCCGTATGCATTCCCGTGGCGAATACGACGCCGCGCGCCTGTCCGCCGGTGCAGTTGGTACCACTGAAGACCAGCTCGTGAGCCTCCAGCAGCGGCACGTTCACCTCGACCGTCGCCGCGGACCGCAGCGCCGGCATCGACTCGCCGGTCAACGCCGACATGTCGACCTCGACCGCCCCGGCGAGCAGCCGGATATCCGCGGCGATCCGATCGCCCTCCTCGAGTACCACGATGTCACCGGGCACCAGTTCGGACGCATCGATCTCGCGTACCACCCCGTCACGGTCGGCCTTGGCTCGTTGCGGCAGGTATTTCGCCAACGCCTCCACCGCGCGACCGGCCTCGATCTCCTGCACGAAGGAGAATGTCGCGTTCAGCACGATGATCAGCAGCACTGCGCCGGCCACCACGTCCGAGCCGACGAGCAGCAGCAGGCCCGCGGCGAGCCACAGCAGCAGCGCCAGCGGATGGGTGAGTTGCCGCACCAGTTCCGTGGGCCACTGTCGGCCACCTCGTTTGTGCAGCACATTGGGGCCGTATTGCAGCAGCCGCCGCCCGGCCTCGGTGGTCGTCAAACCGGATCGGTTGCTGCGCAGATCGCGGAGTAACCGATCCGCGGCCTCCTCGGGATTCAGCCCGGCAGGGAGCACCCACTCCTCATGCTGACTGCGCACCTCTCACATGGTGGGTGGCGGACGTACTGGGCGACAGAGACCAATCGACCCGTGGCAATGGACCAAGTGCCTCGCCAGAACTGCTGACGATCAATCGGATTCGGCGATGCCGTCGAGACGGATGCCGTTGATGATGGACGGCTCGATCTCCACCACGACGTCCATGACCCTGTCACCCCACGGCTCGAGCAGTTCCTCGTACCGGGCGATCCGGTCCCGATCGTCGACGGTGCGCGCGATACCGGTCACCACGACCGACCACCCGATGCGGCGAATCGGGTCGATATCGTCGGCCTGATACGCGACGACCACCTTGTGATTCGCGCGCACGCTCGCGGTGAGCCGGGACGTGAGCCGGGTCCGGATGATGATCAACCCGTCTTCGACCAGGTGGTTGACCGGCCGGATCGCGGGCAGGGCATCCCTGGTGAACACCACGCGCCCGTAGGGCGCGGCAGCGAGCAACCGCAGGGCCTCCGATTCGCTGATGGGCATCGGGCGGTGCGGGCGGCCATTACCATCGATCTTCGACGCAGCCATGGCGCACAATCCCTTTCCTGATGCCTCGTCGCACTCGGCCCGGTCATGACTCGGTGCGCGGCGCGGACACTCGACACCCGCTGACGACCGATTTACCGAACACGGGTCATCGGACTGAAGTGATACCCCGAAACGGCGGCGGTTGAACCTGTCACCTCGACTTGCTCGGAGAATCCGGGCGCGTCGGTCGGTCGCAGATGTTCAGCGCGTACCACCGGTCCGGCGATCACGAGCCGAAGTTCGCATACCGCAAGCCATTCGGCAGTTGTCCGCCGTTGCTCCCATCGTGCGCCGCGCGGCCGGACCGGGGGCAGGTCCGGTGGTCGTCTGACGAAGGGTCGTAGGTCCCCGGTACGGCGGGACGGATCGGAGCGACGGATACCGGCGAAGGTTCCGAAACGGCGCTGGCGCAGTGACTTTGGTTACTAGGAGCCTCCGCGTCCGAGACCGATGATGTAGTCATGGATCGACGATGTGCAGGGCGAGCGGGGCGATATCCCGTCGCGACTGCGCGGCTGGATGAGGCGTCCGGGCCGGCGCTTCACGCAGTGGGTTTCCCGGAATGTCCGCGGCGACAACGTGGTCGCCGACGCGGCCTACGTCACCACAACGGCGTGGTGGTGTGATGATGGCGGCAGTGTCGAGGCTTCGGATGTGCCATCGATCCCGCACCCGAAGTGCCGGTGTCACGGCAATCGAACTTTTACGGCGTGGGGGCGGTTTGTTGGGGTGAAGGGGCGTGCGATGTGGGGGCAGGTTCCGCGCGGCGGCTGCGATGCGGCGCCACCGTAGCCGCGGGAGCGGCACCGGAGATATCCGTGGGAGCGGCTACCCCGGCCAGCGCGTAAACGTCGCCGCCGTCGACGGTTTCGCGATCCAGGAGCAGTGCCACGAGCCGTTGCAGCGCGTCGCGACGGGATTCGATCAGGTCGGCAGCGCGGTGTTCGGCTTCACGCAGTAGCCGGGATACTTCCGCGTCGATGGCCGCCTGGGTGGCTTCGGCGAACGGACGGCTGGACAACTCCGCACCGCCGCCGCCGAGGAACACCGACCCGCCCTGCGGATATCCGACCGGCCCCAGTGCGGCGGAGAGCCCGAATTCGCGGACCATCTTGGTGGCCAGTTCGGTGGCCTGCGCCAGGTCGTTTCCGGCGCCGGTGGAGCCCTTGCCGAAGACGACCAGCTCGGCGGCCCGGCCACCGAGACGTACGGTCAGCGTATCGATCAGGTAGTCCTCGCTGTAGAGGTGGCGTTCGACCAGCGGCAGTTGTTCGGTGCTGCCGAGTGTCTGCCCGGCCGGGAGGATGGTGACCTTGGCTACCGGATCGGCATGTGCGGACAGCGCCGCGACCAGAGCGTGCCCGCTCTCGTGCACCGCTACCGCGTATTTCTCACCGGGCAGCAGGACGTTGGACCCTTCGCGGCGGCCGAGCAGGATCCGGTCGCGAGCCGCCTCGAAGTCGGCGGACCCGATCACCGTGCGGTCCTCCCGCACCGCGCATATCGCGGCCTCGTTGGCGAGATTGGCCAGATCGGCTCCGGAGAATCCGGGGGTGCCGCGGGCTACGACCTGCATGTCGACCTCCGGGGCGAGGTGTTTGCCCCGGCAGTGCACGGCCAGGATCGACGCGCGTTCGGCGAGGGTCGGCAACGGGATGGTGACCTGCCGGTCGAAACGCCCGGGCCGCAGCAGGGCGGGGTCGAGCACCTCGGGCCGGTTGGTCGCCGCCAGCACGACGATGCCCACGGCAGGGTCGAAACCGTCCATCTCGGACAGGAGTTGATTGAGCGTCTGTTCGCGCTCGTCGTTGGCCACCATCGCCGAGCCGCCGCCGCGACGCGATCCGATCGCATCGATCTCGTCGACGAATACGATGGCCGGAGCTCGCTTCCGGCCTTCGGCGAACAGGTCCCGCACCCGTGCGGCTCCGACGCCGACGAACATCTCCACGAAGCTGGACCCGGCCACGGACAGGAACGGGACGCCCGCCTCGCCCGCGACCGCCCGCGCCAGCAGAGTCTTGCCGGTGCCCGGCGGACCGATCATCAGCACGCCGCGCGGGGCGACCGCTCCGGCCCGGCGGTACCGCTCCGGCGCGCGCAGGAAGTCGACGACCTCGGTGATCTCCGCCTTGGCGCCCGAGTAGCCCGCCACATCGGCGAATGTGGTGTTCGGACGCTCGCTGTCGAACACCTTCGCCTTGGACTTGCCCACCCCCCGCATGCCCTCCAGTTGGCCCTGGGCTCCGCGCCCGGCACGCCGGAACCACCACAGCAGCAACAGGAACGGTGCGAAGACCGCTGCCAACCCGAGGAGCTGCGACCAGCCGGACGTTCCGGTGGCGGGCGGTTTCGCGGTCATGGCGACATCGGCCTTCTCCAATCGGTCCAACAGCCCCGAACCGGCCTGGGCGGGGATCACCGTCGTGTAATCCTGTCCATTACCCAGGGTTCCGACGGCTCGGCCGGAGGATTCGATGGTGATGGTCTTGATCTGGCGCGCATCGATATCGGCGAGGAATTGGCTGTAACTCAAGCTGGTCGGGGTCGGCGCGGACGTCCACCGCTGGCCGAGCCAGATCGCCACGGCGACGGACACGATCAACATCGCGGCCGGAAGCAGCCATTGCCGCCAGGACGGTCGTTTCGGCAGGGACGGCGCCGGGTGCTCTCCCGGCGGCGGGGCGCTGGCCCGTCGGCTCATCGTCGTCTCCTATCGTGCCGTTCAGAGCTCGTGTCCGGGAAACGAGGGGGTGGCGGGCGGAGCGGGCGGCCGCACCGAAAGTCCGAGCGCCGAGCGCTCGCACGCGACGACGAGGTCCGTGGCCGTGACGATTCCGGTCGGGCGGCCGGACGCGTCGACCGCGACGAGCGCATCCAGTGCGGGGCGCAACAGCACCCGGGTCGCGGCGTCGGCGAGCAATTCGTCCTCGGGCACCACCGCGCCGGATGGCAGGCGTCGTGCCAGCGTGGACAGCTGGGCTGTGGCGTGGGCCGCGGGGGGCGTGCGAGACAGGTCGGACCAGGCCAGCAGCGCGGTCGGGTGACCCGCGGCGTCGACCAGGGGGAAAACGCTGTGGCCGCTGTCGGCAGCGGGGGAACGCAGCAGATCCGCCACCGACCAGTGGTCCGGCAGCGCTGGCGCCGGGGTCCGCATGACATCACGAACCTTGATATCTCCCAGCTGATGTCGAAGTCCGGCGACCGAGATCTCGGTATTGGCCGAGCTGCGCAGGAACCAGCCGAGCAGGACCAGCCACAACCCGGCCGGCTGCCGGGCCACGATCGCCTCGATCGCACCCAGCACGATCAGGATCGTCCCGAGCGCTTGTCCACCGCGTGCCGCCGCGGTCGCCGCACGCAGTCGGTCGCCGGTCCTGCGCCAGATCAGTGCCCGGACCACCCGCCCGCCGTCCAGCGGAGCTCCGGGCAGCAAATTGAACACCGCCAAGGCGATATTCATGATCGCGAGCCACACGCACGTCGCGACCAGAACGCCGTGCGGCTCCACGGTCGCGATCGCCACCGCGGCGGCATACCACAGCAGCCCGACCATCAGGCTCGTCAGCGGCCCGGCCAGGGCCACCCGTAGTTCGGTGCGCGCGTCGCCTGGCTCCTCGGTCAGCTCCGACGCTCCGCCCAACAGCCACAGCACGATCCGATCCACGTGCACACCGTGTCGCCGGGCCACGATCGAATGGGCCAGCTCATGTGCGGCGAGGGAGGCCAGCAGCGCGAGCGCGCCGCCCACGGACACGGCCCAGATCACTGCGGGGCTGCCGAGGCCGGAGAGCCCGGACCGCAGTACCCAGGTGAACAATGCCAGGGTTATCACTATCGACCAGTGCGCGCCGAGCCGGATGCCCGCGACGCGGCCGAGCGGAATGGTTCCGCGCAGCATGTCTCAGCGCTCCGGGCTGACGACGATTCGGAATGCTGTTGTCTGCATGGGATCAGCCTGTCTCGGTGCGGCTGCGCAGAGCAGGGCCGGGCAGCCTCGCTGCCGAGGACCAACGTCCCCGTTACGGCGTGAAACCGGGTACGCGAACGTGGCAACGCACCCGGCCGGACCGAGGCGCGGGGGTTCGGCGGTCCCGGTAGACCGGGCGCTCGCCCAGCTCGAACCGGCTCTGGAGGAACGCGAGCGCGACGAGAGGGACACGGCCCGAGTCGCGGATGCGGTCCGAAGTCCTGGAAGGTGAGGGCGGGCGGCCCGCGATTACGGCGCCGATTGTCGACCTGTGGCCCTGGCGGGGGGTGCCGGCGCGGATCAGGCTGGACAGGTGCACGAGCAGGATACGGTGGGCGCGGTGATCGACACCCGTGTTTTCGACGCGGTGCTCTTCGACATGGACGGTGTCGTCACCGACAGCGCATCCATTCACCAGGCGGCCTGGAGGGAGCTGTTCGACACGTTTCTCGCCGACCGGCCGGCATCGCCGGGGCAGGATCGGTCGCCGTTCACCGATAGCGACTACGAGCGCTTCGTGGACGGCAAGCCGCGCTACGACGGGGTCACGGACTTTCTCGCGGCACGGGGGATGACCCTGCCGCGCGGCGAACCGTCGGACCCGCCGGACGCGTCGACCGTCTGCGGTCTCGGCAATCGGAAGGATCAGCTGTTCCTCGCGCGGGTCGCGAAAAACGGTGTGCCGGCGTTCGATTCCACTGTCGCGCTGGTTCGGAAGCTGCGTGCCACGGGGATGGCGACCGCGGTGTTCTCCGCCAGTCGCAACTGTGCCGAGGTACTGGCCGCCGCGGGGCTCGGCGAGCTGTTTCCCGTCCGGATCGATGGCGTGGTCGCCGACGAGCTCGGATTGCGTGGCAAACCGGATCCGGCGATGCTGCTCGAAGCAGCCGATCGGCTGCATGTGCGACCGGAGCGGACGGTGGTCGTCGAGGACGCCGAGGCGGGTGTTGCCGCGGGACGCCGCGGCGGATTCGGCCTGGTCATCGGCGTGGACCGGATCGGACATGCCGAACGCTTGCGCGAATTCGGCGCCGAGGAGATCGTGACCGACCTGGCGGAGGTGCAACTGCGGAGCGGCTTTCCCCGGATGTCGGAAATCCCCGACGCACTGGAGTTCTGGCCGCGGATCGCGGATCGACTGCAGACCGGGAAACCTGCCGTATTGCTGGATTTCGACGGCACCCTGTCCGATATCGTCGCCGATCCGGGGGCCGCGGCACTTCGCGAGGGTATGGCGCAGGAACTCGCGAAACTGGCCGAGCGTTGCCCGGTGGCCATCGTGAGCGGCCGGGATCTGGACGATCTTCGCGCGCGCGTCGGGATTCCCGGCATCTGGTACGCGGGATGCCATGGCTTCGAACTCATGTCGCCGCATGGGCGGCGGCATCGGCACGCGGCGGGTGCGGCCGCAGAAGCCGCCCTCGCCCGTGCCGTGAATCGGCTGGGCCTGGAATTGCGTGACGTTCCCGGCGTCGTCGTCGACGACAAGCGCTTCGCCGTGGCCGTGCATCATCGCATGGTCGCCGAGCAGCAGGTCGCGGACGTGATCGCCGTCGTGCACAATATCGGCCACGAGGAGGGCCTGCGAGCGGCCGCCGGGCGCAAGGTCACCGAGCTGCGCCCGCCGGTGCGCTGGGACAAGGGGCGCGCGGTCGACTGGATTCTGGAACACCTTGCCGCACCGGCCATTCCGATCTACGTCGGGGACGACCTGACCGACGAGGATGCCTTCGACGTGGTCGGCGCGGGTGGAATCACGGTATGCGTCCGCAACACCGAAGCGGGGGACCGGCGCACCGCGGCCCAATTCGGTGTCGAGTGTCCCGCCCGCGTCCGCGATCTGCTCGCCCGCCTCGCCGATCTGCTGACCGAGTCGAATACCTCCGCCGCACCGGAATCCTGGATCCTCGCCTTCGACAGCTACGACCCGTCCGCGGAGAAGTTGCGTGAGGCGCTGTGCGGCATCGGAAACGGCTACCTCGGGGTCCGGGGGGCCACGCCCGATTCCACGGCGGGCCCACACCACTATCCGGGCACCTACGCCGCCGGGATCTACGACCGCGTGTCCGACACGATCGCCGGCCAGGAGATCGAGAACGAGAGCCTGGTGAACCTGCCGAACTGGCTACCGCTCACCTGGCGTATCGACGGCGGCGACTGGTACGACCTCGATTCGGTCGAATTACTCTCCTACCGAACCGAATTCGATCTGCGGTATGCCGCGCTGACCCGGAACGTCCGATTCCGCGACGGCGCCGGACGAATCACCTCGGTCTGCGAGCGCAGATTCGCGGCTATGGACGCACCGCACATCTGCGCTCTGCGGGTGCGGATCACCGCCGAGAACTGGAACGGAGTTCTGACGACCCGCTCCGGCATCGATACGGCCGTGGAAAACGGATTGGTCGAACGGTATCGGAACCTGTCCGGGGTTCATCTCGGCGCCGCCGAGGTGTCCGGGCCCGCGCCCGATACCGTGCTGGCGACCGTGCGAACACGCCAGTCGGATATTCCGATCGCCATCGGGACACGGACCCGGTTGTGCACGGCTGACCCGAGCCGTTCGGTCGAGTGGCGTCCATTCGCGGAGCCGGGACTCTTCGGAAACGATGCCGACGTCGAGATGAGCGTGGGGGAGTCGGTGACGGTGGACAAGGTCGCCGCCCTGTACACCGGCCGCGATCACGCGATCTCGGCTCCGGCGGACCAGGTCCGGCGCGCCCTCGAGGCCGCCGGCGACTTCGACGCGCTGTTCGACCACCACGCGCTCGCGTGGGAACGGCTGTGGGAAAGACTGCGGATCGATCTGGACAGCAGCGCGACCGCGGCGCGGACCCTTCGGCTGCACCTCTTGCACCTGGTTCAGACGGTATCCCCGCACACCGCGTTTCTCGACACCGGTGTCCCGGCGCGGGGGCTGATCGGCGAGGCGTATCGCGGTCACGTGTTCTGGGACGAGATGTTCGTGCTGCCGGTGTTGAACCTCCGATTGCCGTCGTCGGCGAGATCGCTGCTCGAGTATCGTTATCACCGGTTGCCCGAGGCGCGCCGACTTGCCCGCGAAATAGGCTGTGCGGGTGCGCTTTTCCCGTGGCAGTCCGGCAGCGACGGCCGCGAGGAGAGCCAGCGCCTGCATCTGAATCCGCGATCGGGCCACTGGACCTCCGACCCGAGCCGGCGCGCGCACCACGCCGGAATCGCCGTGGCCTACAACGTGTGGCAGTACTACGAGCTCACCAGCGATCGGGAGTTCCTCGCCCGGATGGGCGCCGAACTACTGGTCGAGATCGCCCGATTCTGGGCCACCGCGGCGACCTACGATCGGCACGACGACCGGTACCACATCCGCGGTGTGATCGGCCCCGACGAATTCCATTCCGGCTACCCGGACGCGCCGGGAGCGGGAATCGACGACAACGCGTACACCAACGTCATGGCGGCATGGGTGATCCGCCGCGCCCACGACGCGCTGCGGCGCATTCCCGCGCGGACCCGGGCCGAACTCCTGCAGTCGCTGCGGATCCCGCCCGAGGAACCCGAGCAGTGGAATGTGGTGGCCGACCGGATGTACGTTCCGTTCCACGAGGGCGTGATCAGCCAGTTCGCCGGGTACGACCGGCTCCTCGAACTCGATTGGGCCGCCTATCGTGAGCGGTACGGCGATATCGGCCGCCTGGACCGCATCCTCGAGGCCGAGGGCGACGACGTGAACCGGTATCGTGCCGCGAAACAGGCCGACGTCCTCATGCTGTTCTACCTGCTCTCGGCCGACGAGCTGCGAGATGTGCTGGGGCACATGGGATATCAGCTACCGCCCGAGGCGATTCCGCGCACGGTCGAATATTATCGCGCGCGCACCTCGCACGGGTCCACGCTCAGCGCCGTCGTATATTCCTGGGTCCTCGCCCGAGGCAACCGCGACCAGGCCATGACTTTCTTCGACAGGGTGCTCAATTCCGATGTGAACGATATCCAGGGCGGCACCACGGCCGAAGGTATCCACCTGGCCGCCATGGCCGGAAGTATCGATCTGCTGCAACGCTGTTTCACCGGCCTGGAGATTCGGGGCGGTCGGCTGATCTTCAACCCGCGCTGGCCCCGCGAACTCGGGCAGCTGAACTTCCCGATGAGCTATCGCGGCCACCGGCTCACCGTGCGCATCGATACCGAGATTCTGGAGATCGCGTCCGAACCCGGCCCGGCCGCGGCGCTGACCGTCGAATTCGGCGGTCAGCGCCATCGGCTCGCCGCGGGAGCGACGGTGCGATTGTCACTCGCCGATCGAGGCGGCACATCGGAGGAGCTCGTGGCGCGCCCGACAGCGGTGTGAGCGCCCTGCGGCCGGGCGGCTGCGGCGATCACATGGTGGCCGGCACGCTCACGCACCTTGCGGACGGCCGAGCTCCAGAACGACGCTGAGCACATCATCTTCGCGCCGTACGCCGATCGGCAGGTCGATATCCATCAACAGCTGCATCATCTTCGAATTCGTGGACAGGACCTCGGCGACGAACCGCTCGATACCGTGCCGACGAGCCTCCTGCGCCAAGCGGCCGAGCAATGCGGTGCCGATGCCGGCGTGCTGGTCCTCATGCGCCACGATCATCGCGACCTCGGCGTAGCGGGCGTCGTCGAGTACGACGTAGTTCGCCACACCGACCAGCCGGTGATCCAGGAACGCGCCCAGCGCACAGTGTTTCGGGTCGTCCGTGGCGATCTGCGTGGCGATGTGGTCCAGGTTCTTCGGGCGCGGCCCGAAGAACCGGTAGTAGCCATCGCGGTCGTCGAGCGCCGCGTGCAGATCGCGGACCGCCGCCATATCGCTGGGCTCGAGCCTGCGAAAGGCGAGCTCCGTCATCTGGGTGGTGGTTTTCGCGGTCATGACGTGAATTTCTCCTCCGCTCGTCGATAGATCCGCAGGGCCGCGGCCTCGGTGTGGTCCAGCGATGCGGTGGTGTCCAGGACGGCCGCGTCGGGCCAGGGCGCGTGTTCGTCGGCCATCGCCCCGGCGATCGCCGGGGTGGCCTCCGATTCGGACCCGGTGCGTGCGGAGATTCGCGCGTTTGCGATCGATTGCGGTGCGCTACAGCATATTTCGATGAGATCCGAAGCCGTGTCGGCCGCGACGCGGCCCGCGCGGCGGCGTTGTGCGGCATCGATCCAGCTGGCATCCAGAATGACCGAGCAGCCGGCCGCGAGCAGTGTCCGCGCCTCGGCGCGCATGACCGCGTAGACATGGTCACGCGCCGCGGGAGCGTAGGCGCCCCGGTTGAATTCTCCGCTGCCGCCCGCTATCGCGCCGCCGGTGCGGGCATCGGCCCGGACGCGGTCGCTGGATATCAGAGCCGCACCGGTCGCATCCGCCAGGCGTCGGGCGACCGTCGATTTTCCGGTGCCGGGCAGTCCGCCGACCAGTACGAGCCGCACCGCGCCGGCGGCCAGATGCCGCAGTGCGATATCCGTGTGCGCAACGGCCCTCGGGCCCGCATCGGCCGCGCCCTGACGCCGGCGCACGCACTCGACCTTCGCCCGCACGGTCGCGCGGTAGGCGATGTAGTGGTGGCGCAACGAGTCCGGCGCGGCGTCGTGCGTCAGCCGCAGATAGGCATCGACGAACTGCGCGGCCAGCGCGGGATGGCCGAGCCGCTCGAGATCCATTGCCAGAAAGCAGACGTCGTCGAGCCGGTCGACGTGGCGGAGTTCGTCGTCGAAGTCCAGGCAATCGATCACCCGCAAGCCGTCGCTTGTCACGAAGATGTCCTCGGCGCGCAGGTCGCCGTGACCGTCGACGATGCGCCCGGCGGCTATTCGCTCGTCGAACAACGCCGCCCGGCCGTCGAGATAACGCATGGCCAAGTTGGCCAGATCCCGCACCGAGGCGGGATCCACAGCGGAACAGCGCAATCCGGACAACAGCGATCGCCAGCGATCGCGCACCGCGTCCACGGTCGCCGCACGGTCGATGACCGGACCCGCGGGAGCGCGATCGTGCCAGGCCGCCAGCTGCCGCACCAGGGCGGGCAGCGTCTCGCGACCGACGGCCGGGTCGTCCAGCCGAGCCGACAGCCGGGCGGCCTCGGGCAGGCGCCGCATCACCAGCATCGGCTCGCCCGGGCCACCGGTCGGGTCGCTCAGCCATGCGAGGCCGAGATAGACATCGGGTGCGAATCGGCGATTCAGTTCGAGTTCCCGGGCGCAGGCCGCCTCGCGCGCGGAGACGGTGGAGAAATCGAGGAAATCGGTCCGCACCGGCTTCTTGACCTTGTATGCCTGATCGCCGAAGAGCACCACCACCGCCGAATGGGTTTCGGCGAGCGCTGCGAAGGGGACGTTGGTTTCCATCATTACCAGCCTCGCCGATCGTCGCCGATTTCGTGATGGGCGAAAGTCACCGATGTGGTCTCGCCCATCACGGCCGGGTTGCCTCGGTCGATCGTGTACGAGCGTCCCGCGCGGGTATGGCGTCGTCGTTGCTCGACTATCCGACAGGAGGATGCATCATGACGACGGTTACCGAATCGGTCGACGTTCACGTGCCGGTGACGACCGCCTACAACCAGTGGACCCAGTTCGAATCGTTCCCCGAATTCATGCAGGGCGTGAACCGGGTCCAGCAGATCGACGACACCCATACCCACTGGACGGTCGAAGTCGCGGGTGTGACAAGGGAATTCGATGCCCGCATCACCGAACAGCATCCGGACGAACGTGTTTCGTGGGCCACCGAGGCCGGGCCGAAGCACGCGGGCGTCATCACCTTCCATCGGCTGGACGGCGAAACGACGCGAGTGACGGCCCAAATGGATATCGACCCCGAGGGTTTCGTGGAGAATGTCGCCGACAAGCTCGGCGTCCTGGACCACAGGGTCAAGGGCGATCTGAAGCGGTTCCGCGAATTCATCGAATCGCGGCAGCGCGAGACCGGCGCATGGCGCGGCGAGGTGGGCCGCCCGCAGCCCTGACGCGAGGCGTCCATGACCACCGAACAGGTCGACGCGGTCGTCATCGGCGCCGGGCACCAGGACTGCACTGGAGCCGGGCGCCGGTGGTCCACGGCCATCCGGCCGGGCCGAGCGACGAGGACGCACCCGCGGTTCATCCGCGACCCGAGGCGCTCGCCCGGCCGATCCGCACGCGGAATCAGGTCGTCTCCCGCACCACGTCCCGCGCGTTCTTATCGGTTCGCAACCCGATATAACGCGGATGCCGCAATTTGCCCTCGTTCGTCCATTCGGTGAAACCCAGCTGCACGACCATCTCGGGCCGAACCCATCGCGCGCCGGCCGGGCCGCGCAATCCCTTGGTGAACGGCGGATGGTCCTGTTCCATCGCGGACAATCGGTCGTGCAGGCCGCGCAGAGTTCTGGTGTCGAAGCCGGTCCCGACCTTGCCCGCGTAGACCAGATCGGGTCCGTCCTGATAACCCACCAGCAGTGCGCCCAGACCGACCCGGCTGCCCCGCGGAGCGGTATAACCACCGACCACGAACTCCTGGTCTCGAACGCATTTGAATTTCAGCCAATCGCTCGTGCGGCGGCCCGCGTACGTCGAATTCGCCGATTTGGCGATCACGCCCTCGTCCCCGCGCGCACAGGCCGCCCGATAGGCGGCGTTGCCGTCCTCGACGCGATGCATGCTGTAACGCAGCGGATCGGCGAATTGAAATGCGTTGCGCAGCAGCCGTTTACGCCATACCAGTGGTAATGCGATGGTCGACTTCCCATCGAGATGCAGGAGATCGAACAGATAGTAGAACACCGCGACCCCCGAAGCGCGAGCCGCGCGCGGATCGGAGATGCCCAGGCGCCGCTGCAGACGGGAGAAACTCGTCCGGCGCCCGTCGAAGGCCACCACCTCGCCATCCACCACGAATCGTGTCGATTCTTGTGCGGCGAGAGCGTCCACGATTTCCGGATACGTTCCATTCAGCGGCTGACGATTGCGCGACAACAATCGAATCTGCCCGCCGTCGCGGAATGCCAGACAGCGCATGCCGTCGAGTTTCCGTTCGAAGATCCAATCCGGATCGGAGAAAGGTTCCCCGGTCAACGTGGCCAGCGTCGGTGACCGCCAGGCGGGTACCGATTCCTCGCGCATCAATTCCCGCAATTCGCTCGGCAATTCGCCGGCATCGACGCCTTCGGGTTGCCGGCCGGACCAGCGCCGGCGGCCTCTGCTCACTTGACGAGGGTGAACTGCATGACGTCGAGGTGTCCGCTGCGGAAGTGGTCGGCGCTTCCGGTGAGATATCGCAGGTAGCGGGCGTAGGTTTCCGGCGAGGTGATGCGCTCCGCCTCGGCGCGGTTGTCCTGTAGCGCGTGGGCCCACAGGTCCAGGGTGTGGGAATAGTGCTGTCGCAGGGATTGGATCTGTTCGGTGCCGAATCCGGATCGTCCGGCGAGCCTGGTGATCACGGCGGGCTGTGGCAGTTGGCCGCCCGGGAAGATCTCGCGCCGGATGAAGATGTGGAACCGGGCATCCTCGCGGGTTACCGGGATGCCGAGGCGGTGCAGATCGGCGAGGCTGTGCCCGATGATGGTGTGCAGCAACATACGTCCGTCCGGCGGCAGGCTCTGGTAGCAGCGGGTGAAGAATTCCTCGTACCGTTCGCGGCGGAAGTGTTCGAACGCGCCGATGCTGACGATGCGGTCGACATGCCCATCGAATTCCTCCCAGCCCTGTAATCGCACCTCGACATCGGTCAGGCCCTGCCGCTCGATCTCGCTGCGGACATGGTCGAACTGATTGCCGCTCAGCGTCAGGCCGATGACGCGGACGTCGTACTGGGCGGCCGCTCGGAACATCGTTGCGCCCCAACCACATCCGACGTCGAGCAGGATCTGGCCCGGCCGCAGGTCGAGTTTGCCCAGCGACAGGTCGATCTTGGCCAGTTGAGCCTGCTCCAGCGTCATGTCCGGGCGCTCGAAAAAGGCGCAGCTGTAGGTCATGGATGGATCGAGGAACAGCCGGTAGAAGTCATCGGAGACGTCGTAGTGCGACTGCACGTTCTGGTAGAACGGGGCGAGCCTGGCCATGGCGGCCTCCCTGTCGTCGTGTGGTTGATAGCTGCCTGCGCCTTCCACCTATCTACGCTGCGGACCGCACCCGGGTTCACCTGCGGTTGTACCGACGAATACCACGTTAGACCGAGACGGACAGCGAGATGAGGTAACCGGTGCCCGTGTCGACCGCATCGGTGACATAAGTCAGCCCGAGATCGTTTCCGAATGTCCCTTGCCCTCGAGCAGCATCCGGATATCGTCGGTGAACCCGGTCGTGTCGGTCAGATCGAAGGCCACGCGCTGCAGGAGAAACCCGTGCAGCAGGCCCATCACCACGCGTGCGCCACGCTCCGGCTCCACCGTGGGTGGGACGGCGCCTGCCGCTCGGCCGCGGCGTAACGCATCGGCGATACCACGCCGTACGGACTCGAAGCCTTCGACGGCGCGAGCCCGCACTGCATCGTTCCGCAGCAGCTCCGACCACGTCTGCACCGCGCAGCGCAGCAGTTCCTCGACCGGTACCGCACGTCCCGCGGCGTCGGTGACCGTCTCGGCGCTCAGCGCCTCGAGCGAGGCGGCCACCAGATCGGCGACGGAGGCCACGCCGGTACCCGCGGCCAGCCGTTCGACCGGTTCGAATATCAGCCGGAACGCATCCCAGGCGATGGCGAGGATGATCTCCTCCTTGCTCGCGAAGTAGCGGTACGGCGCCCCCGCCGAGACGCCCGCGGCGGAAGCGATGTCGGGCATCGAAGTCTGATGGAAGCCGTCGCGCGAGAAACAGCGACGTGCTGCCGCCACGATCTCCGCGCGCTTGGCCTCGCGGTGCTCGGGCGTGATACGCGGCATACCGCCTCCTAACGTGAATGACCATTTACCTTGACATGCGGCTCTCGCGAGCACACTCTAATAGTGAAAGGTCATTCACGGAAGCGAGGAGTCA
>NZ_BDCC01000079.1 GCF_001613305.1 Nocardia vaccinii NBRC 15922
AGCATTGCGCGAATCCGCCGACCGTGACGTAGTCGTAGACCCTGTCGGTCTCGCCCTGGCGCAGCGCGTTGGCAAGAGCGTGCTTTTTGTTGGTGGCCATCAGCATCCGGAACGGGGCCGCGAGGTGGACCGCAACAGCGAAGTCACACACCAGGATTCCGTCCATCCAGCCCGAGCCGTCGATGTCGCGGGGTAGCGCCTCGGTGACCAGGATAGCGATCTGCGCGCGATGCAGCTCGGCATCCTTGGCGAGCTTCTTGATCCACTGCTTGCTGAACTGCTGGGTTTGCTTGCATTCCCACGCAATCACTCCGCATTCACGGCCGTTCTCGCGAACCAGTTGCAGGATGTCTGCTCCGCGACGTCCGCGATCGACGACGGTGATCTCGTCTTCGGGCCACCGGCGGCGCAGTTCCTCGGCGAACAGCTCCTGTCGGGCGACGCCTTCCTCCTGCGCGCGTGTTCCTGCGGAGGCTTTGCGGTGCGCGGCGGCCAGTTGGTCACGCAGGCTCTTACCGTCGTTCTCCAGCTGCTCGATTTTGGCCGCCATGCGGTTGCGCTCCTGTTCAACGAGCCGCTCGATGTTGTGCTGAGCCCGCTGGCGTTCCTCGATGGTGATCGCGTCCCGAATCCTGGCCTGCTCCAATTCCCATTCCTGCCGATCCTCGTCCAGGCGGCGACGGGCAGCACGCATCTCGACCTCGGCTTGCCGGATCTGCGCGAGTTTGCGCTGCTGGTCGGCGATCTCGCCGTCGCGTTCCTCGATCTGGCCGCGCAGTTCGGCCTCGGCGGCCTGCTGAACCGTCTTCTGCTGCTGCAATTCGCGGCGTAATACCGCGACCTGTTTGACTGCCTCAGCCCTGGCCTGTTCCGCGAGTTTGTCTGCCTGCTCGGCGATCTCGACATCCTTCAGATCGAGCTGGCACCGCAGCGCTGTCTCCGCAGCCTGCTGATCACGCAACCGAGTGCGCAGTGCTGCGATCTCTTCCGCGGCTGCGGCCTGAGCGCTCGCCGCGGCCTGGAGTGCCGCCTGCCTCCCGAGTTCCTGCTGCTTCCGGGACTCAGTCACAGCTTGGTTCTGCGCGATCTCGCGATCTCTTTCCAACTGCTCGATTTTCGCTCGATATTCCTGATCGACCTGGTTCTTGACCAGCTGGACCCCGGCTGCTGTGCGCTCGTCGGCTCGCACCCGCTCCTCGGCAGTGATCTCGTCCCGCAGGCGCGCAACCTCCAGACCCCACTCGACCTGCGCATCATGCTGCGCCTGTTCCAAACTCCGCTTCGAATCCAGCGCATCACGCTCGGATTCATAGCGCGTCTGAGCATTTCACCTTGAGCGGCCAGCTCGGCAATCTTCTCGCCAATAAGCTGCTCATGGCGGTTGTCGGCATCTTTCCTGAGCCGTTGCTCACGGGTCAGCTCGGAGCGAAGCTCCGCCGCCAGACCTGCCGCTTTCGCTTCAGCCTCCGCAGCGAATCGCTGCTCCATCTCAACACGAACCTTCTCTACCTGGGGTTGAGAAAGCGTCTGAATGAACGCATCTCCAAGATTCACGCCGCAGGCAGGACACGCCACGGATGCCGACAAGGGTTGCTGGGTACCACGCTTAGACACGGAAACTCTCTGATCGAACGAATAGAACGGTCAGGGATTCTTGCACGACACACCGACATCTTTGCCACTCAGCAAAGTATTAGCAATGTCACAGATGCTAATCGACCACGACGGGCCAGCCGCCGCCTCGCACACACGACGAGCGGCACCGAGGCTGACGCAGTTCTCTCCCGGTCTGATCGCATGGCGTTCGCTTCAACCGAAAACAGTTGCGACACAAGCCGTGATGTTCACGGATCCACATAGAAGCCACAACCACCGCGACAACCCGACGAAGGCATTGACTGGGGATCACGGTGGTTCAGCCCTGAGTGACCGACCTGAACCCTCGAACCTGGGGACAAATCGAGAGGTTGGGCCGATTCTCCGGACCGCGGATATGCGCAGTAGATGAAGAAAGACATCGGAATCGCCTCTGCCGCACAATGACGACCAAACTCGTCGGTGCCGCCGGTCGACACGGACGCACCGAAGGTGCTGTGGGCGTTGAACTTCCAGCTCGCTTCTACACTCGGCGCGCGGTCCCGTCGAGTTGCTCGTGACAGACTTGCGGCAGGGCCACTTGCGAAGGCATCGGCAGGTACCTGACTCCGCGGTCTTGTTGCCGGAATAAGCCCGCCCACAAACGATGTCGACAAGCAGCCCGAGTGGCCCTACCCTATCAGTACGGACCGCACCGCATACACAACTCAATTCATACTCACTCGGCGAAACATACTTGTACTGATACTTTAGCCGATTCAGGCTCCTTGAACTCAATTCAGCCGAACCCCAAACCTTTCGAATAGCGCGGCCCGTCACAGCCTTCCGGCGATCGCCGGAGGGCTCGCCGTCCTATTCGACAGGGGTATCTCGTGGTGGGTTCCTCCAACCAGCTGATGGTCGCGCTCGATCTCGTGTGTGGCCAATACGTCTGCATACCAGCGGATCCGGCCGATCCGCGTACGCAAGGCCTGAGAGACAAGAGCATCGCAGGTGACCGGACGCTCGTGTGCGCTCTCTGCTACGCCGAACACGGCCGCAAAGTTCCCGTCGTCGTCAGGTCCCACCTGGGCGGCCAACGTCGCCCGCACTTCGCGCACCCATCAGACTGCGCGCCGCCCGAGGGCCAGCACAATCCCGAAACCGTGTGGCACCTGACCAGCAAGTCGATGCTGGCAACGTGGGCGCGTAGACAGCCCGGCGCGGTCGAAGTCCGCACCGAGGTGTGGCTACCCAATCGCGAACGCCGTGCCGATGTCCGTGTCGTGTTCGCCGACAAGCGCGAGGTCGCCATCGAGATCCAAGGCAATCCCCTGACCGATGCCGAATGGACCAACCGTCACCGCGACTACCGCCACAACAATGTAGTCGACATCTGGCTGTGGCACCCCGACATCCGACCACACCGGATCGTCCTCAACGATCCCGACCACCAACAGCAATTATGGGCCTTCGACCCAGACCGCCGATCTATGACTCTCATGGTGGGCGCACCGCACCGAACATTGTGGCCCGAGCCACCAACCCAGGACGACATCATCCACCGAGTCCCGCACCTGCCCCCGTGCGTCCACGACGAACTGATACCCCACCACTTCTCGCTGGACGAGCTCACTCTGACCCTGCAAGGCATCGCGATCCCCACAGCGCTGCAAGAGTCGCTGGCCGCGGAACTCTCACGCGAACACAACCGAACCACAACCCTCATACGCCAGCAGCAAAATCACAACCAGGATAAACACGCCCGCCCACCCCACGGACTCACCGCTTCCGCCCCCGCCACGCAGGAAGTCGTCTCCCCCACGGCTCCTCGGCCAGCCGTCGACGAAGAACAACTCGCGCATCTGAAGCGGATTGAACTTCAGAACCATTTCATGCGGGTGGGCCACGTACCCGCATACCAAGACGCACCCCGCCTCCGACGGCCGGACACGAAACATCAACTCGTGCAATGCATCAACTGCGGCCGCGTACTCTCACCACGTACCACTCTCACCGACATCCCGACCTGCACGCCCACGGCGCCGGATAATGGTCAGTCGCCACAGGCATCAAACCTCCCACTTCACGCCCGCCCCGAACCAAATGCACCAGCATCTCGGTTGACTACATCGTCCAAGTCGGTCACCCAGGCCCGATCCACCACAGGATGCCGAGCTCCGGTCCCCGACCAATTGCGCCTCTTCTAACTGGAGATTACTCGGCCAGCTCCTGCGCCAGGGTCGCTGCGATCGCCGTCCTGCACCGAATCTTTCACCACCCCAATGGCTCCGGGTGCCGAAAGGAGCAGGCCTCAGTATTGAAGGCGTCTGGAGAGCGCCGAGCCTGTTGCGGCACAATCATCCGGGGCAATCGATGGCCGCGGCGATCTGCTGATCTTGACGAGGGACATTCGCGGACGCGAAAGTGACCGTTGCCAGGACATGTACGAGGACCAATCGAGCGGGGTGCGGTGGCCAGCCTGTCGGAATTGCGAAAAACCATGGACCTTATTGCTCTTCGGACATGGGACGACTACGAGGACGGCTACCCGGTCGGATTGGCACCCGGCGAGACGTCGGTGACCGATGCCCTGCTGCTCGATCTATACCGCGGCTTTCCTCAGATCGGGGTACGCCGACTGACCCCAGCACATGAGAACCGCATCGGAGCGGACTGGGAATGGTGGATCGGTTCCCCCGCCGAGGGATGGCTGTGCCTCCGCATCCAGGCCAAGCGCATCTACGACATCGGATATAATGCGCTCGATCACAAGCAGGACGGCCACTATCAATACGAGACTCTCATCGAGAGCTGCCAAGAACCGCATGTCCTGCCCTACCACGTGTTCTACAACGGCTGGGAGCGAACGCGATTCGTCGGTCGCCACGGCAATCGCGAAGACCTGCGAGCATTACGAGGCAACCGACGACACTTCCCTTACGCTGACGGCCCGCGCCACGCAGTCGACGATCCCGACTGGGGCGATATCGGCCCGCGCCGCCCCAACTGGTGGGGATGCGCAGCTATGTCCACCTACCACGTAGCCGCGCTCCACTCACTGCCCCATCACAAACCCAAGCGGTTCTATACCCCCCGCTACCTTCGCCACGCCATGCCATGGTCACGCTTGTTCGGATCGGACCAGACAGACGAGTTGGGCGGACTCCCACTGCCCCTCAGCCTGGTCGATAAGATACACCGAAACCTGGTGGCCGACACTGCCTCTGCAATCAATGCAGCGCAGCCCGTGAGAGGCCAGCACGCGGCTCGTGATGTCCAGCTGGTACAGCAACTGGTTGCCCTTGAGAAATACATCCGTAACGGCGACGGCCGCGCGTATCGTCGCCCGCTTCCGCCCTATGCGGCGGCCATCCTCGCTCAGCCCCAAGGGAGAGGTCTGTTCGAGGACGAATCTGTCGTGCAACACCCAGCACCGGCAACCTACGCGCTCATCACCGATGTAAGCACGTTCGGCGTCGAAACCTGACACAGCAGCTCGGTACGGCTTGCTGCTTCCCAGCAGAAGGCTCTGCGGATCCGGAACATGCCCCGGAACCGTAAGTCGGACAAATGGGCCGGGGAGGCTCATGGTAACCGACGAGTCACTCCCTAACTGGCGCAACAGGTTCGCCAACAACGGGATGACCGGTTTAGAATCGGCGCCTTGCCGGCGCGACGGGCAAACGAGAACCGGCGAGCGGGCGGGAACCCGAAGCCGTTGCCGACTCAGACCGAGGCGCTCGAGCGCTAATGTAGTTTCTTCTGAGGAGTGGGCGGGAGCGATGGCTTCAGTAGAGCAGCAGGTACGGGACGCGGACAGCGTGATCTGTCAGAACCTTGACAGCCTCACCGACGACCGGGGATTTCTATCGCAGAACGTGCTTGCTCAGCTCCGAAATCTTGTCGAGGGGCTCATCGCCTGGGCGCACCTCAACGATCCCTCAGCTGAATTTCACTACGACCGGGTTGGACCGGCGCTGGACCTCGTCAAGGCGACCGCCAGGTTCAGGCTTCTGAGCAGGTTCCACGATCTGCTCCAGGCGAGTGTTTCGCACTACACGCTGGATCGCGATCCATCCGAACGTCTGATGCTCAAGTACTACGAGTACCTACTCCGGACCCGCGACCTGGCCAAAGAGCAATTCGGCATCACGCTTCTGACCAGCCTGGAGAAGTTCCCGGTCGACCTCGACCCATCACTGCGCGAATACCACGAGAAGATCGCCGCGCGCGTCGACTCACTGCGGGCGACGCCGTCATCGTCCTCTCGCCCCGAGCGGTACTACATCCACAGCTCGCGGCCGTTCTTCGTTCGCGACCGCATCTACCACGAGGTGACGTTCTACCTCGCCCACAACCGGACGAGCAAGTTCGACCGCATCATCGGATTCACCGACATCGATATTACCGACAAGTACGCCGCTCACTTGGAGCTGGCGAGCGACACGATCACCGTCCTCGGTCAAACGATGCCCATCACGATCATCCGCTCGTGGAACGTGTCGATCCGCCCTTGTGAGTTCAACAACTTCGCTCGCCTTTTCAGCCGGACGATTCGAGTGCAGTCCAGCCATGTCGAGTACCAAAATCTGATGCAGTACCTCACCACTACGCGCTCGAACCTCCTCGATCTCATGGACATGAGCGACGCGCGTTACAACCGGATTCGTACCCAAGTACTCAATGCCCCTCGGCAAGCTCCACTACTCTTTCCCGTGCTTGACCTCGCACGAGCACTGATCCGCGCAGATCGGCCAGGATCTCGTCTGCTGCGGTACCTAATGCTTCGAATGAACAACCAAGTCATCAAGGCTCAGTTCGATGCGAATCCGTGTCGATGGTTGTCAGGCCTTCGAGTGTCGCCAAGTTGCCAGCCGTTCGACACGATGCCATTCTGCACATCACCGCGCCGGCACAACGCACGCCTCGCCGACCTCGCCGAGAGCTTGAACGCGACTAACCGACGGCACGAGTTGCTAGCGCGCCGCGTTAAGAACAACGTCGAGCAGCACGGCACGATCTACACACCGGCCTCCGAACTCGAAGACTTGGGTGACATCGCGGCACTGATCGACCGCTACAACAACGAACTCCCGCCCACCACACGTCACGCGCGCCGGAAGCTGGCGCAGGCAAACGGGCACGTATTCATCCTCGGATACGAGGACGACACCGTCGCGATCATCAAGGACCTACAGAAGATCGCGTCCGAAGGATTGGAGGGACACCGCGACGACGTGCAGCAGTGGATCGACGCGAACCCATCTACCATCGACGACGAGCTCAAGGCCGACGCGTTGAAAGCGCTCTTCGAACACTCGAAGGTCGCGCTCATCTACGGTGCAGCAGGCACCGGGAAGTCGACGATGGTGAATACCATCGCCAGCTACTTCGCGGACAAGCGAAAGCTGTTCCTCGCACACACCAACCCGGCCATCGACAATCTAAGGCGACGGGTGCAGGCGCCGAACACAGAATTCAGTACGATCAGCAAGCACGCATATAGCAGCTCGCCATTCGGCGCAACATACGACGTACTCGTGATCGACGAGTGCAGCATCGTAAGCAACGCGAGCTTGCTCAGCGTACTTGAGAAAACATCCTTCGACCTACTCGTTCTCGTCGGCGACGTCTACCAGATCGAATCGATCGAATTCGGTAATTGGTTCAGCATCATTCGTTCGTACATCCCGAAAGAGTCGGTCTTCGAGCTGACCAAGCCCTTTAGAACGACCGACCAAGCCTTGCTCACCTTGTGGGACAGGGTGCGAAACTTGGACGACCGCATCGAGGAGTCCCTCGCCAAGAACGGCTATTCGACGGTGCTGGGAGCCTCGCTCTTCCAACATCACGGAGCCGACGAGATCGTGCTCTGCCTGAACTACGACGGGCTGTACGGCATCAACAACGTGAATCGTTTCCTGCAGGCGAGCAATCCAAATCCGGCCGTGTACTGGAGCGAGTCCACCTACAAGGTCGGCGACCCCGTGCTCTTCAACGAAACCGACAGATTTCGACCAGTAATTTTCAACAACCTGAAGGGCGAGATCGTACAGATCGATCGCGCACCCGGCCGCATCACATTCGACGTAAAGCTCGAACGGGATATCGCAGAGACCGAGGTACAGCAAACCGAGTTGCGTTTGATAGAGGGCTCGACCGTTCAGTTCGATGTCTTCGAGCGCGGGAATAGCGATGATGACGACGACACACTCAACACAATGGTGCCCTTCCAGATCGCGTATGCCGTCTCGATCCACAAGGCACAGGGCCTCGAGTACGACTCAGTCAAGGTTGTCATCACGGATGCCAACGAGGAAAGCATCTCACACAACATCTTCTACACCGCGATCACACGGGCCCGTAAGCACCTTGAGGTGTTCTGGACACCGGAAACACAGCAACGAATCCTGAGCGGTCTCACGGTGCACGAAAATACGAAAGACGAGCACCTGTTGAAGGTGCGCCGAGGCATAGCGCCTATCGTGGCGCGACCGAAGCGCCAGAAAGCTCGACAGCGACCGTAGGCGCGCACCGGTAATGGAATCGCTGCGGATTGACCCCTGCAATCAAACCGGCCTTGCAGGGACCGGCGCTTCCTCGGCCAGTGTCTCCAGAGCTTCTCCGACCTAACTCACGATCACGAATCAGCACCTCCAGCCGGGCGAATACTTCGGCCCGGCTGGACGCCCGGACCGCTGCCATTCCCATATCTACAGCGCCCCCTGCAGGAGCGCGGACCCGACCACGTGTCAGAATTGACCCACCCCAAAGTTTCCCCAAACTTTCAGCGTGACTGCGCGTGATCCTTAGTGACCTGCCATGCTGCCAACCGTGACATAACAGCAGGTACGTCAGCCGTGGGGGATTACCGGTGATTGGCCATGAATATATGCGAACCCCGAACCCTTAACAGCGGGTTCGGGGATCCAGTCCCCGGATCAGCGACAATGCGCCCGGTTCATAGCTGGTAATCGGCTTCAATCACCAACTGCCCGACAGGAAACCGCAGGTCAGACCCGTTCCCATGTTCACAGTGCCCCGCCGAGGGCACGAACCTGCGACAATTGCCGCTCGTGGCGGGAAGATCAGCGGAGTCGATTGTGCTGCTTCCACCAATTCAGCAGGCTCGCTGCGCCGTTCGGGCTGGAGGCGAAGTACACCGCGAGAACGTCCTGCTGGTTCGAGGTCCATTCGATGGTCGGGACGACCCCGGCTCCGTTGGACAGGATGCATTCGTATCGTCCTGCGGCATAGGTGTTGTCGAGCGCGCCGTCGGCACAGGCGATATGCGCGGACGACCCGCGGTCGTCGTCGTAGCTTTGTTGCAGCGTCGTGGTATCGGGGTAGAGGTAGAACGCCGCCTCCAGCCGACTGGAGTGCGGGTCGCAGTGCAGCGCAGCGGTTTCGGTCGGTCCCGGATCCCGGTGGTAGCAGTTCGATTGGTCGTATCCGGCGGGTAGATGCTGGAGCAGTGCGGCATCCTCCGGTGTGTAGTCCGGGCGAGGACTACTCGATGCGGCAACCGCACCGGGCCCGTACGAGGTGCTCCCTGGCCTGCTCGATGTGGCCCCGCCGCCCGAAAGGGCCACTATCGCAATGACAACGACGCCGATGACGATCGCGATCGTGACACCGGCGATGATCCGTCCCCGGCCCGTACCATGCGGTGAAGCCTGCGCAGGTGCTGCGGCGGGAAGGTCGGTGAGCGGATGCGGGACCTGCAGATCACCGAGTAAGGCATACAGCTGTCCGCGCGTCTTGGCCTTCGTCGCGGTCTGCAGGCGTGAGTGATACTCCGCATTGTCGAGTTCGCCGTCGGCATAGGCGCTGTCCAGCGCGGTACATGCCATGGACCGGTCGAGATCGCTGGCTCGTAGATCGAAACCGTCCGGAGGTCGTTCAGAAGACACCGCATCATGGTCGCAGCCGGACGGGTTCGCCGGTAGATGTCTCGCCGCGATCCATCGACAGCCCGACGAGCCCGCCAACAGAGCTACAGACGATAGAGAAGGGCCCGGAGCCGTGCGATGAGCAATGACGTATCAACCAACCCAGCCCTTCTGAGCGCGGCTCGAAGACGCATGTCCCAGCGGCAAGCTGGTGGCGCCCGGTCACTCGTAGTGCATGTGACTACCAGATGAAGATGGCGGCTGGGAGACGGCCGAGCAGCGGGTCCTGCCGAATTCCAAGGCGTAGTTGGCGGGAGCCCCCAGCGCTACTTGGCGGCTCGGTACACGTCACCAGACATCCGCCCAGTTCAGGGATACCGCTCTTGATCATCCGCCAGATAGAACTGGGAACCGCCATCTACGGCTGGTGGTCACAGTGCACGGGCGGGGTGCTGCCAGCCGTCACGATTGTCAATAATTCCGCCATTTAATGGCTGACGTCAGCCAACACCGCCCAGACGTACCAACGTCAATGATGAAGATCACACAGTGTGTCCCGCGCTGTTCCGGAATCGGCGCAGCTCAGATACTGACTGAGCCAACGACACCAGACACCGCCAACGCTCGACAACGACACAAACCGCGTGCTAGTCCTATGCGAGTACATGGAGTTACCCATGTTCGTGCGAGATCTGTTGTCGCCCTTGCGGCTTGCTGAGATATGTGTTTGGTCAGGTCAGGAGTTTCGCCAGTTCGGCGGTGACCTTTTCGGGGTTCTCCTGGTGTGCGAAATGGCCTGTGCCGGTGAGTGTTACGACTCTGCGGTCGGGGGAGAGGTGTTGGCAGCGACGTACGGTCGCGTCCAGGATGTAGCGGTCGGATTCACCGCGTAGGGCCAGGACCGGGACGCGGAGCGGTTCGCGCATCGCGGACATGAAGCGGTGGCCGTCGGGACGCCACTGGCTGCGGAACGCCCAGCGTTGATATTCCAGGGCGCAGTGCGCGGTGCCGGAGATGCGGATGGCCGCGCGCATCCGGCGTGCGGTGTCGACGAAATCGGCCGATCCGGCCCAGGCGGTTCCGGCCCGCTGCCGCAGCAGCCGTTCGACCTCGAAGCCGTCCCGGGCGGTCAGCAGATGTTCGCCGTAGCGGGGTGGCTGATAGCGCAGGAAGTTCGGCAGCCACATCCGGCGCTGCCGCCCATCGCGGAGTACGGCCTGCCGGAGCGCCACCGGATGTGGAGAACTCACCACCGCGATCGAACGCACCAGCCGCGGATGCAGGACCGCGGTGGCCCAGCAGACCAGTCCGCCCTCGGCGTGGCCGACCAGGGTGGCGTCGGTGTGTCCCAGGGCGCGGATGAGCCCGGCGACGTCACCGGCGAGGGTCCAGCCGTCGTAACCGCGCGGCGGCTTGTCCGAATCGCCGTATCCGCGCAAATCAACCGCGACCGCCCGGAAACCCAGTTCGGCCAGACCGGTCAGCTGATGCCGCCACGACCACCAGAAATCGCCGAATCCGTGGAGGAGCAGAACGAGCGGGGCACTCGTGCCCGCCGAATCGTCTCCACGCATACCGGACCCGGATGCGGGCGCGGCCTCGGCGATGTGGAAGCGAATGCCGTTGGCATGCACGTCCTTATGGGCCCACGGTCCGTCGTAGCGAACGCTCGACGGATCAGGGCTCGGGGTAGACGACACGCCGGAAAGCGTAATCGGCGCGCTATCGGCCGGACGTGTCGGCCGCATCGTCGGCATCCGACGCATGTGAGCCGATGCCGTGTGGGAGCACGGTCCGCGTCTCCTTCAGCGATTCGATGGTCTTGGCCGGCGCCCGGAGTTTGCGCACCTTCAGATACCCCAGCACCGCGAACGCCACGGTCGCCACGATCATGAGACCGAACACGATCAGGAACGCGGCCCAGCGGTAGAGCCAGACATCGAGCAACTCGGCGACGAAGAAGAAAAAGAAGAAGGTCGAGAACAGCAGGATCGTCAGCGCGACGATGAAGAAGACGCTGCCCTGCAGACCCTTGCGGATCTCCCCGGTCACCTCGGCCTTGGCCAGCGCCACCTCGGCGCGGACCAGTGTCGACATCTGTTCGGTGGCATCGCGTACCAGGTCTCCGATGCTCGCGGTGCGCGTGGTGTCGACCTCGGACAGCGGAATAGAGGTAATGGCCCGGCCACTTTCGGCGCCCTGCCCGTTACCGCCCTGTGTGAAGCTCAATGCTCGACCCTTCTCCCTGTCCCTGTGCTGTCCGGCCTAGGCTCTGCTCTCGGCAGCCCGCGGTTGTGTCCGCGCCGCACTCCATCGAATACGGCCTGTCGCAACACTAACGCCGAACCGTGCGGACGAGCCGCCATTGCCGTCGCCAACACGGCGGCGTCGTGCGAGTTCTGCCACACAGAGGCTAGCTTCACCCTCTGCCTCTGTATTTTCGGCCTCCGCTTCGCTCCGGCTGTTTTTCGGCGCTCCAGGTTTCGCCGTTCAGCGGCCGCCGCTTGCTCCTTCGTCGCGTACGCGGCGGCCGCTGAACGGCGAGCCGCGCCGAAAAACCTTGGGGTGTTGTGGATTTGCCTTTCGATTCGCGGGCGAGTTCCGGCGGACGGAGACGCTTCGCCGCTGGGTGCGTCGGTGGTTGCGTTTCCGATGTAGTGGTTGGTGTGTGGCTGTTCGTGGGTTTCGATTTGCCGTGAGCCGGTGTCGGTGGGTCGGTTACAGACCGCCGCACCACAGGACGGTGCCTGTGGTGCGGCGGTCGGGTGTACGAGCTGGTGGGCTACCAGTTGGTCTTCTGGGTGCGAATGGCTTCGAAGACGTTGGGGTCGACCAGGGTGGAGGTATCGCCGAGTTCGCGGCCTTCGGCGACGTCGCGCAGGAGGCGGCGCATGATCTTGCCGGAGCGGGTTTTGGGGAGTTCGGGGACGATGTGGATTTCCCGGGGGCGCGCGATCGGGCTGATCTCGCGGGACACTTCGGCTTTGAGTTCGGCGATGAGGTCCTGGCCGGTGTCCTTGGCTTCGGCGGTGAGGATGACGAATGCGACGATGCCCTGGCCGGTGGTTTCGTCGCTGGCGCCCACGACCGCGGACTCGGCGACGCCGTAGTGTCCGACGAGGGCGGATTCGACCTCGGCGGTGGAGATGCGGTGTCCGGAGACGTTCATGACGTCATCGACGCGGCCCAGGACCCACAGGTCCCCGTCGGTGTCGAGTTTGGCGCCGTCGCCGGCGAAGTACCAGCCTTTGTCGCCGTAGCGTTCCCAGTAGGTGGCCTTGTAGCGTTCGGGGTCGCCCCAGATGCCGCGCAGCATCGAGGGCCACGGCTGGTCCAGGACCAGGTATCCGTTGGCTTCGGTCTCGCCGAGGGTGACGGGGTTGCCTTCCTCGTCCACGACCTTGGCCGAGATACCCGGCAGCGGGGTCATCGCGGCGCCGGGTTTGGCGGTGGTGACCCCGGGCAGCGGGGAGATCATGATCGCGCCGGTTTCGGTCTGCCACCAGGTGTCCACGATGGGGGCGGTATTCGCGCCGATGACCTGCCGGTACCAGCGCCACGCTTCGGGGTTGATCGGCTCGCCCACGCTGCCGAGCACGCGGATCGAGGACAGATCATGCGCGTCGGGGATCTCCCGGCCCCACTTCATGAACGTCCGCACCAGCGTGGGGGCAATGTAATAGATTGTGACGCCGTACTTTTCGATGATCTGCCAGTGCCGGTGCTCATCGGGGAAGTTCGGGGTGCCCTCGTACACGACCTGGGTGGCGCGGTTGGCCAGCGGCCCGTACACGATGTAGCTGTGTCCGGTGACCCATCCGATGTCGGCGGTGCACCAGTAGACGTCCTGGCCGGGTTTGTGGTCGAAGACGTTGTGGTGGGTGTAGGCGACCTGGGTCAAGTATCCGCCGGTGGTGTGCAGGATGCCCTTGGGTTTGCCGGTCGTGCCCGAGGTGTACAGGATGTACAGCGGATGCTCGGCCTCGAACGCTTGGGCCTCGTGCTCGGTCGCGGCCTCGGCCACGGTCTCGTGCCACCACACATCCCGCCCGTCGGTCCAGGGCACCTCGACCTCGGTGCGACGCACCACCAGCACATGCTCGACAGTGTGTGCGCCGCCGATCAGGGCCTCGTCCACGGCCTCCTTGAGCGGGGCGGATTTACCGCGCCGCCACTGACCGTCGGTGGTGATGACCAGCCGCGCGGCCGCGTCATCGATGCGCTGACGCAGGGCGCTCGGGGAGAAACCGGCGAACACCACCGAATGCGTCAGGCCCAGGCGCGCGCAGGCCAGCATCGACACGATCGCCTCGGGCAGCATCGGCATATAGATCGCGACACGATCACCTGCCCGCAACCCCAGCTCGGTCAGATAGTTCGCCGCCTGGGACACCTCGGACAGCAATTGCGCATACGTGATCGCACGCGAATCGCCGGGCTCACCCTCCCAATGGATGGCGACCTGATCGCCGTGTCCGTCCACGACGTGCCGGTCCACGCAGTTGTAGGCCACATTGAGCTTGCCATCGGCGAACCAGCGCGCGACCGGAGCATCGTCCCAGTCCAGCACACGACTGAACGGCTCGTGCCAATGCAAACGATGCGCCTGTTCGGCCCAGAACGCGTCCCGGTCCGCAGCGGCCCGATCGTACAGGGACGCATCAGCATTGGCCGCGGCGGCGAATTCCGCGTTCGGCGGGTACGCCTCCAGGTGATCAGCGGTGTTCTCGGTCATCTCGCCTCTTCTTTCGCATGCCTTCGGCCGGGGGTGAGCGCGGCCACATTCCGACAGTAACGGACCGGGATCGCCTCGTGGTCAGGTCCCGAGGGTCGATTGCGATGCCGCCGCCGTTGTCCGGTGCGGATTGCCGACGTCGTGGCGATCGGGCGGTCAACTCGGCGCTGTGCCTAGCCAATTGTGCAACCTGCTAACCGAATCGGCCGCAATGCGTCAACGATGTTGCCGGTTTGCTAACAGGAGTGACGAACCGGGGTCGATCCGCTGACAACAACCGGTTGTATGGCTAATGTCCGATTCACCTATGGCGATCGCCCGGCCCGTGCAGGAGATCCCGTGCACGCGCACCGGTCGCTTCGTTCGTCCTGGAATCGGGAGAATGCGTTGAGAGTCAAGACGATTACCGCGCTGGTCGCGGCGGCAGTATTGGCGGCAGGTCTGGCGTTGACGGCCTGCTCGTCCGGGGATGGAGGTGTCGACGCGGGGGTTGTGACCACGTTCGCCTCGGAACCGCAGAATCCGCTGGTCCCGACCAATACCAACGAGAACATGGGTGGTCGGGTCGTCGATCGGCTCTGGGCCGGGCTGAAGTACTACGACGCCGACGGCAACGCGCACGACGAGATGGCGCAGTCGATCGACACGACCGATCGTCAGCACTACAAGATCACCATCAAACCGGACTGGAAGTTCACCAATGGTGAACCGGTGACGGCGAAGTCGTTCGTCGATGCCTGGAATTACGGCGCGCTCAGCACCAACGGCCAGAACCAGAACTGGGTGTTCAGCCTGATCCAGGGCTACGACGATCTGGCCTCGAATCCGCCCAAGGCACAAACGATGTCGGGCCTGAAGGTGGTCGACGACCACACCTTCACCGTGGACCTGAAGAATCCGTCGATCGATTTCACCCTGCAGCTCGGCTTCGCGCCGTACTACCCGCTGCCGAGCGTTGCCTACAAGGACATGAAGGCGTTCGGCGAGAACCCGATCGGCAACGGCCCGTACAAGTTCGCCCGCAACGGCGCTTGGCAGCACCAGGTTTCGATCGATCTGGTGCCCAACCCCGACTACCACGGTGGCCGTCCGCCCAAGAACAAGGGCCTGACGTTCAAGATGTATCAGAGCTACGAGGCCGGATACAACGATCTGCTCGGCGGCAATCTGGACACCATCGACCGGATCCCGAACAACGCGCTGACCACCTTCAGGCAGGACCTCGGCGACCGCGCCATCGTGAAGCCGACCGCGCAGAGCGAACACATCGGCATCCAGAGTTCATTGCCGCACTTCGGCGGCCAAGAGGGTTTGCTACGGCGCAAGGCCATTTCGATGGCGATCAACCGAGAGCAGATCTCCGACACCATCTTCCACGGAACCAAGGGCCCGGCGAAGGATTTCACCGCGACCACGCTGCCCGGATTCAACCCGAACGTGCCGGGTAACGAAGTGCTGCAATACAACCCGGACGAAGCGAAGAAGGTGTGGGCGCAGGCCGACGCCATCTCGCCGTGGTCGGGCAAATTCGAGATCGCCTACAACGCGGACGGAACGCATCAGGCGTGGGTCGAGGCGACCGCCAACAGCATCAAGAACACCCTGGGCATCGACGCCTCGGCCACTCCGCTGCCGACGTTCAAGCAGATCCGGGATCAGGTGCACAGCAAAACGATCGGTAAGGCCTTCCGCTACGGCTGGCAGGGCGACTACCCGTCCATGCTGGAATTCCTGACCTCGCAGTACCAGACCGGTTCGGAAACCAACGACGTCGGGTATTCCGATCCCGAATTCGACAATCTGCTGGTCCAGGCTCAGTCCGCGGCGACGCCGGAGGATTCCTACAAGGTGATCACCCAGGCGCAGGCCGTGCTGTTCCGCGATATGGCCGATATCCCGGTGCTGGATTACAAAGGCACGGGCGGTTATTCGGTGAACGTCAAGTCGGCCAAGCTGGCCTGGTCCGGCTTGTTCGACTTCGAGAACATCGAGAAGAACTAGTTGCACAGCGCCGGGGCCGCACCGACTCTCCGCCCATCGGCGGATCGGCACGGCCCCGGCCATCGACCGCGGAGGCACTCATGGCCTGGTACGTCGTGCGGCGACTGCTTCAGATGATTCCCGTCTTCATCGGGGCGACGCTGCTCATTTACGCAATGATTTTCCTCATTCCGGGTGATCCGATCCGGGCGTTGGCCGGCGACAAGCCGATGACGCCGGGCCTGGAAGCCGCATTGCGTGCTCGCTACCATCTCGATCAGCCGTTCATCATCCAGTATCTGGATTACCTGAAGGGCATCTTCACCCTCGATTTCGGTACGGCGTTCTCCGGGCGTCCGGTGCGGGCCGAGCTGGCCCGGGCGTTTCCGATCACGTTGCGGCTCAGCGTGATCGCGCTGGCGGTCGAGACCGTCTTCGGGGTGGCGTTCGGCTTGGTCGCCGGGTTACGCAAGGGCAAGCTGTTCGATTCGACGTTGCTGGTGATCAGCCTGATCATCATCGCGGTGCCGATTTTCGTCGTCGGCTTTCTCGCGCAATTCCTGCTCGGCGTGAAGTGGGGCATCGCACCGGTCACGGTTTCCGGCAAAGCTCCGTGGGGACAGTTGGTGGTTCCGGGGATCGTGCTCGGATCGCTGTCGTTCGCCTATGTGCTTCGGCTGACCCGGAATTCGGTGGCGGAGAACATGACCGCGGATTACGTCCGCACCGCGACGGCGAAGGGGCTGAGCCGGCGTCGCGTGATCGGCGTGCACATCCTGCGCAATTCGATGGTCCCGGTGGTCACCTTCCTGGGCACCGATCTGGGCGCCTTGATGGCGGGTGCGGTGGTCACCGAGGGCATCTTCAACATTCCGGGCGTGGGCGGCACCCTGTTCCAAGCGGTCATCCGCGGCGAGGCGCCGACCGTGGTCTCCTTCGTCACCGTGCTGATCGTCATCTTCCTGCTGTCGAACCTCGTCGTCGACCTGCTCTACGCCGCCCTCGACCCACGGATTCGCTATGTCTGACAACGACTACGGCGTCACACGCCGTGCCCAGGAGTATTTCGTCGCGCCGCCGGACGAGGTGGAGGTGCTGGCCATCGACCGCGTCGACGAGGCCGGGACGCCCACCAGTATCTGGCGTGATGCCTGGCGGCAGTTGCGGCGCAATCCGATCTTCGTCGTCGGTGTGCTGCTGATCCTGGTCGTGCTGCTCGTCGCGGCCTGGCCGCAGCTGTTCACCGATCAGGACCCGCGCTACTGCGATACCGCGCTGAGTATGGCGGCGCATCGTTCCGGTCATCCGTTCGGCTTCGACCTGCAGGGTTGTGATGTCTACGCCCGCACCGTCTACGGCACCCGGGCCTCGGTGCTGTGCGGTATCGGCGCGGCGATCCTGTTCGTGCTGATCGGTGGCACGCTCGGCGCGATCGCCGGGTTCTACGGCGGGATCCTGGACGCGGTGGTGTCCCGGGTGGCCGAGATCTTCTTCGCATTGCCGCTGGTACTGGCGGCGATCGTGCTGATGCAGCTGCTGAACTCGCGCACGATCTGGACGGTGATCCTGATTCTGGCGGCGTTCACCTGGCCGCAGGCGGCCCGCATCGCACGCGGTGCGGTCATCCAGGCCAAGAACAGTGAATACGTCACGGCGGCAAAGGCATTGGGCGTTTCGCCACTGCGGATACTGGTTCGGCACGTGCTGCCGAACTCGGCCGGGCCGCTGATCGTGGTGGCCACCATCTGGCTGGGCGTGTTCATCGTGACCGAGGCGACGCTGTCCTATCTCGGGGTGGGACTGCCGCGTTCGGTCGTGTCCTGGGGTTCGGACATCGCCGCCGATCAGCAGTCGATTCGAACCTCGGCGATTCTGTTCTATCCCGCGACGGCATTGGCGCTGACCGTGCTGAGCTTCATTCTGCTCGGCGACGCGGTGCGTGATGCGCTCGATCCGAAAGCGCGCAAGAGGTGAGTGCGGAAATGACCGATGCGACAAAGACATCCGATGCGCTGACAGCCGATCGCGAGCAGGCCGAGGACGCCCCGCTGCTCGAAATCCGGGATCTCAATGTCTCTTTCACGGCCGATCGCAAACAGGTGCCGGCGGTTCGCGGGGTGAACCTGTCCGTGTATCCGGGGCAGACGGTTGCCATCGTGGGGGAGTCCGGGTCCGGGAAGTCCACCACCGCCCACGCGATCATCGATCTGCTGCCCGGCACCGGTAAGGTCACCGGCGGCGAAATCCTGTTCGACGGAAAGGATCTCGCGTCGGCGTCGCGCCGGGAGATTCTCGCGGTGCGCGGGAACGGGATCGGTTTCGTCCCGCAGGACCCGATGACGAATCTCAACCCGGTCTGGAAGGTGGGCTTTCAGGTCCGGGAGACGCTGGAGGCCAACGGGATCGCCCGCGGCAAGGAGGCGAAGCGGCAGGCGATCAAGCTGCTCGAACAGGCCGGTATGGAGGATGCGGCGCATCGGATCAACCAGTATCCACACGAATTCTCCGGCGGCATGTGCCAGCGCGCGCTCATCGCGATCGGGTTGGCCTGCCGCCCCCGGCTGCTCATCGCCGACGAACCCACCTCCGCGCTCGACGTCACCGTGCAGCGGCGCATCCTCGATCACCTCGACGAGCTCACCGGCGAATTGGGTACAGCGGTTCTGCTGATCACCCACGATCTCGGCCTGGCGGCCGAGCGTGCGGAACATCTGGTGGTGATGTACCGCGGACGGGTGGTGGAATCCGGTCCCGCACTGCGGATTCTGCGGGAACCGCAGCACGAGTACACCCAGCGGCTGGTGCGCTCCGCGCCCTCGCTGGCGGCGCAGCAGCGCGCGTCGGTGAGCCGCCGCGCGCAGGTGCGCGAGCAGGCCGTGCAGGTCGCCGAACAGGCCGCAGCGGCCGATGCCGAGACCACGGCGGTCACGGACGACATCCTGGTGGCCGACCGGCTCACGAAGGTGTTCAAGGTGCGCGGCGGGTCACCGTGGCGGTCCGCGGAATTGCGTGCCGTGGACGACGTTTCGTTCCGCTTGGCCCGCGGGACGACGATGGCCATCGTCGGCGAATCGGGTTCGGGCAAGTCGACGGTTGCGCAGATGGTGCTGGGTCTGCTCGAACCCACCTCGGGCACGGTGACATTCGAGGGCAAGCCGGTGGCGGACCTGGATCACAAGGGTGCGTTCGCCTTTCGGCGCCGGGTGCAGCCGATCTTCCAGAATCCCTACGGCTCACTGGATCCGATGTACTCGATCTACCGCACCATCGAGGAACCGCTGCGCACCCACCGCATCGGTGATTCGGCACAGCGCGAGGCCACGGTCCGCGATCTGCTGGACAAGGTGGCGCTACCCGCATCGGTGATGCGCCGGTATCCGAACGAATTGTCGGGTGGGCAACGTCAGCGAGTCGCCATCGCCCGGGCGCTGGCCCTGGCGCCCGAAGTGGTGGTGTGCGACGAGGCGGTCTCGGCCCTGGACGTCCTGGTTCAGGCCCAGATCCTGACCCTGCTCAACGATCTGCAGGCCGAACTGGGCCTGTCCTATCTGTTCATCACCCACGACCTCGCCGTCGTCCGGCAGATCGCCGACGACGTCCTGGTCATGCGCAACGGCAAGGTCGTCGAGTCCGCCACCACCGACGAGGTCTTCGCGGCCCCGCGCGAGGAGTACACCCGCAACCTGCTCGAAGCCATCCCCGGCCGCGATCTGCTCGGTGCGCGCTGAGAGCTGAACCCGCAGGTGGACGGTCATGTTCGGGACAAAAATATGCCATCGAAAGTCTTGACGTCACCGCGTAGAGGAGGAGAATCAGCTATACACCAGGAAATGCGGGACAGCACCATATGATCGACGGAGACGTCCGAAGATGATGTGAGGTTGTTGAGGCACCTGGTCAGGCCCCCGGCACGTCAGCCCCGAGACCGAAGCCGCAGCGACGACTACGGCTCACGGCTTGAGACGTGAGTACCGGGGACTGTTTTTGTCCGAACCCTGTGAGACGTGTCTCGGATCCGAGGCGCTCCCTTTCGGTGGTCTTTCCGCGCTCGAGTAGCGTGTGCAGTCGTGAACGACGTCCTGCAGCCCCTGGTCGACCTGCCCGGCGTGCGTGATGCGGCCGATCGGGCCCGCGACGCTTTGGCGGAGGTACACCGGCATCGGGCGAATCGGCGAGGCTGGCCCACGACGGCCGCGGAGGCCGGCGTGCGTGCGGCGCGGTCCTCGGCGGCGATAGACGGCGGGAGTACCGAACTGCCCGAGCCCGGGAGCGTCGGCGATCCGATCCTGACCGGCGCGTTGCGGGTCGGACAGGCTCTCGACGGGGAGGCCCTGCAAAATCTGATCGGCGTGTGGCAGCGCGCTCCGCTGCAGGCGCTGGCCAGGCTGCATCTGCTCGCGGCCGCGGATCTGGTCGAGGATCCCGAACAGCTGGGCCGTCCGCGCGCGGGCGGCGATATCGCCGAGCGACTGGATCTTCTCGCGCAGACCGTGCTGACCTCGGACGCACCCGCGCCCGTTGTCGCGGCGGTGGTGCACGGTGAGTTGTTGACTCTGCGCCCGTTCGGTACGGGCGACGGTGTCGTGGCGCGCGCGGCGTCGAGGCTGGTTTCGGTGTCCAGTGGACTGGACCCGCACAGTCTGGGCGTGCCCGAGGTGTTCTGGTTGCGCCGGCGGCAGGCGTACCTGGACGCGGCGACCGCGTTCGGCGCGGGCACGGTCGAGGGCGTCGGCGGCTGGGTCGTGTTGTGCTGCGGGGCATTCGAGGACGGGGCGCGGGAGGCCCGCTCGATCGCCGACAGCGTCTGATCCGACAGCGTCTGATTCCGGACACACCAAAACGGGCGGCGTGTCGTCGACGACTTCACCGCCCGCTAGCACGGATCACCTGGTTACCAAGCGTGCTTGTTTGGGGTTGTGTTCTGCGGCCTCGGCGATTCTCCGGACCCGGCCGGTTCATCCCCGCAACCTGTGCGAGGCCATCGCCGACAGAACCCGAATTTCGCAGGCCCACAACGCTGCTGCCCTGTCGCGGCGCGCTCCGCGTGGGTGCCCGGCGTCCGTGCTGGGAAGGGTGGGATGGGAGGTCGACGCTTCTCTTCCGCCTCGATCTTGGCCTTCCGTCCTTCCGTGAATCCATTCTTACCTGTGAGTCGCCTCACATTCAAGACCTGCGGAAACATTTTAAAAAGCGGCGTGTCGCCCGGCGTTTCGTGCTTCTCTGGATGGGTTGCGCACCCATCGCGCGGGTTGTCCCGGAACGGGTGCCGGGGGTGTTCGATGTCGTCCGCTTCAGTCCCGTCGGCGCAGTAATCGGTAGCTGATCGCGCCCGCGAGTAGTGCGCTCACGCCGAGCGCGATCGTCGCCGCAAGGGTGGTCGAGGACGGGGCCGGTATCCGCGCCCACAGTGAGACCGGGTTCGAGAACGTCAGCACGGGCCAGTCGCGGGAGATGGCCTCACGCCGCAGCGCTCGGTCGGGATTGACCGCGGTGGGATGTCCCACCGCCGAGAGCATCGGCAGATCGGTCGCCGAATCGGAGTAGGCGTAGCAGCGGGAAAGATCGTAACCTTTTGTGGCGCTGAGTTTTTCGATTGCGGCGACTTTGCCCCTGCCGTAACAGTAGAACTCGACCTCGCCGGTGTACTTGCCGTTCTCCACGACCATGCGGGTGGCTTCGGTGTGCGTCGCACCGAGTGCGGCGGCGATGGGTGCGACGATCTCCTCGCCGGATGCCGAGACGATCACCACGTCGTGGCCGCGAATCTTGTGGTCGGCGATCAGATCGGCCGCTTCGGCGTAGATCAGCGGGTCGACCAGCTCGTGCAGCGTCTCGGCGACCACGGCGCGGACCTGGGCCACATCCCAGCCCGCGCACATCTTGGTCAGATGTTCGCGCATCCGCTCCATCTGGTCGTGATCGGCGCCGGAAAGCATGTAGAGGAAGTGTGCGTAACTGCTCTCCAGAACCGTCCGGCGATCGATGAGGCCCTGCGCGAAGAACGGCTTGCTGAACACGAAGGCGCTGGACTTGGCGATCACCGTCTTGTCCAGATCGAAGAACGCCGCTACGCGTCCCGGTCGTGCACTCGTTCGCTCGTCTCGTTGCCCGTTCGTATCTGTCGCGCTGATCGGATCTCTCGCCGCTGTCTGGTCGCCCTCGGCCGTCACGCGGTCCAGGATAGGGAAATTTCGCCCCGGTGGGACGCGCAGGGGCGGTACCGTCGGCCGAACCGCCCGCTGATCGGATTTGCCGCCGTGATGCCGGGATCGGTGCCGAAAATTTCCTCAGCCGCTGCACTTGCGTTTCGGCCCGGGCCTGGGTGTAGTATTGCTGGCACCTGGACATAGTCCAGGCGCGTTCAGCCCGACCCCCCGGGGCTGAACCCCGACGGCCCCAGCCTCCTCCCCCCCCGGCTGGGGCCGTCCTCTATTTCCGGACCATCTGGTCCGGGAGCCGTGCCGGTATCTTTTTCGGTTGTCGGATTTCCCCTGCCCGTTACGTGGTACCGGGAGTTCTGTTTTCGCTCACACCCCCGGAGTTATCCACAACCGGGCGGTCAGCTCTGGTGGCACCGTGTCATCCGGGCGAGGCTGACCTGCATGAATTCCGTTACAGCGGAGCAGTCTCCGGCCCTGACGCTCGTGTCCGGACATCGGCTGCGCGAGGAGGTCCGCCGCATCGCGGCCGCCGCCGATCGGCAGCTGGCCGAGCATTCGATGCCGATCGGCAGATATGCCTGGACCGAGGCGTCGCTCGTGATTCTCGACACGGCCGCCGCGCACGCGTGCGCCGCGGCCGGATATCCGCGTCGTCCTGGCACTGTCCTGGTCAGCGAGGGAGAACCCGGGGCCGAGCAGTGGGAGGCCGCGATCGCCGGCGGCGCCGAACTGGTGCTCGGACTGCCCGCGGCGGCGGATCGGCTGGTCGAGGTGTTCGCCGAAGCAGCCTCCTCTGCCGAGGGCGGTGGTGTGGTCGTCGCAGTCGTGGGTGCGGGTGGCGGCGCGGGCGCATCCACCCTGGCCGGTGCCATCGCCTTGACCGCGTCCGCGATTCGTTTTCGTCCGGGCACGATCCTGGTCGACGGCGACCCGTTCGGCGGCGGTCTCGATCTGCTCCTGGGCATCGAATCCGAAGAGGGGCTGCGCTGGCCCGATCTGGTCGTCGAGGACGGCCGGGTGGCCGCCGCGACTCTGCGCGATGCCTTACCCGCGGCGGCTCCCGGCCTGCGCGTGCTCGCCTGCGGCCGGGTCGCACCCGTGGCGGACCCCACCGAGATCGGCCCCGGCGCGGTGCGCGCGGTGCTCGACGCGGGCCGTGCCGCAGGCGATCTGGTCGTCTGCGATATCTCCCGTGAGCGTGGTCCGCACGCCGATCAGATGCTCGACGGCGCGGATCTGGTCGTCCTCGTGACGACACCACGTCTGCGATCGATCGCCGCCGCCCGCGCAGCCGTGGCTCATGTGCGCCGTCGAAATCCCAATCAGGCATTGATCGTTCGTGGCCCCGCGCCCGGCGGCCTGCACGGCGACGAGGTCGCCGAAGCACTCGGCATCCCGTTGCTGGCCGCGGTTCGCGCCCAACCGGGGCTGTCCGGCCAACTCGAACGCACCGGTCTGACCACTCCGCGCGGGCCGCTCCGAGTAGCCGCCGAATCGGTTCTGTCTCTCCTGTCGGGAGAGGATCGATGATCCTCGGGGTCGCGTGCGCAGCAATGCGAAAACATCACCGCGTGAAGAGCACCCGTGAATCTGCGTTCATCGAGGTCAGCCCTGCCACAGCAACGGCGGGGGACATCCGGCCGGACTGTGCCGATGGCTTCGCAGATGCAAGTGCAACCGGTGAGGTGCGTAGTTCGAACACGCTGGGGAAACAGGTGACGGGTTCACGATCCGCATTGCTGAACTCGGGAAAATCCGTACGAGGCTTGGCGTTTCGTGGAACTGATCATGGTGCGGCGCCGGGGCGTGCGGTCGCCGTTGAACTGGAGTCCCGAGTGCTGGATTCGGCCGTGCGGGACGCCGCTGTCGGGATGGCGGTGGGTGTTACCGAGGCTGTGTGTGAGCTGGGGTTCGGGGCGGGGTGTCGGCGATGAGTGCGCTGGTCACGGATGAGTTGTTGGATCGGGTGCGCGAGAGGTTGGCGGTCGAGTCGGGTGAGCCTGATCCGGCGCAGGTCGCCGCGGCGATCCGGGCCGAGGCGGGCGGCGTGCTCGGGGATACGGATCTATTGCGGGTGCTGCGGTTGTTGCAGACCGAGATGACCGGGGCGGGAGTGCTGGAACCGCTGCTGCACGATCCGCGGGTGTCGGATGTACTGGTGACAGCACCCGATTCGGTTTGGGTGGATCGCGGCCAGGGGCTGCAGCGGGCGTCGGTGGCGTTCCAGGACGAGGCCGCGGTGCGGCGTTTGGCACAACGTCTGGCGCTGGCCGCGGGGCGGCGGCTCGACGACGCCCAGCCGTGGGTGGACGGCCGGCTGCCGGAAGGTACCGGCGTGCTGGGGGATTCGTTCGGTGTGCGGCTGCACGCGGTGCTGTCCTCCATCGCACCCGGCGGCACCTGTCTGGCTTTGCGGGTGCTGCGTCCGGCGAGTCAGGGGCTCGATGCGCTCGCCGCCTCCGGATCGGTTCCGGCCGAGGCGAAGGTATTGCTGGAGCGCATCATTCGCGCGAGGCTGGCATTTCTGGTGGTCGGTGGCACCGGTGCCGGAAAAACCACATTGTTGTCGGGGCTGCTCGCCAAGGCCGACCCGGCCGAGCGCATCGTCTGCGTCGAGGACGCGGCCGAACTCGCACCGCCACATCCGCATGTGGTGCGTTTGGTGGCGCGTCCGCCGAATGTGGAAGGTGCCGGCGCGGTGACCGTTCGCGATCTGGTCCGTCAGGCATTGCGGATGCGCCCGGACCGCATCGTCATCGGTGAGGTGCGCGGCGCTGAGGTGATCGACCTGCTGACCGCGCTCAACACCGGCCACGACGGCGGCGCGGGCACCGTGCACGCCAACTCGCCGCGTGAGGTTCCGGCTCGTCTCGAGGCCCTGGCGGCACTGGGCGGGTTGGGCAGTGCCGCGCTGCACAGTCAACTCGCTGCGGCCGTTCAGGTGATTCTGCATGTGCACCGCCGTCCCGACGGTGCTCGAGCGTTGTGTGAAATCGGCCTGGTAGTCCGCGATCCGGACGGCCGGGTTCGCATCGAAGCGGCCTGGCGCGCCGACGAGGCGCCCACCCCGGCGGCCGCATCGCTCCATCGCACACTCGACGAACGGGACGTCCGATGACCACGTCACTCGCCCTGATTTGTCTGGCGGCGGCGATGCTCGCGGTGCCTCCCTCCGCGGGCGTCCGACGCCACCTGGCGTTGTTCGGTGTCCGCGGCCCGGTCCGAAAAGTCCCGCCGCACCGACTGTTCCGGATCGGTGCGTATCTCGGTGTCGCGGGCGCGGCCGCGGTCGGAATCGGCCCCTTTCTCGCGGCCCTGTTTCTGGCGGTGACGATCGGCCTTCGCGGGCGGCGGGCTCGCCTGGCCCGGCGGCACCGGGCCGAATGTATTGCGCTGCTGGAAGGTCTGGAGACCGTGATCGGCGAGCTGCGGGTCGGTACGCACCCCAGCACCGCCGCGGCGGTCGCGGCGGGGGAGGTCGAGGGCGTCGCGGCCCGCGCATTCGCCGTCGGGTCAGCCCGCAGCAGGCTCGGCGGATCCGCCGCAGCCGGTCTGCGGAACCCCGATTCGGTCATCGCCGCCGAACTCGCCCGCATCGCCGCCGCCTGGCAGTTGGCCGACCATCACGGCCTCGCCCTGGCCGACCTGCTCGCCGCCGCACGAGCAGATCTACTCAGCCGCATACGTTTTCGCGACAAGACCACCGCCGCCCTGGCCGGTGCGCGAGCCAGCGCCGTAGTGCTCTCCGCCCTCCCTCTCCTGGGCATCGCCCTGGGCCACCTGATGAACGCCGCGCCACTGCACGTCCTTCTGACTCCAGGCCCAGGCGCAATCCTTCTCCCTCTCGGCACGGCCCTCATCTGCGCAGGCCTGCTCTGGGCGGACACCATCACAGCCCAGGTACCCACATGACCCCCTCGGTGATCAGTCCCCGTGAGGTGAGACGAACTACGCCCACCCGCCCCGTCCGCCAGACGATTCGGCTACGGACCGCTCCGTGTTGCGCATCTGAATTTCGGGTTGTCCGGGCAGAGCCGAAGCGAGACGCGTTTCATCACCCTGTCTCCGCGACGGTTCGGGTATGGACTACCCCGTGTCGTGGGCCTGGGTTCCGGGTCGGCCGAACCGAGCCGAGACGAGACGCGCTCGACTACTTTGTTCGCCAGTTGGTTCGGGTACGGACTGTTCTGTGCAGTGCGCCTGGGTTCCGGGTCGGCCGAACCGAGCCGAAACGAGGCTTGCTCGAACACCTTGTCCACCAACTGGGTCAGCTACGCACCCTCCCATGCCGTCCGGACGGGTCGCGGACCGTCCAGGGTGCCGTCCGAACCGGCGTGAAGTCGGGAGTGAGTCCAACTGTTGTCGTCGCTTCCGTTCAGCGAGGCCGCCGGATCTGCTACTCGCCTGATGCCGCCGCCAGGTGCGCGAGGGGGGTCTTCATCGGTGCCGGGCCGTCCGGCGCGGCGAGTTCGCACGGCGGGGCGAGCCGCTCGCGGATTCTCTCGACGGCGAATGCGGGCTCCTCGCGATTCGACGCGCTGCGGGCACCGACCCGCCTGCCCGCGCAGCGGGTGACCGGAGTGCATGGTCGTTGTGGCGGTGGGTGTTTCAGGCGCCCGGCGTACGGAGCGATGGTTGTCACGGAATGCACGTGCATCGGCGATCTCGGGTCGGTCGGCGGAGCCGCGGATTGTCGAAGGTCCGGGGGAGTTGTGTTGTGGCGCTTTCGGATACGTCGCGAGGGGTGGGGTGATGGTCGTCTGTGGCCTGGTGTTGTTGGCGGTGGCACTGGTGTGCGTGCCCGGCGACGCTACGGCGTTGGCTTTGCGAAGGCGCGCGGTACTCGGTGGCGCGCAGCGGATTTCGCGCCGACGGGGTCGTGCCGACGGCAAGGATCGGTTCGGGACGGCGGCGGCGTTCGATCTGCTGGCCGCATGTCTGCGGGCGGGACTGCCGGTTGCTCTCGCGGCCCGCGCGGTGGCCTCGACCGCCCCGGCGGAACTCGGAGCGGCACTGCACCGGGTGGCGGATCTGCTCGCGTTGGGTGCGGATCAGCCCGATGCGTGGCGGCGCGTGGCCCACGAGGCGGGATCCGGCGATATCCAGGCATTGGCCCGGCTGGCCGCGCGTTCGGCCCGCTCGGGTGCGTGTCTGGCGGATGCGGTGGGCGAATTGGCCGGGCAGTGCCGCGCCGCGGTGGAGGATGCCGCGGCGGCCCGGGCGGAGCGGGCGGGCGTGCTGATCGGCGGCCCGCTGGGCCTGTGCTTCCTGCCCGCTTTCGTATGCCTGGGCATCGTGCCGGTCGTCATCGGCCTGGCGACGCGGGTGCTCGGCGATGGGTCGTGAGCAGGCACCCGGGCGAGGTGATCAGGCGACCGGGACGGAGGTTACCGCCCCGGAGCCCAGGGGAATTCCGGCACGGAACGTCCGTGCCGGTCGGAGAGAAAGGGGAGATCGGTGCGGGTGGCAGTGCGATCGGTAGTGCTGGAGTTGCGTGCGCGCCTGCTGCGGGCGTTGATGGCCGAGGAGGGGATGAGTACCGCGGAATACGCGATCGGCACCGTGGCGGCCGCGGCCTTCGGAGCGGTGCTCTACACGGTGGTGACGGGCGACTCCATCGTGAACGCCCTGACGAAGATCATCGACAAGGCACTCAGCACCTCGGTGTGAACAATGGCCGCGCACAGGGGATATGCAGGGCCGCAACGGTTCCGCGGCGCGGGCCCGGCGAACGGGGCGCGGTGACGGTGGAGGCGGCCATTGCGCTGGCCGCTCTCCTCGTCGTGGTCGTACTGTGCCTGGGCACCTTGCTGGCCGCCGCGGCGCAGATACGCTGCGTCGACGCCGCGCGAGAGGCGGCGCGACTGGCGGCGCGGGGTGCGGACGCCGAGGCACGGCCGGCGGCGCTGCGCGTGGCGCCGTCCGGGGCACAGGTTTCCATCCGCACCGATGGCGATCAGGTGGTCGCCGTGGTCTCGGTCCGGGTGCCGCTACTGCCGATGCTCAGACTGCACGCCGATGCGGTCGCGGTCCGGGAACCGGGTGAGTCCGGATGACATCTCCGCAGAGCGAGCGTGGCGCGGCCACCGTCGCGGCCTGTCTGGCCCTGACCGCGCTGCTCGCCGCGACGCTGTTGTTCGCGCAGGTCGGCGTGGTGATCGTGGCGCGACATCGGGCGCAGGCCGCGGCGGATCTCGGTGCGCTGGCCGCCGCCGGTGCGTTGACCGCCGAGACCGATGCCTGCGCCCCGGCCCGCGATCTCGCGCAGCGCATGCGGGTTCGGGTGCGGTCCTGCACGGTCGTCGGCTGGGACGTCACGGTGGTCGCCGAGGTCACCGCCTCGCTGGGACCGCTCGGTACTCCGGATGTTCGGGCCGTCGCGCGAGCGGGGCCGGTTGAGGAACAAGAGTAATGAATACCGAGCGGTTGGTGTTCAAAGAATGCGCGAGAGTTGACTACCTGTGTTCGACCATATGTCGTAGAGGAGCAATTTGGACGTGTGAACAATTATGGTCGGTCGATTTCCAATTCGATCGATGAAGTGTCATTGACGGCATTCGACTTCAGATTGTTTAGGAGAATCGGCAACGACCCAGTTAACATGAACGTGTTTCACATCGATCATTCACCGCAACCGCCGTATGTGACGCCGACCGCGCCCCGGGCATCGTTCGAGCTGACGCCCCGCGTCGGCCCGGCGTCGCACTGATGACCACTTCGTCACGAGACGGGCGGCTCGTCGTCATCATCGGGCAGTTCGGCGACGACCGCGGTCAGCAGGGCCGCGGCACCCGCTTTATCCAGCGGCTGATTGCCATTGCCGCACTTGGGTGACTGTACACAGGACGGGCAGCCGCTCGGGCAGCCACACGACTCGATCACCGCCAGCGTCGCCCGCAACCAGGTGCGCAGCCGGTGGAAGCCGCGCTCGGCAAAACCCGCGCCGCCGGGATGCCCATCGTGGACGAAGACGGTGGGCAGTCCGGTGTCGGGATGTTCGGCCGTGGACACTCCGCCGATATCCCAGCGGTCACAGCTGGCCACCAGCGGCAGCATTCCGATCGCGGCGTGTTCGGCGGCATGCAGCGCGCCCGGCGCACGCCGCGGGTCGATTCCGGCGCGGGCCAGCAGCCCCGGCGTCACGGTGTACAGCACGGCTCGGGTCGGCAGGGTCTGTTCCGGCAGGTCCAGCTCGACCAGGTCGAGCACCTCACCGGTGGGAAGTGTGCGCAGGTAGCCGACCACCTGTCGGCTCACCCGCACCCGCGCCAAGGCCGTGGTCACCGGCCCGTAGGCGCGCTCGGCGTCGATCTCGTCGATCACGATCGACGTGACCGCGCGGGCGCTGGTCGTCCAACCGGGCTGATCGGCGTGGACGAAGGCAACTCCACCCTCGAGATCCAGCTCGTCCACCACGTAGGTCTCGCCCTGGTGCAGGTGTACCGCGCCGGGATGCAGGGTAGCCGGGGCCCGGCCCGCGTCAGTGGTGCCGAGCAAGCGGCCGGTCTCCTCGTCCACGATGGCCACCGTCGTACCGATACCGCCGCGTACGTCGACCTCGTCGTGTGGCCGCGCGGCAGCGGTCAGATGCCAACGCGCCGGCCCCTTCGCAGGTTGCCGACGCCGAACGAGCCCCTGATCGGCCAGGTCGGCGATGAGATCGGCCGCACCGAGCTCGTCCACTTCGGCATCGGTCAGCGGATTCTCCATTGCCGCGCACAGCAGGTGGGGCTCGAGGACGTACGGGTTGTGCGGATCGGTGATCGTCGCCTCCACCGGACGTCCCAGCAGCGCGTCGGGGTTTCGGACGAGGTAGGTGTCCAATGGATCGTCCCGGGCGACAAGCATCACCAGTGACCCTTGTGCGCGCCGCCCGGCCCGTCCGGCCTGCTGCCAGAACGAGGCGACCGTCCCCGGAAATCCCGCGACGACCACGGCGTCCAGCCCGGCGATATCCACCCCCAGCTCGAGCGCGTTCGTGGTTGCGGCCCCCAGCAGGGTGCCGTCGGCCAACGCAGCCTCCAGCTCGCGGCGATCCTCGGCGAGATATCCGGCCCGGTAGGCGGCCACCCGGCGACCGAGATCCGGATCGACCTCGGTGAGCATGCGCCGCGTCTCCATGGCAACGACCTCGGCGGACCGCCGCGAGCGCACGAAGGTCAGTGTGCGCGCGCCCTCGACCACCAGGTCGGTCATGATCCGCGCCGCCTCTGCGGTGGCCGGTCGCCGTACCGGCGCGCCGTTCTCGCCGGTCACGGCGGTGAGTAGTGCCGGCTCCCACAGCGCGACCGTGCGCGCCCCCTGTGGAGACCCGTCCTCGGTGACGGCCTCGCACGGTGCGCCGATCAGCCGCGACGCGGCTGCGGCCGGATCGGCGGTGGTCGCCGAGCACAGAATGAACACCGGATCGGCTCCGTAATACGCGGCGAGCCTGCGCAACCGTCGCAGCACCAGTGCGACGTGCGAACCGAAGATCCCCCGGTAGGCATGGCATTCGTCGACCACCACATAACGCAGCCGTCGCAGCAGCCGCGCCCATCGTTGATGCGAGCTCAGCACGCTCAGATGCAACATGTCCGGGTTGGTGAAGATCCAACGCCCATTCGCCCGCACCCATTGCCTGATTTCCGCGGAGGTATCGCCGTCGTAGGGCGCGGCATGGGTCTCGCGCAGCGGCCCCTCGTGCGTGAGTTCGCCGATCGCGCGCAGCTGATCCGCTCCGAGCGCCTTGGTCGGCGATATGTACAGCGCTGTCGCCCGCGGGTCCTCCCGTAACGCGGTGAGCACCGGCAGTTGATAGCCGAGGGATTTACCGGAGGCGGTCCCGGTGCAGACCACCACATGCTTTCCGGCCGCGGCCAGATCGGCGGTGCGGGTCTGGTGCGACCACGGAGCCTCCACGCCGAAATTTCGTAATGCGTCGACCACGTCCGCGGATACCCAGCTCGGCCAGGCCGTGACCTGCGCCGCACGTGGCGGTAATTCCGTGACATGGGTGAGACGGTCGGAACTATCGGGCAGTCCGATTCGGACACGATTGAGCAACGATCGCCCATAGCTCGAGTCGGTTCCGGGCGCCGTGGCGCTCGTCGTGAGGGCCGGTTCTAGCAAGTCGGGCCCTCGACGCGCACCGAATGTGCGAAAACTGCGTGGAGTGCGAGGCTCACCAGCGTTTTCACTACCGAGTAGCGATCTGCGTCACAGCGTGTTTGCCTGACGCCCACTCGGTTATCCGGAAGCAAACCTACCTCGAGTACGGATTTGGGCATTGTGCCCCTTACCTGCGCATTCGCAAGATCATCTTTTTTGCAAATTGTCGGTAACCCGACTGTCGAATTGCTCGAAGACATGGTTCACTGGTTCCTGGTCGCAAGCTTCTGTGTTCGAGGGAACGGATCAAAGGTCCAAACCATCAGCAGGATCGATGTTGCGAACGGTGTGCTTGGTGCTTCCTGCAGGGGGAACAGAGTACAACGGTCGGAACGGACCCGGTGGACGAACCTACCTTGTCCGCCGTTCCGGTATGGAAAGAGAAGGAACAGAATGGCACAGGGAACTGTGAAGTGGTTCAACGCGGAGAAGGGGTTCGGCTTCATCGCGCCCGAGGACGGCTCCGCTGACGTCTTCGTCCACTACTCCGAGATCCAGGGTTCGGGCTTCCGCACCCTCGAGGAGAACCAGAAGGTCGAATTCGAGGTTGGCCAGGGCACCAAGGGCCCGCAGGCCACCGGAGTTCGCGCGCTCAGCTGAGCAAGCGAACTTACTCAAACGGAAAGCTCGTCCCTCACCGCCCACGGCGGTGAGGGACGAGTCGTATTCCGGGCAAGTACACTCGACCGCAAAACGGGGCTTTCAACTCGCCGTACCAGAGGTGCTGCGGACCTGCTGTGCCACCGGTACAGCAGATGAACAGGGTATAAACGTCTCTGGCAGGGGACATCGGTTCCCTCCGCTTGCCCCAGCCGCGCGCAGCGCCTCCCCGCGCCGCGCGGGTCGACAGGAAAGGTGTGTTCGCCGGTGGCAACACGAGACCGCGGTGCAACGCCGAACTCCGAGGCAGCGTCTGATGCGGCCTCCGCGGTGCCCTCCGTGGTTACGCGCGCTGCCGCCTCCGGGTCCAACGCTGCGGCCGGGTCCGAGCCGGGCGGCCAGGTGCGTCGTCTCGTCATCGTCGAGTCACCGACGAAGGCTCGTAAGATCGCGCCGTACCTCGGCCGTGGATACGTCGTCGAGGCGTCCGTCGGCCACATCCGGGATCTGCCGCGGGGCGCGGCGGATGTGCCCGCCAAATACAAGGGCCAGTCCTGGGCGCGTCTGGGCGTCGACGTCGATCACGACTTCGAGCCCATCTATGTGGTCAGCCCGGATAAGAAGGCCAAGGTCTCCGAGCTGAAGAACCTGCTCAAGGACGCCGACGAACTCTATCTCGCCACCGACCCCGACCGTGAGGGCGAGGCGATCGCGTGGCATCTGCTCGAGACGCTCAAGCCCACGGTGCCGGTCCGGCGCATGGTGTTCCACGAGATCACCGAACCCGCCATCCGCGCGGCCGCGGCCGATACCCGCGATCTGGACAACGACCTGGTCGACGCGCAGGAGACCAGGCGAATCCTGGACCGGCTGTACGGCTACGAGGTCAGCCCGGTGCTGTGGAAGAAGGTCATGCCGCGGTTGTCGGCCGGCCGGGTGCAGTCCGTGGCGACCCGCATCGTCGTGCAGCGCGAGCGTGAGCGCATGGCGTTCCGCTCGGCGGAGTATTGGGATATCGCCGCGAAATTCGATGCCGGCGGCGGTGAGGCGGACGCGGCCAATCCGCGGACCTTCGCCGCTCGCCTGGTCACGGTGGCCGGTTCGCGGGTGGCGGGCGGACGCGATTTCGGTTCCGACGGGCAGCTCAAGACCGCCGGCGGCGTCACGGTGCTGGACGAGGCGTATGCCCGCCGGCTCGCCGCGGCCCTCGACGGCGCCGATTTCCAGGTCACCTCGGTCGAGTCGAAGCCCTATACGCGTCGGCCGTACGCGCCCTTCATGACCTCGACGTTGCAGCAGGAGGCCGCGCGCAAGCTGCGGTTCACCTCCGAGCGCACGATGCGGGTCGCGCAGCGGCTCTACGAAAACGGCTACATCACCTATATGCGTACCGACTCGACCACGTTGTCGGAGTCGGCCATCGCGGCCGCGCGGGCCCAGGCCACGCAGTTGTACGGGCAGGAATTCGTCCACCCGACGCCGCGCCAGTACACCCGCAAGGTCAAGAACGCGCAGGAGGCGCACGAGGCGATCCGCCCGTCGGGCGATACCTTCGCCACGCCCGGCCAGCTGCACGCACGCCTGGACAATGACGAATTCCGGCTGTACGAGCTGATCTGGCAGCGCACGGTCGCCTCGCAGATGGCCGATGCCCGCGGCACCACGCTGACGGTCCGGATCACCGGCCACGCCGGTCTGGACGAGGGCCGTATTCCCTGCGTGTTCTCCGCGTCGGGTCGCACGATCACCTTCGCGGGTTTCCTCAAGGCGTATGTGGAGAGCGTCGACGAGGACTCGGGCAGCCAGTCCGACGACGCCGAATCCCGTCTTCCGGCGCTGACCGAGGGACAGGAGGTCGCCGCGGCCGAGTTGACTCCCGAGGGCCACACCACCAATCCGCCGCCGCGCTACAACGAGGCGTCGCTGGTCAAGGCGCTCGAGGAATTGGGTATCGGCCGTCCGTCGACATACGCCTCGATCATCAAGACCATTCTCGATCGCGGATACGTCTACAAGCGCGGTAACGCGCTCGTTCCCTCGTGGGTGGCGTTCGCCGTCATCGGGCTGTTGGAGGCGTATTTCGGTCGGCTGGTCGACTTCGACTTCACCGCGGCCATGGAGGACGATCTCGACGCCATCGCCGGTGGGCGTGAGCAGCGCGGAAACTGGTTGACCAGCTTCTACTTCGGCGGCGATCACGGCGCAGAGGATTCGATCGCGCGCACCGGCGGCCTGAAGCGGATGGTCGGCGGGCAGCTCGACGACATCGATGCCCGCTCGGTCAACTCGATCAAATTGTTCGCCGACGATCAGGACCGCGATGTGGTGGTCCGGGTCGGGCGGTTCGGGCCGTATCTCGAGCGCATGGTCGTCAACCCCGACGATCCCGATGGCGATCCGGTCTCACAGCGCGCCAACCTGCCCGACGATCTGCCGCCGGACGAGCTGACTCCCGAGGTGGCCGAGAAACTGTTCGCCACCCCGCAGGAGGGACGTTCGCTGGGCGTCGATCCCGAGACGGGGCATCGGATCGTGGCCAAGGAGGGACGTTTCGGCCCGTATGTGACCGAAATCCTGCCCGAACCCGAGGAAGACGGCGAGCCCAAGAAGGGTGCGAAAAAGGCCAACGCACCCAAACCGCGCACGGGATCGCTGTTCAAATCGATGGATCTGGCCACGATCACCCTCGACGACGCGCTTCTGCTGCTGTCGCTGCCGCGGGTGGTCGGCAAGGATCCCGAAACCGGCGACGAGATCACCGCGCAGAACGGGCGTTACGGCCCGTATTTGAAGAAGGGCACCGATTCGCGGTCGCTGACCAGCGAGGATCAGATCTTCTCGGTGACCCTCGAGGAGGCGCTGAAAATCTATTCCGAGCCCAAGCGCCGGGGTCGGCAGGCCGCCAGCGCCGCCCCGCTGCGGGAGCTCGGCAACGATTCGACCACCGGTAAGCCGATGGTGATCAAGGACGGCCGGTTCGGGCCGTACGTCACCGACGGCGAGACCAATGCCAGCCTGCGCAAGGGCGACGAGGTCGAGTCGATCACCGATGAGCGAGCCTCGGAACTGCTCGCCGACCGCCGGGCCAAGGCTCCGGTGAAGAAGACGGCCAAGAAAGCGGCGGCGAAGAAGGCTCCGGCGAAGAAGGCTCCCGCGAAGAAGACGACAGCGAAGAAGACCGCGGCGAAGAAGACCACCGCCACGGCGGAGAAGACGACCGCGAAGAAGGCTGCCGCCAAGAAGACCACGACTGCGAAGACCACCGCACGTAAGGCGGCCTCGGCGAAGTCGTAAGGATGCACGAGGGTTGATGTCGAGTAGGCAACCTCCGACGCGCCCAGCGGCGAAGCGTCTCCGTCCGCCGGAACTCGCCCGCGAAGCGATAAGCAAAACCATACCGCCCCAAGGTTTTTCGGCGTGGCTCGCCGTTCAGCGGCCACCGCGTATCCGACGAAGGAGCAAGCGGCGGTCGCTGAACGGCGAGCCCTCCCAGCGGCGGCAGCCGGGTGTCATGACAGCGGGATACGAGTTGCGGTCGGCGTATTCGATGCCGACGGCCGCGGGTTCTCGGCGCTGCGGAACAGCCGGAGCGAAGCGAAGGCAGAAGTTACAGCGACGGGCCGCGAACGGTGTCTTCGGCGTCCGGAAAGTATCTGTTTTCTGTCGGTGCTCTGTCGTAGTGTGTCGCCATCCCAGCATGCTTCAGCGGAAGGACATCCGATGACCGCACCCTCGACCGAGCGCCGCGATCAGGAACGGGAAGATCTGATCGCGATGCTCGACGAACAGCGTGAGCTGTTCCGAATCACCCTGCGCGGCATCGACGATGCGCAGGCCCGCCAACGCAGCACCGTCAGCGAGTTGACTCTCGGCGGGCTGCTGCACCATCTGGTCAACTGCGAACGGTTGTGGACGGGCATTGTCGTCGAACGTGACGAGAACTCGAAACTCGATGTGTCGCAGTTCGATTCGGAGTATCGGATGGCCCCCGACGAGACCGTCGAGGGGTTGCTGAAGGAGTGGGATTCGGTGGCGGACAACACCGCTCGGGTGATCCGTGAGGTGGACGGTCTGGACACCTCGATTCCCACGCCCACTTCACCCTGGGTTCCCGAACGTGTCTGGTGGACAGTGCGTTTCACGCTGCTGCACGTTTTCCGGGAGATCGCCCAGCACAGCGGTCATGCCGACATCATCCGGGAGGCGCTGGACGGCGCGAATTCCACGTATCAGCGCAAGGCCTGAAGCCGCAGGGTGGACCGGGAACGCTGTCGGTGGTGGCCGCTAGGGTGTATGCCGTGGCGGGTGTCTTCGATCGGCTGGTCGGCCAGGATGCGGTCGAGTCCGAACTGACCGCTGCCGCGGTCGCCGCGCGCAGCGGGGTTTCGTCGTCGGCGATGACGCATTCGTGGTTGTTCACCGGGCCGCCCGGGTCCGGCAGATCGGTTGCGGCACTGTGTTTCGCGGCCGCCCTGCAGTGCACCGATCCGGGGGTGCCCGGCTGCGGGCATTGCCACGCCTGCACCACCACCATGGCCGGGACGCACGGCGATGTGCGTCGGGTGATTCCCGAGGGGCTGAGCATCGGCACCAAGGAGATGCGCGAGATCGTGCAGGTGGCCTCGCGCAGGCCCAGTACCGGGCGCTGGCAGGTGGTGTTGGTCGAGGATGCCGACAGGTTGACCGAGGCCGCGGGAAATGTGCTGCTCAAGGTGGTCGAGGAGCCGCCGGAGCGCACGGTGTTCCTGTTGTGCGCACCGTCGGTGGATCCGGAAGATATCTCGATCACGCTGCGCTCGCGTTGCCGTCATATGCATCTGGTCACCCCGTCGGTCGACGCTATCGCCCAGGTCCTGCGCGAGCGCGATGGTCTGGATGCCGAGACCGCGCGGTGGGCGGCCTCGATCAGCGGTGGTCACGTCGGGCGGGCGCGTCGCCTGGCCACCGACGAGGAGGCCAGAAGCCGCCGCAAGCGGGCACTGGCGTTGGTTTCGGCGACCGCGCGTCCGGCGGTCGCCTACGCTGCCGCCGACGAGCTGGTCAAATCCGCGGAGGAGGAGGCCAAGCAGGTCAGCGCCACCCGCGACGAACGCGAACGTGAGGAGTTGGCCACGGCCCTCGGCGCGGGCGGCACGGGCAAGGGCACCGCATCGGCGACCCGTGGCTCGGCCGGGGTGCTCAAGGATCTCGAACGTCGCCAGAAATCCCGCGCCACCCGCACCAGCCGCGATTCGCTGGACCGAGCCCTGATCGACGTCGCGGGTTTCTATCGCGACGCCTTGGCCGTTCGCATGACCGGTCCTACCCACCCCGTCACCCTCACCCACCCCGACCTGCGTGAGGAGATCCGCGGCCTCGCCACCGAGGTCCCCCCGGAGGGGCTGCTCCGCTCGATCGAAGCCGTCCTGCACTGCCGTGAAGCCCTCGATACCAACGTCAAACCGCGCTTCGCGGTGGCGGCGATGGTCGCGACCCTCATCGAAGCCCGCACCCGCTGACCGCCGGACGTTCCGCTGGGTCAGCGGTTCTGCCGTGGATGTTCTGACGCCGACGCGCGAGTGTGCGTCGGTCGCGGAGCTGGGGGATCAAGGTCGGCGCGGGCTTATGCACGTGATGCCCGAAGACGGTCATCACGCGGTGGGTCAGATGTGTTCGGATATGGAGATGGTGGCGGTCTCGGTGCGTTGGGAGATGAGGGCGTCGATATCCGGTTGGTTGGTGGTGACGGCGCCCAGGGGGACGGTGATGCTGAGGCGGCCGTCGCGGCCGGCGTGCAGAGTTTGGTTCTGCTTGCCGTGCGGAGTGGTGATCGTGACCTGGTAGGCGGTGCCGGCGCGGTAGCGGTTTGCGGTGGCCACCGTTGCGGAAGTTGTTGCGTTCAAGGTGAATCCGCTGCGGCTGACGCCGCTGAGGGTGGCGAACGCCATGCTACTGCGGTGCACCGTGACCTGGTACCCGTATGCGTTGAAGTTCGGTTCGGCGGCGGTGAAGGTGAACGGTTCGGGTTGTGCGGGCGGTCGTGCGAAGGTGGCCATGAGGCCGGGGAGGTACTCGGCAAGATCGCGTCGCCAGTACGACCAGGTGTGTGATCCGCCGCCGTAATCGTGCCATTCATGGGCGATGCCGAGGGCGTTCAGCCGGTTGTGCATGTTGACGCTCTGCGGATGGACGTCCTTCCCCTCGGTAGAGTCGTACGTCTTGTTGAACGGTCCGGGATTGCCGTTGCCGGTGTACAGCGCGAGATGCATCCCCCGCAGATTCGCGGCCAGATCCCACGGATTGTGTGCGCGCCAACGGATTTCCTGCGTGGAGCGCGGACCCCAGAGGCTTCCCGGGACCGGGTTGTCCAGGTAGGCCAGCATCTCGTCGGTGGTCACGGCCTGTGGATCGTTGGAGTCCAGTGCGCCGGAAAACGATGCGGCGGAGACGAATCGGTCGGGGTGCCGGGCGGCGTAGCTCATCGCGCCGAATCCGCCCATGGAGAAACCGGCGACGGCATGCCCGCGACGTCCGGACACGGTGCTGTAATGCGCGTCGACCCAGGGCAGCAGCTGGCCGATGTGGTAGCTCTCCCAGCGCGGATTGCCGCCGTGGCCGTTGTTGTACCAGTCGCTGTAGAACCCGCCCTTACCGGAATCGGGCATCACGACGATCACCGGTGCGCTGCCGACGATCGCCTCGGCATTGCCCTTGGCCGGGTCGGTCCAGTCCCGGGCCTGCGGTGCGGTGTTGCAGCAGCCTTCGAGCAGCAGCAGTACCGGATAGCGCCGCGCGGACGAATAGCCCTGTGGAAGAAGCACTCTCACATATGTCGGAGCGTTCAGGTCCGGGGTGGTGAACACCAGTTCGTGCAGGCGCGCGTTGATCGCTATGTCGGATCGCAGCGTCAGCCCGGTGTTCGGGGCGGGTGCGGATACCGCGGGCCCGGCCAGGGACAGCGTCGCGCATATTCCGGCGAGCAGCGCGGCACACCGAATCTTGAACCGGGACATGGGTTTCCTTCACTCCGACTTAGTACAGGTGTGGCCGCGGGGCGGCCGGGTTCACCGGCGCTACCTGCGAATTCGCGGTGCGGATCGGATCGGCGTGTGTCGTGGTGCAGTTCGATGACACGATCACACCCAGTATCGCCACGGCTGCGACGAGCATGCGCCGTCTGCGCACCGGATCTCCTTTCCCGACATTCCGCAGAAATGTAACGTGCATCGGATTCGTATGCCACCGGCGGTCACCCACGCGCCACGCTTTCCGAGGCGGGTATCCCGGAGACCAGGGCCGAGGTGTGCATGTCCGGGCACTGGGAGTTCGGCCGAGTCCGGACAGGCCGGGCGGGTTGCCTAGTCTCGTCAGGGGATCTGCCGAGACACAAGGGTCTGCTCGGTCGGTTGTGCAAGGCGGCCCGGACTACTCCAGGGAGATGATGTTGTCGATGAATCCAACCGTCGCAGTTGTGGGGCCGGGAGCGATCGGCACGACCGTGGCGGCAGCGCTGCACGAGGTCGGCCGCACGCCGAGTATTTGTGGCCGGACCGCGCGTGAACGACTCGAGCTGCGGGTAGCAGAAGGAGACATCGTCGTGCCGGGGCCGGTGCGGATCGACCCGGCGCAGGTCGACGTCGCTGTTGATCTCGTCTTCCTCGCCGTCAAGTCGACGCAGGTCGAGGCGGCAGCACCGTGGTTGAAGGCATTGTGCGGTGCAGACACCGTCGTCTGTGTTCTGCAGAACGGCGTCGAGCAGGAAACGATCGTCGCGCCGTACGTCTCCGGCGCCCGGGTCATCCCCTCGGTCGTGTGGTTCCCCGCTCAGTCGCAGCCCGACGGTTCGGTGTGGTTGCGCGGCGAAGCGCAGCTCACCTTGCCGGATACCGCGGCGTCGCATGTGGTGCTCGAGGCGCTGCGCGGCACTCGCTGCTCAATCGACCTGGCGGCGGACTTCAAGTCCGTGGCGTGGCGCAAGCTGCTGCAGAACGCGGTCGCCGGATTGATGGTTCTCACGGGCCGTCGCTCCGGGATGTTCGCCAGGGCCGATATCGCCGAACTGTCCCTTGCCTATCTGCGGGAGTGCCTGCGGGTCGCCCGAGCCGAGGGCGCGACACTGAGCGATGAGGTGCCGCAGGAGATCGCCGACGGCTTCCGGGGTTATCCGGCCGATATGGGCACCTCCATCCTCGCCGACCGAGAAGCCGGCCGGCCGCTGGAATGGGACACCCGCAACGGTGTCGTACTGCGCCGCGGGCGGGCTCACGGCATCCCGACGGCGATCAGCGATCTGGTGGTGCCGTTGCTCGCCGCCGCGAGCGATGGGCCGGGCTGATTTCTACTCTGTCGATGGCGTCGCCGAACGCAGTGCCGGAATGACCGAACGGCCCAGTTCGGCCAGTGCGGCAAGAGGATCCGGGCCCAGGGGTGGGCCGAAGGAAATGTGTCTGGCACCCAGTTGGTGCAGCTCGAGACACCCCTCGATCACCTCCTCGGGTGATCCGACGACGGCCAGGCGCATCATGCGGTCGTCGACGAATTTCACGGCCTTTCCGAAATCCCCTGCGCGAGCGTATCTTCCGGCCTCATGGAAGTCGTCGGGTCGCAGACCCGCGGGGGCCAGATGTTCCGGGGAGAAGGACTGGCCGTAGTAGGCGAGTTTCTCGGCAAGTGCCCGGCGCGCCGCGTCACGTTCTCCGACCGATACCCATATGCATGCCGGTAGATCGAATGCGGCAGTGTCGCGGTCGGCGTCGCGCAGGCCACTGTGGATATCGGCGCTGATCCTGCCGAACAGGTCCGGACAGGGCAGCAGGGGCAGTGCCCCGTCGGCGATCCGACCGGCCAGTCGGCGCATCTGCGGTCCCGTCGCGCCGATATATACGGGCACCGGACTCGTCGGGGGGAAACGGAGCGAGGACGAACCGCCCCACCAATCCGGCAGATCGTCCTCGGATATGTCGGTGTGGCCCAGCAGGGCGCGCAAGGCCGTCACCGATTGCCGCACCGTCGTCATCGGCCGCCGTCGTTCGAGTCCGGCCCAGCCGAGAAAGTCGGTCGCCCCCGCGCCCACTCCGATGGCGAACCTGCCGCCGGAGACTTCCTGGGCGGTCGCCGCGACCATCGCGATCTCGGTGGTGTGCACCGTGTACGGATTCATGATGCCGATGCCGAGGTGGATGCGTTCGGTACCCGCGGCCAGCGCGCCCATCAGTACGGGCGCGGAACGCAGCAGCAGATCGTGCGACACCCAGATCTGGTCCACCCCTGCCGCTTCGGCCGCCGAAACCAGTTGCAGGAGTTGGTCGTAGGGCAAGTCGTTGTTGACGCGAATCGAGATCTTCACTTCTCACCTGCTCGTTGTGGAGGTCGCGGGCTCGCCACCGAACCGGCCGTGGAATCCGGCATTTCCTGTCCGCCGGATGAGGTATGCGGCCAGCACACAGCCCAGTGCGGCAATGATCAACGCGCGAGACGAGCCGGCCGCCGACGGAGCAGTCGCCGCCCCGGCCACACCGAGCACGGCGACGCCGATCACGCTGCCGACCTGGCGGGACACCGTCAGCAGAGCCGATGCCGCCCCGGCGCGTCCGGTGGACGCGATGCGCAGCATGTCCGCTGTCGCCGAGGCGATCGCGACGTCGACGCCGAGACCTACGAAGAACGACGACCCGGCCGTCAGTTCCAGCGTATGGGTCCCTATGCCGGTCGCCATGGTGAGCAATCCGCCCGCGATCACCAGCAATCCGGCGAGCATGGCAGTGCGGTACGAAGATCGTTTGCCGATCCAACTACCGCACGGTGAGCCGAACACCGCCCCGATTGCCTCCACCGTGATCACGAAACTGGTTCGCAGCGGCGAGAATCCCTCGACCCGCTGGAGAAATCCGGCTGTCAGGAACAGCTGTCCGTAGAAACCGAAGTTGACCACGAACGCTACTGTCGCGGCCGCGCGGGCGTCCGGGCGCCGCAACAGTGACAGCTGTAGCGCGGGGCGGGGGTATCGGCGTTCGACCGCGATGAAACCCACGGCGAGCACCAGTCCGACCGCCATGAGCACCGGACCCATGACCGGATCAGTACTCGGTTGCGCGGCTCCCCACTCGATCACCCCTGCCACGAAGGCCGTCAGGGCGGCCAGAAATACGCCTTGGCTCAACAGGTTCAGCCGGTTGTGCACGGTCGGCGCCTCGCGCAGGCACAGTCTGGACAGCGCGAGCGTGAGGACGGCGACGGTCAGATTCGCCCAGAACAAACTCCGCCAGCCGAGGGCGGAGACGAGCGCGCCGCTGAATACCAACCCCGCAACCGCGGCGGCGCTCCCGGCCGTCGTCCAGATGACCACCGCGCGTGCCCGGCGGCCGTCGTCGACGTAGCCGGATTTGATCAACGCCAGGGAGCCGGGCATCACGGCCGCCGCACCGATCCCCTGCAGCGCCCGGCCGATGATGAGCAGTCCGGCCGAGTCGGCCACCGCGCACAACGCCGAACCCGCGGCGATCAGCACGGTTCCGCTCAGGTACACCCGCCGGGCACCCCACCGGTCGGCGAGCGAGCCGCCGACCAGCAGCAACGCCGTGAAGGCCAGCATGTAGGCGTCCACGATCCAGAGTGCGGCCTCGGCGCCGATACCGAGTTGCCGCTGCATCCGCGGCAGCCCCACCGTGACGATGGTGTTGTCGAAGGTCACCAGGGAGAAGCCGAGGCACAGCGCGAACAGTGTCCAGCTGGACGGTTCGCGACGTCGCGGTGAGGCGGCGGACGGGGGTGCGGGGACGCGCACCGCTGGAGCAGACCCGTACCGCACCATCACAGGTCCTTGGCCGCCGTGGAGGTGAGGTGATGCGCGCCGACGAGCTGCCGTCCGCGGGCCGCGACCAGGGCGTGACGGGAGATCACCACGGTGTCGCGCCAGCATCCCTCGAGCCCGTTGCGTCGGTGGATCGCCGCGGAGCCACCGGCGTCGAACAGATCGCGGCACGCCTGCTCCGCGGTGTCGACCATCTGACAGCAGGCCGAGCGCAGCAGCGCCACCTGATCGATGGGAACCTCGCCGACCTGGGCGCTGGCCCAGGCGAGTGTCGTCGCGCTGTCGAGTAACGCCGCCGCGGCCTGCACGCGTCCGTGCGCTCGGGCGTACGCCGCCTGCGCGATCGGTTGTTCGGCCAGCGGTCCGGCTCCGTAGCGCGTGCGGGTGGTGGCGGCCAGGTTCGTGAAAGCGGCGAGTGCGCGGTCGGCGGTCGCCCGCGCGACCTCCGCGATGCACCCGGCCAACAGGCCGTAGAGCGGGTATCGGAACATCGGGGTGTCGATGTTCGGCGGCGCGGTCAGATCGATGCTGTGTCCGGCCGGCAGCTCCGTGTCGCAGCTGAGGGTGTACGACGCGCTACCGCGTAAACCCAGTGCATCCCAGTCCTTTTCGATGACCAACGCCGACGGCGGGACCAGCCACCAGCGGGTGCCCGGGTTTGCGTCGGGTTCCGTCGCGGGAGCTGCGAGCGCTGCCAGGGTCATCGACGGCGCGCCGGTGACCAGCGGCCAGCGTCCCCGCAGCCGCACCCTCGTCCCGTGCCGGACGGTGGTGCCGACAGGTATCGAGGAACCGCCGACCACCAGGTTACGGTCGGCGAAATCGCCTGCGACAGAAGGGGATAGCCGAGACAGGAATGCCCCGGCCGGGCCGTTGATCGCGGCCACCCACCCGGCGGCGGGATCGGCGACGGAGACCGCGTGGACCGCCTCCAGAAGCTGCGGCACCGACCAGTCGAGGCCGCCGAACTGCTTCGGCAACGCGGCGCGCGGCAGTGCGGAATCCTCCAACTCCTGCCACACCTTCGGATGCAGCGTCCCGTATTTGTCCCCGAAATCTCGGTGTGCCCGCGCGGCGCGGGAAAGTTCTCGCACCGCTACGGCCCCGGCATCGGCGGGAGGTGTGCTGAATGTCGTCATCCGCTCTCCATCGCGAAAACATCCGTGCTACCTGGGCGGCAGCGCTCGATTTTGCTTCCCGGCCGCTTTAATATGTCATATTTCAGCGGTACATACCACAGAATGATGTGTCATAGTTTTATGGAGTATTCCCAGTGTGAGCGAGTGCCGCCCGAGGTCATGCTTCCTGGGCTGATGCGTGGCGAGGGCATGGCCGAACGCGGCCCCGGGCACAACCGACATGGCACTGTCGGTGCACGGGAATCCGCCATGCCGAGGGTGATGCCGATTACGACCGGTTCGGGATGTTGTGCAGGTGGAGCTGGGCGCACAGGCGCAGCGCGACTTCGAGTTCGAGCCGGTTTTCGGTGACGGCGTGGCCGAGGATCTCTTCGGCTTTGCGGACGCGGTAGTGGATGGTGTTCTTGTGGACGTGCATCCGGGCGGCGGCGTCGGTGAAGCTGCCGCTGGTGGCGAGGAAGGTTTGGACCGTTTCGCGCAGTCGTGCGGTGGTGTCGTCGTCGTGTATGAGTCCCCCGAGTACGCGCCGGGCCCATTCGGTTGCGTCGGGCAGTTTGTCGATCAGCAAGGCTGCCAAAGTGATTCGGTGGTATTCCGTGAGCTGTCGGGTTGGGTCCGCGGTGGCGAGTGCGACCGCGCGTGCGAGCTGGGCGTCGCGGAAGGTCCGGCGGAAACCGTGAAGTCCGGTGGCAGGCTCGCCGACCGCCACGCGCAGGGTCGGGCTCTTGCGTAACTCGTGGTCGAGGAGAGCGGGGTCGAGGGAAGGTTTGCCGGCGGAGGAGATCCACGCCCAGCGGGTGTGGTCATCGACGGTGACCGTCAGCGGCGGTTTCCCCGTCGCCGCGGCCAGGGTGGTGATGCCGGCTCGCAGCGCCGCGGCGTCGAGGGTTTCCGGTGGCGTCCACAGGACCGCGGCGAGATGCCACCCACGCAGCGAGGTGCCCAGCATTTGTTCGGCGGAGGCTAGGTCGAGGTTGTCGGTGTCGAGCACGATGCGCAACTGGGCGGCGCGGGTGGCGTCGGAGCGTGCGTCCCAGCGTCGGCGCTCGGCTTCATAGATATCGATGATTCCCTCGATGATCTGGTCGATGTAGCTGTTGGTCAGCAGGGCGATCCGGCTGGTGGTGGCCAGTGCCGTGTCGGCGGGCCGGTCGAGATCCTGGAGGGTGGTCATGGCTCGTTGCAGGAACATGTGCTCACCGAGTCGGTAGGCGCGCAGCAGCGCCTCCAGCGACATGTCGTGCTGGGCGAAGCGGCGGGCGTATTCGGCGGCGGCGGGCGGCACGGTGATGTCGTTGAGAGAGATATTGAGCGAGAGCATGTCGATGATGGCGATCAGGTTCGACGCGGTGCTGGCGACCATGAGGCGGCGGATCTCGTCGTCGTGCCGGAACTCGGGGATGACCTCGACGAACATCGAGGTCATCTCGGTGGTCAGCAGGTTCAGTTCCGCCTTGATCGCGCCCGCGACATCTCGCACGATCGGGTCCACGTCGACGCCCATGCCCGGACAGTAGCCCGTTCCCATCGGTTCGGAGGCCGGTTTGTGCCGGCAGTACAAAAGGGTTGAAATTTTCTGTGACACCGGCCCGTACCTCGAGGGGAATATGGTGCCTACGGTTTTATCTGTAATCCCTGTCACATCACTACTCGATGGTGAGGAATCGTGCAGCACCTCGCTGAATTACCCGATTTTCGGGCATCGCTGAATCCGGCCGGACCGTGTATCGCGGACGATCGCGAAAGGCTCGACAACCAGAATTTCGCACATCGTGTCCGAGCCGCTGTCGCGGTGCTGCAGGGCAGAGGCGTTGCCGCTGGCGATGTCGTTGCGGTGGTATTGCCGAATTGCGTGGAATTGGTGGTGATCCTGTTTGCCGCGTGGCGGCTCGGTGCTGCGGTCACGCCGATCAATCCGGAATCGACCGACGGCGAAGCGCGTTATCAGATAGCCGATTCCGGAGCGAAGGTGGTGATCGCCGCCGGCGGTCGCGCGTTGGGAACCCTGGATGTCGCGACGGTGGCGGGCCCGCAGGCCGAATCGTCCCCGGCGCAGGTGGTGGCGTGCACCCCGGCCGCCGGTGAGCCGGCTTTGATCATCTACACCAGCGGGACGACCGGCCGGCCGAAAGGGGTGGTACTCGGCCACGGCAACGTCGCCGCGATGTGCCGGATGATCATCGACGCTCTCCGGCTCGGCGAGACCGAGCACAGCTTGCTGATCCTGCCGTTGTTCCATGTCAACGGGATCGTCGTGAGCGTATTGGCGCCGCTGCTGGCCGGTGGTCGCGCGACGCTCGCGAGCCGATTCTCGGCCTCGACGTTCTTCGATGTGATCGAGCGGGTACGGCCGACGTATTTCTCGGCAGTGCCGTCGATCTACGCCATGCTCGTGTCCCAACCGCTGGACCTGCGGCCGGACACCTCGTCGCTGCGCCGGGTGATCTGCGGGGCGGCGCCGATGCCGGCCGAGCTGATTTCGCGGTTCGAGACCCGGTTCGGGGTGCCGGTCGTGGAGGGCTACGGCCTGTCCGAGGGCACCTGTGCCTCGACCCTCAATCCGCCGGACGGGCTGCGCAAACCCGGCACCGTCGGGCGCCCGCTGCCTGGGCAGACGGTCGCGCTGATGGACCTGGACGGAAACCTGGTCGCCGACGGGTCACCCGGGGAGGTGGTGGTGCGCGGACCCAACGTCATGCTGGGCTATCTCGGTCGGCCCGAGGACACCGCCCGCACCCTCGTCGACGGCTGGTTGCACACCGGTGACGTGGGCCGGTTCGACGCCGACGGGTATCTGGTCCTGGTCGATCGGATCAAGGACATGATCATTCGCGGGGGTGAGAACATCTACCCCAAGGAGATCGAGAACGTCCTGCACGCACACCCCGCCGTGCTGGAGGCCGCAGTGGTGGGCGCGCCCGATCCGGTGCTCGGGGAGGTTCCGGTCGCCCATGTGGTGCCGGCTGCCCCGGTAACCGTGCCGGAACTGATGGCGCACTGCCGTGATTCGCTGGCCCGCATCAAGATGCCGGTGTCGATCTTTCTCACCGAATCGCTACCCCGGAATCCGGTGGGAAAGATCGATAAAAGACAACTGCGCACGGTCGCGGTGACCCCGTAGCCGATCACAATCTGGCTGCCATTCCGAAAAAAACTGCCAACCCCGGGATTTCCGGTTCGGTTCGTCCTGCCCGAAATTCGTCTCATGAAAGGTGTGAACAATGGGGTTCAAAGAGGCGGATTTCCCGCCGGTCGATCTGGAAACGTTTCTCGATGAACCGCTCATGGAGCGGATGAAGGCACTGGCGCTGCATTGGGTGGAATACGGATTCGGCACGCCGAAGATGATCCACACCATCTACATGGTCAAGGTGATGCTGCTCTACGTCGTCGGCGGCATCGCCCTGGTCACGTGGACCTCGAGAGTGGGTCCGTTCTGGGCGGTGGCGCATTGGTGGAATCAGCCGGTCATCTACCAGAAGCTGATCCTGTGGACGGTGCTGCTGGAAGCGATCGGTATCGCGGGTTCCTGGGGGCCGATCGCCGGCAAGTTCAAGCCGATGATCGGCGGCATCCTGTTCTACGCCCGGCCCGGCACCATCCGGTTACGGCCCTGGAAGCGGGTGCCGTTCACTGATGGTGACCGCCGCACCGCGGTCGATGCGCTGCTCTATCTGGCATTCCTGGTGAGTCTGGTCGTGCCGATCGTGCTGCCCGGCACGCTCAGTGCGTCGCTGACCGCGGCGCTGCCGGACAATACGTCCGGACTGGTCTCTCCTGCCTTGCTGATCGCGCCGATCGTGCTGTATGTGCTGTGCGGGTTGCGGGACAAGACCATCTTCCTCGCGGCGCGCGGTGAACAGTATCTCCCGGCGCTGGTGTTCTTCGCGGTGTTGCCGTTCACCGACATGATCATCGCCGCGAAGCTGCTGATCGTGGTGGTGTGGGTCGGTGCGGGGGTGTCGAAGTTCGGCCGCCACTTCACGAATGTGGTGTCGGCGATGGTCTCCAACAACCCGTTCGTGGTCTTCCCGGGCGTCAAGCGGCTGTACTACCGGGATTTCCCGCGCGACATCCGGCCGTCCGGGCTGGCCTCGCTGACCGCGCACGCTGGTGGTTCCCTGGTCGAGATCGCCGTGCCGCTGGTGCTGTTGTTCTCTGCCGATCGCTGGGTCACCCTGGCCGCGGTGGCGCTCATGGTGGTCTTCCATCTGACGATCATCTCGATGTTCGCGCTCGCGGTGCCGCAGGAGTGGAACGTCATCTTCGGTTATCTGACGGTGTTCCTGTTCCTCGGTTTTCCGGCCGGGAACGGCTATGCCGTGTGGAACATGTCCTCGCCGCTGCTGCTCGCCGGAATCATTGTGGCGCTGGTGTTCTTCCCGATCCTGGGGAACCTGCGCCCGGATCTGGTCTCGTTCCTGCCTTCGATGCGCCAGTACGCCGGCAACTGGGCCTCGGCGCTGTGGGCGTTCGCGCCGGGTGCCGAGGCAAAGCTGAACACGCTGCCGCACCGCCCGACCGAGAACCAGATCGATCAGCTGCACGCGATGGGCTATCCGCCGGCGGTCGCCGAGATCACCATGCAACAGACCATCGCGTGGCGATCCATGCATTCACAGGGCCGCGGGCTGTTCTCGTTGCTGCTGAAGAACATCCCCGATATCGACCGCTGGACGATCAGGGAGGCCGAGTTCGGGTGTAACTCGGTCATCGGATTCAACTTCGGCGACGGTCACCTGCACAGCCTGGATCTGATCAATGCCGTGCAGGCCCGGGTCGGGTTCGACCCGGGTGAATGGATCGTGGTGTGGGTGGAATCGCAGCCGATCCACCGGGACACTCAGGAGTACATGGTGGTGGATGCCGCGCTCGGCGTGCTCGAACGCGGCACGTGGCGGGTCCGCGACGCGGTCGAGGCGATGCCGTGGCTGCCCGACGGCCCGATTCCGCACCAGGTCACCTGGCGCCGCGAGGACGCGTTCCGGGCACTGTTCGACAAGCCCGAGCCCGAGCCCGAGCCCGAGATGGCCTCGTAACAGGCTGTGCTGCACCGGTTCCGGGCGGGAGTAGGAGATCAATGAGTACCGCGATCGTGGTCGGCGCCGGCCCCAACGGGCTCGCGGCCGCCATCACCCTGGCGCAGGCGGGCATGGAAGTGACCGTGCTCGAGGCCGCCGACCGCATCGGTGGCGGCACCCGCTCAGGCGAGGCGATCCTGCCCGGACTGCTGCACGACCACTGCTCGGCCATCCACCCTATGGCGATCGGATCACCGTTTCTGCAGAGCCTGAACCTGGATCGCTACGGGTTGCGGTGGGCGTGGCCGGAGATCGACTGCGCTCACCCGCTCGACGACGGCACCGCCGCGGTGCTGCACCGTTCAGTTGCCGACACCGCTGCCGCCCTCGGTGTCGACGGCCGGGCATGGCGGTTGCTGTTCGCCCGGTCCGTCGCCGCCTACGACCGTTTCGGAGCGGACGTGATGCGGCCGCTGCTGCGCCTGCCCCGGCATCCGATCTCGCTGGCCCGCTTCGGAATTCCCGCGCTGGCGCCCGCATCGCTGCTGGCGGAGATGTTCCGGACAGCACAGGCGAGGGCGTTGTTCGGTGGCGTGGCCGCGCATGCCTTTCATCCGCTGCACCGGCCGCTGAGCGCCAGCATCGGCCTGGGCATCCTCACCGCCGGCCATCGATACGGATGGGCGGTTGCCGAGGGCGGCTCGCAGCGCATCACCGACGCACTGGCCGCGCTGCTGGCCGATCTCGGCGGCACGATCGAAACAGGGGTGGCAGTGCGGTCGGCCGCGGACCTGCCACCAGCGGATGTGACGATGTGGGACCTCGCGCCCACCGCCGTCGTGACCATTCTCGGCGACCGGCTACCGGCCCGAATTATGAAGGCCTACCGGAGATTCCGGTATGGACCGGGAGCGTTCAAGGTCGACTTCGCGGTCCAGGGCGGGGTGCCCTGGAGCACTGCCGCCGCACACCGGGCCGGCACCGTGCATCTCGGTGGGACCTTCGCCGAGATCGCTGCCGCCGAACGTGACGTCCATGCCGGGCGGATGCCGGAGCGCCCGTTCGTCCTGGTCGGTCAGCAGTACCTCGCCGATCCCGGTAGATCGGTCGGCGATGTGCATCCGGTCTGGACGTACGCTCATGTTCCGCACGGCTATCCGGGCGACGCCACCGAGGCGATCATCGCCCAGATCGAGCGCTTCGCTCCCGGCTTCCGGGACCGCATTGTCGGCCGGAGCGTCCGCACCACCGCAGAATTCTCCGCCTACAACCCGAATTACGTCGGCGGCGACATCATGACCGGCGCCAAAGACATCCCTCAGCTGATCTTCGGTCCGCGAAAAACCTTGCAACCCTATGACATCGGTATCCCGGGCCACTACCTGTGCTCGGCAGCCACGCCGCCGGGGCCGGGCGCCCACGGCATGTGCGGCGCCAACGCCGCCGAACGCGCCCTGCGCCGTCTGCATGGCTGAGCCGCGGACCGCACCGCCCTCCGGCTGCCCGAAAATCGCCGAAACTCACAATCATGACGCCGAGCCACCCGCACGATGATCCACCAATTCGACGGATGTTTCACCGAAATCCGTTGTACGGCTTCGCATTCTCGAATGCTTGTATTATTGCTTTCCGCCACTGCCATGGGTAATTCGCGAATACTTCCTTGTCATCCAAGGCGTCTTCGGCGCGCCCGGCGGTTGCCGGGTCGTCCAGTAGTCGTCGGAGGGCGGGCACGACTCGCGCTTCAGAAAGCTGACGCGCCCGGCCTCCTGCGACACGGCGATGAGACTGACGAAGGTCGTCCGGGGAGTATCCGGCCTCGACGTGGTCGACTGCCTCGCGCATCACATGGGCGATATCGGACTCAACGAGGGTGATGGCTTCATCGTCGGGCCACGTGCCCAGTTACCCGCCGCAAAGCAGTGCGGATTTACTGCCGTGGGAACGGCGACACACCTGTGGCACCCGTCGATGCTGTACGTCGGCCGCCAGTCAGGCGTTGAACAGCTGTTCTAGCAGTGTTGATACCAGAGCGGTGGGGTGCGCCGCACCGCCTCGGCTCAGTTTGTAGAGCGCTTCACCTCCAGCGAAAGGTCGTTGTTCGAGCCTCTCGATGCTCGATTTCGCGGGTTTGCATCCTACCGAGACCGACCGGACATAGCCGCTTGGTCCGCCGATCACGCCGCGTTGACCTGCAGTTTTCGTGATCCATGCCGTAGACGATAGACTCGCCTGGCCGAAAGGTACGCCGCCTTAGCTCAGTCGGTAGAGCGCTTCACTCGTAATGAAAAGGTCGGGGGTTCGATTCCCCCAGGCGGCTCCATTCTCCCTGGTAGAGCCTGATTTGGGAGTCGATGATATCGACCCCTGACGCCCGGACTTCCAACAAAGTCCCAACTAATTCCGTCCACGTCCAGGTCAGCGCTCTCCACTGACGGCGCGCTCCAGTGCATCGGCGGCAGCCTTGTGCGCCCTTCCTCGCCATATAGCGCCGTTGCGTCATGGCCGGGTCGACATGCATCAGGACGTCGGCTGTCACGCGCGCAGAAAGTCCCGCATCGTCCAGAATGGTCGCGACCGCACCACGGAAGCTGTGCGCCGTCACATCGTCGAGGATGCCGAGGGCATCGCGTACCCGCTGCCACTCGTGACCGACGTTCTGAGGATCACGCAGGGTCCACATGGCCGAGGGGAACACCAGGTTCAGAACTTTCGCCTTGGGATCAGGCGGGGACTTCAGCCGGCGCGCGGCCAAGGCAACTTTGCGGCCCTTCAGCATCTCCACGGCGAAATCCGGGAGAGCGATCACGCCCTTGCGGTTCTTCGGGTCATCGTCTTTCTCGACCCGCACCAAGCCCTCGCCCTTCACCCGGACCACCTTTCCGCTGGTCTGCAAGGTCCCGCGTTCCAGGTCGATGTCCGACCAGAGCAGGCCGAGAATCTGGCTGCGGCGCAGTCCAGTTGCGGCCAGCAGAGTCCTCAGCCGAGCGTGATTTTCAAGCCTGGGTCGCCGCCGTCGAATGTCACTGCCGCGCCGGTCGATTGAAGCATTGCGTCCAGGATCATCATCCCGTTCTGAAGCGCCTGCATCGAATCGACTCCGGCCATAGACCCGGTGATCGGCTCGTCACCGATGCCGGTGATCCGGTACGGGCATACCCAGCCGAGCGCATGCAGCCGGGGCGCGGCCAGATCCACGAGCACCGGTGCGCCGGTGGCTTTCAGGTTCAGCTCACGTCGTGCGATCGGCTCTCCGAACTCGCCGTAGTTGCTCAGGCTCAATTCGTCAGCGGTCATTGCCGAACCCTAACCCCGGGCACCGGCGGGCCGGAAGCCAGATTCAGATGCTTACCCGCGAGGCAATCCGAGTACCACTGCGCGGCCTCCCGATGGCACTGAGCTGCCCGCCGGGAGTCGTCGTGATACGTCTCGCTGCACTTCGATGCCATCTGCTGGTATTGCTGATCACACCACTCTTTCACCGGCCCCGGCACCCCGTCGTGCGACGTCTGCACTCTGACCGGACACTGTTGCGCCGCAACGGCATCCGCCGACCAGGCCATCCCGCCCACAGCGTGCGCCGGACCGGTGTCGACCGTAAGCGCTGGGCTCAGCCCCACCAGCACAGCAGCTAAT
>NZ_BDCC01000080.1 GCF_001613305.1 Nocardia vaccinii NBRC 15922
ACTAGCCGCGGGCACACGTCCACTCAGGACACCGGGGATCTGGCGTAGGTGAATCGCGTGTCGACCGTGACGATGTCGGCCAGCGTCAACAGCGACGCGGGAACCTCCTCGGCGGTGACGAAGTGCTCGAGGCTCGGGACGAAGACCGCGGTCGCGCCGATTCGCCCGACGACGTTGCAGAGGCGTCGGTGCGGTTCGTCGGTGTGGTTGGAGAATGCGACGATTCGCGACAGGTCGTAGCCGAATCGCCGTGCGAGAGAACGGATCTGTTCCTCGTCCCACGGTTGCCGGGTGCCCGATACGTCCCGGCGCAGGTATCCGATCGCAATCGGACGGCTCATCGGGCCGCCCACCCCTCGATGTCGTCGCCAGCCGGTCTGGACAGCCGCTCTCCACCGGCGGCGACGAACGATCGAACGACCTCCGCGGGAAGTAGATCCACCGTCGCTCCCGAAGCGAAGTGCGGACACCTGTGCTGACCTGAAAACCGTTGTGGCAATTCGTACATCACAACCTTCGCTCTCGTGCGGCCCCCTGGGCTGAAGGGCGCCCCGACCACGCATGACGAGACAGGCCGTGAACGGCCGGGGAGCCTGTTCTATGTTGCCGATGTCCCATGGTGCATTCAAGGCGTTTCTATGATGCCTTCATGCGACGCGAACGACTCATCGACGCCCGGAAAGCCGTCGGGCTCAACCAAGAACAGATTGCCGAACTGGTCGGTGTGGACCGCACCACCATCGGAAAATGGGAGCGCGGCGACTCCACCCCGCAACCCAACCAGCGCGGGGCATACGCCGAGGCCCTGGGGGTGGAGCTGCAAGAGCTCAGCGCGATGCTGACCAGTATGCCGCAGGGCGACGGCGAGATGCCAGCCTGGTTGAGCACCTATCTCGGAATGGAGCAGTCCGCGACCAGGATCGCCTCCTACGAACCACGATGCGTTTACGGGCTGCTGCAGACGCCCGCGTATGTCGAGGACATCGTCAGCCACGTCAGCTACAACGGCGTGTCCGCGGCATATATCGCCCGAACCGTCGAGACCCGGCTGATCCGGCAGAAGCGTGTCCGCTCCGGCGAGGTGCAGCTCAGCCTGGTACAGCCCGAGTCGGCGCTGCGCCTACGGATCGGCACTCCCGACGTTATGGCGGAACAACTTTCGACCATGGTGGAACTGTCCCGGCTGCCGAACGTCACCCTCCGGATCACCCGATACGAGGCCGGGCAGTACGAAGCGCGGCGGCTGGGCGCGTTCTGCGTCATGTCCCACCCCTGGGGTACGCCGCAGGTTCACATCGAAGGCTACGGAGGCGGACGCTTCATCACCGACGCCGAGGAGGTTCAGTACTTTCAAGGTGTGTACGACCATGCCGCGAACCGAATCGCACTGTCCCCCAGTGAATCCCGGAAGTTCATCACTGGCCTGGCAAAGGAATGGAGCAATAGACGATGAACAACACCGATCTGACCTGGCGGGTATCGACCTTCTCGGACAACGGAACCTGTGTCGAGGTGGCGGTGACCCCCGACGGCGGTGCGCTGGTACGCAATTCGAACGCGCGTGAGGCCGGGACACTCACGTTCACCCAGGCAGAGATGGCCGCATGGGTCAAGGGAATCAAAGCGGGCGAGTTCGACGACTGGGCGTAGGTTCCCCCGCCCATGGGCTGCGCCCCGGCGCGCCGGGGCACCATCGGGCGCCGGAACCCGATGCACGACGGTGGGCCACCTCACACCGGAACCGGTACGTATGATCCGCATCCGCCCGACGGCGACCGCGCAGCAAGCCGAACACGACGGTTCACCCACGCACGCCCGCTCGATCGGACGCCCGCACACGTTGTGATCCGGCTTTCCAGGCCCCCCGGGATGTGACACGCATTGCAGGCCCGTAACGAGGCCGGGCCCAGGAAACATACTGTCCGTGTGGACCAGGACGGGAATGCGGAGCCACGTGGTCGCGCGACCACGTCCGATTCCGGCATTCGGGGGGACCGATGACACCGAATCGCGAACGCACCGCGCGCGCTCCGCGGTGGCGGCGGCTGGCCGGGATGGTTACCGGATTCGCGCTGCTGGCCGGCGCGGGGCTCACCGCCGCCTGCGACGCGACGAGCACCGCGGAACCGCTCGCGCAGCCGGTGTGGCTGTGCCGACCGGGTATGGCCGACAATCCCTGCAACCAGGACCGGTTCGGATCTCCGCAGGTGCCGGGACAGACGTTCACGGTCCGGCGTCCGCAATCGCACACCCGCACCGATCTGGACAGCACGGTCCTCGCACGCGAAGGCGGCGCCACGGTCGAACAGCTGCCCACTCCGAGCCGTCCGGCGGTGGACTGCTTCTACGTGTACCCGACCGTCGATCCGGTGGCGAATCCGCTCGACCAGAGCGGGAATCAGCCGCCGAAGCCGACCGATATCGAGATCGATACGACCTTTGCGCAGGTCGGGCGGCTGATCAGCGACTGCCGCATGTTCGTGCCGAACTATCGGCAATTGCCGATGCCGCAGGTGTTCGGCCGGAACAGCGGTGTCCTGGACTTCTCACGCGGGGCCGGGGACGTCGAACAGGCCTGGGACCAGTACTGGGCGCACGACAACATCGATCCCACCACCGGCCGCCACCGTGGGGTGCTGCTACTGGGCCACTCCCAGGGCAGCTATGTCCTGCAGACCCTGATTCAGCAGCGCATCGAGGGAAATCAGCGGATGCGCGCACACCTGATCAGCGCGATCCTGCTCGGCGCGAACACCATCGTGCCCATCGGCCGGGACCGCGGCGCGAACGATGCCGGCTCCACCTTCCGCGACCTGCCGATCTGCACCCGCAGTGGGTCGACCGCGCCGCTGCCGACCGGTTGTGTGGTCGCGTTCTCGACCTACCGCCAGTCGCCCGGGAAGCTGCTGCCCACGACCGCCCGGTTCGGCCGCACCGACCGCACCCACCAGGTCGCCTGCGTCAACCCCGCGGCCCTGCTCCGCGGCGCACCGACGTCCGCGACGACCCCGGTGACCGCCGAACTGCCCACCACGACGGTGACCCAGCACTGGACCGGGCGGCCGTTCGACACCGGATTCGCGCGTTATCCCGGTGCGCTGACCGCACGGTGTACCGGCGGCATGGACGCCGAGGGCACCGCACACTGGCTGCAGATCGGCGGCGACACCGGACTCGCCCGCCCGACCAGCGGAGCCGGCCTGGGGCTGCACATGGACGACTGGCAGTTCGCACAGGACGACCTGGACGCGCTGGCGGTGGCCCAGAGCAAGGCATGGCTGGCGACCCACACCGGCCCGCACGTCTAGCCCGATCCTGTTGCCGTACCGGCATTTCGGATATGCCGACTCACTCGGCGAGCGTCTCCCACTCGAAGCCGTCCGGATCGGTGAACGTCCCGAGCCCGCCGCCGAGGACCACCCGATGCGATCCGGAGCCTTCCGGGGAGACACCCGCGTCCTTGGCGGCGGCGCGCCGCCCGTAGAGGGCCAGCTTGATGGAGGATGCCGGGGCGGCGAACTCGACGTATTTACTGCCGAATCCCTTCGCGACCGTCAGACCGCGCTCGATGTAGAACTGCTTGGTCGCCTTCACGTCGTCGACGCCGAGCAGGACGACGAAATCGTCCACCGTGCGGGTGGCTGTGCCGGAGTCCTTCTTCGCGGAGGTGGCGATCTTCCAGAGCGTCCCGTCCGGAGCCTGCACAACCCCGCCGTAGCCCCAGAAACTCTTCTTCGCCGCCTTCACCGTCGTCGCACCGGCCGCGAGCGCGGACTCGAAGTAACTGTCCACCGTGCTCGGTCCGGAGACCACCAGCGAGAGGGTGAAACCGCGGAACCCGCTGGTCGGCGCGTCGGAGACGCGTACCCGGAGCCGGTCGCCGAGGCCGAAGGCGGCATCGTAGAACGCCGTGGCCGCCGCGGGATCGGGCGCGGTCAGAATGACGGATTCGATACCGGTTGTGTTCGTGGTGATGTTCATATCGATGACGCTATTCGCGGACCTGTGACCAGAGCTTCTCGATTCCTGACCGGTCCGCGCGGGACGGGCGCCGGATCCCGGCCCAGCCGGGAACCGGCCACTACGGGTTAGCATCCAGCCTGTGCCCAGCATGCCGCAGTTCCCGTTCCGAGGTCTCCGACGGACCATCCCCGCCGCACGCCCCCGGATCCCGGTGCCGACGGCGCGGGCCATCGTGGACTGCGCGGTCTATCGGGACGGACGCCGGCTGCCGGGCCGATTCACCCACGCCGCGGCGCTGGAGAACGTGCGGGAGAAGGGTTCGGGATTCGTCTGGGTGGGCCTGCACGAACCCGACGACGCGCAGATGGCCGACGTGGCGCACATCTTCGGCCTGCACGAACTGGCCGCCGAGGATGCGGTGCAGGCGCACAACCGCCCCAAACTCGAACGCTACGACGACGTGCTGATCCTGATCCTGCGCACGGTGAAGTACGTCGAGCACCAGCGCAACGCGGTCAGCGAGATCGTGGAGACCGGCGAGATCATGGTCTTCCTCGGACCCGATTTCGTGATCACGGTCCGACACGGCGAGCACACCGGCCTGGCCGGGGTTCGCCACGACCTCGAGGACCGGCCCGAGCGGCTGGCGCTGGGGCCGAGTACCGTCCTGCACGCGGTCGCCGATCACGTCGTGGACTCCTATGTGGTGGTGACCGGGGAGATCGAGGAGGACGTGGACGAGATGGAGGAGGAGATCTTCAGCCCGCGCAGCCGCGTCACCATCGAGGCCGGCTATCAGCTCAAACGCGAGGTGGTCGAGTTGCGGCGCGCGGTCGCGCCGCTGGCGCTGCCGCTGCAACTGCTCAGCCACGAGTCGAATCTGCCGCTGCCCAAGGAGATTCGGCGTTATTTCCGGGATGTGGCCGATCACCACACCGCCGCGGTGGACCGCATCCGCGACTTCGACGAATCGCTCAGCGCATTGATCAACGCCGCGCTGGCGAAGGTGGGCGTGCAGCAGAACACCGATATGCGAAAGATCTCGGCTTGGGCAGCGATCGCGGCCGTGCCGACCATGATCGCCGGAATCTACGGCATGAACTTCGAGCACATGCCCGAATTGCGTTGGGTCTGGGGCTATCCGGCGGTAGTCGGGATCATCCTGCTGATCTGCACCGGATTGTTCGTCAACTTCCGGCGCAACAACTGGCTGTGAGCAGCGGGAGATGTCGATGACCGAACCCCGCCCGGCCGCGCGGCGCTCGGACGCCGAACGCAACCGCACCCGCATCCTGGACGTCGCGCGCGACGCGCTGGCCACCTCGGGCGATGTCAGCCTGCACGCCATCGCCAAACGAGCGGGCGTCGGGCAGGGCACGCTGTACCGGCACTTCCCGACCCGGGAGGCGCTGGTACTCGCGGTCTACCGGCAGGACGTGGGCGAGCTGGTCGACGCCGCGGACGCGCTGCTCGCCGAGTACGAACCGTGGGATGCGTTGTCCCGCTGGCTCGTTCGCCTCGCCGACTTCGGCCGGGTCAAGCACGGCCTCGCCGATGTGCTGCAGACCGCCACCCGCGCCGCGCTCTCGGACGAGCACTACCAACCGGTGATCGACGCGATCGACCGGCTGCTGCGCGCCTGCCGGGCGGCCGGGCGGGTGCGCCCGGACATCGAGGCCGAGGAACTGCTGCTCCTGGTCGGATTTCTGTGGCAGAGCCAGCAGGACGCCGCGTGGGAGCAACGCTCCCGGCGCATGCTGGCCGTGGTGCTGGACGGTTTGAACACCCTGGGGTGAAATTCTGCCCACCCTCAGGGCGCGGGAGTCATCACGAGGGGTGCTGTCGACGGGGCGTCCGGCCGAGGAGATTGGAGATATGCACTCCGCTCCGTCCCAGCCCAGAGGGGAATCGACCATGCCGACCAGGACCGCACCGCACGCCGACCACCCGCACATCGTCCCCGTGCCGCGGGCCGTGCCCGAGGTCGATCCGAACGCTGTCGTGCGGTCCGGGGGCGGCTGCGATCTCACCGTCGGCGAACTGGACAGCTGGTCCAATCGCCTGGCCCGACTCCTGCTGCAGGACGGCGCGGGACCCGGCACCCGCATCGTGATCGCCATCGACGCCCCGATCGAGGAACTCGTCGCCGAACGTGCGGTGACCAAGATCGGCGGCATCGCGGTGCACGACAGCCAACTGCCCGCGTGCGGGACGCATCGAGGAATCACCACCCGGCAGTCCCGACGCCGAACGGACAGTATAATCGAGTGGCTGGTCCTCGATGACCGCACGACGCTGCGACGCTATCTGTCCGGTTCGGACGCGCCGCTCGGTACGACCGATCATCCGGTGCTGCGCCGGACCGCCTGACCCGGCCCTCTCGGATGCCCCAACCGAATATCCGGGGAGGTGCAACCGAACCACATCCACCGCACATCTCTTGCCGCGCAACGATTCCCGAGTGACTCGTCGCGATGCGAACACGCCGCGCCGCGTCCCGGCATTCATCCCGTGACCCGGCCGACGGCAGAATCCAGGAACTCAGCATGCAGCAGATTGCCGCCCCGTCCGTCGAACCGGCCACACCACCGGGAACCTTCGAACTATCGGCCGCCCAGCGCGGCATCTGGTTCGCCCAGCACATCGCGGGTGATGTCCCGATATCGATCGCGCAGTACGTCGAGCTGATCGGCGAGGTGGACATCGAGCTCCTGGGGCGGGCAGCCCGGCAGGCCGGTCGCGAATTCGGCACCGGCTACCTCCGGCTGGTCGAGGTCGAGGGCCGCCCGCTGCAGCTGGTCGACACCACCCTCGACGACCGGCTGGACACCGTCGACCTGCGCGCGGAATCCGATCCGGAGGCAGCCGCGCAGGCGTGGATGCGCACGGAGTACCGCGCACCGCTGGACCCGCTCACCGATCGGCTGGTCAACGTCACGATGCTGCGCCTGGCGCAGGATCGCTGGTTCTGGTATTCGCGGATCCATCACATCGTGCTGGACGGCATGGGCGCGCTGAGCCTGGTGCAGCGCACCGGCGAGCTCTACAACGCGGCCCTCGAGGGCAGGCCCGCACCGGCGTCGAGGGCCGAGGATCTGCGCGCGGTCGTGGAGGCCGATCGCGCATACCGTGATTCGCATCGCTTCGCCGCCGATCGGGCGTACTGGCTCGATCATCTCGACAATATTCCCGATCCGGTGAGCCTGGCGGGACGGCTCGCCGAGGCCGACGCCCACCCGAGCCGGGTCACCAGCGCGCTGCCGAAAAATACCGGGGCACTGCTGGATTCGGTCGCGCAGGCGACCTCCTCCGGGGTCGCGCCGACCGTGGTCGCGGCCTTCGGGGCGTATCTGGCCGCGATGACCGGCGCACCGGAAGTCGTACTGAGCCTCCCGGTTTCGGCACGAACCACCGCGGTCCTGCGCCGCTCGGGCGGCATGATCGCCAATGTGGTCCCGCTGCGTCTGGCGATTGCGCCGCAGGCCACGGTCGGCGAACTGATCGGCGCGGCACAGCGCGAACTCACCGGTGCGCTGCGCAGGCAGCGGTACCGCCAGGAGGACATCTTCCGCGATCTGGGCCGGAAGATGGACGAGGCCGCATCGTTCGGGCCGACGGTGAATTTGATGATGGTGGACACCAGGATTCAGCTCGGCCCGGTCACCGGGCGACTGCACGTGCTGACCTCGGGGCTCATCGAGGACCTGTTCCTGAATCTGTATCCCGGCGTCGGCGGCGAGAGTACGCATATCGACTTCCAGGGCAATGCGAATCTCTACAGCGATACCGAACTGGCTGCCCAGCACCGGCGTTTCCTGGGCTTCCTGCACCGGTTCCTCGCCGCCGGGCCGGACGCGCCGCTGTCGGCGGTGAGCACGCTGTCCGAGAGCGAACGCGCCGAGTTGGTTCCGGTGCGCGGCGAGCGGGACGCCGTGATCCGGACGTTGCCCGAAATCCTCTCCGCCGGTGCGGCAATCGACTCGGAGGCGGTTGCCCTGGCCGATGCGGACACCGAGTTGAGCTACGCCCGGGTCGAGGAGTCCACGAACCGGCTGGCCCGGATGCTGCTGGACGCCGGGGCCGGGCCGGAGCGCGCGGTCGCGATCTCGATTCCGCGCTCGGCCGAATCGGTACTGGCCACTGTCGCGGTGGCCAAGACCGGCGCGGCATTCGTGCCGATCGATCCGACCTATCCGGCGGACCGGATCGAGCACATGGTTCGCGACAGCGGCGTCGTCGCGGGTATCACGATCGAATCCGCCCGAAAGTCGTTGCCGGACACGGTGGACTGGCTGATCCTGGACGATCCCGCCACCGAAGTCGAGACGGCCGCCCGGTCGGCCGCGCCGATCACCGATGGCGACCGGCCACGACCGGTGCGCCCGGACCACACCGCGTACATCATCTACACCTCCGGCTCGACCGGGTTGCCCAAGGGCGTGCTTGTTCCCCACCGCGGGCTGGCGAACCTCGTCGCGGGCTCCGGCGACCGATTCGGCATCGACGCGAATGCCGTTGTCGCGCATGCGGTGTCACCCAGTTTCGACATCTCCGTCGAGGAGATCCTGGTGACCCTGGCACGCGGTGCGACGCTGGCCGTTGTCCCGCCGACGGCGTACGCGGGCGAGGAGATGACACAGGTGCTGCTCGCGCACCGGGTCACCCATCTGGATGTCACCCCGGCGGTGGCCGGTTCGCTGCACCCCGCCGAGTTGCCACGGCTGCGCACACTGGTCGTCGGCGGCGACGCCTGCCCGCCCGAACTGGTGGCGCGCTGGTCCGGTCGCACCGTCCTGAACGGCTACGGACCGACCGAGACCACCATCACCACCACCCTGAGCGAGGCGCTGGTTCCCGGCGGCCCGATCACCATCGGCGGACCGACGCGCGGGGTGTCGGCGGTGGTTCTGGACCCGTGGCTGCGTCCCGTGCCCGCGGGCACGACCGGCGAGCTGTATCTGGCGGGTGCGGGTCTGGCGCGCGGCTATCACCGCCGCACCGGGCTCACCGCCGAACGTTTCGTGGCGAATCCCTACGCCTGCGGCGAGCGGATGTACCGCACCGGCGATCTGGTCCGCTGGTGTGTGCACGAGGGTCGCCACGAGCTGCGATACCAGGGCCGCAGCGATTTTCAGGTCAAGATCCGCGGTTTCCGTATCGAACTGGGCGAGATCGACGCCGCGCTGCTGAGTCTGCCCGAGATCGAATTCGCGCTGACCCTCGGTGCGGAAACCGGTTCCGGGGCGACCGTGCTCGTATCGTACGTACTGCCGCGCCCCGGCGCCCGGGTACATCCCGCAGAGGTGAAAGCCGCAGCGGGACGGTCACTTCCGGCGCATATGGTGCCCGCGGTGGTCATGGTCATCGATCACGTCCCGCTGACGCCGCTGGGCAAGGTGGACCGAAGGGCACTGCCGGCCCCGGACTTCCGTTCCGAGACAGGGTCCGGACGCGCACCCGCCACGCCGCGTGAGGAGGTACTCGCCGGACTGTTCGCCGATGTACTCGGCCTGCCGGCGGTGGGTGTTGACGACAGTTTCTTCGCTCTCGGCGGCGACAGCATCGTGTCCATCCAGTTGGTCTCCCGCGCCAAGGCCGCCGGGCTCGGATTCAGCGCACGGGATGTGTTCGAGCGCAAGACCGTTGCGGCGCTCGCCGCGATCGCCACGGATGTGACCGATGCCGGTGTGCGCGAACTGCCCGGCGGCGGGGTCGGCCCGATCGAGCTCACCCCGATCGTGCACGCGATGCTCGAACAGGGTGATACGTGGCGGCGGTTCGGTCAGGCCGTACTCGTCGGTCTGCCCGGGGATATGGACCCGGCACGACTGGCCGGGGCCGCGCAGGCCCTGCTGGACCGGCACGACATGCTGCGTTCGACACTTCACCGGACCAGCGGCGGCTGGGAATGGCATGTAGCAGAGAGGGGTTCGGTCGATGCCGCAACCCTGATTCAGGTCCTGCACGCGAGTTCCGGGGACGAGGCGGCGATTTCGCGCGCACTGGACGAGGCCGCCGACCTGCTCGATCCCGAGGCGGGTGTGGTGGCGCGCTTCGCCCTGATCGAGCGGACCGGCTCCACGCCGCTGTGCTGGCTGGTGCTGCACCATCTGGTCGTCGACGGGGTGTCCTGGCGCATCCTGCTTCCCGATCTGGCCGTCGCCGCACAGGGCGGGAACCTCGACCCGGTCGGAACCTCCTTCCGGCGCTGGGCACACGGGCAGGTCGCACAGGCGGGTCAACGGGCGGGTGAACTCCCTGTCTGGCAAGGTATCTCGACGCACCTGCCGGACTCCGACCGGCTCGATCCCGCGCTGGATGTCGTGGCGACCATGGCCCAGCGGCACACGGTCCTCGAGCCCGGCCTCGCCGATGCCGTCCTGGGCACCGTCCCGGATCGATTCCATTGCGGCGCTGACGATGTCCTGCTCGCCGCGCTCGCCCTCGCGGTGAGCCGCTGGCGACGCCGCACCCGCACGGTGTTCACCCTGGAGGGGCACGGTCGCGAGGAGACCGTGCTGCCCGGCGCGGATATCGCCCGGACGGTGGGCTGGTTCACCAGTGTGTACCCGGCCGCGATCGATCTGTCCGACATCGATCCGGACGACGCCTTCGCCGGTGGCGCGGCGGCGGGAACACTGCTCAAGACGGTGAAGGAACAGCTGCGTGCTCTGCCGGACAAGGGCATCGGCTACGGCATGCTGCGCTATCTGAACCCCGGAACCGCCGCTGCCCTGGCGGCGGACCCCGTCCCGCAGATCAGCTTCAACTATCTGGGCCGGGCGATCACGACGACCGACGAAAACCCCTGGGTCCCGCGGCGTTTCGCGGCCACTCAGGACCGACGCGCCCCGCTGGCCGCGGCGGTCGATGTCAACGCGGTCCGCACCGACGCCGGACTCGAGGTGACCTGGGCATATGCCTCACGCCTGTTCGGCGCGGACGACCTGGACGAACTCGCCGGGTTGTGGCACGAGGCGTTGCGCGCGCTGGTCGCGCACGCGAACACCGCGCACGCGGGCGGGCGCACGCCCTCGGACTTCACCCTGATTCCGGTGCGGCAGCGCGAGATCGACCGTTGGGAACGCGAATATCCCGAGCTCACCGACATCTGGCCGCTGTCTCCGCTGCAGTACGGACTGCTGTTCCACGCGGTCTACGACACCGACACCGCCGACGGATATACGGTGCAATCGCTGCTCACCCTCTCCGGCGTCGTCGACGCGCACCGCCTGCGCGCCGCGGCACAGGCCGTGGTCGACCGGCACGAGAATCTACGCGTCGCATTCGTGGAGACGGACGACGGCCCACGTCAGATCGTCTCCGCGCGCGCCGGAATTTGTTGGCGGGAGGTCGATCTCACCTCGATCACCGATTCCGGGTCGCGCCGGCGGGAGCTGGACCGCATCGTCGCGGTGGACGCGAACACCCGGTTCGAACTGACCCGTGCGCCGCTGCTGCGATTCACCCTCGTCCGCATCGATGCCGAAACCTACCGTCTCGTGCTCACCAACCACCATCTCGTGCTGGATGGCTGGTCGACCCCGCTGCTGGTGCGCGAACTGCTGATGCTGTATGTCACCGGCGGCGACGCCTCGGCGCTGCCGCCCGCCCATTCCTACCGGGAATTCCTGGCCTGGCTCGATGCCGCCGATGACGCGCGCTCCCTCGCGGCCTGGACCGACTACCTCGCCGGTGTGGACAGTCCGACGCGAGCCATGCCGAGCCTGGCCGATATCGAATCCCCCACAACCGGCATGGTTTCCACCGATCTGTCCCGCGAGGTCGTCATCTCGCTGGAGAAGACCGCGCGGGAGGCCGGGGCGACGGTCAACACGCTGATCCAGGCCGGATGGGCGATGGTGCTGGCCATGCTGACCGGCCGCACCGACGTGGTGTTCGGCGCGACCGTGTCGGGACGTCCGCCGGAGCTGGCGGGCGTGGAGGAAATGATCGGCCTGTTCATCAACACCGTGCCCGTGCGAGTCCGGCTCGACCCCGCCGAGCGGGTGGTCGATCTGCTCGCCCGCGTGCAGGCCGAGCAGGCGCGGCTGATGGACCATCAGCACATCGGACTCGCCGCCATCCACCAGGCGGTCGGACTTGCCGAATTGTTCGACACGCTCACCGTTTTCGAGTCCTATCCGATCGACCGCGAGGCACTCACCGCATCGCTGGACGTCGCCGGCATGCGGGTGCTGGACGTCGAGGGCACCGACGCGACGCCGTATCCGCTGAATCTGATGATCGTGCCGATTCGCGAGGACGACGGCGATGCGTTGCGCATCAGCCTGAAATTCCTTAACGGACACCTCGATTCAGCGGCGGCGAACACCTTGCTCGAACGTTTCGTGCGACTGGTGACCCAGCTCGCGCAGGACGCGCACCTGCCGGTCTCCCGGGTGCAGTACTGCGACGAGGCCGAACGTCTCGCGCTGCTGCCGGTGCGCGGCCCGGAATCGGTGCCACCGCGCACCATGCCGGAGATCCTCGTCGGCGGCGCGAACATCGATCCGTCCGCCGTCGCGATCACCTCGGGCGAATTCACCATGACCTATGGTGAGCTCGACGCCTGGTCGAACCGGTTCGCGCGAATGTTGTTGCGGCGCGGCATCGGTCGTGAGGTCTTCGTGGTGCTGGCGATGACACGGTCGCTGGAATCCGTTGTCGCGGTGTGGGCACTGGCCAAGACCGGCGCCGCCTTCGCGCCCCTGGATCCGAGTCATCCCGTCGAGCGGATCGAGCATATGCTCGCCGACTCCAAGGCGCCCATCGGCGTCACCGTGACCGAAACCGGAGAAACCCTGCCCGGCACCATCGATTGGCTGCTACTGGACGATCTGAGCACGATCCGGCGCGTCATGACCGTTTCGGACGCGCCCATCACCGATGCCGAGCGCGGCGGGCCGATCGACATCGAGCAGACCGCCTACCTGATCTACACCTCGGGTTCCACCGGCAAGCCCAAGGCCGTCCTGCTCACCCATCGAGGTATCGCCAATCTGGTTGTTTCCCAACATGACTCACTGGATGCCTCACCTCAGGCGGCGGTATTGCAGGTGGCCTCCCCCAGCTTCGACGCCTCGGTCTTCGAACTCCTCACCGCGCACGGCGCGGGCGGCCGGCTGGTGATCTCGCCGCCGGAGGTCTACGGCGGAGCCCAGCTGGAGCAGCTGCTGCGCGCCGAACAGGTGACCCATGCGGTGATCACCCCCTCGGCGCTGGCCACCATGGAACCGGCCGGTCTGCCACGATTGCGGATGCTGTCGGTGGCCGGTGAGGCGGCCACACCCGAACTGATCGAGCGGTGGTCACCGGGCCGCCGGATGGTGAATCTGTACGGCCCCACCGAATTCAGCATCTGGGCGACCGGACCCGCGGAACTCGTCGCGGGCGAACGAATCACCATCGGCGAGCCGATCCGCGGTGCGGCGGTCACGGTGCTGGACACCTGGCTGCGGCCCGTGCCGATCGGGATTCCGGGCGAACTCTATCTGGCCGGGCCCGCCCTGGCGCGCGGCTACTTCAACCGGTTCGCGCTGACCGCCGAACGTTTCGTCGCCGACCCGTACGGCGCGCCCGGCGACCGCATGTACCGCACCGGGGACATGGTGCGCTGGGTGCTCGACGCGGACCATCGGCCGGTTCTGGAATACCTGGGACGCAGCGACTTCCAGGTCAAGATCCGCGGCCTGCGGATCGAACTCGGGGAGATCGACGCGGTGCTCTCGCGCGAGGAGCAGATCGACTACGCGGTGACGATCGGCCGCGCCGGTCCCGCCGGCGCGACCGTGCTGGTGTCCTACGTGCTGCCCGCCGAGCAGGCGCGGCTGGACACCGATGACGTGCGGCAGCGGGTCGCCGCACAACTTCCCGGATATATGGTTCCCGGATATATCGTCGTGCTGGAGTCGATTCCCCTCACTCCGGTCGGCAAACTGGATCGCGCCGCCTTGCCGATCCCCGATTTCTCCGAGACGAACCGGCCCTACCTCGCGCCGCGAACCCCGAAGGAGGACAGCCTCGCCCGGGTGTTCGCCGAGGTGCTGGGCGTCGAACGGGTCGGCGTCGATCAGTCCTTCTTCGAGCTGGGCGGCAACTCCCTGAGCGCGACCAAGGTGATCTCCCGTATCAATTCGGCGCTGGGATCCACTGTCGCACTGCGGGATCTGTTCGATGCGCCGACCGTCGCGCAGCTGGCCGCGCGGGTCCTCCCCGGTGCCGAGGCATCCGGCCGCCCGGCCCTGGTGGCGCGGATCCGCCCGGACCGCATTCCGTTGTCCCCCGCGCAACAGCGCATGTGGGTGCTCAACCGGATGGATCCGAGCGCATCCGCCTACAACATCGCGGTCGCCCTCCGGCTGACCGGCGCACTGGATCTCATGGCACTGGGCGGAGCACTCGCCGAACTGGTCGCCCGGCACGAGACCCTGCGCACGGTGTATCCCGCCGATGGCGACGGTGCGCGTCAGGTCGTCATCGACGCGGCAGCGGGCACCCCGGAGATCACGGTGGTCAGCACCGAGGACGGCGCACCGCTGCGGGCGCGGATCGCCGAACTCAGCGGTGCGGGTTTCGATCTCACCGAAGAGCTGCCGCTGCGCGTGGGCGTTTTCGCCCTTCCCGCCCTGGACCGGGCTCCGATCCACGTCGTCGTACTGGTCGTGCACCACATCAGCGCCGACGGCGCGTCGATGGCCCCGCTGGCCGCGGACCTGATCACCGCCTACGTTCGGAATTCCACGGGCGCCGGTACGGTTCCCGCGCCACTGTCGATTCAATACGCCGATTTCGCGATGTGGCACCGCGACCTGCTCGGCCACGAGTCGGATCCGGAATCCACGGCCGCACAACAGATCCAATTCTGGAAGGAAACCCTCACCGGCGTGCCGGAGGTGCTGGAACTGCCCGCCGACCGCCCGCGCCCGGCCGTACAGTCGATGCGCAGCGCCGATGTCGCTTTCACCGTGGACATCGAAAAGCACTGTGCGCTGGTCGATTTCGCCGCCGAACATGCGGTGACGCCCTTCATGGTCGTGCACGCCGCACTCGCGGTACTCACCGCGCGCCTCGGGGGCACCGGTGACGTGGTCATCGGCACGCCGGTGGCCGGACGCGGCGACCGGAACCTGGATGCGCTGGTCGGCATGTTCGTGAACACCCTCGCGCTGCGCACCCGGGTCGACCCGTCCACCGGTTTCGCCGCATTCCTCGACGCCGTCCGCTCGACGGATCTGGACGCCTTCGCCCACGCCGACGTGCCGTTCGAGCGTCTGGTGCAGGTGCTGGACCCGAGCCGCTCGACCGCGTACCACCCGCTGTTCCAGGTCTCACTGAGCCTGCAGAACTACGTGGCGCCGCTCCTGGAACTGCCGGGCCTGCGCGTCGAAATCGAGGAAGTGGACCGCGACTCCGCGCAGTTCGACCTGACCTTCGATCTGCGCGAGCACTTCTCGGACAACCGACCGGCCGGACTGGACGGCGTGCTGACCTACGCCACCGACCTGTTCGACGAGACGACCGCGCGCACCCTGGTGACCCGCTGGCTGCGGATCCTCGATACGGTGCTCGCCCGGCCGCGGACACCGCTCGGGGACATCGAAATCCTCGACGCCCCGGAACGGACCGCGCTCGCCCCGATGCGCGGGGCCGAATCTGTCGGCACGACAACCCTTTCGGCGCTGTTTGCGCAGACGGTCGCCCGATTCCCGGATCACCCGGCTCTCGTCGCGAACGGGCGAACGATCACCTATCGCGAACTGGACGAGCAGGCCGATCGGCTGGCCGCGCTGCTGGGCGGAGCGGGGCCGGAAACCGTGGTGGCGCTGGGCATGCCGCGTTCCGCGGAACTGTTCGTCGCGGTCTGGGCGGCGGCGCGGGTCGGCGCGGCCTTCCTGCCGGTGGATCCCCGGCATCCCGTCGAACGCATCGATCACATGCTCGCCGATTCCGATGCGCGCGTCGGAGTCACCCTGGCGGCCTATCGCCCGCAACTGCCCGACAGCACGGACTGGATCGTCCTGGACGCGGCCGAACACACCACCGCTCCGCGAATCACACCGCGGAGCGATCGGATTCACCCGGACTCTCCGGCATGGCTGATCTACACCTCGGGCTCCACGGGTCTGCCGAAGGGCGTTTCGGTGACCCATCGCGGCATCGCCGATGTGATTGCCACCCAGGCCGACCGGCTCGACGTCCGGGAGAACTCGCGGATATTGCAGGTGGCCTCGCCGAGTTTCGACGCGGCGGTGTTCGAGGCGCTGATGGCCTTCGGATCCGGAGGCGCACTGGTGATCTCGCCTCCGGAGGTCTTCGGCGGCGCCGAGCTGGCCGCGCTGATCGAGGCCGAGGCGGTGACCCATGTGGTGATCACCCCCTCGGCGCTGGCCACCATGGATCCGCACGACGTATCCGATGTCCGGGTGCTGGCCGTCGCCGGTGAGGCGATGGGCTCCGAGCTGGTTCAGCGCTGGGCGGGCGACCGCACCCTGATCAATATGTACGGCCCGGCCGAATTCACCATCTGGGCAACGAGTTCGCCGCTGTCGACCGCGGAGCCGGTCGCCATCGGCACGCCGGTGCGCGGCGCGTCGGTGCTGGTACTGGACGATCGGCTGCATCCCGTCCCGGCCGGTGTCGGGGGCGAGCTGTATCTCGCCGGCCCCGCCCTGGCCCGCGGCTATCACGCCCGGACGGGCCTGACCGCCGCACGCTTCGTCGCGAATCCGTTCGGCGCGTCCGGTGAAAGGATGTACCGCACGGGCGATCTCGTGCGCTGGACCGGCACGGGCGCGCAATCGCGGCTGGAATATCTGGGCCGCACCGATTTCCAGGTCAAGGTGCGCGGTCAGCGGATCGAGCTGGGCGAAATCGATGCGGCCCTGAACCGCATCGACGGCGTCGACTTCGCGGTGACGCTCGGCGTCCCCGGACCCACCGGCGCGACCGCGCTCGCGGCCTACCTGGTTCCCGAACCCGGCGTCGAACTCGATATCGCACGGGTACGCTCGGCGGCCTCGCAAGCCCTGCCGGGCTACATGGTGCCCACGGCGTTCACGGTCCTGGACACCGTGCCCCTCAACGCGGTCGGCAAGCTCGATCGCCGGGCACTGCCCGAACCGCGGTTCGTGGCCGAGCGCACCGAGTACCGGGCGCCGACGACACCGACCGAGCATGTCCTCGCCGAGGTGGTCGGCGAGTTGCTCGGCCTCGAGCAGGTGGGCACCGACGATTCGTTCTTCGCGCTCGGCGGTGACAGCATCATGGCGATCCAGCTCGTTTCGCGGGCCAGACAGCTGGGAGTGAGCTGCACACCGTTGCAGGTGTTCGAACATCGCACGATCGCGGCACTGGCCGCGGCGGCCGACGCGGAGGAGGAAACCCTCACCCTCGACGAGTTGCCCGGCGGCGGCGTCGGGCAGGTCCCGCTCACCCCGATCGTGCACTACATGCTCGAAAGAGGCGGCGACTACGGACGTTTTGCGCAGACCGCGGTGCTGGAACTGCCGCTGGGCATCGAACGCGATCAGCTCGTCGCGACCCTGTCCGCGGTGGTCGACCGGCACGATATGCTGCGCGCCCGGCTCGTCGCCCATGACGCGCACCCGCACCTGATGGTGGCCGAGCCGGGTTCGATCGAGGTGGGCGCCCTCGTCCACCGGATCGAATGCGATACCGAGGACCCGGTCGAGCTCCGGGAATACGCGGCGAGCGAACTGGATTCGGCGGCGAACCGACTCGATCCAGCGAATGGTGTCGTGCTGCAGTTCATCTGGCTCGACCCGGTCGGCGACGCGGGTTCCCGGACCAAACCGGGACGGCTGATGATCCTCGCGCACCATCTGGTGATCGACGGCGTCTCCTGGCGCATCCTGGTGCCGGATCTGATGGCCGCCTGGGCTCAGGTCCGCACCGGGGTCACTCCGGTTCTGGCCGAGACCGGCACCTCCATGCGCCGGTGGGCCACCGCGTTGCACGATCAGGCCCACGCACCCGCCCGCATCGCCGAGCTCGGCTACTGGCAGAACGTTGTCGAAGGACCCGATCCGCTCATCGGATCGCGCGAGCTGGACCCGGCCGTGGATCGCGCGCACACCCTGCGCAGCATCGACCGGGAGGCCGATGCGGCGGTCACCGAAGCCTTGCTGACCAGGCTGCCCAGCCTGTTCGGCGGCGGCGTGCAGGACGCCCTGGTCGCCACCCTCGCGCTGGCCCTGCGGCGGTGGCGCGATACGGCGGATCACGACGTACTGCTTCGGCTCGAGGGCCACGGCCGCCAGCAGGAAGTGGTTCCGGGAGCGGATCTTTCGCGCACGATCGGCTGGTTCACCAGTCTTTATCCGGTGCGGCTCGACCTGGACGGCATCGATCCGGCCGAGGCCCTGGCGGCGGGACCGGCCATGGGCGCGGCCATCGCGACGGTCCGCGAGCAGCTGCTCGCCGTGCCCGACAACGGAATCGGCTTCGGCCTGCTGCGTTACCTCAACCCCGGCACCGCGGCACAACTGCCGCGGCGGCTGCCGGCCCGGGTGAGCTTCAACTATCTCGGCCGTTTCGCAACCGGTGACATCCCCGCGGGCCTGGAAGGACTGGGCTGGCTGCCCGCCGACGACCTCGGCGAGATGCATGCCGCCGAATACCCCGATGTGCCGGTGCAATCCGCCGTCGACGTGAACGCGATGGTCGCCGGGGATCGCCTCCGGGCGAGTTTCAGCTTCCCCGGAACGCTGCTGCACGACGACGCGGTCGCCGAGCTGGCCGATCTGTGGATCGATATGCTCACCGCGGCAGCGCATTTCGCCGAATCACCGGATGCCCGGGCCATCGCGGCGCAGTACGCGCCGAGGACCGAGCCCGGTCCGTCCGGCGGTCTCGGACTCGATGTGGTGCTGCCCATCCGGCTCGGCGGCGCGAAGCCGGCGCTGTTCTGCATCCATCCCTCCTCCGGAATCTCCTGGACCTACCTCGGTTTCGCGGAATCACTGGCTCCGGATCGTCCGATCTACGGACTGCAGGCTCCGGACCTCGGTGGGCGTGAACCGTCGCCGCGCTCGATCGAGGAGTTCGCCGAACGCTACGTCCGGGAGATCCGCGCGCTCCAGCCGCACGGGCCGTATCACCTGCTGGGCTGGTCGTTCGGCGGGCTCATCGCCCATGCGATCGCGGCCCGGTTGGAACGCGACGGCGACCCGGTCGGTGTGGTGGCCCTGCTGGACGCCGACTCCGCGGACATCGACGGCGACAGTATCGAACGGCTCGACGCGGGCGCGTTCGTGCACGAATTCGGCTCGGTGTTCGGCATCGAGAACGTCCCCGCCTCGGCCACCGCACAGGATGCGGCGGATCTGATCCGTGACCGGCTCGGCGGCGTCGAACTCGTGGACGCGGCCACTCTCGAACGCATGGCCGCCTCCTACAACGCCGCCGCACGCACCAGGTCCGGCTATCGGCGGCCCGTATTCCACGGCGACATCGTGTATTTCAGCGCGACCGCCGGCACATCCGAGATCTTCGGCCCCGACGGCTGGCGGCCGTACGTGACCGGCGAGATCACCACTCACGAGGTCGATGCCGCACACGACGACATGACCGCACCGCACGTGCTGCCGATCATCGCACGCGTGCTCGACGAACATCTTGGAGGCCACTGATGAATTCCGGACACGGAGTCCTGGTCGAGGGCATCGAGAAATCCTTCGGCGAGGTGACCGCGTTGCGCGGCATCAGTTTCACCGCGGAACCGGGCGAAGTGCTCGGCATCCTCGGGCCGAACGGCGCGGGTAAGACCACGACCGTCAACGTGCTGTCCACGCTGATCGCGCCGGACCGCGGACGCGCCCGGGTCGCCGGACACGACGTGGTCGCCGATCCCACCGCGGTGCGGCGATCCATCATGCTGACCGGGCAGTACGCCGCCTTGGACGATATGCTCAGCGGTTTCGAGAATCTGGTGATGTTCGGCAGGCTGATGGGCCTGCGCAAACGCGCCGCCCGTGCCCGCGCGCAGGAGCTGATCGGCGAATTCGACCTCACCGCCGCGGCGGGACGCAAGGTGGGCACCTATTCCGGCGGTATGCGGCGGCGGATCGATATCGCCTGCGGACTGGTCGTGCGGCCCGAGGTGGTGTTCCTCGACGAGCCCACCACCGGCCTGGACCCACGCAGCCGCCAGAGTGTGTGGGATCTGGTGTCGGACTTCAAGAATGCGGGCATCACGACCCTGCTCACCACGCAGTACCTCGAGGAGGCCGACGCGCTCAGCGATCGGATCATCGTCATCGATCACGGCGTGGTGATCGCCCAGGGCACCGCCGACGAACTCAAATCCCGTACCGGAGGCAGTTATTGCGAAGTGGTGCCCGTCCAGGCGGCGGATCTGCCCGCCCTCACCGACGCGCTGTCCGGGCTGCTGCCGCCGGAGTTCCGCCTCCCGGTCGAATCGGACCGGATCGCCATTCCCGCCCCCGACGGACATCGCACCCTCGCCGAGGTCCTTCGCCGGATCGATGCCACCGGACTCGACGTGGTCGACATCGCCCTGCGCAGACCTTCGCTCGACGAGGTATTCCTGCAGCTCACCGGCCACCCTGCCACCGAGGTTGCGGCCGAGCCCGCGGAGGTGACCGTATGACCGGGCCGCGAGCCATCGTCCGCACGGCGATCGCCACGGAGCCCGAGCGCGCCGAGGTGACGTCATGACCGCGCAGATCTGGCTGGCGCGCGCGAGCGCCACGCCGCGACGGACACAGCAGTGGTGGGTGCTGACCATCCGGATGATCGTTCCCGCACTGCAATCCGGCGAACTGCTGACCTCGATCCTGGCGCCCGCCGCCTTCACCGCCAGCTTCTACATTCCGCTGAAGACGATCATGTCTTTCACCGGAACCGGATTCAGCAGCTACGCCCAGTTCATGATGCCGCTGGTGATCCTGCAGGCATCGGCGTTCACGGCGGTCTCGGCCGCGTTCCGCGCGGCGAGCGACGCGGTCGCCGGACTCAACCGGCGATTCGGCTCGATGCCGATCGGCCCGCTGATTCCGGCCTCGGCGCGGTTGTGCGGCAACCTCTTCCGGTTGTCGATCGCGCTCGCGGCAGCGCTGGTCTGCGGATACGTCATCGGCTTCCGGTTCTATCTCGGCACCGCGCGGACGGTCGAATTCCTGTTGTTCTCGATACTGATCGGGATGGCGTTGATCCTGGGCGCCGATGTCATCGGCACCGTCTCGCGCAGCCCGGAGACGACCGCGCAAGCGCTGGTGCTGCCGCCGCTGATCTTCGGAATGCTCTCCACCGGCCTGGCCCCGGCAACCCAATTCCCGTCCTGGGTCCAGCCTTTCGTACGCAACCAACCGGTATCGCAGTGGGCGTCGGGACTGCGCGCACTGGCCGGGGACCGCTGGCCGCACGGCGACCCGGTGAGCATCCCGATGATGACTCCCCCGATCGTGTGGGCGGCCGCGATTCTCGTTTTCTGCCTGGGGTTTTCGATCCGTCTCGGCAAAGGAAGAGCATGACCGCACTCATCGCCGATCACGCGCCGCGGCCGGTGGCCGGGCCGGAGGGCTCGGTATCCGCGCTGGCGTTGCACACCGTGATCCAGACGCAGCGGCTGTTGCTGCGCTGGGCGCGTAATCCGGTCGCATTGCTGGAGACGCTGATCATCCCGTGTCTGCTGCTGATCATGCTGGACACCGTGATCGGCGATCAGATCCGCCGTTTCACCGGCACCGACGCCCTGAACAGCTCGGTGCCGCTCGCCGCCGTCGTCGGCGCGCTGTCCGGGGCGGTGGCGAGCGGAATTCTGCTCGGGCGCGAACGGGACGCGGGACTGCTGGCCAGATTCTGGGTGCTGCCGGTCCATCGTGCCTCGGGCCTGGCCTCGCGCATCCTGGCCGAAGGCTGCCGCATCTTCGCCGGGACACTGGCGATCGTCCTGGTCGGCTACGCGCTCGGCTTCCGATTCCGCGAAGGTGTCTGGGCCGCAATCGGATTCGTGTGCATCCCGGTGCTGTTCGGCGTGGCCTTCGCCGCGATCGTGACCGCCGTGGCGGTATTCACCGCGAAATCGACACTGGTGGAGGGCATTACGATCCTCACCTCGCTGATGATGTTCTTCAGCACCGGATTCGTCCCGCTGCTCGCGTATCCGCAGTGGATCCGGCCCGTGGTGCACAATCAGCCGATGTCGACGGCGGTCGACACCATGCACGCGCTGGCCGCGGGTGGACCGTTGGCCCGGCCGCTGACCTCGACGTTGCTCTGGTCGATCGGTGCGATCGTGGTCTTCGCGGTGCCCGCCGCCCTCGGCTATCGTCGCGCGAGCCGCCGATGACGCGCACGAGTCAGTTGCCGCGGTGCAGGATTCCGGTCAGATCCGCGGCCATGCCGTTCGTGTAGGTGAGGGTGCCGTCCGGATCGTGTTCCAGCGTGGTGACCACACCCAGGCGAGCACACGCCTTGGCCGGACTGTTCTCGACATGTCTGGCACGCAACATGATTCGCGTGGGACCGACGAGGGTCAACATCTCCTTGCGGGTGCAGGTGCCCTGTTTTGCGCGACCGGCCGTGACGACGGTGCCGATCTCCTGACCGGTCTTTCCCGGTTGCAGGGTCACCGCGACGTCGAAGGTGCCGGTGCCGTCGGTAGCACTGCCTTTCCAGGAGCCGACGTAGCCGGCCGGAAGCTGTTCGCCCCCGTGCGTCGCGGGCGACTCGGTGGGCGTGACGCCCGGATGTCCGGCCCAGGAAGTCCCGGCACCCGGATTCGCGGTGGTGACAGCGGCCCGCTGGGGGGCTCCCCCGGACCCGTTGCCGGTCACGGCGACACCGATCGCCACGGCTGCGAGCAACGCCGCGGCGGCCACACCCCCGATGACCAGCGGACGCCGCCCGCGCCGCATCCCCGGCGTCCGCTCGGTGCGCGGGCCGACGTCCGGAACCGAAGCGGTCGCGGTGCGCGGCTCACCCCATCCGGGCCTGGTACTCACCGCCGTGTCGCCGATATCGCCGCGGCGCGGCGGGATCGCCTCGAGCTCGGCCAATTCGGCCGCGCGCCGGTGGATTTCAGCCAGAATCGGTGCGGGCAACCAGTGATCCGGCCCGGGCGGACGCAGCGCGGCGAGCTGCCGGGCGATCCGCGCCGGAGTGGGCCGATCCTCCGGATTCTTGGCCAGACAGGCCGCCGCCAGCCCGCGCACCCGCTCCGGAACACCGTCCAACCGCGGCTCCTCCTGGATCACCCGCCACAGCATGGCGATCGTGTCGCCCGTGCCGAACGGTGCGGAACCGGTGGCCGCGTAGACCAGCAGGCCGCCGAGAGCGAAGACGTCACCCGGCGGCCCCGCGACGCCGCCGGTGATCTGCTCCGGCGACATATAACCGGGCGAGCCGATGATCTTGCCCGTCGTGGTGAGCGCGGTCTCGTCGTCGGTCGTGCGAGCGATTCCGAAATCGATCACTCGCGGACCGTCCTGCGCCATCAGCACATTCGACGGTTTCAGGTCACGATGCACCATTCCGGTGGCGTGCACATCGATCAGCGCACGGGCCAGTCCCGCGGCGAGCGCGATCAGCGAGGATTCGGGCAGCGGGCCGAAGCCCTCCACCGCGTCGGTGAGCGAGGGGCCCGAAACATATCCGGTGGCCAGCCAAGGGCGCGGACCGTCGACGTCGGCGTCGTAGACCGGTACCGTGTGCGGTCCCGCCACCCGCCGCGCCGCGGCGACCTCACGCCGGAATCGGCTGCGAAATGTGTTGTCACCAGCCAGATCCTGACGCACCACCTTGACCGCGACCGTACGTCCGGCACTGTCGCGCCCGAGGTAGACGCAGCCCATCCCGCCTACCCCGAGAATGCCCAGCAGGCGGTAGGGCCCGAGGGTCTCCGGATCGCCGACACCCAGGGGCCGAGTCCGGATGGGTGACCGCGCCGCGACCGTCTCACTCATCGGAGGCTGATTCATCAAGACACACTTTCCGTTCGGCCGCGGACATCGACCGGGTCGAGATCGCCCGGACGCCGACCGGCGGCGAACGTCGATCACACGCCATGACGACGAGGATAGTGGGAGGCCGAGCGCGGCCGTGCCGCTGCTCCACCGACCGCCCTGCGGCATCGTGCCGAAAATGCCTCGCGACCTGGGATTTCGTGTCGCGACAGCCCTGCTCGCCGGGTCGGGAAAAGCTGTGGCATCCGTGCGGGAGTGCGGCTACCATGACCAGCACGGGAGGGGCGGGTGCTGGTATCCGCTTGGGCTGTGCGGCCGTTCGATCCCACGGGTGAGCGGGGGTGCGATGACAACACGCGAGGAGCACGAACGCGCTGCCGCGGCAGGCAACATCGATGCGATGCACGATTTCGGCCAGTATCTCGAACGTTCGACGCCACCCGATATTCCCGCCGCGCTGGACTGGTACGGACGGGCCGCCGCCGGCGGACATCGTTGCGCGATGAACGATCTCGGTCGGCTCGCCGAAGGCGCCGACCCACCCGATCTGCGGTCCGCGCGCGAATGGTACGAGCGCGGGGCGATCGCGGGCGACGCCACGGCCATGTACAACATGGCCGGATTGCTGGCCGACCGCACGACTCCGGCGGATCCGGCGGGCGCGCGGCCGTGGTACGAGCGCGCCGCGGCAGCCCAGTACAAGGACGCCTACTTCAAACTCGCCTATCTACTCGCCGAACGTCTCGATCCCCCGGACCCGGCCGCCGCCCGCAAGTGGTACGAGAAGGCCGCCGAGCACGGCGATTCCGTGGCCATGTACAACATCGGCCAGCTGTATCGATACACCCTCGAACCCAAGGATCCGGTCGCCGCGCGCCACTGGTACGAGCGCGCCGCCGGCGGCGGATACACCAACGCGGCATTCACCCTCGGCCTGATGTCCGAGGCCGACAACGACATTCCCGACGCGATCCTCTGGTACGAGAAGGCCGCCGCGGACGGCCACGCGGGCGCCATGAACAACCTCGGCACAGTGCTCGAGGCCAAGGTGCACACACCGAATCTGCCCGCCGCCACCGAGTGGTACGAGCGAGCCGCCGTAGCCGGCAATACGAACGCGAAGACCAATCTCACCCGGCTGCGCGGCGCCGCCGACGCCGCGCCCGAACGGCCGAGCGTCGAAAGGACGGTCCTGCCGGACCGCGCGGTTCGCGCCACGGGCGCCGCACGCCCGAAATCCACGACGGACTCCTCCGGCGTCGCGGCGGCCCTCGATGCGCTGATCGAGGATACCCCATACCGGCACAACCCTTTTCGGATCGCCGGGCTGCACACCGACGCCGATTCCCGTCAGGTGCGCAAGCGCATCACCGAACTGGAGGCGGCCGAGAAGCTCGGCGCCCCCCTGGCCCGTACCACCGCGCTCCCCGTCTCCCCACCGCCCGACGCCGCCGATGTGAAGGCCGCGCTCAACCGTCTGCGCGAGCCGGTGAATCGCCTTGTGCAGGAATTGTTCTGGCTGTGGCCGTGCACCGATGACGATACCGCGCTCGCAGCGCTGTCCCGCGACGACACCGCCACCGCGGAAGGCGTCTGGCTGGACCGAATGGACCAGGACGCCATCGCCGCGCACAATATCGCGGTGCTCCGGCACATCCAGGGACTCGAGACTCCGCGCGGACAGGCCCCGGAAACCTGGCTCGACGCCCTGACCGCATGGGGTTCGGCCATGGGCGCCGAAACCATGTGGAATCGCCTGCGGGAGCGCGCATCCCGGATCGACGACCGCCGCCTGGATTCCGCCGCCGTCGCGGAGTTGCGCGGTGCGCTCCCGGCGATGCTGCTGCGCATCCAGGCCGCACTCATCGTGAATGCCACGGCGAACGACGATTTCGCGGCCGCCGACCTCCACATCGCGGTACTCGACCGGTTCGCCGAGCAGGTGACGAGCCATCCGGGCGCATTCGACACCGGCGCGATCGACGACGCCCGCGGCTGGGCGATCCGCAAGCTGGCCGCGCGCCTGAAAACGATTGCGGACGAGGCACATCGGGCCGGATCGCAGCGCCCGGCCGAGGCAGCCCAGGCCGTGCAGCGGATGCTCGATCGCGCCCGGGTGCCGCTGCTGGTCATCGACCGACTGCGCCCGCCGTCCGATCCGCTCGGCGCCGGTGCGCACGACGATATCGTCGGCACGGCGATCTTCTGCGATATCCAGCACTACAACGAGGTCAGAGATATCGCGTCGAGTGTCGCGATGCTCGAGCGGCTCGGCCCGATCGCCACGACCACGGCCATCCGCGACCGCCTGCGGAAGGAGTGGTCCGCCACGGCGACGCTCCAGGTGGACAAGCTCTGCGCCGAGGCCCGCGCCGGCACCGAGGCGAACAAGAAGCAGGGCCTGCAAGCCGCACGCGATCTGCTGGACCGGACCCGGTTGCCACTTGCGAGAATTCGCGCGAGTGACGATCCGGGCGGCGAACGGATCGCCCGCGCCCAGGACCACATCGCCACGACGGCGACCTCGTGCGCGGTGTCCTACTGCAATGAGACCGGTGATATGGAGTCCACCGAACAGGTGCTGCGCCGGATCCAGCCGCTGCCCGTCGGCGCCGAGACGCGCGCCTTCGTGCAGGAGCAGATCGCGGTCCTCGCGGGCATGCTGCGCGAGCGTGACGAGGCCGCCAGGCTACGGAACACCTGCTGGTTCTGCGAGGACCGGCCCGCGGCCCACGGCCGGCACTACCCGTTCGGCCTGCACCGCGACGTGACGTATTCCGGGAACACCAAACGCTGGCGCACGCTGACCGTCGAGGTGCCGCGCTGTGACCGATGCCGTCAGCTGCACCTGCCCGAGGAGAGCAAGCGCAACAAGCTCGGCGGCGCCGTCGCACTCGGCGTTCTGGGGGCCATCTTCAGCTTCTTCATCGGTTTGGCCGCGCATCCGGTGTTCATCGTCACGGGTATCTGCGTGTTCGTCGCGCTCGTCGCCGGTGTCGGGGTGCTGTCGATGGGCAGCGACGAAATCAAGAACCGGGCGTTGACATATCCACCCGTGACCGAATTACTGGGGCAGGGATGGCGGAGAGGCGAGCGGCCCGCGTAGCCGCCGACGAAGGGGTGAATCTGTATGGCGGACAAGGATTTCCGGCCACTGCTGGCCGATCTGGCAACGGGCGTCTGGCGGTTGAGCAACAAGCTCGCCGACGACGACGCCGGCGCGGATCCGGCGAAACTGCTGCGCGCGGTGACCCGCCAGGTCACCTCGATGGCGGATGCCCTGGCCGAGGCCGGTATCCGAGTGCAATCGCACACCGGCGAACCGTTCGACGGCGGTCAGTCGGTGCAGGTGATCGCGTACGCGCCCTCGGCCGCCGTGGACCGGGAGCAGGTCGCCGAGACGATCATGCCCACGGTGTACGCCGACGGACTCCTCGTGCAGATGGGCCAGATCATCGTGGCCACACCGGAATCGGCGGAACCGAACTCCTGAGCTCGCCGCAGCGAATCGGCACCTGTAACTACTTTGTGGCACAACCATTTTCGGAGGAGATATGGCACGGTCGACGGTTGATTTCGGAATCGATCTCGGCACCACCAACAGCGCCATCGCCGTCCTGCACGGCGTCGACGCCGAGGTGATCAAGAACAACGAGGATTCCGACACCACGCCGTCGGCGGTGTGGATCGACAAGCGCGACCGGCTACGGGTCGGACGGGCCGCGAAAGAGCGGAGCGAGTCCGATCCGGACAACACCACCTCGGAGTTCAAACTGCGCATGGGCACCGCCGGGGAATCGGTGCGTTTCGCCGCCAGCGCACGCGAACTCACTCCGCCGCAACTGTCCGCCGAGGTGCTCAAGACGTTGTGCGCGGATGTCGAGCAGCGGCTCGGCGAGAACATCGAGGCCGCGGTGATCACCGTCCCGGCCGCATTCGACATGAGTGCCTGCGATGCCACGCGCACCGCGGCCGAGGCCGCCGGACTGCGTTTCTCGCCACTGTTGCAGGAACCGACCGCGGCCGCGCTCGCCTACGGCTTCCAGGCCACCGACGACAACGCCCGCTGGCTGGTATACGACCTGGGCGGCGGCACATTCGACGCCGCGGTCATCCAGTTGCGCGACGGCGAGTTCACGGTGCTCAACCACCGCGGCGACAACTATCTGGGCGGGAAGCTGATCGACTGGCGGATCGTCGAGGAGCTGCTGATCCCCGCGGTCCGCGACGAATTCGGACTGTCCGATCTCGCCCGCGGGACCGCGCGGTGGCGGCCGGTGGTGAACAAGCTCAAACTCGCCGCGGAAAAGGCGAAGATCCAACTGTCGCGTGCGCCGATGGAACCGATCGAGATCGAACTGGACGACGGCGCGGGCGGACGCTTCGAGTTCTACTACGAGTTGCAGCGCACCGATGTGGAGCGGCTGGCCGAACCCCTGCTGACCCGCTCGGTCAACCTGTGCCGCAAGGCGCTCGAGGAAGCGCATCTGTCGCCCGGGGATATCGATAAGCTGATCCTGGTCGGCGGCCCGACCTTGTCGCCGTACCTGCGCGAACATCTCACCGATGCGACGCGCGGCCTGGGCATCGCGCTGGACACCAGCCAGGACCCGCTCACCGTCGTCGCCCGCGGTGCGGCGATCTTCGCAGGGACGCAACGGATTCCGCAGCTGTCCGCACCGGCGGCCGCACCGGGCGGATTCACCGTTCAGCTGGAGTATCAACCGGTCGGGCCCGACCGCGAACCGCTGGTCGTGGGTCGTATCTCGGGTAGCGAGGGGGCCTCGCTGGACGGTGTGGCCGTGGAGCTGATCAATGCGGGGGCGCAGCCGCCGTGGCGCAGCGGCAAGATTCCCGTCTCCGACACCGGCGTGTTCACCACGACGCTGTGGGCGGAAACCGGTCGCACCAACACCTTCGAGCTGGAACTCACCGATGCGGCCGGGCGCCGCCGGGAGATCACCCCCGGCACGCTGACCTACACCGTCGGCGCGGTGGAGACGCAGCCACCGCTGATCCATACGATCAGCGTCGGCCTGTCGGACAATACGACGATCCAGCTGATCGAGCGCAACACCCCGCTCCCGGCTCGCGCCCGCAAGCGTCTGCGCACCTCGGTCGCGGTTCACCACGGGGCCACGCGCACCGGGTTGATCCGAATTCCCGTGCTGGAGGGCGAATATGCCCGCGGCGACCGCAACCGCACGATCGGCCATCTGGATATCACCGCCGATCAGATCGAGCGCAGCATCCCCGAGGGCAGCGACGTCGAATTGACCCTGGAGATCGATGCCTCGCGCATCCTGCTCGCGCGCGCCTATCTGCCGTACCTGGACGCCGAGTTCGAGAACGTCATCGATCTGCACACCGAATCGCGGCCGGACGCGGCGAAGTTGCGTCGCAGCACCGAGGCCGAACTCCAACGGCTCGACCAGGTCCGCCAGCAGCACGGCGAGTTCGGCAACCCGACCTCGGAGCTGTTGCTGAGCCAGCTGGAGCAGGAGCGGACGGTCACCGACACCCAGCACCTGGTGGCCGCGGCGGAAACCGATCCGGATGCGGCCATCGCCGCCGAACAGCGGTTGCGTGATCTGCGTGCGGCGATCGACCAGGCCGAGGACGAGCTGCTGTGGCCGAGTCTGGTTGCGCGGGCCAAGGAGACGCTCGAGTACACCCGCGTGCGCGTCAACGAACTCGATGACGACATGTTCCGCCGCGAATTCGACCAGCACGAGGTCGCGATCCGCGAGGCGATCGACTCGCACGAGCCGGATCTGTTGCGGCAGCGCGCTTCCGAGCTGGCCGCGATGGTACGGCGAATTCTCGATCGCACCGGCGAACTGCAAATCCTCATCTTCGAGGAACTGATCAAATACCGCGCCGAGATGGTCGACATCGTGCTGGCCGATCGGCTGATCGCCGAGGGGCACACGGCGCTGGATTCGCAGGAGATCACTCGGCTGCGCAATATCAACGCCCGCCTGCGCACCCTGATGGCCGACCCGCCGCCGGAGCCGGATCCGTTCAGCACGATCCGATCACTGTGATGGGTCGACCGGTCTGCTACCGCGCCGAGCCCAGGCAGAGGTAGGTGCTGAGAAATTCGCCGGACGACTGGTTGGAGAGCCCCCGTGCTGCATTGAGCCGCTGGCGCTGATCATGCCGACACCTTCGGCACACCAGCGCAATCGGAAGAATTCGCGATCCACCTCGCCGCGAGAGATCGATGGAAAGACATTCGGTGGCAACCCCCGCGCTCTGAGCGTCACTCTACGAGTGAGCCAAGTCATCCTGATGGCACGAGAGATTACCGACCTATCGGCGAGGGCAGCCACCCAATTCCACCGGGCGGCCACCCCGGCCACTCCCCTGGCAGCCCGGCGAGCGGCACGACAGCCGTTTCCCGGATCGATGCCCTGGCCCAGCCCGTACTCTCGGACGAGGTGCGGCGGATCGCGAAAGCGCTTCCGTAGCTTCACCACCGGCGATGTCGCACGGAATGTGCCCGCCGCACCGGCTGATCGGCGGAGGAGGTACGCAGTATGCCGTCCGGATCGACGGATTCGCTGAATTCCTCCCAGTCCATGTTCGCGATCGAAAGCTGGATCACGACGTCCAGCAGGGCGTGCGGCGTGGCGCGGAAGGATCGTGGCGCTAACGACCGCGTGCCTGTCCGCAGTCGTGAGCAATGCGGCCGGTTCCGCGCCGGTATCTCACCGCCCGGCATCTGCAATACTCGTTCGGCTTCGGTCTCACGCAGATCACCGCCTCTGCAGTCGATCTCATCCGACCGGGCGCGGGCCCATGCCTGCGACGGCGACGCGGGCGTCGGCGTCGGCGGCGACCATCAGGCGGCTCGGTACGAGTGCAGGGCTTTGGCCGTGGGGGAGTTGGAGATTGCCGCGGGATCGGGGTGGGTGCCCAGCACGCGGTCGGCCGTGCCGGTGGTGGTGACGGTGAACCAGTAGTGCTCGTTCTTGAAGTGGTGTAGGCGGTGATTGTGCCTGACCGCCTTGAAGATTCGGGTCCGCGGCTGGTAGTCGGTGTGGATCAGGTAGTGGATCCACTCGTAATTCAGGCCGAGCACTCCGATCATGGTCAGGAACGTCAGGCCCGAGCCCAGCCGCGGAAAGGCCAGCAGTGCGATGGCGAGCAAGGCGGGCAGCAGCCAGAGAAAAGTCTGCCACGGGATGAAGATCAGCCCCACCTCGCGCGGATCGGCGTGGTGCTCACGATGTTTGCGGGCCAGCAGCGAGTCCACCGTGAGCCTGCCGATCCGGCGTGGCCGCCAATGCAGCACGCCGACGTGAATCAACCACTCGGTGAACGGGAACAGCGCGAGCATGACCGCGGGCACGACAACGTCGGTGTACTGCCAGTCGCCGACGACGACGCGAGCGGTCGCGGCGGCCACCAGCAGTCCCGCGATGATCCACGGTGACGGGTGGCGCGCGAACTCGCGAGCCGCGGCGGTCAGGGTGAGTTCCCGGCGGCGGCCACGGGTATCCGCCGATCGGGCAGCAGGCCCGGTGTGGCGATCGCGGTCGCCCTCCTGTGCGGCGTGGGCTTTGATCCGCGCGGTGAGGTTCATGGCGTGTTCTCCTCCAGGCGATGCATCAATGTGTCGAATTCCGTTGTCGCCGTGGCTAATAGCTGCTCGGCTGCCTGCCGGGCGGCGGCTGCGCCGCCGGCGGTGATCGCCTCGGCCAAGGCGCGATACCGGTCGACCTGGCCGACCTCGACTGCCATCAGGTGCGCCAAGGCCACCATGGCCGGTTCGTAGACGGCGCGTAGATCGTTGAACAGCAGCCGGTACACGATCGAGTCCGCGGCATCGACCACACGATCCCAGAAGCCGAGTGCCTCCAACTGCTGAGCAACCGGATCTGATTGTGCGGCAAGGGCTTCCACGGAATTACCCAGCACCTCGGCGAGGTCGGGGCCGACGCGTTCGGCGGCCAGTCCGGCGACCTCGCGGCCCATCGCCAACCGAGCCTCGAGGATGCTGCGCAACACATCGTGGTCGAGGCGGCCCTTGCGCAGGATCAGCCGAGGCAGCAAATCGAGCCCGGCAGCGCGGCGGAAGTCGCGCACGGTGGTCGCGCCACCCTGGCGCACGTCCACCAGCCCGCTGTGCGCCAGTCGTTGCATGGCCTCCCGCACTGTCGGCCGGGATACCCCCAGCGCCTCGGCGAGTTGCCGCTCGGCCGGCAATGCCGCCCCGGGCTCCAACTCCCCGTCGAGCATCTCGTCCACGAGTTGTTCGAACACCGAATCGGGCGCGGTCCTTCGATCGATCCGTCGTAATGCCACACCCGAACGGTAAGCCCAGCAGTGGTAATAGGTCAAGTGGTCAGACCAGTGCGCCGAAGCCGGAAAGGGTCGAAGCCGCGGCCGGAGCGAGTCCGTTGTCGTCGCAGGAGCGCCCGACGATCACCCGGGGTTCGCGCGGAAAGCTCGATTGCGGGCGGCACGCGGGGGTAGGGATCGTCGGCGGTGAGGCCAGTTCGAATCCGTCGGACCTCAACCCTCCTGCAGCGCGGCGATTCCGGACCGCAGCAGCGGCTCGACCGTCGCGCCGATGGTTTCGAAACCCGCGCCGACGGTCTGCCCGTTCAGGTGCCGGAAGTGGATGCCTTCGGAGATCACCGCGAGTTTGAACGAGGCCAGCGCGATATAGAAGCCGATGTGCGCGAGGTCGCGGCCGCCACGTTCGGAATAACGTTCCAGCATTTCGGTTTCGGACAGCTGGCCGGGCGCGGCGGCCGCATCGTTGACGCCGGGCAGATCGAGCGCGCTCATCCGCTTGTAGACCACCAGCAGGCCCACATCGGTGAGTGGATCGCCGAGAGTGGCCATCTCCCAGTCGATTACGGCAGCGATGCGGTCCTGATCGTCGATCAGGACGTTGTCGAGACGGTAGTCTCCGTGCACGATTCCGGTATCCGACTGCGCTGGAAGGCATTTCGCGAGCAGGTCGTGCAATTCCACGGCTGCGGGCAGATCCCGGGTGTACGAGGCGTCGAGCTGCTTCTTCCACCGCCGTACCTGCCGCTCCAGGAAGCCGTCCGGCCGCCCGAACTCCGCCAGGCCGATCGCGGCCGGATCGACCCGATGCAGTGCGGCCAGGGTATCGATCAATCCGGCCGAAATAGCCCGGGTGCGTTCGGCGCCCAGTGATTCGAGTTCTGTCGCGGTCCGGTACGGAGTGCCCTGGATCCGTTCCATCACGTAGAAGGGCGCACCGATGACATCGGCATCCTCGCACAGCGCATATGCCCTGGGCACCGGGACGTCGGTACCCGCCAGCGCGTTGATCACCCGATATTCCCTGGTCATATCGTGCGCGGTGGCCAGAACATGTCCCAGTGGCGGCCGACGCAGAATCCATACCGAGTCGCCGTCGGTGATCTCGTACGTCAGATTCGACCGTCCACCGGCGATCAACCGTCCGCTCAGCGGTCCGGCCACCAGCCCGGGCCGCGCATCGTTCAGCCAAGCGGTGAGCCGATCCGGATCCAGCCCGGGTAGTGCCGGGTCATCCTGTTCACTCATTCAGGCAGTGTAGAGGGGCCCACACGCTCCGACCGCCCTTCGGGCGCCTCAGCAGACCGCCTGGGCCGCCGCGAGGTCGCGCTGATGCGCCTGCACGATCGGGACGGCCTGCTGGGCGACGTTCTTGACGGGCTGTGAACCGCCCGTGGCGATTTCGGCGTTCCCGGCATTCGCCGCGTCCTGGTGGCCGGCCACCAAGGCCTGCAGCCACGCGGTATCGAAGTCACGTCCCATCTTGGTCGACGTGCTCGCGATGGTCTGCGTCTGCTCCGAGGTCGGCAGCATCGGCAGCGGTATATCGAGTTGACTCGCGGTGGCGGAGACCATCTGGTCCAGTCGCATGTGGTCCGCGATCAGTGTGGACGACATCTGCTCGATCTTCGGGCACGATGGCATCGCCTGCGCTCGCAGACCGAGGGCGATCTCGGTGAGATTCGTCTGGTGAGCGGCGATGAGAAAGTTCCTGTCCTGCGGTGGCACGGCGGGTTCCGCGCTCGCCGCGGCACTGGGCGATACGGCCGCCGCCGCACACGCCCCGGTGATCAGAATCCGGCGCAAGGCTGACATATCTCCTCCTCCATCGCGGATATTTCTCGCGCGACATGCCCACCCTGCGCAGGGTTATTCGCGAATCTGGCGAAGAATAGCTTCCGCGGTTCGGGGTATTGCGGCTGCTGTGGTGGAGAGCTCCACAGCTACCACCGGACCCATTCGGATCCAACCAACGGAGTCGATAATGCTGCTGCGCAGAATTGCCCGCCCCCTGCTCGCCACCGCATTCATAGTGGACGGGGCGACCATGTTCATTCATCCCGAACCACTCACCGAGAGCCGGATCGCGACGAAGTCACCGACGGACCCCGTCCGGCTGGTGTGGGGGATCGCGGCGAGCCGGGTCGGCGGCGGGATATTGCTCGCACTCGGCAAAGCACCGCGCCTCGCGGCCCTGACCTTGGCCGCCACGTCGGTGCCGGTCCTGCTCGCCGAACAGGAATTCCGCTCGGAGACCGATCCGGCTCGGCGTTCCGCTGGTGCGACCGCGTTCGTGAAAGATGCCGGACTGCTCGGTGGGCTGCTGCTCGCGGTGGCCGACACCGAGGGCAAACCCTCCCTCGGTTGGCGCGGGAGACGGGCGGCACGCGAGGCCGCGGGGACGATCTCCGCCGCTCTGCCCACGAAGGGGGCGATTGCCGGCGCACTGCCCACGAAAACGCCCCCGGCCGCGGAGAACGTCGCCCGGCAGGCGCTCGATATCCTGGAGCACCGCACACACGACGCCCTCGAGGCCGCCCGCACCCTGGCCGAGCAGGCTCGCGACGAGGCCGTGGACCTCACGAACACCGCGCGCCCGATCATCGCGGATCGAAGCAGCGAATTGGCCGAATCCGCACGCCGTCACGGCGGGCGACTGATCGAAGTCACCAGAGATCGCGGTGCCGAACTCGCCGAGGCCGCCAAACAGCGCGTGAGCGACCGTGGCGGCGAATTGGCCGAAACCGCCAAACACCGGATAGGCGACCGCGGCGCGGAATTGGCCGAAACCGCCAAACAGCGCCTGAGCGACCGCGGTGCCGAATTGGCCGAGACCGCCAAACAGGCCAAGAAACAGGCCAAGCGGCGCATCAGCAACTGACCGAACACGCGGGATCATCGGGGCACCTGGCAGCTCTGCCGGCCGGGTGCCCCCTCGGCACCCCTGGACAGCGATGCGACCGGCGGCAATCGAATATTACCGACGGCCCGGCGCTGGGCCGGAGTCACTGAATCGGGCCGCCGACCGCCCTGCGCATCCGATCGAAGCGAACGGCGATGGGATATCCGCCCTGCCCGATATCGAACTGATCCAGGTCGGCGGTCAGCGTTTCGGTGAGCGTCCGCATAACGTGCCACGCCAAGCCGTACTCATTGATCGGCTCACGCCCGACGACGGTCCCGGTGACGCAGACACTCACCCACCGGTCATCGAATGCGAAATCGCATTCGATCGACGATCCCGCGACCGCCGCATCGATCAGGATCGTCGCGATCTCGTCGATGGCGATCTGGACATCGGTGACATCGTCGAGTGCGAGATCGGCAATCAGCAGGCAGGTTTCGGTGAGCGCCCGCACCATCGTCAACTGCCCTGGTCGCGCGGGCACCCGCAAGCTCACTGTCTCCCCGTGAGACGGCTCATTACTCCGCACGTCTTACTCCTGCTCGTCTGCGAGTAGGTTCTCCGGACGCGTACCCGGCGGCCAGGTCGCGAAACTGGAACGCGCGAGTGTTTCCGGTATGAAGCAGGCCGCCCCGGATTCGGGGCGGCCTGCTTGCGCGGCTCCGAGGTCGCGATCAGTCGCCGTCGTGCTGGTGAGCACGCTGGCGAGCCTCATCGGCCGCGGCCTTGCTGCGTTCCTTCTCCGCCTCGGCCTCCTTCTCGGCCGCCGTGCGCTGGGATTCGGCCCGATCCTGCTGGGCCCGGCCCTCGCGCCGCAATTCGTCATCGTTCACCGCGGCGCCGGCGACCTCCTTGGCCCTGCCTTTGACGCCTTCGACGACGCCCTCCAAACCCTCACGGGCACCGCTCTTTTCGTGCTCGGACAAGACATCCACCTCCAGATTGCCGGAATCGCTGACAACTGCGCCCTACCCGGGCTCAGTGCGCCGAAACGCCCTCGTCCACTCGCCGGTGCGAGACTCGCAGCACTTTTCGATCGTGCGCGCAATGGGTACTCCAGAGACGTCGCATTCACGTGGCAACGAGAGGATCCCCAATGGTCCACGACCCGATCGTGGCCGAGGCCGGGCCTCCCCGGTCCCGTCACGGCCCCAACAGCTATGACGACATCGATGCCTGGTTCGAAAAATTGGCCGGATGCGCCACCGACGATCAGCACCGCGAGGAGCTCCGCACCGAGATCATCCGGCTGTGCCTCCCGCTCGCGGAGCATATCGCGTTGCGCTACACCGGCCGCGGCGAGAGTTATGAGGACCTGTACCAGGTCGCCCAGCTCGGGCTGGTATTGGCCGTGGACCGTTTCGACGTCGCACGCGGAACATCGTTTCTGTCATTCGCGGTTCCGACCATCATGGGAGAGGTGCGACGGTATTTCCGCGACAGCACCTGGGCGACCCGGGTGCCGCGCCGGCTCAAGGACCTCCAATCGCTGGTCGGTCCGGCCACCGAGCGGCTGGCGCAGGACCTCGAGCGGATGCCGAACGCGCGAGAACTCGCGACCGAACTGTCGGCCGATCTCGTCGACGTCTCCCAGGCCCTGGTCGCCGGCAACGCGTACCGGTCCAGTTCGCTCGACGAGGTGGTCATCGACGACGACAGCGACCACAACCCCGAGGGCGCCCGCCTCGGGGTGGAGGAGCGCTGCTACGAGCTGACCGAGGATGCGATGGCCGTGCGTCCGTTCATCGCCGACCTGCCGCGCCGCGAGCGCCGCATCCTGGTGATGCGCTTCTTCGAGTACAAGACGCAGACCCAGATCGCGCGAACGCTGAACATCTCCCAGATGCAGGTGTCGCGCATTCTCACTCGTACCCTGCGTCAGCTGCGCGAACAGGCGTTCCCGGACCCGGCGTGACCCCCCGCCGCGACCGCTCGCAATAGGTGATCACCGCCAGCCAGGCCGATACGACCACAGCGAACAGCGCGACGACGAGCAGCAGAGCCGTGGGCGAATATCCGGTGTGCGCCGTCGTGATCGACAGCAGGAACGGGAAGGCGAAGCCCAGATAGGCGAGGATCTGATAGGCCGCCGTCGCGGTGCCGAGCGATCGCGCCGGCACGGCCTGCTGCACCTCGGCCAGACCGCAGAATTGCGTGACACCGTAAGCCCCGCCCAGCAGTGCGGATGCGACGAGCACCAGTGACGGAGACCGCAGCTCGGCGGCCCACGCCGCCGCACCGATCGAGACGACGACCGCGGCCATGGAGACCATCAGCAGCCGCGCGGAGCCGGGCCGATAACCGCGCCGAATCAGCGGCTGCACAACGATTCCCGCCAACGCCGTGATTCCGGTGGACACCGCGCTGAAGGCCATGGCATGACCGGCCACATCCGGGGCGATCAGGGTCGGCAGGTATGCCAGGGCGATCGCCGCGGTGCCGAATACCCACGGCGAGAACGGAATCAGCACCAAGAGAAAGACCCGCGCGACAGCGGGGCGCGGTGATGCCGGAACCATGTCGGGTTTCGTTGCACCACTGACGATTCGGTGCGGATCGGGCGCACGGCGCACGGCGTACGCGGCGATCGCCAGGAGCACGAGATGCGGCAGATACGGCACCACGGTCGGCGCCGGGACCCATTGAGCACAGATCCCGGACACGAACGGCCCGGCGCAGAATCCGATCGTCATGGCCACCGTGGCGCGGCGAGCTCCGGCGCCGACGTCGCGTGTGGTCCGTGACAGCTCCCCGACCCAGGCCGCGCCGGTCCCGAAGGCCAGCCCGTTCGCCACACCCGACAAGGCACGGCCCACCACCAGTGCGGCCACCGCATGACCACCCAGGATCAACAGACAGGTGCCCGCGGCCGAGATCGCCAGCGATACCGAAACGACGGGACGCCTCCCGATCCGGTCGGACAGCCGACCACCGATGAACAGCGCCGGTATCAACCCCAGTGCGTACAGCCCGAATACGCCGTTCAGCACCGCGTCGGTCAGGCCGAGCCGATGTTCGTACAAAACGATCAGGGGCGGGAACTGATTGGCGCCCCAACCCATCACGGTCAGCGCCGATCCTGGTCCCAGCCAAGACCTTTGGTGAATATGCGACCGCGCTGTGCGTGCATCCGTGGATACCATGACCTCAGTTCAGCCCGCATCCCCGGCGGTCACAAGTGACCGATCGGACACTATAGGTACACTTTCGGACATGCCGCACGTTCTGGCGCTCGCGGTGAGCGAGCAGGTAGGGATCTTCGAGCTGGCTGCCCCGTGCGCGATCTTCGGAACGGACCGGTCCGAATTCACCCGGGGCCGGGGCTGGTACGACTTCCGTGTCTGCGCGTCCGGAACGACCGCTGTCGACCAATGGTTCGTCACCGCAACGCAACACACGTACGAGCAACTGATCGAGGCCGACACCGTGGTCGTACCGGCCTGCCACGACCTGGATCTCACTCCACCCCCCGACCTGGTGGACGCGTTGCGACAGGCGCACCGCCGCGGCGCGCGGGTCGTGTCGCTGTGCACCGGCGCGTTCGTACTCGCCGCCGCCGGCCTGCTCGACGACCGACGCGCCACTACGCACTGGCTGCATGCCGAAACCCTCGCCCGCCGCCACCCACGCGTCGAGGTCGACCCCAACGTCCTGTACGTGGACGAGGGCCGGGTGCTGACCTCGGCGGGCAAGTCGGCGGCAATGGACCTGTGCCTGTACCTGGTCGCGAAGGACTACGGCGCCACCGTCGCCAACACGCTCGCGCGCCGACTGGTCACTCCACCGCACCGCGACGGCGGCCAAGCCCAGTACATCCCGCCTCCGGCGATGCCGAGCACACCGGGATACCTCGACCGGGCCGTATCCTTCGCGCTGGGAAATCTGCACCGCCCCATCGGCATCGACGACCTCGCCCGGCACGCCGGGGTGAGCGTGCGAACCTTGCACCGCCGCTTCCGATCCCAACTCGGCACGAACCCGCAGACCTGGCTGCACCGCCAACGCCTGGCCCGCGCCCAGGAACTCCTCGAGCGGACCGATCACACGGTGGACCGCATCGCCCAGGACTCCGGATTCGGCACCGCCCACGCCCTGCGCCGCCACTTCCACGCCGTCCTGCACACCACTCCGGATGCGTACCGCAAGACGTGGGAGGTCGGCAGATGACCAGCCTCGCAAGACCGCGGCAACCGCGCCGACCTGCCAGTTCCCCGGAAATCCTTTCGCGGGCAACCGATTCAGCCGAGAATGTTATCGGGCAAAACGGAACAGCGAGGAGGGTCCATGACCAGGTATGCGCATTTTGTGGGGAGTGTTCCGAAGGAGTTGATGACCGGGGATGGTGCGGTGCTGCGCTGGTTCGCGGACAACAGCGGTGGCCATCCGACGGGGTTGCCCTGCGACCTGGATCCGGACTGGATCATGCAGTATCTGCGCGATCGCGGCAAACACGATGACGTCTTCGAGATCGTCCGTGGCGGCGAATACGCCGACTACAGCGACTTTCCCAGCTACGGCCTGCGCCGTGGGACGAAGCTGGAGCCGCGGCACGTGTCGATGGACCGGCTCGAGCGCATCGGGTCCGTGGTCGCCGCCTTCGATGCGCTACGCGCCGCGCGCCCGGAGTTCGCGCAGACGAAATTGCAACTGAGCCAACCCAATCCGTTGGATCTCGCGATGTTCGTATTCGCCGGCGCCGCGGTGTCGACCGGATTTCCACTCGGTCCGGCGCTGCGGCGGTCGAATCTCATCATGGCCGCGCTGCGGGCGCTGCCGGTGTTCACCGAGGCCGTGATCGAGGAGATCCGGGCGGTGAACGAGCGCTACGGCGACCGGGTGGTCTGGCAGGTGGAATCGCCATTCGCGTTGCTGGGCATGGTCAAGGCCGAACAGCTGGGGTCGAAGTGGGCGGCCGCACCGCTGCTGTCCCGCCAGCTCGCCGGACTGCTCACCGGAATCCACGAGACCGGTGCGCACAGTGTCGTACATCTCTGCTACGGCGATTACCAGCACGAGTCGCTGCTCAGCCCGCGATCGCTCGCCCCCGCGGTCACGCTGCTGAATCACACCGCCCGGCACCTGCTCACCAGTGGAACTCCCTTTCCCGCCGTGCACATTCCGTGCGCGTACGGCAGTGCACCGGCTCCGCAGGACCCCGGGTTCTACGCACCCCTGCGGCGACTCGACCCGGAGTGGAAGATCATCGCCGGTGTGGTGTCGCCGCAATCCGATGCCGACAGCGCTCACGGGCTGCAGCTGTTCGAGGAGGCGGCGGGCCGCCCCGCCTACGGGGTCGCGACCGCATGCGGCCTCGGCCGCTGCAATGTTGCCGAGGCACAGCGGGCCGCGAGAACGATGGCGCAGTTGACCGCCGGGGCGTCCACCGGATAATTTCTCGGGCTCCGCCCGCGGCGGAGGCACGTCAGAGGTCCTGACCCGCCTCCGCCGCACACCGGGATTCGCGGACGCACGGCAATCACCCTCCCCCGCAAGGGATCTACTCGGCCACCCGACCAGCGCAGACATCCCCGCACGCGTCCGAATTCCGCGCTGCGCCATCCGGAAACGGGCATCCGTCGTACTATGGATGAGCTGGAAAGCGGGGTGACGTATGGCGTACCGATCGTGATCGCGGCCTCTTCCATGAGCCTCCTGCGCGCTCGTATCGAGCGATTCTCGGAAATCACTACTGCCACAAAGTAATTCACTGATCACCGTCGTGACGCTCTGTTCGCGTGTCAACGCCGGTCGTTCCGCTATGCCCTATGAGCTAATTCTCAGCTATCATTCGTACATTTGCGATTGCAACATAAATCACTGTTTCCCTAGCAGTTTCAAGACCACCTGTTAGGCTGATTCCCCGTGCGCCGTCGAGCAGTTAACCAACGGCAACGGAGGTTGTGGATTCCGTCTTCCGACAAATGACTCGGGTTCGATTCCGCCGCTACCCGCGGCGCACGATCTTGTTCGCACGTTCCAGGGAGTTGTCATGGGGAACAAGGAAAATCCACACGTTCTGGTGGTCGGCGGAGGTCCGGCAGGTTCGACCGCCGCCGCGCTGCTCGCGCGGTCGGGAGTGGAAGTGACTCTCCTGGAGCGGGATACCTTCCCGCGGTACCACATCGGAGAGTCACTGCTTGCCTCGTGCCTGTCCACCCTCCGGGTGTCCGGCGCCTACGACAAGGTGGCCGCACACGGCTTCCAGATCAAGCGGGGCGGATACTTCCAGTGGCAGAACGACACCTGGTTGTTGGACTGGTCCAAGTTGGTCGACGCCGAGGCGTGGTCCTGGCAGGTCGACCGGGCCACGTTCGACGATCTGCTGCTGCGCAACGCCTCGGACCAGGGTGCGCGGGTCATCGAGCAGGCGAAGGTCACCAACATCGTGTTCGACGGTGAACGCCCGACCGCGGCGGAATGGGTGCGGGCCGGCGACGACACCGTCCACACCCTCGAATTCGACTTCCTCGTCGATGCCACGGGCCGAGACGGCGTGCTGGCCAAGCATTTCGACATCCGCCGCCAACATCCCGCATTCCGCAACGTCGCGGTCTGGTCGTACTGGACCGGCTCGCAGCTGCATCCCGACAGCCCCGAGGGCGCGATCAACGTGGTCTCGACCGAGGAGGGTGGCTGGTTCTGGCACATCCCGCTCGCGGGGGGCCGCAACAGCGTCGGGTATGTGGTGTCCGCGCGATTGGCCGCGGAGAAGTTGCGCGGCAGCGACTCTCAGCAGTTCTATCTGGACTCCATCGCGGCCAGCAAGCCGATGAGCGAGATGCTCGAAGGCGCGACGCAGGTCGCCGAGGTCAAGGCCGAACAGGACTACTCGTATGTCGCGGACCGGTTCTGCGGACCCGGTTACGTCCTGGTCGGCGACGCGGCCTGTTTCCTGGACCCGCTGCTTTCCACCGGCGTGCACCTGGCGACCTACTCCGGTCTGGTGTCCGCCGCGGCGATCGCGACCACACTGCGCGGGGAGATGAGCGAAACCGACGCCCTGGCGTACTACGAGTACACCTACCGCCGCGCCTACACGCGCTTCCTGTCGCTGGTGTCACGCATGTACGAGCACTACATCGGATCCGAGGAGTACTTCGCGCACGCGCACCGGCTCACCGATGTGCACGACGGTGATTCGCCGGAGCAATCGTTCACCCGGATCATGGCGGGGCTCACCGACGTCGGCGAGACGAGCGGCGCGCAGGAGCTGACCGGAACCGACGTCATCGTCTCCGAGGCCGAGCGGTTGGATACCGCCCCCGATGTCGACGGGGTGAACATCAAATACATGGGCGGCCTGGACATGTCGCCGGTCTGGGACCACTGGCGCGACCCGCTGTCGGACACCGATATGGGCGAGCTGCGGATCACCACCGAACCGTTCGGTCTGACCACCCACCCGCGCACCGACGCGGAGCGGGAGGCGGTGGCCCAGCCGGTCCTTCCTCCGCGCCACGACGCGGCAGACGCGCATTAGCGGCGCGGCCACCGGAATTTCCGATGCGAACCGATAGACGGAGTCGGCCGTGACGGTCACCCACTCCGCCCCCGGCCCGCTGGGCGAACCGACGCCCAGCGGGCCGGGGTCCCGGATGAACACCGCAGCGTCGATCGAGCGATTCCACCACCCGATGACGCGGGCACTGCTCACGAGCGAGGGCATCACGACCACAGCGCTCGAACGCCACCTGGCAAGCGATCTGAGCGTGCTGGTGATGCGCCAGGACGAGATCCCGGCCATCACGCTGCCGGCCCTCATCATCGATGTGCTGCGGCTGCGCGCAGCCGACCGAGCTCTGATCCGGCACTCGCGCCTGGTCAGCACCGAAAGGACGGTGTCGATCAATTACGTTGCGGCCGTGGCGCGAACGGCCGGGACGAGCGGACTGGCCGATCCGCGCACCCCGATCGGCCACGGACTGATCGCCCGCGGCCTGACCCAGCGCCGCCGGATCATGTGGGCGGGAACCCGGACGTGGCCGGACGGGCGGGCCTGCGCGGCAAGGGCATACGTGATGTCACTCGGGGACCGCCCCGCGTGCTGGATCCGCGAGGCGTTCAACCCGGACATCGTCCCGGCCGAACGCGCCATGGTGTGGCTGCCGGAACCCGAATTGCGCGACGAACCCGAATTCCGCACGACCCTCCGGCCCGAGGAGATTCCGGAGTGAATGACGTCATCGTCACGATCCTGTTGGATCTGGTCCTGATCATGGTGGCGGCCCACAGTCTGGGCTGGTTGGCCGAGAAGCTCGGCCAACCGCCGGTGATCGGCGAGATCGCGGCCGGAATCCTGGCCGGCCCCACCATCATCGGGCACCACCTGTCCTCGATGCTGTTCCCGCAGTCCGCCCGCCCCTCCCTCGTACTGCTGGCCGACATCGGAGTGGCGGTGTTCATGTTCGTCGCGGGCCTGGAACTCGACCGCGGCATCTTCACCGGTGCGCGGCGCTCGATTCCCGCGGTGTCGGCGGCGGCCTACGTGGCGCCGTTCGTTCTGGGAAGCGGCATCGCGGTCACCGTTCTGGCGCGCTACCAGACCGGCAACCGGCTGCACTTCGCCCTCTACATCGGCTGTGCGCTGGCGGTGACCGCCTTCCCGGTGCTGGCGCGGATCCTGCACGACCGCAATCTGGTGCACACCGAGATCGGCCAACTCAGCCTGGCATGCGCGGCCCTGGTCGACATCATGGCATGGGTGGTGCTGGCGGTGATCCTGGCGCTGGCCCACCCGGGCGGCGCCCCGTGGCGCCTGATCCTGCTGATCCCGCTCGTCGGGCTGATGTGGTGGGGTCTGCGGCCGATGCTGGGGCGGGTCTCGCAGGCCGGCACCGCTCAGACGATGATCGTGCTCGGCGTCGGTGGCGCGCTGGCCGTCGCGGCGATCACCGAATGGATCGGATTGCACCTGATCTTCGGCGCTTTCGCGTTCGGAGTGATCTTCCCCCGCGAACGCCGCCAGGCGGTGGAGTCCGGGGTCCGGGTGCTCAGCGCGATTCTGTTGCCCGGGTTCTTCGTCGTGGCGGGCCTGGCCGTCGACCTGAGTTCGATCGACTCGACCGCGATCGGCGAACTCGTCGTCATCATCGCCGCCGCGGTGCTGGGGAAAGTCGGTAGCGTCTACGTCGCCGGCCGCCTGACCGGAATGCCGGCGCGACCAGCGGCCGCGGTGGCGGCGCTGCTCAACACCCGCGGACTGACCGAGCTGGTGATTTTGTCCGTGGGCCTGACCACCGGACTGATCGGGCCGCAACTGTATTCACTGCTGGTGGTGATGGCGCTCGTGACGACCGCTTCGACCGCACCGATTCTGCGACTCCTCGGCACCGCCCGTGGCCCCGTCGTGACCGAAGCCGCGGTAGCTGCCATCGAGACGCCTACTCCCCCGTAACTTACTGCACAGCAGTGTGTTCCCCACCGTGTCGTCGACTCGCCCCCGAGCGTGGACCGCGAATTGTCACCGTCGTACTGCGTAATATGCTGCGACACAATCGCATACGGGCCGATCGCGGCCGCGGGCAAGGATGTCCTCGCGGTATCGGCCTGCCCATCGGCCGTGGATTCCATTGCCGCCTCGGCAAGCCCGCCGTTGTCGTCGCTGCTATGTTGCTTGGGTGGGCGAAGCGCCAAGTACCGCAGAATGGTTCAGCACTGCTGTCGATGGGTGCCGGTACGCGGTAGTCCTCGCGCTACCCACGTGAGCGCGGCGGCCCGTCGCGCTCGGGGGGGATATCGCCATATTTCCGTTAATCGCCCGGAGTCACGTCTTTGACCACACCGCAATCGCCCGCCCCCGATCCGTACACCACGGCTTCCGGAATGTGTCCTGTTCACCGCGGTCCGTCCCCGGACGCCGACTCGGACTTCCGATTCCCGATGTACACCCCCGATTTCGTCAGCAAGCCGGACGACACGTACGACCGGATGCGCCAAGCGCATTCCACCCTGGTCCCCGTCGAACTGGCCCCCGATGTGCCGGCCACTCTCGTCATCGGCTACAGCACCGCGGTCCAGATCCTCAACGATCCCGACCACTTCCCATCCGATCCACGCGTCTGGCAGAAGTCCATCCCCGCGGATTCGCCGGTCCGGCCGATGATGGAGTGGTTGCCGGCGGCCCGCTACAACACCGGCGCGACCCACCGGCGCTATCGCGACCCCTCGGTCATCGCGATCGACAACATCGACCAGAACTCCATCCTCGACATGGTCGAGAATGCCGCGATCCCGCTGATCACCTCGTTCTGCGAGAGCGGATCCGCCGATCTCGTGATGCAGTACGCATTCCCGCTGGTACTCGAGGTGCTCAACCAGATGTGCGGCTGCCCTGCCGATATCGGCACACGGGTGGCCCTCGGCATGGCCGATCGCTTCGATTCCGACCGTGTCAAGGCCAAACAGGGCATGGTGGACATGCGGGGGGCGCTGATGGAGTTGATCACGCTCAAGCGCGAGCAGCCCGGCGACGACGTCACCTCACACCTGGCCCACCACCCCAATGGCCTCGACGACATCGAGGTATTCGCGCAGCTGATGAGCTTCTACGGCGCGGGATTCGAGGCCCAGCGCACCTTCATGGCCAACGCTCTGCTGCTGATCCTCACCGACCCGCGATTCCAGCCCGACAGCGGCCGCAACCTGTCGACCACCGACGCGCTCGATGAGGTGCTGTTCAACAATCCGCCGATGGCGAACTTCTGCACCACCTACCCGCGGCAACCGATTCAGATCGACGGCGTATGGCTGCCCGCCGATCAACCGGTACTCATCAGCCTGGCCGCGTGCAACAACGATCCGCGCATCCGGGGCGATGCCACCAGCAGCATCGGCAATCGCTCACATCTGGCCTGGAGCACCGGCCCGCACGTGTGCCCCGCCAAGGACGTGGCCTACCGGACCGTCGAGAGCGCCATCGACCAACTCTTCGACCGCATCGGTGAAATCCAGCTGGCAGTTCGGCCCGAGCAGCTGACCTGGCGTCCCGGCCCGTTCCACCGCGCCCTGACCGCGATGCCGGTGGTCTTCGCGCCACTTCGTCCGCACCAGGTGGCGATGTAGGCACCACCGCCCGTAGCACCCGCTCGAACGGCCCGGCCGGCCCGGACAACGCCCGCCGGGCCGTCGGCGCCACCGCTCACACGGGAACGCCGGGCGCCGCCAAAAGCGTGCGGTCGCCGTCGAATCCGTGGGCCATCACATGACGGACAGCCCGGCAACCGGGTAGGTATCGCGGAACGCCTCGCGCACCACAGCTGCCTCGGGCACTGCCCGGCGTTCGATCCCCGCCACCACTTCAGCAACCCGCCAGCAGTGGCTGGGCACCGAGTTGCCGGAGATCACAACCGAGAGCGCCACATTCGCCGCCTCGTCCACGGTGTGTCCCGAAGGAACACACCGTGGACGGGATATCGAGCTCAGCCACCGTCGTCATATTCCGAAAATCTCGGTGCGCCTTCATAACTGGCAACAGTTATCACGTATCGCGAAGCGCCCCGGTGGGGCTGCCGTTGCCGGCGGGGCACGACCGGACCGGTACCGAGTAGCAGCCGAAAGGGCTCCCGGTGCCGCAACAGGGCCTCAGCCGTGCTGGGCGACCGGCTCGGAATTCGCTTCGAGCACATCGAGAACCGCGTCGCCGTTCGCCCTCGCCACCTGGACAGCAGGTGGATCGGATCGATCAGCGTCGCTCCGAGTGAGGTGAGTTCGTACTCGACGCGACGCGGCACCTCGGCATACACCTGGCGGCGGACGAATCCGTGCGCCTCGAGCCGCCGGAGCGTCCGGATGAGCACCTTGCGGGAGATGCCGCCGATCAACTCGATCAACTCGCCATGGCGCACAGGGCCTTTGCCGAGGCCGTAGAGCACGACGACCGTCCACGTGTCGGCGGTGAGCGGTCGATCGGGGCCGCGGTTGCGCAGAACCTGCGCCACGGCGCGTCCGACGTGCGCCAGGAGATCCTCGCGGAGTGCGGGGCCCAGTTTCCTCGCCGGGACGTAACGGCCGCGGGAGCAGCACGGGCATACGCGGATCCGGTGCCCCGCGAATGCCCGCGAACCGATGCCAGTGGGTATCAGGCGAACACCGCGGCATGATCGATGACGAACCGCTCGAAGCGGCGTGCGGGCCGGCCGAGGATCATGGGCAGGTCGTCGGTGAGGTAGTCACAGTCACCCTCGGCCATCAGGCTGAGCGCCGTGGCATTGTCGAGCGCGACGGCCTCGGGCAGTCCGGCGGTGAGCATCGCGTGCCGTTGCTGTTCGAAGGTGATCGGGTGGTAGGTGATCGGCCGATCGAGCACTTTCCCGAACACCTCCGCCACCTCCGCCGCGGAGAGCACCTCGGGCCCGGTGGGCCAGTACGTCTTTCCCGCATGTGCGCCGGGCTCAGCCGCGATCTCGGCGGCCACGGCGGCGACGTCGCGGGCGTCGATGTGCCCGATCCTCCCATCGCCCGTCCCGGTGCTGAAGCTGTTCGCCGTGGCGATCTCGGACGCCATCATCAGGAAGTTCTGCATGTAGGCGTTGTTGCGCAACAAGGTGTAGCCCAGTCCGGAGGCGATCAGCGACCGCTCGATCGCGTACTGGTCACGACGGCGGCGCACCACCGAATCGGCCGACGCCTTGCTGGTGATCTTCACGATGTGTCCGACTTTCGCTCGCACGGCGCTGTCGATCACTGTCAGTTCCTGGGTCGGTATCGCGGGGCTGACCAGCACCACGCTCGACACATCGCGCATCGCGGTGTCGACACTTGCCGCGTTGTCCAGATCTCCCTCGACGACGTCGGCTCCCGCGTGCGCCAAGGCGGTCGCTCTGTTTCGGTCGCGGACCAGGACGCGCACATGTTCATCGCGTTGCGTGAGCAGGCGCACTGCTTCCGCGCCTACCTTGCCCGCCGTGGTGATGAGGATCATCGAGACTCGTCTCCTTTACCGGAGCCGATTTCTACTGAAACCGGCATTTGTTGGTTCAACCAACGTTGGTAAGACCAACGTACCTTTCAATGTTGGGATAGGCAACGGTTAAGATGGCGTCATGGCGGATACGGACGACCCGGCAGATCCTCCGGCCCGGCTGCGCGAACTCGTCAGCTGGCAGGCGGGCAAGGTCTCCACCCTCGGCGCGCGGCTGTTCGCTCGGCGACTGCCGTTGGGTGCTCGTGCCGACTTCGCGGTACTGGCCACACTGGAGGAATACGGGGCTCTCAGCCAGGCGGACCTCGGCCGGCGTCTCGGGCTCGATCGCAACGATGTCAGCGGCATCCTCAACCGCCTCGAGGCAGGCGACCAGGTCAGTCGCACAGTCGATCCCGCTAACCGACGCCGCAACATCGTCGTTCTGACCGACTCCGGCCAACGCCGCCTGGAGGAGTTGCAGCAGTACGCGGACGAGGTTCACAACGAACTCCTGGCCGGCCTGAACGCGACGGAACGGCGACAGCTTCAGGTTCTGCTGGCGAAGTTGCTCGGCAACCACGCGCCACAACCGGCCTGAGTCAGCTGTTCACCCGCGTACGACAACCCGATTCACGGACGTACGCGCCGAGACCGCCGCATCATCCACGGCCCGACACACCCTGGGCACACAGACGGTGTTCAGCACCGCCCCATCGAGGTCGTGCGACGCACCCCCGACCTGGTCCAGATGACAGTCACCTACGCGGACGGACACGCCGCCAGAGTCGGCCTCGGGGTGTTCTGGCGGGGTTCCGACTCATATCTCCGGTAGCGGTTCGTGGTCGGGGTAGCTACCCGGCGGTGCGCAGTCGCGATGACCAAGAAGTACGGCCGGTACGCCGAGGCGAGTGCGCCCTTTGGGGCTCGGCAGGTCGGTCATGCCGAGTCTCCGGTTGGCTCTCGGATGCTGCATTGCGCGTCGAGCATGACGAAGTGGCATGTTGCCTGGTTCTCCCGTTGTTTTCCGCATACTCCGGCACCGGTTGAACCTGGGATACTGAATTACGAATGTCATTGCGGCGCGGATGATCTGGTGAGTGAACTATCATGCAGATCGGTGTGGCACGCGGCAATATCTACGCCGACAACATGGTGTCGAGCCCGTCGGAGCCGAGCCCAATCAGACTGTCCGGGTACACAGTCGGAAGGGGCGCTCATCACTGGCATTGCGCTGCAGCCTGACTCATCAGAATTGTGGCCGGTAGACGATGGCAACTCGCTTTTCGAGAAAGGCACCGTCAGAGATCTGCACGCCACCCTCAACCGACAACCCGAGGAACTGGACGCCGAGGAGAGCAGGCTCATCGAGCTGCTCGCCGCCACCAGCTTCGGGGTTCAAGTCGTTGTCCTCCGCCCCCACGATCTGCGCCACACCTACGCGGGCCATCTCGTCCGTGCCGGTGTCCCGCTGCAGCTGGTTCAGAAGCTCCTCGGGCATGCCTCGATCCGGACGACACAGCGCTACGCGAGCCTCGCGGACAGCCAGCGGGAGAACGTCCGGAGCATCCTCGGCTGACGCGTGTGCCCCACGAATGCCCCACGCATCCGATCGTGGGGCAACCCACAGGCTGTCTGACCTGGGAATACAGAGTGGGCGCAGAGGGGTTCGAACCCCCGACCGCTGGTGTGTAAGTGAACTGGAAATCATGCTCCAGTGTCCAGGGAGTCCGGCCCCGTCCAGGTCAGAGGGGTTGCCGCGTCCGTCACGTATTGCTCCGTCCACCCCATCCGTGCGGGTCTTGGCACACTGTCGGCACGCTGGATCCGATGCCTGACCTGCACGAAGAGTGCCCTTCCGGCACAGCAGAGCGTTCGGGAACTCCAGCAGTTCGCGGGGCGCAGGATGCCCGCAAACGGCCGGAATCGAGCGCCCGGCCCTCAGTGCCCCAAGAGCGCAAGGCGTGCAGCCCGCCGCGCCCGGATCAAGACGGAGGAACCGCAGCCGCACTTCCGAAATTGCTCGACATTCGACGGCTAGGAGTGTTCCATTGAGAGGCACACCCCCGAGCTTGGCCCCTGCGCAAACACCGATCATGACGAGGGACGCGCCCGTGCACCATGACATCTCATGCCCCAGTTGCGAACGCCTGGACTGGGTCCAGAGCATTCCCGCACTGACTTCCACTGGCGTGTCAACAGTCTCCGCCACCGGGTACTACTCTGGCGTCGGTCTCAGCTCCAGCGGTCTTGTCCCTGTCGTGGGCACTTCGGTTACCGAGCACACACGTACCTCCGAATTGGCTGCCGCGACAAGGTATGAGCCGCCTCAAGCATCAACAGTCCGTCCGCTGATTGTGGGGATGGTGATGACCGTCCCAGCGCTCGCCGCTCTGGCCATCGCCGTCAGCAACGTGATCACCCACCCTGGAGTTGATCGCCCCACTGCTATGACCACGATTGTCAATATCGTCCTCGGTATCTGCTATGTGGTGGCCCTGGGCAGCCCTGCACTCATAGCGTTCGGCTTTGTTCGCAATCGTGTGCGGCGCAACAGCCTGATCTCTCGTGGTCGCCCGGCTGCGTATGCGCTGTGGAGCGCCGGAATGTACTGCCACCGCTGCGGCTTCTGCTATTGGCCGACCACGTCGGATCCACGAATCCCAGCGCGCCAGCCCCTGTCCACAGACCAATTTCGGTGGGCCGTGTGGAATGCCGGGGGCTACGCCCAAATCTAGAGCACCTCGACTGATGCCTTCTGCAGGAAACGCGCGGCGCTGACGATGAAGTGATCACCGATCTGTTGGGAGGCCGATCACCGGCTCTGACGGAC
>NZ_BDCC01000081.1 GCF_001613305.1 Nocardia vaccinii NBRC 15922
CTGCTTGCCTCCTTATTGCTGAGGTTTGTCTCGTGGCAAGCCCCTGTGGTTGCCCGAGTTGTTCTGGCGGCCCCCTACTTCCATTAACGTCCTCGAAACAGGCGGGTGACCCGCTGGAAGCGTTCGTTTTCGTCCGGTATCGGATCTTCGCCGCGTCTCGCGGGTCGAAGGCTTCCCGGTCCGCGGCTTCGTCCGGCGGGACGGTCGATTGCCATGATTGCGAAATCGGGTCCGATCCTCGAGCGTGAGACGGCAATGGATTTCCAAAAGTGCAGCGCTGCAACGAGTATCGCCAGTACAGTGACTAATTGCCGATAATGCTGCGATCCGATCGCCGCACCGGCAAGATCGCCGATCCACCACGCAACGACTTTCGGCCTGCGTGGAGCATGAGCTATCCGGACTTCCACGCGGCAGCTGCTGCGAGTTCCCGGTGCGGTCCGCCCAGATCGAAAATGCTGAAAGATCGCTGTTGACAAGGCCTCTCGACAGATCGATCGCCGGGTCGAGAGGCCCGTGTCGGCCCCGGAGAGTTGCCCGCCGGCCGCCGCCGCGAAAACGGACGAAAACGGATCAGAGATACGTTGCCCTGCAACATGTTAGGTGGGTTAATGGAAGTAGCGGGCCACCAAACGAGTCGGGCAACAATCTGGTGCAGCAGAGGAACCACAATCGCCGGCAAAGGAGGCAGCGCCGTGTCTTCCATCACCACCCTCTCTCCAGCCTCGAACCCCACGCAGGCGGGCGCGGACGCGGTTGTGGCGAGTACCGGCTCCTCCGATCCTCCGGTCGCACGGTTCTGCTCCACCACAACCGCTTTCACCATTGACGCGGCTCCGACCACCGCGGCCGTCATGCCTGCCGATGCGGCGCCGGTCACCGCCGGTCACTCGGACGGGGCCGCCATCCGGGTTCGTTGCGTTCCGTATTCCGTCCTGTACTGCATCCGCTCCTGCCGGGGCCCCCTCGCAGGCAGCATGACCCACCGGCCGCACCGGGACGGGCCGTCCGATCACGCCTGTGACGGCTTTTCGTCAGCGGCGTCGCGGCCACATCATCGTTCGTCGTGCGTTTGGCGGACGGCATATCGCGTTCGGCACGGACGGGAACGAGCCGGTACGGCCGACTGTGGCAACGATGGATGGTCTCGGTAACGGAGGCTTCGACATCCAGGTTCGCCTGGTACCGCGTCCGGGGCTGTTCCCGGAGTTATCGATCGACCGCCGGCTGCGGATGTAGGTCGAAGTCGCCACCGGTCGGTGGTGCAGGGGTAGAAGGGGGTTTCATTGGCAACAGTTCTGAAGATGCTGCTGGCGGAGCAGCATCTCAAGAACCATTCGGATTTTCTGGCCGTATACGACAGATGTGCGGCGCAACTCGATCCGCCCATCCCTCCGGGCTACGGGCCGGCGAAGACGCAGTTCTACCAGTGGCTTTCGGGAAGAATGATCGGACTTCCCCGCGACTACCATTGTCGAGTGCTGGCCAAGATGTTCCCGGGCTGGCGGATCGAGAAACTGTTCCAGCTGGTCGATGCAGCACCGGGTGCGGTGGGAGCGCACGAGCTGGACCTTCCCACAGCAGATCTCCAACTCGAGGAATTTCTCGGTGCCGAGGTGAGCACCAGCGGGATCACTCTGGTGTACCCGACCTTCGACCTGCCGACACGGCATGTGCCAGAGCTGCGAGCAGCCGAACTCCCCCATCGATGCGCGGTCGGTAGCAAGGTCCGGGCACTGGCAGCCGACTATCACTCGGATCTGCTGGTTGCCTTGCCGGAGAGGGAAGTTCGCGGATTGTTGTACGTGTTTTCCATGCTGCAGCGGCACAGCGGTATTTCGGCCGATATCCGCAGTGACCGCGAAGTCGCTATGAATAGCGACTGCCCCTTCATCAGCTTCGGCTTGACGTCCAATGATTGCACACGCATGTACCTCGACAGCGTGGAGCGTCCGCTGTTCAACCTCGGCGGCAGCGGCACTGAAGGCCGTTCCCATTTCGACCAACTGGAGTTGACGGACGGCACCCGGTACGACTGCGGCGGAGATCACAACAACCTCGGTGTCATCGTGCGGGTGCGGCCGAGCCCTGACCTGCACCCCGACCGATACTGGATATTTTGTGCGGGCCTGGGCCCGCGCGGTACCACCGGCGCGAGTTGGTATCTCGCCAACTCCTGGGGCCCCCTGCAGCGACGTGCCGGTGATCGGGAGTTCGTCGCAGTGGTCGATGTCGGCGACAGCTCTGATGAAACAGCCCACTTGGAGCATTTCGTGATCGAATCGGAATCCTGACGAAGAAGTCCCAGCACGGCGGCAATCTCCCTTCGGTGAAAGCTCGAAGGGAGATTGCCGCCGGTGTCGGCGTCACTGCCATTGCCGAAGGGTGTACTGTGTCGCAGGAATTACTGGTCATGTGCTGTTGTCGAATGTCGCAGGTATCGACGAAGTCCAGTTGCGCATCGCTGAGGAGGGGTTTCGTTCCACTGCGCAAGTCGTGCAGCCTATTCTGAAACTCGATTGGGGAGGCATTGCTTTGGGCTTCATCGTCGGGGATGAGAGCCATGATGCTGTTGCTGAGCTTGTCGTGCGTTTGCTGGAGCGTGAGAGTGCACGCGATATCGCGCTGTGGCCCGAGCTTGTGGATAGCGGGCTGCTGTCGATAGCGCTGCCGGCATGCTACGGCGGAGACGGTCTGGGGTTGCTCGATGTCGCTGCCGTCTTGACCGAGCTGGCCACCGACGCTGTCCAGGTGCCGGTATTGACAACGTTGGGCTTCGGAGTGCTCCCGTTACTGCGCATCGCGCCGAAATCATTGGCGGAGAAGGTGTTTCCCGCAGTCTCGGAGGGTGCGGTGCTCACGGCCGCGCTCAATGAACCCGGTGCGCCGTTCGCAATGAAGCCGGAGACGACCGCGGCCGTTGACGGCGGCACGGTGCGGATCCGCGGTCGTAAGGTCACCGTGCCGTACGCCGACCAGGCTCGGTGGATTCTGGTGCCGACAGATTCCGGCCTTGCTGTAGTGGAGGGCGAGGCGGAAGGACTCGAGCGCGTCCGGAGTCCGTACTCGACTGGTGTGCCGGAATCTTCGCTGCATTTCAACGACGTGGAGATCCCCGCAGAACAACTGTTGCCAGACGGCATCTCGGAGCTGTACCGGATCGCGTTGGCGTCGATCGGTGCTGTGGCCGATGGGCTGTTGAAAGGCGTACTCACGCTGGCCGCGGAATACGTGCGGCCGCAGGATGGCATGGGTACTTTCGCGCGGTGCGGGTCGGTGTCCCGGACATGTGCCGATATCTACGTCGCATCCCGGGCTCTGCACGCGATTGCGCAGTGGGCCAATTGGGCGCTCGCGCAAGATGGTGGCAGCGCCGAGAATCGACAACGAGTCGATAACGATCTCCATATGCTGGCTCACTACGCCACTTCCGAACTGCCCGTGGCTATACGGATGTGTCACTATCTGCGCGTCGGTAACGCCTTGGCCTTGCCTGCACTGCATCGCCACTACGCACAAGCCAAGGACATCATTCGCTGGCTCGGCAGCACAAATTTCTGGCTCGGCCGACCGGAAAAGACGTATTCCACAGCGTGCAACCCCTCGGGCATGGCAAGCGTCGAAATGGAGTCGGGGAGTTGATCTGGGGCTCCGGCCTTTATCCCATCGGCCTGACAACAGATCGGCCGGGTCGGTTCTCGGATACGCGGACGTGGAGGTATGGGCGGCTCAGAAACTGAGGCCCAGTGGCGCGGTTCCGTCGGGACACGTCGCGTTGAGCCGACGGGTGGTGAGCGGCTCGAGCAGTGCACTGACCGGCAATGAGATCCCGGTCGCGCATACCGCCGTCCCATTGACGATTTGCGGCGCGGAGGTGCTGTTCGCACATGTCATGCCGGCGCAGAGCACACCGGCCGGCGGAATACCGGCCGTCGATGGGCCGGCGCCGAGTACGGCGCCGCACAACGAACTCGCCACAACGGCGATAGTGAATGAGAGACGCTTCATATTGCTGTGCCTTTCGTCGAAAATGGAATGGTTCGACAACAAACACGCATGTACCCGCAGCGTACCCCCGGCCACAGCTCCGGCTCGCCAGGCGCGCCGAGGATGAACGCATTGTGCGCCGGGCCGAATGGCAGCGATCCCGTCGGGGACGCTGTCCGGAGGTCGGCTCGGGTAGGCGATCTCCGGGGCTGTGCGTCGGCCGTATGTCTCGGTGCCGGGTGGAAAGGCCCGAGCGGGTCGGCTGACGCGATGCGGATCGGATGTACGTTCTCGGCTTCGGATCGAAGATCATGAGTCGCTTTCTTGTATCCGGACATGGCGTGTTAAGCTCCTGGATACCTGATCGTGGGGCCTTGCGCTGACCGAATCGCCCTGAGTGGCTGTGCATTTCGTATGCTTGATTGGCTTTTCCCTCAGTGGTGAGTGTGGGCACCACCTTGCGACGTGCTGTCGGGTGTGAGCTGAAGTTCTGTACATCAGCCGAGCCGTTGGCCCGCGCCGCTTCACCAGATGTTCGAAATGTCCGAGATTTCAGACTTCGAGATACTGGGAGACATCGATAGATGAGTAATGGGGGATCAGTACTGCGCGCTGAATTACGCCGGTCGGCAAGGTGAGTCAGCTGTTGTTCCTATAGCGGTGTCCTGAGGCAGGGTTCTGCACGCCACCTCGGCGTTGGCGAAATACATATACAGGCAATTCCGGCACGAGCGCGGGGGTTGGCTCACCGTGTTTCGGGCCCCGAGTCTGAACAAGGGGTTTGAATGAATCTGAAGTCAGCAGAAACTGCCGATCTCCGGTCGGACCTGATTCCGCTGTCGAGGGCGCAATACAGCATGTGGCTCGCGGACAACCTGCCCGGTGGGCAACCGATGAATATCGCACACTACGTCGAGATCGAGGGGCCCGTCGATGTCGACGCCTTCACCCAGGCGGTGAACGACGCCGGTCACGAAACCGAATCCCTGGTCGTTCGGGTGGTCGAGTCCGACGGAATGCCGTATCAATTCGTCGATCGCAGCATTACCTACGACGAGTCCGTGCTGGACGTCAGCCAGGAGAGCGACCCCTTTGCGGCGGCGATGGAATGGATGCGCCGCGATTACAACAGCAAAGCGGTTGATCTGAGCCGTGACCGTCTCGCCGCGACCCGGTTGATCCGGATCGCCGAAGATCGGTATCTGTGGTACGGGCGTGCCCACCATCTCGTCGTCGACGGTTACGGCGCGTTCAATGTCTTGACCAGGATGGCCGAGCACTACAACGCATTGGTCGAGGGCCGGGCGCCCCGGCCTTTGGATGCGGTTGCCTTGCGCGACGTCATCGAAGCCGAACAGGCGTATCGGGCGAGCTCTCGGTTCGAGAGCGACAGGGAGTACTGGCTCGACAAGGTTTCCGGTCTCCCGACGCCGACAAGCCTGTCCGGTCGCACCGCACGGTCCAGCAAGGTCGATCATGTTTCCAGCCTGGAGCTTCCGTCGCAGTTGTCCGAGGCGCTCGACCGTTTCTCGGACAGCCTGAAGGCATCCCCTGCGCAGGTGGTCGTGGCAGCCTTTGCCGCGTTCCTCGCCCGTATGACGGGCGGCGACGACGTGGTGTTGTCGATGCCGGTGAGTGGGCGTGTGACGAAACGCTTGCGCAACGCCGCCGCGATGCTGGCGAACATGGTGCCGATCCGGTTCACTGTGGATGCCGGAACCACCGTTGAACAGCTGATTCACGCCTCGGTGACCGAACTCGTCTCCGCGATGCGGCACCAGCTCTACCGTTTCGAGGATCTGCGCCGCGACTCGAATGCGTTGGATGCCTCCGCGAAATCGTTCGGCCCGATCGTGAATATCCTTTTCTTCGACTCCGAAATTCGGCTCGGGTCCGCGGTGGGCCGCTATCGTGCCTTGACCTCGGGCGCCCTGGATGATTTGCAGCTGAATCTTTACCGTTCCGGTGCCGAAGCGCCGCTGTTGATCGAGCTGCACGGCAACGCGAACCTCTACAGCCAGGATGAACTCGATGCCCACGCCCGTCGGTTCATCGACTTCCTGCAACGGATGATGGCCGCACCCACCGATACGGTCTTGGGCACGATTCCGCTGGTAGACCCTGCCGAGGAGGCGCGGATCGTCGGGGAGCTGGCCGGCCGCGACGGCACAACGAGTACGGCAACGCTGGTGGATCTGCTGACGAGACAGGCCGCCGCGACGCCCTCCGCGATCGCGGTCACATCGGGTGATAGCGCGCTCACCTACCGCCAGCTGGACGAGTATTCCAATCGGTTCGCCCGCACTCTCATCGCGTCCGGAGCGGGCCCCGACTCGCTGGTGGCGATCGCGATGCCACGGGACGCGGATCTCATCGTCGTCACGCTGGCCGTGCTGAAGTCGGGCGCCGGGTACCTGCCGTTGGATATCGCGCATCCAGCCGATCGTCTGGAATACGTGCTGAACGACGCGAATCCGATCGTCGTCGTGACCACTCGCGCTGTGCACGACGATCTGCCCGCCCTCCCGGGCCGCGTGGTGCTTTTCGACGAGGTCGCCGAGGCCGGTGACGAAGTCGCGGCGCCGGTCACCGATGCGGACCGGACGGCCCCGCTGTGCCTCGACAACCTCGCTTACGTCATCTACACATCGGGGTCGACCGGTCGGCCCAAGGGCGTGGCCATTTCCCACCGCGCCGTGGCGACATACCTGGTGAATGCGTGCGCCGAGATCGGGGTGCGTCCCGGAGACGTGTGGACGTTGTTCCATTCGTTCGCATTCGACTACTCCGTGTGGGAGATCTTCGGCGCGTTGGTCAGTGGCGGCCGCCTGGTCGTCCTGGACAGCCTCACCACACGCTCGCCGGACGATGTCGTGCGTTTGGCGGCCCGCGAGAAGGTGACCATCTTCAATCAGACACCGTCCGCGTTCCAGCAATTCGGCGCGGCGTCGCGACGGTACGAGGACGACGGTGCGCCGGAAGGGGGACTGTCGCTGCGACTGGTCATACTGTCCGGCGAGCGTCTCGACCCAGCGGGGTTGGTGGACTGGTACGAGCAGAATCCGAAACTCCCGGTGCTGGCGAACAGCTACGGCATCACCGAAACCACGGTGTTCGTGACCTATCTCGCCCTGCCCCGGAGTATCGCGGCGCCGGGAGCGCCGAGTACGATCGGTGCGGCACTGCCGGGTCTGCGCACATATGTTCTCGATGAGCGATTGCGCCCGGCGCCGCTGGGGGCCTGGGGCGAGATCTATGTTGCCGGAACGCAACTCGCCCGCGGTTATCTCAACCGTCCTTCGCTGTCCGCTGCCCGTTTCGTCGCCGACCCGTTCGGGCGGCCGGGTGAGAGGCTCTATCGCAGCGGTGATGTGGCACGCTGGAATCACAAGGGCGAGTTGGAATATCGCGGCCGTGCCGATCAGCAGGTGCAGCTGCGCGGGTTCCGCATCGAACTGGGCGAAATCCGCAATGCGTTGTTGACCCACAGCGCGGTCTCCGCGGCCGTTGTCGTCGTGGATCTCCCCGGCACGGAGGCGGCCAGGGTGGTCGCTTATGTCGTGCCCGCCAGTGCGGACACCTGTGCCGCCGACACCTTGCGTGCGCATGTGGCGACACTGCTGCCCGAATACATGGTGCCCTCCGCCGTCGTGGTGTTGCCCGAACTGCCGCTGACGGCCAACGGCAAAGTCGACTATCGGGCCCTGCCCGAGCCGGTCTTCGATTCGGGCGCGGCCTATGTCGCACCGAGTTCGGTTATCGAGGAAGCGATCGCGGACATCTTCGCCGAGGTGCTCGGCCTCAAGCGGATCGGCGTGCTGGACAACTTCTTCGACCTGGGCGGCAATTCGCTGACCGCGACCAACGCCGCCGCACGGATCGCCGAGTTGACCAGATCCGCTGTGTCGGTTCGCGATTTGTTCGGCAAGCCGACCGTCGCCGAACTCGCGGCGCATATCGACGCCGAGCACCACCCCGGCAGGCTCGCACTACGCGCACAACCGCGCACCGAGCCGATTCCGTTGTCGCCGGCACAGAACCGGATGTGGTTGATCAACCAGGTGGACCCGGCTTCCGCGGCGTACAACATTCCGCTGGTGGTGCAGCTGACAGGACGGCTCGATGTCACTGCGCTGCGCGCGGCTCTGCTGGATGTGATCGATCGGCACGAGTCACTGCGGACGATCTATCCCGACGTGAAAGGTGAAGGGACACAGATAGTTCTGGCTGCCGAGCACGTCGTCTCCAGCTTCGATCTGATACCGGAGACGATCGACCTCGCCGATATCGCGGGTCGGATCGGTGAGCTGACCTCGATCGGCTGCGACGTACGTACCCAGCTGCCGGTCCGCGTCGCGCTGCTCGAGTCCGGGGATCGGCGCCGGCACGTCCTGGTGATGATCTTGCACCATATTTGCTGTGATGGTTCGTCTCTGCCACCGCTCGCGGCCGATGTCGCGGCGGCCTACGAGGCCAGGTCGCAGGGAAAGATCCCGTACTGGCGGCCGCTCACCGTGCAATACGCCGATTACAGCATCTGGCATCGCAATCTGCTCGGCGACAAGAACGACCCCGAGTCGCTGGCGGCACGTCAGTTACGTTACTGGGTAACACAATTGGCGGGGATGCCGCAGGCGCTGGAGCTTCCCACGGACCGTCCGCGCCCCGCCCGCCAATCGCTGCACGGCGATATCGCCGACAGCGTGATCCCGGCCGCGACGTTCAGCGCGATCGAGCGTCTGGCTCGAACAGCCGACGTCACCACCTTCATGGTCATCCATGCCGCACTGGCGGTTCTGTTGGCCCGGCTGTCGGGTTCGGGGGATATCACCATCGGGGCGCCGGTCGCGGGCCGAGGCGAGAGCGCGCTCGAGCCGCTCATCGGAATGTTCGTCAACACGGTGCCGCTGCGCACCGAGGTACGGCCGGATGAGTCGTTCCTCGAATTTCTGGCGCGAATCAAGGACATCGATATCGATGCGTTCGACAACAGCGACGTTCCCTACGAATGGATTGTCGATGAGGTGGATCCCAGGCGGGCGGCGGCGCACGCACAGCTGTGCCCGGTGTATCTCGCCTTCGAGAACATGGACCGCCCGACTCTGGAGTTGCCCGAACTCACGGTCGAGGTCCTGGACCCGGGGCCGCAACCGGCGAAGGTGGAGATCATCGTCACCGTCGCCGAGAATGCCTCTGCGGGAGGCGATATCGCCCTGCGGATCAACTACGCCACCGATCTGTTCGATCGGCGGACGGTCGAGGAGTTGGCCCATCGGCTGAATCGGATCCTCGATGAGGTGATATCGAATCCCCACCTGCGGGTGGATCGGGTGAATGTGCTGTCGGGAGCCGAACGGGCAGGGCTGGTGCCGGCGTCCGGGGGCTCGGCCGAGGCGCCGCAGGTACTGGTGGAGTTGCTGTCGGTCACCGATCCCGATGCGGCAGCGGTGGTTTCGGGCAACAACACCGTGTCGTATGGGGAGCTGGACGCTCGGTCGAACCGTCTTGCGCGGCAATTGATCGCCTGGGGTATCGGCCCCGGCGATAACGTCGCGTTGGCGATGGCGCGGTCGGTGGAGTTCGTGGTCGGGATGTGGGCCGTAACCAAGGCGGGCGCGGCGTTCGTGCCGGTGGATCCCCGCAATCCGGTCGAGCGTGTCGCGCTCATGGTGGCCGATGCCGAGGTGCGGGTGGGGATCACCGTCGAGGCGTCGAAGGATCTGCTGCCGGGGTCGGTCCGGCGTTTGGTGCTCGATCATCCGGACACATCGGCTCATGTCGCGGCAGAGTCCTCGGCTCCGGTGACGGATGCGGATCGGGTGCGTCCGTGCCGTATCTCGGACACGGCCTACGTGCTGTACACCTCGGGCTCGACTGGTACGCCCAAGGGCGTCGCGGTCACGCACGCGGGATTGGCCAACTTCGCCGCCGAGCAACGGGATCGCTATCGTGTCGACGATACCGCGCGGGTATTGCAGCTGGCGGCACCGGGTTTCGACGCGGTTGTGCTGGAACTGCTGATGGCCCATGTGAACGGCGCGGCGTTGGTTATTGCGCCTCCAGAGGTGTTCGCGGGTCGTGAATTGGCGGATTTGATCCGCGCACAGCGGGTTTCACACGCTTTCGTGACGCCGAGCGTGCTGGCCACGATGGCGCCGGCCGGTCTGGACTCGCTGCGAGTGCTCGTGGCCGGGGGTGAGGCGGTGTCGGCGGAAACGGTTGCGACGTGGGCTCCCGGCCGCCGGCTTTTCAACGGCTACGGTCCCACCGAGACCACCATCATGGTCGCGATCAGCGACCCTTTGTGCGTCGAGGAACGCGTCACCATCGGCGGCCCGATCCGCGGCGTCGAAGCGCTGGTACTGGATGCGAGCCTGCAGCCGGTTCCGGTCGGAGTGGCGGGCGAGTTGTACGTCTCCGGAGTGCAGTTGGCCCGGGGGTATCTCCGCCGACCGGTCGCGACAGCCGCCACGTTCGTGGCCGATCCGTACGGCCGCCCGGGGATCCGGATGTACCGCACCGGTGATCTGGTGCGATGGACATCCGAGGAAACCATCGAATATCTCGGTCGGGCCGACTTCCAGGTCAAGATCCGGGGCCAACGCATCGAACTCGGCGAAATCGAGTCCGTTCTCGCCGCGCACCCGCAGGTGGCGGCGGCCGTGACGGTCGGCGTCGGCACCGACGGCGGATCGCTACTGGCGGCCTACGTCGTGCCGGTCGATGGCGCCATCGATACCGCGGACCTGCTGGGTTACGCCGCGCAACGGCTGCCGTCGCACATGGTCCCGGACGCAGTGATGACGCTCGAAACGCTGCCCCTGTCGTCGGTGGGCAAGATCGACCGCACGGCGTTGCCGGCACCGGTTTTCGCCGGCAGCACAACCGAATTTGTAGCTCCGCGCGATACGACGGAGCAGATGGTCGCCGACGTGTGTGCCGCTGTGCTGGGGATCGAACGGCTCGGCATCTTCGACAGCTTCTTCGATTCGGGAGGCAACTCGCTGTCGGCCACCAGGGCCGCGGCGCAACTCAGCGCCGCGTTCGGGGTCGATGTTTCGTTCCGCATGCTCTTCGAAGCGCCGACCGTCGCCGCGCTGGCGGAGAATATCCGGACCATCGACTCGGCCGGGCGGGAACCGCTGGGCCGTCAGCAGCGTCCGGACCAGGTCCCGCTTTCGCCCGCGCAGGCACGCATGTGGTTCCTCAATCAGTTCGACACCACCTCGCCGATATACAACATCCCGATGGTCGCGCACATGTCGGGTGACCTGGACGTGGCCGCCATGCGCGAGGCGATCGCCGATGTGATCGACCGGCACGAATCACTGCGAACCATCTACCCGGACAGCCACAGCGGACCGCATCAGGTGAGCGTGCCGACGGAGACGGTACTGCCCGCATTGACGCCGGTGCCGGTCACGGCGAGCGAGATCGAGGCGCGCATCGCCGTGGAGAGCGCCGCCGGGTTCGATGTCACATCCGAGGTGCCGATTCGGATAACTCTTCTGCGCAGCGCACCCGACGAGCACACGTTGATTCTGGTCGTCCATCACATCAGCTTCGACGGGTCGTCGCTGGCGCCGTTGGCCGCGGACCTGGCGACCGCGTACCGAGCCCGGGTCGACCAACAGCCGCCGCAGTGGGCCCCGCTGCCCGTGCAATACGCGGATTACGCTCTGTGGCAGCGCAGACTGCTGGGTACCGAGGACGATCCGAACAGCCTGGCCGCCGCGCAGATCGAGTATTGGCGTGCGACCCTCGCCGACCTGCCCGAGGTGCTCGACCTGCCGACCGATCGTCCACGGCCGGCCGCGCAGACGTTCCGCGGCGGGACGGTGTCGACGACGGTTCCCGCGGACCTCCATCGTGCGGTGATCGAGTTGGCCCACCGACACGATTCGACGGTCTTCATGGTGATGCACGCGGCGTATGCGGTGCTGCTGGCTCGGCTTTCGGGGACCGGCGACATCGCGGTGGGCACACCGATCGCGGGCCGCGGCGAGCCCGGTCTGGACAATCTGATCGGAATGTTCGTCAACACACTGGTTTTGCGGACCCGCATCGAGCTCGGTGCGTCGTTCCTGGATGTCCTCGAACAAGTCCGGGACGCCGATCTGGGTGCATTCGAGACCGCCGACATTCCGTTCGAACGGCTTGTCGAGGTGTTGAATCCGCCGCGTACGACCGCCCACGCGCCCCTGACCCAAGTCGGATTCTCGTTCCAGAACATCGAGATTCCGACCATGCGATTCCAGGGCCTGACAGTCTCGGCGCGGATGGTCGATCCGAGCGTGGCCAAGTACGACCTGCATCTGAACCTTGTCGACTCGCTGGCGGCGCCGGACGGTGACCCAGGTGAAATGGCGGTCGAGTTCAGTTACGCGACAGACCTTTTCGACGAGTCGACGGTCGCCGCGATGTTCGAACGCTACCTGCTGTTGCTGCGGGAGCTCGTGGCGGCGCCGGCCCGTGCCGTGGGCGATATCGACCTGCTCACCGCGGACGAGGCGCGTGAGCTGACGGCGCTTTCGAGCGGTGCGTCGACGAACCCTTCGCCCGCGACGATCGCGTCCCTGTTCGCCGCGCAGGCGGCCGCGACCCCGGCCGGGACCGCGGTCATCGATGCCGCCGGCGGTGACCGGCTCGGTTACGGCGAATTCGCGGCACGGGTGAATGCGCTGGCCCGAGCGCTGATCGCCCGCGGTGTCGGTCCGGGGACCATCGTCGCCGTGGCGATGCGACGTTCCGTCGATCTGCTGACCACGCTGTACGCGATCCATGCCGCGGGCGCGGCTTATCTGCCGCTGGATCCCGATCATCCGGTCGACCGGGTGCGCGCGGTGGTCACCGACGCCGAGCCCGGTGCCGTGATCACCCGATCGGCCGACGACGCGAATGTGCCCGATGACGTGCTGGTGTGGGCGTTCGAGCAACTGGAAGCCGAGAGTGCGGACACATCGACGGTGACGGACGCCGATCGGCTTCGGGCACTGCATCCCGATGATCTGGCGTATGTCATCTATACCTCCGGCTCGACCGGCGTGCCGAAGGGCGTGGCGGTACCGCATGCCGCGGTGGTCAACCAACTCCGTTGGCTGCGGGATCATTACGAACTCGGTGGCGAGGACGTGATGCTGCTGCGGACGCCGGTGACCTTCGATCTGTCGGTATGGGAGCTGTTCTCCGCACTGACCTGTGGAGCGGCGCTGGTTGTCGCGGATCGCGACGCGCACCTGGACCCCGGTTCCGTGGCCGAGCTGCTGGCCGAATACCAGGTGACGACAGTGGATTTCGTGCCGTCGCTGCTCGCGGCGTTCCTCGACACGGCCGGACCGCGCGAATTCCCGAGTCTGCGGCGTGTGCTGTGTATCGGTGAGGCGCTGCGGGCGGAGACCGTCCAGCGCTTCCGGCAGCTCGGCCCGGCGCGCATCGATAACCTGTACGGGCCGACCGAGGCCGCGGTGAGCGTCACCGCGCACCGCATCGACGCGGTGGACGGCATCGCTGTGCCGATCGGCGTTCCTGAAGCGAATATCGTTGTGCGCGTGCTTGATTCGCGTCTCAATCCGGTTCCTGCCGGGGTGACGGGGGAGCTGTATCTGGGTGGTGTCCAGCTGGCTCGCGGCTACCACGAACGTCCCGGTCAGACCGCGGCCACCTTCATTGCCGACCCCTTCGGCTCGCCCGGTTCCCGGCTGTACCGCACGGGTGATCTTGTTCGCTGGGGAGTGGACGGCAACCTGCGGTATGTCGGCCGTGCCGACACCCAGGTGAAGGTCCGCGGTCTGCGAATCGAGCTCGGTGACGTGGAAGCCGCATTGATCGCGCATGAGCAGGTGACCGCGGCCGTGGTGCAGATGCGCGCCGACGGTGGTGAGCAGGACCTGGTCGCTTACCTGGTCACCGCGGAGGCGCTGGACGTCAAGCTGCTCCGACGGTTCCTGCTCGAGCGGTTGCCGGCCTATATGGTGCCGTCCGCGATGGTGCGAATCGACGCTGTCCCGCTTACGGTCAACGGCAAGATCGACTACCGGGCACTGCCGGCGCCGGATGGGGCGGCGCGCGAGGCGGGATACCGCGCGCCGCAGGGTCTCGTCGAGCAGACCGTGGCCGGAGTATTCGGCGAACTGATCGGTCGCCCGGAGATCGGCGCGGACGACAACTTCTTCGATCTCGGTGGAAATTCGCTCGTCGCGACGCGCGCGTTGAGCCGCATCGGCGAGATTTTCGGTGTCGCCGTGCCGGTGCGGGTGATCTTCGAAGCACCCACCGTCGCCGAGCTTTCCGAACGTATCGCCCAGTTGCGTACGGTGCCCAACCTGCCGGCGCCGAGCCGCAGGCCGCGCCCGGACCGTGTCCCGTTGTCGCTGGCGCAGGCGCGGATGTGGTTCCTCAATCAGTTCGACCCTGGTTCGCCCGGATACGTTGTGCCGCTGGCGATGCGGCTCGACGGCATCCTCGACATCGAGGCGCTCGCGGCGGCCGTCGGTGACGTGGTCGAGCGGCACGAGAGTCTGCGCACGATGTATCCGGCGGTCGACGGCACGCCGACGCAGGTCGTGCTCGATGCGGCCGATGTCCTCGGACACTGGGATCTCACGTCGCAGCCGATCGGTCAGCGCGAGTTGCCGGACCGGTTGGCCGAGTTCTTCGGCACCGGATTCGACGTGTCGGAGGGTGTGCCGCTGCGCGTCGCGCTGTATCAGCTGTCCGACGAGACATGGGTGGTCGCGCTGGCGGTCCACCACATCAGTTGCGATGGTTCGTCGGTAGCGCCGCTGGCGGCCGATATCGTCACGGCCTACCGGGCACGTTCGGCCGGCAATCCGCCGGACTGGGCGCCGCTGCCGGTTCAGTTCGCCGATTACGCGCTCTGGCAACGCGAGGTCCTCGGCTCAGCGGACGACCCGGACTCGTACCTGGGCCGCGACCTCGCCTACTGGCGAACTCAACTCGCGGGCATTTCCGATGTGCTCGACATGCCGACCGACCGGCCGCGCCCGCTCGTGCAGACACAACGCGGCGCGGTCGTGTTCGCCACGATCCCGAGTGAACTGCAGGGCCGGGTGGAGGCGCTGGCGCGTCGTGCCGGGGCGACGACGTACATGGTGGTGCACACCGCGTTGGCGGTGTTGCTGTCGAGACTCTCGGGCAGTGACGACATCACCATCGGTGTGCCGCATGCCGGCCGCGGCCACCAGTCGCTCGACAACCTCGTCGGAATGTTCGTCAACACCCTGGTGATGCGCAGCCGGATCAGCCGGGAGCAATCGTTCACCAGCGTGCTGAACCACGTGCGGCGCACGGCCACCGAAGCTTTCGACCATGCCATCGTGCCGTTCGAGCAGCTGGTGGAGGTGCTGAATCCGGCGCGATCGACCGCACACACACCAGTGTTTCAGGTCATGCTCGCCTACCAGAACATGGCGCAGGCGCGGGTCGAACTGCCGGATCTCACCGTCGAGAACGTCGAGCCGCAGGACGGCGCGGCGATCTACGACCTGCTGCTGATGATGACTGAGGGGCACGGCGCCCACAATGAGCCGACCGGCATGACGCTGCGCTTGACGTATGCCACGGACTTGTTCGACGAAGATTCCGTACTGCGTTTCGCCCAGCAATTCGTGCGCGTACTCGACGCGGCCGCGACGGATGCCGATGCGGCGGTAGGCGATTACGAGCTGCTCGATGCCGCGGAGCGGCATGCGGTGCTGCAGCGATGGAACGACACCGGCGGCCCCGTCGCAACTCGCCGGACGCTGGTCGACGCCTTCGACGAACAGGTCGCCCGCACCCCGGATGCTCCGGCGATCTGTCTTCCCGACGGTACCGAGCTGACCTATCGGGAGTTCGGCAGTCGCGTCAATCGGCTCGCCCGATGGCTGATCGCCAGCGGTGCCGGGCCGGAAACCGTTGTCGCGGTGGGCATCCGGCGATCGGTCGGGCTCGTCACGGCGCTGTACGCGGTGCTCGAGGCGGGAGCGGCGTTCCTGCCGATCGATCCCGATCATCCGCGCGCACGGATCGCCGGAGTGCTGAACGCGGCGCAGCCGCTGCTGGTGCTCACCACATCGGCGGAGCGCGATGCGCTTCCGGACGGCTTCGAGACCGTATGCCTCGATGAAGTCGAGGTGGCCGATCTCGCCGATGACGCGATCACGGACGCGGAGCGTCGTACGCCGCTGCGACCGGACAATGTGGCCTACGTCCTGTTCACTTCCGGCTCCACGGGAGTTCCCAAGGGCGTCGCGCTGACTCACGCCGCGACCGTGAGCCAGCTGGCGTGGGCGCAGCGGCAATGGCCGCACGACGCGTCCGACACCGTGCTGTACAAGACTCCGATCACCTTCGACATCGCGATATGGGAGCTGTTCTGGCCGTTGCAGACCGGTGCGCGGATCGTGGTCGCCGAGCCCGACGGGCATCGCGACCCGGCGTATATCGCCGGCATCATCGACGCTCATCGGATCAGCACCGTGCATTTCGTGCCGTCGATGCTCGACGTGCTCGTCGAAACCGCCGCTGCCGCGCAACTGAGCTCGGTTCGGCGGGTTCTGGTCGCCGGTGAGGCACTGGCCCAGCGAACCGTCGACGCCGCCTCGCGGATGTTCGCGCATGCCGAGGTGGTGAACTGGTACGGGCCGGCCGAGGCGGAAGTCGTCACGGCTGCGCGGTGCCTGCCGGATGTGGCGACCCGCTCGATGGCGCCCATCGGTACGCCCGTGGCCGGCATGCGGGTCTACGTGCTGGACTCGCGGCTGCGACCGGTGCCGGTCGGTGTGGTCGGCGACCTCTACGTCTCGGGTGTCCAGTTGGCGCGCGGCTATCACGCCCGCGCAGACCTCACGTGCGGTGCTTTCGTCGCCAACCCGTTCGGCGCGCCCGGTGAGCGGCTGTATCGCACCGGCGATCTCGTGCGGTGGGCGAAAGCCGGTGAGCTGGAGTACCTGGGCCGCAGCGATTTTCAGGTCAAGGTCCGCGGACAGCGGGTCGAGCCCGGTGATGTCGAGGCGGCGTTGTCCGCTCTCCCCGGCGTCGCGCGGTCCGTGGCTGTCGCCACGACGGAACGAATCCTGGGCTACGTGACACTCGTCCCCGGTGCGCACGCCGATGGGCGTACGATTCGCGACCAGCTCACCCGGGTACTGCCGTCCTACCTGGTTCCGGCCGCCGTGCAGGTCCTCGAGGCGATGCCGCTGACACCGAACGGCAAGCTCGATCGGGCCGCCTTGCCGCAGCCGGTGATCGACGACGGCGAGGAATTCGTGGCACCCCGCACCGAGCGCGAAGCGGCCCTCGCCGCCATCGCCGCCGAGATCAGCGGCGGCGACCCGATCAGCGTGACCGCCAACCTCTTCCAGGCCGGGGTCAACTCGCTCTCAGCGGCCCGGATCGCGGCCCGGGCCACTGCGGCACTCGGTATCGAGGTCGGCATTCGCGACATCTTCGACGGGCCGACGATCGCCGAGTTGGCGGAGCTGCTCAGCGCGAGAACCAGTTGTGCGGTGGTTCCGCTCGCGGCCCGGCCGCGTCCGGCGGCGGTTCCGCTGGCGGCGGCACAACGGCGGATGTGGTTCCTCAATCAGTTCGACACCGCCTCCGCGGCATACAACATCTGCTTCGCGGCCCGGTTGACGGGCCGGTTGGACATCGAAGCGCTACGGGCGGCATTACTCGACGTCGCGGACCGGCACGAGGCGTTGCGAACGGTGTACCCGGCCGTCGCCGGCGAACCATGCCAGGTCGTGCATCAGGTCGCGGATGTGGCCGCAGTGCTGGGTCTGAATCCGGAGCCGGTCACCGACGAGGCCGACCTCGCCGACCGGGTCCGGCGGGTCGTCGAAACAGGTTTCGATGTCGCGGAGTCGGTGCCCGTACGGGCACGGATATATCGCACCGGCGTCGAGGAGCACGTGATCGTGCTCGTGGTCCATCACATAGCGGCCGATGGCTCGTCGATGGCCCCGCTGGCCCGCGGCATCTTCGCCGCCTACGACGCGCGGGTGGGCGGTGAGTCGCCGCAGTGGCGACCTCTCGACGTCCAGTACGCGGATTACGCGCTGTGGCAGGCCGAGGTACTCGGTGCCGAGGACGATCCGTCGTCGCTGATCGCGAGGCAGATCGCGCATTGGAGCGAGGTGCTCGGTGATCTGCCGGAGCTGCTGGACATACCGACGGATCGGCCCCGGCCCGCCGCCATGTCGATGGCTGGTGGCAGTGTTCGCTTCGCGCTGCCGGCTCGGTTGCACGATGACATCGTGCGGCTGGCACAGCGTGAGGGTGTCACCGTGTTCGTCGTGTTGCATGCCGCACTGGCGATCCTGCTGGCGCGCATTTCGCACAGCGAGGACATCTCGGTCGGTTCCCCGGTCGCAGGTCGAGGAAGCCGGGCGCTGGACGATATGGTCGGCATGTTCGTCAACACAGTGGTGTTGCGCACGCGCGTCCGCGACGACCTGTCGTTCCGCGAATTCCTTGCCGGGGTACGTGATGTCGATCTGGATGCGCTCGCCCACGCCGACGTGCCCTACGAGCGGCTGGTCGACGTTCTCGACCGCGCCCGGTCCACCGCGTATACGCCGCTGTACCAGGTGATGTTCGGGCTGCAGAATATGCGCTCGGCCCGGTTCGAGCTGCCGGGTGTGGATGTCGAACTGCTCGATCCCGGTATCGCGCAGGCGAAAACCGATCTCACCGTGCTGATGACCGAACGCGGCGATGACGTCCGGCCGGCCGGAATCGACGGCGAGATCATCTACGCCACAGACCTGTTCGTCGGATCGACCGCGGAATCGCTCGCGCGGCGGTTCGTCCGGGTGCTCGAGTCGGTCGTGTCCGAGCCGGAGCGGCCGGTCGGCCGCGTCGATCTGCTCGACGCGGCCGAGGCCGAACGGCTGGTGCCGGTGCGGGGTGGCGAGAGCACGTCGCCGTGTCTGCTGCCCGATCTGCTGGCTGCGGCCGTGGCAGCCGATCCCGCTGCCATCGCCCTGATCGGGGACAGCGAGCGCCTCACCTACGCCGAACTCGATGTCCGGTCCAACCGACTCGCCGCGTATCTGCTGGCCCGCGGTGCCGGACCGGGGATGTGTGTCGCGCTGGCCGTGCCGCGTTCGGTCGGCTATCACGTCGCGATGTGGGCGATCGCGAAGACCGGCGCCACCTTCGTGCCACTGGATCTGCGATATCCCGCGGAGCGGATTGCGCACATGGTGAGCGATTCCGGTGTCACCGTGGGGGTCACGGTCACCTCCGCGCGCGCGTCGCTTCCGGGCGACGTCCGCTGGGTGGTGCTGGACGAACCGGATTCGGCCGCGGAGATCGCCGCGTCGGCCGGTCGGGCGGTCACCGATGCGGTTCGTCCCCGCGTACTGCGAATTCGGGATGCGGCGTATGTGATCTACACGTCGGGGTCGACCGGAACGCCGAAGGGTGTCGTGGTCGGCCACGAGGGGTTGGCCGGATTCGCGGCCGAGCAACGGGTCCGCTATTGCGTGGACGCCACGTCGCGTGTTCTGCAAGTGGCGGCACCCGCGTTCGACGCCGTGCTGCTCGAGGCGTTGATGGCGTGCGCGGCCGGCGGTTGCCTGGTCGTCTCGCCGCCGGACGTGTTCGGAGGCACGGAGCTGGCCGCACTGATCCGCGCGCATCAGGTGACGCATGCGTTCCTGACACCCAGTGTTCTTGCGACGATGTCGCCCGAGGACTTCGAATCGGTGCGGATGCTGGCGGTCGGGGGCGAAATGGTCTCCGCGGATCTGATCGCCACCTGGGCTCCGGGGCGGCAATTGCACAACATCTACGGTCCGACCGAGACCACGATCGTGGTCACGATCAGCGATCCGGTGCAACCGTCCGACCCGATCAACATCGGTGGTCCGATCCGCGGTGTCGAGGCCGTGGTGCTGGATGCCCGGTTGCGTCCGGTGCCGGTCGGGGTGAGCGGGGAACTGTACCTGTCCGGCAGTGCGTTGGCGCGCGGCTATCTGAACCGTCCCGCGGTGACCGCCGGTGCGTTCGTGGCGAACCCGTACGGTGCGCCGGGGTCGAGGATGTACCGCACCGGCGATATCGTCCGCTGGAACGCGCAGGGCGCGCTGGAATACGTCGGCCGGGTCGACTTCCAGGTCAAGATCCGTGGCCAGCGCATCGAACTCGGCGAAATCGATGCGGTGCTGCTGGCACATCCGCAGGTCACTACCGCGGTCACCGTGAGCCGTTCGGGGCCCGGCGGGCAACCCATGCTCGCCGCGTACGTCGTGACCGAGCCCGCGACGGGCGTCGAACCGCGTGCGGTGCTCGATCATGCCGCCGCTGCTCTGCCCGCCCACATGGTGCCCTCGACGATCACCGTGCTCGACCGCATGCCCCTGGCCTCAACGGGCAAGGTGGATCGAAAAGCGTTGCCCGAACCGGTGTTCGATACCGGCGACGACGAGGACGTCGTCGCGGCGACCGATATGGAGCGCGCTATCGCCGACGCCTTCGCGGACGTTCTCGGTGTCGCCGAGGTCGGGGTGACGACGTCGTTCTTCGCGCTCGGTGGCGATTCCATCATGTCGATCCAGCTGGCCTCGCGGCTGAAGGCGGCGGGCGTCGTCGTCACAGCCCGGGACATCTTCGAGCGTAAGACCGTGCGCGGGCTGGCGCAGGTCGCCGCTACCTCGGGCCGGATATTTCTCGCGGAGTTGCCGGGCGGTGGCGTTGGGGATATCCCCTTCACCCCGATCGTGTCCTGGTTCGCGGCACAACCGGGCCGAGCCGATCGGTTCGCCCAGTCGATGCTGGTTCACCTGCCACGGCACGCGGGTGTCGAGGAAGTGATCGCGACCGTGCAGGCGGTGCTCGAACAGCACGACATGTTGCGGTCGCGGATGTCCGAACGATGCATGCAGGTGCCGCCGGTCGAGGCCGCCGACGCCGCCGCGGCGGTATTCGTACGGACCTTCCAGGCGCACGAGGCACCGGGCAGTGACGGTTTCACCGCCGTGGTGGAGTCGGCGCTGGCCGAGGCGTCCGGTCGGCTCGATCCCAGCGAAGGCCGGATGGTGCAGGTCGTATGCTTGCTTCCCGAATCAGGGGTCCAGGCCGATGCCCGTGCGCTCATCGTGATCCATCATCTGGCTGTCGACGGGGTGTCGTGGCGAATCCTGTTGCCCGACTTCGTCACCGCATGGCAGCAGATCAGCCGGGGCCAAGCGGTCGCCCTGCCGGAACAGGGCACATCGATGCGGCGATGGGCGCACGCGCTGGCTGCTGCCGCGGCCGAACGCGGCAGCGAGTTCGAGTTGTGGGAGCGGATGAGTACCGCGGCCGATCCGCTGCTCGGAACCTCGGAATTGGACCCCGCCGTCGACACCCACGCGACAGTGCGGCAGCTGCGGGCATCCATTCCGCCCGAGGTGACATCGGCGTTGCTGGAGTCGGTACCGCGCGCGGTGCGCGGCAGCGCCGACGACGCACTGCTGGCGGGCTTGGCGGTAGCCCTGACCCGGTGGCGCAGGCGCCGCGGCATTTCGCAGCCGGGGATGAAGGTCCTGTTGGAGGGACACGGCCGCGAAGAGCAGATTGCCCCGGGAGCCGATCTTTCACGGACCGTGGGCTGGTTCACCAGCACGTACCCCGTCATGCTCGACCTGACCGGGATCGCGGACACGGACCTGCGCACGGCGGTGAAGTCCGTCAAGGACCAATTGCGCGAGATCCCCGACAAGGGCATCGGATACGGCCTGCTGCGCTATCTGAATGCCGGCACGGCCGAGCGGCTCGCGGCGGCGCCCGCGCCGCAGATCAGTTTCAACAATCTCGGCCGCGCCGGTGTGGACCTGGCCGCACTGTCGGATCTGGCGTGGATCCCGACCGGCGAGCAGTTCGATCGGAGGTCCGCATTCGATCCGGATATGCCTGCGGCAGCGGCGATCACGATCGATGTCGACATCGTGGACACCGAGTTCGGCCCCGAGCTGTCGGCGTATGTCGGTTACGCCTCGCGTCTGCTCGAACACGACGATGTGGCCGAACTCGTCGCCGGATGGATCGATGCGGTGACCGAGATCGCCGCACTCGCCGGCGGCGAATGGGGATTGTCCCGCGCGGATGTTCCGCTGGTCGAGCTCACGCAGCGCGATCTGGACGTATTCGCCGACCGCTACGGTCCGCTGAGCGAGGTGTGGTCACTGGCTCCGCTGCAAGAGGGCTTGCTGTTCCACGCCGAATTCGCGGCGGGCGGAATCGACGTCTACACCGCGCAGTCGGTCCTGACTCTGGCCGGCGAGGTCGACGAGGTTCGGCTCGAGCGCGCCGTGCGGGTATTGCTGGAGCGGAACCCCAACCTGCGGGCCGGATTCACCCGGACGCCCGACGGCGTAGCCGCCCAGGTCGTGCCGACGGATATCGCGGTGCCCTGGCGGCGTGTTGAAATCCTCGGTGGCGCAGCGGAAGTGGAAAAACTGATCGATGCCGAGCGGACGGTGGTCTTCGATCCCGCCGAGCCGCCGCTGCTGCGCTTCCTGCTCATCGCCGAGGCCTCGAACGAGTACCGGCTCGTGCTGACCGCGCACCACCTGCTGCTCGACGGTTGGTCGCTGCCGTTGCTGTGGCGCGAGCTGATCGGTTTGTACGCCGTTGCGGCACAGTCGGAGTTGCTCCCTCCGGCGGCGTCGTACCGCGACTACCTGGCGTGGCTGGCGGGACGCGATCGTCGCGCGAGCCTTCAGGTGTGGCAGGACGCGCTGCGCGATGTCGACGAGCCCTCCCTCGTCGCCGACCCGCACACCGCGACCACGGCGGAGATCCCGATCGATCTGCCTGTTGTCGTCGACAGCGCGACCACGGCGGAACTGGTGGCGTTCGGCCGGGCACGCGGCGTGACGATGGCGACCATCGTGCAATTCGCCTGGGCCGTTGTGCTGGGCAACCTGCTCGGTGCCGAACGGGTGGCGTTCGGCAGCACGGTATCCGGCCGCCCAGCCGACCTGCCGGGCGTCGAGTCGATGATCGGCCTGTTCATCAATACGATTCCGGTCGCCGCAGATGTGCGCCGGGATCTGACCATCGATGACGCGCTGAACCGGATGCACGTCGGCAACACCGGTCTGCTCGACCACCACTACCTCGAACTGTCGCAGATCATGGCGAACGCGGGCAGCAGCGTGCTGTTCGACACCCTGGTCGTATTCGAGTCGTACCCGGTCGACAGCAGTGGCCTGGGCGATGCCGACATCGACGGTATGCGGGTGATCTGCGCGGACGGCCGCGACGCGGCGCACTACCCGATCACCGTGCAGGCGCACCTCACCGACGAATTGCAGGTGCGAGTTCGCTACCAGCGAGCACGCGTCGACGCTGGGACGGCGGCGGCCCTCGCGGCACGACTGGAGACCGTACTGCGGGCCGTTGCGGTCGATTCGGCCGCCAGGATCGGAGCCATCGACCTGCTGACCGCGAACGAGCGACGAGAGCTCGTCCCTGCGTCCGGCGGCAGCGTCGCGGAACCACGTCACATGGCGGAGTTGCTGGCCGCGGGCGTGGTGGTGAATCCGGAAGCGGCAGCGATAGTCTCCGGCCCGCGTACCGTGTCCTACGCGGAACTGGATGCCCGATCCAACCAGGTTGCCCGGCAGCTGATCGCCTGGGGCGCGGGACCGGGTGATCAGGTCGCGCTGGCGATGCCGCGGTCGGTGGAATTCGTGATCGGCCTGTGGGCGGTGACCAAGACCGGTGCTGCCTTCGTACCCATCGATACGCGCAACCCGGCAGAGCGCATCGCACGCATGGTGGCCGACGCCGACATCCGGCTGGCGGTCACGGTCGGGGAAGCACGGGACTTGCTGCCCGGCACGGTGCGCTCGCTGGTGCTGGACGATCCGGAGGACGAGCAGTCCATCACCGCGCGAACGACGGCCGGCGTCACAGCGAGTGAACTCGTTCGTACCCCGCACGTCCGGGACGTGGCATACGTTCTCTACACCTCCGGCTCCACCGGAACACCGAAGGGTGTCGTGGTCACTCACGAGGGCCTGGCGAATTTCGCTGCTGTGCAACGAGACCGGTTCGGTGTCGACCAACGATCGCGCGTGCTGCAGGCCGCCGCTCCCGGCTTCGATGTGATCGTCCTCGAGCTGCTGCTGGCACACACCGCCGGCGCCGTGCTCGCGGTGCAGCCGCCGACGGTGCTCGGCGGCGACGAGATGGCGGAACTGATTCGTGCACAGCAGATTTCGCACGCGTTCATCACACCGAGCGTGTTGGCGACGATGTCGCCCGACGGTATGGATTCGCTGCGGGTGCTGATGGCCGGAGGGGAGGCGGTCACACCGGGGACGGTGGAGCGGTGGGCGTCGGGGCGGACCCTGCTGAACGGATACGGCCCGACCGAAACCACGATCCTCGCGGGGATCAGCGGCGCGCTGTGCCCAGGTGACACGGTGACGATCGGTGGTCCGATCCGAGGCGTCGAGGCTGTCGTGCTGGATGCGTGGTTGCAGCCGGTGCCGGTGGGGGTGGCGGGGGAGTTGTACCTCGCGGGTGTGCAGCTGGCGCGTGGATATGCGAACCGGGCGGTGGCGACGGCGGGCGCGTTCGTCGCGAATCCGTTCGGTGCGGCGGGTTCGCGCATGTATCGCACGGGTGACCTGGTCCGCTGGACACCCGAACACACTCTGGAATACCTGGGGCGCCGCGATTTCCAGGTCAAGATCCGCGGCCAGCGCATCGAACTCGGCGAGATCGAATCCGTTCTGGCCGGACACCCCGGGATCGAACAAGCGGTCGTCCTGCGGCGGAAAGACCGCGTCGGCATCGACCGGCTCGTCGGTTACCTCGTCACCAGCGAGGATGTGAATCCGGACGAGGTCCGTGCCGCGGCGCAGTTGCGGCTGCCCGCGCACATGGTGCCCGACGTATGCACGGTGCTCGCCGAACTCCCGCTCACCGCCAGCGGCAAACTCGACCGGTTGGCGCTTCCCGTGCCGGAATTCCGCGACATGCGGGAACGGGTCGCTCCTCGCACCGAGGCCGAACGTCGCGTCGCCGAGGTGTTCGGCAGCGTGCTGGGGATCGATGGGGTGGGCGCGACCGACAATTTCTTCGACCTGGGTGGCGATTCGCTCTCTGCCACCCGGGTGACCGCGCAGTTGAGCACGGCATGGGGAGTGCGTCTCGGAGTGCGCGACCTGTTCGAAGCGCCCGTGGTCGCCGAACTGGCTGCCCGCCTGGCGACATCCGACAGCACCGCACGGATTGCGCTGACCTCGCGCCCGCGTCCTGAGCGCTTGCCTCTGTCACCGGCACAGCAGCGGATATGGTTCCTCAACCAGTTCGACACTACCGTCGGCGGATACAACATCCCGCTGATCATTCGTCTGCGTGGAAACCTCGACATCGATGCGCTGCGGCGCGCGTGCGAACTGGTCATCGATCGGCACGAATCGCTGCGTACCAAGTTCCCGACGGCCGACGGACAGCCCGTTCAGGTGGTGGTTCCCACCGATCAGGTCGCTCCGTCGCTCATACCGGTGCCGGTCGAGGAAGAGCAGGTCATGGACAGGGCACTCGCCGTGGTGTCGGCAGGTTTCGACGTGACGCAGGCGCCCCCGTTGCGTGTCGAATTGTTCACCCTCGACGACCGGGACCATGTCCTGCTGATCTGCGTGCACCACATCTGCGCCGACGGTCAGTCGATGATCCCGCTCGTGCGGGACGTGGCGGTGGCGTACGAGGCGAGCAGGCAGGGCGAAGAGCCGATGTGGCCGGTACTCCCGGTCCAGTACGCCGATTACACGCTGTGGCAGCACGAGATGCTCGGGTCGGCGGACGACCCGGACTCGGCAATGTCCCGGCAGTTGGGCTATTGGAAGGACACCCTGGACGGGCTGCCCGAGCTGCTCGAACTCCCGACGGACCTGCCGCGGCCTGCGGTCGCCTCGCTGCGGGGGCGCGTAGTCGAGTTCGAGCTTCCCGCCGAGCTGCACGAGCGAATCATCGCCGCCGCACGGGAGATGAACGCGACGCTGTTCATGATCCTGCACGCCGCGCTTGCGGTGCTGTTGTCCCGGCTGGCCGGCGTCGGTGATATCGCGATCGGTACCCCGGTCGCCGGGCGTGGCGAGCGTGATCTCGACGATCTGATCGGCATGTTCGTCAATACCCTCGTGCTGCGCTCGCGAGTGTCGATGCGCCAGCCGTTCGACGAACTGCTGGCCTCGATCCGGGAGACGGACCTGGCGGCCCTGGCCAACGCGGACGTGCCTTTCGAGCAGGTCGTGGAAACACTGAATCCACGGCGGTCGACCGCGCATCTTCCGCTGTACCAGGTAACTCTCGATGTCCAGAACCTGAGTAAAGCCGCGTTGGAGTTGCCGGAGCTGACCATCGAGCCGATGGAAAACGGTTTCGAGCCGGCGCAGGCGGACCTGAACGTCAAGCTGGCCGAGCAATTCGGCCAGGGCGGCCGTCCCGCCGGCATGGTGGGGCGACTGACCTTCGCCACCGACCTCTTCGTGGATGCGACGATGACTCGGTTCGCACAGGCTTATCTGCGAATTCTCGAGCACGTCACGGCCAATCCGGCGGTGCCGGTGGGCGATATCGACATCGTCGGTTCGATGCAGCGGCGCGAATTGCTCGACTCGGCGGGTTGCGACGGCCCGGTGGTCCCCGATGTGACGCTCGCGCAGTTGTTCGCTGATCGTGCCCTTGCCCAACCGGGCGCTGTCGCGGTCACCGATGGCGTCTCGCAACTGACCTATGCGGAATTGGATCGGCGCTCGGCCCAGGTCGCTGCCCGGCTGATCGCTCGGGGGGCGGGGCCGGAATCGCTGGTCGCGGTGGCATTGCCTCGTTCGATCGACCTTGTCGTGGGTCTGGTGGCGGTGATCCGGGCGGGAGCTGGGTATCTGCCGCTCGACGTGGCGTATCCGGTCGAGCGGTTGCGGTTCGTGCTCGACGACGCGCGCCCGGTAGCGGTGCTGACATCCGCCGGGACGGCCTCGGCACTACCGGAGTGCGCGGTACCGGTGGTGCTCCTCGAGGATGGTGCGACGGACAGTTCCGATCCGGTGGTGGTGCCGGACCTGCGGCCGGACAACGTGGCCTACGTGATCTACACCAGCGGGTCCACGGGCCGCCCCAAGGGGGTGACGGTCACTCACCGTGAAGTGGTCACATTGTTCGCCGATACAGCCGAGCGCTTCGTTCTCGGCTCGGACGACGTGTGGACGATGTTCCACTCCTACGCCTTCGATTTCGCGGTATGGGAGATGTGGGGAGCGCTGCTGTCCGGTGGCAGGGTGGTCGTCGTCGACTACGACACCTCCAGATCGCCGGAGGCGTTCGTGGACCTCGTGGCGCGCGAGCGTGTGACGGTGCTGAGCCAGACCCCCTCGGCCTTCTACGGTTTCGCTCGTGCGGAGCGTGCATATCGCGAATCCGGTTGCCCCGCAGGCAGGCTCGCCCTGCGTTACGTCGTGTTCGGCGGCGAGGCGTTGGATGTATCCCGGTTGACCGATTGGTTCGCGGCTCACGATCCGGGATCGCCTCGGTTGATCAATATGTACGGAATCACCGAGACCACGGTGCATGTCACGTTCCGCGAGGTCGAGCAGGCCGAAACGACCGGGATCGGCGCACCTCTGCCGGGGTTGCGGGTGTACGTCCTCGACGAGCGGCTGCAACCGGCGCCGATCGGCGCCGCCGGTGAAATCTATGTCGCCGGTGGGCAACTGACGCGAGGTTACCTGCGCGCCCAGGGTTTGACCGCGCAGCGATTCGTGGCGAATCCTTTCGGTCCTCGCGGCTCCCGGCTGTACCGGACCGGCGACCTCGGCCGGTGGAGCAGGTCCGCGCGGGGACTCGAGCTGAGCTATGCCGGTCGAGCGGACGCCCAGGTACAGCTGCGCGGATACCGCATCGAACTGGGCGAGGTGGAATCCGCATTGCTCGGCCACCCGTCGGTGGCACGTGCCGCCGCGGCGGTGCATCGCCATGCACAGGGCGTCGACCAGCTGATCGGCTACGTGGTCGGCATCGACGGCCGGCGGATCGATCCGGGCGAGGTCCGCGAGATCGCCGCTCAGGTGCTGACGAACTACATGGTGCCCGCGACGGTGATGGTATTGCCGGATCTGCCGCTGACGGTCAACGGCAAGCTCGATCGAAAGGCTTTGCCCGCTCCCGATTTCGACTCGGCGGCAACCGAGTTCGTCCCGCCGCGAACCCGCTCCGAGAGAATGATCGCCGACGTTTACGCGCACGTTCTAGGCGTCGAGCGGGTCGCGGTATCGGACGGGTTCTTCGATCTGGGCGGCAATTCGCTGCTGGCGGCGATGGTGGTGACCGAACTCCGCGATCGTGGTGTGACGATCGCGTTGCCGTGGATGTTCGACGACGCGACACCGAAAGCTCTGGCGCAAAGGGCCGATGAAGCCGCGGGAGGTCCGGGTCTGGCGGTGCTGCTTCCGCTTCGTGCGCGAGGGTCCAAGCCCGCGGTGTTCGGTGTGCACCCCGCCGGGGGATTGGCATGGTTCTACGGCGGCATCGTCGAGCATCTGGACGAGGACCGACCGGTGTACGGCCTGCAGGATCCGCACGTGGTCGCGAGCGAACCGCGCGCGGAGTCGGTGCAGGAACTGGCCGAGCGGTACGCGTATGAGATTCGCCGGGTGCAGCCGCACGGCCCGTACCACTTGCTGGGCTGGTCGCTGGGCGGGCAGATCGCGCATGCGATAGCGGTCGAACTCCAGCGCGACGACGCGCTCGTCGGCACCCTGACCCTTTTGGATTCCGCGCCCGGAGCACCGGACCTGTCGGCTGATTCGACGATCACGGCCGCGCAGGAGCCCGCCCCAGCGCATGTGATGGCGGACCTGCTCGGCGGCTGGCGTGAGCTGTTCGACCTCGGTGATGTCGTACAGGCGCAGACGCATGAACAAGCGTGGCAGGTCATCCGCAGTCAGGTGGTCGAGACCGGACTCTTCAGTGCCGATCAGACCGATCGAGTAATGGAGAGTTTCGAGACCGCGAGCGACCTTTCCAGCGCATACCGGCCCGAAGTTTTCCGAGGGGATCTGATCTTCTTCACCGCGGGCAAAGACCACGCCGATGATCAGGCTCTTGCCCAGGCGTGGCGGCCGTACGTCACGGGCAAGATTCACAACACGGTCGTCGATGCACGTCATCTAGAGCTCAGTCATCCGCAGGCAATGGCCGTCATCGGCCCGGTCCTGGAAGGGTTCATCGACGAATGCTGATCGATACCGGTCGGCCCCTGGTCAGCGCTATCGACGAGAGGCGTCGCGTAGATAGCGGGAATAGCGGTTGATTCGAGCGAGGCTCTTCCTGCCGACCTGACGGTTCGGCGGGAAGGGCCGGCCGACATCGGCGATTCGCCGAGGAATTGCCGTGCTCAGCACGGCCGCGGTCTCCGATTGCGGTACCCCGAACCAGCTTTGACACGGATGAGCGGCCACGCGTTGAGCGGCCGGCGCAAGGTCTTCGTATCGGCTTCAGAATTGACTATTCAGAAGGGATACAGCGATGACGCACTCGAAATTCGCGTCGGATCTGACACCGTCGCGAAGCGGTGAAGTGTTGCGGCACATCGAGTTTCCAGTCTCCGAGCATACGGCCGCCAACCGCTCGGACCGCGAAGCAGTCAGCGACTGCGAAGGCCCCGAACGGGATTGGGGCTCGCATCTGGGGGGCCGGCAATGGCTGCGGGAGCAGATCGAACATGTCGCGCCGTCGGCTCACCTGCCGGAAGAATCGGCCGGCCGGTCCGGAGATCTCGGCAGCCGCGCTACTCCGCCCGCTCAGGTCCGATCGACCGCGGCGAAATTGGTGCCGGAAGATCTGTGTGCGTTCTTCACCGATATGTTGCGGGTGGATTGGTTCCATCTTGAGCGGATTACGTTATTGATCGCCGCGCACCGGATTCGCCTGGGGCAGGGCCTGTTCGGTGTCGGGCAAGACCCGGCGACAGCTGCGGCGATCGAGAGCAAGATGAGCTTGCTGTCTACGCGCATCACAGCGCTGGCCGCTGCCGCGGACCTGAGCCCCGCCGAAGGAACACTCATTTGGGGATCCCGAGATCTCGAGTCCTGGCGGCGACTGGCGGCAGTGACCGTGAACTGCATGGACGATCTTGCCCTGGAGCACGCCTGGCGTAGCTGCGCGGCCGCTGGCACGGACCCGGCGATCCCGCCCTACATCCCGGTGGACCCGACCAGCGGCCTGCCGATAGGAACCGCCCGCACCCTTCCCCCCGCACCGACCGAACTCCTCACCCGAGCCACTGCGGCTCTCACTGCCGGCGATGCCGGATAAGCACCAACCGCGCAGGCCGATCTTCGATCCAGGAAGAACAAGAGGGCGGAGTCCGCGTATGGCCCAGCAGGCACGGACTCCGCTCTTGCCGAATCGTATTCAGTTGGTGCTCAGGTGCGTTCGGAGTTGGGGGGTCGCACCGAACGACCCGGCGCCACGCGCCGGTGTCCATCGTGTGCTGGTGCGGTAATTCCGTCCACCGCACCCACCACGCCGCCCACAGCAGCACCGAGCATGGGGCCGGCCTCGAGCGCTATCCCCGCTGTCATCAAGCCTCCCGGGCCACCGAGCGCTACCGAGCCCACCGCAACAGCCGCGGATGCGGCCGTCCCGACCGCCATCCCTACTGCGGCGTCGCCGACAGTCCGCGCGGCAACGTAGTCGGAGCGGCTGCGCTCCATGCCAATCGAGTCCAAGAAGGTTGCAACGTATGCCTCGCCCACCGCCGACTGATCGTTTATCTGGGTTGTCAGCCGCTTGTCGAGCCAGTCCGGAGGGGTGACCTCGAGATCGCCGACCCGAACCTTTCCGGGCGGCGGCATGATCGGTGGCACGGGCGCCACCGGAACAGGTAGATGCAGCTGACCGACCGGCGCAAGGTAGGCGGTGTTGGGCTGCGGCCGGGCACCCTGCAAAGAGCTGAGTGTTTCCGCGGCGGTATCGATAACCTTGTAGTGTCCGGTGATTGGCGTGTCCCCGCGCACCCATCGGGTGACCTGTTCCCCCGGAATGATTTGATTCGCGTGCGATGGTGCTGCGGCCGAAGTACCGGCCCCAACGATCGCCAGCGCCAACGGAATCGTGCCCATGACGACCGTGATACCGATTCGACTGCGATGCGGCTGCGGGTCTATGTTTTTGCCTGCGCCCATAACGACCTTTCTTCGGAGAAACGGCGGCATGCTTCGAAAATCGACGCTCGATATTCGGGCCCTGTGCAGAATGGTCAGGTCACTCGGTGGCCTGCGTTGCCTCGCTGTCAGCGTATATCGACGTTCGCAAGCTTTTCGGGCGTATATCGGTCCAGGTCTTGGCGATGTATTCGAGGCAGGCGCTCCGGCTGTCCGCGCCGAATGCTCCGCGCCACCCGTCCGGGATCTCGGCAAAACTCGGCCACAGGCAATGTTGTTCTTCGTCATTGATTAGAACGTAGAACCGGCCGTTTTCGTCGTCGAATGGGTTCGTGCTCATTCCACCTCACTGGATACTGGCGTTGTATACATGCGTGAAGTTCTGATCCGGCCACTGAGGGATCGGACAGAATTTCGGTACCTTGGCGAAAAGGTCTTCGAGCACGTGCGGGACCTCGGCGGAATCCGTCCACCCATCTCAGGATTGCCGGGCAATAGGCATGATCCCGGGTGCGTGCATCGACGCGCACCCGGGATTCGGGAGCGCTCGCTGATCGAACATCGGTCTCGGTCGACGAGTACTCCGGCCTTGTTGCAGATAACACACCCGGTTCTGCCTCCGCACGTGTCGATTCTCCGCAGACGAAGCCTGCGAATCGCACGGAATATGCTGCCGCGCGGCGCACGGATGAGAACCGGCATGAAATTTATCTCCCGCAGACTTGAACGTCAAGCAGCGCCCCGCATCGGCGTGTCAACGGCTCGATCCATGCGAATCGTGTGGGCGCCGACATCGGGACGGGTAACGTGCGGCACGGCCGACACGTCGAGGTGTCAGCGCGATGATAGTTGCAGCCTCGAACTGCGTACAGTAATAGTCGTTAGGCAACATCTCCGAGTGCAGACGCTCCGCGCGACTTACTCCGCAGCAGGATGGCCGGTCGCCAGAACTCCTGCTCTCGCCGAGTGGACGGGCGTTTCGTCCGGAATAGGCGTAGCGGCCTCCGGGGCACCGGAACACTGGACCAACTGCTGTTCGAACCAGCGGGACGACCGTTGGCAAAGGAACTATTCGCCACCATACGTGTTGAGTTCCATTTGGAGGATTCGCCCGTTGATGCCGAAAATACAGGCATGCTCGAGAAGTGCGCGGTCGCTGGTATCAGCCATGCTCATGTGTATTATCGCCGTCATAGCAACGGGGTCATCGACGGCTGATCCCGTGGGTGGCCGTTCCTTGGATTTGCACTCGTGCCCGAGTCTCTTTCTCCTCGGGGTGCAGGGAACAAGCGAATCATCGCCCGACACACCCGTTTCCGTCGATGGCGGCACACTGTCGGCCATCTTCGTTCCGGTGGTGTCCGCTGTCGGCCCGGCTGTTGCGGGCCGTGCGTACGTTCCTTACCAAGCGTCTTTCGGAGGATTCGTGCCCGGTAGCCGGGCGCCGTACGCGGAGTCTGTGGCCGGTGGCGTGTCCCGGCTTCGGGCGATGGCCGCCGACATCGTGCAGCGGTGCCCCGATACGGAACTCGGATTGGTCGGCTACTCTCAAGGCGCGCATGTCGTTTCGATATTCGCGCGCGAGATCGGCGCGGGAGACAGCACGGTGTCCGCAGACAAAGTGGCGGCGGTGGCGTTGTTCGGTGATCCGACCCGCGGTCCGGACGCACCGATATTTCCCGGAGCGCCGGGCAAGCATCATCCTGACCCCGCCCCCGGCACTGTCGGGGTGAAAGTAGCCACCCTGCCGAAGTTTTCGTTGCCGACCCCGCCCGGGGAAGGCGTCGGCCCGGTGCGGGACATCGCCGAGAACTTCGGGCAACTCACCGGGCGGGTCGCATCCGTCTGCCTGCCCGGTGACCTGGCCTGCGACGCGCCCACCAGGGCGCCGATACTGCATATGATCGTGACTATTGCCGGCCGGGCCGAATTGATACCGGACAATCCTGTCGCGACGCTATCGTCGATCGCTTGTGTACTTCGGTCGGCAATCGCGAATACCCTGGCGGCAGTGGTCGATGAGGACGTACACGGCTATTCGCTGGGGACCCTTTCACTGACCCCCAGCAAGCCTCTCAGTATCCGGCTCGCCGAAGCCGCCGACCCCCGTGTCCCGGCCGATCCGCAGTCTCGCAAGGCGCTGTTGAAGCTGGCTACCGCCACAGTCAACACACTTATTGCGATTACCGGGACCGTACTGTCCAGCTCTGATTACGCCGATATCGCCGGTATTGCGACTCGTGACCCCTTGGCGGCTATTGTCCGGCTCGGCATGGCGATCAAGTCCGCTTCGACCCGTCCGGCACCACAGCACGACGCCTTTCGGCTACTCACTCAGATCTTCGATGAGCTCGGCGAGATCGGCGCCGACAATGCGGAACTTCTTGATCCGCATGTTTGGAGTCACTTCGCTGATACCATTCGCCGGCACGGCGGATACACACATTCTTATGGTGGGATCCGCCCGACCACCACCGTGCTCAGCGACTGGTTCATTGCGCTTGCTCGCGACTTGGCCAGCCGGAAGTTGCACCTGCACAGCGGCCACCTCACAGGTCCGGCCGCACCCGGGATTTCTGTGGGAAATACTCCCTCGGCCGACTCGCCGACCACATCTCATGGCACTTCCGCCGCGCCGCACCACGGCCGCGCAGACCCAGCCGTGGCATCGCCCGAAAAACCCGATTTCGCCGACGGCTCTCGCTCGCCCCGCGATTCGTACACCCGCCGAGCGGTTCTGCTCCTGCTCGGCCTTACCGTAATTCTGATATCGGGCCGGGGCGCCTGCCGACTCCGTCGTGCAAATCGCTCGTCGGCTCGTGCCCGCAGGATCTGGCCGGCAGAGCAGCCGGATCGGGTGTCTTCGAAAAGATCACGAAGTCCCGGTGCCGATGAGAGCGGTGTAGACGATGGTTGAACGTGCTGATTCAATACAGTCGTCTCGCCGACTCGGACTCGCCGACGTCAGACCGTACACCAACTGCAGGACTCGACCGCACATCGAAATTCTCGAGATGAAATGCCACCGTGATATGTGTTGGATCGAAATGCTGCGACTAGAATCGCCGGGAGCTTCGGGGGGTTGGGTTTTCGTTTCCACGTAAATGTCATCGAGTGTCGACGGGAGAACAAGGAATGTGATCTCGGGACGCTCCGGCCACCATCGGTCCTACTACGAGAGGTTCGCGAACGTATGACGTCCACACTGCAGCAGTTGCGACTCAGCGATGAGGTAAGGGTGACTTGTACGAGTCCGGCCGAGGCGCGCATGCTGTGGCGCGAGGTGATGGCGCCGAGCGGTTTCTATCGGTACGCCGCCGCGCGCCTTCGGCCCGAGGAGATCATCCTGGATATCGGCGCGAATATCGGCCTCACCGCGATGATGTTCGCCGACGCATGCCCCGGAATCCGGGTCATTGCGGCCGAGCCTGTACCGACTATTTTTCACTGCCTGCAGCGCAATATGGCCGCTCACGTTCCTCATGGGGTGGCGCTCCAGGCCGCCGTCGGTGCCGCGCCCGGAATCCTGCCGTTCACCTGGTACCCGCGGGCGTCGGCCAATTCCGGTATGTATGCCGACCGCGCGGAAGATGACGAGACGACGAAGATTTTTCTGCGCAACAGCGGTCTGGATGATGAATCGATCGGACATATTACTGCCGGCCTGCATGACGGCGAGCAGATCGATGTGGAGGTCACCACGGTCTCCAAAATACTGTCCGAACATGCCCCCGATGCTGATATCGCATTGCTCAAGGTGGATGTCGAGCGGGCTGAATTGGACGTATTGCGCGGAATTTCCGAAATGGACTGGCCGCGTATTCGTGCGGTGGTGGCCGAGGTGCACGACACCAACGGCCGACTGGAACAGGTGTGCGAGTTGCTGAGTCGGCACGGACTGTCGCCGAACCGCAGGCAAGACCCCTGTTTGGTCGGGACCGAACTCCATGAGGTCTACGCTGCCCGGCCTCCGGTCAACTGACTCGATTCGATGGGCGGCAGGCAGGGGAGCGCCGGTCTTCGGGCATTCCCGACGAGTCGGAGGCGATCCATGCATGCATGGACCTGCGGTGATCCGGGCACACCGTCTGTAACGAATGCATTTCATGACAGATTCCACTTCCACCGGCCCTGGTTCGGTGACACGTGAACCCGACGACGTCGATGACCTCGGGGAGGAAAGGCGCCGCCAGCTGCTCGACGCGGCGGCGCACTTTCATTCTGCTGCTTGCCAGCTGATCGGTCGGCCGGTCGACCTCGATTCCGGCCAGGAGCTGCAGAAGGTGCTGTTCGAGGAACTGGGTTTGCCGCCGACACCCGGCTACACCACCGATACGTCCGCGTTGTATGCGCTGCGGGACGAGCATCCGCATCTGTTCGTGACGTACTTGCTCGCCTATCGCGCAGTCAGCGCCGCAACTATCGGGTGACGGCACATCGCCGTCCGACCGGAGATCGAGGCGGGTCCACCCGTGGGCTGTCGCGCGATGGGGTGACGAGGTGACCTGCCGGAATTACGCGGGTTCGTCTTTCGGTTACCGGGTAGTACTGGTCGTGGGAGAGGATTCCCTTCACCCCCCCAGCGGACCGTTGGGCTCGAATGGGTCTTCTCGATCTCCATCGCGCCGTCCGTCGGTGGAGAATCCGGCGCGGAGTGTCGCATGTCGATACTTGTACACACATGTTCACCCAGATATATCGGCGTCCGCGTTCGACGCCGCGGGCAGGGTTGGCGCTCGACAGTGCAGGTGGCTCCAGGTTCCTCTGCGCGACATTTCAATATCGAACAGAGCGGGGGCCAGCGAGATGCGCAAGGGCGCCATTTCAGTGTACACTTGTACACGGAAAGGAGGTTCTCTTGTGGGGCTGCTGAGATGGAGTGCGCGTCCGGCCGTTGGCGTCGGCGCGAACAAGCCCGAGGTCAACATCGTGCGCGGATTGCTCGCCCGTGCTACCACGCCGCTGCTTCCCGATGACTATCTACGCCTGATCAATCCACTCTGGACCGCCCGTGAACTTCGCGGAAAGGTGCTCGGCGTCGTCAAAGAGACCGAGGACACGGCCACGGTGACGATCCGCACCGGGTGGGGCTTCCCGGCGGGGTACGAACCCGGCCAGTACGTCGGCATCGGACTGCAGGTGGACGGCCGCTGGCGGTGGCGGTCCTATTCGCTCACATCGATCAGTTCGGCCGAGAAGAAAACGATCGCGATCACCGTCAAGGCCAACCCCGACGGTTTCTTGTCGACCCACCTGGTCGATGGTGTGGCGCCTTCCACCATCATCCGGTTGGCCGCGCCGCGCGGCGATTTTCATCTGCCCGAGCCCGTCCCGGGCAAGATCCTGTTCGTCACCGCGGGCAGCGGTATAACCCCGGTGATCGCGATGTTGCGGTCTCTCGAATCGCGCGGGCAGCGGCCCGATATCCGCCATGTCCATTCCGCGCCGACCCGCGGCGACGTCATCTTCCTCGATGAGCTGGAAGCCCTCGCCGACAAGAACCCCAGCTACACACTGCACCTTCAGCTCACTCGGGAAATGGGTAAGTTCTCGGTCTCCCGTCTCGACGAGTGGGTATCCGACTGGCGTGAACGCGACTGCTGGGCATGTGGACCGCCACGCATGCTGGACTCGATGGAGTCGCATTACGAGCGCGGTGGCCTGCGGGAGCGGCTGCATATCGAACGGTTCGCCATCGCCCGCACCGATCACGGCGGTGAAGGCGGGACGGTACGGTTCGCCCTGTCGGATAAGGAGGCGCGGATCGACGGCGCGACCACACTTCTCGAGGCGGGCGAGAATTTGGGCATCAATATGCCCTTCGGCTGCCGGATGGGCATCTGCCAGACCTGTGTCCTTCCGCTCGCCGGTGGGTATGTCCGCGACCTGCGTACCGGTGAAGAACGCCGCGAAGGAGAACGAATTCAAACGTGCATCAGCAGCGTGTCTGGTGAATGCACTCTCGATATCTAGGAGGCCGGGTGGCCATCACCGACATCGACATCTACGCGCTTCTGACCCCAGCCGACATCGAAGCGCTCGGCGCCGAACTCGACGCCATCCGCCGTGACATCGAGGAGTCGCGCGGCGAGCGCGACGCCCGGTATGTCCGGCGCACCATCACGCTGCACCGCGCGCTGGCCGCCGGCGGCAGGGTCACGCTGATGTTCAGTAACCGCAAGGCCGCGTGGCTCGCGGGCACGGCGATGCTCTCACTGGCCAAGATCATCGAAAACATGGAACTCGGCCACAATGTGATGCACGGGCAGTGGGATTGGATGAACGATCCGGAGATCCACTCGTCGTCGTGGGAGTGGGACACCACCTGTCCCAGCGTGCAGTGGAAACACTCGCACAATTTCGTCCATCACAAATACACCAACATCGTCGGGATGGACGACGATGTCGGTTACGGCATCCTGCGCGTCACCCGTGACCAGACGTGGGAGTGGTGGAATATCGGCAACCCGGTATACAACCTGCTTCTCGGGACCTTTTTCGAATGGGGCGTGGCCCTGCACCACCTCGAGGTGGAGAAGCTGCGCAACGGTGAGAAGACGTGGCGGCAGGCGTTCAAGGACCTGCGCGTCATCGGAACCAAGGTCGGCAAGCAGGCGGCCAAGGATTACCTGATCTACCCGGCGCTGGCCGGACGGAATTGGAAGACGACGTTGACGGCCGATGCCACTGCCAACTTCGTCCGCAACTACTGGGCCTATATGGTCATCTTCTGCGGTCACTTCCCCGACGGCGCCGAGAAGTTCACCGTCGAAGAGTTCGAGGACGAGGATCAGCCGCGCTGGTATCTGCGCCAGATGCTGGGGTCCGCCAACTTCCGGGCCGGGCCGCTGATGCGCTTCATGAGCGGCAATCTCAGCCACCAGATAGAGCACCACTTGTTCCCCGACCTGCCTAGTAACCGCTACGAGCAGATCGGCGTGCGAGTCCGCGAACTGTGCGACAAATACGACCTCCCCTATACGACCGGTTCGCTCGGCGGCCAATACCTCCAATCGTTCCGGACGATCGCCAAGCTGGCGCTGCCCAACGCATTACTCCGAGCGACCTCCGACGATGCCCCGGAAACGTCATCGGAACTGCGGTTCGCCGTCCGCGAGGGTATCCAGGTACACTTCGGTGTCGATCCTGAAACCGGTAAGCGCCGCGGCTTGCGGACCGCCCTTCGCGAGTTGAGGCACGCCCGGGTGCGACCCGCGAAATGACCTCGCGGGGTCACCCTGGACGGTCCGCACCGGCGGCCTCGCCGGATCGATGGGTGGCCGCCGCGTCGAGCACCGCGCGGAAACCACCGGCGAGACAATCCTTCAGGACATCCAGGTCGGGCACCGCGGCGGTGTCGGCGTTGATCCCTACGCAGCAGGTATCGATATGCGAGATCAGGGTGACGTTGAATGCGGTGCCGATCGTGGGGCCGAAGGCGTACATCCGCTCCACCTCGGCGCCGGCGACGTACATCGGCACCGGCGACCCCGGGACGTTCGAGGCGACGAAGTCCACGTGTTTCAACATGGCGCCGACCATGCCGACGGGCAGCCAATTCAGCACCGCCGCCGCGGCGGCCGAATACGGCATGGCGGGTTCGCGCCGGCAGTCGACGACCGCCTTGTGCAAGGCCCGCATCAGTACGGCGGGACTCTCGCTGTCGGCCGGGAGCGCGAACCTGGCCAGCGTGAGGCGGTTGCCGCCGATCGGATCGTCGGGCTTGCGCAGGCTGACCGGCATCGTCACCCGGAGCCGTTCGATGGCCGCGCCGTGACGTGCGTGGTAGGCGCGCAAGCCCAGCACGATCGCGGCCAGGAACGCGTCGTTGAGCGTGCCGCCGACCACGTGCGCCGCCTCACGCAGTCCCGTGACCGGCACATCGATCGTCGCCAGTCGTCGTCCGAGCCCACGGCTGGTCATGACCGGTGACCAGGTATCGGTCACCGGGCGTACCAGACGTGCGAACGAAACGGCCATCGCGGCGCCGTCACGGATCGTTCGAACCGGATCGGTCATCGCTCGCCAGGCCAGCACCGGCAGGTGCGAGATCCCGTTGCGCACCAGCGCCGAACCGATGGCCGCGTTCCAGGCGAGGATGTCGGCCAACTCGCCGCGAGATTCGGTCACCCGCTCGGGAACCGGACCGCGCTTGTCACCGGACCGGGTGAAATCGACGATCTCGTTCGCCAACTGGAGGCCGCCCAGGCCGTCGCTCAACGAATGGTGGAACTTGAGAACCAACGCGGCCTTGCCGCCCGTGAGACCACTCAGCAACGTCAGTTGCCACAGCGGTCGAACCAGGTCGAAGGCGGTCATCGCCTCGTAGCGCGCGAACTCCAGCACCGAGGAGACATCCGTCGACGCGGGCAATGCGATGTGACGCACGTGCCAGGACAGATCGAAATCGGTGTCCAGGAGCCATCGGGGCGGAGCCAAGCCGGTCGGCAGGGCCGCCAGTCTTTCCCGGAACCTCGGCGCCACTCGCGATCCGCGATCGACCAGCCGCAGGAACCGGTCCACATCCGGGAGGGAGTCCAGGATCAGGATCGACGTGACTGTCGAGCGCAGGATCGCATCGCGCTCCATGCTCCAGGAGAACAAGTCCGACTGGGTCAAATGGGACTCGCGGGTATCCGTCATCAGCCTGCCTTCGAATGCCTGACGCCGGACGAGCGTTGCCGGACGGTGCCCGGCGTCGGTTTCTCTGTCGCTCGACAACCGAGGCTATTCGGGTCGACCGGTGCGCCGGTAGAGACCGAACGCCCGTCGCCCACTCCCGAAAGGCCCTAATTCGCCGATCTTCGGATCGATGCGCCGCGTCAGGTTTGCGGGAGCCTGGCAGGGCATAGCCAAGTCAGTAAGGACGGGCCGACGCTCACGTCGGTCCACACCGACACCTCGGCTCAGAGGGGACCTCATGACGCTGTTCCGGAATATCTCGAGCATCGTGAGCCCATCGCCCGCGGGACGGGCGACGGGCATCGCGATGGCAGTGGCAACCATCGGATTCATCGGCGGATGCGGGCACGGAGCACACTCGGCCACTCCGGCCGAAGGTCCGGCACCGGCCCTCGCCGCTGTCGAAGCCGAGGCCGGTCCGCCTGCCACGGCCGACCCCGCCGAGTACCACACCGACTACGGCACGACGTTCAAATCCCCGAGCGGCAGATTCCTCTGCGGCATCGACGCCGGCCGCGCGAGTTGTAACGGCCGATTCCCACCCGGCACCCCGACGGTCTCCGATTGCACCGGCAGACAACTGAAGCCCAACACGATCTCGGTCAGCACCGGCACGCGGGCGTCGTTCGGCAACGCCTGCTCTCCCGTCGCGGGCCCGGATTCGAAGGTCCTGCCCTACGACGTCGCACTGCGCGTCGCCGGCACCCAGTGCGTCGTCCACGAAGCCACCGGCGTCACCTGCCGCACCGGCGACGGCCACGGCCACGGCCACGGCTTCACCATCTCCGACGCCGCCTACCGCCTCGATTGAGACCTGCCGGAACGTTCGATCGGACTGCAGGTAGGGGCGACACAGCAGAAGACCACGGCTTCGGTGGCTCCGCGACCGCGCGGCAGTGGGCGATGGAGCCACACCGGTGCCGAGCCGCGACGCGCCCGCTTGCGCGTGTCGTGTTGACCGGCCCGTGCCCGATTCCGAGGATGGGCGGCGTGATCGGGATCGGAAGCGTCGTGCGGGGGCGGGGCGGGTTGCTGTGGGTGGTGTTGGTCGTACTGGCCGGTGTGCTGGTCCCGACGACGTCGCCACCTGGTGTCGCACGCGCGGACGACGGCGTGGCTGGGGAGTGGTCGGCCACGTCGGACATGTTCGCGCCGAACGATTTTCGAGCTGCCCCGTATCTGGGTAACGGCCGGATCGGCACGATGCTGCCGCCCAGCGGTGGTGGGTACCACGATTACGGAGACACGGCACGCACCGCGTTCCCGTTGCAGCAGCCTCGGTACACCGGCACGTTTCTGGCCGGTTTCTATGCTCGGGCGGCTCCCTCGCCGCAGTACACGCAGGTGATCGCGGCGTTGCCGGCCTGGTCGGGGCTGACCGTCGGGGTCCTCGGTCATGAATACCGGGCCGACGTGGATCCGGCGGCGGTGCACGACTACCGCCAGACGCTCGATTACCGGACGGCAACGGCGACAACTCGAGTCACCTGGACGCCGGATCCCGGGCATCGGGTGCGCCTGCGTTACGACACGTTCGTGTCCCGCTCGCGACCCGACCTGGCGGTGCAGCGGTTGACCCTCGTCCCCGACTTCTCCGGAGACGTCGAGGTCACCGACTTGATCGACGCCGCGGCAGCGCGACGGGTGTCCCCGGTGACCGCCTTTGCCGATCCGGCCCGTGAGCAGAGCGTCGCCGGGGTGCGCGCGGACGGCTCGGCGGACACCGCATTCGTGGTTTCGGCCGTCGATACGCCCCGGCACACCGCGGCCGCGGCACTGCCCGCCACCAGTGGGATCCGCTACACCACGCCGGTGACCGCGGGCGGCGAGTACACGTTCACCAAGTACGTGGGAATCTCCTCGACCGACTACGGCCCCGATCCGCGGGCTGCCGCGGCCGCCGCGGCCGAGTCCGGCCGGGCGGCGGGTTACCGCACCGAATACGGCGCGCATACCGACGCGTGGAACCAGTTGTGGCGCAAGGGAATCGATATCGCCGGGCGCGAGGACTACATGCGGTGGATCCACGCGGCCCTGTATTCGGTGCTGGCCAGTGTTCGTGCGGGTGACCGGTGGGCCGTGCAGCCCGCGGGACTGTCCTCCGACGATTACGGCGGCATGACGTTCTGGGATGCGGACACCTGGATCTTCCCGACACTGCTGGCGCTGTACCCGGACCTGGCGCGCACGATAGTCGACTTTCGTGGCCGGTCCCTGCCATCCGCGCGGTCCAATGCTCGCGGCTACGGATTCCCGGGCGCGTTGTACCCGTGGAACGACGGTCCTGCCCAGCGGTGCGCCTCACCGGTGGTGTGCGGACTCACCGAGGAACACCTGAGCAACGAGATCGCCCTGGCGCAGTGGCAGTACTACACCGCTACCAGCGATCGACAATGGCTGCACACCACCGGCGCCCCGGTGATCACCGCCATCGCCGACTACCTCACCGCCCGGGTGGGCCCGAAAATGCCCGACGGGAAATACCATTACGTGCCGGCGGCCGGGGCCGACGAGTATGTCGCGGTGTCGGTCGACAACGCTCTCACCAACGGTGGAGTGATGAACACGATGCGCATCGCCGCCCGGGCCGCCGGGACGGCCGGGCTGCCGGTCGACCCGCGCTGGGCCGACGTCGCCGCCAACATGGCCATGCCACCCGACATCGCCCCCGGGGTACCCGCCGAATACCTCGGGTATGCGGGAGCGCCGATCAAACAGGCCGATACCGTGCTGCTCAGCTACCCGTTCTCCTACACCTCACCCGGGTACTCGCCGGTCGACACGCTGCACTACTACTTCGATCGGACCGACCCCGGCGGCCCGAACATGAGCAATGCCGTCGGCGCGATTCTCAGCGCCGACTACGACCCCTGCCGCACCCAGCACTTCCTCGACCAGTCGGTGCGGCCATATGTGCGTGGTCCCTACGACTTTCAATCCGAGGCACGCGGTGACCGTTCCGGCGCGAACGCACTCGGTCAGGCGGCGTGGATCTTCGTCACCGGCGCAGCCGGCTTCCTGCAGGGATTGCTCTACGCTCCGACCGGACTGCGCTGGACCGATTCTCATCCGCGACTGAATCCCGTGCTGCCCCAAGGATTTTCACGTGGGTTGACCATCCGTGGGCTCGCGGTGGGCGCCGGCGCCGTCACCGTCCGCATCGCGCCGCGCACCACGACGGTGACCCTCGCCTCCGGTGGCCCGATAACCTTCGACACCCCCGCGGGACCTGAAACCGTCACCTCCGCGCGACCCCTGCGAATACCCACCCGATCGGCCTGCTGACCACATTCGGCCGGCGCGCCTGCGGGAAATGAGAGATGGCCGCCAAGTGAGTTGGCCCAACCCCCTACCGGCGGGTAACCAAGGCTCCTACACTCGAATGTGATCCGCGTCACCTTCGAGGAGGGCATCATGGCGACTACCGCAAAAGTCGACGCCACCGAGGAACAAGCTCGCGCGCTCGTCGAGGAATCCCGCGAAAGTACCTGGGGCAAGCCGTCATTCGCGAAGGAAATGTTTCTCGGCCGGTTCCGGCTGGACCTGATCCATCCTTTCCCGCGGCCGTCCGCCGAGGACGAGGCCAAGGCCGAGACATATCTGCGGCGCCTGCGGGAATTCTGCGAGACCATCGACGGCAGCCGGATCGAGGACGAGGCCAAGATCCCCGAGCACTACGTGCGCGGGCTGGCCGAACTGGGGTGTTTCGGGCTCAAGATCCCGGAGGAGTACGGCGGGCAGGGGCTCTCGCAGGTCGGCTACAACCGCGCGCTGATGTTGGTCGGCTCCGCGCACCCCAGCCTGGGAGTGTTGCTGTCGGCGCATCAGTCGATCGGTGTGCCCGAGCCGCTGAAGCTGGCCGGCACCGCGGAACAGAAACGGGAGTTCCTGCCGCGCTGCGCCCGCGGCGCGGTGAGTGCGTTCCTGCTCACCGAACCCGATGTGGGCTCGGATCCGGCGCGGATGGCCAGCACCGCGACCCCGACGGCCGACGGCGAGGCATACGAACTGAACGGCGTGAAGCTGTGGACCACCAACGGCGTCGTGGCCGAGTTGCTGGTGGTCATGGCGCGGGTGCCCAAGAGCGACGGGCATCGAGGCGGTATTTCGGCATTCGTGGTCGAGGCCGATTCGCCCGGCATCACCGTCGAGCGCCGCAACTCCTTCATGGGGCTGCGCGGCATCGAGAACGGCCTGACCCGCATGTACAACGTGCGCGTACCCAGCCGCAATCTGATCGGCCGCGAAGGTGACGGGCTGAAGATCGCGCTCACGACCCTCAACGCCGGTCGACTGGCGATCCCCGCTCTGTGCGCGGCGGCGGCCAAATGGTCGCTCGGGATCGGCCGCGAATGGACACTGAACCGCGTCCAGTGGGGGCGGCCGGTGGGTCAGCACGCCGCCGTCGGTTCGAAACTGTCCTACATCGCCGCAACCGCTTTCGCGCTCGAGGCGGTCCTGGATCTGTCCGGCGCGATGTGCGACGAGGGGCGCAACGACATCCGCATCGAAGCCGCACTGGCCAAGCTGTGGGCATCGGAGGTGGGCTGCCGGATCGCCGACGAACTGGTGCAGATCCGCGGCGGGCGCGGCTATGAGACCGCGGCCTCGCTACGTGCCCGGGGCGAGCGCGCGGTGGGAGCCGAGCAGTTGTTGCGGGATCTGCGCATCAACCGCATCTTCGAGGGATCGAGCGAGATCATGCGACTGCTGATCGCGCGCGAGATGGCCGATGCGCACATGGCCGCGGCCGGTGCGCTGGTCGACCGCAACGCGCAGTTCAAGGACAAGGCCAAGGCCGCCGTAGGGGCGGGCGGTTTCTACGCCAAGTGGTTCCCGCAGTTGGCCGTCGGGGCGGGGACGACGCCGGGCGGGTTCACCGAATTCGGGCCGTTGGCGGGACATTTGCGTTTCGTCGAACGCTCCGCGCGCAAACAGGCGCGGTCGCTGATGTACGCGATGGGTCGCTGGCAGGCGAAACTCGAGTACCGCCAAGGCTTTCTGGGCCGCATCGTCGATATCGGCGCGGAACTGTTCGCGATGTCCGCCGCCTGCGTGCGGGCCCGGGCGCTGCGAGCCGAGAACAGCGCGGACGCCGACGCCGCACAGGAATTGGCCGACGTGTTCTGCCGCCAAGCCCGTGTCCGGGTGCGCCAACTGTTCGACGCTCTGTGGGACAACACCGACGACGCCGACACGGCATTGGCCCGGAAAATCCTGGACGGCCGGTACCGGTGGCTCGAAAACGGTGTGCTCGATCCGAGTGCGGGGACGGGCCCGTGGATCGCCGAATGGGAACCGGGCCCGTCCACCGAGACGAATCTGCTTGCTCCGTTCCTGCCGTCCACTCGGACCGAGGCGACCACCTAGAAGCGGCCCGAGCGCCGTCACACCATTTCGGGAACCCGAAGGTGCGCGAGCGCCAATTCGAACTCGACGCCGTCGATCAATTCCGCGCCGGATCGACGGCTGGCATCGGCCCGCAGCGACGCGGCCTGGTCGCGACTGCGGGCCATCGCCTCGGCGCTGTCATAGGTGGCGGACGACACCGCGCGACCGGATGCCCTGTTGATCAACAGGCTCGCACTGCAGAAGCCTTCGAGGGTTTCCATTTCCGACAGGAACTGACTTCGGTATGCCTCGACGGCGGCATCGAGTCGGTCGGGAGCGGTTTTGAGCCAGGTCGCGCGCACGCAGGCCCCCTGCGGCGAATTGTGCTCACGGTGCAGGACGGCGATCTCCCATTCCTCGACCTTGGCACTGCCGCCGAAGAGTTCTGCGGCCCGGTCGCGGATCGGGCGCACATGGTCCGCGCTCGCGTGCAGCGCTTCCGCGGAATCCCATGCGCTCGTGGCGATGCACCGGCCCGAGCTCCGGTCCACCAACAGTGACAGCCCGACGCAGCCCGGGATGCCGGTGAGAGCGGGCATCACCTCGTCGCGAACGTACGCGAGCCCGGCATCGATTTCGGAGGGTCGCGCCTGAATCGTGGTGGAGCGTGCGTACACGTCCGTACCCCCTTCTCGACTCGAAGGCAGCGCCCCGGTGGCGCCACCGGTACCTTGTTCACCCTGCTCTTCCGTGGCCGCCGATGCAATAGTGGTCGCCCGCCGGGGCGGCACGCCGGTTGGGGGCCGAAACGTTCGCCCGCCCCGATCGCGAGCCTGGCCGGGGTGCGCGACGAAGTCACGGACGCATGGCGTCTGCTCGTACACTGCCGGGTGTCACGCCGAAATGCCGGCGGAAGGCCTTGTTGAAACTGCCGGCCGAACCGAAGCCGAGGTCGAGCCCGATCCGGGCGATGCTCAGATGCCGGTAGGCGGGCGCGCCGAGGCGCGTGCGGGCGAGCCGCAGACGCTCGGCCATGATGAGCTCGCGAGGTGTGGTACCGGCACGCTGGAGGACCGACTGGATCTGACGCAGCGACCAACCGAGCGCGTCGGCAATGGCGGCGCCGGTCAGCGCCGGATCGTGGGCGTGCCGTCGAACGTACTCGCGAACAGTTTCCACCAGCTCGTCGGTGTGCGTCGCCGCGGCCGGGGACTCGCCGAGGATCAGCATGCACAGCAGGTCGACCAGTCGTTCGGAGACCGCGTCGAATTGGCGTGCGGTCAGGGTGTCCTGCTCGGAATGCAGGCCGGCAGCGATTCGGGCGGTCACGCGGCCGAGTCCGGTCGTGAGGTCCAACGGCCGGACCGGTGCGGCTGTCCGGCCGAGGCGGTGCTGGATCTCGTGCCGGGGAATCGTCATGATCAGCCCGGTACTGCGGTCGCTCATCGAGACTTCCATCGGCTGGTCGATGGTGACCAGAGCACATGTTCCCGGCGGTAGCGAACCGCCCTCGCCGTCCTGACGGAGTAGGACTTGTCCGGTGGTGGCCAACACGAGCCGGTAATCCTCGTCGGGGGCAGTGCGGATGTGCCTGCGGTCGCGACAGTAGGTCACGGCGTCGGATTCCCACCCCACCAGCTGGTACAGATCCGTCCGGCGCCGCAGCGCGCGGCCCCGGAAGTCGCTGCGGCTCGGGAAGCGATAACCCAGGCGGCCGTGATACGAGTCGATCAGGTGCGCCCAGTAGTCGACGCGTTCACGGGGATGCATCACCTCCGTGGTGGCCGATTCGGCATCAGGTGTGCGGTTCACCAACCCGGACTCCCGGAATTCGTCATCGTCGCTGGATCCGGCCGGAGCCGGACAGCCATCAGATTAGCCCGGTGGACTCGCGACAGTGGGGTATCGGGCGTCGGTGAACTGTGCGCGCCGGGACCATCGCCCTGCGCTCGCGGACTACAGGGACGAACGCCCGCATCGATACCGTCGTTGTACCGCTGCGCGCCAAGCGAAATCGCAGTCAGCGGCGGTGCGCTTTCATCCGGTGCCGACAAGTCGAGGAGTGTGCGGATGCGCAGAATTGTGGTGGGACATGACGAGGCCGGGCAGGCGCGAGTGCTACAGGACCGCGACATCGAACCGGTCACCCTGGCTTTGCTTCCCGGTGCCGAGATGCACCGGATGTGGGAACTGGACGAGCCGGCCCGCCTGCCGTTGACCGAGATCCCGCAGCAGCCATATGGCCAGTATTTTCCGGGGCCGGACGGGTTGCGGTTCGGGTTCATCACTGTCCCGCCGGGGTTGACCTACGAACCCCCGGCCGAGTGGTCCGAGGCCGAATTCGCTTCCGCCGCAGCCGAAGCCGAAGCCAAGCTGCCCGGCTTGATGAATACCTTCGACACCACCCGCCCGGGGGCGCACGCCACTGGCACGGTCGACTTCGTGGTCGTGCTCAGCGGCCGGGGCCGCATGCGCGTGGGCGAGGGGATCGACGTACAGCTGTCCCCGGGCGACTGCATCGTGCAGAACGGGGCTCTGCACGCGTGGTTCAATGACGGCACCGAGCCGTTCGTCTTCTGCTACACCCTGTGTGGTGCGCGTTGACCGAACCTGCTTGTCGGTACGGAAGGTTCTGGGTGGTGTGCCGGTGAAGGGGAGGGCGTGATGGGACTTGCGGACGAACAGGACACCTGCGACATCTACCCGATGTCGTTGAGCCCGTACGCGGCCCGAGCGCACTGGTCCGAGCACAGCTGGCACGAGTGCTCGGTCGGAGTGGCAGCGCGGGCGGTGATCGAGGGTGCCCGCAATCGCCGCTGGGATGACATCGACTCGTTGGTGACACCGCAGGATTGGGTGACTGCCTACTTAGCCCGGAATCTGAAGGCGCTGCTCGGTCCCGGCGGGCAGGTGGAGTTGGTCGCCGACGATACGATGACCGCCGTCTCGATGCCTCACGCCCTGGTGGCCTGGGTGCACGACAGGATGAATTTCCAAGCGCCGATCCTCGCCCCACCCGTGCAGCGGCTGTCGACCGAGGACTGGGCGGTTCTGACGAAATCCGAACACGTCCCCGTCGCTGCCTTGCGGGAATTGCGTCGTCTGGGCGTGCAGATTCTGGAGCCTGGGCAGCGACTTCGCCTGCCGATGACATCGCACCCGGATGTCTGGCAGGAATCGTGGTGGCACGAGTGGCCGCAGCGGCATGTGCGATATCCGGACCTGCTCGGCGTGCCGCCGATGCTGGTCCTGCTCAACTACTGTTTCTGGGCCGCGAAAAGCCCACACCAGCTCACCCGGCGGCACAAAGAGATCCTGTTCGAGGCCGAAGCGAG
>NZ_BDCC01000082.1 GCF_001613305.1 Nocardia vaccinii NBRC 15922
GCGAAGGCGATTCCGGTCACGCCGCAGGTGCGCGTCGCACTCGGACTCTCCCCGGAGGTGAACTCGCTCTCACCCGCGGAGATGATCCGGGCGATTCTGCTCGCGCCGGTGGATCTGCTGTGGAACGGTGGAATCGGCACCTATGTGAAAGCGTCCACCGAGTCCGACGCCGATGCCGGTGACAAGACCAACGATCCGGTGCGCGTCGATGCGAATCGCCTGCGAGCCAAAGTGATCGGCGAGGGCGGCAACCTCGGGCTCACCTCGCTGGGACGCATCGAATTCTGCCGCCACGGCGGTAAGTGCAATACCGACGCACTGGACAACTCCGCGGGTGTGGACTGCTCGGACCACGAGGTCAACATCAAGGTGCTGCTGGACGGCCTGGTCACCGGTGGCGAGCTGGCCGCCGCCGACCGCAATCCGCTGCTGGCCTCGATGACCGACGAGGTCGCCGAACTCGTTCTGCGGGACAATATTTCGCAGAACTTCTGCATGGGCCTGTCCCGCGGCGACGCGCGTTCGATGCTGGAGGTGCACCGCAGGCTGATCGCCGATCTCGAGACCCGGCACGAGCTGGACCGCGCGCTCGAGGCGTTGCCTTCGGATGCCGAACTCAGCGAGCGCGCGGCGCGTGGCGAAGGGCTGACCTCGCCCGAGATCGCGAATCTGCTCGCACACGTGAAGCTTTCGATCAAACAGGAGCTGCTGGCCGGTGATCTGCCGGACAGCTCGGCCTTCGCCGCCCGCCTGCCGGGGTACTTCCCGCGGGCGCTGAGCGAACGATTCGCGATCGCGATCCGCAGGCATCCGCTGCGCCGGGAGATCGTCGCCACGACGGTGGTCAACGAGATGGTCGACTACGGCGGCATCACCTTCGCCTTCCGGCTGGCCGAGGAAGCGGGAGCCGATGCCGCGGATGCCGTGCGCGCCTTCACCACGGCGGTGGAGATCTTCGACCTGCACACGCTGTGGGAGCGCATTCGCACCACGCCGATGCCCGCCGCGGTCCGCGACGAGCTGGAATTGGAAACCGAGCGCACCCTCGATCGGGCTTGCCGCTGGCTGCTGGCCCACCGTCCGCAGCCGATCGCGATCGGCGCGGATATCGCGCGATACCGGGAAGGGGTGCGCACCCTCGCGGTGCCGGCCTGGCAGCCCGGTCCGCTCGCGGCCGATCTGCTGCGGCGCTCGCGCGGGCCGATCGACCGTGGCGCTCCGCGCGATCTGGCCGAGGAGGTGTATCTGCTCATCCACCGGTTCTCGCTGCTGGACGTGCTCGACATCGCCGACATCACCCAGCGCGACCCGCAGGAGGTCGTGGCCCTCTATTACGCCCTGGACGACCGCTTCGAGATCCAGCGCCTGCTCACCGAGGTCGCCGGTCTGGACCGCGGCGACCGCTGGCGCACCCTGGCCCGGCTCGCCGTCCGCGACGATCTGTACGGCTCACTGCGCTCGCTCACGATCGACGTCCTGACCATCACCGAACCCGCCGAGAGCGCCGCGGAGAAGATCGCCTACTGGGAATCCACCAACCGCCCCCGCCTGGCCCGCGCCCGGTCGGCGCTGACGGACATCTTCGCCAGCGACAGCAAGGATCTCGCGACCCTCTCCGTCGCCGCCCGCCAGTTCCGCGGCCTGGTCGGCACCGGTGAGGCAGGCCCGGCGATCATGGACTGACGCCGCGTCGCGAGCGGGCCGCATCTCTCCGGGAGCGGCCCGCTCGACTGCGCCGGAAAGCTTGGTCGGCAACGTTATTCCGGTCCGGTCCTCGCCACGGCACGATCCGGGCGGCGCGATGCCTCGGCGGGTCGGCCGCCGAATCCGGTCCGGGCGGCTGCGGTGTGGTCCGTTCGATCGGGCCGCGTGCGCCGACGCCGATGCGCCGACAATTCCAGCCCGGCCCGCTCGGTCGGCAGCCGCCGAAATTCGGTCCCGGTCCAGACCTCGCGCCGGGCTGCGTGTACGTGGTCGCGCTCGAAGCCGAGGAACTGCGGCGGGTCAGCGCCCGGTCGCCACACCGCAGGAGCTACAGAATTTGGCTGCTGCCGCCAGTTCGTGGCCGCAGGCCGTGCAGTGCTGTGGCTCAGGGGTTTTCAGGTGTTCGCCGCAGTTCGCGCAGAATCGCCCGCCCGCCGGATTGGGGGTGCTGCAGGCGGGGCAGATGGGCATGGCGGCGGGTTGCGCCGGTGCGGGAGCCGGGGGAGCGGTCGTGTGCTGCTGAATGGCGTTGAGCCCCAGGGCCGCCCCCAGGAAGCCCGCGCCACCGCCCGCGCCGTGGGCGAGTCCGTGCCCCGCGTCGAGCGCCAATTCGCCTGCCGCGTAACGCTGGAAGTCGCCGGTGAGGCGGATGTAGGTCATATCCTTGGCCAGCCGTTTGAGCCGCTCGGCATCCTCGGGGGCGAGGGTGATGTCGAAGTTGCCCATCCGCGGTATGCGCAGACCGTATTCGTAGAGCGTCGTGTTGGTCTGACGCAGCACCGCCGATTCTATGGCGTGCAGGTGCGCGGGCAGTCCCAGAATCGGCCATTCGCGACCGGAAATCCCTTGTGTGATGGTCACTTTCATGGATTTCAGGAGCAGTTCGGAGCACCAGTTCCGCACCGCGGCGGGATCGGCGAGGTCGGTCGTTCCGGCCAGTGAGGTGATCAGCTGCTCGGGTTCGCGCACCGACAGCGCGAACTCGCCGAAGGCGCGCAAGGTCACCACCTGCTCGCTGGCCGGGTCGACGATATCGGCCAGCCGCCCACCGAATTTGACCCCCGGAAACTCCCGGGTGGAGACGAAGTACAGTTCGGCGCGATAGAAGTTGCCGCCGGTGACCGAGTCGACCAGCGCGCCCAGCACCGGCAGTTCATCGGCGTCGACCCGGTGCCGTCCGGGCCCCATCGTGGCGACCACCTGCCCGGATTTGACGAACAACGCCATCTCGTCGGCGTTGACCACCGCCCGGGAGTAGCGACGGATGCTCACATCCGGCCACTTGTAGACCAACTGGTTCTTACGGGCCTCGGGGACGGCGATGAACTCCCTGTCGAACCACGCCATATCAGTACTCCCTCAGCGAATCAGACCGACCGACGCGCGACAATGTTTCGCGCACCGAGGATTACGGCCGGAACGACCGGGATCAGCAACAGCCACAACCAGTTTCCCGCCAGCACACTCATGCCGATCGCGCCCAGGACCACGATCGCCGACAGCACGGCGATCGGAGTCAGCGGGCGAGTGGGTGGTTCGGTCGAGGGCCTGGGCGCCTGCCCCGGCAGATCAGCGAGCAGACCGGCCAGCTCGGCCGTGCTGGTGGCCGCCGTGGCGCGCGTGGTGAGTTCCTCGAATTCGGCCGGGCTCAACCGCCCGACGCTCAGATGATGGGCGAGTTCATGCAGTGCGCGCTCGCGTTCAGCGGTGCTGAGTCGGGCGTACGGCATGTCATCCACAATGAGCAGGATAAGTCCGCGAACGGGCACCGCCCGCGGGCGCGAATCACCACCAGCGGGAAGTCCCGCGCCGTGACGTGGCCTTACAGTGCCGCCTCGAACGCCTCGGCGACGACCGGGCGCACCCGGTCCATCGTCCCGGCGCCGGATTCGCGGTGCACCGAGGTCATGTCGACCTCGGGCAGACCGCAGGCCACCGCCCACCGCCAGGGTTCCAGATCGCCGTCGACGTTCAGGGCGAAGCCGTGGCTGGTGACCCCGCGGCTCTGGCGCATACCGATCGAGACGATCTTGCGGCCCGTCGCACTGGTCCACACCCCCGTCAGCAATTCCGAGCCGGGCGGGGTGTCGCGGCGTTCGGCCCGGATGCCGAGTCGGTCGAGCGCCTCGATGAGCCGGAACTCCACCTCGCGGATGTAATCCACCACGCCTTCGCCCGCGCCCAGTTTCACGATCAGGTATCCGACGAGCTGGCCGGGTCCGTGATAGGTCAGCTGTCCGCCGCGGGTCGTCTCCACCACCGGAATGTGGTGGGCCGGATCGGGCAGATGTTCGTGCGGAGTGCGCCGGCCGACGGTGTACACCTGCGGATGACTCAGCAGCCACAGGGTGTCCGGCCGCTCGTCCCGTTGCCGCTGCTCGACCATCTCCGCCATCCGTTCCATGGCCTTGTCGTACTCGACGAGATCGTCCTGGATGAGCGTCAACGGCCTGGACTTCATGCCGTACATTCTGCCCCCGGCTTCGCACCTTCGGGGCGCTGACCCCGGGGCCGATTCACCGGACGCGTTGTCACGCAGCGGCGAGTTGCAGGACGAGAGTGGCCGTGGCGGGGATCAGGTACAGCACCGGGTACACGGTGGTCCGGTACGAGCGCGCCCGCAGGGTGGTCGCGACGGCGCCCAGGAAGTACAACATCAGTCCGATCGCCGCGGCGATGCCGAGGGCGGGAATGAAGATCCCGACGATCAGGCCGAGCGCACCGGCCCCTTTCGCGAGCGCGAGCCAGTTCCACCAGGACCGCGGCACCCCGTAGTCCACCAGCGAGTCGACTACGAACGCTTTCCGGGCGAACAGCGAGTAGCTGGAGAACCCGACCCACAGGGCCGTGACAACTGCGACGACGTAATAGGCGATGGTCATGGATTCGTCTCCTTCCATGGGATCCGCACCGTGTATGCCGGATAGACGAAGTGGCGGTCACGAGTGTGACACGGGGCCTCCGGCCCGCCGGAGCGACGCGGCGCCCCTCGAACACGGCGTACGGTCGGGTTCGATACCAGATTCCTCTGTGGGGAAGGAGTTCGAGCGTGACCACCAGTGCTGAGGTCCTGATCGACGGGTACGAGCGGGTGCGGGAGGTCGTGCACGAGGCGGTGGACGGGCTCGCGGCGGCGGCATTGAACTTCCGGGTCGATCCGGGCGCCAATTCGATCGCCTGGCTCGTATGGCATCTGACCCGGGTACAGGACGATCATGTCGCCGACGTCGCCGGCCGGGAGCAGGTCTGGACCGCGGGCGGCTGGTTCGACCGGTTCGCACTGCCGATCGACCCCGGTGACACGGGATACGGCCATTCCGCGGACGATGTCGCGGAAATACAGGCACCGGCCGAACTGCTCACCGGTTACTACGACGCGGTGCAGGAGCAGACGTTGCGTTATGTGGGCGGGCTGAGCGATGCGGATCTGTCCCGGGTGGTGGACACCCGGTGGGATCCGCCGGTCACCCTCGGCGTGCGGCTGGTCAGCGTGATCTCCGACGATCTGCAGCACGCCGGGCAGGCCGCCTACCTGCGCGGGGTTATTGCGCGGACGAGTTAGGCAGCGCCGCTCGGGAGTGGCCGAACCCGTTGGCGGAGGACGGGTTCGGCACCCTCTGCAGCAATTCGGGTCCGTACAGCCGCAGTGCCGCGTCGCCGCCCTCATAGTCCTGCTCCACGGCCGTCTGTTCCGAAGCCGAGGCTGGGTCGTCCTCCTCGGGCTCGCGTTCGGCCGCCTGCACCTGTGTGGTCTGCCCGCTCTGCCTGCGGGTGTACATCCAACTGCACAGGACCGCGAGGAAGATGATCGCCACGCCGATCAGGCCCGTGGTGACCTCGTCGATGGCATGTCCGGTGGACCACAGCAGGATCGCCGCCAGTGCGCCGATGGCCCAGTGCGCACCGTGTTCGAGGTAGACGTAATCCGCCAGGCTGCCCTTGCGCACCAGGTAGACGGTGATCGAGCGGACGAACATCGCGCCGATCAGCCCCAGCCCGAGCGCGATGATGATCGGATCCGCGGTGATGGCGAACGCGCCGATCACACCGTCGAAGGAGAACGACGCGTCCAGCACCTCCAGGTACAGGAAGCCGAAGAAGGCTGCCCGGCCGGTCGCGACAACGGCTCGGGACGGGCCGGTCGGTTCGGTGTCGAACTGCGCGCCGAGGCCGTCGACGAGCAGATAGGTCACGATGCCCAGTGCACCGGCGACCATCACGACAGTCGCCTCACCGTCGGGTACGACGATGCCCGCGACCAGCACCAGTGCGATGAGCGAGACCACCACGGGGAACATGGCGAACCGGCCCAGCTGAGCCAGCGGACGTTCGATCCAGCTCAGCCAGGTGATCTCCCGCCTGGTACACACGAAGTTGAGGAACAGCATCAGCAGGAACATCCCGCCGAAGGTGGCGATCTTGGGATTGGCCTCGTTCAGAAGGGTTTCGTAGCTGGGCATCCCATCGGGAAAGTAGTGCGCACCGCCCGCAGGTGGGTGCAGTGCCAGATTCAACGCCTGGATCGGATCCAGGTGGGCCCCGATCGCGACCACGATGAGCGGGAACAGCAACCGCATCCCGAAGACCGCTATCACCACGCCGACGGTCAGGAACATCCGTTGCCAGAACACGCTCATGCGTTGCAGCACACCGGCATTCACCACGGCGTTGTCGAAGGACAGGGATACCTCGAGTACGCCGAGCACCGCCGCGGCCACGAGAGCCTGCGGACCGCCGTAGATCAGCGCCGCAACGAGCGCTGCGATAGCGACGATGAACGATGGAGCGAACACTCGCAAAAACATGACGACGCGCCTTTCGTCAGCCCTGGCCTGAGCCCGCGGCGTGCTCATTCGATGGATGACGGCACCTGTGCGGCGATCGTTACCCTGAACACGATTGTGACAGTTCTTGCGCGGGTACGACAATCGGTGTGGCTTCCGAAATCGATCTTCGCAGGTGCGACGGGTGCGAAACGCCAGCCCGGCGGGGGTGTCGGAGTTCGTCCGATATGTCCGTATCGAGCGGGCGGGAGAGGTAATTCACGCCGCGAGGGGTTCAGCCGGGCGTGATCAGCTCCGCCAGATGGCGTGGCGAGGGTGATCCGTGGGCGAGCATGGCATCGTGCCAGTCCCGCACGCTCGTACCCGCCGGGCGCGCCGCCGCGATCGCGGAAACCTCGGTGTAGCCGACGAAGTAGGTGGACAGCTGGGCCGCGCTCAACCGGGCGCGCCGCCACTTGCCCGCCGCCTCGCCCTCCTCCTGGAATCCGCGCCGTCGCATCAGTTCCATCGCCTCGGCCTCGGACATGTCCCCGCAGTGCACGCCCTGATCCAGGATCGCGTTGAGGGTCATCCGCAGATGTGATTTGAGCCGCTGCAGCCGCACCGGCAGGCCGCCGAATCCCCGCTCGGACATCAACTGTTCGGCGTAGACGGCCCAGCCCTCGATGAAAGTGCCGCTGGCGCAAAGCCCGCGCGCGGCGGTGGACCCGTGGAACCGCCGCGCGTGGGCCAGTTGCAGATAGTGGCCCGGCATCGCCTCGTGCACGGTGAGATTGCGCAGCATGTGGTCGTTGTATTCGCGATAGAACGAGGCGACCCGCTCGGCGGTCCAGTCCCGCGGTGTCGGCGAGATGGCGAAAAAGGTCGGCGCGCCTTCGGTTTCGAGCGCGCCGGGTGAATCGCAGTAGGCCACGGCTACCCCGCGGGCGAACTCCGGCATCTCCTGCACGATCAGCGGATCATCGATCAACGTCACCAGGTCTTGTGCGGCGGTGAAGGTTTCGGCCTCCTCCAGGGCGGTGGTCGCGGTGGCCAGGACGGTCTCGTCGGTGGGATGATCGACGGCCAGGTGGCGCAGCGCGGCGCGCACGGTCTCGTCGGTGGGGTTGCCGACGCCAAGGAGTTCGCCTGCGGCGCTACGGATCTCGTCCATGAGGTGGTCCAGGTGCCGATGTGCGCGATCGAGTACCTGCGCGGCGCTGAGCTCGGTGTCCAGGGTGTGCCAGAGCGTGGCTTCCCAGAGCCGGCGCCCCAGGCGCGGGTCGCGCTCGGACCGGTCGAGCCGATCGGTGAGCCAGCCGGTGAATTCGGCCAGTGCGGCCGTGGCCGCCTCGGCGGCCGAGGCGATCCGCGCACCCGGCACCTGCGCGGCCAGGGCGGGGGCCTGCTCCCGGATCAGCGCGGCGACACCCGCGAACTGCCCGATCGCGGTCTCGACGTGAATTCTCGGGCAGTCCCGCAGCACGGCGCGGGCGGTCGCCAGCGCATCGGGCAGCGCGGTGAGGCGGGCGGTGAGCAGTTCCAGACGGTGCGGCGGCGGCGCGAACGGCCGCGCCAGCAGCCCGTGCAGCAGCGGTCCGGGATTGTGCACCAACGGATTCCACTCGTGCTCACGCAATTCCCCGAGGGTGAAGATCCGACGGTCCACTTCTTGTTGCAACAGGGCGTGATCGACCCGGTCGGATGCGCCGAGATCCTCGGCGTCCACCTCGGCGAGGACATGCGAGGCCTCGCGCAGCAGGACGATCCGCGCCCGCACCGCCTCCGGCGACAGATCCGGCAGCCGATCATCGATTCGGTGGTCGCCGACGTACAGAGCGGTCACCGGATCGGCCTGGAGTATCGCATCGACGATCCGCCCGGCCCGCGCCACGAAGCTCTCGGTCATGCGGCCACGCTACCCGGCGGCGACCGTGCGGTACGGCGTGCGCGGCGGTGCGAGCCGGTGCGGGCGCCCATGATTCGGTACCGGTGATTCAGTACCAGTGATGGGCCTGCCAGAACGCCCACGCGCCGTCCGGGCCGCCGTACCGCTCGCACATGTAGGTGTAGGCCCAACGGATCTGGGTCGCGGGGTTGAACGCCCAGTCCGCGCCGAACGGGGCCATCTTCTGCGGCGGCAGCGCCTGCCCCAGACCGTATGCGCCCGAGCTCGGGTTGATCGCGAAGATGTTCCACGAACTCTCGTTGGTGATGACGTTGTCGAAGGACGGAAACTGGGTGGGCGGCACGATCATCCGGGCCAGCGTGCGCGGCGCGAACCCCATCACCGGCAACACCAGGCTCAGGCCCATACCCGTCAGATTCGGTCCGATGGTCGAGGATCCGGCCGCCGACGAACCGCCTGCCGAGGATCCGGCCGCCGAGGATCCCGCCGAGGCCGAACCGGAGGCCAGACCCGCCGGGCTCGCGGCGTCATCGCACAGGGCTTGGCAGTCCGCTCGGGCGAGCGGTGTTTGCCAGAGTGTCGCGATGCCGACCGAAATGGTTGCGGCGCAAAGCAGTACGGCGACGATCCTGCCGAGTCGAGAACTTCGCTGTTTCGACATTTCGGAGCCTTCCACATCGACCGGCTGTGCTGGCACGTGCGGGTTGCGAAAGGAGCATGCTCAGCAAAGCATGAGTTCGGAGTGGTTGCGGAAAAGCGGTCGCACTGTATCCGCACTGTTACGAGATCGTTCGTAAAGATGCGGCGTGTCCGGTGCGCGTCGCGTGTAAAGCGCAACGTGCGGGCGGATATTCCGATCAGGACAGGTAGCGAGTGAGTTGCGGCATGGCCTCGCGTGGATGGTCCGCGGTGATGCCCTCGGCGATCTCGGTGTACTGCCAGCCGTCGTTCGTGCGCAGGATGATGCCCATGATCATGCCGGTGTGCGGCCCGCGCAGCATTGTCTGCCAGGTGATCTGGGTGCCGGTCCGGCGGTCCAGGAGACGGCAGAAGCCGTTGCGGATCTTGTCGAATGTCTGTCCGGTGTAACAGGTTACGAGCAGCGCGACACCGCTGATCCGCGTCGGCAGCCGGTCCAGGTCCAAGGTGATGATCTCGTCGTCGCCGGAGCCGTCGCCGGTGAGGTTGTCGCCGTGCAGGCGCACCGCGCCGTCGCTGGAGTCGAGCCGGTCGTGGTAGACCGCCTCCACCAGTTGATCGCCGCTGAACAGCAGTGCGGCCGCGTTCAGGTCGATATCGGCCGGGCGTGAGCCGAACAGTCGCCACTTGGCCGCATCCCAGCCCAGTCCCATCGCGATCTTGTCCTGCGGTGCGCCGTCCGCGGCGCGCAACGGGATCGGCACGACCCGCCCCTTCCGCGGGGACTCCCCGCATTCGACCCGATTGATGTTGTCCCACTGTATGTGCCGCTCGCCGGGACGGCCACACAGCGGCGAGGTCCGAACCCGAAAAACATCTCCAGAGATGTAAATGGCGGTTTCCGAGGCGCCGGAACGGTTGGATGCGCGTCCACGGGTAGCGCCGTGCCGCGGATCGATCCGGCGGCGGAACGGTGCGCCGAAAACCGGTGCGGTACCGGCGATCAGCGTCGGTGAGAAGCGGTTACCCGCTGGTCATATCGTGATGTCCGCGACATTCGCCTGGCGCATTACGTAGCGCAATTCCCAGGTGCGAGAGCATGATAGGTTCGGGCGCTCGTCGTCCCTTGTTGGGCTTGTGTTTCTGCTGTGGCAATTTCGGTGGTGCACCGCGCGACATAAATCTATCGTGATGTAATTCGCGGGTGAACCGGCGGCTCGGCAGGGCCTTGCGGCGCACTCGAAGTAGGTAGCGTGGGAGTGATGTACGCCGGATGACAGCGATCGAACCCCTGGAGCAGGCCGTCCACCTCGTCGGGCGCTGCGCGGAGATCGAGCGGATCGCCGCGCTGATCGACCGGGTCGCATCCGGGAACGGCGGCGCCTTCGTGCTCATCGAAGGCGAACCCGGAATCGGGAAGACCGCACTGCTGCACCACGTCGTCGGCATGGCCGCCGCCGCGCGGACGCGGGTTCTGCTCGGTGCGGCGACCGAGGCGGAACAACCGGTTCCCGGCGCGGCCATCGGTTCCTGTGTGGCGCTGGGCGATCGCGATGGCAGCGCGGCCGGGTATCGGCTGGGGGCCCGGTTCGAGGACGCCGGCGAACGCCGCGCCGTCTCCGAGTTCGCCGTCACCGCCGCCATCTCGGAACTGCTGAGCCAGTGGTGCGCCGACGGACCGGTGGCGGTACTGGTGGACGACATCCACTGGGCCGACGCGGCGAGTCTGTCGGTGCTGCGCTGGCTGAGCGTCGCGGTGGACACCATGCCGCTACTGGTCGTGGTGGCCATGCGCCCCTACCCGCTGGGGCCCGGCCTGCCGCGTCTGCTGTCGGAGTTCGACGCGGTGGGTGCGCGGCGGATGTCCTTGGGCCCGTTGGCCGATGCGGACGTCGCCCGATTGGTGGAACAGTCGCTGGGCGCGCCACCCGGGCCGCACCTGAACGCCCTGATCGCGGGTGCTGCCGGAAATCCGCTGTACCTGACCGATCTGCTGGACGGTCGCACCTCGGCCGAGCCCGGCGCCGGACTCCCGGACGCGCTGTCGGCCAGGATCGCGCATCGGCTGGACTTCCTGCCCGAATCGGCCCGGCACACGCTCGAGGTGGCCGCCGTGCTGGCCCCGCGCATCGATCCGGTGAAACTGGCTGAGATCCTTGGCATTTCGCTGATCGATGTGTGGAACGAGATCCGCACCGCGGTCGAGGCGCGCGTGCTGGTGCACAACGGGGACGAACTGGCCTTCCGGCACGATCTGGTCCGCCGGGTCCTCGCCGAGGGGGTGTCCCCGTCGATCCGGGCTACTCTGCGCCGGCACGTCGAGGTGGCAGGGCTGCATCTGAAGCGGATCGCCGAACCGGCCGCCGACGCGGGTGCGACGGCAGGCCGGCCGATTCCGCCGTCGGCCGCGGTGGATCGGGTGGCCGAACTCATCGAGGGCACCGTGGCCGCAGCGGCCGCGGAATCACTGGTGGAGAGCCTGTCCACGCCCGGCGATCCGACAACCGTGCTGTTGTTCCGCGGGCTCGCCGACGGCGATGTGGACCGGGTCGCCGAGGCCGTGGCGGAATTCGCCCGATCGGAGCGGCCCCGGTTCGCCGCGCTGGCGGGGGAGAATCTGGCGGAGATGCTGGTCCGCAACGGGCGCACGGCGGAGGCCTGTGCCGCACTGGAGGCGGCGGTGCGGCGTTACGAGGCCCTCGGCACGGTTCCGGAGAGCGCCCGGGTGCGGGCCCGGCTGCGCGAACTGGGTGTGCGTCGCGGTGCGCGGGGCCCGCGCCGGCGGCCCAAGACCGGATGGGACGCGTTGACCGCGACCGAGGACAAGGTCGCGGTGCAGGTGGCGCAGGGATGTTCCAATGCCGAGATCGCCGAGAAGATGTTCCTGTCGCGGCGAACCGTGCAGACGCATGTGTCGAACATTCTGTCCAAACTCGGGCTGCGTTCCCGCGTTCAGGTCGCGGTGGCTTACGCGCAGCGTCGATGAGCTCGTGCAGCGTCGGTGAGCCGCGTTCACGGCATGCTCGGGCGCCGGGCGAAGGCGTGATCCAGCAGTTCGCCGAGTGCGCGCGTCACCGCGAGGCGGGCGGCCTCGGTGGCGGATTCGAGTCCACCGCGCTCGTTCGCGGTACGTCCGGACCGTTCGCGAGTCTGCCCGCCGAGGCGGTGGAAGAGTTCTCCCACGTGCTGTTCGGCGATCCGATCGCAGTCCGCGCGTAATCGTTCGATCAGCGCCAGCGCCTCGGCGGAACTCAAGCCGGCGTCGATGAGCCGGGTGGCCGGGTCCGCGGGACTCGGGGCCGGGGCGCGGTGGATCGCACGCGTCTGCGAGTCGTCCGCGGGCACCGCCTCGACGGGCGGGCTCGCGACCGGCTGCGGGCGAGTGATCGCCACCGTGGCCCGGTCCGGCGATTGTTCGGGCACGCCGAGGACATCGGCGAGGCCGTCACCGCGATCCCAGGCCTCGAGCAGTTCCCGGATGCCGTTGAGTTTCATCCCGCGGCTCAGCAGGCGGCTGATCGTCTGCAGCCGGTGCAGGTGGGCGGACCCGTAGTAACCGATGCGACCGCGAAGTTCGGGGGAGGGCAACAGACCACGCTCGTGATACACCCGCACGCTGCGTACGGTGGTGTCCGCCACCCGTGCCAGCTCATCGATCGTGTACTCCGCCTGCACAGCCAGACCCCCTGGAAGCCCAACTCATCTCTTCTATGTACCGCGATGTAGCGGTTACATGGTCAACGGTATGTCTCTGAAGACCATAGGTCAATGTACCGTTATTTGACGGCACAATCTATTGCTCTTCGCGCTGTAGTGCGTTAGCGTTCGAGTACGGCGTTGTTCGCCGCTTCCGGGGACCGTTGATCGGCCCCGATGACGTCCCTCCCATGGACACGCCCGACCCGTGGCGTGCCCTCGGCATCCTCGGAGACGGCTGTGACCACTTTCCAAACACCCGCGCCCACAGCGGGATCGCGTACGCCGACGCGTGATTCGGCGTCTTCATCCTCCGCTTTTCCGCCCGCGAGCGCGCGGCGACCGTCCTGTGCGGAGGGCCCCAACGATTGGGATCTGGACGTCGGCACGCCCGATTCGTGGCGTGCCGCCGTGCAGATCTGCCAGGAGTGCCCGCTGCTGAGTCAGTGCGCGGAATCGGCTCGCGTACTGATAGATCGGGGAATGGGGCCGCGCTCGATGATCTGGGCGGGCGTGGCCTACGACGCGGCCGGCCGGGTCCTGGACAACCTGGATCGGCATCGGATCGCGGCCGTCGATCACAAGCCGCCGCTGCGCATCATCCGGCACAGCGAACGCCCCCGGAAAGCGGAACGCGCATCGGTCGTGCCGAGGCGGCATCTCGTACTCGGCCGAGGTTTGCAGTCCGCCGGTACCGCCTGCGGTTGACCTATACATTGGCACTGCGCAGTCGGCCTCCGATCATCGGAAGGTCGCTCGCGGCAGCCGAATCCGCCCGTTCCCATCGAGGTGACAGCACAGTGTCGACACCCAGCACTATCATTCGAAGTCTGGTCCCCGCGCGAATGGACCGGTTGCCGTGGGCCAGATTCCACTGGCTGATCGTCGTCGGTCTCGGGGTGTCCTGGATTCTGGACGGCCTGGAGATCCAGATCGTCTCCAGTATGGGCTCGCTGCTGCAGAATCAGCAGACCCTGCACCTGACGCCCGGTGAGGTCGGTGCGATGGGGTCGTGGTATCTGGGCGGGCAGGTGGTGGGCGCGCTGTTCTTCGGCCGGATCACCGACAAACTCGGCCGCAAGAAGCTGTTCATCCTGACGCTGGCGATCTATCTGATCGGCAGCGGGCTGGCCGGCTTCTCGTGGGATGCCTGGTCGCTGTTCATCTTCCGGTTCATCGCGGGCACCGGAATCGGCGGCGAGTACACCGCCATCAATTCCGCGATCGACGAGATCATGCCCTCGCGGTACCGCGGCCGGGTGGATATCGCGATCAACGGAACCTATTGGGGCGGTGCGGCTCTGGGGGCCGCGGCCAGTCTGCTGCTGTACAACGAGCACTACGTGCCCGTCGAATGGGGTTGGCGCGTCGGCTTCTTCATCGGCCCGGTGCTCGGTTTCATCATCATCTTCCTGCGCCGCCAGATCCCGGAGAGCCCGCGGTGGTTGTTGACGCACGGCCGGGCCGTGGAAGCCGAACGCACCGTGGCCGAGATCGAGGAACACGTCCGCAGCAGGGGCGTGGACCTGCCGCCGGTGGATGCGAGTCAGGCACTCGAGATCGTCGAACTCGATCGGGTGTCCTATCTTCAGATGGCGCGAGTCTTCTTCGGGCGCTACCCATCTCGATCATTCCTCGGATTCACGATGATGGTGACCCAGGCATTCCTCTACAACGCCATCTTCTTCACCGAGGCGCAGGTCCTGACCCACTTCTATCACGTGCCCGACGATCACACCGGGTACTACTTCTTCCCGTTCGCGATCGGCAATCTGATCGGCCCGATCGTGCTGGGTCCGCTGTTCGACAGCATCGGGCGACGCAAGATGATCTGCGGGACGTACGTGCTCTCCGGCGTGCTACTCGCCCTGTCCGCCTGGGCATTCCACGCCGGGATCCTGAATGCCGGCACGCAGACCGCCTTCTGGTGCGTCATCTTCTTCTTCGCCTCGGCCGGTGCGTCCTCGGCCTATCTCACGGTGAGCGAGATCTTCCCGCTGGAGCTGCGGGGCCAGGCGATCTCCTTCTTCTTCGCCATCTCCCAGGGCGCGGGCGGCGTGCTGGCCCCCTATCTGTTCAGTCTCCTGGTGGGCGGGGCCGACAATCCGAGTCTGGACCGGCTGCCGCTGGCGATCGGCTATCTGATCGGAGCCGCGGCGATGATCTTCGGCGGCTTGGTCGCCTGGTTCTTCGGTGTGGATGCCGAAGGGAAGTCGTTGGAGGACATCGCCGAACCGCTGTCCAAGGCGAATGTGGACGAGCTCGGGGATTCCGGCCGAGCGCGGGTCTGAGCACATATTCCCGGGGCCGGGTCGAGCGCCGTAGTTGCTCGCCCGGCCTCGGGGGTTCCCAGCGATGGGATTAATGTGCCGATAGTTGGCGGTACATTGGGTGGCGATATGATTTACGTCACCTGAAAGGCCGTGTCATGACAGCCGTCCACCCGCCCAGGTCGACCGCTCCGTCCGCAGGTCTGCATCACGAGGACGCCGGGTATCACAAGTCGCTACGGCCCAGGCAGCTACAGATGATCGCCATCGGCGGCGCGATCGGCACCGGGTTGTTCCTGGGATCGGCGGATCGGCTCGAACACGCCGGGCCCGGACTTTTCCTGGTGTACGCGGTATGCGGCGTATTCGTCTTCTTCGTCCTACGGGCCCTGGGCGAACTTGTCGCGCATCGGCCGTCCTCGGGGTCGTTCGTGTCCTACGCGCGCGAGTTCTACGGGGAGAAACTGGCTTTCGGCGTCGGCTGGATGTACTTCTTCCACTGGTGCATGACCGGCATCGTCGACATCACCGCCATCGCCACCTATGTGCATTACTGGAGTCCGACCCAGATCATCCCGCAGTGGGCGATCGCGTTGGTGGCGCTGGTGATCGTGGTCGCGTTCAATCTGATCTCGGTGCGCTGGTTCGGCGAACTGGAGTTCTGGGTCGCGCTGATCAAGGTCCTGGCCCTGGTCGCCTTCCTGATCGTCGGCTCGATCATTCTCGGCGGCCGGTTCACCATCCGAGGCCAGCAGACCGGATTCGGCCTGCTGGCCGAGAACGGCGGGCTGTTCCCGGTGGGCCTGCTGCCGCTGGTCACGGTCACAACGGGCGTGGTATTCGCCTACGCCGCAGTCGAATTGGTCGGCACCGCGGCCGGCGAGACGGAACATCCCGAACAGGTCATGCCTCGCGCGATCAATACGGTGATCGCCCGGATCGCGCTGTTCTACGTCGGCTCCCTGGTGTTGCTGGGGCTGCTGCTGCCCTACAGCGATTTCGTGGGTGGTGAGAGCCCGTTCGTGACCTTCTTCGCCGGACTGGGCGTGCACGGCGCGGGCACCATCATGAATCTGGTCGTACTGACCGCGGGTTTCTCCAGCCTGAACGCCGGGCTGTATTCCACCGGCCGCATTCTGCGTTCGATGTCGGTGAACGGCAGCGCACCGGCCCTGGGTGCGCGAATGTCCAACTCGGGCGTCCCCTATGTCGGCATTCTCGCCACCGGCGCGATCGCGCTGATCGGGGTGGGCCTCAACGCCGTGGTGCCGGACAAGGCATTCGAGATCGTGTTGAACATGTCGGCGCTGGGCACGATCACCGCGTGGTCGGTGATCGTGGCCTGTCAGTTGCGCCTGTGGCGGTGGAGTCGCAAGGGCCTGGCGCAGCGGCCGGCGTTCCGGTTGCCGGGCGCGCCGTGGACCAGCGCGCTGACGTTGGCGTTCCTGCTCAGCGTGGTCGTGCTGATGGCCGTGAGCGATGACGTCGTGCAGCGCGGTGCGGTGATCGCGGTCGTGGTGGTCATGCTGCCGGTGCTGACGGCCGGATGGCTGCTGGCCCGCAAACGCGCCGCCGATATCGCCGCGAGCTGGCGGGCGGTGAGCGCGCAGTCGCCGCACCTGCCCGAACCGTCTGAGCCCGAACCGGATTCGCGGGAGTTGACCGTGGACGTGGTGGTCGAGACCGACCGGACCTGAGCGTCGCGGGGACCGGGCCGGCCGCCCGGCAAGCATATTCCCACCGGAGGGAACATCTCCTCCACGACGATATCGATGGCGGACCAGAATGAGAGCCCGACTCACCAATGGGTACGAAAGGTTCCCATGCCCGAGCACTCCGAGGCGCACGACCAACCGCTGCCGCACCCGTGGGCCAATCGGCGCATGCGCGGAAGCGAGATGCCGCGGCGGTCGACCACTCATCCGTGGGCTACTCGGGGCCCGGCCGCGCCCGAGAGCCGGATACCGAATCCGATCCTGTCGGAACGGTTTTCGGCACAGCGCGCCCGTCCGGTGGCACGTCGGCGCGACGAGGACGAGTTCGAACTCGAGTTGCTTGCCGAATCCGATTCGGCCGCGGTCGAATCCGATCTCGAGGCCGATACCGGCCGGGGATCGGGACGCAGCGCCCGGTCCCGGCCCAGTGTGCGCAAATTGGGTGGCGGGCTGGTGGAAATGCCCAAGGTGACTCCACTCGATCCGCGCGCCGCAGTGCTGACCGATCCCGAAGTGCACGAGGTCAAGCGATTTTGCTGGAAATGTGATGCGCCCGTGGGCCGCCGGAGCACCGACGGCCCCGGCGCGATCAGCGGCACCTGCGCGGCCTGTGGATCACCGTTCAACTTCCGGCCCACACTGGTGCCGGGCGAATTGGTCGCCGGACAGTACGAGGTCCAGGGTTGCCTGGCGCACGGTGGCCTGGGCTGGGTGTATCTGGCCGTGGACCGCAACGTCAGCGACCGCTGGGTGGTACTCAAGGGGCTGCAGAACCCGCTCGATTTCGAGGCGCACGTGGTGGCCCTGGCCGAACGGCAGTTCCTGTCGGAGATGGCCTATCCGGGCATCGTGAAGATCCACAACTTCGTCAAGCACGCCTCCGCGGGCCGCGATGTCGCGGCCGGATACATCGTCATGGAGTACGTCGGCGGCCGGTCGCTCAAGAAGATGCTCGATGAGCTTGCGCCGGAGCGTATTCCGGTGGCCGAGGCGATCGCGTATCTGATGGAGGTGCTGCCCGCGCTGGACTATCTGCATTCGTTCGGCCTGGCCTACAACGACCTCAAACCCGACAACATCATGGTCAGCGAGGACGAGGTCAAACTCATCGACCTCGGTGCGGTCGCCGCACTCGACTCCTACGGAAGTATCTACGGCACACCGGGTTACCAGGCGCCGGAGATCACCGAGACCGGGCCCACCGTGGCCGCCGATCTGTACTCGGTCGGCCGGACCCTGGCAGCGCTGATCCTGGATCTGCCGCTCGAACGGGACGGCAATCTGGCTCCGGTCATCCCGTCGCCGGAGCAGGAACCGCTGCTGCGGCGCTACCCCGGACTGCACCGATTGCTCTGCCGGGCAACCGATCCCGATCCGCGCCGGCGTTTCCCCTCGGCCTATGCGATGTACTGCCAGCTGGTCGGCGTGCTGCGGATGGTGCTGGCGGTGGACAGCGGCCGGGAACATCCCCAGGCATCGGTCGAATTCGCTTCCATCCTGGGCGATTTCGGCATCGATACGCTCATCGGGCAGACCGATCGGGTGATCGACGGCACGCACCGCATGCCGGAGGTGGACGTGGCCGATGTGGTGGCCGCGCTGCCGGTCCCGCTGATCGACACCGAGGATCCCAGCGCCGAACTGCTGCTGCCGCTGCTGCGTGGCGACCCGCACCAGGTCCTGGATGCGTTGCGCCGCACCAGCGCTCGGATCGCGGCCGGGGTCGTGGCCGAACCGGAGTCCTTCGAACTGGAGGGTGCGCTGGCCGCGGCGCAGGCCCATCTCGAGCTGGGTGACGTGGTGCAGGCCCGTGCGCTGCTGGACGAGCTGGCCCCCCGCCACGGCGACGACTGGCGGATCGAATGGCACCTGGGTGTCGCCGCACTGCTGGACGGCGATTTCGAGCGGGGCTACCGGCATTTCGACACCGTGCACTCGATGGTGCCCGGTGAGATAGCCCCGCCGCTGGCGCTGGCAGCGGCCGCCGAGCTGATGTTGCAGCATCTCGACGAGCCGGGCGATCCCGACCGCCTGCACGATGCCGCGATGGAGCACTACCGCACGGTGTGGCGCACCAATCACGGCGTGGTCAGCGCCGCATTCGGCCTGGCCAGGCGACTGGCCGCGGACGGCGACCTGCTCGAGGCCGTCGCGGTGCTGGACGAGGTGCCCGCCGCGTCACGGCATCACGCCATCGCGCAGATGACCGGTTCGCTGCTACTGGTCTCGCGCCCGACCGCCGAGATCACCGAGCGCGACCTCGATGCCGCGGCCGCGCGCCTGTCGGCCCTGCCGGACGACCCGCGAACGCTGCAGTTGAAGGTGATCGTGGTGGGTGCGGCGGTGGAGTGGCTGCGCGCCGGCGCCCAGCCCGCGAGACTGCAACGCATCCTCGGATTTCCGGTCACCCCCACCGGCCTGCGACAGGGCCTGGAATCCAGCCTGCGCGCACTGGCCCAGATCGCGCCCGACCGGTGGCACCGGTATCGGCTCATCGACCTGGCCAACCAGGTCCGCCCGCGCAGCTGGTGGTGACCGTCTTCGGCGGCGTACCCACCCGCGAAGATACCCGCGGGTATTTCGGTGTGGTTTCCTTTATGTATGGCCAGTGTGGAGTACACCATCGATGAGCTCGCGCGGGCGGCGGGGACGACGGTGCGCAGCCTTCGCGTGTATCACGAACGCGGCGTGCTGCCCTCACCGGAGGTTCGTGGCAGAACGGGGTTCTACGGGCCCGAACATCTGAATCGGGTGGCCACCATCAGCCGGCTGCTGGACCGCGGGATCAAACTCAACGGCATCCGCGAGCTGCTCGAGGCGTGGGATCGCGGCGATGACCTCGGTGACATCCTCGGCGTGATCGAGCCGGACGCATCATCACAGATCGAACCGTCATCCGATGACACGATCGCCGCCACCGAACTCGCGGAGCGGTACAGCAACGTCTCGCACGGCCTGGCTCGCGTGGTCGGCCTGGGGCTGTTCGAGCCGGTGGACGCCGCGACCTACCGTGTGGTCGACGCGAAGCTGGTGCGGGTGGTCGAGCAGTTGACCGGCGTCGGGCTGCCCACCGAAGAGGTTCTCGCCGATCTGGAGAAGATGCGCACCGACTGCGATCGCATTGCGCGCCGGGTGGTGGAGCTGTTCCAGCGCACCGCTTGGACGCAGTACCAGGAATCCGAGCGCGGCCCGGAGGATCTGGCGCACTTGACCGGACAGCTCACCGCGACGCGGTCGGTCGCCGTGCAGACCGCAACCGAACTGGTCGAGCGGTCCATCGCCCGATATCTCGAGGGCGATACCGAACTGACCGAAGCACTCGCCGAGGGCTGAGCCCGGCAGCGTCCTCACCTCGCGGATCGTGTCACGCGAGGTGAGCACGCGGATGTGACCACCTATCTCACACCGTCGCGAAATTCCCAGCAGTGGCAAGAGCACCAGTTTAATGTGCCGTTGAACAGCGGTACATTAAATGAGTGATAAGCACTGCTCGTGAGATCGACGTCGCCGGGCAGCCCTTCTTATAAGACGTCGATGGACGGTACGAAGATGAATGTCTCGAAACTCAACGGTGTTCAGCGGAATCCCTTCGGTTCCCGGTTCCTGACCTGCGTCGCGGTGGCGGTCGCGGTGTCGATCGGTTCGGCCGGCATGGCCGGTGCCACTCCCGGGTCCGGCGGTGGCGGGCACAGCAGCGGTGGCGGACACTCGAGTCCGGCCGGCACCTCGCACGCGGGTGTGAGCTCGCCGGGATCTCACAACAGCGGGACGCCGAGCCTGCATTCGGGGCCGTCGTACTCCTCGCCCTCGCATTCGTCGCCCTCCCACTCGTCTCCGTCGGATTCCTCCCTCTCGCGCCCCGCGCCCGCGCAATCGGCCCCGAGTGCGACCGGTCCCTCGCTCGCGGCCCCCTCGAATTCGATCCCGAACATCACCGTGCCGCACCGCTCGAACCCGGAGCCGGCTCCGGCCGCTGAGCTGGAGCGGTCCCTGCCGATCCCCGCACCTGGCGATTCCTTCAATCAGTGGCTGCGGGACGGCGCGATGCTGTGGAACATCATGGCTCCGCCCGTGCAGGCGGATCCGCAGAAGAGCGTGGCGCCCAACAACGGTCACGGCGGCTGCGACGCCACCCGGCCGCAGTGCGGCTGACGACGGGAAACACTTCCCGAATCTGGGAATCGGCTGTGGTTGTGCCGAGGAGGATTGACGATACAGTGTCGGCAACATAGTTTCGATTTCAACAGTTGGTTGCGGTGATCCGCCGCCACCGCGCTGGGCGTGACGGATGCGACGTCGCATTCGTATCGCTCACCCGCGGAGCCTGCCCCCGAAACTGGTGTCTTGCCTGTTCGGTGGTGTTTGTGGTGGCGGAACTTTCCGCCCGGAAATTTTCTTCGTCTACGTATCTTGGCGGATGTTTCCGCGGTCGCCGCGGGGTTGCATGCTTCATATGGGGTCGTTTGAAATGCCGCGCAGCAACCCGTGGCTGACGGTGGAGATGTTGGCGCCCGAAGGCATGTCGGCGGCGTCGGTCGGCGGACAGGCTCGGGAGTTCGCCGGTTGGCAGCGCGTGGTGCAGAGGATGATGGCGAAGATGCCCTCGGCCCACGGCCTGTCAACCAGCAACGCCTGCGAGGCGCTCACGACCGCGGCCCGCGACGCGGTCGATGTGGATCTGCGGGTCCCCACCGATGCCGGCCCGCACCGGATGCTCGCCCGTCCGGTGCTCGGGCCCGCGGGCGACGTGCACGCGGTGCGGTTGTGGATCGGGCCGGTCGGCGTGCGGGTGCCGATTCCGACTGCTGCGGTGGGCGGGATCTGGGATCTGGCCTCGCAGACGATCCGGTTGCCCGCCGGGGTGACCGAACTGACCGGGATGTCGCCGGCGGACTACGCGCCGACCATGTCGATCGCGGAGCTGTTCCATCGCTGGACCGGCTTCGACCGGCATGCCGAGGTATTGGATCTGCTCTACGACCCGAATCCGGGCGCGAGCCTGCAATTCGATGTGACAGTTGGAATTTCGGCCCGCTGGCTGATCTCCATGCGGGCGCGCGACGACCTGCGCACCAATGGCGCGTGGCTGCTGATCGAAGATGCCGGACCGGTCGATCCCGGTGCGCAGGTGACCACGCTGGAGCGCGTCGCTCTGCGCGAGGCGCACCGTCGCGCGGGAACGCATCTGGGCGTGCTGCAGGTGGACCACGCGAGCATTTCGCACTGGCTGACCGATCCCGCGCCCTGGGTGCGCTGGGACAACCTGGCCTCCCCGGTCGAGGTGTTCCATCCGGACGATCGCGCACAGCTCGCCGCCGTGGCCGAACGGCTGCGATCGGGTTCGGCCGCGACGGTGACGCTGCGGGTGTTGAACCATTGCGGCGGTTACACTCCCGCGTCGCTGTCGCTGTATCCGTATCCGGGCTACTCGGCCCGGCATCTGGCCATCGCCGAATTCGTGCGTGCCGCGCTGCCCGAGGAGCCGGTACCGGTCAAACCCGCTCGGATGGTCGTGGAGCGGTCGCGGTGCCGTACGACGCTGGCCGAGGAGGTCGGGTCCGCGCGGCAGCGCATCTCCTAGCGCGGTTCGCGCCCGATCCTGGTGATGGATTATCGCACCAGGTGGAAGCGTTTTCACGCAGATGTATCATCGGCACTATGAATGTCGCCGAACTGCATCGGCTGGTTCGCGTGCTGCGCGAGATCGCGTCGAGTGCGACGGTGTGCTCCGGTGATCAACAGATGTCGGCCGGGATGGTGGCGATCGTGCAGGACGTCACCGCCCATCCGGACTCGGCCATCGGCGATATCGCGGAACGAACCGGCCTGGCGCAGAGTTTCGTCTCGAAAACCGTTGTGCGCCTGCGGGAGGGCGGTGTCTTCGAGGTGTCCCAGGACCCCCGCGACGGCCGGCGCACCCTGGTCGCGGTCCGCTCCGGCAGCGTAGCGCGCAAACAGGTGCCCGACACCTCGGTGCCCATCGAGGAGGGATTGCGTGCGGTCTTCCCGGATCTCACCGATGCGCAGATGAACCGAATCATGTTGGGGCTGAGCGTACTTGCCGACGAGATTCTCGGTGACCGCACGCCCGAGCCGCAGGTCTCGGTCCGCCGCCCGCGGAACTGACTCGGCGCCGCCCTCGCGATACGCGAATCCGGCTGCCCGCGAGGGCATTTCCCGATAACGGGAAGATATCGGATTCGGCTCTTTCGGGGATTTCGGTACATTCGGGCCATGCTCGCCGCATTCCCCGATATCGGGCGCTACTATCCCTCGACCTCCCAAGCGTGGGAATGGCAGCTCGACGGGCATTGTCGCGGAGTGGATTCGGAGGTTTTCTTCCATCCCGATGGTGAGCGCGGCCGGGCCCGCGCCGAACGCGCGTACCAGGCCAAGCGGATCTGCCGCGGCTGTCCGGTGCTGGAACGGTGCCGGGAGTACGCGCTCGCGGTCGGTGAGCCGTTCGGCGTATGGGGTGGAATGACCGAGGAGGAGCGGCGAACCCTCCTGGAGAGCTCCCGGGCATCGCGCTTACGCGCCGAATGGCCGATCCACCGTGGCGCTCATCGAGCTTCCTGGGGCCGAGTGCCATTGGCGTGACTGATGGCGATCTGCACGCGTGAGGTGAAATCGAGTTTGGCCAGAATGCTCGACACATGTGTCTGCACCGTCCGCCGGGACAGCAGCATCTGCGCGGCGATCTGTGAATTCGACAAACCCTCGGTGACGAAATCGGCGACCCGGCGTTCGGTGGGAGTCAGTGCGGCCCAACCGGATTTCGGCCGGTTGCGCGGGCCGCGACGGCCGTGCCGCAGCCCCAGGCCGCGCAACCGGGCATCCGCGCGGGCGACGGCCCACCGGGCGTCCATGCCGGCGTACAGTTCGACCGCCGAATCCGACGCCGAGCGCGCGGCATCGGTGCGGCCCGCCTGCGCGTACACCGCGGCCAGATTCTCATAGGCGTGCGCGGTGTAGAACGGCCGCCCGGCCGTGCCGAACAGGTCGGCCGATTCGGCGAGCAGGGCCGGATCCTGTTGCGCCAGACCGGTACACAGCAACGCCGTCGCATGCCGGGAATTGGTCGCGATTCGCTCGTCGGACCGCTGCGCGGCGTCCGCGATCGACCGCAGATCCGCCATGCGCTCGGTGATCGCCGCCAGCCGGGCCATCTCCGGGTAGATGTGGTAGAGCGTGATCTCGGTCCACGGCGACTCGACCCGCGCGCAGGTGGCCAGCAGCAGATCCAGCGCCTCGCCGGGGCGCCTATCGCGCTCGAGGGCCACCGCCCGAGCCCAGGCGCGCACGTGCAGACCGGTGCGACCGGCGATGTCGTCGATCAGCGGCGGTATGGAATCCGGTGTGCCGGTGAAGGTTCCCCGGTAGACACCGATCAAGGCGGTCAGGCTCGGCGCGACGCGCCCATAGCCGAACACGTCCGCGGTGTTGTGACATCGCTCCAGCGTGACCAGAGCGTCGTCCCAGCGGCCGCTGGTGAAATGCAGTTTGCTCAGCGCCAGCAGATTCGCGGTCTGCATCGCGCCGCCGCTGCGCTCCTCGTAATCGACTGTGGTGGTGAGGATTTCCTCGGCACGCTCGGGTCGGTCGAGTTCCATCAGGCACTGGCCGCTGACCAGGTACGGATTGAAGTGCCCGAATGTGCTGCGGCCCTGGCTCAGCGCCTCGTACTGCCGGATCAGGTTGTCGCCCAGTTCGATACATTCCTCGAGGCGGCCCTGGTAGTACCGGACCAGCCCGAGCGAGAACTGCGCCATGCCGATCGCGACCGGATCCGCGAGTTCGAAGCCCAGGGTCCGGGCGCGATCGGCGGCCCGCTCCGCGTCGTCGAGCCGATCCAGCAGATGCGAGACCACGGCCAGCACGCCCTGGTGGCGCGCCTCGCGGATCGGCGGCGCGCCCTCGCGTACGGCTGTTGTCGAAACATCGTGCGCGGCAGCGACTTTCCCCTGCGCAAGACATGCCTGGGAGAGCAGCCACAGGAAATCCCCGCGTCGGCGTTCCCCGGGTTCGGGGAGTCGTTCCAGGGCCTCGCGCGCCGCGCGTTCGGCCTCGGCCGCGCGCCCGCTCCACAGCAGGGCGCGCACCAGCAGCAGTCGCAGCCGATTCGTGGCGGGTGCCTGCGGATCGGAGGTGATGGCCGTGCTCAGCAGTCGTACCGCGCTCTCGGGTGCGCAGATCATCAGCCGGTTGGCCGAGGCGAGCAGCCAATCGGTACTCGGCGAATCCAGCTTCACCCCGGCCGAAATCAGATATCCCGCAATGCGTTCGATCGGCCCCTCCGCGGTTATCAGGGTCTGCGCGGCATGCCATTGCAGACTGGACCGGGTGGCCCCGGGCACCTGATCGGCGAACACCCGGCGGATCAGATCGTGCCGGAAGACCAGACCGGTGCGCCCGGAGATCAGCACCCCGACATCGGTTGCCACGGCCACGATCTCATCGATCTCCTCGGCCTCGGCCCCCAGCACGCTGGTGAGCTCGCCTGCCTCGACGCCCGAGCCCAGGGCAGCCGCGAGCGAGAGCACCCGTTGCGCGTTCGTCGGCAGATAGTCCAGCCGGCGCAGGATGGCCTCGGTCAGTGAGATCGGAAGGCGCGGATCGGTTCGTCCGCCGGGCGCGCCCGCGGCGAGGTCCACCGTTCCGTCGTCGGCGGTCGTCAGCTGTCCGGCCTGTCGCAGTCCGGCCACCAATTCGGTTATGAACAAGGGATTTCCGGCCGCCCAGGTGAGTGCGCGCGCCAGCCCGGGGCCGACCGGTGCGCCCAGGACGCTCGCGGCGAGTTCCGCGCCGTCCGGTTCGTCCAGCGGTTCGAGTCGCACATGGGCCGCGCCCGCCGCGGTGACTCGCCCGATGACATCGGTCACCGTGCCCTCGCGCGGTAGCGGGCGCACCGCGAGCACGATCAGCAGCGGCAGCTCGTCGATCAGTTCGGCGAGACGCTCCAGCGTGCGCAGGGTGGCCGGATCCGCCCAGTGCGCATCGTCCACGACGACCGCGACCGGACCTGTGGCGCAGAGCCGTTCGACGATCTCGGCGAAGGTGTCGATCACCGAGTTCTCCCAGCCGATCGCATCGCCCGCGGCCGTGGTCTCCCCGCGCAGCAGCGCGCGCGAGCGGTCGATCAGCTCCGCCGGGACCTCTTCGGCGAACCAGTCGGCGGCCGACCAGGTCCGTGTCGCGGCGAACGGCGTGCGCATCTCCAGTTCGCTGGCGGCGCAGGCCAATACCCGCATGTGCACCTGGCCCGCCGAGCCGAGGATCTGCTCGAGCACCGAGGTCTTGCCGCTCCCGGGCTCACCATCGATGATCAGCACGCCGCCGCGTCCGACGACCGTCTGCGCGAGCCGCTCGGCAACGACGATCAGCTCGCGTTCGCGGCCGACCAGGCGACGATCGTGCGTGTCGACCTCGCCGGCACCGTGGGAAACGTCCGACATACCAACTCCAGCTCCTGCCAGGCGCTCGATATTACTCACCGGCGATCCGCGCGCCGAACATTCGGTCACTGTTCACTTTTCGTGAACGAAGTGTCGCATTTGCCCGAGTCGGCGTGCCGCCGCGGGCTCCCCTACTTCCCAGTCGTGAGAATTCCGCAAATAATGTGCCGTTGAATAACGGTACATTATCCCCCGTGATGAGTCCCGGAAGTGTCGTCGGGAGACCGGCGTCCGGGCAGCAGCGACCCGCACATGAAAGAAGCGGTAATGAGCAGAATCAACGGACCTGTGTCCCAGCGGTTCCGGGTAGCCATCCGGGCGGCCCTGTGTGCCCTGGCCGCGATCACCGCGACCGGACTCGGCGCGGCGAGTGTCCCCGCGGCGCACGCGGACGCCACGGGTATGCCGTGCCTGTGGGCGGGCAACAGCTACCGGCAGGGGCAGGTGGTGTACGCGGGAGGTTTCGCGTTCAGCTGTCATATGGACGCGTTCGGCGTGGCGCACTGGAACAAGGACGGCGCGTCGGGGCATCACAGCACCGTGTCCAATCCGGGCGCGACCGGCAATCCCGCCGGTAGCTTCAGCCCCGGCGCCTGGCAGCCCGGCACCTCCTACAACGACTACTGCGTCGGCAATCAGCTGATCGAGGGCAGTGCCGACATCTATACCGCGGTCACCGACAACAGCGGTCTGTTCGTGTACTGGCGATCGGTCGGCCCGATTTCCTGGTGGAACTTCGACTCCGGCGTGCGGCCGCCGTCGGCGAGCTGGCGGTCGTCGAGTCTGTGTCAGGACGGCGTGCTGACCTGATCCCGGCGTGCTCGCGCCACCTTCGCAGGTCGCGCCGGAGCCGCGACGTCACGAGTCTGCACAGCCCAGCCACAGGTTGGGCACAGTGCACTGATAGCGCATCATCGTCTACTGGATCGGCCGCCGGCACGGTTCGGCGGCGATTTCGACAGGTGCACGACATCAAGACATGACGACGGAAAGGCTCCGCATATGGCCCGGGATCTGACGCAGCTGGAAATTCTCACCGAACTCGAGCCCGTCGCCGAGCAGAACGTCAACAGGCATCTGTCGATCGCCAAGGAGTGGCATCCGCACGACTACGTGCCGTGGGACGCCGGGCGCAACTTCGCGGCGATGGGAGGAGACGACTGGGATCCGTCCCAGTCGTCACTGGGTGAGGTCGCCAAGGCGGCGATGATCACCAATCTGCTCACCGAGGACAATCTGCCCTCCTACCACCGCGAGATCGCCGAGAACTTCTCGATGGACGGCGCGTGGGGCACCTGGGTGGGTCGCTGGACCGCGGAGGAGAATCGGCACGGCATCGTCATCCGGGACTATCTGGTGGTGACCCGGGCGGTGGATCCGGTTGCGCTGGAACGGGATCGGATGGTCCACATGACCAATGGCGCGCAGTCCCCGGACGACTGGGGCGGATTCCTGGAGAACGTCGCCTATGTGACGTTCCAGGAGCTGGCGACCCGCGTCTCGCACCGCAACACCGGCCGGGCCTGCGACGATCCGATCGCCGACCGGATGTTGCAGCGCATCGCCACGGACGAGAACCTGCACATGATCTTCTACCGCAACCTGTGCGCGGCCGGACTGGATCTGGTACCGGATCAGCAGATCGAGGCGATCGCCCGGATCGTGACGAATTTCGTCATGCCCGGATACGGCATGCCCAATTTCCGCCGCAACGGCGTGATCATGGCCAAGCACGGCATCTACGATCTGCGCCAACATCTCGAGGAGGTCGTGCGGCCGGTGCTGAAGATCTGGGATGTGTTCGGCCGCAACGACTTCGGTCCGCGCGGTGAGCGCGCCCGGGACGAGCTGGCCGCATTCCTGGAGAAATTGGACCGCGACGCCACCAAATTCGAGGAGCAGCGGGACCGGCTGCTGGCCCGCGAGGCCGCGCGCGCGACCCGGGAGCGGGCCACCGTCTAACCGTCGTCCGGCGAGCCGCTCGCGCCCGGCAGATGCACGGTGAACACCGTCTCGCCGGGCTCGCTGGTCACCGTGATGTCGCCGCCGTGTGCCCGCACGACGGCGCTGGCGATGGCCAGGCCCAGCCCGGTACTGCCGGTGTGGCGCGAACGCGAGGAATCACCGCGGGCGAAACGTTCGAAGATCTCCGGCACCAGCTCCGGCGGGATGCCGGGTCCGGTGTCACGCACCCGCCACCGCACGCCGCCCGCGCCGTCCGATTCCAGCGAGGTGGTCACCACGGTGCCGGGGCCGGTGTGCACGCGGGCGTTGGTCAGCAGATTGGCCAGCACCTGATGCAGGCGCGCGGCGTCGCCGGTGATCTCGACCGGTTCGTCGGGCAGGTCCAGATCCCACTGGTGATCGGCCCCGGCGATATGGGCGTCGTTGACCGCGTCGACGGTGATCTGGGTGAGATCGACCGGTTCGTGCTCGAGCGGGCGCCCCGAATCCAGTCGCGCCAGCAGCAGCAGATCCTCCACCAGACCCGACATCCGGTTGGCCGCGGCGTCCACCCGGCCCATCGCGTCGGCGACGGCCGCGGGCACCGCGTCGCTGTCGCGCCGGGCCAGTTCGGTATAGCCGCGGATGGCGGCCAGCGGGGTGCGCAGTTCGTGACTGGCGTCGGCGACGAACCGGCGTACGCGCGTCTCGCTGGCGTAGCGAGCCGACAGCGCGCCGGTGATGTTGTCCAGCATGCGATTCACCGCCGCGCCGAGCCTGCCGACCTCGGTTCGCGGATCGGCGTCCTCGGCCGGAACCCGCACGGGCAGTTCGACTTCGCCGCTATCCAGCGGCAGATCCGCGACCCGGTAGGCGGTCGCCGCGACCCGGTCCAGCGGCGCCAGCGCGCGGCGAATCAGCGTGATACCCACCGTGATCGCGATCAACAGCACGATCGCGGCCACAACCAGCAGCACCACCAGCACCCGTAGCAGCGTCGCGTCGACCGGCGCCATGGACAGTCCCGTCAGAACGATCTGGCCGTCCTCGGATCCGGGCTCGGCCACCACTCGGTACCGCCCCAGACCGTCCAGGCTCATGGTCCGCGGGTTGCCGTTGGCGGCGACCCCGGCGAGCCGGCGTTCGGCTGCGTCGCTCAGCGCGGTCCGATTGCCGTCCGAACCGAGCTTGCCGACCGCGGTGATCGTGCGGCCCTCGATGATCGCCCCGATCTCGTCGGGTGGCACCCCGGGCCGGGACAGGAATTCCGGGCCGGGGCCGCTGGTCGGCGTGGGCGGCGTGCCCTGCGGCCTCGGCCCGGACGGCGGGGCCGTCGAATCCGCGCCCGGTGGCGGTGGAATCGAATCCGAATCGGGCGGGGGTGGCCCGAAGAAGTGCGGCGGTCCGCTGACGGCCATCTGGGCGCGGTTCTGCGCACCCGCCAGCTGGCCGTCCAACTGGTCCACCAGGAACTGTTGCAGCGCGAGTTCGGTAGCCACCCCGATGCCGATCACCACCGTCACCAACAGCAGCAACTGCCCGGCCAGCAGCCGCGCCCGCAAGGACCAGGGGCGCGGACCGGCCGTTCGGCCGGAGGGGGCGGCGGTGATCACCGCACGAATTGTCCCATCAGCCTGCGGAGTCGTCGTCCGGTGGTCGACCGTCGCACCCACGACGGCCGCGCAGCGCGCGGAATCCGACGCCGCGGGACGACCAGCGCACACTTCACCGGGCCCAGGTCTGAACGCCGGGTCTCGATATGTGGCGCCGAGCCGGCTCGACGCCAGAGTGGGGCTCGGTGAGCCGCGATATCGCTCCCGGCTCGAATCGAATCGACTTCCGCGGCTGCCACGGCCGAGTCACGGACGTGTGACGGACCGCCGGAATTCGATGCGGGGCCGGAGAATCGGCGTCGGGCTGGAGTCGCGCTCACTCCTGTGGGGCCGGCGGCTGTGCCCACGCCCCGGACGTGGGACCGGATCGTTCGGGGTCAGCCGTGGGCCGGGGGAGCCGTTGAACCGCTTCGAACTCGAGCCGTGCTCACTCCCGCCGGGCCGTGGTCGCCGCGGCCCGGTCTCGGATACCGGGCCAGTCGGCGGCGGCTAGTGCGGCGGCGGGGGTGAGCCACGATCCGCCGACGCAGCCGACGTTGGGCAGCGCCAGGTAGTCGCGGGCGGTGGCGGGGGTGATCCCGCCGGTCGGGCAGAAACGGGCCTGGGGCAGGGGACCGGCGAAGGCGCGCAGAGCCGTTGTGCCACCGGAGGATTCGGCGGGGAAGAATTTCATCTCGGTGATGCCGCGTTCCAGCACGGTGAGGATCTCCGAGATGGTCGCGACGCCGGGCAGATACGGCAGGCCGGTATCGGCGAGGGCATCCAGCAGGTTCGGGGTGGTTCCGGGACTCACCAGGAAGCGCGCTCCGGCGGCCACCGCGGCCTCGACCTGTAGCGGGGTGACCAGGGTGCCCGCACCGACGACCATCTCGGGAACCTCGGCCGCGATGGCCTCGATGGCGGGCAGTGCGGCATTGGTGCGCAGGGTGATCTCGATGATGCCGACGCCGCCGTCGAGCAGCGCGCGGGCCAGGGGGACCGCGCGCTCCGGGTCGTCCAGAACGACGACGGGGACGACCGGTGCGATATCGAGGATGTTCATGCTGGCTCCGGGATCAGTCGGTGCTGTTCGAGCGCCACGGCGGCGCCGCGCAGCGCGGGTGTGGCGGCCACGATGAGTTCGGTGGACACGGAATCGAGATAGCCTGTGATGGAACGGTTTCCGATGAACCGGGCGCGGAAGTCGCTGTCGGCGAGGAAATCCACGATTCCGGGCAGGATGCCGCCGCCGAGCAACACTCCGCCGCGCGCCCCGAGGGTCAGCGCGACGTTCCCGGCGAAGGTGCCGAGCATTCCGCAGAATATCGAAAGCGCTTCGCGGGCAATGGCATCGGCACCACGCCGCCCCGCCGTGCACACCTGTTCGGGTGGTCCCGCCGCGGGCGCGACCCCGTGCACGACGCACAGCGCCCGGTACAGCCGTCCGAGACCGGGGCCGGACAGCGCGGTCTCGGCGTCCACGATCGGATGCTGTTCGCGCAGCACTCGCGCGACCTGCATCTCCTGCTCGGTCTCCACCGGCAGCCCCGCGTGTCCGCCCTCGCCGGGAATCGCGATCCAGCGCTCCCCCAGGCGCATCAGCCCGCTGACGCCCAGGCCGGTCCCCGGTCCGATCACCGCCATCGGCTCCGCGGCCCACCGCACGCCGCCGCCGATCCGCACGAAGGCCGAATCCGGGAGATCCGGTACGGCCAGCGCCAGTGCGGTGAAATCGTTGATCAGCTCGAGCCGGCCCAAGCCCAGTCGCATCCGGCTCTCGGAGATCGAGAAATCCCAGTGCGCGTTGGTGAGCCGGAACCGGTCGCCGCGCACCGGCCCCGCGACGGCGGCGCAGGCCATCGACGGTCGTACCGCGAATGGCATTCGATCGAGGTAATTCTCCACCGCCGCGACGAGATCCGGGTAGTCGGCGCAGCGCAGGATGCGAACCTCGAACGGTTCGCCGCCGAGTTCGCCGATCAGACCGAACCGGGCATGGGTGCCACCGATATCGGCGACCAGCCAAGGTTCGCCGGGGGAGGGGGTGCGCGTCATCGCGCCGCCCCGAATACGCTCGCGCCCCGATCGGCCGGGCCGACTGCGGTGCGGAAGCAGTCGAACAGCTCGCGTCCGGTGCCGATCGGCTTTGCCGGGGTCTGCGCGGGTGGCCTGGCCGCGAGTTCGACCGGATCCACTCGGATGTCCAGTGCACCTGTCTCGGCGTCCAATTCGATGACGTCGCCGTCCGCGATGCGAGCGATCGGACCGTCCGCCGCTGCCTCGGGCGTCAGATGCATCGCCGTGGGTACCTTGCCCGACGCACCCGACATCCGGCCGTCGGTGACCAGGGCGACCGCGTATCCGCGATCCTGCAGCACCCCCAGAGCCGGTGTGAGCTTGTGCAATTCGGGCATGCCGTTGGCGCGCGGGCCCTGGAAACGCACGACCGCGACCATGTCCCGATCCAGCAGTCCGTCCCGGAACGCCCCGAGGAATTCCTCCTGATCGGCGAAAACCCGTGCGGGAGCGCGGACAACGCGATGTTCGGGTGCGACGGCCGAAACCTTGATCACCGCGCGGCCGAGCGATCCGTCGAGCATGCGCAGACCACCGTCGGGTGCGAACGGGTCCGCCGCCGAGCGCAGCACGGATTTGTCGCCGCTGTCGCAAGGCCCACGGTGCCAGGCGAGTTCGCCGTCCGCCTCGAGGATCGGCGCCTCGCGGTAGTGCGTGCTGAGGCCGTGTCCGGCGACCGTGGTGACGTCGTCGTGCAGCAGTCCGGCGCCGAGCAACGCGCCGATCAGCAGCGGCATGCCGCCCGCCCGCTGGAAGGCGTTGACGTCGGCCTCGCCGTTGGGGTAGATGCGGGTCAGAGTGGGCACCACGGCCGACAGTTCCGCGAAATCGTCCCAGCGCACATCGATTCCGGCCGCGGCGGCCATCGCCACGAGGTGCATCGTGTGATTGGTGGATCCGCCCGTGGCCAGCAGCGCGACGATGCCGTTGACGATGGCGTGCTCGTCGATCACCTCGCCGATCGGGGCCGCTCCGCCGCGCAACGCGGTCAGCTCCACGATGCGCCGCCCCGCCGCGACGGTCAGCGCCCGGCGCAGCGGTGTATTCGGCGCGACGAAGCTCGCACCCGGCAGATGCAGACCCATCACCTCCATCAGCAACTGATTGGAATTCGCCGTTCCGTAGAAGGTGCAGGTCCCGGGGCCGTGATAACTGGCCGATTCGGCGGCGAGCAGATCGGCCCGGGTGGCCGCGCCCTCCGCGTAGCGCTGGCGGATCCGGCTCTTGTCGGCGTTGGCCAGGCCCGAAGGCATCGGCCCGGCGGGCACGAACAGCATCGGCAGATGTCCGAAGGACAGCGCCCCGATCACCAGTCCCGGCACGATCTTGTCGCAGACGCCGAGCAGCAACGCGCCGTCGAACATGTCGTGGGACAGCGCGATCGCGGTGGACATCGCGATGACGTCCCGGCTGAACAGCGACAACTCCATCCCCGCCCGGCCCTGGGTGATGCCGTCGCACATGGCCGGAACGCCACCGGCCACCTGCGCGACCCCGCGTGCGCCGGTTACGGCCTCGCGCAACACATCCGGATAGTCCCGGTACGGCTGATGCGCCGAGAGCATGTCGTTGTAAGCGGTGACGATGGCGATATTGGGCTGCGTCGCACCGTGCAGCGCGAGTTTGTCCGCCGGTGCGCAGGCCGCAACGCCGTGCGCGATATTGCTGCAGGCCAACGACATTCGGGCTGGGCCGCGGCCGGCGGCGGCCCGGATGCGAGTCAGGTAGGCGTGCCGCGTACTCGCGCTGCGTTCGGTGACGCGGGCGGTGACGGCGGCCAGGACGGGATGGATGGGCGAGTCGATGTGGAGCGGCATCGCGGACTCCTTCGTGTGTGATCGGCCACACAGCACGCTAGAGATACTTAGGCTTATTTGCAAGCAAACTTTGGTTTGATAAGAACAAAATAGAGGGTGTGTCGGCCCGAGCTGGACGGATAGTGTGGTGCTCTACGGATTCGGTGAGGAGGTGCGGTGACCGGTCGACCGATGGCGACGCCCGGCGTTTCGGCGGGCGATGTGCTTGGCCTGATCCGCGGTAACGATGTGGTCACCCGCGCGGACATCCGCCGGCTGACCGGCCTGTCCCGCACGGCGGTGACCTTGCGCGTGGAACAGCTGCTCGAACGCGGCCTGGTCGTCGAATGCGCCGACGGCGGTTCCACCGGCGGCCGCCCGCCCACCCGGCTGATGTTCAATCCGGAATCCGGTCTGGTGCTGGCGGCATCGACCGGCGCCAGCCGTGCCCAGGTCGCGGTCTGCGATCTGGCCGGGCGGGTGCTCGCGGAATCCGAATTCGCCGTTCCGGCAAGTGGAGTCACCGAATCTCTGCTGGTCAGCGCGGCCGAGCGGATGGAGGCGCTGCTCGAGCGAATCGAGGGGCCGCGGCGAGTGGTGCGCGGGGTCGGAGTGAGTGTGCCGAGTGCGGTCGACGTGGCCACCGGGCACAGCGTCGGCGCCGGGCCCGCCCTGGGTGAGGTGGCCGTCGCGGAATACTTCACCGCGCGTTTCGGCGCGCCGGTGCGGGTGGACAGCGATGTCAACGCGCTGGCGCTGGCCGAGCACGCCCGCCACCCCGACGTCTGTGACCTGTTGCTGCTCAAGGCGTCCACGGGGATCGGCGCGGGCATCATCGCCGGTGGTCGGTTGCAGCGCGGGGCCTGGGGCAGCGCGGGGGAGATCGGGCACATCAAGGTCACCGGAGCGCCGGATCGGCGCTGCCGGTGCGGGGATTTGCACTGTCTGGAAACCGTGGCCGGCGGCTGGGCGTTGCTGGAACAGCTCGCCGCGCAAGGGAAATCGGTGTCGGGACTGCCCGAACTGGTAGAGCTGGTGCGGGCCGGTGATCCGGAGGCGCTGCGGGTGGTGCGCGAGGCCGGCCGCCGGATCGGCGAGGTCCTGGCCGCGGCGGTGAATCTGCTCAATCCGGCGCTCATCATCGTGCGCGGGGATCTGTCCCACGCCTACGAACCGCTGGCGGCCGGCATGCGCGAGCTGATCTATCAGCGTTCCTCGGCATTGGCCACCCGGGCGCTGCGCGTCGAACCGGGCGCGTCCGACGCGCCGACGGGAGTCGCCGCGTGTGCGGCGATGATCTTGGATCAGGTGCTCTCGCCCAGCGCCGTCAACGCCTTGCTGGACGCCTGATCGCGGTAATTACGACGCGCTCTGTCCGATATCCAGTGAGACCTTCGTCACAGTTCTACGATCGGATGCATGCCAGCCCTGCGGAACGGTTCGACGATGATCGAGGGGAGGGTGGCGTGCGAGACGCCGGGGGCGGCGACGATCGCATTCCGGGGTGGGCCCGGTATCCCCGTTGCCGTTGCCGCGCGAGCTGAGGCTCGCCGGGCGAGATCGGCAATTCTTCTGGGGCGCAAGAACATCGGGTTCCGGATCGGCTATGCCGACGGTTCCGTGGTGCGCGCCGAACCGCTGGACGAGGTGAGTATCGTGCTGCGGCGGGGCGACGGCGCGGCGCTCGGCACGATCCGGCGTGGGGATACCGTCACCGCCGTCGCGGCCACCGGCGGCACGCTGTTCCACGTCGTACCCGATCCTGACGAGTCGTGTACGCCGGAATTGTTCCGGCTCGTGCTGCTGGACCGCTCGGGCGGCGAATTCGGTCGCCTGGACGTCATCCGCACCGTCGGCGGCTGGTCCTCGCACCGCCTCGCCGACCCCCTGGGCGATACCTACCTCTGGTGGGATCGCACCGGTGTGCGGCTGCCGGTGCCCATCCTGGGCACCCGTCTCGCCGCACCGCATCCGCTCGACCGCGTCGAACGCGATATGGCCCTCGCCGCCTGCGCCGATATCGCCCTGGGCCTGCGCCCGTACATCCCCGCCATGCGGTCGGGGTGTGCCGTCGGTCCCTGAGCCCGGCGTCCTTGTCGGGTAAGACTTTTCGCTCGGTGTCGAAACTGGCGGGGGCGTACGCGATTCGTGTGTATCTCGACCAGTTCGATCGTCGCGTCACCGGATCGACCCGGTAGCCGGGAGTGAACAGTTCGGCGGGCCGGGAATCGGGCTCGCGCCAACTGCCGTCCGGTCCGGATTGCCGACTGGTAGCCATGAAATCTCGGTGTGATCGCTGAACGTTGGCTGAAATTATGAAATGATAACTAACATTTCAGATTTCACAATATCAAGCTTTGAATCAGGGTGATATGTCCGAAGTTAGCTGCGACACGCGAAAAGAATCGTCGTAGATGTCCGGAAAGTAGCTGAAGTGGCTCTAGAGTGAGGACGGCCGCAGTACACGGACTGCTTCCGGGGTGGAGCCGTCGGAGTGATGCGAGTACGCGGCGCTCTGTGGGTGGGGAGGCTTCCCGTGACAAGTGGGCGACTCGCGCCGGAAGCCTCCCCGTCCGCGCGTGCGTCGCGGCCGAAATATACGAGGGGAGAACGATGATGGGTTCACAGTCCGAGATGTCGCGTCTCGTGGGCGAGGTCACCGATCGCTACGGTTCGCTCGACGCGTTCTTCGCTCGGCTGCGCGCCGAATTCGACGATCAGCCGACCACGCAACTACCCGTGATCGATCCTGTCGCGTGCGAACCGGTGGCGTGGTCGGCGGTTCCGGAGCAGCGCGAGCGCGAGATGCCCACGCCCGCAGCGGAAGTCGAGACCCGGGCAGCGGATCGCGGCGACGACCGAGGCGGTGCGGACGACGGCGACCGGGCCGGGTTCGCGGTCGCGCCACCGCGCGCCGGAGTGTGGGGCCGGCTGACCGGCCGAATGCGGTGAATCCGGATCGGCGGTGCGCCTTCACAGATCGGCGGTCTCCGGGAAGAGCTTCTCGGCGCGGCGCAGGGCGGTGGCGAAGTTGGTCAGGATCACCAGCGATGAATCGGACAATCCGTCGGCGTTGCGCGCCAGGCGACGTACCGCATCCTGGCTGAACGCGTCGATCAGTGCACTGTCTCCGCGTTGAATCCTGGTCTCCGACACGCGATCCTCCCGTCCAACGAGACCGCGTCCCCGAATTGTCGTGTTGATCACGATCCGTCCCTGCTGTAGGCCCATCGTAGGCGGACATCGTCCCGCGCACGGGAACATCCCCGTTCGAGCGTCGGCCGGCGCTCGCTCATCGGCGGATTCGCGGGGCCGGCCCGCGGAATCGGCCGGTACGGGATGATGCTTTCGAACGGCAGCGATCTCGCGGGACTGGTATGCCTGTATCGGAGCCATCGTGGACGGCGACGACGCAGACGTAGGGTGAGGAGTTTCCGGGATGTCCCTCGAAGGCCACGAGTTCGATACGCAGAAGGCGCATTCGGCGCGCATGTACGACTATTACCTCGGTGGCAAGGACAACTATCCGGCCGATCGCGAGGCGGCCTCGCGGGTGATGGAGATCTTCCCGGAGGTCGGTCAGGCGGCGCGGGCCAACCGCGATTTCATGTTGCGCGCGGTGACCGCGGCCGCCGAAGCCGGTATCGACCAGTTCCTCGACGTCGGCACCGGAATTCCGACCACGCCGAACCTGCACCACGCCGCCCAGGCGGTGAACCGCGCCGCGCGAGTCGTCTACGCGGACAACGATCCGCTGGTCCTCACCCACGCCCGAGCCTTGATGACGGGCTCGGACGAGGGCCGGACCGCCTTCGTTCTGGCGGATCTGCACGACTCCGAGGCGATCTTCGGCTCCGCCGAGTTCACCGACCTCGTGGACCTGTCCCGGCCGGTCGCGGTGAGCCTGGTCGCGCTGCTGCACTTCGTCGTCGAGAATCCGGCCGGGGTGGTGAAGCAGTTGATGGACGCGGCGCCCTCGGGCTCCTGGCTGATCGTCTCGCACGGTGCGTCCGACCTGGACCCGGAGCGTTTCGCCAAGCTCCAGGGAATCTACGACGCCTCGGGCGTGCCGATCATGTGGCGCTCCCGCGAGGAGGTCACCGCGCTGTTCGACGGCTTCGAGCTACTCGAGCCCGGGGTCGTGCCGCCGCACCGCTGGCGGCCCTCGGACCGGTTCTTCCTGCGCGAGGAAGTCCTGGCCGAGATGGACCGGGTGTACGGCCAGTACGCCGCTGTGGCCGTGAAGCCCTGAACCCATGCACCCCGAGATTCTGGCCCAAGCGGGCTACACCTCCGCCGCCGTTGCCGAATCCCCTGTCCGCGAACTCTTTCCGGGGATTCGGCTGCGTTCGCTGTGGCAGGGGGAGTCCGGTGCGCACGCCCACGTCCTGGAGATGGACCCGGGCAGTACGTGGCCGCGGCGCGATGTGCACGAGCCCGGCTCCGAGGAGGTCTACGTGGTCGCGGGCGTTTTCAACGACGGGGCCCGCGACTACCCCGCCGGGACGTTCCTGCACGCCCCGGCGGGTAGCTGGCACATCCCGAACAGCGCCGCCGGTTGCACGTTGTTCGTGTTCTATCCGGAGGGGTAGGCGCCCTTGATGACGAAGTAGGAGCCGCGGATGGTTCCCGCCAGCTTCGACTTCTGCCTCGCGAATTTGAACGAGGCGAGTTCGGTGGGAACTTCCATGCCGTCGGAGAGTTTGAATCCGACCGCCCGCTTGCCTTGATCGTCGATCGAGTACATGACGTTGATCGACAGGCCGCTCTCGTAGAAGACGTACGCGATGTGCAGGTTCTCCACCTGGAAGGCCGTCGCCTCGAGCGGACGGGAGGCGATGACGATCCCGCGTTCGTCCTCGAGGATCCGGCTCACCCGATCGATCACCGACCGGGCGTCCTCGGCGGGCTCCACCGTGAAGACGTGGTCGTACTTGTTCTTGAAATATCGGGCCTCGTTCGCCCGCAGCCCGGCCAGGGCGGCCGCGACCGGCGACGATTCCAGGCCAACGGTCGAAACGTTGTCGAAGTCCACTGTGTAGGTCATCACGAACTCCTCAGCTCTGCGCCGGGCACTCGGGCTGAACTCTACAGCTCGCGGGCGTGCCGACCCGTGACTCACTTCAGGACGTTGACCGCGCGGGCGATGACGAGGATTCCGGTGACGAAGGATATGGCGGCCTGCACGGTCATCATCATCTTGGTCCAGCGGGACAGGGGCATGACGTCGGTCGGGCTGAAGGCGGTGGCATTGGTGAAGGCCAGGTAGAGGTAGTCGGCGAATTGTGGTTCCCAATCGCGGTCGGCGAGCTTGCCGAGTTGCATCTGGGGGAACAGCAGATCGGGATGTTTCCTGCGGCCGTGTGCGCGCGCGGCCGGGCCGCCGCGATCGAATTCCCAGTACCACAGCGCGAAGACCAGCACATTGGTTACCCAGACACCCGCGCCGGAGGACAGCAGCACACCCGGGTCGTTGCTGAGCGTCCCGTTGATCAGTCCCGCGACCAACCGGTCCACCGACCACGCGGTGGACACCCCCAGCAGGCCCGACAATGCCAGACTCGCCCAGCGCAACCACTGCGTCTCCCGGTCGATCCGCACCGGATTGGCCACGATCAACACCACCAGCAGCAGCAGCGCCAGGCCCGGAACCAACGCCGTCGGCCGTATCGTCAGGCGATCGGGCAGCCTCCACTGCAAGGCGACTACGACGAGCACCGCGAAAGTCGCGGCCACTCGCGATTCACCCGCGCTGCGCCGGGCCCATGCCGGAACCGAGTCGGTATCGTCACTCACCGCGCCCAGTATTCCCGCTGGGCGGACCGAGCGGTGGCAGGCGTCGGGGCGCGGAGCCCGGGAACTACCGAATCCTGTGCTGCAGTTCGGAACTGAGTCTGCGCACGAGGGCGCGCAGGCGTTCGTGGGTGGCCGATTCGGGGTCGCCGAGTCGTAGTTGCAGTAGTTCGCGACCGGCCGCGTGCAGGACGTAGGCGGTGTATTCGGGATCCTCGAGGTTCGGATTCGCATGCAGCAGTTGACGAATGAAATATTCGCGGACCGCGGCCTGGGCTTGCGCGAGGCGTTCGTACAGTTCCGGCGGGGCGCCCTGGGGCGGGAACAGGAACAGGCGCCAGGTGTTGGGATACGCGTCGACGGCTCGGAGTATGCCGTCGAAAGCGCGCAGTACATCGCTGTCGCCGTCCTCTCCCTCGGCCACGGCCTCGTTGAACTGGATCGCCGCTCGGGCGGCCTCGCGGTCGATCAGCGCGACGAACAGTCCGGCGAGATCGCCGAACTGCTGGTACAGCAGTGAGCGATTGACCCCCGCCGCGTCGGCGATGCGATTCGGCGTCGCCGCGTGGAAGCCCTCGGCGGTGATGATCATGTGCGCGACGTCGAGGATCTGCTCTCGCCTGTCCTCGGCCGTCATCCGTCGTCGGCGCTGCGCGTTCACCCTTGACAGCATAACTAACGCATCGTGAGTATGGTTACTGACAACTTGTTAGTTTTTGCTGGAGGCTTCGATGACGACCCACTATCCGGACCTCGCGCGACGCGTGCGCAGTCAGCGCGAGTTGCAGCCGGAGCTCTACGGCGGCATCGACTTCGACACTCCGCCGTACCGGCTCACCACCGATCCGGACGATGCGTCGGCGCTGCCGAAGTGGGTGGCCGAGCGTGCGTCGCTGCTGACCGACGAGCGTGTGGTCGAGCTGATCTCGACGGCCACGATGCTGGGCGACACCGTCGCGGATCCATTCGCCGCGCTTATGCCGCGGCACAGTGTGACCGACCTGGTCGGCATGGTCCGGCGGGCCTGTCGCGAGGGCGTCGAGGCGGTCCCCGACGCGCCGCCGGAACTGGTCGCGTTCATCGCCGATATGGAGGCCACGCCGGCATGGCTGGATATGGACCTGGTCCGCAAGGGTGCTCGCCAGGCCCGCGTCGATGCGGCGCTGCTGTCGCCTTTCATCACCCGGGGCGCGTTCATCGCCACTTTCACCAATACCTATGCGGCGCTGCCGATGGCGCTGACCGGGGCGTTATCGGGGCGGCGCGCGACCAGGCGAGTCAACGAGACGGCCAACTTCTTCGCGGTCACCACCCTGCCGGGTGCGCTGGACCGGTACGGACCCGGATTCGAGGCGGCGGCCATGGTGCGATTGATGCATTCGATGGTTCGCTACAACGCGCTCGAACGTTCGGATCGCTGGGAACCGGAGATCTACGGCGTGCCGGTGCCGCAGGTCGACCAGATGCCCGCCGGGATGATCGGCCTGTATCTGCTCGCCGTCCGGATTCGCCGCGCGGGACGGACCGAATTCACCGAAAGTGAGTGCGCCCTGGTCGAATTCGCGCGCTACCGCTGCTTCCTGCTCGGACTGCCCGAGGAGTTGCTGCCCACCACGGCCGAGGAGATCATCCAGGTCTTCCACGCCCGCGCCGCGCTGCTGCGCGATGGATTCGACGACGCCACCTGCGGCGGGCTGATCCGTTCGACGATGGCGGCCTATCTGCGCTCGGGGCATACCCGGTTCGATCGCATCGCCGACGCGGTCGAGAAGAGCTACAGCACAGCAGGTTTCGTGATCGCCTTCTGCCACGGCAATCGACATGTCGCCCGGCGCATGGGTGTATCGATCGGACTGTTCGATCTCGTGCGCATCGCGCTGACGGCGCCGTTCATCCTCGGCCGTCTCGTGGTGGTGACCGGCGCGAATCGCATCCCGGCGTTGCGCCCGGCCGTCGACCGGTACATCACCCGGCTCGTGCGGCGCCGATTGGCCGCCTACGGCAATCCCGAATTCGTCAGCGATGCAAGGACTTACACGCCCATCGCGCATTGATGACAGGTGATGCGCGATCTCGGGACCGATATCGCCGCCGAATATCCTCGCGGTAACGCCACCGGCCGGATTCCGATTACGGCGTAACAGGTTTTTCCGGTAGACAGCGTAGAGGAGTAACGACGTGAGGCGTTCTAGGTTCGCTCGCGTGGGTTCGGGTGTGGCAGGGGTTGCGATCGTCGCCGCGGCGACGGTGTCGTTCGCCGCGCCCGCGTCCGCCGATCAATACATCACCGTGTCCGGCACTACCCAGTGCGCCGGCCAGTCGTACACGTTGACCGTGGCTGCGTCGAAGATCCAGACCGGTACGACGGGCTACTACTTCCTGGACGGTGCGAGCCTCGGCTCCGCGACCCGGATCGGCGCCCAGCAGTCCTATCGGTCCGGTTCCGGTCAGAGCGCCACCGCCACGTGGACGCCGACGACCAGCGGAACGCACGATCTCTGGATGCGGGGCATCGAGCCCAACGGCGGCTACACCATCGGCCCGGTGGCGGTGACCGTGCAGGCCGCGGGCAGTGCCGGGTGCAGCAGTTCCGCCGGCACCGGCAGCGCGGATTCTCTCCCCGTGATCGGTAATCTGCTCAGCTCGCTCGGGCTCTAGTTCCGCTCGATCGCCTCAGCGGTACGCGGTTCGCTCGGCGGGGCGGCGCCTCGCCCGGTTCCGGTGCGCGAGAACAACTCCGCTCCGGACTCGGGTTCAACGGATTTCGTACGTGCCGTCGAGTCGTGCGCGGCCGATGACGTGGCCGGTGAGCGCGGCGATCGTCTGGTCGAGGGTGAATCCGGTTGGCAGGTCCGGGGTTCGGTCGAGGGCGAACAGTTGGAAGACGTAGGAGTGCGGGCCGTGCGAGCGAATCGGCATCGGGCCCATCCAGCCGCGCCGGCCGAGACCGCCTTTGCCGTGCCGGATTCCGGGGACCGGAGCGGGCGAGGCGAGGGCGTTGTCCGGCAGTCCCGGCAGCGTGGGATCGATGCCGATCGCCAGGGCGTGCGTGGCCGATTTCCCGAACGGGACGTCGGGATCCTGCACGATCAGCGCGAGTTCGACGGTGCCGGAAGGTGGTTCGGTCCAGGCCAGGGCGGGGGAGATGTTCGCGCCGAACACCCGGCCGCGATATTTCTCCGGGATGGCTGTCTCGTGCTCGAAGACGGGACTGGTCAGAGTGAAGTTCTCCGTGGCCTGTAGCTCGGGGCGAGCCCATACGAGGGTGTGGTGACCGGCGCGCCGATTGCGCAGGGCGATGCCGAGAGGATTCGCGGGCATATTCGATCTCCTGTCGTTTCGGGTCCATTGTGATCACCGGCTCGTGCTGCCCGTCGTCCGCACCGGGTCCGGCCTCGCGCGACGGTGCTCGCCGGACGCGGGCGGGCGGAGTCGCGGGCTGCGCGTTCCGGCTGCCGGCGGCCGATCGCCCGCGTTCGCGCTGCGCCCGGACGCGATCACCAGCATGATGGGGGGATGTTCGAAGGGGTGAGTGCGTGCGCGGATTTCTGATCTTCCTCGTCGTGGTGGTGATCGCGCTGGTCGCCGGCGATCGAGTGGCGGCTGTATTGGCGCAGAACGAGATCGGGACCAAGATAGCCGCCGAATACGGTATGGCGGACCGGCCGAGCGTCCGCATCGGCGGCTTCCCGTTCCTGACCCAGGCCGTCGCCGGTAAGTACCACGACATCGAGATCCACGCCGGGGAGTGGTCCGGGGAGAAGATCTCGGTCCACGACCTCGACGTGACGCTGACCGATGTCGCCGCGCCGCTGAGCGACGTGCTGCACGGCAATACCGCCGATTACGTGGCGGATTCGGCGTCGGCGACCGCCCGGGTGCCCTACGACACGGTGCGGCAATTCGCCCCCTCGGGGGTGAAGTCGATCTCCTACGGCACGGACGGGATGCACGTCAGCGGGACGTTCACGGTCGAGGGCATCCAGGTGCCGGGCACCGTCGTGGTCACCGTCTCGCCGACCGAGAACGGCATATCCGTCACCCCGGTCTCCGTGCAGGCCGCCGTCGGTGGCCCGAGCTTGTCGCTGTCTCTGCTGCGGCAGACGCTCACGTTCGTCGTTCCACTGCAGAAGCTGCCGCTGGGCGCGCGGCTCACGGCCATCCAGCCCGCTGCCGACGGCCTGCACGTCACCGCCGTCGCGCACTCCGTACACCTGTCGGACGTCTCCTGAGCCGCCCCGCGGCCACGGTAGATCACCGTTGGTGACCAGCGACGACGAGTTCGATGTCCGGTCACCGGGACTCGGTATCCGAAACTGCTGGACGCCTGTCTAAACAGCTGTATCATGCAGATGTCTCCATGGCGCGCCAAGCGGGACGCGGGCATAGGATCGCGCGGGCTGCGCGGGTCCTGGACCTCGATCCGAGTTCGTCCCGATCGTCGCGCGACCAGCCCTGCGGCGATCCCGATCGTGAAAGCAGTGTGACGATGAAGACACAAGGCGCCCTCATCTGGGAATTCAACCAGCCCTGGTCGATCGAGGAGATCGAGATCGGTGAGCCGCGCGGCCACGAGGTCAAGGTGCGGATGGAGGCGGCGGGTATGTGCCACTCCGACCACCACCTGGTCACCGGCGGCATTCCGATGGCGGGTTTCCCGGTGCTGGGCGGGCACGAGGGTGCGGGCGTGATCATCGAGGTCGGCCCCGGCGTCGAGGATCTCGCGGTCGGCGATCACGTGGTGCTGTCGTTCATACCGTCCTGCGGTAAGTGCCCCTCGTGTCAGGCCGGTCTGCGCAACCTGTGCGACCTGGGCGCGCTGCTGCTGGCCGGCACCTCGGTCAGCGACGGTTCACATCGGATCACCGCGCGTGGTCAGGACGTATTTCCGATGACGCTGCTGGGGACCTTCGCCCCGTACGCCGTGGTGCATCAGAGTTCGGTGGTGAAGATCGATCCCTCGATCCCGTTCGAGGTCGCCTGCCTGGTCGGCTGCGGCGTCACCACCGGATATGGCTCGGCCACCCGCGCCGCGGACATCCGCCCGGGTGAGGACGTCGCGATCATCGGTATCGGCGGTCTGGGAGTCGCGGCGCTGCAAGGGGCGGTGCACTGCGGTGCGCGGTACATCTTCGCCGTCGATCCGGTCGAGTGGAAACGCGAGCAGGCGTTGAAGTTCGGCGCGACGCACGCCTACGCCACCATCGAGGAGGCGACCGCGGCGTGCGCGGAGATCACCGCGGGCGGTATGGCCAAGAAGGTCGTCGTCACCGTCGGCGAGGCGCACGGCCGCGATATCGACACCTGGCTCGGCATCACCGCCAAGGCGGGTACCTGCGTGGTCACCGCGATGGGCAGTCTCGTCGAGAACGAGGCCACGCTGAACCTGGCCATGCTGTCGCTGCTGCAGAAGAGGTTGCAAGGCACCATCTTCGGCGGCGGCAACCCGCACTACGACATTCCGCAACTGTTGTCGATGTACAAGGCGGGCAAGCTGAACCTCGACGATATGGTCACCCGCCAGTACCGCCTGGACCAGATCAACGACGGCTATCAGGACATGCTGGACGGCAAGAACATTCGCGGCGTCATCCGCTACACCGACGCCGACCACTGACTCGCACAGGGGTTTTCCGTATGCGTCGTGGACGTCTGCGGAAAATCCGCGGTATTCGTAACACTCTGTGGCGCAGCCGGATTCAGCCGACGGTGACCGGCAGGGTTTCCCAGCCGCGGACCGTCGAGGTGGGGGACAAGGTGATCTTGTCCCAATCGACGTCCCAAGTCGGGAAGTGTCTGAGGAGTTCCTCCAGCGCGATCTTGGCTTCCAGCCGGGCCAGGGCGGCACCGAGGCAGTAGTGCGTGCCGAAACCGAAGGTGCGCAGATTGCTCATCTTGCGGTGGATGTCGAAGCGGTCGGGATCGGACCAGCGATCCTCGTCGCGGTTGGCCGAGGCGACGAGCAGCATCATGGCGCTGCCCGCGGGGACGGTGACGCCACGCAGTTCGACGTCGGTGGTGACGTACCGGGCGATCGCGTGGCCGGTGGGTTCGAAGCGCAGCGTCTCCTCGATGGCGTTCGGGATCAGGCCGGGATCGGCGACGAGTTGGGCGCGCTGCTCCGGATAGCGGGTCAGCAGTGAACCGAGCCAGCCGATCAATCTGGCGGTGGTCTCGTTTCCCGCACCGGCCACGACCGAGATATAGGTCAGGATCTCCTGACGGGTCAGGGTCCGCCGCACCCCCTCGACATCTTCGAACTCGGCGTGCAGCAATTCCGTCATCAGATCGTCGGAGGGATGCTCGGCGCGCCAGTCGATGTACTCCGCGAAGTGGTCGGTATTCGGAATAGCCTGCTCGACCTGCATCTGCTGTCCGGGTTCGGTGCGCAGATCGGCGTCCGCGCGATCGCGGACCGACTGCTGGTCGGCTTCTGGAATGCCGAGCAGCATGCCGATCACCCGCATCGGCACCTCGTTCGCGAACGCGGTCATGAGGTCGAAGTGGTCCACGCCGGCCAGGCGCTCCAGCGAGCGGACGCACATCTGGCGGATCTGCGGTTCCAGCGACAGCACCCGCCGCGGGGTGAACACGCGCACCAGCAGCGAACGATGGATGTCGTGCGCGGGCGGATCCTCCATCGGCAACGTCCCCGGCGGAATTTCCACACCGGCCTTGATGATCTCCAGAATCGGTCCGCGCGAGGAGGAGAACGTCTTCCAGTCCAGCAGCGCGCGATCGATATCGTCGTGCCTGCTCAGCGCGTAGAAGTCGTGCCGCTCGTTGTAGTACAGCGGTGCCTCGGCGCGCAGCCGCCGGTACACCGGATACGGATCGTCGGCGATATCGCGGTCCCAGGGATCCCAGTAGACCGGTTCTGTAGGGCGCACGCGATACTCCTCCGACTCTCCAGGGAGTTTCCATCACTCTCCCTGTCGAGTAACAAAGTTACCATTCAGAAGAAGATGAGTATTTAAATCGGAGAGTCAAATTCTCTCGAAAATCGCCGCCCGGATGCGGTGCGCGGTCCGCCCAGCTCGACGTCCTGGGCCGCCTCGATACCCTGCTCGGGGCGTCGCGGGATCTCGGCCCGGCGCAGCCGGGGGGCTACGAGCGGGAACAGAGCGGGCCGCCGCGAGTCACTTCTTGGTGAAACCGCGTGCGCAGAAGTCCCAGATCTCCGCGCCGGTGACCGGGTACTGGGTCTCGTTCTCCGGATCCTCCGCGGACTGCGCGCTGAACATGACGGTCTGCATGACCATGGCGGCCATGCGCCGGGGGATGACATCCTTGCGCAGTTGTCCCGCCGCCGCGGCCTCGTCCAGCAACTCGGTGAACAGCGCGAGCACCGGAGCGTGCGCGAGTTTCACCTGGGCGGGGTGGGTTATCAGCAGTTGCGGTGCGAAGTCGGTGAACAGCGGCCGGCGCGCGGTCGGGTCGGGGCGGCACAATTCGAACAGCAACTCGATGACGATACGCAGGCGTTCCACCGGATCGGACGCATTGGTGGCCGCGACGCGCAGTTGGTCGGCGGTGCGCACCAGGGAATCCTCGAACAAGGCCAGCAGCAGTTCATGTTTGCTGTCGAACTGCAAGTAGAAGCTGCGCAGGGACTGCCGGGACCGGTCCACGACCTCCTGGACGGTGAAGTCGGTGGTGCCCTTTTCGGTGATCAGCGCCTGCGCGGCGTCGAGGAAGCGCTGCACCCGCTGCTCGGCTCGCATCTTGGCGGTGCGCAGCGACCGCTCGACCGCCCGTTGCTTCCAGCCCGGCTCTTCGATGGGGCTTGTCACGGATGAACCTGTTGGTTGTCGCGTGTGCAGAACATCGTTGCACTCTACCGGAGAATGTGATGTCGTCTGACCGCTCTTTACGGTGACTCTGATCTCCTGTTCGTTTCTATTTATTTGCTCGCAGCGCGAATTACGTTTCCAAGCGGCCTCGCCGGAAGATCTTGATGGAGAGCCTTGTCACACTGGCGGCGGTGGTTCTATCGTGGTG
>NZ_BDCC01000083.1 GCF_001613305.1 Nocardia vaccinii NBRC 15922
CACGGCCTCGCCATCGCCGCCACGTCGCCGAGTATTTGTGTGTGGACGAACAGTTCCTGTGGCCAACCGAAGACGAGATAGCCAGGGAGCCAGACGGTTCCGAGGTTGTCGGCACCTACCTCAACCGTGCGGAAGTTCCCCGCGAGCAATGGTTGTCGTTGCTGACCGAAGCTACCGAGCAGATCGACATGCTGGTCTTCTCCGGCACGTTCATCGCTCAGACGAATCCACGGATCGCCACGATGCTCACCGCCCAGGCGGCCCAGGGTGTGCGGATCCGGCTCTGCTTCGGCGACCCCGACGGCACCGCCGTGGCTGTTCGTGGGCGCGAAGAGGGCATCGGAGATACGCTCGCGGCGAAGGTCAAAGCCTCGCTGACCTACTACCGGTCCCTGGTGACCGAGGCGGGATGTGAGATCCGGTTGCACGACACCACCCTGTACAACTCGCTCTTCCGATACGACCAGAACCTACTGGTCAACCCGCACATCTGGGGACAGCCAGCCAGCGCCAACCCGATCCTGCGCCTCAGACGCGTCGACGAGCACGGGTGGTTCGACAGGTACACCGAGAGCTTCGATGCAATTTGGGCTGACGCGCAGCCCTGGAAACCCTAAAGGAAAGGGCAGCACGATGGGCAGGATCGAGTACTACTACGACCCGACAGCACCCAAACCCAATTCGCTTGTGGTGGCCTGCAATATGCTCGTCACCGACGACACCGGGGCAATCCTGCTGCAGCGCCGCCGGGACACCGGACAGTGGGCGCTGCCAGGCGGAGCGATGGACTTCGGCGAAACCGCCGGCGAGTGCGCCATCCGTGAATGCCGCGAAGAGACCGGCATCACCGCCGAAATCACCGGATTCCTCGGCATCTACAGCAACCCGAATCACATCGTCGCCTACACCAACGGCGAAACCCGCCAACAATACGAAAACACCTACATCGGCCGCCCCATCGACGGCGAACCCACCATCAACGACGAAGCCGACGGCGTCGCCTTCGTTCGCCGCGAAGAGCTGGACGAGTACGATATCCACCCGAGCATGCGCCAGCAGATCGGCGACTTTCTGTCCGGGAACTATCCCTACCTCGGGTGAGTTGCCAGCGCATGCTCGATCCGGCTGACAGCCGCGAGGATCTGTGGCGCAGCGCGGTCGATGAACCTGCCCACCACTGTGTCGGAGCGATACCGGGCGCGGATCTCGGCGATCCTGGCGGGAGCGGTTATCGACATTCCGTCCGGGCTCGTGGTCATGTCGCAGTACGTCAGGGCATCCACCAGCACCGGATCGTCCAGAACCGGGAACTCGGCTTGCAGATCCGCGCGCAGCCCCCGCTCCTGGGCCTCCAACAGGGCGAACGTGTGGTTGGCGACCAATCGCCATAGCCGCTCATCGCCGAACTGGTTGTCCCGCAGGAACCGGGCACCGTCCAAAGGGTGAAACCCTGTCATCGCCAAGCGAAGCGCGTAGCCGACATCATGCAAGATCGCCGCATCAGCCAAAAGCTCACCGTCACAACCCAACCGGGCAGACAGACCAGCTGCTGCGGCAGCGACTCCCTGCACATGGGCCCATCGCCGCGGCAAGACCGCAGCCAACTCCGACCGAGCAACCCGCCACGCCCACGACGACTCGCAATCTGCCACCAGATCACGCTACCGCGCTCAATCGCTTTCACCCGCAACAGACTCACCGGCTCGGTGCTCGCATTCCGCGGCCCGGAGCCGGGGCCGACCAGACCTTCACGTATGCCGGCACCACACCGGATTCCGAGGACTCGCTGCGAAACTGAAGAGACTGTCCCGCAGCATGTTTCGAGCAACTGTGCACCTTGCCAGGAATCTGGGTCATCGGATGATGTCGCTGTCATTGGCCTCGCCCCGAGACCAATGACGACACCCAGCCCCCGAACAGGGCCTGAGCGCCCGATTCATCTGTGTACCGAGACGAATCTAGCTGGGCGCCTGCTGGACACCGCCAGTCGTCAGCCGGGCAGTTGGGGCTGGACAGTCGGCCAGGGCCAGTGCTGGCATGGTGTGCGGATATCTTCGCGCGCAAGTGTGGCGATCCACCCGTCGAACGCGCCGTCGGGTTGCACACACAACCCGCGCACACACCCTTCCAACCGGAATCCCTGGCGCCACGCCGTTTTCGCCGAGGCCCAGTTCCCAACCACAGCCCGCCACGTCATCAGTTCCTGGCTATCGGGTCCGAACGCGTAGTCCAGCACTAGTGCCAGCGCGCGAGACATCAGCCCGTGACCGCGGTGGGCGGGATGCAGCCCGAAACCCACGATCGCTGTCCCATGCCCGGACGGCCGGTAGTCGATCGTACCGGCGAACCGAGCCTGTATGGTGATGGCCCAGATCCGGCGGGACGTGGGCGTGTGCTGCGCCCAGTTCGAGCGCGCGAGTTCGAGGAACTCATATGCGTCGCGGTCGGTGTACGGCCGCGGAATCGTGGTGTACCGGAGCATGTCCGGGTCGGCGCATTGCTCGATGATTGCGGGCAGATCCTCGCGACGATGGGCGCGCAGCACCACCGAATCGCCGTCGCTCAGCACGGGCACATTCACTGTCGGGTCTCGTACCATACCGCCAGCAGACCCGGCGTTCGAGCTCAGAGCAACCCCTTTTTTTCCAGATTCCGCAGTCGCCGCTGACCCGCAGTATCATGCGAGCCTTCTCGATCTTCGCATGGAGGTGACTTCATTTGTTGACGGCTTCTGCGATGTGCCGGGCGGCCTGGGCGGGCGTGAGGTGCGTGGTGTCGATGACGACGGCCTCGGCGTGCAGCCACGTGCGGGCCGCCTTGGAGTAGGGCTCGATGTAGTCGAGCCGGAACGCCGAAGGGCCGAGAGCCGGATCATCCCCGCGTGCGCGGGGAGCATGAGGTGCTGGATCAAGCCTGCCGAGCAGTGGGCGGATCATCCCCGCGTGCGCGGGGAGCATAGAACCACGACGATTCCGACGCTGCGGCCCTTCGGATCATCCCCGCGTGCGCGGGGAGCATGAAGACATATCTCGCCATGGCGACCAACGTCGAGGATCATCCCCGCGTGCGCGGGGAGCATGACCCTCATGCTCGCCTGATCAACCTCGAGGACGGATCATCCCCGCGTGCGCGGGGAGCATCGATGGCATGAGCATCCGCCAGATCGCCGCCCTCATGGACGGATCATCCCCGCGTGCGCGGGGAGCATATTCCTGGGGCTCATGCGGCTCCAATCTACTGAGGATCATCCCCGCGTGCGCGGGGAGCATGACCAGCAGCCGCCCATCGGTGGTCACGATCGCGGATCATCCCCGCGTGCGCGGGGAGCATCGCGATGAAGGCATCCAGGACACGATCACCTCGGGATCATCCCCGCGTGCGCGGGGAGCATCGCAGGGATCACCGGTCTGGTGGGGTGCCCGGGGGATCATCCCCGCGTGCGCGGGGAGCATACTTCCTGACCAGCAGGTCTGCCGACGATCAGACGCATTTTCATTCACTTTCGTCCTACCTGATTAAGCCTCTCCAACCGGCCCCCTAGCGCCCCAACGCCGCCATCGCGCATGCGCTGATCAAGTGATGTCTGCATAGATGGTCTCGACGATATCGGCCACGGCCGGGACTGCGTCGATACGAGCCTCGGTCACGAAACCCAATGGATCCCAACCGTGATACCAACCATGCATCTCCTCGGCACCGAATTCGCTGGCCTTGGGACGCCGAGCGTGGCGGTCCAAGGTTTCGGTGAAAGACAGATCGAATGCGTAGAACCAAGCGCGTTCGGCTCGCGCGGCCAGTTGTTCGAGCATGGCTCCGTAACGACGGGCACTGAGAATACCTTCCACGATCACCGTGACCCCACGAGCCAACCCCAGCTCGGCGATATCGCGAATCAGCTCGATATTCTGACCATCAGGAATATCGGACTCGCGCAGGAACTCCCGCCGCACCACATCCTGCGGGATCAACAGACACTCCGCCCGAGCAAACCGCAACTGCAGCGCCTTGGCCACTGTGGTCTTCCCACTTCCGGAATTGCCCCGGATCACCACCAACCGCCCGCTTCCTCCGGAATTGCGTTTGATGACCGATTCGTGTGTCACATAGTCCCCTTTCTGCGAGAACGCAGGTTACCGAGTGTCGGCGTGTACACCGCCGTCTAGCTGCATGTTTGACGATAATCTTTCGTCTGATGCGTGTTCTGCTCGTTGAACGGGAGGTGGTGTGGTGGGGCCTGAGACCGGGAGGCCGGTCGGATCGGCGCGCTTGGAGCTGGCCGACGGAGTCGCGTTGCTGCGGGAGCAGGACGCGGTCCTGGAGGCGATGCTGTGCGGCTGGGAAAAGCAGCAGCGCGGCGGCCGTCGGCTCGACCCGACAACCATAAAATCTCGGCAAGGACATGTCCGAGCGCTCGTTGGGTTCACCAACGAGTACCCCTGGCGATGGACGGCGTCGCTGGTGGAGGAGTGGACGACCCATCTGCTCTCGGAGTTGCATCGCGCACCCTCGACGATCCGCGGCTATCAGGGGTCGATTCGATTGTTCTGCGACTACCTCACGTCGGCTCACTACGAGTGGCCCGAGGAGTGCCAGACCCGGTTCGGCACGCATCCGATACAGGTCTGTCACGAGTGGAACACCGCTGTCCACGTAGAAGAGGACGAGAGCCGACCGAGTCGTAGACCACTGAGCCGCAACGAGATTCAGCTGTTCCTCGACCACGCGGACGAACAGGTCGACCGGGCCGCGAGATCGGGACGCAAGGGGGCGTTGGCGGCGTATCGCGACGCGACGGTCTTCAAGGTCCTTTACGGCTGGGGACTTCGGGTCAACGAGGCATGCCGGTTGGATCGCCACGACTTCTACCGAAACCCCGAGGCTCCAGAACTCGGACAGTTCGGTGTTCTCCACGTCCGCTACGGCAAGGCCTCCCGTGGTTCTGGTCCCCGTCGCCGCGCCGTGGCCAGCGTCATGCCGTGGGCTGTCGAGGCTGTAGAGGACTACCTGGTCAACATCCGGCCTCGGTTCGGCAAGATCGAGCACCCGGCGCTCTGGCTGACCGAACGCGGCGGACGGCTGCAAGGCCGCGACGTCGATGATCGGTTCGCCCGCTACCGTGACGACCTCGGCCTGGACGCCGACCTTACGCCGCATTGTCTGCGGCACTCCTACGTTTCGCACGGTGTCGAGGATGGGATGGACCCCGAGTTCCTGCGTCAGCAGGTTGGGCACCGCTTCCGCAGCACCACCGGCATATATACGACGGTGAGCACCGACCACATGAACACGATGATGCGGAAGGCCCTGAACCGGGCTTTCGCACCGATCCAGGAAGGAGACCGATGACCGCGAAACTGGACTACCGATGGCACCTGCGCACCGTGATGGCCGAACGAGGCATGTTCTCGACCACGAAACTGCGGCCACTGCTGCTCGAGCGCGGGATCGAGTTGTCGGACAGCCAAATCTACCGTTTGGTGACCGAACGGCCCGAACGACTGAGTATGAAAGTGCTGATGGCCTTGCTGGACATCCTGGGTTGCCGGATGGAGGACCTGATCGAGCCGATCCCCGCGGCCACGGCCCGCCGCCGCATCGCTTCGGGCGAAACAGCCTCGCCCACAGGCAAACCGGACAAGGGAGTCGGCTCGTTCCGCCCCAAACAGGCACGGATCGTGCCGCGAACCGATGACTGAGCCCGGCACGCCACCCCGGTACCTGACCGATCCGCTCGGCACGATCGCCGACCTGGTCCGGCATATCGAGCCCGACCTCGACGGCGAGCAGATCACCGCGGCGATCCTGGCCACCGCGTCGACCAGAGCCCGGCTGCGCAAGCTTGCCCAGGCGTTGAACGACGACCCGGGCTTGCTCACCTCGACGCGCCCGCAGGGACCCCGGACGATAGAACAGCTGATCAGGGCCCTGCAGGACTGCGGAGCCCGCCATGTCGAATTGCCACGCTGCGCCCGGTGCGCCCGGCCCCGGCCGCTGGTCAGCCTCGACGCCAAACGACAGCGGATCTGCGGTTCGTGTTTCAGTTCCGAGAGCACCCGAGTCGAAGTCTGCAGCGGCTGCGGGAAGCGGCTCGAGGTCCAGACCCGAGACCGCGCCGGCGCCGCGCGCTGCCGGAACTGTCCACCAGAGCCGGACTGTGATCACCTCAGCGTGATCGTCGCGCACATTCGCCGCGTGGCCGGGGACCACGACAGCGCCCGACTGCGGCAGATTGCGGAACAGGCCGTGCCGCAACCGTTCCAACGCCGCGAGGTTTCGTGGGAACTCGACGCGCACCCTGAGCTTTTGACCGGCGACGCCGCATCGGGTTCGCCGCGGCTGATCGCGTTGGTCGAGCAACTCGTCCTCGCCCTGGTGCCCGGCGTGGTTGCCCCGCGCTGCCCGCTCTGCGACCGCGAGGTCGCGTTGAAGTTCCGCCGCGACGGTCGACGCTGCTGTCGCCGCTGCTACGACGCGGCGCGTCTCGAAACCTGCTGTCGCTGCGGCGAATCCAGAGCTGTCGCCACCCGCACATCCGCCGGAGACCCGCTTTGCACGGCGTGCATGCGCCGCGACCCTGCCGGGCACGAACACTGCACGAACTGCGGACAGACCCGCCTGATCGTGCATCGCGACGGAGACCAACGCTACTGCCGACAGTGTCGGCGCGCCCCGACGGCGGTCTGCTCGATCTGCGGCAAGACCAAGCCCTGCCACCTCGCACACACCGCCAACTCCCGATGCGAGAGCTGCTCGCGCAAGTTGTTCGGCCAAGCCTGCATCAATTGCGGGCGAGTACGGGCCGTGCATCGACGCACCCCGGAAGGACCCCTCTGCCACACATGCGGCCAACGCCGTGCCCCATGCAGCCGCTGCGGCCGAACGATGCGCGTTCAGGCCAGCCTCGCCGTCGGCCCACTGTGTCCTACCTGCTTCCGAAACGAACCCGCCTACTTCCAGCAGTGCATCGAGTGCGGCGTGGTCGAGCACCTCTACCACCACGGCAAGTGCCAACACTGCGCCTGCCCGCCGCTGCTGCGTGCAGTCCTGGTCGGACCCGACGGAGTCGTACGACCCGACCTCGAGCCAATGATCGGCATACTGCTGGCCAGCCCACCCCGAACCGTCCTGTCCTGGATCAACAGCCCCGGCAGCCGAGCGGTCATGACGGCCTTGGCCGCAGCGTCGGGGCCGGTGACTCACGAACTCCTCGACACGCTCACTCCCGAACGGGAAGTCTTCCGCCTGCGGCAGATCCTGGTCGCCGCCGAACACTTGCCCGCGCGCGACGAATACCTCCGCCGACTCGAACAATGGCTCGACACCACCTTGACCACGATCAGCGACTCGGTCGAACGCAACCTCGTCCGCCGCTACGTCACATGGAACCACCTGCGAAAACTCCGGCAGTCCGGCCCGATCACCAACCGCCAGCAGACCACGGTCAGATCCGATGTCAGCAACATCATCAGCCTGTTGAACTGGTTGCGCGACAACGACAGAACCCTCGCAATCTGCCGTCAGGTCGACATCGATGACTGGCTGAACGACGGGCCCGAGGCCAGATGCACGATCCGGAAGTTCCTCACCTGGTGCGCGCACCGCCGCGCGGCCCGCAAACTCACCATCCCGGCGCACATCCGCCCCGAACTCCGAACCGTCTTCACCGAAACACACCATCGCTGGGCCCTGGCGCGGCGGCTCCTGCACAGCGACAGCATCGACGACCGCGACCGCGTGGCCGGCCTGCTCGTCCTGCTCTACGCGCAACAACTCACCAGAGTCGTCGCACTCACAACCAACGACGTCATCGCCGACGACCACGGTGTCCAGCTCAAACTCGGGTCGAAACCCCTCCAGCTGCACCCTCCAATGAGCGAGCTGCTCCTGCGCCTGGTCGAAAACCGCCGCGGGCATGCAGCTCTCGGTCACACCGACGACCACCCTTGGCTGTTCCCTGGAGGAATCCCCGGCCGCCACCTGACCGCGTCGCAGCAGATGCAACGACTTCAACAGCTCGGTATCCCGGCCCGGATCGGCCGTAACACCGCACTCATGGACTTGGCCACCGAGCTGCCCTCCGCCGTGATCAGCGACCTCCTCGGCCTGTCCATCCACACCGCCGATCACTGGACCACCGCAGCAGGAAACACCCATCACGGATACGCCGCCCAACTCGTTCAACGACAGCCCTAATCCGATGGCAACGCACGGACCTACCGCACCGTACCCGTACATCAGCTACCCATTCCGAAAATTTAAATTTAGCGATTACCGCTACGACACTTGTGAATCCAGAACATCATCGAGTCTCCGGCTGCGTCTTCAGTCATTGCCGTACTCGGGCTCGAACCAGTCGTCCAGAGATTCCGGATCAACTTCGACGGTAAACGCGTCCTCACCTAGATCGGCCGCGACGATCAGCTCGTACTTATCGAGCAAGAGATGGCAAGTTGGACAAGTGAAACACTCAGGGCTAACATCGATTTCGGCGATCATTCCGATGAAGTGATCGCCTTCATGATCACCATATTCGCCTACACGACGATCGACAATGTCATTGCCTTCCAGCCTCCCAGCACCGTGACATGCCGGACATTCTGCGGGGATGTGATAGTCCATGATTGGAAACCGGGTCGGGGCGTCCTGCCACTTTGCTTGTTCACTACCACTCATACGTCCCTCGCGAAACCGAGCCAGGGACAGTTTCGCAGTCTCGATTCGCGATGTGAGCTGATGCTCGATGTTCTGTTGGTTCTGCGCGAGATAGGCTTCGACTTCGTCGACCCGTTCAACCCCTACTAACTGCGAAATATCAGCACCCTGTGCTGTCAGCAAGATGTGTGCCTGGGCCCAAAACCTCGGCCACCATGCCTGCGCAGGGATATTGGTGATCCCCAACGCCGCACCGTGAAGGTACTCATTTCGCCCCGAAGCGATCTTCGTAGCTTCATCCTCACTGAAGGGACGAAAGGCCTTCTGGCACCGCTTGAATATCGTCGATGCCCGCGCGGTTGTAAAATGGGTCTCTCCTTCGATCAACCCAGCCGCTCTCAGTGCATGGGATCCATCCGCTGTTGGTTCAGCAACGAGGATGGGCGACACCTTGGATAATGCCGCTTTTGCGAGAAGTTCAAGAGCCAGCGCAGCCCACAGCTGTTTTTCATCCTCAGTTCTATCACCCGATGGGCCCATGGCTCGATTCAGGAACAGCTTTGCCTTGATCCAAAACTGCTCCTCGCCGTATGGAGTCGTCACCGCAGGGGACCCGTCTTGTAGGCAATCCTGGTCAGCTCACGATTTTCACCTTCCACAGTTTTTGCACGGCCATGTAGAACCTTCCGATTTCGAATCAGTAGAAGCGTGTTTGGCTCACTCCAGACATGTTCGTGGACACCTTCGTACGATGTCAGCAGGTCGTATGCTTCCCGTGACCGACTGTCTGCGGGAGCCATACAATAAGGATCAAACCGCAGCCCATTGTAATCGTAAGCACACGCAAGAAACGAGTCACGGCCGACACCGACGATGAATACGCCGTGCTTTAAAGCGGAGGAATTGAGTATTTCGAACTTCGGCCTCCAGATTCGGGTAATAGTCGAACTCACTGTCTCAGAATGCATTACAACAATATCTGGAACAGCGTAGAGATGCGCTCCATCAACATGGAGCATTTGAGCATCCAGTCCAGCTGTCGCGCTGATAGACCGCGCCGGAGCTGCTGCGGCTGCGGTAGGGGTGAGATTTGCCACTGCGGAGTCGCCTCGCCTCGTCGCGATCGGTTCCCATCCCCGCCGACCTGCATAGCTTTGGAACTGAGACAGTGGGATCGTCGCAGTCGCCCATCCAGGCATGGTGCTGGCAGCGACCAGTTGGTTGAGGACCTCATCGGGCGATGTAAGCAATCGCCGGACTCCTTTCATGATGACTCTGCCGAACTACGAAACCCTTGATTTTGTTCACGCATCGAACCCCCATCGTGCCAAAGGAACTGAAGCTATTCCGCAGGTTTGAATTTCACGGGTTACCGGTAGAGGGCTCCCCCACTCCCTCGGGCATGGCGGCGCCTGGCCTGGGACTCGTGGCGGGCAGGCCGGCGCGAATCTTCCGACCCACCATGGCGAACTCGTCACTGCTGTAGTTCAGGACCCCGTGCTCGGCATCGAGTGCCCGGAACTGCTGCTCCCTGTACGGCACTCCTACGGGCAAGGGCACGATATGCCAGTGGATGTGCGCGTTGCCCTGCTTCGAGCCCATCGAGGCCACGTAGACCCGTTCGGGATCGGTCACCGCCGCCACCGCGCGAGCCACGGTATGCACCGCGGCCTGCAACCGCAGATATTCTTGAGAGTTCAGGTCCCGCACAACGTCCTCGACATGGCGACGTGGCACCACGAGCACAGAGAACGGCAGAGTCGGGTACTTGTTGAGAAAGCCCACGTGCTCGCCATCGTCGTAGACCATCTCGTGCTCGAAACCTGCAGTCCCCGAGAGAAATTCGCATATGAAGCACGGCTCCGTCCGCACCCGCATCTCGTAACCATCCCGGTCCCACGGGGTGCGCTGATACACGCCGAACGCACCGAACTCCGCAGCACCCTCACTGACCATCCGCGCGCCCCTCCCACACCTTGCTATCCGGACCGGAACTCATCGGACGATACAACCGAGCACCGACCACTAGACCCGCGCTGCCTGAACCCCGACCCGCGAGGGCGGCCCCTGAACCCGCTGCCTCTGCCACGACCCATAACCACCCTGCTGAACTTTTCGACGTCGGCACCCTCAACGCGAATGTGTGCCAGCTCCTTGCTCTCCCGCAAGTCGCCACCCTCACTTTGTCGCGCCGACTGGGAACCGGTCAGCCAGGCACCTGATGCTTGACTGGGACTGCTGCAAGATCAGGTAACAGCTCGACCCGGCAGGGTGCGGTGGCGTGACCGTTGATCGTGTGTGGCGGAGTCGATTGCCTTGCGGCACAGTCGTGACCATGTCTCTCGACCTCGGCTCTACGACTCAGGCTGCGTTGCGTCAGTGCGCGGAATATCTGGACGGCTCTGGCGCGATTGTGTGCTGCGGGTTTCCCGCGTCCGGAAAATCGACCACCGCACGGTTCCTGGCGTCGCTGACCGATGCGGTCGTGCTGGACAAGGACCGGTACGCGCACGACCTCGAGGTATCGGTGATGACGGTGCTGACCCAGCCACACGATCGTGACAGCGATGTGTACAAATCCGTTGTCGCACCACATATTTACGCCGGGCTGATCCGCACAGGGTTGACAGTGGCGGCCAAGTGCCCAGTCGTGCTGGACGCCCCGTTCCTGACCACGATCCAACACGCCGCGGATCACGGGACAAGTTTGCGCGAGCATCTCCTCGCGATCGCGGACCTCGACGAGCAGGTCCCGGTGACCACCGTATGGATTGACTCCACTCACGCCGACATCCGGGCGCGGATGCGCGAACGGGGATTGGACCGCGACGCAGGCAAACTCGCGGACTGGGATGCCTATCGGACCGCGGTACTCGACAGCGGCCTACGCGACCTGGCCTGCTCGGTTGTGGACCTCGTCATCATGAACTGACCAGACCCCAGGCCAGCAAACCTCCGACAGCACGGTGAGGCTTGAAGTCGTTGCAGGCGAGCCGGATACAGCGGCGAGCTACCGTTCACGAAATTCGCCGAGGATGCCGTGAACGGTCCGGGTGATGTCGGAGTGCTGGTGGCGTGTCGCGGCTACCAGGGGCGGCCGGACATGGGTGGGAAAGCCCGGCAGGCGTGCGACCGCCGCTGCCTTGGCGAAGGCGATGTCCGAGAGCCCGCTGGCTTTGCGGTGATCGGTGTAGCGATCGAACAGCGCCTGCCACCGCTGCGCGCTGTGCCGGTCACCACTGCTGACCGCGGTGGCGATCGCGACCGGAAGCTCTGCGACCGGGCCACCGGCACCGGTCACCACCCTGGCGAGCCCCAACCGCGCACCCGCACTCCCGCCCGGCCATCGCCCAGGAACACCTGCAGTCGCGGCAGCGTCGCCCCGAACACCTCGGGCGCCTCAGCGAGTGCGCGCAGCCGGATCTCGCGAAGCAGCGCCCAGTCCCGGCCGGCGAGCAACCGAACCCGAACGAGGAAGTTCGAGGCTGGGGACAGGGCAGTGTCGCGAGGTTGTCCGTCACGGCACGGGTCGGCGGGAGTCACTGCGCCGGGCAGGATCCGCCTGCGTATCGCAGTTGAGCGGCAGGGATGGTGACCGGCCGGTGGTCGGAGGCCGAGGCGTGTACTGCGCTGATGCAGGCGGCGACCAGTTCGGGTTGGTCGGTGGGGATGTGGTGACCAGCCCAGTCCGCGGTGATCAGCGTCGCGTTGAGCTTGCGCGCCAGCATTTGTTGCTCGTGCTGCCACTGCTGGTCGAGTTGCTCGGGGGTGAGCGGGGCGTATGCGGCCGTGTCGGCAGCGCAGAGGCGAGTCCACCGCCCCGGCGCGCTGGCCAGAACCGCTGTCGGCACCTCGGGCACGGTCGTGGTGGTCAATTCAGTGACCGACCCGGGGACATCGAGGATCGACGACCCCGGGTTCTCTTCGCCGCCTTCGCGTGTGGGCCAGCGGGAGTTCGCCAGGTGCGTGACGGGGGTGCCGTCCACGAGCACCAGCCCGGCGGTGTGGTCGTAGTGCCGGGCGGTGTACATCAGGGCTATCAGCGCACCGATGGAATGCCCGACGACCACATACGGTGGCCGGGCCATCAGCGCATCGAGCATGCGGTGGAGTTCCTCGGCCAACGCGCCGAGGGTTCGGGGCTGGTCGAGCAACTGTGGTGGCAGCGGATCGCTGTCGCCGATGCCTGCGCGGTCGTAGGTGATGGTGGTGTGCTGAAAAAGGCGCGGCACTACGAGATCCCACTGGTCTTGCGTCGTGCCCAGAGCGTTCACATGCACCACAGGTATCGATGTGTCGCCTGGTCTGATGCATGCGGTCAACTCGTAGCCCCCGAGATCGACCGTCTCGTATCGCAGCCCCATCGCACCACCATAACCGGACCGCAAGAGGCCCGTGGTCTCGAAGCTCCGGCCCCTCGGGCGGTGAGTTAGGTGCGAAACCTGATGACTGTCAACGGTCTTGGCTACCCCCGCCTGATGTGGCATCTACCGAGATGCTGGCCCGATCCGCCGGGGTGACGGCGTTCGGTGCTACGCACAAATCCGCGTCCTCGTGCGCGGGCTGGCGGTAGATGGGCGGTGTTTCCGTTGGGATCATCACTGCCACAATCGGTCTCGTGATGTGTGACGCCCCCGCGACCAGGAGACGGACTCCCATCGTTGGCCCGGTTACCGTTCTCGCGGGCCTCGCTCCACGCCCGGGGCCTCAATTGTTTTGATGCGCTTCTCTTCTGCGCGTTCGCGGTCGTAGCGGCGCTGTTCTGCTGCCGTGACGTCCCGCGAGCGCGAGTCCACCACGGCTTGAAACCCGGCGCGTTCCTGCGGGGACATCTCGCCTCGTTGCACCGCCCGATCAAGTTCCACTACCCTCCGTGCCTGTTTTTCTTGGTGTTTCCGCTCGAGCACCTGTTGTAGTTCCCGCTCCTTTTTCTCCCGCGCTTCGACCTCGGCACTCACGGCCACGGCCGCGCCGATCGCGTCGATTCCGCGATTCAGGTCGGCTCGGTTCCGCTCTCGCCCCTCGGCGAGGGTCCGCTGCATCGTTTTCGCGTCCTGCCCGGTCACCCCGATCCCGCGCAGCATTTCGCGCGTCTGTGCTTTTTCTACTCGCCGGACTTTGCGCATGGTGCGCACCACGTCCCTATGTGCGTCGTGCAATTCCTGCGACGAGAAAACTTCGCCTTGCTCGCGTGCTGCCTCGATCTGCCGCGTATTGTTCTCGACCACGCGCGCAACGTCCCGTTTTCGCTCGGCGAGTATGCGGTCCCGCGTTTCCCGGTCTGCCCGCTCGCGTGCCTCCCGTTCCATCCGCTTCTCTGCCGCCTGCGCTTTCTTCTCGTGCCGCGCCCTGTGCTTTTCGATGGTGAGCGCTAGGCGTTGTTTCTCGCGCGCTTCTTTCTCGCGGGCGGCCTGCCAGTCGCGGACCTGCTGTTGGGTCCGCTCTTTCTCTCTTTCTTTCGATATCGCCTGCTGCTCCAGGGCCAGCGAACGAACGCCCGGAAGCTCGATTTGCAGATTGCGGGTGAGCGTCTTCCCGAGATCGACAGCTTTTTGCGCTTCCGTCGCAGAAACTACAAGATGCCGAAACCTTCCCTCGAAATCTCGCTCCAACGCTTGAAGTTTTTCGCGTACCTCTTTAGAGAGTTGGCCACCCTCGACTGTGATCCATTGCCCGGACACGTATCGACCGGAAGCAAGTAACTCCCGGTCAAGCTCAAGCTGTTTCAGTGTTTTTGCGTCGCCATCGACCCGGCCGGACTTATACTCCGAAAATTCTCGACTCTGGGCGTTGATCAAACGCGCCTGATCAATTCGCCGGGAGTCTTTCCCATCCGCCCCTAGCCCATATTCGGTGTGCTCGCGGACCCAGCCGTTCTCGCGGGTCTCGCCACGCCTTTCCGCCATTCCGTAGTGGAATTGCATACCGCGTTCATTATTTTCTTTCCCGCGACTTCTATCCCGGGCTTGTTGGGCACGGAACTTCTCCCGGTCCTGCTGTCTCCGCAACTCATCATCAGGCATAAAATGCCACCCATCCCCCGAGGCATCCGAAGAGACTGAATTGCGGCGTTACTTATTATGCAACTTCCACTCAGCGACATCAGATTTATAACTTTGGGCCGCCAGCCAGATATCGACCCACCCCTCATACATGAACCAGCCCACCAGCACCATTGCTGGAAACTCAATCTCTTCATCGTGCGGAAAAACAACAGCAGGCCCGATCGAGTCATATATCGGCTCGCCGTTTCGATGTGGTGCCTGATTCACCCATTGCGCGCCGGAAAAGTGCACAAAGTGTTCACCGACGAACCGCACCAACTGATCAATAACGTCGGCGTTGTCCGAAGTGACCATGTCCTCTTTATCTATGAACCGCTCGGTTATCGCCGTACCGATGCGCTTCAGCGACTCGTCGTCGTCCCACCATTGAGCCGTTGGCGTGTCCTGTTCGATATCGGGCAGTGTGTCGTGGACCAACTTCCGTATTTGCGATTCCATCCGGTCCGGCGCAATCCAGTCCGTCCACGCCCTCGCGCGCTCGTCGACCGTCACCTCGACGCCGAGGTCCAAACCCATTTGTTCGTCGGACATACTGATTCCCCTCTAGGCGCTCCGGGCCGGGCCCGCGGATGCCTCCTCATAGTCAAGCGAGTGTGACTGGACGCGGGTCATCCTAGCGACTGCCCCAGTGCATTTCAGCTGCTTCTGCTGCTGGTCGCCGACCGAACAGTCCGGACGGATCGAGGCCCTCGGGGTCGGCCGGTCAACTGCGCTGGCTCGCGCTCAGCAAGACGCAGTCGGGCGGCGAACCAAGGCCGGCAACGAGTTCCGATCGTTACCGCGCAAGTCACTACCCGGCGTTCCAGGCCGTGTCCGCCGGAAACTCGGCTACCACCCTCGCCGAACCCGCGGGCTCGCGCCGTCCTGGCCCTCGCACCCATCTCAGCCCCTATCGCCACGCTCACCAAGCCCCGCGTCTCCGCCGCGCCGCGCTGGCCGCCACCGTGGCATCGATGCAAGTATGGTGGAGATGATCTGAATAACGGGAGGGGATACTCGATCATGGAATCATTCGATCACGACTACTCACAGGTTCCGATCACGGAACTGACTGCGCGCTTGGACAATTGGCAGTCCAAGTGCGCGCTCCTCGCTCATGATTTCCCCGTGATCAAGCCAGCGCTCACCGAGTGGCGCGAAATCTGGTCCGACGCGGTCGCGGCGTTTCCCGACCCGGTCGGCGCGCTGAGAAACGAGGTAGCCGACAGCGGTGCCATCGACGACCCTATCGGTGCGCTGCTGTGCCACATGGCTGACAGTGACGACATTCTCACTCCGCTGCTGCGACGGGTCAGCTACAGCCGGAGGCAGGCCGTCTAGGGCTTGCGCCCTACCGCAGCGTAGAACGACACACGCGCATCCAAGCCGTCACCTTCCACGTTCGGCGACCGGTCCGGCCGCCAGCGGTGCGGCACTTCCACATTCGGGTCCACCAGTTCCAATCCGGTGAAGAACCCGGCGAACTCGTCCCGGGTGCGGAACTGCGCGGTGATGCTGCCCTCGGCGTAGATCTGCCGGATCTTGGCGAAGGTGTCCGGGGCGAAATCAGTTGTCGCGGTGGTCAGTACGAGGTAGCTGCCCGAGGGGACGGCGTCCATCAGCGTGGCGAGGATGTCGTGGGGCCGTTTGTCGTCAGGGATGAAGTGCAGCAACGCGATCAGGCTTACCGCCACCGGGTTTCGTGAGGTCGAGCGTTCCGCGGAGGTCAGGAGCGTCCAGGATCGCTCGGGGTGTGGTGACATCGGCATCGACATACGCGGTGCGGCCCTGAGGGCTGCTGGTGAGCAGAGCGCGGGCGTGGGCCAGGACAGTGGGGTCGTTGTCGACGTACACCACCCGGGACTCGGGTGCTTCGGCCTGGGCGACTTGATGCAGGTTCGGCTCGGTCGGGATACCGGTACCGATGTCCAGGAACTGGCGGATGCCTTGTCCGGCGAGCCAGCGGGTGGCGCGGTGCATGAACGCACGGTTGACTCGTGCCGCGACACCGACCGAGGGGAACACCGTCTCCACTCGCGCGGCATGTTCGCGGTCGATCTCGTAGTTGTCTTTGCCGCCGAGGTACCAGTCGTACATGCGCGCGGTATGCGGCTTGTGCGTATCGACGTCTACGCCAACAATCCTGACAGCCCGACCGCAGTTCGGCAGTGCGTTGCTCCTGCCAGGTGCTCTCGCTCGCACGATGCTGGACAGCTGCGACGAGTGACGGCGCCACGCGGTTAAGCAGCAAAATCTGATCCCCCGACCCAACGCCGGAAACGATCGGTGATCTCATGAATCCTGCGCAAGAGCCTCTGTGGGAAAGCGACCCCGACAGTTACCAGGAGCGCCTGGCCCAGGGCAACGCCAGCCAGCCGCGCAAACGCGTCGGCGCGGACGCCCTGATCTTCGACGGCGCCGGTCGCATCCTGCTCGTGGATCCGAACTACAAACCCGACTGGGACCTGCCCGGCGGCATGGCCGAGGCGAACGAACCCCCCGACCATGCCCTACGCCGCGAACTCGCCGAAGAACTCGGAATCCAGCGTGCCGATTCTCTTCCGCTGCTGTGCATCGACTGGGTATCACCCCACGGCGTCTGGGACGACTCGTTGATGTTCATCTTCGACGCCGGTCAACTCACCGACGAACAGATCCGCCACCTGCACCTCACCGACGACGAACTCGACGCATTCGAATTCTGCACACTCGAACAGGCCGAACAACGCCTGCGCCCGTACGTGTGGGCCCGCACCGCCGCAGCGATCCGGGCCCGGGAAACCAGCCACGTCGCCTATCTCCACGATGGCGAAGCGCCCTGACTGTGCTTTAGCGTCACCGGTCAGTGCTGGGTTGAGCGTTTGGCCTGATGTACATCGTGGGGGCGCCCTTGCTTTGGGGGACTTTTCGGATCAGGAACAGCCCGGTCGCGTAGACCAGGCGGGTCAGATTCGGGTGCCCATAGGTCTGCGGGGCGAACGTGGGATCGATCTTCCGGATGACGGATCCGACTTCGGCCATCGAGGCCCATCCGTCCCGGCCGGCTGCGTTGGTCGCTGCCCGGTGCAGCAGGTTCACCAGGGTGGTGTCGTGTTGGAGGCGGCCGATGGGCCGCGGCCCGTGCTCCCCGGCCCCGGCGGCTGTTTGTTCCAGGCCCTTGCTGGTGGTCAGGAAGGTGTGCAGGCGGCCTTGCCAAGCGTCGGCGATCTCCGAGGACATCGCGACTCCCACGGCCAGTGCCTTGCTGTCGGCGGGGTCTGTGGCGAACCGGATGGATGCGGCGAGTCCGGCGTTGAGTACCTCGGCCAGTTTCGGTATACGCGCGGCGACGATGTGGGGGCCATGGACTTCGATCGCGGCGCACGCCAGATCGGCGGGCATGGTTGCCGCCTGGAAGGGCAAACACGCGTACTTGTCGATGTCGGCCAGGCTGACCCATCCGCTGATCGGGGTAGGGGTGCGGTTGGTCGGCGGCAGCCCCGGGGCTTGTTCGAGGTAGCGGATCGCCACCGCGCAGGCGGCGTGGTTGTGGTTGCGCGCGATGACATATCGGTGCGGGACATCCTCGTCGGGCCATTGCTCGACCAGCGCCACGACGACGGTGGCCAGCATGGTGAACCCGTTCCATCCCGCCAGCAGTACCGCGCCGAGGTCCTCGGCGGGGGCGCGCAGGATTTCGATGATCGTGTCGTCGACCAGCTGCAAAGAGGTCGGCAGATGCGCGCTGTTGTGATCTGTCCCAGTCATGACTCATCCCTTCGGGGTGGGGTTTCCACGCCGAAGCACCGGACAATTCGATAGCGCTGAGTGGTCGGTGCCCAGGCATGGCAGATTTAGACGGCCTTGAACACCTGGGTCGACCAGTAACAGGGCCACAGCGGGTTGCTGTCCCTGTGTATCCGTCACCGGCCCCGGGGCTGGTGACGGTCGCATACACACTTGCCGTCGTGATTTCGAGGCGGGCCGACCGTCACAGCCCACCTTGCTATCGGTAGAAACGCACAGGCGCACGGCGGCGTCTTCGCCTGCGTACCGATCCTGGTCATAGTAGAAGCACTTCCTCCCCGCCATGCCGCAAACGCCCTACACCAGAACCGAATCCCGCGTGATCCGGGCATACAGGATCGTGGCGTTGCCCTTCTCCTGCCCACCGGTCATGGTTGCACGGATCTCGTCATACGCCATTGCTACGGCTTCACAGCTCGAGCTGCGCGTTGAGCGCGGTGCGCGCACCTCATGGGTATGGTGCGCGCGATGCGCGCAGTCCGAATGTTCGGGGACGTCGGCGTGCGCGAAGTGAACGGATTCGGCGCAGCTGCATCATGGTGTGGCCCGCATCCCGTCCCTCGTGCCGATTCATTTCTCATGGACTACGGCACGGGCTCGTTCGGCATCGTGGGATCGGACGTACTTTCTTAAGCGTTGATCTTGTTCTCGTACCAGTCGCGCGCATGGTGCGCGGTCATATCGAGCGCGCTACCGACGGCGGACCAGCTGTCACCAGAGCCTCGCGCGCATCGCATGACGAACGAAAGCAGCAGCCATGTACCGGTGGGCCACCACATCACCGCCCTCACCAGTTCGCCCACGCGGCCGGGGCCCCGAGGACGAGGTCCCGATGCTCGCTGGCGCGGTCACGGACGCTTGCAGCCATCACGACTGAAGTTCATTCGTATGACGGTTCGGCGGCTGGTCGCCGGTGTACTCGTCCAGCTGGGTCCAATAGCCGGGCGTATAGAAGCGAGCGATACCAGCGGCGCTCACAGCGAGCACCCCGCTCGGACCGAAGGTATAGCTGTAGCCCGCTCCGTAATCCACGGCGGTCGAATCGGCAAGATATACGACGAAGCCCATACGATCAGGCTATCGCCCGTCCGAATCACCACGGCCCAGTTTGCCGGATAGCTCGAGACGGCTCGAGTGCCGATGGCACGCGATCTACCCAGACCTGCCACCGGCAACGACGGCTGACTCGGCACATGGCTGTGGCGCGGAAAGTCGCTCCAAGCGTTCGGCTGGCGCGGGGCTTTATCAGTGGATGGTGACGAGCCGAGTACTCGGATCCAATACGTGTGGCCAGCCTCGAGCCGGTGCATCGCCCCACCAGCCGCGGCCGTCGGGGGCGTTCCACTCGGGCCGGGCCGGGGGGCCGCCGCCGAGTTGGACGGAGTAGAAGTTCGATGCCTGCTCGAAAGCGGAGTACGGCGGATGCTCCCGGCCGAACAGCGGGGATATCTCGAGGCGCGTAAAGCGGGCGGCGAAGCGGCCCCCGGTGTTGCTGTAGCACAGACACATTGCCAGATCCGTGTCGATCCAGCAGTCATCGATCGTGTGCAGTGCGTGGGGCTGACGCGAGTACCACACCACGTTCTCGGCGACCGCGAGCACCCAGCGCTGCCGGTTGCCGGGCAACAGGTCGGCGTAGAGCAGGTCGGAGGGGCACGCACCACGATCGACGGCCGGGGCCGGAGTAGAGGACTGCGCCCATCCCGGTCCGCCGGCATAGTGCTTGTGCCCGGTAGAGCCGAGGGCGTTCAACGCGCCTGAAGGTTGTTGAGCCAGTCAGGGCATCGAGGCATGTTCTCACAGTACGCGGTGATCACCCCGACCTCTCCTTGCCGTGACCCCGGCCAGCCACCGCCGCAACCCACCGACGGGACCATTCTCTTGTAGCGCAGGTTCCGACGGCGATCTGGGGGCACGGCCGGTGACAGGGTGGCCGGGCCAGGTGGGAGGAAGTCCGGGACGTCGTCGAGTTGCACCGGCGGTGCGATGATTTCTCGCTCGTCCCCGTTGGTGCCGTAGCCGAGAGCGCGTTCGGCGATGTGCGCGTGATGGCCGCGACGTTGCCGCCATCAGCGACGAGCTGGTTCAAGACGAGTTCGGCGGCGACGCGCTGCACCCGACCATCCTGAGCCCTCACTCCGCGCTCGCTCCGTGGGACGAACTCGACCGGCCAGGGCCTTGGGACGGCTTCGGCCGGTAGAGCATCGCCCGTAATCGCCGTGACTCGCAACTGCCGTGCGAAATCAAACGATCTCCGCAGCACCGGGCTCACAAACCGAGATCCTCGTGTCGCGCAGAAGGGTCCCGCCCGTCCGGCGTGGTGCCGTGGTTCGGGTCGGTGGTGAGATCTGGGCGGTGGTGTTGGCGCAGGAGGTGTTCGGCTCTTGCCAGGTCGGGGGTGAGTTGGGTGCGGCGGTGCTGTTCGGCGTGGAGATCGGCGAGTTCGTTGTGCAACCAGCCCACGTGCACTGTTGCCTCGGTCTGTTTTTCTTCGTCGTCGGGGGTGGCGGGTCCGAACAGGATGTTTTCGTCGGCGGGCATCGTGAGGCGGTGCTCGGTGTGGGTGATGTTTGCGGTGAGTTCACTATCGGTGAGCAACTGCACGGGATCGGACACATCGATGGTGGGAGTGGCAGCGTGCGGTGTGTCGGGGAACGGGTGCTGGGTGACCCAGGTGTGGATGGCGTGGCGGTCGCGGCGGGTGGGTGCGTCGCGCCAGTCGCGGCGGAGTTTGGCTTGCGCTTGGTCTGGTGGGTAGGTGGCGGTGATGTGTGCGCAGCGGGCAGGGATGTGGTCGGCGGCTGTGTGGTCCGGGATGCCGGGGTGGCCGCCGTCGCGGCACTCTCCGCATAAGCCGTCGTCGCCGCGGCGCCCGCGTGTGGGGGTGGTGTCGTGGACGGCGCGTTCGATTCCGCAATGCAGGCATCCGAATCCGTGCGTGCGGGGAACCGCGGCGCGGGTGTAGTCCAGGGCGGCGTATCCGTCAGGGCGTGGTGTATCGCGTCCATCAGGTTGGTAGTGGTGGTTGATCCCGTGGGGCAGTGGTAGGTGGTTGGGGTCGTCGTCGATGGTGCCGCGGGTGTTGAGGTAGCCCTCGACGAAGTCCTGACCTGTGTCGGGTGGCCGGCTGGTTCGGCGGGTGTGGTCGGTCCATTCCCGATGATTGCGTGCGGCGGTTTCAGCCCTGGTGTGAGCGGAAGTCGGGTGGCTGGCGCCGTTGTCGGGGTTGTAGATGTGTGGGTCGGTGTCGGGGATGCACGCGATGATGAGGTCGCGGTGTTGTGGGTGTTGGTCTGCGGCCCATCGCAGTCGGGCGCGGGCGACCGGGAAGCTGTTCGCGTAGAGGGTGTTCGCGACCTTCTCCAGGATGTCGCGTTCCTCGAGGGACAATTGTCGAGTCATGGTGCCGAAGCGGCTGGTTGCTTCATCGATGCGGCCGCTGCGGAACAACTGACTGACGGCGTGAAGTTGTTCGGGTATCGAGGCATCGGGGTCCGTACGAGGTGGCCGTGCTGCTGAATCCGGGCGTGGGTCGGTCTGTGAAGGGCTGTGGTGTGTGTCCATGTCGTGTGCCGTCTCGGTTGCGGGTTGAGTGGCTGGTTCGGGGGTGGTCGGTGTTTCGGGGCGAAGGAGCGCTTCGATGCGCCAGGCGAGCGCGGTGGTGAGTCGGTCGGGGCGGGGTTCGGTGGTGTCTGGTTGGGCAGCGCGCAGGAGTTCGTAGGCGGTGGTGAGCAGATCGGTGGGTGTCCAGTCCGTGCCGGTCGCGCGGTCCAGAGCCGCGACCAATCGCGGCCAGGCGAGGTCGGCGGTGACGCGGTCGGCGGTGTCATCGCCGAGCAACTGGTGCAGGTGATCGGTCCACTCGGGCCGCAGATGCTGCGCTGCGGCAGTGGTGGACAAGGCCGCGGGATCGAGTCCCAGGCGCAGCCATAGTGCGGCGGCGGGCATCTGATCGGGTAGCGGGCGCTGTGCGGCGGCGTCGGTGAGGAGGGCATCGATGTCGAGTCCGGCGGTGGCGGCGGTGTCGAGGCGTTCAGCCAGGACTGGCCACCACGGGTCGGCAACTATGCGGGTGTTGACCCGTTTGGCCAAACCCGACCACGTACTGACAGCGGTGTGAAGGTCACCGACAATGTCGGTGACACGGGCATCCAGCAGCGCTTGGTGGTCGCGTTCGAGGACCGGATGACGCGCCGGGCCGGTGGGGCGCAGGTCGGTGTCGGGGACATGGTTGGCCGCGCGCCAGGTCGCGAGATCGGTGATCAGGCGTGGGTTTCCGAGCAATGGCCGTGCCCAGACCGGTGCGTTGGCCGCGTTCCAGTCGCGCGCATCACGAGCGATGTGGCGGGCGAGGTCGGTGATGATCCGCGCTCGGGCGTGCAGTTGTTCGGTGATCGCGTTGTCGGGCAGCTCCGGCGGTACCCCGCGGATCCAGGGCAGCGGACCGGTACCGGCGGAGTGCTTGCCGGAGGGATCGAGCCGCCAGTCCAGCACGGCGGCAGGGTCGTCGGCGGTGTCGAGTTCACGAGCCGCAATTGCGTTGCGCAGGGCGGTGATCGGGTCGCGGCCGGATATCGCGATCGTGGCGAGGTGTTGTCGCAAGACCGGGTAGGCGGGCGCATCGGTGAGCCCGGGCCGCAGGTGTTCGACGTTGTCGTCGAGTCGTGCGACCGCGTCGGCGCCGAGGGCGTGTTCGGCGGCCAGGCCAACCGCGTCGAGGTAGATGTCGACCGCGTGACCGATCCGCCGGTACGGATCGAGTGCGTCGCGCAGCTGTGCGTGCGCGGAGATCTGTGTGGTCTCGCTGGCCAGGATCCGCAGCAGCACATCCAGTTCGGTGCGTGGCATGAGGCCGGGTTCGGTCCAGAACGATGCTTCGCTGCCGTCGATCGCGGTGGGTATGTACAGGTGGTTGGCGTGCGCGCCACGGGTCAACGCCACATACAACTGGTTGCGGGACTCGGCTCCGGTGACCACGATGTGGCAGGTATCAACTGTGATGCCTTGCGCGGAATCGACAGTGATCGCGTAACCCAAGCGCACATGCGCGCGCACGTAATTCGCGGGCAAGACGGTGGAATGGCCGGCGTCGCGGCCGGGCTGTAGGTGAGCGGCGGTGATACTGCCGTCGGGATGGACGGCGGTGACGATCCATCGGTAGCCGTTGCGGACCCAATCGTGTTGGCCGAGACGCAGCTTCGGGTCGTTGCGGCGGGTGCAGATGATATCGCCGGCCGAGGCGGACAGCTCGTCGGACAGTAGCGCATGTAGGCGGGTGTCGGTGGTGCTGCGGGCGAGGCGGTCGGCGCGGGCGCGTTCGTTCAGTTCGGTGACTATCGTATGGGTGGGGGCGAGCATGACGGTGTCGCGCCCGCTGAGATGGTCCTTGATCCAGCCGATATACGCGTGGTCGTGCACGGTGCCCGGGGCGCCGGAATGTATGCGTTGATGGTCCAGGTGGAACGCCAGCCCGGTGGGGTCGCCATCGCGCAGGAGCAGACTCGCGGTTGCTTCGGTGGTGTCGGTGAACCGCACGACGTGGCTGAGGGTGGACGCGCGGGCGGCATCGGCGGTGTCCGCGGCGCTGCCGGCGGCCTCGATCGCGGGGAGTTGGCGGTCATCGCCCACGCATCGGATGGTCGCGCCGCGAGCGGCAAGGAATTCGAACAGGCGCAGGCGTTTGTCGTCGCCGAGCTTGATGTGCTCATCGACGATCACCAGTGTGCGGCGGTCGATCTGCAACACCCACTGCGGTAACGCGGCCGGAAACCTGTCGCGGTACCGGCCGGTGCGAGCGTCGGCGGGGCGGTGAGCGTCGATGATGGTCAAGAGCCGGTCGACCGTTTCCGCACGCGCGCCGGTCGAAGCGCCCAGTTGCGCGGCCGCGCTGGCGGTCGGCGCCAGGCCGAGCACGGTCCCGTCGGAGGAATGCCAGGCATCTACCAGTACGCGCATGGCGGTGGTTTTCCCTGCGCCGGCGGGGGCGTTGGTGGTCTCGATCCGCCACGGCGAACTGCCGAAAGCGCGCACCACCGCTATCTGGCCCGCGTTCAACTGGCGCTCTGTGTGGACCGGGTCGCGGTTGTATGCGTCGATCGCGGCGGTGATCAGGGGCTCGGGGATGGTGCGTGCGCCCGGCTGCAGCGACAGGTCGATCAGCTTTTCGGTGACCCCGAGTCGGCGGGCCGAGGTGTAAGGCGTGCTGGCGTCGGTGCTGTAAACGCTGGCGCCGCTAAGGCGTCGGAAGATGTCGGGGACGTGGCCGAGGACGGGTTCGGCGGCCGCGTCGGGGTCGCCCCGCGGGATCGACTGCGGCGGTGCCAATGCCTGTGCGGTGACTGCTTCGACGGTCTCGGCCCATCGGTCGCGGTCCACCAGCCCCCGCAGGCAACGTTCGGCTTCGGCGCGGATGTGATGCCACTGCCACGTCGAGCGCTGCGCGGACACCGTCTCCACGACGTCCCGTGAAACGCGCGCCACGGCGTGAGCGTCGAGCATTCGTCGTGACGTCACTGGCTGGTGGAATACCGCGGTGAGCGTGTTCGCGACCGCTTCACGCCCACCCAGCACCCCGAGTGCTTGCGCACGCCAGTCCGCGCGTTGCTCGGCCCACGACCGCAGCGCGTGTTTGCGTGGGCGGGTTTCGAGGGTGGCTTGCTGGCTGAGTCCGTACATTTCCTTGGGCATCGGTTCGCGCCCGACCCGCGTCTGGAACGCGGTGGCCAGCTCGCCAAGGCGGGCGGTGATCGCCGCGTCGCGGCGGGACCAGTGCTCGATCAACAGCCAAGGCATACCGATGATTTCGCGGATCGGCCGCTTGCCAGGATCGGTTCCGGGACGCTCGGCGAAACCTATTCCCAGGTCCGCGGTCAGGTGATGCTCGAGGCGGGAGTTGTAGATTTCGCTGACGGTCACCACGAGGCGGTAGATCATCGCGCCGTCCAGGGTCCGCCACCGCCCATCGAGGGTGCGCACGCGGTTCGCGATAACGAGGTGGGTGTGCAGATCCGGGTCCCCGCACCGTGATTCACGATGCGTGAACCGCGCCGCGACGATGCCCTCGACATCGACCTGCCGGACACCGTTGCGGCCCATCCGGGTGTAGATGCCGTGGCGTTCGAGCCATCCCATCGCGTCATCGACCGCCGCCTCGTGCGCGGCGGCGATGCGCTCGGATGTCGCCTTCGGGGCGATCGCCCACAACGCGCTGACCGACTTGACGGGACTGAACGTGATATCGAAACCCGCCACCGCCGCGCCTTTCGGACGCGAGGCGCGTGCCACCCAGGAGGACAATTCACGCGCATCCAACGGTGCACGCCCGAACTCGCCGGTGAACATTGCGGTCGCGACTTCGGTGCGGATGCGCGCGCGAGCGTCATTGGAAATAGCGGCCGCAGGGTCATTCCCGTGGCTAATATTGTGCGCACGAAACGCTTGACCGCACCGTTCTCGGTATTCGTTTTCGGAGTCGTATACACGGTAGGGGTTACCTAATCTGGTGGCTTTTTCCGCCGTATCGCGCGCGGCTTTCGTGGTAGCCCCCCGAGCGACCTCATGATCGAACACGCGGTTCTGGATCGCGATCGCGTCCGGGTGGCGTCCCTGTCCGAACAGTGTCTTCATCTGCTCCTCGGTGACATGGTCGCCAGCGCAGAGGCCGAGCGCGGTCAGTCCGGTGCCGTGCCAGCGGCCGGGTGCTTCCCCGTGCGCGGAGTAATAGTCCGCCAGCGCGTCCGAACCGAGGTTCGTGGAATCGCCTGCGGCTACCTGACGCAGGTAATACAAGTAACTGTTCCCGGCGAGAATCTTGTGCAGCGTCGCTGTCACATATTCATCGAGCACCCAAAAGTCTGGTGATATCAAGGCTCGAAAGTGATGCTGTTTGCATCACTTTCAACAAAACCGCTGGTCGTTATCGAAATGCAACAACAATGCTTCTCGAAAAAAGATTAAATGTGTACGTGGGAAGTGTTTCGTTGCCCATGCGAATCAGGAACTGTGAGGCGGGCAGATATATTGGCAGCCAGTGCCTCGGCGGTGGCTACGCGACCTGGAGGCGCTGCGATCTCAGTGAAACGCTTGCACTTCAGACCTCGATGCAAGAGGTTTGCTTGTCGTGAATGAGTGAGGGAGAGGGGATGTGTGGAAGGGGGAGTGGTCGGTGGAGGTGAGGGGGAGGAGGGAGTGGGGTGGTAGGTGGGCAGGTGATGGGTAGCAGGCGGGTGGTTACTGGTTGTGGTGGGTGGTGGGGTCGGTGAAAGTGCGACCGCACCAGGGGTTCCCGGGCGACTGCGACGGGGACCGCTGGTCTCGGTCGCGGTGGTTGACTTCGATCGAGATGAGCGGTTTGCCCCGGGAGGCCCAGCCGAGAGCGAGTCCGAGGAGGTAGAGGACGGTGTCGCGCACGGCGATCTCCTCACGGGGGTGGTGGTCCGGTCCGCCGCGGGACGGGTGCACCGCGGCGGACCGGAGAACGGGTTGCCGGTGTCAGGCGGCGGTGCGCTGGCGTGGGGGGATGGTGATGAGGCCGAGCCAGACTCGGCATTCGGTGCACATTCCGTCGGTGTCGTTGACGGGGCGGATGCGGGTGCAGCCGTCGCAGCGGGCGCGGTGCTGCCCGGCTCCGGCGACCGGGCCGCGTGAGCGAGCGGGCCGGGTGCTGATCGCGGTCGGCTGCGGCGACGGTTCGGGATCGGCGTCGGTCGGGACGGCCGGTGCGGGCAGGTATTGGTCGAGGATCTCGGTGAGCCAGCGGGGTGCGCGGCGGCGGACCTCGCGCAGGAGGGCGTGGACCGCGCCGGGTTGGGTGTCGGTGAGGAACCGGCAGTAGGTGTGGGCGAGATCGGCGGCGGTGAACCCGGGCGCGAGTTCGGGCAGGCGCGCGATGGTGGGGTCGGTGCGGCACATGTCGCACAGGCCATCGTCGCTGCGGCGTTTCCCATCGCGAACGTGGATGGGTCGCTGATCGGTGAGGGAGCGTTCGATACCGCAGGACAGGCACCGCCACCCGGTGACCGGGTGCATCGCTTCGTGGTCGTAGTCCAGGGCGTTGCCGCCGAACGGGATTGACGGGCGGGCGTCGCCGCGCAGGGTGGTCCGGCGTTCGGCGTGACGAAGGGCGTCTTCCTCGGAGATGGGTCGCTGGCCCGCCAATGCGACAGCATGGTGTCGCTGTTCGGCCACGTAGGCCACCAATTCCTGATCCCAGTTCTCGCGCGCCTGGTCCGCGTCGAGGTGTCGGGTGCTGCGCCGCGAGTGAGTTTGCTTGGTGGGGTGCAGGAGTCCGCGTGCTGCGCGGTGTTCGTCGGTGGCTTGGGCGTGGGCGATCTCGCGGGCCATGGTGTCGACGTAGAGGTTCTGCGCGGCGTAGGCACGGACCACATCGGGCTCCCACCGCTGCACGGGGCGACGCTTGGCGCGGGCGTGAACCCGGCGGGCGATCTGCTCGGGTGCGAAGCGAGACTTGTCGGTGGCATAGCTGGGGGCGGCGTATTCGCGGGTGGGCGGATTGCGCCACATGCGGATCGACTGGCGCGGCATCTCCGCGGCGGCCAACTGCGCGGTCGGTGCCGTGCCGGTGGTGTTGTGGGCTGCGAGTGCGGCCGCGCGGGCGGCGCGGTCGCGTTCATATAGGCGGGGGTTGGTGTCGGGGGTCAGGACCGCGAGCCGGTCGCGGTTGTGCGGCTCGTTCTCGTACCGCTGCTCCAACAGCTGCATCGCTTTCGGGAACGGGTGCGCGGTGAGGGTGCTGACCAATTCGTCGAGGAATGCGCGGTCCTCGGGCGTCGCCGAGGCGAGTGCTCGGTGCGCGGCGTGGAGTGCGGCGCGGCGGTCGGTGGAGATCAGGGTGTGCAGATCGTTGATGGTGTCGAGGAATGCGCTGGTTTCGGTCACGTCGAGGGTTCCTGTTCTGGTTAGTGATTTGAAAGGAGGGCATCCGGCCCGGGTGAGCGCGAAGCCCTCGAGACATGCGGGATGACCAGCTGGTCCGGGCGACCAGCCGAGGGCGGCACGACCGGGTCACACTGCGACGCGCCGGGCGAGAACGCGCCGGAGCGGCGGGGCCGAATTCCCTGCGCTGACACCGCAACCCGGGGAGCACGCCGGTCGCCGCGCTGAGGGAATTCGGTTTCGCCGGGCGCGGGCTCGTTCGGAGCGGCGCGGGGTGAGCTGGTAGCCCTCGCGGTTGGCTGGTCGCCCGGACCAGCCGGGCATCCCACCCCCGCCACCTATGACTCACCCCGCCGCGATGCCGAAGCATCGAGGCGGGGTCAGACCACAGACCAGGAGCTGCTCAGAACCCGGGATCGTCGTTCAGGCTCCGCGAACCCCCGCCGCCGACTCCAGCGCCGGCGAGGGCGGGCTCGGCCCACGGATCGTCGGAGGCGGTCGTCGTGCCGGTCTCGGTGGTCGTGCTGGGGTGGCTGAATCCGTTGCCGCTGTTGGTGGTCCGCTGCCGGGGGCTGTTGCCTGTGGTGGCGTAGGCGGGGGCGTTGCGGGTGAGTTTCGCGGTCGCGTATCGCAGTGAGGGGCCGAGTTCGTCGACGTCGAGTTCGATGACGGTGCGTTTATCGCCCTCGCGGGTGGTGTAGGAGCGTTGCTTGAGACGGCCGCTGACGATCACACGCGCCCCGCGAGTCAACGATTCGGCGGCGTTCTCCGCGGCTTGCCGCCACACACTGCACCGCAGGAACAGCGGGTCACCATCGCGCCACTCGTTGGCGGCCCGATCGAAATACCGTGGGGTGGAGGCGACGGTGAAGTTCACGACCGCATCTCCGCGCGGGGTGAAGGTGAGCTCGGGGTCGGCGGTGAGGTTTCCGATGAGGGTGAGGGTGGTGTCCTGAGCCATGGGGCAGTGTCCTTCCGTTTCAATTCCAGTGAGTGGTGGGGCACGGCTTCGGATTTCGTGAGTGATGCGGCTGCGCCGCCGACCTGTCGGTGACAAGTCGGCGGCACACCGGAGCGATCCGGCAGGCGAGTTAGACGTCCAGGTCGATGTCGTGGTAGTCGATGAGCCCGACGGCGGCACGCTCGACGTCGGTGAGCGTCCAGGGTTCCTCGTCGGCGGTGGTGGGGAGTTGTGGAGCGATCTCGGCCAGGAACGTCAGGTATCGCGGATGGCGTCCGTAGCTGGCGCGCCAGAACGATTTGTCGATCTGCGATTCGAACGCACCCAGGACCAGCGCCAGAGTGATCACCTGCGCCCGCTGCGCGCTCAGCGCCCCGGTCGTAGCGGCCAGATCGCGCGCTGATTCCGAGGTGCCGAGCAACTCGCGTGCTTTCAGCCCCGCTCGCGCGCAGTCGAGCAGATCCGGATACCGCACCAGCGATTCGGCGACGAACGCCGCGGCCCCGGTCGGCGGCTTGGACCGGCGCAGCAACCGGGTCAGGAATTCTTCGCGGCGCTCGGCCGCGGCCAGGGCTTGCTTGTTGAGCTCGCGCACGCGCCGCCGTTCGAGCCGGGCCAACTCCCGCTGCGCCGCGGCCGCGGCTGCGGCTTGGCGGGTCCGCTCGGCCGGGGAGAGACCGTCGGGCGAATCCTGCTCGTCCGCAGCATCTTCCGTGTCCGGGACATCGAGCGGCCGTACCTGCAGCCCCGACTCGGGCAACTGGTCGGCCAGCAGATAGTAGGAGGGCGTCCAGCGGTCGCGGTGCTCGACCGTGTCTGCGTGCCGCAGCCCAGCGCCCGGTTCGCGTGTGCTGTCACCGCGGGTGTCCCAGTCCACCAGGTCCGGGTCGACGAGTTCGCCGGTGTCGCGGTCGATCAGGTCTGCGTCGTGCTCGACATCGACCCACACCACCCACCGCGCCGCGTCCGCGCGGATCAGCTCCGCGCCGATGGGTTCCGCGGCTTCGGTCTCCAGCGTGTCGGCGGGCAGGAACCGCGTCTGGGTGTCGGTGGCGTCGGGTTCGGCGGTCAGCACACCGAACCCCAGCGCCGCGTACAGCGCTGAGGTGTGCAGGCGGGCGCGGGTCTCGGTGCGGTCGTGGGCGATCTTGCGGGCCCGGAACTCGAAGTCGTAGCGAGGGGCCGCGGCGAGGCGCTCGACCGCGTCGGTATCGCCGAGACGCTCGTATTCGGCGATCACCGCGAGCTGATCCAGAGAGAACGTCCCCGCATCGACCAAGCCCTTGGCGGTCGGGGAGGCCCCGATGACGGCCTGTTTCTTGACCTGAGACCGTTTGCGCTGCAACCCGTCCGCGATCCGGGTGACCGAGGCCCCCAGATCGAGCATCAACGCGATCCCGGCTGCATCGTCGGCCGCGGTCATCGGCACGCGCCGATAGTTCACGTTCATCTGCTTCAAGGTGGTTCGGATGCGGCGCTCGTTGTCCGGCAGGCTCGGGTCGGCGTCGGTCACCCACACCGGGACGGTTTCGGTGCCGACCTCGATGGCCGCCAGGACCCGCAACTGTCCATCGATGGCGTGGTGCGTGCCGTCGGGTTGACGTTCCACCAGCACGGGGGTCTCGACGCCGAATTCCCTGATCGAGGCCAGTACCTCGGGATGATCGGCGAGGTCGAACTGTTTGCGCACGTTCTCCGCGATCACCAGATCCTGCGGCGGCAGATACATCGCCCGCGCATACGGCGGCCGGCGAGCGGCCTGACCTGCCGTGGCCGCGTCGACGTCGCCGACAGGGTCGAAGTCCGGCCCGGCGAAGACCGCAGGGGCGGAGTCTTCCGCGGGGTCCGGGGCCGGGTCGAGAATCGCGGTGCTGGTGAGGGTTTCGGTCGATGACACGAGAATGCCTCCTGAACATGACGGTGGCGGGGCCGCCCTCGACCGGAACCAGGTTCGGTCGGAGTGACCCCGCCACAAGGCGAGAACGGGGGCGAACAGTCAGAGGTGGTGCGTGTGCCGGAGAGTCAGGCCGCGTGCGGCGCGCGGGCGGCACGGGTGATGTTCAGCGGGTGCAGCCGCAGCACGCCCGGTGAGTGTTCGGTGTAGGTCCAGTACCGGCCACGCCAGTCCGGGAACGTGGACTGCCACTGCTCGGGAACCGATGCGGTGTTGAGCGCGGAGACTTCTCCGGCCAGCCCGCGGTGGGCGAGTTGGTCGAACTCGGCGCGCGAGACCCGCGACACAGCCGATGCGGACATGAGCAAACCTCCTGAAAGTGGACGACGAAACAGAGGGGATGTGGTCAGTCGTGCAGGCGGACACCGATTTCCCTCGCGCGGGCGTGGCCGGTGTCAGCGAGCTCACGGACCTGATCGGGCGGCAAACCAGTACGCAAGGCGAGGTCGAGCAGCCTCGCGACGGCATGGTCCGGGTTGGCCTCGAGTGCGGCTTCGGCCGCGAGGATCGCCAGCGCGCCGCCCCCGCCGAGGTAGGCGTGGAACGCCAGCAGCGTCGCGGCTTCGGCGCGGTCGGGATCGGGCAGGTTGCGGGCCAGTAGAGCCCAGAACTGTTGGGCCGCTTCGGCCCGGCGGGTGGTGGCCAGCCCGAACATGGACTCCCTCACGAGCCGATCCCGCAGCACGGTCGCCGCCTCAGCATACTCGGGCGGGGTCAGCTCACCCCCTGCGGCCACGGCATCGATCCGCGTGATCAGCTGCGCGACCATCGTCCGCCGCTGCTCGGGCGTGGTCTCGTGCGCCGTATCGCCGATCGCGTGTGACTCCTGCGCTGGAACAGGAGGGGACAGGGTGTCGCGGACCCGGTCGGCCACAGCCGGATTCACCCGGAGCTGGTCGGCGACGTGCTCGCGGGAGGCATGGATGGCGTGCGGTCCCCGGCGTTGCCGGTAGGCCCTCGCAAGCGCGGTAGTTTCCGGGTCCGGGATAGCCCCGGTGTGGTCGGGGCCCAGCAGGCTCCACCACCGTGAGCCGGCCGCGATCTGCGTTGTCGCCCACGCTCCGTCGACGGTGATCCCGCGGCAGGCCAGCGTCGAGACGAGCGAGTGCACCACGCGGTCGTGCAGACTGTCGCGGCTGCGGGAGGCTATTTCGTCGGTGGTGCTGTCGACGATGACCGCCAGCACGCTGGCCGCCTGGTCGTTGATGGCGATCGCGGCCGCGTGCGCGGTAGCATCGAGGAGCTGCTCCCACGGGACCAGCAGGTCGTGCCGGGCCGCCAAACCCACGACCCGTGAATCTGTGCCGGATTGCTCCCGCAGCGTCAACAGCACGAGTGAATCGGACGGGTAGAACCCGAGCGCCACAGGCACCGAGGCGATCACCTCACCCGGGTCCCGCGCCGTGCCGCCGGGGATCGAAACAGACATACAGGACAGGTATCCCTTCGCTGAACAGGAATCAGTGCCAGTCAGATCAATTCGTCGGCCAGGTAGGCCAGCCGAGGTGGGACGGGCCGCAGCTCGCCGCTGCGGTCGGGGATGCCGTGGTCGGCGGCCATGGCTTCCACGTACTGGATCAATGTGGTGGTCGATCCGCCGAACCAGCGCCGCGCCAGCTCTTGCACCGCGCGATGATCGTGCAGCGGCAGATACTCGCGCCCCGTGAGCCGGCCACACCCGCACGCACACGAGCGCGGTCGCTGACTCTCGCTGGTAATTGTTTGGTGTGCAGCAGATTCCATGCGGCTCCTGTCCAGGAATTCTGGGTCCGGTGAGGCCGGGTTACTCGATCTGCAAGCCGATCTGCGCGGCCGCGGCGTGCCCGGAACGCGCGAGGTCGCGGATCAGGTCGCCGACGCTGCGGTTCGGCAGAAGACTGGAAAGGCGTTGGGCGAGGCGGTGGTTCGGGTCGTCGATGAGAATCGCGGCGACGGCGGCCTGGGCGGTGGACCAGTCATCGGTGGCGATCGACGCCACGGCGGCCAGCAGCGCAGCATCAACACGATGTCCCGGTGGCAGCGTCTGCCACGCCAAGGTCCACAACCGCCGGGCGGAGTCCTCGGCGGTGGTGCCGATGAACCCGTACGCACAGTCCCGCACCACCGAATCGCGCAGACAGGCCGTGAGTTCAGCCACCTGCTCCGGGGATGGCCAGTCCCCGGCCGCCACCGCTTGCACGAGGGTGAGCACGAATCGCACCCGCTCCTGAATCCAGGGCAGGTCTGGTTCCTGGCCGCTCACGGGTGGTGGCTGGTGTGTGAGCAGGGCCGCGGTGCGCGCGGCGCGGTCGGGTTCGGGCGCCAGGACGCCCGGTGACGTGGTCGGGCCGGGCTGGGTGTCGGTGGTGTCCGGGTACAGCAGGCTCCACCAGGAGCGGCCGGGTTCGATCGCCGGGGTGACCCAGGCATCGAGCAGGGGGGTGCTCCACACTCCGATGCGATCGTTCAGCAGCGCGATCATCGCCCGGTACCGGCGTGCGGGCGTGGTGGTGTCGACGGTGTCGTCGACCACGACGGCGCACGCCCCGTCCGGGCGGTAGCGCCCGCACAGCGAGAACGCGGCCATCGCCACCTGCTGCGCGGCGACAGTTCCATCGGGCAGGTCCAGATCGACCCGCGCGATATGCCCCACGCGGACCGTCTGCGCGGGAGTGTCGGTGTCGAAGAACAGGATCAGCACCACCGACCGGCGCGGCACGTATGCGAGCCATCGGGGGATCGCCGCGATCAGAGCACCAGGGTTGTCGATGTACACGAGGACGAAACTCCTTCCGCACGAACGAACCCCACAGTCCAAGAGGGCGGAAAGTGGAGTGGGGCAAGGGCAGTGGCCGGGCTTCAGCGCTGCCCGAGGTTTATCTGCCGCCTCACCGGCACCGCGGCGCGGTCGCGGGTGTGGGCCAGGGCTACGGCAGGATCGATCGATCGGCCGGGCGGTCGGATCCGCTGCGCCGCGGCCAGAAACGCCTCGGCCTCATGAGGATTGGTGCTCGACTCGGCCTGGCGCAGCGGCCCACCCACCCAGCCGGCGCATCCGAACTCACGAGCGATCTTGCCCAGTGGTGGTGGACAGGCGATCCGGCGCGACCTGCACGGCCAGCAGATCCAGCACAGTCGGCGCACCCCGGCCGGTGTCACCGTCCTGATCCGGGGCTGGGGTAGCGTCACGGACCTTGCGGATCGCTAGCAACCGCACCCCGCGCATCCGCACGCCGGTCAGCGAAGGGGTGTTCTCGTCGCCACGGTGGTGGACGATCTGGTAGTCGTCACGATCCAGCCACACCGCGTACCAATCGTCGATGGGTTTGCCGGCCCGCCGGTCCTCGGGATAGCCGGTTTGCGGTGGCAGCCAGACGCGGCATTCACACGCCGGGTCATCGCAGCGGGTGAGCCGCGCGGCCGCGGCACGTGAGCGGTAGTGCGTGATCCGCCCAGCCAGCACCGGACACCCACGTGCCGCGTACGCGGCGCACTCGGGATGCAACCCGGGCTCTGGCGCCACACCGAGCACCCAGTCCTGCGGGCGCAGCAACACCACGACCCGGTCCCTGAGCCGCTGGCCGCACACTTGGCACAGGGCGAAGGAGAACACCAGGTCCAGATGGGCCGGGTCGATCGCACCCCAAATCGGGTCCCGCCGGCCGCGGTGACACAACGTGACGAACGGAATGGTGACCCCACCAGCGGTCGGGGCATCGTGCAACCGGGCCAGGATCGGCGGACGCGCCGAACCCGACGCCGGCACAACAGAATCCATGATCAAGACCTCCTCGGAAACGATGACGGGTGAGCAATGCGGTGGCCGCAACGACGTGAGGAGCCTTGGCCCGCCGTGAAGACATCGCTGCGGAGGTGGGCGATGACGGTGCAGGAAGCACAGGGCTTCGCTGGTCAGTGACCGAGGTGAGAGTTGACGAGTTCGCCCGCCACGCGGTGCCTTCGGCCTTGGCGCGGGGGCAACCGGCATCATGCGACCGCGGGCTGCGGGTCGTGGTAGATGTCCAGGTCGGCGTTCCGGCTGTTACCGTCGAGGTCGTCGCAGCCGCAGCGGGGGAACACGTGCCCGCAGTGCTGGCAGAACCCGCAGAAGGTGCAGTGCGCGCCCGGGCGTTCGGGGTCGAACTCGCCGCACATTCCGCAGTACGCCTCGTCCTGGTAGTCCTCGCGGTCGCCGTGCCAGGAGGTGCCCAGCGCCCACTTGTAGGTGGTGTTGGAGTACCAGATTCCGTCATCGGTCCAGTGGCCGCCGTGTTCGTTGAAGATGTAGGCGGTGTGCCGGTAGGCCGGGTCGACGGTGAGTAGCACCATCTTGTCGGTGCGTAACCAGGTTTCGAGCCCGCTGCGCCCGACCCATGAATCCAGCGGCCCGAACGGCTCGCCGGGAAGGAAGTCTTCGGCCGCGATCCGGGTGTCCGACCGGACATCGCCGACAGGTGGTTGCACTGTCGCGGGCAGGACCCCGTTGTGCGCCAGCACGGTTCTTTCGTCACCGCCGACGAGGAAGGGGTGACAATTGTCGGTGGTGATGCGTCCGTGGGTCGCCAGGCGCGAATGAAACAGCGCCCGAGTGTCGGGGAATCGTGCACGCACCGCCGCGAATTCGTCGATGACCTCGTCAGGATTCAGGCCGTGGCCGGTGATTATCCGGTCGTCGGCGATGACGGCGTAGCCGTGCCCGTCCGGATTGACCGCTGCCCCGGCGGCGAGGGTGTGCAGGTCGGGGATGATCCCGGGTTTGAAGAAGGTCAGGATGCACATGCCAGCTCCTGCAACTCGGCCAGCAGCGGCGAGTAGACGGGTTGCGCGCGCAGCCAGGTGACGAACGCGGCCCATTCCCAGCCGCGGCGACGGGTGACATCGGAGCTGCTGAGCGCGCGCGTGTATTCGACCGAGGCGGCCACGAACCCGAGAGCGGCTTGAACACGTTGGGGGATCAGAGAACTGGCGAAGATCCGCACCTCGAAGGTGTGCTCGGGCATGGTGTTGATGGCCTGGTAGCGGCCGCCGTTGCCGAGGCCGAATTCATGGCTGCTCTTGGCGAAATCGACGATTCCCGCGCGCGCGTCGGGTTCGAACGCGGCCCAACTGTCCGACCTCCTGCGTGCGAGCCGGGTGAGGTGGGATTCGTTGCGGTAGAAGAACTTCATCCACCGATACACGTGCACCGCCGAGGTGAACCCGGCGCGGGCGACATGGACGTGAATTCCGACATCGCTATCGGTGTAGGCGCCACGTTCGTGGAGTTCGGGCAGCAGATCCCACGGGAACTCGGTCATCGCGTACGGGTAGGACATCGGGTGGGTGACGATCTCGAACCCGCAGCCATTCCCGATGGACCCGTCGTCCTTGAGGTACCCGAGGCGGCCCAGCGAGCTGGTGGCCAGGCGCGCGCAGTCCCCGCCGGAGGTTTTCAGTTCGAGTTCGAGCCCGAGGAACACCGGCCCGGTCCCGTGGAACAGCGGGGTGGGTTTGTAGCTGTAGTCGTGGATGTAGCGGCTGGCGGGTGTGCAGTCCGAGCAGTAGTCGTCGTAGCCGGTCGTGAGCTGGCCGCACTCGTCGCAGGCATGGTAGTCGATGGCGCACTCGCCGCAGACGTCGTTGCCGTTGTCGGCCTGGCGCAGGTCCCGGGCCAGGAGCCAGCAGTCGTCGCAGCGGGAATAGCCCGCGGTGCAGTGGTCGCACACCGGCCCGTCGTTCACGGTGTCGGTGGTGTCGTGGGTGTAGCGGTCGCATTGCGCGCAGCGGGTCCAGGTGGTGGCGCAGCCGCCGCACAGCACCCCGTCATCGACGGTCGTGTGCGGTTCGGTCGCGGGCAGCCCACACTCGTCGCACCACGGTGTCTGGGTGCAGGTCGCGCAGAGCTGGTGCACGGTGGGTGGGTCCTCGGGCGGCATCACGGTCGAACACGCCGCGCAACGCGTAAGGCTCGGTGCAGAAGGCATGAGCAATCGCCTTTCGGGACACGGGAAGATGCGGACACGGCAACGCCCTGCCCTCAGCGCGGAGAGCGGGGCGTTGCCGAAACAGAGCCGAGAGACGGGCCGTGTGAAGCTGGGCCGGGCGGTGTCACCGATCGGCGCCGCGCGGTATCGGCCGCGTTGACTCGACGGTGCTGTGGGAGGTCGCCGGGTGAGGTCTGTGTGTGCGGTGTCAGCCGTCGACGGTGTCCAGGATCTGGTCGGTGGTGGTCACCAGGCGTGCCGCGCCCGTGCGGATCACGTCGCGGCAGCCCGCTGACGCGGCCGAAGTGATCGGTCCTGGGACCGCGGCCACAGGCCGGTGTAGGCGGGTGGCCCAGTGCACGGTGTTGCCGGCACCGCTGCGCAGTCCTACCTCGCACACGAGCACCCCCGCCGACAGAGCCGCTACGATTCGATTCCGCGCCAGGAACCGGGATTTCGCCGGCGCAGTACCGGGCGGATACTCCGAGATCACCAGCCCGGTCTCCGCGATCCGCGCCAGCAGCTGGTCACGTGCCGCCGGGTAGGGGCGGTCGAGCCCGCACGGCAGGACTGCGATGGTCGGGGCCTGTTCGGTCAAGGCTGCGGCGTGTGCGGCTGCGTCGATACCGAACGCGGCGCCACTGACCACGACCCGCCCCCGGCGAGCCAGGTCGCTGGCGAACTCGTGGGTGACGCGCTTGCCGTAGCCAGTCGCGACGCGGGACCCGACGACCGCGATCGTGTGGGACGCGAACAGATCCGGCTCCTGCGTGCCGCGTACCCACAGCGCGATCGGCGCGTGCACGTCCTCGCCGAGCCCGTCGAGGTCGGCCAGGCGTGCGGGCCAGACCGGATCGTCGCGGGTGAGCAACCGTCCACCCATCACCGCGGTCCGGAACAGGTCGTCGTCGGCGCGCTCCCAATCCCGGAGGCTATAGCGGGCATCGATCACCCCGCTGACGACCCGGTTCGCGGCCTCGACCGGGCCGTGCGCGTGCACGAGTTCAGCGACCATCCCCGGCGCGGACACCGAGACCCGCGACAGCAAAGCCCACGCACGATGCCGGCGCGAATCACGGGCCTCGGCAGTGTCGGTCCTGGACTGCACAGTGGACTCTCCTCTCGGTGAACGGACGCGAACGAGCAAGACGCACCGCCCGGCGCGGGTAATCCGGGTCCTGGCTCTCAAGCGGTGAGGTACTCGTCCAGGTCGGCGTATCGGTCGCGGCCGTGCAGGTCGCAGCATTCGCAATGCGGGAAGGTGCGCAAGCACTCGGCGCAGAATCCGCAGTAGGTGCAGTGCGACCCGGGCCGTTCGGGGTCGTACTCGCCGCAGTCCAGGCAGTACACCTCGTCCTCGATGCTGTAGTTGCCGCCGTAGAAGCCGGGCGGTGTGCGGTAGGACAGGTTCGAATACCAGATCCCGTCCTCGGTCCGGAAGCCTGCGTGTTCGTTGAACACGTAGGCGCGCTGTGCGAAGGCGGGATCGACAGTGAGCAGCACCATCTTGTCGGTTCCGAGCCACCGCTCGAGCAGCCCCCGCCCAGTGGGGGAGTCCAGTGACCCGAACGGCTGGGTGGGCAGGAAGTCCTCGGCGGCGATGCGGGTATCCGACCGGTAATCCCCGCGTTTCGGGTGCATGGTGGCAGGCAGGATCCCGTTGTGCGCGAGCACGGTTCGCTCGTCCCCGCCGACGGCGAAGGGGTGACAGTTGTCTGGTTCGATTGGTCCGTGGGTGGCCAGGCGGGAATGAAACAACGCCGCACCCTCGGGGTGTTCGGCTCGCACAGCGGCGAATTCGCTGATCACCGTTTCCGGATTCAGACCCCGGCCGACCAGGACCCGGTCTGCGGCGATGACGGCGTAGCCGTGGCCGTGCGGGTTGGCGCGGGCTCCGCCGTGCAGGGCGTTGAGGTCGGGTGCGATGCTGGGGGCGAGGTAGGTCAGGATGCACATGCCAGTTCCTCCAGTTCGGTCAGCAGCGGGGTGTAGGCGGGGCGGGCGCGCAGCCACGTGGTGAACGCGGTCCATTCCCAGCCGCGGCGGCGGGCGACGTCAGCGGCGGTGAGGGTGCGGGTGTATTCGACGGTGGCGTCGACGAACCCGAGCGCGGCCTGAACCTGTTGCGGGTGCAGGGAACTGGCGAAGATCCGCACCTCGAAGGTGTCCTCGGGCTCGGCGTTGACCGCCTGCAAACGCCCGAACCCGCGCTCGCCCTTGACGATCCGAGCGGTCCGCGACCGCGCGGTGGTCGTGAAACTCGCCCACTCGTCCGGATCCCGTCGCGCCAGCGTCGTGGCGTGGGATTCGTTGCGGTACAGCAGTTTCAGCCACCGATACGCGTGCGCTGGAGAGGTGAACCCGGCCCGGGACACGTGCACGTGCAGCCCGACGTGGCGGTCGGTGTATGCGCCGTGCGCGGCGAGGTCCGGCAGCAGATCCCACGGGAATCGTTCGAGCGCGAACGCGTAGTCCATGGGATGGGTGACGAGTTCGAAACCGCACCCGATCGAAGAGTCTTCTTTCAGATAGCCCAGACCGCCGAGCCGGTCCAGGGCCAAGTCGATGCACGCGTCCAGGGCCCAGGGCTCGATTTTGATCTCGAGTTCGAATCCGAGGAACACCGGGCCGGGGCCGTGGAATCGGGGTGCGGGTTTGTAGAAGTAGTCGTGGACCCGCTCATCGTCACGGGTTCCGTAGCCGCAGGACGCGCACCGGGTGTGGTCCTCTGCGAGCAGGGTGTAGCAGTTCGTGCATTCCTCGTAGCGGGTCGAGCAGCCCTCGCACACCACCTCGTCGTTGTCGAGGGAGAACGTGCTCTCGTCGTAGCGGTCGCAGCGAACACACAACCGGTAGCCCGCGCAGCAGTCCTCACACACGTCGCTGTCACTGGTAGTGGGGTACAGGACCGCGGCGGGCCACTCGCACTCCGCGCACACCGGCCGGTCTGCGCAGTCCGGGCACAAGCCGGAGTCGGGAGGGTCGTCGGGCAGCGCGGCAGAACAGTTGCGGCACTGCACCTCAGCGGACACGGGCATGACAGGTCGCCTTCCTTTCCAGAGACGACGACGGCCCCGCACCCGAGCCGGAAAGATCGGGTACAGGGGCCGGCGTCAACGAATGCGAAGGGTGGGTCGGTGCACGACCGGCCCGGAAGTCGGCGGTTCAGGCCGTGCTCGACGCGGTCAGGAGCGGATGAGCCCGCTCGATCCAGGCGTGAGTGAGCTACGCCGGGAAGTCAGCGAGTAGCAGTCGCAGTCAGCGAAGTCGGATAGGCAGATGAAGCACCAGCCGCATCGGCCGCAGTACCGGCTTCCCGGTTGGGGGCCGTGGGTACGGCAGTACCGGCACGCGCCGCGCCACGAGATCGGTGGGCGGGGTTGGTAGCCGGTGTTGGAGTACCAGATCCCCGATTCCCAGATGCCGAGGTGTTCGTTGAACACATACGAGCGGTGCGTGTAGGAGGGGTCGAGGGTCAGCAGGACGAGTTTGCTGCGGCCGAGCCATGATTCCAGGCCCCGGAACCCGCGCCGGGTATCGATCGACCCGAACGGTTGCGCGGGCAGGTAGTCCTCGGCGGCGATCCGGGTGTCCGACCGCGGATCGTACGGGCCCGGGTGCACCCGCTGGGGCAGGGTTCCGTTGTGCGCCAACCAGGTTCGCTCATCACCACCGAGCGAGAAAGGGTGACAGTTCCCGATACTGATGGCGCCGCGGGTGGCCCACCGGGAATGGAACACCGCCGGCCCGTCCGGGTATTCGTTCCGGGCACGGGCGAATTCGGCGATCACCTGATCGGCGTTCATCCCATGCCCGGTGATGATCCGCGTGCCGGCGTGCACGGCCCAGCCGTGGCCGTCGCGGTTGACGCTCGCTCCGACCGCTAGCGCCGGGAGGTCCGGCACCACACCGCCGGGCAGGAATGTCAGGAGGCACATGCCAGGTCCACCTCTCCCAGACGCTGCGCCAGCGGCGCGTAGGTGTCGGTACGCGCACGCACCCAGTGGGTGAACCGCGGCCAGTCCCAACCCTGATGACGCGTGATGTCGTGTGAAGTGATTACGCGGGTGTACTCGACCGACGCGGCCACGAACCCGAGCGCGGCCTGCACCCGGACCGGGTCCAGGGATCCGGCGAACACCCGCACTTCGAGGGTGTGGCGGGGGTGCGGGTTCACTGCCTGGTAGCGGTCCACGTCGGTGCCGTGTGGGTGACCTTTGGCGGTGTCCTTGATCGCGCCCCGCGCCTGCGGGGAAAACCGTGCGTATCGGGAGCGGCGGCCCGCGAGGTCGGTCACCGCGGTCTCGTTGCGGTACAGGAACGTCGCCCACCGGTAGATGTGCGCGGGGGAGGAGAACCCGGCGCGCGAGGCGTGCACGTGCAGCCCGACCCGCCGGTCGGAAACGCAGCCCAGCGCGGACAGCTCACCTAATATGTCCCAGGGGAACTCGCGGATCGCGAACGGGTAGTCCATCGGGTGGGTGACCAACTCGAACCCCGCCGGTTCGATCGAGGAATCGTTCTTCAGATACGCCAGCCGCCCGACCGCGTCGGCCACCGCGGACACCGCCCGGTCGCGGCATCGTTGGGGGACAATGATTTCCAGCTCCATCCCCAAATACAGAGGCCCGTCACCATGGAAGCGGGGATCGGGCTTGTAGCTGTAGTTCCACACCTCCGCACCCGAATGACACGCATCACACACGCTGTAGTCCGGCAGCAGCGTGCCACACTCCTCACACACGGCGAACCCGGCCGCGCAACCGTCGCAGACGCGGCGCCCGCCGGACACATACCGCGTCGTCGCTGCCCACAGCGCGCAGGTGCTGCACCGGTCGAAGTGGCGGTTCGCGCACACCGCGCACACGGTGACCGCGCCGAGGGCGGGAACCTGGTTGTCGCTGTAGCGGCCACAATGCGCGCACACCGCGACCCCGGCCACGCACCCACCGCACCAGGACCCCGCATCCGAGGTCACCACCAACTCGCGGCTCGGGGCTCGGCACCGATCACACCACGCCATCCTGGAAAGACATGCGGTACACACGGTTTCGTTCTCGGCGGTGTCGTGACGGACACCAGCAGTTCGCGAGCCGCACAGCGCGCACGGCGGCGCGAGGGACACCGACAGATAGGGCATGGCGATCGCCTCCAAACAAAGGGATGCAGAAACGACGAACGCCGTGACGGAGGGAACCGTCACGGCGTCAACGACATCGACAAAGCAGGCCGCGGGGGTGCTCGCGCCTCTCATTAGGGGTCAGGGGGATCGAAACGCCTCGGGCGGTGCGAAGCTCACCGCGTACTGTCCGGGCATGGCGGTGATGACCAGCCAGCCGTCCCCTTGGGCGTAGTCGCGGATCAACTCGATCAGACTGCCGCCGTCCGGGAAAGGCTCGCCCAACTCGATGTACTCGGCGAAGTCGTCACCACCAACCGGGGTGCGCCCCAGCGCGGGACCGGTCCCCGGACCCCACCCCACCGCGTAAACCACCCTCGCCGGCCCATCGACCACGCGAGGGTCCGCGAGTTGGCGGGGCAGGCCGTTGCTGCGCACATAGATGCTGTTGTGTTTGGCCCAGACCAATGACGCGACCCCGGGCACACCCTCCTCGTGTTGAGCCAGCGACGGGGAATGCTCCCGCGCCCCGGCCGCGTGTTCCGCGATCTCAAGGACTTCGCTCAGGGGGAAGAACAAATCGATCGATGCCACGGCGGCAATTCCTTCGCATTTCGGGATTGGATGGTTCGGACACACCGAGACCGCAACCGCCAGTAGTGCGGGCACGGTTCGGAACGGCATCGCACGCAAGGCATCCGGGACGTGCCCGGTTCGGCAAACTGCCTGCGGCGAAACCGAATTCGTTGCGGCATCACCTGAGCCAGATGAGCGCGTGAGGATTCAGTGCGCTGGGCCGATGAACCGGCAGTGCGGATCGTGGTGCCCGGTGCAGGTGATGGTGCCCAGCGTTCGCGAGCGGATCGCCAGCTTGCGACGGGTGGTGGACTCAGCGTCATCGATCAGGGGACCGACGACGTCTTCGTAATAGTCGCGGCCAGAGTCGCCGACGGCAAGGAAACCGGCCTTGCGCCACATCCGCAGATACAGACCCACACCGGTGCTGTTGAGCGGCGCGGCGAGGCTGGTGGCCATCATCGCCGCAGCGACTTCAGCCGCGGTGCCCGGGCGGGTATCGGCCCCTGCGGCAACACGTTCGAGCAACTCACGCGCGTGGCTGCGGTACACGAACTCGGTTGACATCACCCGATGAGTCGGCCTACACAGCCCATCGCTGTGCCACAACAAATCCCCCGCAGCAGGATGGCGTTTCTGCGCCCGGCCGATCTCATCCTCCATCCACTCCCGTTGGGCGAACAGCGCTTTCACAGTGGGTTCGATGTGCTCGAAGAGATCACGTAGGTCACCGCGCGGTGACGGTTCCGATTGAGGGGTCACGGTCGGCTTCTCCTCGGTACAGGAGGGACAGAATGGGTGCGACTTGTGCACGCCGGGGCGACGAGCCGACAGCACGCGCAGAGCCCCTTGGTCCGGGTTTGTCGCTAGCGCCGAGGCTCTCGTCCCTGGGCTTGTCGTCTCACGGACGGAAGAACTTCTTCATATCGGCGGAAAGAGGGAGATCGGCGTGGGCAATGTGGTTGCGATAAGCGATCGGGCAGTCGATTCGCATAACGTGGCGTGCACGCGGCTGGACCACGCCGCTCGTCCGAAGCGCCCAGATGAAGTCCGGGCGCGGTATGGTGGTTGGTGCGAGGGACTGACCGGATTCACACGTGTCAGGAGTTCGTCATGGACGAGAATCGCCGCCCCCGCCCTGCTCGAGTACGTCGAGGATCATCGCCAGAAGTTGCGGCACGCCTACAACGTTCACGCCGCCGAGCCATGGATCGTCGCGCCGCAGAGCGTGAACGGGAAAAGATCGTCACTGCCGCAGTGCGGGACTACATCAACGCGTGGCACGCCATAGGGCTCGTGCAACAGCGACGTGACAAAGACATCGCCGACCTCAAACGCCGGATCCAGGATGTCACCACCGGTGCCGAGAACGAGATCGCCGACCACGAGAAGGCTCAGGCCCAAGCGGCTGCTGCAATCCACGAGCAAGGCCATACCGAGAACGAGATCGCCGAGCTACTTGAGGTCAGCTCCAAACATGCGCGACAACTGATCTCGGCAACTCGAAGAGCAGGAGCACAAAAGCCGGAGTCGAGGAAGCCGGATATAGCCCCAGGGTGGCCGCCCGTGTCCGGTGTACTTCCGTCCAGGGACACGCCACGGACTGTGAGCCCGAGCGTTCAACCGCACGTAAGCCAGGACGAACGGGCAGGTGTGCCGACCCAAAAGAAGCAAGAAATCGAACCACCGAGATGAGAAGAGGATCAGACTAATGCCAACGGCTATCAATCCGGGTTTGCCATGTC
>NZ_BDCC01000084.1 GCF_001613305.1 Nocardia vaccinii NBRC 15922
CGCCCCCGTGCCGGCACCACCCGTGACGGTGGTACCGGGCGCGGTTGTGCCTGGGGTATTGACTCCCGGCGCGGTCGTTCCGGGAGTGTTCGATTGCACCGCAGCGTTATTCGCTACAGGAGTTACGGGATTGGACTGCGTCACACCGGAATTGGAAGCACCGGAGGTACTCGTCGCTGACGCCGCAATACTCGGATGCGGATCGCCACGCCCCGGACGCGACCTTTGCGAGCGATCCTCCCGGATCGACCACGGCGTACCGGGGACCGGCCCGTTCCCGCCGGAGTCGATCTCCGGCTCCACACCCGCAGGGCTCGTCACGATCCGGCCTCCTGTGTACCTCACCCGCTCACCATCCTCACCGCCGACGCCAGGACGACGGTTCCCATCGGTGGGAATCCCCGACAATGAGCCTGTCGGAAATGGAGGTCTCCGCCCATGCGCCGCAATCGGTCGAACGAATGGTCGCGGCACCGGGCGCGGAGGCCTCACGCGATGGGAGACTGATGCTGCCTGTGGTGATTCACCTGGCCTCGACGGCCGGTACACCGCGTGCCGGTTGTGATGGCGGCGCATCGGTTCGGAGGATGTCGGGGTCACGCGCATGACCGAAGATATGCATAAGATGCTCATGCCGTTCTGGGAGCCGCCGGGATCCGCGGCGCCGGACGCGAGTATGAATTCCCAGTACACATCCGATCCGCAATACCCGAAAGACTATCAATTTTCGCTGACGACCGCGAAATTGTATCATTCGATGCCCGACTTTTTCCAGAAGACATTCAGTAGCTTCGGCAAGGGCAGTAAAACCGAACCGCCGAAAAAGGCGGACATACCACAACTTCCCGCATCGTTCAGCAGTGCGCAGAATCAGGTCGGCAGTTTCACCAATTATGCGGTGGTGGCGCTGAAACTCAACCAGGCGTTCTCGGATCTTTCGAATTCGGACACTACTCTCGCGCCACTCGCGCAACAAGCGGCGACGACTTCCACGGACGGGCAAACCGCCCTCAATTCGGCCATCGACTCCATCAGTGATTCCGCTCCGACCGTTCCGCCCGGCGGAATCACGGAGGACGATTACATCATCAGCTATCTCGACAAGGCCCTTGCGGCGGCGAAGAAGGCTGTCGACAAGGCCATTGCCGACTACGACAAGACCGCTGGGTCGGTCGACGGTCAGACCAAGCAGATCCAGGACCTCCAACAGCAGGTCAAGGATCTGCAGGCGCAGAACGCGAAACTGCAGCAGCAGTTGGACGGCGGCGGTGCGAGCGGTCCGGCCGCGTCCTACAACCCTGCCGGTCTCGATCCGTACAGCACCGGTACGAGCGCCGGCACCAGCTGGTCGCCGCTGAATCTGGGCGCGGATACTGGTGCCTCCGGCTCGCTCGGTTCGCTGGGCGGCTCTTCGCTGGGTGATTCGTCGCTCGGTAACGGCACAGCCGGAACGACCGGCGGGCTGGGCAATACGGGATCCACGGTCCCGGCGGCGGTCGATTCCGGTTCCGGTTCCGCGGGATCGGGTATGAGCGATCTGATGAGCTCGATGCTGCCGATGATGATGATGATGCAGCAACAGCGCGGGCTGGGCGACGGGCTCGGCGATCAGGGCAACGGGGATCGCCTCGAGCCGGACCGCGCACGGGACTACCCGGCCGCCATGGCGCCACCCTCGGCCGGCCCGTCGACCACTCCGCCCGCCCAGGCGGCACAGCCCTCACAGTCGCAGTCCCAATCGCAGTCGGGGCCGCCGCAGGGTGCGACGGGACCGGCGCACCCCGGTGCACCCGCCCCGCGCACCCCCGGCGCGGACGGTCTGGTCACCTACACCTTCCCCGACGGCCGCACCCAGAAAGTGTCGCCCACTGTCGCGCAGGCACTGGACGCCGCGTTCTCCAACAACGCCGGGACCGACGCCCAGGCGGCGTATTCGAAGACTCCGGCGAAGTGGACGGACAACAAGCAGATCGGCACTCGCATCGATCCGTCGCAGCTCAAGACCGGTGACGTGGCGACCTGGGACGGTAGCAAGACCGCGATCCTGGTGGTCTGGGGTTCGGGCGATCCGAGTGCGAGCGCGGGGGCCGATCCCAGTGCGGGGGCGGGCAGTGCCTCCGGCGCCGATGCCGCTTCGGGCAGCCTGCAGGTCATCGTCGACGGTCAGTTGGTGCCATTCGACGAGCAGCTCTCGGGCAAGGCCGGCGCGTTCGGGAATTTCGCCGGATTCGCCCACCCGAACAACGTCGACGCGAGCGGCACCCATACCGATCCGACCACATCCGCAGGAGTCCCGGCGGCGGCCGATCCGTCCGCGGGGACCGATCCGTCCGCCGCGGCCGCACCGGCGGTCGCGGGTCCGGCGTCCTGATCGATGGCGACGAGGTGACAGGAGGGTGTTGTGGCATTGAACGTCGACCCGGGCGAACTCGCCGCGGCCGCAACGCAACTCGCCGCATTGGCGCAGTCGACGCACGCGTCGCTGCCGCAGTCCTGGGTGATACCCGCGGGGGCGGAACAGATCTCGGCCGAACATGTTCCGCAACTCAACGGGCAGGCCGCGAATCTGTTCGATCGCACTGCCGGGCTGTTGCACGACATCCACACCACCGCCCACAAGATCGGCGCCGCGGCGGCCGACTACACGCGGACCGACGGTGAGGGCGGCCGCACGGTCGGCGGTAGCGGCGGTGAGGTGCTGAGCAATCCGGTTGACCTTCCGCAGCCTCCCGGAGCGCGGCAGCCGCCGGTGTTCTCCCTGCCGGACGCACCCGCCGTCGATCCGCTGATCTTCGCCGAGCAACTGCGTGCCGGGCCCGGACCGGGACCGGCCGCGGCATTCGCCTCGAATGTGCGTGACTATCTGGCCGGATCCCATCAGGTGGCGCTGGGCGGCCTGGACCAGGCCGCTCGCACGATGCAGCACTGGACGCCAGTGGGTACCGATGCGGCGGCCGAACTGGATCGGCATCGAGGCGTGCTCGACGAATTGGGCACGTTGCTGTCGGATCTGGCCGATGGCGCGGACAATTACGGCAACGCCTTCAGTACGGCGAAAGCACAGCACCCCACCCCCGAGGAGATCATCGCCGCCCGCAAGGAGTTGCTGGCCGCGATCCGCTCCAAGAATCAGCTCGGGGTCGACGACGCACTCGCCAAATTCCAGGAGCAGAACGCCCGTTCGGCGGAGACCATCGCCGGATACTCCGCCAAAGTCAATTCCGGCAACGGTACGTCGTCCACCAGCAGCGGCAATTCCGGCGGCTCCGGGGACTCGAGTGCGCTCACCTCGATGCTGCCCCTGCTGACCAGCATGATGTCCGGCGCGAACGGCCTGAATCCGTCAAATCAGGACAGCACGGATTCCGCGTCGGATCTCGGCAGCCTGAACGACACCCTCGGCGGGCTGGGCGGTTACAGCGGCTACGGCGGCGGCGGGGGCGGGGGCGACAGTACGGACTTCGGCGCGAGCGTGCCCACGGCCGACGACGTGTCCGCCACGCAGAACGCGATGATCGTGGGCCCGATGCCGCTGGCCACCAGTGCCGCGGCGGCGGCCTCCGGTCTGGCCAGCGCGCCGGTGGCCGAATCGCTGGGGTCCGCGGGCGCGGCCGCCGCGGCCAGAGCCGGCGGTGCGGGCGGGAGCCCGATGATGCCGTATATGCCCATGTCACCCGGTATGGGCGGGGCGGGCGGTTCGAACAACGAGCGCAACCGCGTCGTGGCATGGCATCCCGACCGGCTGATGTACGTCGACGACACCCCGCACACCGAGCCGGTCATCGGGGAGAAGCCGACGATCGCGCCGAGCGTGACGCCGCCGACACCCGCCAATCCGAATTCGAGCCCAGCCGGAGGTTCCGCGTGAACGAGATTCATCCCGACGTCCAGGCGGCCCTGGATGCCGCCCGCGAGCTACGACACCGGATCGCGGATCTACGCGAGCGGATCGACGGGATCCGCGCCCGGCGCCCGTCACCGACGGGCGCGGTGATTCCCGAGGTGGACGCGATGGGGCGGCTCACCGGCCTGTACTTCGCCCCGGGCACCTGTGACCGGTTCACCTGCGATGAGCTCAATACCGAGATCATGGCCGCGATCCGGGAAAGCACCCTCGACGCTGCCCGCCGATACCGGACGGTGATGGACGACGAGCCTTGGCCGGAGTCGGCCGCGACGGATGACGCCGAGCCGATATCGGCTGCGGCGCAGGCACAGTCGTGACCGAGCCGGACGCGGTCACCGTCGCCGATACCGTTCGCTGGCTGCACGAAGAGGGTCTGATGCGGTTGGCGAGTGTAGCCGACCGCATCCCGAATCCGGTGTGCGCGTACACCGTCGACGTCGCCACGGGAACGGTCACGGTCTTCCCGGCCACCGGGGCGGGCCTGGGCGCGGACGTGGTGACGCTGGCCGCCGACGATCTGCCCGCACCGAACGGTCCGCCGAAACGTCTGGTCATCGTCGGGGTCACCACGTCGGAGACCGTGCTGATCGTGGATCTCGCTGCGAGCCGGGACATCTCGATCGACGCCGATCGCCCGGAGGCCGCGGCCCGATCGTGGGTGCTGCAGTTGCTGCTGAATCCGGAGATCACCCTGACGACCAACAGTGCCGAGGTGACGATCGCCGATTCGCCGCGGTTGCGGCACAGCTTCATTCCCGGTGGCCGCAGGCTCATCAACGTCGATGATCGGCATCCGCCGGTCACCGTGATCACCCTCAACTCCGCCGCCGAGGGTACCGATCATCTCGAGGTCGATCCGGACGACAGCGGTGAGATGTACCTGGGCGCGCGTCGCTGGCCGCTGCGCCAGGTGCTGACCATGGACGACAGCGCCTGGAAGGAACTTTCCGGGAGGCTGTCCGCGCCGGCCGAGAGCGCCTTCGGCCCCTCCGTGTCCACACCCGCCGAACATGCGCTCGCGACCGGCGCAGACACTCGCCGATAGGAGTTGTCATGACCGATATGCAGGATCTCGACGATGTCGACCAGGACGATCGAACATCCCAACGGACAGCCGTGTACGAGGTGTTCAATCCGGACCACACCGTCGGGGTGGCCTGTGACCGCGACGGCGAGGTGATCGGCCTGCACCTGACCGAGGACGCCAAGGACAACGGCGACACCTGGCTGAGCGCCGAGATCGTGCGACTGGCCAGGCTGGCCCACCTGAAGTCGCGGGTCGGTCTGCGGGCCGAGATGGAACACAACGGCGCTCGCCCCTACACCATCGACGCGCTGGACCTGCCATCCGAGGCCACGTATCGAGCCATCGAGGACGCCGAGTTCGGCCAGTCCGGCTGACCCCGGCTCCGCAACGCCGCCCACCGATGTCCGCCGCCGCACCGAACAGGACCACGACATGCCCGACATGCTGAACATGGATGAGCCGCAGGAGGTCATCGCGGCCTCGAGTCGTTTCGCCGGGGCCATCACCTCGGTCACCGATCGGGTCGGCGTCGTCGTGGATGATCTGGTGCTGCCCGCGAATCGGGATTCGCCGCTCGATCAGCGATGCGGTGCTGTGAATGATTGGATCGGCGCGCATCTGAGCGATGCGGGGACCCGGTTTTCCGGCCACGCCGTGACGACGCATCAGCAGGCTCGCGACCGCACGGTGGCGATCGCCGGCGCGGATGCCGCGGGTGCGACGGAAGTATCCGGGACCGAATCGATCTGAACGCCGGATGTACTCCGAGTACGACAGCCCGCACTGGAACGAGATCGTCGGCCACAACTGGCCGGCGATATCACCGCGTGACTGGCGTCGGCTCGAGTCCGCCGCCCGCGACGGCGCGGCGGCGATCGATCCCCAGGAGGCCGCGCGCGCCCGGCACGTCTTCGAGGAACGCGTGCGCGCCAGTGCGGGCTTGCAGCCGATCAAGGACGATATGCTCGCCCAGCAGGGCACTCCGCAGGCGTTCGTCGACGCGCTCGTCGCCGCCGCGGACACCTACGGCCGGATCGGCGGCCTGGTGCATCGGACCCGGAACAGCATCCTGGATATCGTCGGCGATGCGGACCGCCGGATCGCGCGGATACCGCCGGGCTCGCACAGCGACGACAAACAGGAGCGGCAGCGGGTCGCGGGCATCATCGAGCAGGCGAGACGGGCTGTCGACGATGTGGTGAACCGGGCGTTGGCCGAGATCGGGCCGCAGGGTCTGCCGGAACTGTCCGGCATCTCCGACGCGTTGGGCGAGCCGGGCCCGTGGGCTACCGGAAATTCGCATCCCACAGGACATTCGGGATATCCGCAGCACCAACGGCCGGGTCCGCGGTGGCATTACGGACCGGGGGAGCACGGCCCCATCGGATTCGATATCGGCTGGGACGGCCTGCGCCCGCCGCCGGGGTGGGGGCCGCTGGATCTGCCCGGGACGACGACCGACGTTCCGGACCAGGCGCCGGGTTCGGCCGCGCCGCGGGAAGAAACGACTTCCGGGCCGGAAACCCCTGCACCGCAAGGAGATACACCGCCGGTCATGTCGGGGCCGTTGGTGGCGGGGCCCGCCGCAGTGCCCCCCTCACCCGGTGTCGTGCCGTCCGGATCGCAGGCCGCCGATCAGGGCGCCGATACCGATGGCAGTGTCGGAGACGACGAATCGTCCACCTCGGTGCCCCCGGATTCGTCGGCACCCCAGGACTATTCGCCGAACGATGCTAAAACACACAGCAGCACAGCGGATCCCACGTCGACTCCGCATACCGCGACATCGGACCCCGGGACGATCGGCACCCGGGCCAGTTCGCCCGCGACCGAGGAACCGGCCGCGGATCTGGTCTTGCCCGGTGTCATCATGGCGATGGTCGAGCCTCCGTCCGCGGTCCTCGGTTCATCGGTGGCTCCGCCATCCGGTACCGCGATCCCGCCCGCCACCGGGGACCGGTTCCGCTCTCCGCAGATTGCGGATTCGGCTGCGGCACAAGCGGATGGCAGAGTTTCGGGGCCACCGAAAGGCGCCGTCGCCGGTCCCGCGTCGGCGGCGCCGCACGTCTCGGCCCCGGCGGGGCAGAGCAAACCGCCCGCCCGGAACCGGGCGGACGATGCGGCGACCGGGCCCACCGGCGAGACCGGCGAGCACGAGGCCGGTTCGCCCGCGGCCGGCGGCAGCGATGAGCTGATCCGGGATGCGGTCGGTGCGGCGTTGGTGGCCGGGTCGGCGCCGGCCTTCCTGCTCGGCGAGCGGCTGGACGCGGATCTGGTGCTGGCCCGTTCACTGTTGAGCAGCATTCTCGCGGCGGCCGATCCGCAGCGGATGAGTCCGGCATGGGCGGTATCGATCATGCGGCATGCGGGCGGGGTCAGCGCGTTCGTGACCTCCGACGAGGGCCGGGGCTGGATTCCGGCCGGGACGTACCTGCCCCGCGAGATGTCCATCCCGTGGGTGTGGTCGGTGTCGGAGGGGGCGGCGTGGGAGGGGCTGGCCGACCCGGCGCGAATCCTGGTGGAGTTCGCCCTGGCCTGGGGCGCGCAGTCCGGGGCCCGGTTGTCCGCGCTGGCCTCGTCCGCACCGATCGACGCCGATATGCTGCGCCAACTCGGTGATCTGCCCGCGGCCGGTTCGGTATCCGCCGAGCCGACGATGAATTTCTCCGCTCCGGCAACCGGTTTGACCGACCGGCTCGGTCTGGTCGGTGCGCGCAAGCTCCAGGAGCGGGTCGAGGCGATCGACTCGGACGCGATCCGCGATCGCTGTGTGGATCTGGCCTTCGACGCGAATACCCGTGTGGCGCAGATAGGTTCGGACACCTCGCGGTCGCTGGGCGCGCCCGTGCTGCGGGAGCGGATCCTGGACACCGTGCGGCAGTTGCGGCCGGTGCCGCCGGAGTGGTGGGAGGAACTGCGCGACGCCGACGATCTGATCGCGGCCTCTATGGCGGCGTTGCGCACGGATGTCTCCCGCGTCGCGCTGGGCCAGTTGCGCGCCGAAACCGCCGATGCCCGAGCCGCTTCCGCGTTGCGGGCGATGGTGTTCGAACGCCGGGCCGACGAACTGGTACTGCTGTTGGCCGCGGAACCGGCGCGACAGGTTCTGCGTGATGCGGTCTACGCGCACGGACAGCTCGTGGATCATCCGCGTTTCGCGCAACTGGCTGCGGCGGCAGCGCGCGCGGCAGCGGTGCGACGGCCCACCATCACCGCGCCGCCGACGCGGTGAGATTCGGCGGACGGGCAGCTGATCGGGCGTCCCACGGGTGGGAAGGCATGACAATGGTCGAATCGGCGGGTGGAAGGACTTGATGCGGCATGCCGGATAGATTGAATCTCGATCCCGATGTATACCGCCATCTCGCCGATCAGCACGAGGCGATCGGCGGTCAAACTCGTCAATGGGGTGAGCAGCCGACCGATTGGCTCAATGAGTTTCCCAATACCTACGGAAAGATCGCCCATCCTGTTCATCAGGCCCTGCTGCGGTATTACGCGGCTCGCGAGGGTGCGGCCAATGCCCTGGCCGATGAGCACGAAAACACCGCGAGGATGTTGCGGGAGGCCGCGGCGGCCTACGAGCAGGCTGATCAGGAGGGCGCGCTGAACGTGCACGGGCCGGGAGCGGACCCGGGCTCGCACCAGTTCCCGTTCGGTACGCACGGCCCGTCGGTGACGAGTGGTGGGCCTGGCGGTGGACCCGGTGGCGGTCCGGGGGGTGGGCCTGGCGGTGGACCCGGCGGCGGGCCTTCCGGGTCGGGACCGGACGGGACCGACCCCACTGCGGTGCAGCCGAGTTCGCTGCCGCTGACCGGGGTGCAGCCCTCCGCCAACGGCAATACGCCGAACTTCCAAGGCCCCGGTGGTGGGCCCGGGGGTGGCCCAGGTGGTGGGCCCGGGGGTGGCCCAGGTGGTGGACCCGGGGGTGGCCCGGGTGGTGGACCCGGTGGCGGTCCCTCGGGCCCGGGACCGGACAGTCGGTCCGACACCGAGCATGCGCCCACCAGCGCCACCGCGCGCGGCGATCTCCCGCCGGTGCCCGTGCCGTTCGAGGAAGCGGTGGCCGCCGCCAAGGACAAGGAGGCCGAACCGGCCTACGTCGTCGGCGATCAGGTGGACGGGGATCTGGTCCTGGCCAAGACCTTGCTCGGTGGCGTGCTGGCCGCCGTGGACTCGCCTGTGGCGGGCCTGCAGTGGGCGGTGGCGGTACTGCGCGGGCCGGCCGGAATCGGCGTATTCGTCACCTCCAACGAGGGCCGCGGCTGGCTTCCGGCCGGGATGTATCTGCCCCGGCAGGTATCCACGCCCTGGTTGTGGGACGAGGTGCTCGCCGCCGACGACGGTGCGGGATCGCCCTGGGAGGGCGTCTCGGATCCGGCTCGGGTACTGGTGGAATTCGGATTGGCGTGGGGGCCGAAGGCCGGTGCGGCGATGACCGCGCTGGTGTCCTCCGGGGCGATCGACGCGGGTCTGCAGACGCGGTTCGGCGACGTCTCGATGGCCGGATTCGTCGGCCCCTCCGGCGACCTCGATCTGCGGGTGCCCACCTCGGACACCGCCGACCGGCTCGCCATCGCCGGATCTGTCGAGGGGGCCGAACGTGCTGCGGCCGTGCCGGATTCGCAGATCCGGAGTCGCTGTGTGGAGCTCGCGGTGGAGGCCGACCTGCAGGTCGGCCTGAACGCCGCCGCCCGCCCCGAGGCCGGGCAGGCACGCGGGGTGCGCCGCCGCATACTCGAAGCGATCGGGGCCGGGCACGAGGTTCCCGAGGGTCTGTGGCAGCAACTGCGTGACGCCGACGATCTGCTGGCCGCGTCCCTGATGCCGCGCCGGGTGGACGTGGGCCGGGTCGAGCCGGGCGAGCTGCGGGTCGACGAGGAGGTCGCGGTGCTGCGCACCCTGGTCTTCGAACGTCGCTGCAACGAACTGGTTCTGCTGCTCGCCGGAGCCGAACCGGGCCGTCAGCACCTGCGTGACGCGGTGTACGCCCATGAGCAGATCCTGCGGCATCCGCGATTCGTCCCGGCTCCGGTCGCGGTCGCTGGGCCCGAGCAGGCGGTGCGCGCGGAGACGACGCGGACCTCAGCGCCGAACGTCGCGGCAGGGCCGCCGTCCGGTGCGGTCGCCGGACCTCCTTCAGGTGCGGTCGCCGGACCGCCGCCGGGTGCGGCCGCCGGACCGCCGCCAGGTGTTGTGGCCGGACCGCCTTCGGGTGCGACGGTGACCCCGGGCGAGATTCCGCCGGGTGCGGTCGACCGATAGGAAGGGCGTCGAATGACCCATCCCGTGGTACAGGCCGCATTGGATGCGGCCTTCGAGTTCCGCCAGACGATGTTCGACATGTTCGATCGAATCGAGCAGACCCATGCCCGCCGCCCGTCCCCGCACGGCCTGGTCATACCCGAGGTGGACGGCCTGGGCAGGCTCACCGACCTGTACATCGCACCCGGCACGATCGACGAGTTCGACAACGACCAACTGGCAGCGGAGATCATGGCCGCGATCCGGGAGAGCACCGCCGATGCCGAGCGGCAACACCTGATGGTTATCGACGGGACCTTCGCCGAGCTGCGATCCCGGGGCACAGACACGGTTTCCGGGAAATAGCGTGACCGATCTGTACGCGCCCGAGGGTGAGGCGGAGGAGAGGAACCAGGCCCGGTCGACGCAGCGCTACGAGGTCTTCAATCCCGACCATTCCGTCGGGGTCGCCTGTGATCTGACCGGTGCGATCGTCGGGCTGCACCTCGGCGACGAGATTCGGGACAACAGCGAGAGCTGGCTGTCCGCCGAGATCGTCCGGGTCGCGCGGTTGGCATATCTGAAATCGCTGGCCGGGCGGCGTACGGAGATGGCCCGCAACGGGGTGCTGCCGCATGTTCTCGACGCCCTGGACATGCCGACGCAGGCGCAATACCTGGCCATGGAGAACGCCGAATTCGGTGACCAGTTCTGAGCCGATGGGTCGCGTCGGGCGGGTCGGCCGCTGCTCCCATCTCTGGGAATGGACGAGAATGGCCGTGTCGGAGAACAGGGGTCGTAACCATGGACAAACCAAATCTCAACATCGATACGGACGAGTGGCATGGGCAGGGCAATGCCAATAATGCGGTGGCCCCGGTCTATCGTTCGCAGGGAACTCCGGATCACGAGTTCCACGACTCGTTCGAGGCGTCCTACGGTCTGGCCGCGTCCGCGATGAAAGCACGGCTGGTCCGATATTCCGACGAACGGCAGGCGCGGTGGGAAGGTATCGGCGATTTCCACGATGATCTGGGGCATAAGAGTCACCGGGGCGCGAATGAACTCGAGCAGACCGACGCGGCGGGTGGAGCCGCTACGCGGGGAGACGATACCGCTGTCTGATCGTGTGCAGCATCGGTTGTACGGTGCCGGTCGAGTAGGTGGATGCTGATGGCCGATAAGAAATACATCAATGTCAACGACAAGCTCGGCGACAATGACGCACTGGTCTCCGATAACGGTATGTTCCGCATCTCCGTCGAACAGGGGAATCTGGTCGAACGTGGGCCGGACAACGAGATCGTCTGGCAGCAGAAAGCGCCCGGCGGAACTCACCTCGCGTTCGAAAGTGCCGGATACAACGGCCATTATTCCAACCGGCTTATAGTCAAAGATAAAGACGGAAATCAGGTCTGGCCGAACCCGGATGGCACTGACAAACTTCCGGGCAAAACAGGTGCCGCCGCAAAGAAGAATGATGCCCAGCAGTTCGTTCTCGGCAACGACGGCAACCTCATTGCCTACGATACGACAGACACCGACGGCAAGAATCGGACTGCGGACCACATCGTATGGCAGAGTGAATACTCTGCCCCCAACAGGGTGTTGCGTACCCCCGACGGTGCCACCAGTGCTTTCACCGACCTGATAAACGGGTCCAACTCGCATCTCGCGACGCTCATCAATACGTTGGGAACCGGTGATCCCAAATTGCCCAAATGGGCATATCCTGATGAAACCGCCCTGAATAACGCCTACAACGTCGTCGCCTCGTACAACGCCGGCGACGGAGTGAGTTCGGACGCCTACAACAGCGCCCTCACATATATTTCGAAGCATTCGGGCGATGCGGCCAAGGACGATCAGGAGATGGCCGGGAAGATAGACAAGCTGCGGACCGCACGCGGTAGTGCCTTCACCAATATCGAGAAGACGATCACGGTGATGAATGAGAAGCTGAACAGCATCGCCGTCTCGTCCGGCAATATCCAGGTCTCGGTCGAGGCGACATTCTATCCCCAGGTCGGCAGCGCTGTGGGCGCGGTCGCGCAGGATGTGAACGATTACGCTGATTACAGTAAGCAACTCGCCGGAAAGGAGCCCGCCGCGTCCGGACCCGCCGATGGTGCGTCCGGGCCAGCCGATGGTGCGTCGGGTCCTGCGCAGGGTGCGTCTGGTCCGAGTAAGGGCGCGTCCGGCCCGGCCACGGGAGCGTCCGGATCGACCGGGTCGTCCCCGCAGATCGTCTACGTGCCTTCAAACGCCGGTAACGCCGGTAACGCCGGCGCGGTCGGCGCGACCGACACTGCGAGCACCACGAATTCGACCGGTACCTCGACCGATTTCAGCAACCTGTTCGGTGATCTGACCGGTACCAGTAGTTCGCTGAGCTTCGATGGTTCGGGTATCGGCGCGAGCGGTGTCGATCTGGGCTCGACGGCGGGGCAGCAGGTCGCGAACACCGGATCGGTCGGCTCCGGTTCCGGCACGACCACCGGCACCCCGGTGAACGCGAATACCGGCAATTCGGATCCGACAGCCGGGATCATGCAGGCGATGGAGCTGTCCACCATGATGAACGCGTTCAAACAGCCCCAGGCGACCACGTCCGATCACACGAGTGCCAGCGGCAGCCTGGACGACCGGTACGGCTATCAGGATCGGGGTGCGTATGCCGATCAGGCGTCCTACGACTACGGCAACAACGCGCAGAACGCCGGCACCCCGCCCGCGGTCTCCGCGCCGACCGCAAACGGAACACCTCCCTCGGTGTCGACCGGCACGACGACCGACTACCCACTGCCCGACGGCACCACAGTGCACGTATCTTCGACTGTCGCTGATGCGCTGAATCGCGAACTGCACGGTTCGGCCGCTACCGCGGATGCTGCTTACTCGGGTACGCCCGGAGCCTCGACGGCCGATCATCGTTGGACGACCGTCACCGATGTGTCCAAGCTCGGCACCGGCGATGTCGTCAAGTGGGCTGATGGCTCGGATTCCATCGTGGTCAAGTCGGGTGGGAACGTCTACTACGTCGACAATCACACGTTGGTGCCGCTGGATACCAGCAATCCGCAGGGCAATCACGGTGCGTTCCAAGGGTTTTTCCATCCCAGCGGTCTCGACGCGCCTGCCGAGTCGACCGGGGACCCGAGCGCACTCAATCCCTCGGCGAGTGCCGTTCTCGCCTCCGCACCGCCACCAGTGGCGTCCAGGCGAGACCCGAGTTCGCCCGTGCCCCCGCAAGCGTAGGGCGGCAGTTCATTGTCGGAGAAGATCGATATCGTCATCGGTGTGGTCCGCGACTACGGCTGGGACGACGTCGCGGTATGGGCGCGCAGCCTGGTGAATTCCGGTTTCACCGGGGTGGGGGTCGTGATCGTCTATGGTGGCGGCGAGGCGACGGAGATCGTGGTCCGTAATCTGCGGAACCTCGATATGCAGGTGGTTCGGATGCCCGCGCGCGGCAGCGTGTACGAGGTTCGGTTCGAGGATATCTCCTATGTCCTGTGCGAACTTCTGCCGGAATTGCGCTTTGCCATCGTCACCGATATTCGTGACGTGTATTTCCAGTCCGATCCGAGTCTCTGGCTGGAATCACATCTGACCAAACCGATTCTCGCGGTGAGCGAGGCGATCCGATATGCGGACGAGGAGTGGAATCGGGACAACTTGAATGCCGCGTTGCCTGCGCAGGCCGCTCGGCTGATGTCGAAGACGGTTTGCAATGCCGGGGTGCTGGCGGGCGAGGTTACGGCGGTCGCGGATCTGTGCCTGGCCATCTCCTTGGTCGCGCGTTCCACACCGGTGTATCAGGGTGACCAAGCCGCGTACAACCTGCTGCTGGATATGGAACCGTACCGTTCCACGGTGCAGGTCGCGGTCTCGGAGGACGGGTTCGCCTGTCAGGCAGCAGCACTCGGTTCGGCATGGTTGCGGCCCATTTCGCTGGAACCCCCTCCGACGCTCGATGCCGAGGGGGTGCGGACCGCGGGCGGGAAACTGTACTCGATTGTGCACCAATACGATCGGATTCCCGAATGGAATGCGCTGTTGCGGGCGAAGGCGTACGGGGTCGCACCGGAGACACCCGAGCTCCGGGAGATCGCGGCCGCGGGCCGGTCGGGCGTGGAGGTGGCGAGCCGCTCGGATAGCGAGCGTGCCGAGAATGCGGCACCGACTCCAGGCGCGGTATCGCGGCTGGCGGAGGTGCTGCCCGATCTGCCGCACATGTTGGAGGTGACCATTCGGCCTCGGGTGTCGATCATCTGCCCGACCTACCGGCGTGCGTCCTTCCTGCGCCGGGTCGTGCGCGATTACCTCGCGCAGACGTTCGAGGGCGGACTGGAGATGATCATTCTCGACGACAGTCCGGAGCCCAGCGACGGCCTCGACGCGCCGTGGTGCCAGGAACGGGGAATCCGCTATCACCACATTCCCGGGCAACGCCTTACCCTCGGCGCCAAGCTGAATCTGATGATGCAGATGGCGCGCGGCGAGATCATCATGGAATTCGACGACGACGATCACTACGCACCGCAGTATGTGGCCCGCATGCTCGAATTCCTCGGTGACGCCGACTTCGTCACGCTCAGCAGATGGTTCTGTTACGACCCCGGCCGTAAGGTGTTCGGCTACTGGTCCACCGACGCGAACTCGCCGGTGCATTTCATGCTCTCGCCGCGCGAGCCGGTGGAGCCGGTGTCCACCCGTAGCTGGGATCGCGCCGCGGTCGAGGGGAACCTCTGGGGTTTCGGGTTCTCCTACGTCTGGCGAAAATCGGTGTACCCCGAGGTGGAGATTCCCGACGCGCCGACCGAGTGCTTTCATACCGATCTGGATTTCACCCGGCGGCTACAGCGGGCCGGATTCAAAACCGTGGCCGTACCCGACAACGAGGGCATCGTGCTGCACATCGTTCACCCGGACAGCAGTGCGCGCATCTTCCCGCAGTACGTCATGCCGGAATTCATGGTCCGGACGTTCTTTCCCGGATATCCGGTCGAGCCGGACCGAACCGCCCCGCACCCGGCGGACCGCGCGGCGGCGCGGCTCAATGCTGGATGCTGAATCGGTAGGTGCTGTACCGTTCCCGCTCGCTACCCGCATCCTCCCAGCTGTAGTCGTATCTACCGGTGTGGCCGAGGCGGATTCGTGTGTCGGCGTGGATCGGGATGCCGGAGCGGCGGGCGCGCTCGCTGAACGCGAAGTCCTCGCCGAGATACCACTGCTTGTCGCCGTCCGGCACGACCATCGGCAGGAAGTACGGCACCACCGGCTTGCCGAACCTCTCGTTGCACACCGGAAGGTTCTCCTGCACCGCGATCTTCTCGTAGACGTAGCGCTTGGTGAGCAGGAATCCGGTTGCCGCGTAATGGATTTCCAGCAGACCGCCCTCGGCGCCGAATACCAGGCGATCGGTGCCCTCGTTCAGATTGCAGACGATTTCGCGGGCGCCCTTCTTGGGATATATCCCGCACACCATGGGCAGGTCGTGCGACCGCAGCGTGTCCACCGCCGCGACCGGGAAACGGATGTCGGAATCGATCCACATCAGTTCCTCGTAGCCCTTGGCCAGCGCATCGGTCGCGAGCTGGCTCCGGGCCTGATCGATCGCCGAACAGCCGTACACCCGCCAGACCGGATAGCCCAGACGTTCCAGATCCATCAATCCCTGGGCGCACTCCGGTTCGATGTACGTCGCCACCGGCACCAGGACGACACAACTGGAACGATCCATCGAAACGTCTTCTCCAAATCACGTGAGGCAGGGCGTATTACGTGGCCGTCGCGGTGTCGGTGCCGTCCTCGCCGGTTGTCTCCTCGTCGGTGCCGTCGGCCGGGGCATCACCGTTGGCGGGAGCGGATACCCGGGGGCGTTCGCGCCGTTGCTTGCGAGCCATGGCCGGTGTCACGGTCGGCGTGCCCGGGGTGGGGCCGCTCGCCGCGACGGGCGCCGCGCTCGCCGGCGTACCCGGTGCGGCCGCGGGCTGGGCGGCGTTCGCGGCTGGTCCGACCGCGGGGCCGGCGGGAGCCCCGGGTGGCGTCTGGCCGGCGCCGTTCGGATCGGTACCGTTGTCCTTGTGCGGGCCGAACTGTTTCTGCAGCACCTGCATGACCGTCGGGGCGATCGAGGAGGCCAGTGCCATCGGGATCATCGCCAGTTGCATCAGCCCGGACAGGCCGCCGCTGCCCGAGCCCGAGCCGGCGCCGGCGGTGCCCGAAGCACTGCTGGACGCGCTGTCGGAAGCGGAACCAGCGATCTGCTGATTCTGCTGTGCGACCGAGTCGACGGCCTTGTACACCTCGTCCACGGCGTTCGCGATCTGCCACATCAGCGACTGTTCCTGAGCGGCTTTGAGTTTGGCGCTGCCGACCGAGTCGAGTACGTCGTTCAGATCCGCGACGATCTGTTCGATGGCCCCCAGCGTCTGGTCCTGGCTCGCGGCGACGACGACCGAGGTCTGCAATACCTCGCTGTCCAGGGTGAGCAGTGCGCTCTGGCGCTGCTGGATCTGAGCCAGTGCGTGGTGGTACCCCACGCTGGATTCGCTCTGACCGAGATCCTGGTAGATGACCGGCTGCATGAGGTCGCTGACATTCGGAGGGGTGATCGGCGTACCCCGGCCGAGTAGATCGACCGCGGTCTGGATGGCGGTCTGGGCCAGGCCGACGTAACTCTTCAATGCCGCGGACGCGCCCGGCGGGCAATCGAGTTCGACCGTCCAGTAATGGTGGCCGATTCCGTTGCCATCGCTGCTCGAACCTCCGGACAGCAGGGTCGCGCTCGTAGCGGTGAGCGGGGTCGTGGCGGACAGCGGGGTGGCGCTTGTAGCGGTGAGCGGGGTTGTGGCGGACAGCGGGGTCGCGCTCGTAGCGGTGAGCGGAGTCGTGACGGACAGCGGGGAGGCGCTCGTAGCGGTGAGCGAGGTCGAGGCGGACGGCAGCGTGAGGAAACCGTTCAGGCCGGAATCGGTCGTGCTCGCCGTCATAGATCTGCCTCCCGGGAAACTGCTCCCATTGTCAGGCCTTCCCACATTTGGGAATGCAGATCTCTTTCGGTACGCGGGCCGGTGGCGCATAGTCGAGGACGACTTCTGTACCGGCGGAGAAAATCCGTATCGGTGTGTGTCCCATGGCTGGGCTCGACCTGAGAGGCAATCGGCGATGAGTGAAGGCGCATGGCACCGGTACTGACCGAGGATATGGGCACGGTGCTGCAATCTCTGCTGGACCTCTACGGCGCGGGCCGGCCCGAGGTGTCCGCCGCGACGTCCGGCGCGCATACGGTTGCCGCGGTCGCCGACGGACATCGTGGCAATGCCGCCGACGGTTATTCGAATTTCCGCGCCATGCAGGCGACGATCGCGGATTCGCATGCGGAAAAGGACGATCTGGTTTTCAAGGCGGTCGGCGTGGCCCGTGACGGCACTGTCACCGGCCGCAATCACCTCACCAACCAGATCGCTGATTTCCAGGCTCGGGTGCAGGCGATCGCGGCGGTCGGCAGCACCCGATTCAGCGGTCCGGCGCTGCTGGACGCGGCACACCAGACGATCACCAGCGCGGCCCAGCAGGTCGGCGCCGACGTCGCGGCCGCACGGCGGCAGGCGGCGAGGATCAGTCCGCCGCTGGCGGTACAGCCGGTCGCCGCTCGCGCGAGTTCATCCGGTCGCCGCCGTCGACGCACCCGTCCGTCCGCGCGGGCGGGCCGGGTCACCCGGCACCGGCTGCCCTCGGACGCGAGTGCCGGCGGCCGGGCCGTCGGCGCGGCCAACAGTTGGGTCGGAGCGCCTTATCAATGGGGCGGCGGCGGCGCCAACGGTCCCAGCGGCGGCGGATTCGACTGTTCGGGGCTCACCCAGTACGCCATCGCGCAGGCGACGCACGGACGGGTCGTGTTGCCGCGCACCACATATGAGCAGATCTATAGCGGAGTCCGGATCCCGGCGCACGATGTGCGGCCGGGTGATCTGGTGTTCCCCGCCAGTTCGTTCTCCTCGCGGGGGCCCGAACATGTTCAGCTCGCCGCCGGGAACGGCATGGTCATCGAGGCCCCGCATGCGGGTTCGACGGTGCAGTGGTCGCGGATGCCCAGTCACGCCGTGGTCGTGCGCGTGCTGTGAATCGCGGCGAGGGTGATGCGCGCTGGCGATAGAGATTCCGCACGATGTCGCGCTGTTCCTGAACCTCGTGGGTGTCCCGTATCCGGACATCAACGAGGACCATGTGCACCAATTGGCCGGGCACGTGCGGACATTCGCGAAGAATCTGGCCGACACCCACGAGTCCGCGACCGGCACGATCAACGATATGGGCTCGGTTTATTCCGGGTACTCCTACGAGACCCTGGTCCGCACCTGGGCGCGGACGAGCAAGTCGCACATGTCCGAGCTGGACGCGGCCTGCAAGGTGATCGGTACGGCGCTGGATATCGCCGCCGAGGTGATCAGGGGCGTCAAGATCGCGGTCCTGGCCGAATTGGCGGCATTGGCCGCGACCTACTCCGCGACCTTGGCCGCGACGTTCGCCACCGGTGGGGCGGCGGCTGTGCTCGAGCAGATGATCGCGGCGGCGGCCCGGAAACTGTGCCAGGCCATGGAGCAGATGCTGATCGGATATCTGCTCACGGAGGTGATGGAGAAGGCGATCGCGCCGCTCGAACCGGTGATCGACCGGATGGTGCACGGCTTCCTGTACGACACGACCGCCGATCTGCTGGGTGTGCCGAATCCGAACACGCTGTATCTCGAGCCCGACGAGATCACGCACTACGCCGACGTCCTCGATCAGCATGCCGACGATATCCTGCGGCATGCCCGCGATTTCGCGAACAAGGTTGCGGCGCTGGACTTCACGACCGAGGGTGGCTCGCGTCCGGCGGTCCCGGACGAGGTGAGCACGCCGCCTGCGTCCACGGCGCCGCACCGATCTCCCGTGGCCGATACGCCGAGCCCTTCGCATGTCTCACAGGCGCCGCCCTCGCCGCGTACGCAGGTCGGTCCGTGGGACGCGTCGCGTCGTTCGAGTGAGCTTCCGGCAACACAACAGTACGCGCACGGTGCCGGGCCCGAACGCACGCCGGCACACGGGACGAACGATGCGGCGGGTCAGGATCCCGCGGCGCGGCATCACCCCGGCCAGGCTCAGCACGAGTCGAAGGCTCCGAACGATGCCGCTCGGTCCGGTGCCACGGAACAGCCGCGCACGAGTTCCTCCCAGCCGCAGGCGACCAGCGACCGGCCTTCCGCGGCGGGCGATCGCCCACAAGCTACTGATGACCGTCCGCAGGTCACCGCACAGGATCCCGGGGGAGCGCAGCGGCATCCCGGCGGCGAACGGTCGATGCCCGATGCCACGGATTCGGGTGTGAACCAGCACGTTCCCGGGGCGGGCTCGCATGTTTCCGGGGCGGCCGGACCGGGCGATCTGGGTCATGATGCGGGTCGCTTCGACGCTCCGGACGCTCCCGGGGCGGGGACGACAGGGCCGGATAACGGCTCGGCCCCCGATCACGGGGCCGCCGCGCAGACATCCGCCGACTCCGGCGACTCCGGCGACAACGGCGCGCCCCGGAACCCGGAATCTCCTGCGGCACAGCAGCGTCCGACCCGAAGGCGATCGCCGTCGAAATCCGGGCGATCGGGCGATGCGGGTGCGCCCTGGGGCCGGGCGGCGCGCAAGAATTCCGCCGGCCGCGGCACACCGTGGAAAAAGACCCCGCGCAAGACGACTCGCGCCCGCGTCGCCCCGCCGCCCACCGCCGAGCAACATCCGCAGACGCCGTGGACCGGTACCGGTACCGGCGCTGACGCCGGCGCCGAGCCGCCGAAAGTATTCGCCCCGAAGCCCGATGCGGCGACGCACCGGCCGTCGGAGGACCGGTCGGGCTCGCAGACTTCGCCATGGCGTGGTGATTCGGAGATTCCGGGCAGGTCCGGGACGATGGAGCCGGTGGACAGGGCGCCGGCAGCGGAACGGCCTCGGCCGCCGCCGACCGTCGTCGCCCCGCAGACGGACGTCATTCCGGACGCGTCGGAGTAAAGGTTCCCGGCCCGAAGCCCGAATTGGAGCGCGGCGTGTGGAACGCCGACGCCGAGGGGTCGCGGGGAGAGGGGGTCCGCGGCCCCTCGGCGGATGAGGGCTGTATCGCGGCCGTGGTTGCCCGGACCACCGGCCGCGCCCGTGGTGGGGTCGCCAGCATGAGGGGGACTGGCGACCCCACGGGTTGGGAAATAACCTGCGCGGCGGCATGATGACCGGATCTCGGCTCTCGAAGCCGCCGCCTCGGTTGCGGGCCTTCAGGATGAGGGACTGTCGACCCATGAAGAATGTACCGCTAAATAGCGGCTCATTCAATATCGAGCCGACAAAAATTTGAAGTCACCTGGTCGGTGCAGGTCGGCGGCTTTTCGGTCGGCGCGAGCTCGCCACGATCGCCGCGGAACGCCGCTGAAGTCCGCTCTTCCCATCCGCGGGAAGAGTGCGTCATCGCGTCCGGCCCCGAAGTCTTTATCGTTCCTGCAGGCGAGAGCGGCGAAAGGGATGTCCAGGTGTCAGCGGCCGAGGACGCGTTCTACACGGGTGTTCAATCTTTGGGGTTGGTCGCCGGGGGCGTGCGAAACGAAACACATGCATCGGCGGCGTTCCGTGCGGCCACCGACTTGGATCCGGACATGTGCGACGCCTGGCTGGGCCGCGCCATGGCCGGCGAGGTCACCTCGGAGGTGATCTACGGCGCCTACCGCTCGGTGCACAATCTCTACCGCGATCAGCAGCGCGCCGGTCTCGTCGATCGCTCGCTGTGGTGCCAGGTCGAGGTCGGCATGTACGGGTTGCGGGTGGCCATGGCCGACCGCGATCAGATCTCCATCGCCCAGGCGTGCTCGTACGCCGAGGGCGGGGAGTGGCAGGAGGCGGAGGCGATCCTGTCCGAGGTGCCGCGCGACGACGTGGCCGATTTCGTCCGGATGTCGCTGTATTTCCGTACGAAGCGCTGGACCGACGTCCTCGATGCCCGATCGGCCAAGCCGATCCTCGAGGACGGGCTGCTCGATATCGCGGCCGAACTGATGACCGCGCGCTCGCTCGCGCATCTGGGCCGGTTCGGCGAGGCCCTGCCGCGCGCGCAGCGAATCGTCGACGACAGCTCCTCGGGCAGCCTGTCGTACATCTGGGCCGATGCGCACTTCCTGCTCGGAATGGTGCTGCGGCACACCGGCGAACACGAGAAGGCCGACCAACTCCTCAAAGGTCTGCAGGGCTCGGCACTGTGGAGCGACCGGGAGGAATGGCAGCGCGCGGTCAAGGAGAAGACCTATCGTCTCGAGGTCACCAACGCGACGTTGCTGGCCTCGCGCAGCGACAAGTGGGATCCCACCACCGGCGACGATCCGGCCGAGGCCGCCGCGACGGCCGCACGCGCGGAACGCGAGACGCTGCTGACCGAGGCGTCGGATCTGCTCGCCCAGCAGATCGGGATGGATTCGGTCAAGGAACAGGTCGACCGCCTCAAATCCGGTGTGCTGATGGACCAGGTGCGCGCCCGCCGCGGCCTGGCGGTCGACTCGCGATCCCAGCACCTGATCTTCTCGGGTCCGCCGGGCACCGGCAAGACCACCGTCGCGCGCGTCATCGCCAAGATCTTCGCCGGTCTCGGAGTGGTGGAGAACCCCGAGGTGGTCGAGGTCTCACGCAACGACATGGTCGGCACCCATCTGGGCCACACCGCGCCGAAGACCAACGCGCTGATCGACTCGGCGCTGGGCGGCGTGCTGTTCATCGACGAGGCGTACACGCTGATCCAGGAGGGTCTGGCCGGCGGTGACGCGTTCGGCTCCGAGGCGGTCGACACGCTGTTGGCGCGGATGGAGAACGACCGGGACAAACTGGTCGTGATCATCGCCGGATACGAGGATCAGATCGACCGGTTCCTGACCTCCAACGAGGGCCTGGCGTCCCGGTTCACCAAACGGATCCGCTTCTCCAGTTACGGCGCCGCCGAATTGGTGCAGATCGCGGATCACATTGCCCGGCGCAAGGATTCGCTGCTGTCCGAACAGGCCCGGGAGATCCTGAAAGAACGCTGCGAATCGCTGGCCCAGGAGACGCGCAACGGCCGCCGGCTGATCGATCTGGCCGGCAACGGCCGGTTCATCCGCAATGTGGTCGAGGCCGCGGAGGCCGAACGGGACTACCGCTTCACCCGCGAGAACGCCGATATCGCCGCGATGACCAACGAGGAGTTGATGACCATCGACGCCTTCGACATCGCCGCTGCCCTGGCTGGTTTGGCGCCGTCGGCGACAGGCTGATCCTGTGGCGCGCTTCCGGGTGGTGACCAAGCACCAGGTCTCGGGATGGCGGTTCCTGTTTCGCCGGATCGAACATGCCCTGGTGCGACGTGACGCGTCGATGATCGACGATCCCCAGCGCGGGCGTTCCACGGCATTGGCGATCGGCATCGCCCTGGCGTGCGTGGCGGTCGCGGGCTCGGCGGTACTGTCCTACTTCAAACCGGACAAGGCCGTCGGCAACGCGAAGATCGTGTCGGACAAGGATTCCGGCGCGGTGTACGTGCACCTCGGCGGGCGGCTGTATCCGGCGCTGAACCTGACCTCGGCCCGGCTGATCGCCGGTGTACCGGACGCGCCGGTGCCGGTCACGGCGGACGAGCTGGGCAAATATCCGCGCGGGCCGATCGTCGGCATCGTCGGTGCGCCGGGGACGATCGCCGAGGGCAGTCAACGCGATTCCACCTGGGCGGTATGCGATGCCGCGCAGACCGGAGCTTCGGCGCCGGTCGATCAGCGCACCGGACTGCCGACTCTCGCCGCCTCCGACGTGCTGACCACCGTGATCGGCACGCCGCTGACGATCGACGGCGACGCCACGCGTCCGCTGGCCGACGGCGAGGCGCGGCTGTTGCGCAACGGCGATGCCAACTGGCTCGTCTACGACAGCCCCGACCAGGGAATCGTGCGCGCCTCGATCGATCTCGCCGATTCCGCGGTGATGCTCGCGGTCGGCATCGATGCCTCGGCGGAGCCGCTGCCCGCCTCGCACGGCCTGATCAACGCGATTCCGGAGGTGCCCGCGCTGCGGGTGCCGAAGCTGGCGCAGGCGGGCGCGAGCACGACGCTGTCCAACGGGCTCACCGTGCCGATCGGGTCGGTGCTCACGATGACCGCGCCGGATCGCACGGTGTCGTACTACGTGGTCACCTCGGCGGGCGTCGTGCGGATCACGCAGGTACTGGCCGCGATGCTGCGCAACGCCGATTCGCACGGCGCGGTCACGACCACCACCGTCGGGCCCGACGTCATCGCGGCCAATCTGCGTCCGGGCTCGTTGCCCGGCACCCAGGGGTATCCGGCCCGGCCGTTGCGGCTGGTGGACACCGGCCAGTTCGGGGTGACCTGCTACGGCTGGTCCCGCACCGGCAGCGATGCCAACGCGGTCACGAAACTCGTTGTGGGACGCAGACTTCCGCTGCGCACCGACGAACAGAAATCGGCCACGCCGCTGGTGACCGCACCGACCTCGCAGGGGCGCACCGCCGATCTGGCCTATATGCCGCTCGACACCGGACGGTTCGTCCAGGTGACCGGTATGGATCCGGCATCACCGCGCCGCGAATCGCTGTTCTGGATCTCAGACAGCGGTATCCGTTACGGAATTCAGACCGATACCGACAGCACGCCCGGAAGGACCGACCCGAACCTGGCCGCGCTCGCACTGCACGATCCGATAGTGGCGCCGTGGAACATCGTGTCGCTGTTCGCGGTCGGGCCGACGCTGTCCCAACAGGACGCGCGTATTCAGCACGATGGGGTCGCGCCCGACAAGGCCGCGATCGGAATGAGTGGTGGCACCTCGTGACCAGTACCCGTCGATTCGTCCGTCCGGCCCGAATCGTGCGCGGTCCCAAGGCGCCCGCGGTGACCGAGCTGCGCCTGCAACCGCCCACCGAGCTGCCGAAACCGGTGCCCGCCTCGCGCCTGCGCCTGCTCATGCCGGTGGTCATGATGGCGGGTATGGCCGGGATGATGGTCATGATGTTCCGCGGCGGCGGCACGATGTCGCCGACCTCGATGATGTTTCCGATGATGATGCTGGTCTCGGTCTTCGGCATGCTCGGCGGGAATTTCGGCGGCGCGGGCAGTCTCAACGAGGAGCGCAAGGACTATCTGCGCAGTCTCGCCGACAATCGCAGGTCCGTGCATGCGGCCGAAACCGATCTGTACGCCTTCCTGCGCTACACCCATCCCGGACCGGCCGAACTGGCCCGGTTGATCGGCAGTAAGCGGATGTGGGAGGTGCAGGTCTCGAGTCCGCACTTCCTGCGCGTGCGAGTCGGCCAGGGGCGCATCGCCAATCAGGTCCGGGTGATCGTGCCCGAGGCCGCGCCCACCTCGGATCTGGATCCCGTGGGCGTGGTCGAGCTGACTCGGTTCGCCAAGGCGTACTCGACCGTCGGCGGTATGCCGGTGGCTATCAATTTGCTGTCCGCGCCGCTGGTCAGCTTCGACGGCGATCCGGATGCGGTGGCCGGTCTGGTGCGGGCGGCGCTGGCGGAGGTGGTCGTGCTGCACGGTCCGGATCAGGTCGGTATCGCCGCGGTGGTGACCGATCCGGATTCGCCGAAGTGGTCCTGGCTCAAATGGTTGCCGCATACGCAGCATCAGAGCGATACCGATGCGATCGGGTCGGGTCGGATGATTTACCGCAGCGTCGCCGAACTGCGGGCCAAGGTGCTGGTCGGCCTGAACCGAGGACCGTTCTCCGCCAGCAGCGAGCCGAGCCTGGACCGCAAGCAGTTCCTGTTGATCGTCGATCTGGGCGGGGCGGCGAACGAGCGGGACATCTCCGGTATCGACGGCTGCACCTGGTTGCGCCTGGGCTCGGCCGAACCCGCTCTGCCGCGCGCGCTGAAATTCACCGTGCAGCCGGATCACGCACTGTACGAGGTGAATTCGCGCGGAACCCGGCGGGTCGGGCGCGCGGACGGCATGTCGATTCCGGCGATGACGGCGGTGGCCCGCAGCATCTCCTCGTTCCGGCTGTCCTCGGTGGTCGAGGCGGTGGTCGCCGAACAGTCCAGCGGCGGCACCTCCTGGGAGGAGATGATCGGCATCACCGATCCGGGCGCGATCCGGGTGGACCAGCAATGGGTCCGGCGGCGCGATGCCGATCGGTCCCGGCTGAACATCCCGTTCGGGCACGATCCCACCGGCGGCGTGGTTCATCTGGATATCAAGGAATCTGCCGAGGAGGGGATGGGCCCGCACGGCATGTGCATCGGCGCCACCGGTTCGGGAAAGTCGGAATTTCTTCGGACACTTGTGCTTTCGGCGGTCGCGACACATTCCTCCGATGTGCTGAACCTGCTGCTGGTCGACTTCAAGGGTGGTGCGACCTTCCTCGGTTTCGACCGGTTGTCCCATGTGACGGCCGTGGTGACCAACATGGAGGAGGAGGCCGATCTGGTCACCCGCATGGAGGACGTCATCAACGGCGAGATGGCCCGCCGGCAGCGAATCCTGCGTGACGCGGGCAATTTCGCCAGTGTCGCCGACTACGAGCGGGCCCGGGAACAGGGGGCGCGCCTGGCGCCGCTGCCGACGCTGCTCATCGTTCTGGACGAATTCGCCGAATTGCTGGAGCAGCACGCGAATTTCGCGAAACTGTTCGTGGCCATCGGCCGGTTGGGCCGATCGCTGCGGATCCACCTGCTGCTGGCCTCGCAGAAGGTGCCCGCCAACCGGATGGGCGAGCTCGAGGCGCATCTGTCCTATCGAATCGCGTTGCGCACCAACCAGACCAGCGATTCACGCGATGCGATCGGTACCGCCGATGCCTACCACCTGCCGAAGAAACCGGGTTCGGGTTATCTACGGGTCGGGGCGGGCGATCTGCAGCGCTTCCAGGCCGCCTACGTGGGCGGGCCGTACGTCGCGCCCGCGCAGACCTCGGCCGCGTCGGCGCAGCGCGCCCGCCGCGCCGGTGGCGGATACCGTCCGCCGCAACGGTTCACCGCCGGGCACATCGCGGATGCTCGACCGGCCCCGCTCGTCGAGCAGGCGACGGTCGAGGCGCCGCAGGTTCCCGAGGCCGAGCCGGTGACCGTCATGGAGACGGTCTTGCAGCAGCTGGCCGGACACGGTCGCGCCGCGCACAAGATGTGGCTGCCCCCGCTGGCCGTGCCGCCCACGCTGGAACGCCTGATCTCGGCGGTGCAGCCGGGGCAGTTGCAGCTGCCGGTCGCCATCGTGGACAAACCGCGCCAGCAGCGACAGGACGTCTGGTCGATCGATCTGTCCAGTGCGGGCGGGCACGTCGCGGTGGTCGGCGGACCGCAGTCCGGTAAGTCGACCGCTCTGCAGACCCTCATCCTGTCCGCCGCGCTGACGCATACTCCCGAGCGCGTGCAGTTCTACTGCCTGGACTTCTCCGGCGGTCTGTCGGGCATGCGGAACGTGCCGCACGTGGGCTCGGTCGCGGGCGCGCGGGACGCGGACCGGATCCGCCGCACCTTCGCGCTGATCAGCAATCTGCTCGCGCATCGCCAGACGATCTTCAGCGAGCTCGGTATCGACTCCATGCGCGAATTCCGCCGCCGCCGTGACTCACCGGCCGAATCGGCGAATCTGTCCGCGCACGGTGACGACCACGGAGACGTATTCGTCGTGGTGGACGGCTGGGACATCGGGTTCGCGGTGAACAGCGGCTACTTCGACGAATATATGCCGCTGATGGAATCCATCGCGGTGCAGGGCCTGAATTACGGTGTGCACCTGGTGCTCTCGAGTTCGCGGTGGGCGGCTATCCGGTCCGCGATCAAAGATCAGCTGCAGACCCGGCTGGAATTCCGTCTGGGCGACCTCACCGACACGGTGTTCCCCGCGCACCGCGCCGTCGTGGCCTCGATACCGCCCGATCGTCCGGGGCGCTGCCTCTCCAATGACGCCCTGCACATGCTCACCGCGCTACCGCGCACCGATGGCGTCGGCGAGTCCGAGTCCGCCGCCGCCGGATTGGCCGCCACGGCAGAACAACTCGGGCAGACCTACGCCGGGCGTCGGGCACCGGCGGTGAAGCTGCTGCCCTCGCGGATCGGCATGGACGAGCTGCTTGCGGCGATGCCGCCGCCGACCACGCTGGCGCAGCAACTGGTGCTGCCCTTCGGAATTCGCGAATCCGATCTCAGTCCGGCCAGCGCCGACTTCGGCGTCTCCACCCACCTGATCGTGCTCGGATCGCCGGGCTGCGGGAAATCGACAGTGCTGGCCGCGCTGCTGGAATCCATCCGCACCCGGTTCACCAAGGATCAGGCTCGGGTGCTGCTCGTCGACTACCGTCGCATCCACATGGACGCGATTCCGGATGAGCAGCTGCTCGGTTATCTGACCAGCGAACGCGATCTGACGGAGAACTTGCCCGCATTCGCCGCCCGGATGCGCCAGCGTCGCGCACCCGACGATGTGACCTCGCAACAGCTGAAGGATCGCTCCTGGTGGAGCGGCCCGGAGATCTTCGTGGTGATCGACGACTATCACATGGTCGCGCAGCGCGGTGCGATGAATCCGCTCGAGCCGTTGAAGGACATCATCATCGACGGCCGGGACACCGGTTTGCACGTGGTGGTCGCGCGAAATATCGCGCAGGCGGATATGGCGCTCTATGACAATGTGCTCGGTCAGATGAAGAATCTGAATTCGTCGGGTTTCATCATGGACGGTTCGAAGATGGACGGTGCGCTCATCGGCGATGTGAAGGCCGCCAAACAGCCGGTGGGTCGTGGCATCTTCGTCGAACCCATGCACTCGCGCCGGGATCTGGTGCAGGCGGCCTGGACCGCGCCGCAGGGCTGATTCGCAGGTAGTGGGCCGATTCAGACGATTCCCAAGGTTGGGAATGGCTTAGCGTTCTTGCTGGATGGCTTGTTACGAGCCGCCCGGAGCAGTAGTCAGGAGAGGGTCCATGGCTGTTGAATCAATCGAAGCATTTCTCGAGGAATTCCCTGTCCTCAGCGCACAGAAGGTGGCTACCAGCACGACACTGAACGGCGTCATGAAAACTGCCGCGGCCGCGGCTCGGCCCACGTCGGCCGCGTCGGATCCGGTGAGCAAGCTGGCGTCCACCGTCATGAAGCTGTATCAGAACGTGTTCTTCGCCCCGACTCAGCAGGGTTCGAACAACCTGGGCCTGGGTGGTGAGCACCTGGGACCGGTGAGCATGCAGTATGCGATGTCCGATACCAGCGGGTCCGCCGCGGTCGCCGCCGAGCGACCCGGCGGTATCTGACCGGCGAGGCTCCGATGTCATCGCCAACGTCCGACCTGGTCAGTTTAGGGCAGGCGGTCGATCTCGTAGAGGCATTCGCCGGTGGACTGTCCGCACTCGCCGACTTCGTCGAGTCATGGGATTTCGGCGCTTGGCCGCCGGAGGTGAATTCGGCTCGGCTGACCTTCGGGCCCGGTTCAGCGCCGATGATCGACACCGCGGGTGCGTACACCGGTATGGCCGAAGCGCTCAATGCCGCGGCGGCCGCCTCCGACGGCTCGACCACCGCGATGTCGGTGTCCTGGCGTGGGGTCGGTTCGGACAGCGCGCAGGCCGCGTTCCGCAATCACGCGAACTGGCTGCGCGGCCAGGCTGCGGTCGCCGAGGAGGCGGCCGCACATGCGGCCGCTGTCGCGGGTGCGTATACCGCGGCGTACGCCACGATGCCACCGCTACCGGCGATCCTGGCCAATCGGCTGACCACCGCGACGCTGATAGCCACCAACGCCCACGGCGGCAACACCCCGGCCATCATGATCAACGAAATGATCTACCTCGGCATGTGGATCGACGCGTCCGTCACGATGTACGCGTATCACGGCGAGGTGCTCGCGACCTTGTCGAGCCTGCCGCCGCCGCTACCGCCACCCACCATCACCACCGGAGCCGGATCCGGCCCGGACCCGTTCAGCGGTCCCCTGGGCACTGGATACTCGACCGGCGGATCGGGCGGGTCCGGCGGCGGCGGAGGTTCCTCGGGCGGGCCGAACGGAGGCGGTAACGGTCCGGGCGATTCCGGTGGCGGCGGGAATACCACCCCGACCGATCCGACCCAGGCGGTGAATCCGACCGATGCGGGCACTGGCGCGGATCAAGCGGTCTCGGATGTGAATCAGGCCGCGAGTTCGATGACCGACGCGCTGAACCCGGATGGGTCCACCGGTGACTACCTGCAACAGCACGGTTTCTACGGCACCTCGCCGTACTCCACGACGCTGGCGGGACTCAATGGCGGCGCGGGCAGCGTGGTGGCGTTCTCGATGATGCGCGGCGGTATCGGCGATATGCCGGGCACCGCCACCGGATTCAAGATGCCCGCCAACTGGCGGATGAGCGCCGCGCGTGCCTTCGGCGCCAGTCAGGCCGAACCGGAGCCCGCCACCGCGGGACGTCGGCCGGCCCCGCGCAGGGGCGTGTCCGCTCCCCGGGAGCAGATGCGTCGTCGCCGGAGGAAGGATGAGAAGAACAAGTCCGAAAAGGTTTTCGTGCCTGGCGAACTGCTCGACGTCCCTGTGCTCGAATTGCCGCCTGTCATCGGTGTCATCGAGGCCGACGACGAACGGTCCGAGGAACACAGTGGTAAGGATTCGGCAACCCTCGGCGTACTCGGGCTCGCTCACCGCGAATCGGCCTCCGAAGACCTGGCCGTGCAGACGCCGGCGAGATGAACGTGAACTCGATCGAGGAAGGAGGTTCGGGTGGGTGTCGCGATATGGACGCCCATGAATGTCGATTACCGGAATGCCGGAATCAGGCATCCGGTAACTCTCCGGAACATTACGTTCGTTCCGACTGATTCGAACCTCCTGAAAGGATTTGAAAATGGCAGGATCAGCATTTACCGTAGCGGATACTCCGGCAATGGAGGCGGCCGCCACCAAGACTGCTTCCGGGCTCGGTGAACTCCAAGCCCACCTCAACGGCCTGGCCGGATGCCAGTCGGCCTTCGAGAGCGCCTACCAGGGCCAGACCGGAATCGCGATTCAGCAACAGTACACATCCACATTGGCCACCGGTAAGGATCTTGCCGGATTTCTTCAGTGGTTTTTGGACAACTTGAAGGCCGCGCACGTCAAATTCGCGGAGCACGATCTGGAACAGAAGGGTTTGGTCGCCGGCGCGGGCGAGGATGGGCTTTCCAGCGAAGTGAGCGGTGGCCTGCCCACCGCCTCGAAGGTCGACCTCAGCTCCATTTGATCCGAGATACGAAATAATCGCCGTTCTCGCCCGAAAATTTTTCTCGCAATAGATAAAAGGTGGAAGATAATGAGCGCTTCACGGATAGCGATCAACCACGGTCAGGTGGCCGACACCGTCGCTCAGGTGAAGAAGATTATTGCCAACATGGACAATAACACCAAGAACCTGCACGACACCTCACAGAGCCTCATGGACGCATTCGAGGGTGCCGGCGGTACCGGCTACCAGGAAATCGCGGGGCAGCTGAAGAGCAAGCTGGACGCGTACGGCAGCAGCCTGACAAGACTGAACGCAGCCGTCGGCATGGCCCACAACAACATCACCGATTTGGATATCAATATCGGACACTCGTTCCAGCACTGAGACCGATGCATACGCCGTCCGCTCCGATCTCTGTGCCGGGGCCCGCGACGGACGTCGTGGACGACGTCTTGCATGACGATGAGGTCGAGGAGCCGGATCCGGTCTCGGTCGACCTCAACGTCGACGCCGCGTTGTTGCTGAAGGATCTGGTCGGCATCGAACACTATCCGCCGGTGCTGGCCCTGCTGCCGAACATCTACCGGATCGCGGATCGCGACCGGGTGCGCGCCGTGGTTTCCGCGGAGCTCACCGAGGTCGGCGTGCTCGTGGACGGGGTCGTGCACCCCGTGGTGGAGCACTGGTTGCAGTGCCTGTACCGGCCGGATGTGGAACTCGTCGTCCGGATCATCGACACCGGTCTGGACGGCGAGTCACGCGGAATGCTGCGGCTGTCGCTGGTGCGTTCGGGTGATTCGCACGTCCTGGCGGTCCGCAGCGACGACCACATCGTGATCCAGTCGGTCTTCCAGGAGGGAGAACATCTGGACACCGTGGCAGCGGTGCTGTCCGCGGCGCTCGGTCCCGGCGCGGCGTTGCGGTTCGAGCCGGTGACCGCGACCCGCGAGCAGGTCGACGACCTGCCGGCCGACTCGGTCGAGCGGCGGCGGGCGTTCGCCGAACTGGGTGCGGCGCCGCATACCGCGGGCGTGCTGAGCCGGGTGCTCGACGAGGTGGTCCGCCGGGCCGAGGTGCTGATGATCGAACATCACGACGGTGAGCGCCAGTGGCCCGAGGTTTGTCTGAGCGTGCTGGACACCCTCTCCGGCCGGATCGTGGTGACGCCCCGGCTCGCCCTGGACGGCCGGATCTACTCCACATACGCCCCGGGCGACGACGCGGCACTGCGAGCGGGCGTCGCGGCCCTGGCCGAACTGCTGCCGGGCCACAGCTGGTTCGGCACCAGCCGGACCGAGTGATCCCGCGCGAGTTTTGGAAAGGATGACGGAAATGGACCGAGCACCGAACAACAACGGGCACACGGCTGGATCCGTGCGCGCCCGGGGTGGGTACGACGCCTATTTCACGCCGCCGCCCGGAACCGGGGAGGTGGCCGTCGCCGAAACGCCGCAGTCGGATGATCGCTCGAATACCACGTACACACCCGGACCTCCGCCACACGCGGCCGCGCCGACCGTCGGCGCGCCGGGGGCGGTGTCCTGGTCCCAGCCCGAATCGATTGCCGCGGAACCGAATACGCCGCCCAGGCCGCAGGCCGAGGGCCCCGTGATCGGTGAACCGGCCGCCTCGGCCGGCTACGACAGACCGGCGTCGTACGAGCGTCCGGCCGCCGCGGCACAGCCGTCGGCTCAGGCCGGTCCGGCGGCGAACGCCTCGTCCGCCCCGTCGGCGCAGCCCGCGGCGTCGCCCGCACAGCCGCCCGCGGCGGCGCAATCTCCGACCACGCAATCTCCGGCCGTGAGCCGCGTTCCGGACCGGATCGACCGCTCGCACGCCGATCGCGCGCACTACGACGCCCTGCCGGAGGTGCCGCGGCCGACGCTGACCTCGATGGATCTGCTGGCCGAGATCGCCGCGACCCGGCGGGCGCAGCTGCGCTCGAGCAGCGGTATGCGCGGCGCGCTGAACAAGGTCGGCTTCAACCTCGGGCTCTCACCCGCCGAACAGCGCACCGAGGATCGCCGCGGCCGGATCCGCCGTCAGCTGACCGTGCCGTATCAGATCGCGGTGCTGAGTGTGAAGGGTGGCGTCGGCCGCACCACTGTCACCGCGGCGCTGGGCTCGACCTTCGCGAGTCTGCGGCCCGACCGGGTGATCGCCGTCGACGCCAACCCCGACTTCGGTGATCTGCCCGCCCGCACCAGCCGGCACGCGTACGGCCTGACCCTGCGCGATATGGTCCGCACATCGCGCCTGGAATCCTTCTCGGCCGTGCACTCGTTCACCTCCATCAACAACGCGGATCTGTCCGTACTCGCCTCGCCGTGGAACACCGAGGCCACCGAGGCGCTGTCGGGCCAGGAGTACACCGCCGCCATCGAGGTGCTGCGCCGGCACTACAACCTGGTCCTGGTCGATTGCGGCACAGGGGTTCTGGACTCGGTGACCACGAGCGTGCTGCAGACCAGCGATGCGGTCCTGGTGGTCACCCCGGCCACCGTCGGCGGGGTCAAGGGCGCGGTCGCCACGTTGAACTGGCTCGCCTCACACGGGCTGCAACACCTGATCGCGAGTTCGATCGTGTCGATCGTGCATCACCAGCCGGCCAAGCCGACGGTGGACGTCGGGCATATCGAGAAACTCTTCGCCACCGCGCAGCGGCCCACCTTCGTCATGCCCTACGACGAGCATCTCGCCGAGGGCGGCGAGATCGATCTGCGTCTGCTGGAGAGTGAGACCGCGCTGTCGTTCGAGGAGCTCGCGGCGGCGCTCGCGGACGGATTCCCGAGCCAGGTCGGCGGCGGGTCGCGAGATCACGGAGGATGGCGATGAGCTCGGCGGTCGCCGCGGCACCCGCACCGTCCGCCGCGGCTCCGGCCGAGGTGGCCCGCGCCCGCATCGCGGTGATGGTGGCCACCTATCAGGTCGACGTGGTCGTGCCGACGAAGTTCACCATCGAAACCTTCATCGACGACCTGCTCGGCGTGCTGGCCACGGCGATCGACGACGCGGAGGTCGACTTCACCCCGCCCAGCGGGCAGTGGAGTCTGGCCCGGCCGGGCGACCATCCGATTCCCCGCTGGCGGAGCCTGGCCGACCACGATGTGGTCGACGGCACGGTGCTGATGCTCGCACCGGTCGACTCCGCCGAGGTGTTCACCCCGGTCGTCGAGGACATCACCGACGCGCTGGCCCTGATCAACGAGCGCGAATTCGCCGAATTCGACGCCGATGTCGCCGCGGTCGTGGGCCTGGTCGCGCTGGGTGTCGGCGCGGTGGCCGTCTCGGCGATGCTGTCCTGGTCGTGGATGCGCACCGGTTCGATCGGGTGGTGCGGCGTCCCGGCGCTCCTGCTCGGGCTGCTGTGCTGGTGTGGTGCGGTGGCGGTGCGGCGGCGTGCGTCCTCGCCGCGGATCGGGTTCGGCCTGGCGATGTCCTCGCTGCCGCTGCTGTTCGCGGGCGGGGCGATGCTGGTTCCGCCTGCCTTCGGGCGGCCCGGGCCGTTCGCCGCGGCGAATCTGGCAGCGGGTGCGGTCGTGGTGGTCGCCGCCGCGGCGGTCATGTTGCGGCTGACCAGGATCGGTGCGGCGACGTTGACCGCGGTGCTGATCCTCGGCGTCGCGGTGACCGCGAGCATTCTGCCCGCCGCCTATCTGGACGTCTCGGTGCGGCAGGTCGCGGCGGGCGCCGCCTTCGTCGGTGTGCTGCTGCTGACCGGCGCGCCGCGACTGGCGGTCGTGGCCGCGCGCATCCGGCCGCCCGATCTGCCGGACCCCGGTAACGAGGTCGCCCCGACCACCCTGACCGACATATTCGACGCCGAGACCGCACGCGCCGAGGGGCCCGAACAGGAATCGGCCGAGACGGACGAGCCCGCGCAGACTCGCGTCGGCATCGAGGCGCGGGCGCGCTTGGCGGTGACCACATTGCGCGGACTCGTCGTCGCGGGCGCCGGGCTGCTGTCGGTCGCCACGGTGGTCTCGGCCGCGGCGAGTCCGGGCGGGGTGCGTGAGATCGTGCTCGGCTGCGCTGTCACCGGCATGTTGGTGATGCGGTCGCGCTGGCATCCGGATCGGGTGCAGGCGGTCGCGCTCGTCATCGCGGCGGCGGTGACCGTGATCGGTGTCGGATTCGTACTGGTGAACGCGTACGGCACGGCTCCGGCGCGGCTGCTGGTGGCGCTCGTCGTCGCGGCGGCGATGGTCGCGGGATGTGTTGCGGCGGCACAACTTCCGGGTCGACGGCTGTCCCCGGTCTCGCGCCGCATCATCGATATCGTGGAGTACGCTCTCATCCTCGTCGTGCCGGTGCTCGCCTTCTGGATCATGGGCATCTACACCGCCGCGCGGAGGATCTGATGAGGGGTGCGGGCCTCGTGGTCGCCGCACTGGCCGTACTGCTGGCCGCGGCGTCCCCGGCCGCGGCGGTGCAGCCGCCGCAGGTGGTGATCGGCGCACCGCCGCCGGACGGTCCACCCGGACCGGAGACGCCGATGAAGCAGGACAAGGGTTGTCTCACGGCCGGTCTGCTGCCGCACAGCGACGTCTCGCAGCCGCCGCCACCCGAGACGGCGCTGAATCTGCCGCGGGCGCGAGCCCTGAGCCGCGGCGACGGCGTCACCGTCGCGGTCGTCGACACCGGTGTCGCCCCGGACGCCCGGTTGCCGAATCTGGTTGGCGGCGGCGATTACGTCCAGGCCGGCGGGAACGGCTTGTCCGATTGCGATGCGCACGGCACGCTGGTCGCGGGCATCATCGCGGCCGCGGCCGATCCCGGCGATCAATTCCTCGGCGTCGCACCGGCGGCGCGGATCCTGTCCATCCGATACCACTCGGCGGCGTTCAGTCCCGAACACCCCGCCCAGTTCGACCCGAACGAGGAGACCAACCGCGAGGTGCGCAACCTCGCGCGGGCGATCACGCATGCGGCGAATCTGGGTGCGGGCGTCATCACGGTGGCGCTGCCGGTCTGTCTGGCCGCCGACGCCGGTGTCGACCAGTCGATGCTGTCGGCGGCGATCGGCTACGCGGTACATGTGCGGGGCGCGCTGATCGTGGCGGGCGCGGGCAGCACCGGTTCGCCGAACTGTGAACAGAATCCCGGCATCACCCCGGGCAATCCGCGCGATCTGATGGACTGGACCGGCGTGAAGACGATCTCCACACCGGGCTGGTTCAGCCCCGACGTGCTGACCGTGGGATTCACCACGGCGGCCGGTGCGCAGATGTCGGGTTCGCTGATGGGGCCGTGGATCTCGGTCGCCGGACCCGGTACCGGGATCGAATCGCTCGGTCCGGGCGGCAGCACTCTGGTGAACGGGATAGGTGCGCCCGGCAAACTCGAGGCGGTCGGCGGCGCGTCGTTCGCCGCCGCGTACGTCAGCGGTGCCGCGGCGCTGCTGCGATCTCGTTTTCCGGCCGAATCTCCGGCGCAGATCTCCGCGCGGCTGGAGGCCGGCGCGCACCAGCCCGCCCGCGGGGTGGATGATTCGGTCGGGGCCGGAATGATCGATCCGGTTGCGGCACTGGGTTATTCGACCGCGCCGAAACCGCCTTCGCAGCTCTATCGGGCCGCCACCCTGCGGGTGCCGCCGCCGCGTCCGGTCGATCATCGACCGATCATCGTGGCCACGGTGGTCATGCTCGGGGTCGTGGTTCTGGGCGTGGGCGTGGTCGGGGTGGACGGCATGCTGCGGAGGCGTCGGTGAGCGTACCGAGCATGGGGGTCGGAGGTGTCGAGCGTGGACCGTTCGCGGTGCTGGTCATCGCGGGTGGGCCGCTGCTGGTGGGGTTGTTCGCGCAGACCCCGATCTGGGTCGGCGCGGTGGTCGTGGTCGTGCTGCTGATCTCGGTGACGGTGCGGATCGACCACCGCACCCCGGTCCGTTGGTTGCTGGACTGGGCCGCTTTCCGGATCGGCTACCAGGCCCGCGCCGCGCACCGGGTCTGCCCGCTCGACGCCTGGGATGTCCAGGTCGCCGCGGGTGTGTGCGGTGTGCACGAGCAGGGCACGACGCTGGTCGCGATGATCCAGCTCGCGCCGAATCTGGATCTGCCCACCGTCATCGCCGAGCAGACGATCTACACCGAGGACACGATCCCGGTCGACGCGCTGCTGCCGATGCGTGATCAGTACGGCATCACCGTGGACATCGATCTCGTGACCACCGGCCAGCGGGTGCGTCCGGGCGGCAGTTACAGCATGCTGTATGACCAGTTGATCGGCTCACATCCGGTGGTCGGCAATCGGATGTCGTGGCTGGTGGTGCGCTTGGATCAGGAACGGAACCTGGCGGCGCTCGCGCGTCGCGGACCGTGTGCGGTCGCCGCGCCGCGGGCGCTGGCCAGCGCGGCGCACCGGATCGCGATGCGGTTGCGGGAGCACGGCGTCAATGCGCATCCGCTCCCGGCCGACGCACTGTGGGAGGCGAACCGGCTGCTGCACGCCGGGGTGGAGCTGTCCGATCTGCGGGAGAAGTGGAGTCATCTGGAATCCTCGGTTCCCGGACGCAGCGTCACCAGCTTCCTGATCGATTGGACCCGGCTCGGCGGCGTCGGCCTGGATGACTGCTGGGCCTGGAATCGCGGCCGGACCACGGTGGTGGTGAGCCTGGCCGGCGGCGCGGTCGGCGCGCGCGGTCTGGTCCGTTACGTCGGCTCGGCGGTGCCGTCCGCGCCGGTGGACTACCTGCTTCCGCTGGGCGGACGGCAGTCCGCCGCGCTACTCGCCTCATTGCCGACGGGAACCTCGACGCGCGATATCGCGGCCACGGAGTCCGGCGTCGACATCGCGGAGGACGCGGCGCTGTCCGGGCTGACCGTGGCCATCGGCCCGAACGGGCAGATCCTCGGTGCGATCAGTGGCCAGCCGCGGCACACCCTGGCCTTGCCGCTGTTCGACCCGTCGCGCTACAACCCGCAGCGCCGGACCATCGACGTTCGGGCGGATCTGCCGGTAGCGCAGCAGCTCGTCCTGCGGGCGATGGTGGTCGGCGCGGACGTCGAAGTGCATTCCTCCCGCCCGCAACGCTGGTCGCAGCTGGTTTCGGAGGTCGGTGATCCCACGTCGCTGCGGCTGGTGCCCGACGATCCGGTCGGTGCGGCCGAGCCGGACGCCGCGCCCGGTCCCGTGGCGACGGTCGCGGTGTTCGATCGGGTTCCGCTGCGCGCCTCGTCCGCGCACACCACGGTGACGATCGACGAGCGCGGCGAGCCGCGTCGGTCGGCAGCGGATCTGGCCATCGATCAGGTCGGTGCGACGGCACTGGACGTGAGCATTCCGATGCGCACGGTGCGGGTGGAGCTGATCGAACCCCGAGGGGAGATGCGATATCTCGATTACCCTGATCCGGTCGCCGAACACGGAGCGCTCGCCGCGGCGGGCAATGAATCAGGGGGAACAAGCGCAATATTCGAAAGTCGTTCGATGGAATCTGAGGTGGGACGCTGATGTTGGCGGGTGTGGTAACGGAATCGCAGTCGGATGGCGGCGTGTTTCAGGAATCGGAAAACAAGGAGGCGCTCACTCCGCGACAGTCGGCGGCCGCGATATTCTCCCGGCGATTGTCCGATCTGATCGCCGAATCAGTGGTCTCGACCGAGGACGGATCGACCCGGTCGCTAACGCTGTACTCGCTGGCACAGCATCTGGAACTGGCATATCCGGATGTGCCGGTTTCGCAGTCGGGGCTTTATCGCCTCATTCATGGTGAGGCGATTCCCCGGCTCGATTTGATCATCGCGCTCGCGCGGGTATTCGACGTGCCGCCGGAATATTTCGTCACCGCGGAGAGCGAGCGCTGATCCGGGTATTCCCGGTGCCGGGAACAGTGCCGGGACGGTAATTCGGCAAATGCCGATACGATCCGGGATATGTCCGCCGAGGATCCGGGAGACGTCTTCGTCCGCCATCGCGGCGCGGTGCTCGACGCCCTGCTCGCGCATCCGTCGTTCGGGCAATCCGCGCAGGCCACGGCCGCCGCGCCGATCGCCGAACCGTTCGCCGAACCGATCGCCGGGGAGTTCTCGACCAGGGCGGGTGTGATCAGCGCGCCGGACCCGGTGCCCGGCGAACCGCTGATCGAGCCGGATTCGATGCCGACCGGCGACCGGCGTCGCGCCAACGGCACGCCGAAGGCCAGCGACCGGATCATGGCCCTGCTCAACGGCGAGTCGCCCGACGAGTCGCCGGGTATGGAGTTCTCCTCCGAATTCAGCGAGATGGCCGCGGGCCGGTTGCGGAACACCTCCGCGACGTCTGCCGCGCCGCCGCCGGATCCGGAACCCGAATCGGCCTCGGCTTCCGCCGCCCCTCCGGCCACCGGTGCCGCGGCATCGGCGACGAAGGTGGTCGAGCTGCTGCGCCGCCCCAAGGTGGCGCTGGCGGTCGTGGGCGTGCTCGCCATCGTGCTGGTGCTGATCCTGGTGACCACGGGTGGGCGCAATTCCTCGCCGAACCAGGTCGTGGTGGCGACCCCGGTCGCCGCCGGACCGGCCTCCCCGGCCAAGACCGACGCCGCCGGAACCTCCGCCACCATCCAGGTGAAATCGGCTGTGGCGCACTGTCCCTCGGGTAGCACCGAGGGGATGGACGCCTTCTCCGGCCAACCGGGCAAGGCGTGGTCGTGTGTGCGGGCGTACAAGGTGGACGGGCAGGTGCTGACCATCGATCTGGGCAAGACCTATCAGGTCGATTCGATCGGCATCGTCCCGGGCTGGGATTCGGCGGGCGCGGACGGCGCGGACCAGTGGAGTAAATACCGCACGGTCAGCCGGCTCTCGTACCAGTTCAACGACAGCAACACCACGACCTACACCCAGCAGACCATGGATCAGCGCAGTCTGGTGGTCACGAAGATCGACCCGCCGGTGAGCGCGTCGAAGATCACGCTGACCGTGCTGGCCTCCAAGGGCGACGCGTCGACGAACACCGTTGCCATCTCATCGATTGTGATCACGGGACATTGACCACGCCGAGTCTGATCTGCGAGTACTGCGCGCACCACAACACCGGTGCGGATCCCCGCTGCGGGCACTGCGGTGCGCCGCTGCCCGCGCCGGCCGCGCCCGCGCCCGGCCCGCATTCGATCGTGGGCGACGCCGCGAAGGCGATGGCCGGTACCGCGCGGATGGCGGTGGACGCCGAGCATATGGTGGCCGCGGCCGGCCCCGCGGTCGCCGCGGCGGAGAAGGGCTTCGTGGCCGAGCTGATGGTGCTGGTCCAGCAGTGGCTTTCCCGGACGTCGTGGCGCGTGGCCCTGGTCGGCATCGTACTGCTGATCGTATTGGGCACGTTGATCATTCGCTCGTGTGCGAGCAGCGTGCCGGCGTTGGGCCAGCTCGACGCGATCGACGCGTTGCCCGCCCTGCTGCGGTCGGCCGCGAGCTGTCAGCAGGCCGGGGGTCCGCAGCCGGGTGACGACTGTGTGGTTCAGGCGAGCAATCCGCTGTTGATGGGCAGTATCACCGGCGGTGCGCCGCTGAAGTTCTCGGTGCGGATCCAGCAGCCGGGGCAGATCGCGCAGACCATCGCCGAGTGGCGTGCCGCCGGTCCGGCGGTCCTGGCCGACGGGAACGTCTTCGTGGCGATCGGACCCTCGTACGCCGCGTGGTACGCCGATACCCGCACCGGATTGCGTATAGAGACAGGCGGATTCACCGATCGGGCCGCAGCGCGCAGCTTCCTGGTGCGCGCGGGCCTGATTCTCTGACGTCGTCCGGGTGATGTCTTCCAGCACGTGGGAATAGCCAACTTCTGTTCTGATGGCACAATAAATAATGTGCCGTTAAACAGTGGTACATAACTACCGGCGGCACGTTCCATCTCCAGGAGGCGCGGAGTGATGATGGCAACCACCCAGCGGACGGTCCGTGTGAGCCGATTCCGGGACGACCCGACCGATCTCGAGGCGGTGTACTTCAGGTGGATCCAGCCGGGCGCCGCCGCACCCGCGATCACCGACCGCGCCGAACGGATTTTCCGCCACCACCTCGAACTCGCCGCACTGCGCCGGCCCGGTGTCGCGCTGGCCCGCCTCTATCGATTCGCGGATGGTAGTGAGCTCGGTCCGGCGATCCAGATCGTCAATGACGATATGCCGATGCTGGTCGATACGGTCACCTCGGCGCTGCGTCGTCTGGGTGTCGTCATCGCCGAAATCGTACATCCGGTATTCGACGTCGCTCGCGACAGCGCGGGCCGGTTGCAGGGAGTGTGGCCGCGCGAGGCGGAAGGATGGCCGGATGTGCGCGGCCGAACCACCGCCGAGTCCTGGATCCACGTGCAGTTGAGTCCGGCGACGGACAACCGGTCGCTGGACGGCCTCGAACGGGTACTGCTCCCGCAACTCGACGAACTGCGCCGGGTGAACGAGGACTCGTCGGCGATGCTGGACCGCATGACCACGGTGGCCGATCGCCTCGACCGGGCGGCGCGCTCGGTTGGGGACGCCGTGCCCGGCGAGTACACTCGGCTGCTGCGCTGGCTCGCCGACGGCCACTTCAGTGTCCTCGGATACGGCTACTACCCGCTCACGCGGACCGGGTCCGATGCCGAACCGGTCCAGCTCACCGGCACCGGTCTCGGTGTGCTGCGAGACGGGGTCGGGGTTCCCGGTGTGCGGGCAGCTGGTCCGGCGCTGCAGCTGACCGCTGGTTCGGTCGCCTCGGCGGTGCCCGGCGCCTCGGATCTGTGTTTCGTCAGTGTGGAAGATTCGGGTGCGGAACCGGGTTCGAGCGTTGCGGGTACCCATGTATTCGCCGGAACGTTCACCGTCACCGGATCACACGAGGACATCCTCGACATCCCGGTGATCTCGCGGCGGGTACATCAGGTCATCGAATGGGCGGGGCTGGACCTGACCTCGTTCTCCGGCCGGGCGATGCTCGAGATGTTGCAGACCTTTCCGCGCGTCGAACTGTTCGCCACCGATGCCCGCCGGTTGTTCGAAACTGTCTCGGCCGTCATGAATGTCGGGTTGCGGCGTCAGGTGCGCTTGTTCCTGCGCCGCGACGACCGCAGCAGTGCCGTGCACTGCCTGGTCTATCTGCCGCGCGACCGGTACTCCACCGATGTTCGGCTGCGCATGCAGGAGGTGCTGGCGGCCGAATTCGGCGGCGAGCACCTCGCCCATTCCGCGCGCGTCACCGAATCGGACGTCGCCGCAATCTATTTCACGGTGCATCGGGATCATCCAGCCCCGGCGGTCGATCTGTCCGAGACCAACCGCGATCGGATCCAGGAGCTGCTGGTCGCGACCACCCGAACCTGGGCCGACCGGCTGGCCGCCGAGGCGGCGAGTTCGCCGGAGCTGGACGTGGCCGTGGCGCAGCGCTGTGCGGATGCCTTTCCGCCGAGCTATCAGCAGGAATACGAACCGGCCCGGGCGTTGCGAGATCTGCGGAGGCTGACCTCGCTCGCGGACGGCTCCGTCGCGTCGCATCTGTATCGCGACCCCGAATCCCCCTCGGGCGATTGGCGTTTCACGCTGTACGTCGCGGGTTCGGAGGTATCGCTGAGCCGGGTCCTGCCGCTGCTGCACAGTCTCGGCATGGAGGTTCTCGACGAACGCCCGTACCGGATCGAACTGCCCGGCCACACGAGCCGGTGGATCTACGATTTCGGGCTCCGGGCTCCGGCGACGCTGCTGCGCGCGGCCACCGATCCGGATCTCGAACTCGAGCTCACCCGGTCGGGCCTCTCCGAGGAATCTGCCGAAGGCACTGTGCGCCAACGTTTCTGCGATGCCGTCGCGGCTATGTGGCTCGGTCGTGCGGAGGTCGATCGGCTCAACGAACTCGTCCTGCGCGCGGGGCTGGACTGGCGTCGGGTCGCCGTTCTGCGGGCCTACGCGAAATATCTGCAGCAGGCCGGATTCGCATACACCTTCGCGAACATCACCCGCGTGCTGCTGAGTCATCCGGCCGCGGCCGGATGGTTCACCGAATTGTTCTACGCCCGTTTCGATCCCGACGGCGTGCCCGAGACGACCTCGGCCCGCGCGGAGGCGGTGTCGGCGCATCTGCGCGATGCCATCGATGCCGTCGTCAGCCTGGACACCGACCGCATTCTGCGAGCGATCCTCGGCCTGATCACGTCGACCTTGCGCACCAACTACTTCCGCCGGGATGCGGACGGCCGGCCGCGGCCGCAGTTGTCGTTCAAATTGGATCCGCGAAAGATCGCCGAATTGCCCGAGCCGCGGCCGCGG
>NZ_BDCC01000085.1 GCF_001613305.1 Nocardia vaccinii NBRC 15922
CATGCCTACCATCACCTCGATCTCCCCGACGTCGGGACCCTCGACAGGGGGAACCAGCGTCACTATCACCGGGACCGGGTTCACCGGACCGACCACAGTGCGATTCGGTTCCACCGCAACAACTTTCACACTGGATTCGGCGACGCAGATCACAGCGGTCGCTCCCGCCGGCTCGGTCGGTACCGTGCAGGTCACGGTGACCACCTCGGGGGGAACCAGCAACGGGGTGCCGTACACCTACCTCGCGGTTCCCGCGTTGAGCACCATCAGTCCCAGCCAGGGATCCACCGCGGGCGGGACGACGGTCACCCTCACCGGAACGGGCCTCACCGGCGTCACCGCGGTGAATTTCGGTGCCACACCGGCAACCTCGTTCACCGTCGACTCCGCCACCCAGATCACCGCTGTGGCCCCCGCGGGCACCGGGATCGTATCGGTCACCGTCACCGGGCCCGGCGGAACCAGCAACCCCGTCACCTACACCTACGTCGTCGTCCCCACCATCACCTCCATCTCCCCGACATCCGGGCCCACAGCGGGCGGCAACAACGTCACGATCACCGGCACCGGATTCACCGGCCCGCTGACCGTCCGGTTCGGCACCACCGCAACGACATTCACGGTCAACTCCGCCACCCAGATCACCGCGGTCGCCCCTGCCCACACGGCCGGCACCGTGCAGGTCACCGTCACCGGCTCGGGCGGAACCAGCAACGGCCTCGCCTACACCTACGCCGCGGCACCCACCCTGACCAGCATCACCCCCACCTCAGGAACGGTGACAGGCGGCACCACGGTCGTACTCACCGGCACGAACCTCACC
>NZ_BDCC01000086.1 GCF_001613305.1 Nocardia vaccinii NBRC 15922
GGTCGTACTGACCGGCACGAACCTGACCGGCGCCACCGCAGTGAGTTTCGGTGGCACACCAGCGACCTCGTTCACCGTCGACTCCGCCACCCAAATCACCGCCGTCGCCCCCGCCCACGCGGCCGGGACCGTCCAGGTCACTGTCACCACCGCGGGTGGAACAAGCAACGGTGTCGCGTTCACGTATGTCGCGGTGCCGACCCTCACGGCAGTCGTGCCGAATGTCGGGTCGGTGATTGGCGGGACGACCGTGGTACTCACCGGCACGAACCTCACCGGGGCAACGGCGGTGAGTTTCGGTGGCACACCGGCAACTTCGTTCACGGTCGACTCCGCCACTCAGATCACCGCGGTCGCCCCCGCCGGAACGGTAGGGACCGTCCTGGTCACTGTCACCACCGCTGGCGGGACCAGCAACGGCGTCGCGTTCACCTATGTCGCGGTGCCTACCCTGTCCACGGTCGTTCCCAACGCGGGATCGGTCGCCGGTGGAACGACCGTCGTACTCACCGGCACGAACCTGACCGGGGCGACAGCGGTGAGTTTCGGTGCCACGCCGGCGACTTCGTTCACCGTCGACTCCGCCACCCAGATCACCGCGGTCGCCCCCGCCGGAACAGCCGGGACCGTGCAGGTCACTGTCACCACGGCAGGTGGAACCAGCAACGGTGTCGCCTACACCTATATCGCAGTCCCGACTTTGATTGCGGCGGTACCGAATGTCGGCTCGGTAACCGGTGGGACCACGGTCGTATTGACCGGCACGGCCCTCACCGGGGCCACAGCGGTGAGTTTCGGTGGCACACCGGCAACCTCGTTCACCGTCGACTCCGCCACCAAAATCACCGCCGTCGCCCCCGCCGGAACGGCAGGGACCGTTCTGATCACTGTCACCACCGCAGGCGGGACCAGCAACGGCGTCGCCTACACCTACGTCGCAGTCCCCACTCTGATCACGGTGGTACCGAACGTCGGTCCGGTGACCGGCGGGACGACCGTGGTACTCACCGGCACGAACCTCACCGGCGCGACAGCGGTGAGTTTCGGTGGGACACCGGCGACTTCGTTCACCGTCGACTCCGCCACCCAGATCACCGCGGTCGCCCCCGCCGGAATAGCCGGGACGGTGCAGGTCACGGTCACCACCGCTGGTGGGACCAGCAACGGTGTCGCGTTCACGTATGTCGCGGTGCCGACCCTCACGGCAATCGTGCCGAATGTCGGATCGGTGACCGGCGGGACCACGGTCGTACTCACCGGCACAGACCTGACCGGCGCGACCGCAGTCAATTTCGGTGGGACACCGGCGACCTCGTTCACAGTCGACTCCCCCACCCAGATCACCGCCGTGGCCCCCGCCGGGACAGCCGGGACCGTTCTGGTCACGGTCACCACCGCTGGCGGGACCAGCAACGGCGGCGCCTACACCTATGTCGCGGTCCCCACCCTGACGAGCCTCACCCCGACATCCGGATCGGTGGCGGGCGGAATCACGGTCGTACTCACCGGAACGAATCTGACCGGGGCGACAGCGGTGAGTTTCGATGGCACACCGGCGACCTCGTTCACGGTCGACTCCGCCACCCGGATCACCGCCGTCGCCCCGGCCCACGCGGCCGGCATTGCTCAGGTCACTGTCACTACCGTCGGTGGAACGAGCAACGGCGTCGCCTATACGTATGTGCCGGTCCCTGCCCTCACGTCAGTGGTTCCGAACTCGGGACCTGTCACCGGCGACACGGTGGTTGTGCTCACCGGGACGGGACTGACCGGAGCGACGGCGGTCGACTTCGGGGCGAACCCGTCGATTCTGTTCGTCGTCGACTCCGATAGCCGGATCACCGCCCTCGTTCCCCCGGGTACCGCAGGGACGGTGCAGGTCACCGTCACGACGCCGGGCGGAACCAGCAACGGCGTCACCTTCGTCTACACCGCGGCGCCCACGCTCACCACAGTGGTTCCGAACGCAGGCCCGGTGACCGGCGCAAACACGGTGGTGCTCACCGGGACGGGATTGACCGGCGCCACCGCGCTGAATTTCGATGGCGCACCGGCGACTTCGTTCACCGTCGACTCCGACACGCGGATCACCGCCGTCGCCCCGACCGGGACGGGGACGGTGCTGGTCACCGTCACCACAGCGGGCGGCACGAGCAACGGTGTCGCCTACACCTACATCGCCGTGCCCGCCCTCACCACAATCTCCCCGAACGCGGGACCGGCAGGCGGTGGGACGGTGGTTGTGCTCACCGGGACGGGACTGACCGGGGCCACCGCGGTCCACTTCGGCGCCACACCGGCGACCTTGTTCACCGCCGACTCCGACACCCGGATCACCGCACTCACCCCCGCGGGGACGGCCGGAACGGTGCAGGTCACCGTCACCACAGCGGGCGGCACGAGCAACGGTGTCGCCTACACCTACATCGCCGTGCCCGTCCTCACCACGATCTCCCCGAACGCGGGACCGGTGACCGGTGGAACCACCGTCGTGCTCACCGGCACGGCACTGACCGGCGCGACCGGAGTGAATTTCGGTGGCACATCGGCGATTTCGTTCACGGTCGACTCGGCCACCCGGATCACCGCCGTCGCACCCGCGGGTGTGGCCGGGACGGTGCAGGTCACCGTCACCACCGGCGGGGGGACCAGCAACGGTCTGGGTTACACCTACGTCAACGTCCCCACCTTGCTCACGGGTGCCCCGGATCTGGGACCCGAAGCCGGTGGGACAACAGTCGTGCTGACCGGAACAGATCTGACCGGAGCCACCGCGGTCGACTTCGGCGCCACACCGGCGGCTTCGTTCACCGTCGACTCGGATACCCAGATCACGGCCATGAGCCCGGCCGGGACCGGATTGGCGGAGGTCACCGTCACCACCCCGGGCGGAACCAGTAACAACGTCTTCTTCACCTACCTTCCGGTTCCGACCCTGACCTCCGTGGTTCCGAACAGCGGGCCCGAAACCGGCGGAGATTCGGTGACGCTCACAGGCACGAACTTCGCGTTCACCACCGAGGTGAGCTTCGGCACCGCACCGGCTGCGTTCGTCGGCATCTCCGATACCCAGACAGTGGCCACCAGCCCTGCTGGAACCGGGACGGTGCAGGTGACCGTCACCACGCCGGGCGGAACCAGTAACGGCATCTCCTACACCTATGTTCCAGCTCCAGGAGTCTGACAATCGATGCCTCGGGCCGTCGGTGAACTATCGCCGGCGACCCAGCCACGGCGCGGGCCCCTGGTAGCGGTCCCCGGTCCTCGGCAGCCCCGCGACCCGGTTCGATTCCGGCTGGGATGCCGATCGACAGCACGACTGCCACCGGGTCGCGAAGACCGGTTTTCGGATGGGTCTCGCGGGTAGCCGCACACCGAGTCATGCCGCACGAGCAGCGAAATGTCGAGGAGGGCACGATGCAGGGATCACAACTCGGTACACCGAACATCCTGGTCATCACATCGAATACCGGCGTCGAGCGGGACGAGCTGCTGGTGCCGCTGGACCGGCTTCGCGAACGGGGCGCCCGCGCGGTGCACGCCGCTCCGGAGAAGAGCGCGGTGCAGACCTTCGTCCACGACACCGAGAAGGATGTGACCGTCGAGCCGGACAACGACCTCGACTCGGTCTCCGCCGCCGACTACGACGCCGTCGTCATTCCCGGCGGGACCGTGAACGCGGACAAGCTGCGTCAGGAGCCCCGCGCCGTGGAACTGGTTCGCGCCTTCGCGGACGCGGGTAAACCGGTCGCGGCCATCTGCCACGGCCCGTGGCTGCTGGTCGAGGCCGGTCTCGCCGACGGGCAGACCGTCACCTCGTATCCGTCGCTGCGCACCGATATCCGCAACGCGGGCGGTCAATGGGTCGATCAGCAGGTGGTGCATTCCTCGGAGGGTGGCCGCACGCTCATCACCTCGCGCAATCCGGATGACCTCGAGGCGTTCTCGGCGGCGGTCGCCGGTGCGTCCTTCGGTGCGGCGACCACCCACTGACGCCACCGGCCGGGCATCGCACCGTCAGCCGCTGGTCACCAGACCGACGATGACCGCGGCCCCGACCATCAGCCAGGCGACGTAATCACCCGGATGGCCACTGTGCAGACCGTGTAACGCCGTGGTGACCAGTCGAACGGGCCGGGACACCCTGTGGGGCAACGGTTTCGCACCGAAGGCGAGCGCGCAGGCGGCAACCGCCACGGCCAGCGCCGCGGAGACCAGCCCCCAGCCGAAGCCGGTCGAGGTCCAGCCGATATGCGGCGGCGTCGGCGCGGCCGCCGCGGCGATACCGTGCAGGGCGCGAGCCCGGTAATCGCCCGCGTCGCAGAACTGCGCGGCGGCGGGCCCGACGGTTCGCGCGAGCACCGGCAGCCCCGAAGCCACCGCGATCGCCAGTAACCCGATCACCGCGCCGAGCATCGTCGCGGGTGGGCGCCCGACGGGCGTGGTGTCGGGTTGTTCGTGCGCGCCGGTGGACTCCGCACCGGTTTCCGCATCGGCGGGGCGTCCGCCCACGCCGAAGAAGACCCGCGATCCGGCGCGCAGCACGGCCGCGCCGGTGAGCGCGGAGACGACGACCACCGTCACCGTGAGCGTGGTCGAGTCGGTGGACTCCTCGAGCAGCGCCTTGCCGAGTCCCACGCCGCTCAGCGGCAATCCGGACAGCATCAAGCCCGCCGCCAGATATAGCAACCCGGTTCCGCGGTGGCGGCGGGCGCGGCCGAACAGGCCGTATTCGTCCAGAGATCGATACTGCGACAAGATGATTCCGGTCAGCAGGAACAACGCGCCCTTCACCGCCGCGTGTCCGGCCAGGTACAGCGCGGCCGCGGCCACACCCGCCGGTGTCGACGCGGCGAGACCGAGCAGAAACAGGCCGATGTGCGCGATCGTCGAATAGGCGAGCATACGTTTGAGATGCCGCTGTAGCAGGCACATCACCGCGCCGAGTACCGCGGTCACCACCGCGAGCACCAGCATCATCCGATGCGCGGCGGCCGGTGCGAGCACACCGCGGAACGTCGACCAGTACAGCCTCGCCAGACCGTAGATGCCCAGCGGCGCCATCACACCGGAGAACAGCAGGCAAACCGGTGCGGGCGCGACGGCGTGCGCGTCGGCCAGCCAGAAATGGAACGGCACCACCGCGGCCTTGACCAGCCAGCCCGTGACGACGAGCGCGAAGCCGATGAGTACCACGACGTTTCGCCCGTGGCCCGCCAGTTCCGACCCCAGTTGAGGCAGCCCCAATTGTCCGGTGCGGGCGTAGAGCAGGCCGATGCCGAACAGGCACAGATAGGCGCCCAGCGAGTTGATCACACCGAAATTCAGTGCGCCCTGGACCGATTCGGGTTCCTCGTTCTTCAGGCCGGTCAGGGCGTAGGCCGCGGCGCTCATCAGCTCGAAGAATACGAACATGTCGAACAGGTCGCCGGTGAGCGCGAATCCGCTCATGCCCGCGGTGAACAGCAGGAGCAGGGCCGGATAATGGGCGTGCAGATCATCGAAGTAGTGCCACCCGAACAGCAGTGCGAGCACGGTCAGCACCGCCACCAGCAGCGCGGCGCCGGCGCCGAGCCGATCGGCGGCCAGCACGATGCCGACCGCGAAATGCGCCCCCGGCCGCCAGCCGCCCGCCCATGTCACCACGGTGCCCTGGCCGGTGGCGTACAGCAGCGCGCCCGCGGCCACCGCGCCCACCGCGGCCACCGCCAGCGCGATACCGTCGATCACGCGACGCGAGAGGTGCCGCCCGAGTGCGAGCAGCAGGCACGCGCCGCCGATGGGCACGGCGATCACCAAGGGCGGCAGCGTATTCCAGGCGAGCATCAGCCGCGCAGCGCGTGTAGTTCGTCGGGAACCACGGTGCCGTGCCGTTTCGCGACCTGGATCACCAGGGCCAGCAGGAGTGCGGTGACCGTCGCCGAGACGACGATGTCGGTCAACGCCATCGCCTGCACGACCGGGTCCACCACCCGCGACCCAGGCGGATTCGCGGAGCCGAAAATCGGTGCCGTGCCGCCTTTCTGGTAGCCGACCGCCAGCAACAGCACGTAGGTGCTCGATTGGGCGATGGACACGCATACGACCGTGTGCACGAGATGGCGGCTGCGCACCACCCCGGCCATGCCGACCAGCAGCAGCCACACGGCCACCACGTACGGAAACACGTTCACGCACTGTCCTTTCCAGCCGATTCGTGCTGGTCGAGGAATTGGGCCAGCAGTACCACCACACCGCTGCCGACCGCGATGCCGACAGCACAGCTGTACACCGGCACGGTCCCGGCCGACAGCAACTGTCCGGCCCGGCCGGCCGGCAGGAAATTGGCCAGGAACCCCGACCCGGTGACCAGTCCGGCGACTCCGAGTGCGACCACCGCGCCCAGACCGCCCGCCTCCCCGAATTCATACCAGTTCAGCGGGCGAACGCGCCGCAATGCCTCGTAGTCACCGGCGATGTACAGCAGGTGGATGCCGGTCGCGAGCACGACGCCGCCCTGGAACCCGCCACCGGGGGTCAGATGGCCGTGCACGACGACGTCCGCGCCGATCACCACCGTGATGGGCAGCATCAGGTAACCGGCCGCCGCCGTCGCGGCGAGCAACCCGGGTCTGCGGCGGGTCCTTTCCGGGCGCGGCGGCGTGGCCTCGCGCAACAGCGTGGCCGCGCCGACAACGGCGGCGACGAGGATGCCCTCCTCACCGAGGGTGTCCAGACCACGCTGATCGAAGTTGATGGAGGACACCGCATTCGGCGAGTTCTGCCGCAGCGCCGCGGCAACGGCGGCGTCCCGGTACGGATGGGTGTCCGCGCCGAACGCGGGCAGATGCCAGACCGCGATCAGCAGCGCCGCCACCACGCCCGCGGCGCCGACCAGAAAGACCACCCATCGCCACGCCGTACTCATCGACGTTGCCGCCGCACCACGCGAACGGTGAGCAGAACCATCAGCGGAACCACCGCCGAACCCACCGCGATCTGTGACAACGCCACATCCGGCGCGCCGAGCAACATGAACGCGGGCGCGAGCAGGACGCCGTACACCGCCAGCGAAACCGCTTGTCGCTGTGGACCATCGGTGCAGACCACGATCGTCCCGGCCACCGCCACCAGGATCAGCGAGACCATGAGCAGAATGCTGATTTCTCCTCCTCGCCGGGCCCGCCCGCGGAACGCACCGCACGGAGTGCGTTGAGCTTTCCGATCGCCGCTGTGAGAACCGTGCCGGTGAATGCCAGCAGGACCACGGTCGCGACTACCGTCAATGCAGTCATTCCGGGTCCGGCGTCGAGCAGGACGGCCACGGCCAGCAGCGGGCCGCTGACCGAGCCGACGATGCCCGGATAGTGCAGCCGGGTGGGCGCGTCCCGCACCCATACCGCCGCCAGCGACGCGCACACCGCACCGAGCGCCGACAGGCCGAGCGCGCCGGCCGCGGCCCAGTGCACGACGCTAGTCACCGGACGCTCCGATCAGGCGCGCGTAAACCAGCGTCCCGGCGAAGGACAGCAGAGCCAGCACGAACGGCACGACCAGATAATCCGGGCGGCCCACGCCCAGGCTGACGGCGATCAGGGCCAAGGTCACCTCCGAGCTGATCAGTTGCAGTCCGATCAGCCGGTGCGCGGCAGCCGAACGCGCGGTCATCACCAGGCCGGGTCCGACCGCGCCGATCAACAGCACCGCGCCGGCGAGCAACCAGATTTCCCGGCTCATCGGCGATCTCCCGGCGAGGAGCCCCGGCGTATTCGCCGGGCCATCGCGGTCGGCCGCAGCGGCATCTGGTGCACCAGCAGACGTTGGCGCCCCGGATCGGAGCCGACCACCACCGCACCGGGGGTGGCGCAGGTCAGCACCGTGGCGACGGCCTCGCGACCGCCGCGAAGGGCCGGTGAACGTTCGAAAGGCAGTGGCAGATCGGTGAATTCGCCGCCCGATCCGCGCCGGCTCACCGCGAGCCACAGCGCACCGGCGCTATCGCCGATGATCGCGGGAATCAGGCGCCCCGCGGTCCGGGCCGAACCGGCGGGAAGCCGCCACGTCCCGCGCGCCGCGCGCCGCGCGGGACGTGCGCAGGCGGCCACCGGAATTGCGAGTATCCCCGCTGCCGCCCATTCCTGCCAACCGGGAGTCGTTACCGTGGTCTGCCAGATCACGACGCAGGCGACCCACCACGCGATCGCCTCGACGGCTGTCCCGGTGCGCGCCCCGGAGGCCGGCTCGCTCATCCGCTTCCGCCTTCCCGCCGCTTGCGAATGGCGTCCGTGACCCGGTCGAAGATCGCGAACGGCGGCCCTATCAGGGCGTTCGCCAGGGAGGACTCCCCTGTCCTCGGGTGCGGACGCGTCGGCGCGATCGCCTCTGCGAACCGCACCGTATCGGCCATCCGGTACAGCTGGGTCTGCGAGAACTGCTCGCGCAGCAGGGTGAACTCCTCGGCCTCCTCACGAGCGGCGTGCTCGGCGACAGCATCGGCGAATTGCGCGAAGCGGGGCCCGAATCCGGGATCGTCCACGCCCATATCGCACAGATCCGCGAGCTGACGTTTGGCTCGGTGCTCTTCTGCCAGACGGGTTTTCACCATATCGTCGACGCCGAACGCGGCACGCCGCGCCGCTCGGTGCACCACCTCCTCCTCGGCACTCTCGTGCACGGCCAGCAGGCGTACCAAATCGTGGAACAGTTGCCGCCGGTCCTCGCGCTCACCGCGGATCTGCCCGAGCAGAGTAGCGATCTGCTCGTGCTGTGCGGTCAGCACATCGACGACGTCCTGTTCGGCCTCGTCCTGCATGTGGAGCTCCTCGCTGGGTGGACAGCTCAGCTACGACCGCTCGGAATGAATTCCTGCGCTTTGGTTTTCACGCCCTGCGTGATCATGTGCCAGGCCTCGGGGTCGCCGTGCAGCACCGATTCGGCGGTGGACTTCATCTGCTCCCAGGTCGCGTGCGGCGGGATCGGCGGCATCTCCGGATCACAGCGCACGTCCAGAACCGTCGGACGGTCGGCGCGCAGCGCCTGCTCCCAGGCGCCGGCGATATCGTCCGGATCGTCGACGGCGACGGCGGCCAGCCCGAACGAGCGGGCGACGTCGGCGTACGAGATGTCCGGAAGTGATTGGGATTCTTCGAATTTCGGCGACCCGCTCATCGCCCGCAACTCCCAGGTGACCTGGTTCAGATCGTTGTTGTGGAAGACGCACACGATGAGCCGGGGATCGCTCCACAGGTGCTGGTACCGCGCGATGGTCATCAGCTCGGCCAACCCGTTCATCTGCATCGCCCCGTCGCCGACCAGCGCGATCGCCGGACGCTCGGGATGGGCGAACTTCGCGCCGATCGCGTACGGCACTCCGGGCCCCATGGTCGCCAGCGTCCCGGACAGCGAGCCGCGCATGGTGCCGCGCATCCGCAGACAACGGGCGTACCAGTTGGTGGACGATCCGGAGTCGGCGGTGATGATCGCGTTGTCCGGAATGCGCTGGGACAGTTCCCATACCACCCGCATCGGGTTCACCGGTTTCGCGGCGAGCATCGACTGACGTTCGATCGTCTCCCACCAGCGCGCCACACCGGCCTCGATCTTGTCCCGCCAGGTGCGGTCGGCCTTGCGGGTCAGCAGCGGAATCAGTTCCGCCAGCGTCGCTTTCGCGTCTCCGACCAGATTGACCTCGGTGGGATAGCGCATCCCGATCATGGCTCCGTCGATATCGATCTGCACCGCACGGGCCTGGCCGAACTCCGGGAAGAACTGTGCGTAGGGCAGATTCGAGCCGACGATCAGCAGGGTGTCGCAGTCGCGCATGAGTTCGTAACTCGGCCGCGTGCCCAGCAGGCCGATCGCACCGGTGACGAAGGGCAGCTCGTCGGAGAGGACATCCTTGCCCAGCAGCGCCTTGGCGACGCCTGCCCCGGTGATCTCGGCCAGTTCGGTCAGTTCGGCGGCGGCTCCGCGCGCACCCTGGCCGGCCAGGATCGCCACCCGCGATCCGGACTCGATGATCTCCGCCGCCCGGCGGATGTCCTCGGCATCGGGCATCACCCGGACATCGGTCTTGGCCGGAGGGCTCGACGGCACCTGCTTGAACTCGTGCGTCGGCGCCTCGTACCGCTCCTCCTGCAGATCCGACGGGATGATCACCGCGGTCGGCGCGCGCCGCGTGCGGGCGATGCGGAAGGCGCGGTCCAACGCGTTGGGCAGCTGGCTGGGTACGTTCACCTCGACCAGATAATCGCTGGCCACATCCTTGTACAGCGACTGCAGGTCCACTTCCTGCTGATAGTTGCCGCCCATGGCGCTGCGCGCGGTCTGCCCGATGATCGCCACCACCGGCACGTGGTCGAGTTTGGCGTCGTAGAGGCCGGTGAGCAGATGGATCGCACCCGGGCCCGACGTCGCCGCGCAGACCCCGACCTCGCCGCTGAACTTCGCGTAGCCGACCGCCTGGAACGCGGACATCTCCTCGTGGCGCGACTGGACGAACTCCGGCTTGTTGTCCGCCCGGCCGAAGGCGGCGATCAGGCCGTTGATGCCGTCACCGGGATATCCGAAGACCTGCTTTACGCCCCATTCCCGCAAGCGCTGCAAGACGTAGTCGCCAACCAGTTGAACCATGTTCGCTCCTGTCCGTGTCGTCCGTTCGCTGCGGCGGCATCGCCGCTTCGGCGGCCGGATACCCGGGCGGACGCGCCTCAATCGCCGCGTGTGCGATCCCCTCGCGCGGGTAGTCGCGCCGCATCACCTATGTGCCGTCGACAGGAAGGTCCGCCCGACATGACAGCGTCCGACTCTGTGACTCACTCCCGATCCCGGCACGCGCCGTGGCCGCTCCAGGCCCTGCGGGAGGCGCTGGCCGAGCGGGTCGACGGCGAGGTCCGATTCGATTCGGGAACACGGGCCACCTATTCCACCGACGCCTCGAACTACCGCGCGGTGCCGCTGGGCGTGGTCGTGCCCCGCACACCCGAGGATGCCGCCGAAACGGTGGCGATCTGCCGGGAGCACGACGTGCCGGTGCTCTCGCGCGGCGGCGGCACGAGCCTGGCCGGGCAGTGCTGCAACACCGCTGTGGTGATCGATTGGACCAAGTACTGCAACAACGTGATCTCGGTCGACGCCGAGGCACGGCTGGCGGTCGTGCAGCCGGGCATCGCGCTGGACCGGCTGAACCGGGAACTCGAGCCGACGGGGTTGATGGTCGGCCCCAAACCCTCCACCCACGTCAGTTGCACGATCGGCGGAATGATCGGCAACAACTCCTGCGGATCCACCGCCCAGGCGTACGGCAAGATGGCCGATTCGGTACGGCGGCTGGAGATCGTGACCTACGGCGGTATCCGCACCTGGGTGGGTTCCGGCGCGCCGGACGCATCGGGATCGGACGACCGCCTCGATACCCTGGTATCCGGCTTGCGCGCGATCGCCGAACGCTACGGAGACGATATTCGCAAGGCGTATCCGCACATCCCCCGGCGGGTGTCCGGATACAACCTCGACGCGCTGTTGCCGGAGAACGGATTCGACCTGGCCACGCTGTTGGTCGGCACCGAGAGCACCCTGGCGACGGTGCTGCGCGCGGAGATCTCCCTGGTCCCCATCCCTGCGGCGAAGGCCCTGGTCGTACTGGGCTTCGAGGACGTGTACGCCGCCGCGGACGCCGTTCCGGACGTGCTGCGGCATCAGCCGGCGGCGCTCGAGGGCCTCGATCACCGCCTGGTACAACTCGAGCACAGCAAACACCTCGCGGAAAAGGCGATACAGCAGCTGCCGGACGGAAATGCCTGGCTCATGGCGCAATTCGACGCCGACGACCAGGACGAGGCCGACCGCAAGGCGCACGCGATGGTCGAGGACCTGCACGAGCGAACCGGCGCGGATTCGACCCTGCTCGACGATCCGATGCGGGAGGCGGAGATCTGGGCCGCGCGCGAGGCCGGCCTCGGCGCCACCGCCTATCCCCCCGACGGCCCGGAGACGCACGAGGGCTGGGAGGACGCCGCGGTACCGCCCGAACGCCTGGGCGATTATCTGCGCGATTTCGACCGTCTGCTGACCAGCTTCGGCTACCAATCCAGTTCGCTCTACGGGCATTTCGGGCACGGCTGTGTACATACCCGCATCCCGTTCGATCTGCGCACCGCCGAGGGAATCGCGAACTACCGCCGATTCGCCGAGGCCGCGGCACATCTGGTGGCCGGATACGGCGGATCGCTGTCCGGCGAGCACGGCGACGGGCAGTCCCGCGCCGAGTTGTTGCCGATCATGTTCGGCGACCGCGTCGTCACCGCGTTCGGTGAGGTCAAAGCGCTGTTCGATCCGCACAACCGGATGAATCCGGGCAAGATCGTCGATCCCCTTCCGCTCGACGGCGATCTGCGGCAGGGCGTCGACTACCGCCCGTGGGATCCGGCAACCCATTTCTCCTTCCCCGAGGACGATGACCGATTCAGCATCGCCGCCAATCGCTGTGTGGGCGTGGGCAAATGCCGCGGCGAGCACGGCGGGGTGATGTGCCCGAGTTATCGGGCGACCAGGGAGGAGGAGCACTCCACCCGGGGCCGCTCGCGCATCCTGTTCGAGATGATGAACGGCGATGTCATCACCGACGGCTGGCGATCCGGCGAGGTGCTCGACGCACTGGATCTGTGCCTGTCCTGCAAGGGATGTCGCAGCGACTGCCCGGTGAACGTCGATATGGCCACCTACAAGGCCGAATTCCTCTCGCACCACTACAGCCGGCGGCTGCGGCCGATGGCGCACTATTCGATGGGGTGGATTCCGCTGTGGGCCCGGTTGGGCACCGCGATCGCGCCGCTGGCCAACGCCGTCACCCACGCAAGAGGTCTGGGGCGGCTGCTCGCCCGTGCGGGCGGGATCGACCCGCGCCGCGAACTGCCCCGGTTCGCGACCGAACGATTCACCGAAACCTTCAGCCCCCGAGTAACTTCCGACTCCGCCCCGAACGGCACCGTACTGCTGTGGCCGGACACCTTCAGCAACAATTTCGAACCCGCGATCGCGGACGCGGCCGTCGCGGTGCTCGAGGCCGCCGGATTCGCCGTCGAGATCCCGAACCGGAGCGTGTGCTGCGGACTCACCTGGATCTCCACCGGCCAGCTGCCCACGGCCGAGCGGGTGCTGCGCCGGACGCTGCGAATCCTGGAGCCGCAGTTGCGCGCCGGAACCCCGATCGTGGTTCTCGAACCGAGCTGCGCCGCGGTGTTCCGCTCGGACCTGCCCGAACTCCTGCACGGGGACGAGGATGCGCACCGGCTGGCCGGGCAGACTCGCACCCTGGCCGAACTACTGGCCGAGCGGGCACCGGGCTGGCGCCCACCCGGCCTCTCGGAAAAGGTTCTGGCGCAACCACACTGCCACCACCACGCGATCATGAAGTACGACCGCGACCGCGCGCTGCTCGCGGACGTCTGCGACGAGGTGCAGGTCCTGGATGCCGGATGTTGCGGGCTGGCAGGCAATTTCGGCTTCGAACGCGGACACTACGAGGTATCGGTCGCCTGCGCCGAGGACGCGCTCGTCCCGGCCGTGCGCGACCGCGACCCCGGCACCCTCGTCCTGGCCGACGGCTTCAGCTGTCGCACCCAGCTCCGGCATCTGCTGCCCGGCTCCGAACCGCGCCACAGCGCCGAACTCCTGGCCGAGGCGATCAGGAGGGAAAAACCGTGACCGCCACGGACATTCGCATCGAAGGCCCGGTCACCGCGACCGCGTACACGTTCCCCACCCCCGAACCGGAGGCCGACGGCACGCTGAGCTGGGATGCCACCACCGCCGTTGTCGTCACGATCCGGGCGGGCGGGGAGCAGGGCCTGGGCTGGAGTTACACCAGCGCGTCGACGGCCGCCGTCGTGGCCAACGATCTGGCTCCGGTGCTGCACGGCCGCTCCCCCTTCGATATCGACGGCGCGCGCACGGCGCTGCTGCGCGCCTGCCGCAACATCGGCACCGGTTCGGTGGTCGCGCACGCACTCAGCGCGGTCGACATCGCGCTGTGGGATCTGCAGGCCCGGCTGCTGCGCACACCGCTGTCGATCCTGTTCGGTCCGGTGCGTCCGGCCACTCCGGTCTACGGGTCCGGCGGTTTCACCACGCTCGACGACGACCGGCTCGCCGCGCAGATCGCCGGATGGCGGGCGGCGGGATGCGGCGCGATGAAGATCAAGATCGGCCAGGACCGGGGGCAGGCGGTCGATCGCGACCTGCGGCGAACCGCACTGGCCGCGAGACTGATCGGCGACGACGCGCACCTGATGGTCGATGCCAACGGCGCGTACACGATCGAGCAGGCGCGCGAGATCGGGTCCGAACTGGACCGGCTGGGCGTCGTCTGGTTCGAGGAGCCGGTCACCAGCGACAACCCGCGCGGACTACAACAGGTCCGCGGCACGGTGCGCTGCGAGGTCGCCGCCGGGGAGTACATCTACGACCGGTACGACGCCGCGGACCTGGTCGACGTGGTCGACTGCCTGCAATTGGACGTCACCCGCTGCGGCGGCTACAGCGGTTTTCGCGAATGCGCGGCCCTGGCCGAGGCACACGGGCTGGAGGTCTCGGCGCACTGTGCCCCGGCCCTGCACGCGCCGCTGGTCGCCGCGATACCCAATCTGCGCCATGTGGAATGGTTCGCCGACCACGTGCGCCTGGAACCGCTTCTGGTCGACGGCGTCCCGGAGGTCGTGGCCGGAATGCTCCCGCCGCGCGCTGCGGAAGCATCCGGCATCGGGCACGGTATGGCGCTGGCGCGATCCGCCGAGGAATACCGGCTGACCTCCTGACCGCGGGGTGTCAGCCACCCCGCACAGCCGCTGCCACCGATTCGATGCGGCGCGCCAGCCATGCCTGCGGACTCCGCCACTGCGCCCGGTCGTCGAAATCGCCGTGTGCGCCGAAATCGGGACCGCCCGCGCGATCCACCGGCGCCCACAGATTGTTCTCGCGCGGCCGTTCGTCGGAATCCGTTTGCTGCGAACGATATCCGGTGCGTGCGAGGTACCGGTCCAGGACCGTGGGGGCCAGCCGCTGCGCCAGCACCGTACCGACCGTGCTCGCGCCCACCCAGTACTGTTTGCGACGCGGATGTGCGGCGGCGAACGTGATGGCCTCGGCCATGACCTCGGGCTGATAGATCGGCGGCACCGGCTGCGGCCGCTTCGGCAGCCGCGACAGCACCCAGGAGAATTGCGGAGTGTTCACCGCCGGGGACTGCACCAGCGTGATGTGGACATTGCTGCGGTCGTGCATCAGCTCCACCCGCACCGCCTCGACGAAACCGTCGATGGCGTGTTTGGCACCGCAGTAGGCCGACTGCAGCGGAATCGACCGCTCCCCCAAGGCCGAACCCACCTGCACGATCGCGCCGCGATCGCGCTCCCGCATCCGGGCCAGCGCGGTCATCGTGCCGTACACCGACCCCAGGTAGGTGACCTCGGTGACGCGCCGGAATTCCGCCGGCTCGATCTCGGCGAACGGCGCGAACACCGACGTGAACGCCGAATTCACCCAGACGTCGATCGGCCCCAGCTCGGCCTCGACGCGGTCCGCGGCATCGTGCACCGCGTCGTAATCGGCGACGTCGGCGCGAATCGGCAGCGCGCGACCGCCCGCGCGCTCGACGTCCTCCGCGGCCGCCGCCAATCCCGCACTGCCCCTTGCGATCAGGGCCACGCGCGCGCCCTCCGCGGCGAAGCGGCGGGCCGTGGCGCGGCCGATGCCGGCGCTGGCGCCGGTGATCACTACGACTCGGGATTCCTTCACATTCTCTCCTTTCGGTGTGCCGGATCGCTACGCTGCTCACCGATCCGGCAGATCCTGCGGTGCGGCGAGCCGTATCGACGACTCGAGCAGCAGAGCGTGGACGAACGCCTGGGGCAGATTGCCGCGCAGTTGACGTTCGGTGACGTCGAATTCCTCGGCGAACAGACCCGGGGTACCGCACGCGGCACGATTGCGCTCGAAGAACCGCATCGCGGTGACCGGCTCGCCCAGCTGCGCCGCGGCGATCGACGTCGTGAATCCGCAGAGCAGGAACGCACCCTCGCTCTCCCCCAGCCGATGCCCTTCGTGGCGGTAGCGGAAAATGTAGTGATCCGAACACAAGTCGCGAAGCACCGCGCGAAAGGTCGCCCGGTAGCGCGGGTCCGCGGCCGGGACCACCCCGCGGATCATCGGCAGCAGTAGTGCCGCGTCGACATCGGGCAGGTCCGGCGCCCGCTGCCATCCGCCGTCGGCGTGCAGGCTCGTCCGCGACGTCTCGGTCATCAGCTGGTCGGCGATCGTCGTACACCGGCCGATGTCGGCACCGGTTGCGTCGCAAGCGGATACGGCGCGAAGGCCCGCGGCGCAGGTCAGCCGCGAATGGGTCCACCGGCGGTCGTCGATCTCCCAGATGCCCGCATCCGGCCGGTCGCGTCGGTCGGCGATCGCGTCGACGGCGACGCGGACCGCCCGCCGGTGATCGTCGGTCAATCTGCCCGACCGGCCCGCGGCGGCGAACAGCAACAGCGCCTCGCCGAAGACGTCGAGCTGGAATTGCTTGCGCACCCGGTTGCCGATCACCGGCTGGGCGCCCGGATAACCGGGCAGATCGATCTCCCGCGTACTCGGAACCGGCCTGCCCGATGTGGTGTAGGCGGGTGCCAGGTCCGGTCCGTCCGCCAGCAGGCGTTCGGCGGTGAACGACACCGCGTCGTCCAGGAGCGGATGCGCTCCGGCCGCGGCGACCGCCTGACCGGCCAGGCACTGATCCCGGATCCAGGTATACCGATAGTCGTAGTTCTCGCCCTGATCGGCGCGCTCGGGCAGGCTCGTGGTCGCCGCGGCGACCATGCCGCCGGTATCGCAGGTCATCCCGCGCAGTACCGCGTAGGCCTGCACGGCATCGCGCGGCGCGACGCTGGACGCGAGCGTAGGGATCTGCTCATTCCACGCGGATTCCGTTGCGGCCCAGAGCTTTTCCGGATCAGGCGCAATGTCCTGCAGTTCGGTGTCCGCGAGTTCCAGCACCAGGTCGCGATATTCGCCCGCGGGCACCCGGATCCGTGTCTGCCAGCACAGATCGTTCGCGGGACCCGAGACGGCCGCCTCCGGCGCACCCGACCAGCGCAACCGCAGCGGTCCGGACCGGGCCCGCCACACTCCGTCCGCGCCCAGTCGGGGATCCGTCAGCGGCCGGGCTCCGAAACAGGCTGCGGGGCGCAGCAATACATCGACCTCGGCATCGTGCCGTTCGGCCACGATCCGGCGCAGCACCACGGCGCGATGCGGATCGCCCGGGAAGGCCAGTGCCTCACGGCATCCGATCACCGACGAGCCCGAAACCCAGCGCGAACGCCACAGCAGAGTGCCCGGCTCGTAGCTTCCGCCCCAGACGAACGGCGTCGCGGGCGTGATCGAGTACATGCCGCGCCCGCCCAGCAACGTCGCGAACACCGCGTCGTCGTCCCATCCCGGAACGCACAGCCAGGACATGTCGCCGCGCGGGCCCACCAGCGCCCCCCGTTGCCCGTCGGCAAGAAACGAGTACTCACGCAGGACATGAGGAGCGGCGGCGGCATCGGGAATCATGGACGGCGAATACCACCGTGCCGCCGGGATAACCGCGCGATATGGTCAGCATCGGATAGGAGATCCTCTCGGCGCCGCGCTGAGGAGCCGGGGAGACGCCAGAGATGTCGAACCGGCCCGATTACGTGACCGGGCCGGGGGTAGCCGCCTGGTATGACTCACCCGTTGCCACCGATTCCGGACCCTGCCCCGCCGCAGCCGGTCCCGGACCCCGCTCCACAACCGCCGATCCCGGATCCGTCGCCACCTCCGGATCCGTTTCCGTCGCGCCCCGAACCCGACCCTCGCCCGATACTTCCGCCGGTGCCCGATCCGGCCCCGCCCGCCTGGTAGCAGCGCTTTTCCGGCGTCGAACAGTACGCCGCGGCGGTCGGGAACGGGTGCGGCAATTCGACCGGTGTGGCATGTGTCGATCGCCGATCAGCGGGTAGGCGGGCGGTAGTAGTGCCGAGCGGACCCGATCCGCGGGTCCTGCCATCTCAGGAGGTATGTCATGCCCAAGGCTTGGACCGACAAACAAGAGCGCGAATACGACCACATCCGCGATTCGGAGAAATCCCGCGGCGCGAGCGACCGGCGCGCCAAGGAGATCGCCGCGCGGACCGTGAACAAGAACCGTGCCCAATCCGGCCAGACGCGCACTGCCAGCCGTTCCACGGTCCAGGACATGTCACCACAGCGTCGCGGCGGACAACGCTCGCATTCCGGCGCCCAGGGACCGACCCGCGACCAGCTGTACAACGAAGCGCGCCAACGCAATATCGAGGGCCGCTCCAAGATGAACAAATCCCAGCTCGCACACGCCCTGGGTCGCGACTGACCCGCGCCGGCGGGACCACAGGAGGACAGATCCGATGGCTACCGCGCGAGAGGTCATGACTCCCGGCGTGCACTGCGTGCGTGCCGGCGACACCGTACTCGAGGCGGCTCGGACACTGGCCGAGCTCGGCGTCGGGTCGCTTCCGGTCCGCGGCGAGGACGGCAAGCTGAAAGGTATGCTGACCGACCGCGATATCGTCGTGAAAGTCGTTGCTACACAGCATGATCCACGAGAAGTGCGGGCGGGAGAACTGGCCGAGGGCACACCGGTGACGGTGCACGCGGACGACGAGGTGGCCACGGTGCTGCGAGTCATGGCCCTGCACCGGGTCCGGCGCGTCCCGGTACTCGACGGCAACGAGTTGGTCGGCATCATCGCGCAGGCCGATATCGCTCGCACACTGGGGAATGAACAGGCCGGTCTGTTGGTGTCGGCCGTCTCCGAGCCGGACTCCTAGGCGGGCGCCCGGCCGAGTCGGGCCGGGCGCCGATCGATCCGCGCCTCGGACGGGTAGGCGCTGGGAATTACTCGATCGTCAGCGAAAGCGAAGAGGACATCATGCAGATCATCAGCCGAGGCACGGTTGTCGCCAGGACCGACGGAGTGGGCAGCCGTTCGCCGATGCGGGTGCGCGCCGTCCGGCGCGCACCGGTCCCCTATGCGGAGGTGGAGCCCGTCGAGGGGGGTGATCGCGTGGCGGTGTTGCTCACGGAGCTGGAACGCGATTTCCAAATCCGGTGACAGGCCCCTGACGTGCGATGACGGGCCGTTCGGCCCGTCACTTTCACATTCGGCTGGTGACTGAATGGGGTATTCACGGCATACTGGAGCGTGCGGCCTTCTGACGTGATGGCGTTCAAATCTGGGGCGCGGCCCGCAGTTGACATGGTCGCCGGAGGCATCTGATGACCTCGTACACCACAGCTCCCGCCGCCTCACGGTCCAATCGAGGCAACGACAGCTACGACGATATCGAACCGTGGTTGGAGAAGATGGCGGCTCTGGCCGCCGATGATCCCGAACGCGCATCGTTGCGCGAGCGGATCATGGACCGCTGCCTGCCCCTGGCCGAGCACATCGCCCGCCACTACAGCCGGCGCGGAGAAACCTTCGAAGACCTCTATCAGGTCGCCTCGCTGGGCCTGGTGCTCGCGGTCGATCGTTTCGACCCGGGCAAAGGCTCATCCTTCATCTCCTTCGCCGTCCCGACGATCATGGGCGAGGTTCGCCGGCACTTCCGCGACCGCACCTGGATGGTGCGGGTACCGCGCCCGGCGAAGGAGTTGCAGAGCGCCATCGGCCCGGCCGTGGAGCGGCTCACCCAGCGGCTGTACCGCATGCCCGCGACCTCGGAGCTGGCGACCGAACTCGACGTCAGCCGGACCGAGCTCACCCAGGCGCTACTGGCCGCCAACGCGCACAGCGCCGATTCCATCGACACCTCCCCGGAAGACCCCGGCCACGAACCCGGAGCCGCTCGTGTGGTCCGGGAGCTGGGCGGCGAGGACAACGGTTACCAGATCGCCGATGACGCACTGGCGATCGCGCCGCTACTGAACGAACTCCCGACCCGCGAGCGCGAGGTGCTGCGACTGCGGTTCTTCGAGAACCGGTCGCAGACCGAGATCGCGGAACGGATCGGGGTGTCCCAGATGCAGATCTCCCGACTGCTCAGCGCAACGCTCACCAACCTGCGAGAACGAGCCCTGCGCGATTGAGCGCGCGAGTCCGGCGGGCCCCGGGGCAGTCGACATCCTGCTGCTCCGGCGGCTTCGCGAAGGCTCGAGCAGCAGGGATACCTTCGCAGCCGGAATTGGGGCAGTACATAATCTAATGGTGAGTTCAGCTTCTTCTCCGGTGCCCGACGCCGAAGAACAGTTCCCGACGCCCGGCCCCTCGGACGGGCAGTGGACGTCGGCCGGGAAATTCCGGTTCTGGTTCGCAAGCCAACGCTGGGAGTGGTCCCCGGAGATCTACCGGATGCACGGCTACCAGCCCGGCGAGATCGAGCCGACGACCGAAGTGCTCCTCGCGCACAAACACCCCGAAGACCGCGACAACGTCGCCGAGGCCATCGCCCGATCCATGGAACAGGGCGAACCCTTCTCCAGCCGGCACCGGTTCATCGATACGAACGGCGTCGAGCACGCCGTCATGGTCGTCGCCGATCGCATTCTCGACGCCGCCGAACACCCCGTCGGCACCGCGGGTTACTACATCGATCTTTCCGACGCCATCGCCGATGCCGAACGCGAAACGGTAGAGCAGCGCCTCCCGGAGATCGTCGCATCGCGCGCGGTGATCGAACAGGCCAAGGGCGTGCTCATGTGTATGTACGGGATCAACGCCGCCCAGGCCTTCAAGGTCCTGACCTGGCGTTCTCAGGAGACCAACGTGAAACTGCGCGCCCTTGCCGAGCAGCTCATCGCCGAACTGCCCACCGTCGCCACACCGACGCCCGAGGTGGTGACGCAATTCGATCACCTGCTGCTGACTCTGCAGGAACGGGTGCCCCCGGAATGAGCCGAGCCTGTGCCGGTCCGGTTCGGCGCGAGTGAGCCGGCCGCGGAATCAGGCCACCGGCCGACACGTCGCGCACGTCCGATCAGCTTGTGCGCGAGTGTGGCCCCCATGACTGCGGCTCCTTCCCGCTGTGGCTGCGCCGGCCACCTCTGGCCTTGGCCTCGACCGGCTGCGCCTGGGCGCCCTTGCGCCCCGCCTCACGCGGGTCGGCGGCATTGCGTTCACCGAAACTTCCGGTACTCGCGCGCCCACCGCGGCTGGCCTGTTCCTGGGTATCCTTGCGATTCCCGAACTGGCCGGGGTTGTTCCGATCCGGCATCGGGCACCTCCTCGAGGTCGGAATACGCGACAACCGTTGCCGCGCAGTGGCTTACATCGCCATAACAGCGCGTTACCCGGTCGCACCCGGGCTATGCGTTTCGACATCGATCCGATTTCGGACCGGCAGCCGCGACGGGAGTCTCGATAACCCCAGTGCGGGCCGGAGCGATCCGGCCGAATCCTCGCCCGGATGGATGTCGCCGACCGCGCCGATCCGGATGGTTCCCGCCATCAGTCGAGCCGTTGGTGGTCGGCCGGGACGTCCGGTGTACTCACGCGAATATCGTTGTGCACCCGCAGTTTCGGCGCGTGTTCGCGCACCACGTCCTCGAGTTGCGTGCGCCGCCGCGTACTGCCCACCTCACCGCGGAGCACGACCGCGTTGTCCCGGACGGTCACCTGGACGCCGAGTTCGGCCGTCCGGGGGTCCTCCGCGAGCGCTCGGCGCAGGTTGGCCGCGAGATATTGAGGCAGCAGATCGTCGCTCACCGAATCGCCGTCGCGGCTGATGTGCAGATCCTCGAGCAGGCCCAGGAACGCTCGCGCATACGGTGACATTCCGGTCTCCTCGGAGACCCGTGTCCAATCCACCTGCTCCCGCAGCTCCCGCGCCGTCTGCAGCAGGGCGGTGAAATCGAGCCGGTGCGAGTCGAGCACCATGAGTTCATCGATGACGAGGTCGGTGGCGCTGATCACCGGCGCCACGGTCGAGCCGACCCGCAGGGTGCTCGCGCGGGCCAGCAACGCATCGGTGACGGCTCGCTGATTCGGTTCGAAGACCAAGTCCACCAAGGTTTCTCCGTCGTAGACCTTGATCAGCCAATCGTCCGGCGGATCGACCGCCTGCAGGCCGGCCCGTACCAGGACCTCGCGGGCACGCTGGGCATCGACGGGTTTGACGAAGATGTCGACATCGTGATCCGACGCAGGCCCGCCCCGGGCATATACTGCGCATCCCCCGGCGACCGCGAACGGGATTTCCTCGCTCAGCAGCGTGTTCGCAACCCGGGTGACCGTATGCAGTAGCTGATCGATCCCTGTGTGCATATCCGCGACCTACCCTGCGGTTACCGGGTTATTCGCCGGGTCGCACATCCCATCCGCGGTTGACGGTCCGGCTCAGACCGCGCCACTCGCGACTCCAGTCGGCACGGCGACGCAACGCACACAGCGAGCTCACGATTGCCATCAGCGCGCCGACCCCGAGGGCGGTGCAGCCGAACACCTTCATGGCCCGGTCCACACCGTCACCCATCGCCAGATCCACGGGTGACAGGTTCTGCAGCGGACGGCCGTCCCCGCCGAGCCGCACCGGGAACCGGTCACCCGGCACGGCAGTCGGGGGTACATCGACGATGGCCGAGTGCGTACGGCCGGCCCGAGTCCACGCGACCCGCGTCTGCCACGTCTTCGAGGTGGCTGCGCTGTCCTGGACGACCACCGTGGGATGTTCGGTCACGGTCGCGGTGACGGTCGTCGCCGTGGCGGCATCCGCGCGTTCCCGCACGAGGGCCTGTTCGTAGCGAGTCGTTCCCGCGTGCACCGCAAGTGGGATGGCGGCCAGCAGCAGTAGGACGGCGATGATGCGGGCCGTCGCCTCCCAGCGGTCGCAGGCCCGCATCAGCGGGTTCGAACTCCAGGGCGCGGTACGCCAGAGTCTGCGCGGCAGAGATGGGCGGTTCGTCACGGTCGATTCCCATCGATTCGAAAATTTCCACGTGTCGCTACGCGATGCCACCGAAGCCGTCCGCCGACCCGCTCGCGATCCTCGTCGTTGAGAACCTTCGTCTTCGTTGACGACGGCGGCGGCGTGTGCGGCCTCGTCCCGCGCGTACCCGGCAGATCCTCGACCAATCGCCCCGAACCGGTCCGTATCCGCCGATTCGGGGCCGGTGGCGCGGGATGCCGGTCAGCCGGGCGCGGCGTCGACGGATTCCATTGTGGGCCATCGCCTGCCCGCATCGGCGCTCAGCAACCGCAGCCGATCACCGAGTTCGTCACGAAAGTAGTCCAGGAATCCGTCCGGGTCCGGTCCGGCGTTCATCAGAACGGGACGATCGAACCCGGCGTCGAGATACCGGCGGACGGCCCGGACATAGGTCTCGGGGTCCGCGCCGCAGGTGAACTGGCTGCGAATGTCGTCCTCGCGGACGGTAGTGCCGGCCGCGGCGAAATTGGCGGGGTTCGGCAGCTCACTCATCACCTTCCAGCCGGTCACCGCCCACCGCGAGGTGTCCAGGGCCGCACGCACGGCGGCGTCCTCGTCCCGCGCCCACGCGACCGGAACCTCCGCATAACAGGGGCCGTCACCGCCGAAGCGGTGGTAGTTCGCCACGATGTCCGCGGACGGCTCGGTCGCGAATAGTCCGTCGCCGAGTTCGGCGGCCAGGCGCGCGGCCGCGGGCCCGCCCGCGGCCACCGCGATCGGCGGCGGCTCATCGGGCAGATCGAATATCCGGGCGTCGGACAACTGCAGATACTCACCTCGGTAGGAGCGATATCCGCCGCGCCACAGCAACCGGATGATGTCGAGTGCTTCCCGGAGCATGTCGTGGCGCACGCGCACCGTGTCCGGGAACCCGCTCCCCACCACGTGTTCGTTCAGCCGCTCCCCCGACCCGACACCGAGGGTGAACCGGCCCCCGGACGTCACCGCCACCGTGGCGGCGGCCTGCGCGATGATCGCGGGGTGGTAGCGGACAGTCGGACAGGTGACGCCCGTCGCCAGGCCGATGCGTTCGGTGCGGGCGGCGATCGCACCGAGCACCGTCCACGCGAACGGCGAATGCCCCTGATTGTCCAGCCAGGGATGAAAATGATCGCTGATCTCGACGAAATCGAATCCGGCCTGTTCGGCGCGGACCGCCTGCCTGATCAGCTCGGTGGGCCCGAAACCCTCGGCCGACAGTTTGTATCCGATCTGCACCACGCACCTCCTGCATCGTCCGACGTGTCCGGGCACCTGCGGCCCGCAAGCCGTGGGCGCGGCGTCGGACGGCGGAAAAGGGCGACACCGCGCCCGGCGTCGCGGTACCCGGAATCCGTACTCCTACACGCCCGCCGCATCCGCCGCGCCGCGATGCCCGGGGCCGCCACCTCGGCGAAGCGGTTTGGAGTGCGCGAATTCGGGAAGCACGCCGATGCGTATTCCCGGAGCAGGTTGGAGTGAGCGATGTCGACGATGCGTTTCGACCGCACGGATCCCGAGATCCGTACGGCGGCAACCGAACCTTCCGGCAGCACCGAAGATGTCCGGTGGCCGCAACCCAGCCCGCTGGACGATTGGTGGCAGCGCGTCATGTTCGGCGCCGCGCCGGACTCCTGACGCCCTCTCCGAGCGCCTGGGCGATGACCGCCCGAGCACGATCACCGCACCGTCATTCCCCTGATCGAGACCACCTACCGCCACGCCGGCGACGACGACGCCCGGCGAGGCACCGACGAACCGGTGGATTCCTGAGCCGGGCGGCGGCCCCAGCGCGCTGTCCGGTGTATCGCACGTCACCCGGGGGCTGACGTGGCGAGCGGTTTCGGCCATACTGAAAGCCGCGACATTCTGATGTGGTGACGTTCAAGACCAACAGCGCACCGAACCGCAACCGACCTCGTCGCTCTGGAGGTACATATGGCCTCACAAACGCTCACCCGCCCAGCGCCCAGCGCGCGCTCGCACCGCGGAAACGACCCGTACGACGGCATCGAGCCGTGGCTGGAGCAGATGGCGGGCCTGCCCGACGACGATCCCGAACGCACCCGGCTGCGTGTGCGGATCATCGACCGGTGTCTTCCCCTGGCCGAGCACATCGCCCGTCGCTACACCCGGCGCGGCGAGTCCTTCGAAGATCTGTATCAGGTCGCGTCACTCGGACTGATTCTCGCCGTCGACCGTTACGACCCGGACAAGGCCGCGACGTTCGTATCCTTCGCGGTGCCGACGATCATGGGTGAGGTGCGCCGGCACTTCCGCGACCGCACCTGGGCGGTGCGCGTGCCCCGCCCGGCCAAGGAACTGCAGGCCGATATCGGCCCCGCCGTGGAACGACTCGCCCAGCGTCTGCACCGCATGCCCTCCAATTCGGAATTGTCGACCGAACTGGGTGTCGATCGCCTGGACATGACCCAGGCACTGCTGGCGGCCAACGCCTATACCGCCGACACGATCGATACCTCACCCAGCGATGCCGAGCGCGACCACGCCGCCGCCCGCATCGCCGACGAACTCGGCAGCGAGGACGCCGGTTACCAGATCACCGAGGAGGCGCTCACCGTCGCCCCGCTCCTGCGCGACCTGCCCTCCCGCGAGCGGGAGGTGCTGCGACTGCGGTTCTTCGAGAATCGAACCCAGACCCAGATCGGTGAACAGATCGGCCTGTCCCAGATGCAGGTGTGCCGCATCCTCACCCACACCCTGACCACCCTGCGGGAACAAGCGATCCCGAGCTGACTCGGCCTCCGAGGATGGGCGGCGTGCATGCCGGCGGGAATGGCGGGTAGTACGCACTCGTTGCGGTCGAGACCACGCTGTGGTGCTGCTCGGCGCACGATTCTACGACCGTGAGGAGCCCGGTGAAGACTTCCGCTGCCGTCGAGGCCGATCAGTCCCCGGCCGACCGCGCCACGAACGCGCTGTCCGTCGCCGTCGACCCCGCCGCCACGGCCTTACCACGTCCGCGCGGCCCGATCTCGGCGGGAGTGCACGCCCTGCTGCGCGGTGATCCCCCGCGGTCGATGCCGCCGAACGACACCGCGGACCCTTACGGTGATGATCTGCACCTGGCCCTGCACATGTGTTATGAGCTGCACTACCACGGATTCGACGCGGTGCATCCGGACCGGGAATGGGATCCGGAGGTGCTGCGCCTGCGTGCGGGCCTCGAGAACCGCTTTCTGACCACGCTACTGCACGATGTCGCCGGAGGCCGCGACCTCGAGCACGAATTGGACGCGCTGACCGCCGCACCGGCCGAACCGGGCGGGGTCGGCGCGTACCTGTCGGCCCAGGGTGAATGGTGGCAGATGTGCGAGTACTTCGTGCACCGCTCGATCTACCACCACAAAGAGGCCGATCCGTACGTGTGGGCGATCCCACGCCTGCGCGGGCAGGCCAAGGCCGGTCTGGTCGCGGTGGAATTCGACGAGTTCGGCGGTGGACGCGGGGACCGGGTGCATGCGCGGCTGTTCGCCGACCTGCTCGCGGGAGCCGGATTGCGCCCGGACTATCTGCACTATCTGGACATGGTCCCGGCGCCGATGCTGGCCCTGGTGAACATGATGTCGCTGTTCGGCCTGCACGGTCGCTGGCGCGGCGCGCTGATCGGCCACTTCGCCACCGTGGAGATCACCTCCTCACCCGCGGCCCGGCAGCTGACCGACGCGCTGCGCCGCATGAACGCCGACCCCGCCTGCATTCGCTTCTACACCGAACATGTGGAGGCCGACGCGGTGCACGAACAGGTGCTGCGCCGCGAGGTCATCGGCGACCTGCTGCGGCAGGAGCCCGATCAGGCCGCCTCGATCGTCCTCGGCATACAGGTCACCAACCTGCTGGAGGATCGGATCGAACGGCATCTGCTCGAAGACAGCTGGGGTTCGGGCCGCACCTCGTTACGCTACGCACCGGCGACCTCGTCCCCGATCGAATGCCGCCACGAGGGTATTCGCGCGCCATGAGATTGATCCGCACGCCGGGTGTCTACCGGCCGCAAGCAGACACCCGGCTCCTGATGCGGGCCATGACGGCGGCTGCCATCCCGCCGGGCCGGGAGGTGCTGGACTTGTGCACCGGAACCGGCGCACTGGCCGTGCACGCGCACCGCATGGGCGCGAAAAATGTTACGGCCGTTGATATCTCCCGAAGAGCGCTGTTGTCCGCGTGGTTCAACACCCGGCTGCGCGGAATCCCGGTGGACCTGCTGAACCTCGACTTCGCCCAAGTGCTGGAGCACCGCCGCTTCGATGCGGTCCTGGCCAACCCGCCCTACGTCCCCGGACCTTCGACAGCGCCCGCCCGGGGCCGTGCCCGGGCCTGGGAGGCGGGCCCGGCCGGGCGCGCCGTCCTGGACCCGCTGTGCGATCTGCTGCCCGCCGCTCTGAATACCGACGGTACGGCGCTGATCGTCCAATCGGCGTTGTGCGGCACGGATCCGACGATCCAGCGGCTGCGGGCGGGCGGTCTGAAGGCCGCCGTGGTGGCCCGCGAAACGACCGCGTTCGGCCCGGTACTTCGCAAGCGAGCCACATGGCTGCGCGAGGCCGGGCTGATCGCCCCGGAAGCGACGAACGAGGAACTGGTGGTCATACGTGCCGACCGAATCAGCAGGTGAACCCCGCCGGGTCCACCTCACCGCGGAAGGACCGGCCCTGATCGAAGGGCCGGTCGAGTTGGTCACCGATGACGGGACCGTGCTCCGCTGCGACCGTTTCCAGGTCGCCGTGTGCCTGTGCCGCCGCTCGAAGATCTATCCCCTGTGCGATACGAGTCATCGGCGGCGGCGCAGAACGGGTTGAGCGCGTCAGGCGGCCCGCGCGGCGGGATCGAGGACGATTTTCACCGCACCATCGGTTTTCTCCTGGAACATCCGATAGGCGTCCGGCGCCGAATCGAGCGGAAGCCGATGGGTGGCAAAGCTTTCCACGCCGAGCGGGTCGTCGTCGGTCAGCAGCGGCAGGATGTCGCCGGCCCATCGGGTGACGTTGGCCTGCCCCATTCGCAACTGCACCTGCTTATCGAACAGGACTCGCATCGGAAGCGGGTCGACCATGCCGCCGTACACTCCGGACAAGGATATGGTGCCGCCGCGGCGCACGATGTCGATCGCGTCGTGCAACACCGAAAGGCGGTCCACGCCCACGGTATCGGATACCTTGCGGCCCAACGCATTCGGAAGCAGGACGGCCGACCGTTGCGCCCACTCGGCCAGCGGCGAACCGTGCGCCTCCATACCGACCGCATCGATGACCGCGTCGGTGCCGCGGCCGTCGGTCATACCGCGCACCATCTCACCGATGCTCGAGTCCACCGCCGATCGATCGATCACCTCCGCACCGCAGGCGGCAACGCGGGACAGGCGTTTGGGAACCAGGTCGATCCCGATCACCCGCAGACCCCGATGCAATGCGATCCGGCACGCCATATCACCGATCGGCCCGAGCCCCAGCACCGTCACCGAGCCTCCCTCGGGGACGGCCGCGTACTCCACCGCCTGCCAGGCGGTGGGCAGCACATCCGACAGGTACAGGAACCTCTCGTCGCCGGGCCCGTGCGGCACCTTGACGTGCGTGGCGTCGGCCTGCGGTACCCGCAGCAACTCGGCCTGCCCGCCGGGCACCTGACCGTACAGCTTCGAATACCCGAAAAGCGCTGCACCGCTTCCATATCGGCGCACCTGCGTGATCTCGCACTGGGTCGGCAGCCCGGCCGTGCACATATAGCACCCGCCACAGCTGATCTGGAACGGGATCACCACTCGATCCCCGCGGGCGAGTTCGGTCACCTCCGAACCGACGTCCTCCACGATGCCGATCGGCTCGTGGCCCAGCACGTCCCCCGCGCTCATGTACGGTGCGAGCACCTCGTACAGATGCAGATCCGAACCGCAGATCGCGGTGGAAGTCACCCGCACGATCGCGTCGGTGGACGCCTCGATTCTCGGATCCCGGACCTCGTCGACGGACACCCGGCGGCGTCCCTGCCACGTCACTGCTTTCATGACTACCGGTCAGCGATCTCGGGAGTGGTGGCGGCCGCATCGCCGGCCAGTCGTCGCGCCAGCGGCTTCTCGCCCTGTTCCGCGCCCTTGCGGCTATCGGTCTCCTGGGTTGTGGTCACAGGTCTGTCCTTTCGTCGCCGGTTCGGCCGGACGATCGCGTTGTCGGCCGAGGGCCCCGACCGGACCCGACCACGCACTACCCCCGCCGGGACATCACAATCGGTACACGCCCCGACCCGCGACCGTTGTTTGGACGACGCCGGACCGGGTATTGCGCCGTACGTCGCAGCAGAGACCGAACGCTGACGGCGCGTCCGTGACCGTCGTCGGCGAGAGGAGTTCCGATGCCCCAGAACCACAGCACCGCAGACGATTCCGACCGACTCCGGGCCGTCGCGCTGGTGTGCACGTTGAAACCGTCGCCGACCCGCTCCAGCAGCCAGTTACTGGCCGAACAGGTACTGTCCGAGCTTTCGGACAACGGCGTGGACGGCGAGGTGGTCCGCGTCGCCGACCACGCCGTACACCCCGGTGTCACCGCCGACGAGGGCGACGGTGACCAGTGGCCACAGATCCGCGAGAAGGTCGCCGCCGCGGACGTGCTGGTCCTGGCCACGCCGATCTGGCTGGGTCATCCGTGCTCGGTGGCGCAGCGCACGCTCGAGCGCCTGAGCGCGGAGAGCAGCGAGACCGACGAGCAGGGCAGGCCCTCGATGGCGGGCAAGGTGGCGGTCACCGCGATCGTCGGCAACGAGGACGGCGCCCACAAGGTGACCGCGGATCTGTTCCAGGGCCTGGACGATATCGGTTTCTCCATTCCGGCCCAGGGATCCACCTACTGGACCGGCGAAGCCATGGGATCGGTCGACTACCAGGACCTGGAAAAGGTGCCCGATCCCGTCGCCTCGACCACCCGGGCGCTCGCCCGCAACGCCGCTCACCTGGCCCGGCTGCTGCGCGCGGCTGCGTACCCGGCCTACTCCTGACCTCCTGTCGACACGACACATACCGGATCCGGCCGAACGGCACGGACATCGATGAAAGGAGCGACATCCCGATGTCGAAACCGATTACGAGCACACTCGACGAGAACGCCCAGCGGGTCACCGGAGACGCCCTGCGCGGGACGGTCGTCGACCTGATCGACCTGTCTCTGATCGCCAAGCAGGCGCACTGGAACGTGATCGGCCCCAACTTCCGCTCGGTCCATCTGGCCCTGGACGAACTGGTCACCGCCGCAAGGGATTTCACCGATGCCGCCGCCGAGCGCGCGACGGCGATCGGGGTCAGCCCGGACGGCCGTGCGGCCACGGTGGCCGAGAAGTCCTCGGCGACAGGGCTTTCCGCGGGATGGCAGCAGGACCGCACGATCATCGAGGCGATCGTGCAGAACCTGGCGGCGGTCATCGCCAAGCTACGGGAGCGGATCGATGAAACCGAGAAGGCCGATCCGGTGACCCAGGACCTGTTCATCGAGATGGCCGCGCGCCTGGAACAACTGCACTGGATGTGGCAGGCACAGGTCGCCACCGCCGCATAGACGACGGCGCGGCCGTGCCGACCGGCCAACCGAGAACGGGCGGGCCCGGGCAGATGCCCGGGCCCGCACGTCGCGGCGCTCGGCGGGCCACCGCGCAAGCTCAGTCCGGATGCCGACGCTGCCACCACGGATGCACCACCCACAAACTCGTGAACAGCACCGCGAAGGCCACACCGGCGATCACCGCGGCGATCGGCCCGACAACCGTGTCGAAGATCAGCACCGCCACCCCGGTGAGCGCGACGCCGAGCAGAAACAGGCCCGTCAACGCGAAGTGATGGGCGGCGTTCACCACGCTCTCGAGCTGATGCCTGCGGAACAGCAGCCGATGCGCGGCCACCGGGGCGGTCAGGAATACCGTGGCCGCGATCGAGGCCACCACCACGACGAGGTACACCGCCCGGATCGGGGCGGACAGGGATGCGAATCGCGTCTGGAACGGCAGGGTGAGCAAGAAGCCGGTGAGTAACTGGACGCCCGTCTGGACGACGCGCAGCTCCTGGAGCAGACCGCTCAGATTCCGGTCCAGCTGCTCGGGCCTGGTCTCACCGCGGACCCGCCGATCCCACTGCGAGCCGGGTGCGCGGTCCTCGTCCCGTGTCATCGTTCATCTCCGTTCCAACCACCAGATCAGGGCGACCGTGCCCCATCCCGCTCCGGCCGAGGCGACCAAGCTGATGGTGAGAAGGGCGACGATCGTCACCACTGCCATGCATACTCCGATGATCGTTGGATCGTGCGTCGAGTCGCGGCTACCCACGCGCCCAGGCTCTATTCCCTCCGGCCGCACCCGTCTGCCGCGGCCGTACGAGCTGGTCCGGCGGCAATTCCCGGGTCCGGCGTTTCATTCCGCCCGGGCCGGGTAGCCGACCGCCGACTGTGTAACCGCAGGACATTCGAGGAGGGTCGAGCCGGTGGCTGTCGCGCCTGTAACCGAACAACCGGGAACGGAGGCCGAGCGTCCGTTTCCGGCGCGGCTGGGACCGAAGGGGGCGGCGATCTGGAAGATCGCCACCACCACCGATCCGAAGATGCTCGGCATCATGTACATCTTCACCTCGATGTCGTTCTTCCTGGCGGGCGGACTGATGGCATTGCTCATGCGGATCGAGCTCGCCCGGCCCGGTCTGCAATTCCTGTCGAACGAGCAGTACAACCAGCTGTTCACCATGCACGGCACGATCATGCTGCTGTTCTACGCGACACCGATCGTGTTCGGATTCGCCAATTGCGTTCTGCCGCTGCAGATCGGAGCGCCCGATGTGGCATTCCCGCGACTGAACGCGCTCAGCTATTGGCTGTATCTGTTCGGCGCCAGTATCGCGGTGGCGGGGTTCATCGCACCCGCCGGTGCGGCCGATTTCGGCTGGACCGCCTACGTCCCGCTGAGTACCGCGGCCCACACCCCCGGCGTCGGCGCCGATTTGTGGATCATGGGCGTGGCCCTGTCCGGCCTCGGCACGATCCTGGGTGCGGTCAACATGCTCACCACCGTGGTCTGCCTGCGCGCCCCCGGTATGACGATGTTCCGGATGCCCATCTTCACCTGGAACATCACCGTCACCAGTGTGCTCGCGATTCTGGTGTTTCCGCTGCTCACCGCGGCGCTGATGGGGTTGGAGGTGGACCGGCACCTGGGCGGTCACATCTACGACCCGGCCAACGGCGGGCCGGTGCTGTACCAGCACCTGTTCTGGTTCTTCGGGCATCCGGAGGTCTACATCGTGGCATTGCCGTTCTTCGGCATCATCACCGAGATCATCCCGGTGTTCAGCCGCAAACCGGTATTTGGTTATACCGCACTGGTTTTCGCCACAGTCGGTATCGGGGCACTGTCGATGGCCGTGTGGGCGCACCACATGTTCGCCACGGGAGCCGTTCTGCTGCCGTTCTTCTCGCTGATGTCGTTCCTGATCGCGGTGCCGACCGGAGTGAAATTCTTCAACTGGATCGGAACCATGTGGCGTGGGCAGCTCAGTTTCGAAACGCCGATGCTCTGGTCGATCGGATTCCTCACCACCTTCCTGTTCGGCGGGCTGTCCGGGGTCATCCTGGCCAGCCCGGCAATGGACTGGCACATCACCGATACCTATTTCGTTGTCGCACATTTCCATTACGTGCTCTTCGGCACGATCGTGTTCGCCACCTTCGGCGGAATCTACTTCTGGTTCCCGAAATTCACCGGCCGCTTCCTCAACGAAAAGCTGGGCCGACTGCACTTCTGGACGACTTTCGTCGGCTTCCACACCACATTCCTGGTGCAGCACTGGCTGGGCGCGGAAGGGATGCCCCGGCGATACGCGGACTATCTGCCGACGGACGGATTCACCGCGTTGAACACCATCTCCACCATCGGTTCGTTCGTCCTGGGCCTGTCGATGGTGACCTTCGTCTGGAACGTGTTCAAGAGTTACCGATACGGTGAGGTCGTCCACGTCGACGACCCGTGGGGGTCGGGTAACTCCCTCGAATGGGCCACCACGTGCCCTCCCCCGCGACACAACTTCTACGAGCTTCCGCGCATCCGGTCCGAGCGGCCGGCGTTCGAGCTGCACTACCCGCACATGGTCGAACGCATGCGGGCCGAGTCCCACGTCGGCTGGGGCCGGGCCGAACCGGAGGATCGGCATATGCTCACCGAGACTCGCGACGACCGACCGGCGCGGACCGACACCGCACACCCCGACGAATAAGCAGGGAGGTGAATCGTGGATCACACCAATCGAATTCGGACCCGGTCGTTTCGACGACCGCGCTCCGGCGCGGACAACTTCCCCGACACCGCGCGCACGACACGCAACCATGCCGGTGAAGGTCTCGAGAACGAACGCAACCTGCCCGGAATGATTCTGTTCGTCCTGGGCATCGTCGGGCTGGCCCTCACGCTGACCGCGGCTGGATACGGCTTCGCGGGATGGTCGATCGTCGCCGCTATCGTCACGATCCTGCTCATCGTGGCCGGAACCGCGCTGTTGCTGCGCGAGCATATGCGGATGAAAGCCCGCGAAGGTCTTCGCCTGCGGGACCAGCGCGGTCACTGACGACGTCTCGCCGGCCGGAACCGCCGCCCAGCCGACGGCGGCTGCTCGAGTCGTCCGTTTCACGGGCTCCGCTACGGGTACGCCGGAGATGGTTGCGAGGGATCGGGTCTTCCGCTGGTTGAGCAAACAGCCTGCCCAGGACATGTGCCGATCCCGCTGATCGTCCGGTCGGGCGGGTGCTGGGGCGCCCGCCCCTTCTAGCCGAACGGAAGGAACTCGATGCGGGACACTGCCGAAAGCGCACGAGAGTTCGTCATCGATATGGTCGAGTCGAAGGGTGCCGCGACGCGGGACGATTTCGACATCACCGCCATCGTGGATGCCTATCACGCCCTGCGGGGCGATTGGCGAATCGATTTGATGAACACCATGCAGTTCTGGGGCGTCGCCGCCGCTCACCTTCGGTAACGCGTCGGTTCGCGCGATCCCAGCCGCTGCGGCCCGAACAGCCCGGAAGACCGGGTATCGGACGAGCGGCCATATCGTCGTACATGCCGAACAGCAAGCGCCGGCACCCTGCTCGCCCATCTGCTCGACCACGCCGACTACCGTCGCCTGTCCCGGCCGAATCCTCCGACGCCGGGCCCCAGGTTCGGCGTCCAACTGCGGCACCGATCTCATCCGCGAATCCGCACCCGCGCGGTGCGCGCCGGCGCTCCTTGTTTCGACCGGCCTGTCATAGTACTGTCCGTACAGCTGTCTATACCGCGTAAGACGATCGGCTGCTCGGGCGGGAGACGACCCCTGCCGGACCGTTCGATAGCGCCACCCGCAACCGCCGACCCCCGGACAATGGATGACCAACGAACTCGTACTCGTGGACAAGCCGCGGCCGCACATCGCTCTCATCACATTGAATCGGCCGGAGAGAATGAACTCGATGGCGTTCGATCTCGTCCTACCGCTCAGAACGGCCCTCGAGCAGATCGGAAACGACAACTCGGTGCGCGCGGTGGTGCTGACCGGCGCCGGGCGAGGATTCTGTTCCGGTGCGGACCAGAAAGCCGCGGGTTCGATCCCGCATGTCGCGGGATTGACGGCGCCCACCATCGCCCTGCGTTCCATGGAAGTGCTCGACGACGTCATCTCGGCATTCCGCCGCCTGCATCAACCGGTCATCGCGGCGATCAACGGCCCGGCCATCGGCGGAGGTCTGTGCCTGGCCCTGGCTGCGGACATCCGCGTGGCCAGCGACGAAGCCTATTTCCGCGCGGCCGGTGTCAACAACGGACTCACCGCCAGCGAACTGGGGCTGTCGTATCTGCTCCCACGATGCGTCGGTACCTCGAGAGCGTTCGAGATGATGCTCACCGGCTGCGATGTCGACGCACACCAGGCCGAGCGCATCGGCCTGGTGTCGCATTGTGTGAGCCGCACCGAACTCCTCGACTACTGCTACGACATGGCGGACCGAATCGCGGCCTTCTCCCGGCCCGGGATCGAGCTGACGAAGCGAACGTTGTGGAGCGGCCTCGACGCCTCCTCGCTCGAGGGGCACATGCAAGCAGAAGGCCTGGGGCAGCTGTTCATTCGCCTCCTCACCGACAATTTCGAGGAGGCCGTCGCCGCGCGGGCGGAAGGCTGCCCGGCGGTGTTCCGGGACACCAAGTAGCGCACGGGCATTCGGCAGGTCTGCGGACCTTCGACTCGCACCGTGCGCGGGGGACGTCCGATTGAGGCGTCGAATGCGGGGTATCGCTGGTCAATTGAATGAATCACGGCCCGTGGGGATGCACATGTATTCGATTCGACAGACCACCATCACCCTCACCGCAGCGATGGCGGCCCTGGCCGCGGTGACCGGCTGCACCGCAGGCGGTTCCGATCCGCTGACCACGACACCGACCTCGCACCCGGGCGTCACCATCACCTTCACCTCCCCGTCCGCGACGTCGGATGTCCCGCGTCCCGACAGCGTGACCCCCGAGGCGGCGAAACAGCTGTGCGACAAGATCTCTCCGAAGATCGACGAATGGCGCAAGCAGAGCTCCGCGGCCCGCAAGGCGGACTTCAATCTCATCGTGCACGATTGGGCGGCCCGCAACGGCGGGCTCAACACCCAGGTGATCGCGGATCGCGCCGTGGTGGACCGGATCACGACGCAGAACTGTCCTGATACCCGTCGGCAGGCGCTCGATGCCCTGCGGATCAGCACGCTCGCCGACGGTCTGGTCGGCTTCGGCGGGTAAGTATCGTATCGACGTTCGCTACCCGGACACCTTCGCGCGGAAGGAGTCCGGGTCGGCGGCCGCCCAGTCCGCGGCCCAGTCGGCGGGCGGTTCGTGCAGCAGGACACCGGTTTCCAGGCGGGGGTATATCTCCGCGTAGGAACGAACCTCGGTGACGGACAACCTTTTCAGCAGCATATCCGGGCTCAGGTCGGCCGGTGTGCGCGCGCCCAGCGATGCCATGATCTGGACCGCCTGGTCGACGGTGGCGGCGTGGTAGCGCTGCGCACGTTCGGCCTTGTCCGCGACGTCCAGCGCGCGGGCGCGGCGGGGATCCTGGGTCGCGACGCCGACCGGGCAGTGGTTGGTATGGCAACGCTGCGCTTGGATACAACCGATCGCCATCATCATCGCGCGCGCCGAGTTGGTGTAGTCCGCACCCTGGATCAGGCGCTTGACGATATCGGTTCCGGTGGCGACCTTCCCGCTCGCGCCGATCCGGACGCGGTCGCGCAGCCCCGTACCGATCAGGGCGTTGTGCACGATCCGCAGGCCGTCGGTCAGCGGCAGCCCGATGTTGTCCTCGTATTCCAGCGGCGCGGCCGCGGTGCCGCCCTCGGCGCCGTCGACGATGACGAAGTCCGGTGCGGTCCCCTCGGCCAGCATCGCCTTGCACAGCGCGAGCACCTCACCGCGCGAGCTGACGCACAGCTTGACGCCCACCGGCTTACCGCAGGAAAGCTCACGCAGCCGCCGCACGAACGCGATCAGCTCGCGCGGGGTGTGGAATGCCGAATGCGCGGCAGGACTCACGCATTTCTCGTGGACCGGCACGCCACGGAACCGGGCGATCTCGGCACTGACCTTCGCCGCCGGCAGGACGCCGCCCAAACCGGGTTTGGCGCCCTGGCTCAACTTCACCGAGATCATCTTGACCTGGTCGTAACCGGCCTTCTCGGCGAACTGCTCGGGGTCGAACCGCCCGTCGTCGGTGCGGGTGCCGAAGTACCCGGAACCGATCTCCCACACCAGATCCGCGTCGGCGTGCAAGTGATACGGCGTCAGCCCGCCCTCGCCGGTGTCGTGCGCGAATCCGCCGCGCGCCGCGGCGATATTCAACGCGCGCAACGCATTTCCGGACAGCGCGCCGAAACTCATCGACGAGATGTTCAACAACGACATGGAATACGGTCGCAGGCAATCCGGTCCGCCGATCCACACGCGATGCGGGTCCCGCGGTTCCGGGACCGGCGCGATCGAATGCGCGAGGTATTCGTATCCGGCACTGTCCAGGTCGCGTTCGGTGCCGAAGGACGCTCACCGTGAATCCCCTTCGCCCGCTCGTAGATCATCGTGCGCACATCGCGATCGAAGGGCCGGCCGTCGAAGTTGCGCTCGATGAAGTACTGCTGCAATTCCGGGCGCAGGCTCTCCAGCAGATATCGCAGATGTCCGAGCAACGGGTAGTTCCGTAGCACCGCATGCCGCCGCTGGATCAGATCGGCCGCAGCGACGACGCACAACACCGCGAGGACGGCAACCAGGATCCACCAGGCCCAGGAGCCGATCGCCGCGCACACACCGACCGCGACGACAGCGATTCCGAGGAATCCCACGACGAAGAACCGCAACACCATCTACTCCCATCAGGTCACACCCGGCGCCGGCCGATCACGCGAGTCCCCGCACGCGTCGGCCAGCGTCGGCCAGCGAGAAAGCGATACCCGGCCGTGACATGACGAAACGACCGTGCCGGCCCGCTCGACACGAGCAGCTCACACGATTTCCGGAGCGGGAGCTGCCGACCGGGATTGACCGCCGGACTCGGTGGTATTCGCCCGGCATGGTCACTCGAGCGAATGAGACAGAACGCAAATACCGGTTGCCGGACAAGGGCGGCGCGGCGCTCGATGACATCCCGGGGATCACGCTCGACCCGAGCGCGGAGCGGCAGGTACTCGACGCCGTCTATTACGACACGGCCGATTTCGCGTTGGCCGGGCGGGGCGTCACGCTGCGCCGCAGGACGGGCGGCGACGATGCGGGATGGCATGTGAAGCTGCCGCTGGAGCCGGGCGGTGACAGCCGCGAGGAGATCCGCGTGCCGCTCGGCGACGCGACCGCGGACGTGCCCGGCGAACTCGCCGATATCGTGCGGGGAATCGCCAAGGGGGAACCGCTGACGCCGGTGGCGCACATCCGCACCGAACGACGGCAGTGGCGGCTGCTGGACGCGCAGGGTGATGTGACCGCGGAGCTCGTCGCCGACGAGGTGTCGGCGCAGACGCTGGGCGAGTCCTCGACCGTGGAGTCATGGCAGGAGGCGGAGGTCGAATTGGCCGGTGGCGACCGGACCGTCTTCGACGCCGTCGAGACCAGGCTCGGCAAGCCGCTGGACAGTCGGCCGAAGCTGTTGCGGCTGCTCGGCGACCGGGTCACACCTCGGCCGTTGCCGAAGCGCGCGGTCGCGCGGTATTTCCGGACGCAGGTGGACGAGATGATCAGGCAGGACACCAGAGTCCGTCAGGAGGGACCCGATTCGGTGCACCGCATGCGCGTGGCCGGCCGCCGTCTGCGCAGTATTCTGCAGGCGTTCAAGGGATCTCGATCGCTGCGCGACGAATTGAAGTGGGTGGCAGGGGTTTTGGGCGAGGTACGCGATATCGACGTCCTGCACGGCCATCTGGTCGAGCAGATCGACGCGCTGCCGGAGGAATTGGTGCTCGGCGATGTGCGCCGGCGGGTCACCCGGACATTCGCCGGGCGCCGGGCCACCGCCTACGCTCACGTACTCGACGCCTTGAACAGCGAACGGTACTTCACGCTGCTCGGGCAGCTGGAGCAAGTCGATTCGCTGCCCGTGGATCGCAAACGAGAAACCGAGGCGCTACGGCAGACGCGCCGCCGCGTCGAGCGCGCATTCGGCAGGATCGAGGGCCTGGGCACCGATCGTGGGCTGCACGAGGTGCGCAAGGCGGCCAAACGCAGCCGGTACGCGGCGGAGGCGACCGGACACCGCAAGCACGCCCGCCGGATGAAGAAGCTCCAGAAATTGCTCGGCGACCACCACGATTCCGTGGTCGCGCGCGGTGAATTGCGTGCGCTCGGCATCCAGGCCCACCTGGCCGGCGGCAACGGCTTCACCTACGGCCTGCTGTACGGCCAGGAAGCGGCCCGCGCCGCCGCGCTCGAGCAGTCCCTGGACCGGACAGCGCGCGAACGTTTCGCGGCTCCGGCGGCCTGACGAACTTCCGGCGTCACATGCCGGCAGGGGCCAGGACGATGTCGAACCGGGTCCGCGCCCAGGTCCGGTCACCGAGATCGCGGCCGTCCGGCGTCGGGGTGCCGGGCTCACACAGTTCGAACTTCTTGATCAGCGAGTCCTTGACGCCGAATACGCTGTCGCCGATCGCGATCTGCGGATCGCCTTCGACGAAAATGTGCGTGACCAGGGTGCGCAGCCCCGCTGCGGCGACCATGAAGTGCAGGTGCGCGGCGCGGTACGGCGATCGGTTCACCGCCTGCAACATCTTGCCGACCGGGCCGTCGTGCGGAATGGGGTACGGCACCGGAGTGAGGCCCCAGAACCGGAATTCACCCCGTTCGTCCGAATACAGCCGGGCCCGGCCACCGACCCTGTGCTCGGGGTACTGGACGTCGTAGAAGCCTTCCTCGTCACATTCCCACACGTCGATCCGGGCGTGCGGCACGGGATTTCCGTCGGTGTCGGCGACGGTGCCCTCGACCCAGCACGGCTGTCCCCCGGCGCCCCCGGCGATATCGCCGCCGAGCGGGATCTCCGGCGCCGCCTCGACGAAGAACGGTCCGAACACGGTCGCCTCGGTGGCGTTCTTGTAAGCGCCGTTGTTCACCGCGATGGTCTGCATGGACGCGCCGAAGACATCCGACAGCAGAATGAATTCCTGCCGCCTGTCGTCGGTGATGCGCCCGGCGGCGGTCAGGAATTCGATCGCGGCGTTCCATTCCCGCTCGGTCAGGCGCACATCGCGGATGAAGGCGTGCACGTGCCGGGTCAGCGACCGCAGCACCTCCCGCAGCCGCGGGTCCGGAGTGTCGTCGAACGAGGCCAGAACCGTCTCGACGATGCGCTCCTCGGCAGCGGTCTGCTCGGCGGAGGGGGTTTCGGTCATACTCGTCCATCCTCGTACCTGCGATCGGCCGATGACCGGCCTTCGGCCCCCGGAAACATCGGGATCCATCGATCGTGCCGGTGTCGGACGCCGCCGACCGGCATTTCGGGGTTTCGACGGTGTCGAATGTCCGCCCGTGGTGTGTGGGCTCGAATGCGCCGGGAGCGGAGAAACAGGCATATGAATAGGTAGTTCTGCCGTGGCCCGAAGCGGTTGCCCCGGTAACGCTGGCGATGACCGTTCAGCACGACCATCGGAAACAGCCATGGATCGACAGCATCGACAGCGCGATGCTTCCAGCACGATGCAGCGTGGGCAGTCTTCCTCTCGGAGTCCGGCATATCCGCGGGCGAAAGAGACGGGCCCGCGGACAGCGAGGCGTTACGACTGTCACTGGGTTCGGTCGTCGCTGCGTGGATTGGACTTCCTTCGCTCCACCCGGTCGATCGATACCGCCGCGGGCTCGGTGATAGAGCTCGCCATCCGCTGGGCCCCGTTCGGCGGAGCCAGCTCCGGTGACCTGCTGGTCACCTTCGGCGTCGGCCGCCATCGCTTCGTGCAGATGCTCGACGACGCGCTGCGCCCCCGCCGCACCGACAACCAGGAAGTGCGACACGTGAAGGGAGCACTGCTCGCCGCTCTGGCTGCCGCGTGGCACACCGACGCCGCCTCCCCACCCT
>NZ_BDCC01000087.1 GCF_001613305.1 Nocardia vaccinii NBRC 15922
AAGTACGCCAGGGTGTCGGGGATGAAGGCGAAGGGCCACCCAGAGATTCATGAATCCGACCCATCGCGTGAAGCTTTGCCGACGGTCGGTCAATACCGCTACGCCGATAGCGACGTTCTGAATGATGAAGGGCATGATCGGGGTGAAGAAGATCAGCCAGGCCAGGTCGTTGACCTGGTTGTTGCGCGGACGATCCATCGCCGTCGTCAGCGAGCAACCTGATGCCATAAGCAAGCCTCTCGCCACTGTCATCAGCGAGCGCGTAGGGACGGACAGGCCTGGGGTGTTGGAATGTCGGTCGCAGAGTGCATGAGGGGTTGTTGGTGGTGGCGACGAACCTCAGCGACGGTATTTAAGTGAAGATAGATTATATCGGATGACTGGTCAATGGTCCGCTCTGCGCTATGAGGCGCGGCGTTGGCTGCCGTTCGTCCGGCGTAGGGACGAGCTGACGCTTCCTCTGTGTCTGGGCGATAGCGTGTGGCGACACGAGCTGTTCGACACAACTCTGGGGTCTGGTTGTCATGTGAGCGCCGTACGTGTTATTTAATATAGAGTAAAATTTCTCTCGGAAGTTGGTGTGCTCGATGGCTGGCGAAGCGGATCCCTCGCGTCGGACGAACGAACAGGCTGCGGCCGAGCAGGTGGCGGCCGAACTCTACGAGGCCCTGGCGGCGGGGGACCGTGAACGACTCGATGTCGTCCTGCACCCGGAGTTCGAGGGCACGACCGCACAGGGGATGCCGTTTGGACTCGGCGGTGTGTACCACGGGCCCGACTCGATGTGGCGCGAGTTCTGGGGGCGTATCGCGCAGCACTACCGTGCTCGCGCGGTGCCAAGGGAATTCCTGTGGTCCGATGATGGTCGGCTGAGTGTCGTCGGTCGCTATCACGGTAAAGCGAGAGCCGGGGGAGGGGTTCTGGATGCCGAATTCATACACACACTGACATTCGTGCAGGGCAGGATCGTCAGGCTGGCTCAACTGACCGACACTGGTCGATGGCACGAGGCGTTGAAGCCGGAGAGTGGTTTGCGCGCAGTCGAATTCGATGTTGCCGACGGGATTGCGGTGCTGCGGTTGAACAGGCCCCAGCAGCGCAACGCGATCGATCCGGCGATGGCCGACGACTTGTATGAGGTCGCGCAGCGCTGTGTGGTAGCGGACGACGTGCGGGCCTTGGTCCTGCTTGGTAACGGCCCAGTATTCACTGTGGGCGGAGACATCGAGGTATTCGCCGACACCGACCCAGATTCGCTGGCCACGACATTGCGGCGCATGGTCACCCCGTATCACGAAGCCTTGCGGATCTTCAACGAACTGCCTGTCCCGATTGTCACCGGTGCACACGGCGCGGTCGGTGGTGGTGGCCTGGGAATGCTGTACTGCGCTGACATTGCTCTCGCCGCCGAGGGAACCAAATTCGCCACCGGATTCACCGCCCTGGGGCTTTCCGGTGACGGCTCGACTTCATGGTATCTACCTCGGCTCGTGGGGCTGCGCCGTGCGCAGGAGATGTACTTCGGCCGAGTGCTGAACGCGACGCAAGCATCCGAATGGGGGCTGGTATCCGAGGTCGTACCCGAGGATCGGCTGGAGCCGGCTACGCTCGAGCGCGCCGAAAAGTTGGCCGCTGGGCCAACACGCGCTTATGGAGAGATCAGACGATTGCTCCATGATTCAGCAGCGGCGACTCTCCCACAACAGTTGAATGCGGAGATCGAATCGATCACTCGCACAGGCGGAACCGCCGATGCTGCGCAAGCAGTTCGCTCATTCCTTTCGAAGACCAAACCCACGTTCGAAGGACGGTGACTCCGCGGTCATGACCGAAGATATCGACGAGCCGAAATTCACTGGGCCGCTTGCGGGTGTGCGCGTGGTCGAATTGGCAGGCCTGGGTCCAGGCCCGTTCGCCACCATGCTCCTTGCCGACCTCGGTGCCGACGTGGTTCGGCTCGATCGGCCCGTCGGGGCCGATGTGTTTCCGGGTGAGCCACAGGAAGATCTCCTGAACAGGGGCAAGAGATCGGTGGTTCTCGATCTCAAGGATCCGGCGGCTGTCGAGGTCGCATTGGCGCTGGTTGAGCAAGCCGATGTGCTTGTGGAGGGTTATCGTCCGGGAGTTGCCGAACGTATTGGGCTGGGACCGGAGGTTTGCCGATTGCGAAATCCGCGACTGGTTTACGGGCGAATGACAGGGTGGGGTGGTACCGGTCCGTTGGCTCAGCAAGCGGGTCACGACATCGACTACATCGCAGTGACCGGCGCGCTGCATGCCATTGGTGACGGTGACGGGCCACCGCGGGTACCGCTGAACCTGGTGGGCGACTTCGGTGGTGGGGGGATGTACCTGGTCGTCGGGATCCTGTCCGCTCTGCGTGTCGCGGATCGGACGGGGGTCGGACAGGTCGTGGATGCAGCGATTGTCGACGGAACTGCCCACCTACTGACCGGAATCCACGCTTTCCTTGCGGCAGGCGCCTGGACGGACCAGCGTGAAGCCAACATGCTCGATGGCGGCGCCCCGTTCTATACCACGTATGCCACCGCGGATGGTCGCCACATGGCGGTCGGAGCGATCGAACCGAAGTTCTACCGGGAGCTACTCGATCTGCTCGGCCTGGACGAAGTCCCGCAACGTCAGCACGATCGCGCTGCTTGGCCGGAGATCAGAGGAAAGATCGCAGCCGCATTTGCCACTCGAACACAAGCGGAGTGGTGCTCGGTCTTCGGCGGAGCGGACGCCTGTGTTGCTCCGGTAGCCTCGTTGTGCGAAGCTGCGAACCACCCACAAATAGCTGCCCGGGGGACGATCGTCGAACGTGACGGAGTGTTGCAGGCGGCTCCGGCGCCACGGTTCTCGGCTACCCCGACAACGTTCGGCGGACCGCCACCGCTGCCGGGACAGCACACCTGCGAGGTGCTGCGGGACTGGGGGATCGAGGCGTAGGCGGCGACGAGCCGGCACTGGAATCGGTCCGAGCGACGCCTGAGCTGGGATCGAAGCAGTGCCCACCGCCTCGAAGCTCACTACCAGGAATGCGCGTAGACGCACTGGTTGCGTGCATACAAATTTGCGGAGGCGCTCGATCATGCTCAGCATGGCGGACAGTCCATCTGCTGCGGCTTCGGCCCGGTGAGCAGTTCACTGATCCAGTATTGTTCGAACGTAGCGTCGAGGAGCCCGGCTTTGCTACCGAAGCGGGCGTCGACGCCGATGTAGGCGGCGAGGATGCGCCCGAAATTCGCATCCGATTGCAGGGTGGCGACGAATCCGTAGATGCCGAGGGCGATGATGCCGGCGCCGATCCAGGCCCAGCCGCGGTGTTCGCGCACGCCTTGCCAGACCAGCCACGCTCCGCCGATCTCAATGACGGCGGCCAGGACGAAAAGCAGGATCGAACGCGCGACGGTCATAGTCGCCGAGCTTACGAAACCGGTAGACACCGTCCAGCTCGGCAGACCGCTCGGTCGGGTCTCGTATCGTTGACGTGTGCGGGAAGTGGGTTCCGCTGCGAGAACTGGAGGTGCTGGAACTGCTTTCGCACGTTGCGGCCAACACCGAGATCGCCCGCACCCTGCGGATCGGCGCATCGACGGTCGCCACCCACGTGGAGGCGATCCTGCGCCGCGCGGGATCGTCCAACCGGACGGCCGCGGCCGTCTACGCGATGCGCATCGGGCTGTGCCGTTCCGCGTGACGTCAACGGGCAAGTTGCCGCTTGCCCATCGTGGTGGTCGCGAACGCAGACCGGACCGCTCGAGGCGTTCGGCGACGCGACCCGATCTGCATCAACCACCCAGCAGAACGCGCGATCGGAGCATCGCATGCCGCGCCTGATGTCCGTGTCCCTCACCGAACCGCAGGTCAGGGCACGCAGCAAGACCGTCACCCGCCGCATGGGATGGCTCATGCTGCAGTCTGGCGCACGACTGACCCTGTGCCGCAAGGTGATGGGCCGCCGCAAGGGCGAGCCGCTGGTACGGATCGTCGACGTCGAAGTCAGCGCGGTGCGCCGCGAGCGCCTGGACCTCATCACCCAGGAAGAGATTGCCGCCGAAGGCTTCCCGCAGATGAGCCCGGCCGAGTTCGTCGAGTTCTTCTGCGCGAGCCATACCGGCTGCGCTCCGGACAGCACGATCACCCGTATCCAGTGGCGCTATCTCGAAGGCCATGACACCGGAAAGGCCCGAGCATGATCGACCACACGACCACAGCCGCCGTATTCGGCGCGGTGATCGCCGCTTACGTTGTCGGTCACCATGTCGGCGACTACTGGATCCAGAGCGACCACCAGGCCCAGCACAAGGGTTTGCCGTGCTGGGCCGGTCGGATCGCCTGTGCCGGCCATGTTCTGACCTACACCGCGACGCTGGCGATATGCCTGAGCGTGGTGGTCTGGTCGCTGCGCCTGCCTGTGAACTCGGTCTGGGCGTCCGCAGGGCTCACCGTGTCGGCGGTGACGCACTACTGGGCTGACCGGCGCACTACGTTGCGGTGGCTGGCTACCCGGCTCGGCAAGGGCGAGTTCTACGAGCGCGGTGAGGGATTGGCCTCCGGCGCCGCGCACCTGGACCTTCTCTGCACTACCTGGAATCCGGCGGTGGCCTGATGAATAAGGAATTCTCTCGGATTCGTCCCACGAGGCAACGTCATCCCCCGATGGGATGGTCCGGCAGCACCGCTTTCTCACCCCCGCTGTCGAAGCAGTACCAATACCAGTCACCCTCGAGGTGATGGAGCCTGTCTGTGCGAGGGAGACCGGTGAGCTGGGCGAACCCGGCTCCGTCCGAGCAGTAGTCCGCGGCGGGACTGGTCGCGAACCAGATACCCGAGGCGTCGCGGTAGATGCTCGAGATCGGGCGGTCCGTATCGTCGACGCGGTAGAGGCCGAGCCGGTGACCTTCGAACGTCCGCGGATCGACACCATTGCGCACCTGCCGTGCGGAATCATCGAAGCTGTGCTCGGAGAACTGCCACCGCACGAGGATCGGTAGGTCTGCGCTCCATGCAACCACCGTGCACGCCACCACCAGCGCGGGCGCAAGCAGTGGACCGAGTTCGGGGACTCGAAGCCGCCGGGATACGACCACCCGGGCCAGGTAACCGACCATCCCGAAGAAGAAGGCAACCGCCGCGACGGTCAAGAACAATTTCCACAGCACCGACTCGGCGCCGGCCGGGTCGCTGGCATGGACGAGCAGGCCCACACACGACACAACAGTGCAGGCGAGAAACAGATGCCAGCCGTGCCGTGACCGGAGTCGTCGCTTCTCTCCTCGACCGGGAAGGTTGTCGGACTGCACCGTGCTCATTCCGGAAGGCTAGCCTCGATTCGCCCAAGGCCCGGGTGGTCAAGTTCCCACTCTGGGGCCGCCACCACGGCGCCCGGACTGCTCACCGTGTGCGTGGCCGCCGTTCTGCTGGCGGTGGTCCCTTGACCTTCACAGGCGGCATGCCCAGTTCGGCGTGGCCTGGTGCGCCAGTTCGCAGTGCCCGGTGGGTCTGAGACCTTTTGGCGCGCAGGAAGTTCAGGGTGAGATCGAGTCCCGACTTCACCTCGCCATCCTTCCTCGTTCGCGCGGCTCCGGCGGGCGATAAGGTCTTCTTCGAGTTCGTCGAGCCGGGTCAGCATTTTCGGGTCGACCGACAGCATCGGGCAACGGACACACGCGAATTCATGGGCGCACCCGGTGCCGTAAGGAGTGGAAGATGGTTCCCATCATGTCGAAGCGTTATCCGCCCGAGGTTCGTGAGAAGGCCGTGCGTCTGGCTCTCGAGCGTCTCGATGGGTACGGAACTCCTTATGCCGCCGCGCAGGCCATCGCGCCGATGGTCGATGTGCACTTCGAGACGCTGCGGATATGGATCAAAAAGGCCCTGGCCGAGGGCGCGCGACCGGGTAAGCAGGCAGCCTCGGGCCTGTCTTCGGCCGAGCGTGAAGAGTTGGCTCGGTTGCGGAAAGAGAACCGAGATCTCAAGCAGGCCAACGAGATTCTGAAACTGGCCTCCAGTTTTTTCGCGCGGGAACTCGACCCGCGACACCGCTGATCGTCGGGTTCATCGACGAATACCGTCGGGTCTATGGCGTCGAGTCGATCTGCCGCGCACTATCCGCGCACGTAGTGCAGATCGCGCCCAGGACCTACCGCAAAGCCCTCCACCGGCCACCGGCGGCCCGCGGCATCGCCGACGCTCACCTGGAGAACGCCCTGCGCGACCTGCAAGGCACGCCCGAAGCGATGTACGGGCGCCGCAAGATGACCCGATACCTGCGCCGCCGGGGACAGTCGGTGGCTTTCTGCACTGTCGACAGGATCATGCACGACCTGGGCATGAACGGCGCCGTGCGGGGCCGCAAGCACCGCACCACGATCCCCGGCAAGGACGGGGTGCGGGCCGGGGACAAACTCAACCGCGACTTCACCGCAGCGGCACCGAATCTGGTGTGGGTAGCCGATTTCACGTACGTGTCGACCTGGACCGGATGGGCGTATGTGGCGTTCGTGTTCGACGCCTACTCCCGGGCGATCGTCGGCTGGACCGCGGCGAACACGAAAACGACCGCGCTGGTGTCCAAAGCACTCAACATGGCCGTGTGGCGGCGTGACCATTACGGGCATCCAGTCGAGCCAGGCTTAATTTTCCACACCGATGCCGGCAGTCAATATACCTCAGTGCGCTTCACTGAATCCCTTGCCCTGCAGGGACTCTCGGCATCGATAGGCTCGGTCGGAGACGCCTACGACAACGCCCTGGCAGAATCTATCATCGGGCTGTTCAAGACCGAGGTGATCAATCGCCACGGCCCGTTCAAGACCCTCACCGAGGTCGAGTTCGCGCTCATGGAGTGGTGCGACTGGTACAACAACTCGCGCCTGCACTCCCGGTTGGACTACCTGACCCCGGCCGAATACGAAGCCGCGTACTACTCTCAACAACCACCACGCCGACCGGCGCTGGTCTAACAACGAAGCCGGTCCCTCACCCGTGACGGTTCAGCTTCACCGTCTGCGAGTCGACGCGGGCGCTGAGCCGCTGCCCGACCAGATCACCGGGGATACTGTAGAGAGCCCGGGAGATCTGAACATGCCGGTCCGGCGCAACTTTCGGATTCACCCAGGTCGGGACGTCGAATACGGTGTCGGGCAACGGTGTGAGCTTCGGATGCTCGTCGGTGGCGAACACTTCGGCCGGGCGTAGCCGCGTGGTGCCGTGGATGCGCATTCCCGCGGTCTCACGGCACCACCGCTGCGCGCGTTCCCGGCAGTCCTGAAGGTCCCGGAATTGTTCTCCGGCAAAGAAATTCGACCGTGCATAAGGAACGCAGCGTTCGACGCGCGGCTTGTCCTGCGGGCTGCGGACCCTGGCCGGATCCACCACGAACCCACGAAACTCGGCATATTCGCGAAACGAATCGTTCAACCTCGGATCGGTCGCGTTCGCGCGATCCACGATCGCCTTCATATTGTCCGGAATCGCGACAGCGAACACGCCGTCGAAGAACACCCATGCGGCTTCGAACCCGGCGATGACGTCGTTGAGTGTTTCCCGGTAGGTCGGGAACACGAACATGTGCCGCGAATACACCGCGGTGAAGATCAGCCCCTTCACCACCCGCCGCCGACCCTCGACATCGGTCAGCAGCCCGAGCCGGCCGAAGTCGATCTGCACTTCCGCGCCGGGTTCGCAGTCGGCCACCCGCACGGTCGTGCGCCGTTTCCCGAACCCCAATTCGGTTGTGGCGTAACGGTTCAACGTCCGATACGACACTGTCACGCCACGGCGGGCGAGCAGAATGTGGATCTTCGTCAGGGTCAGGCCCTGATCCAGCCACGCCTTGATCTGCTCGGACTGACCCGCGAGTGCCTCCCACACATCGCTCTTACCGTTCGGCCGCGACCGACGAACCCCGGCGATCACCGCCGCCAGCAACTCGTCGGTCAACTGCTCCACACCCTCGTCGCGGTCCACCCCGCACGACTGAGCTCGATCGACATACCGGCGCACGGTCTTGCGGTCGGTGCCCGACAGGCGGGCCACCTCCCGCAACCCTCGACCCTGCAGCCAGAGCCGCAGCATCTCCCTGATCTCGATCACCGAAACCTCCCGATAGCTCATCTGGCCAATACAGCGGCCGAGCAACCGGAAACCCGCAAGCCACGCCGGGTGGTCCCATAACTGGCAAAACCGCTAGTCAGGTGGTCCCATCAGTGGCAAACAGGGTGGTCCCATACTCGGGTTCTGACGCAGATAACGTGATCTTGCCGGTCGGCGTGCCACCGCAGGATCCGGCTCGGCATGGGCGAAGGTAACAGGCGTGCGTTGATCTTGTTCGAATCTTGTTGCCGCACTTGAACGATCTGCTGGTTCAGGGTGTTCGAGCCGAGGCCGATACCGTAGTTGTAGATGCAGTCGTTGCCACCTCGACGGCCCACTGCGGCGGATGCGGAACCCCTTCCGGTCGTGTGCATTCCCGGTATCGCCGCCAGCTCGCCGACGCTGCTGTCGCCGGGCGGAAGATGGTGTTGCGGTTGGTGGTGCGCCGGTTCTTCTGCGTGAATACCGGCTGCCGGGCAAAGACTTTCGCCGAACAAGTTGACGGGCTCACGGTGAAACGGTCACGCCGCACCGATCAGCTGACCGCGATGCTCACCAGGATCGCGATAGCGCTGGCGGGACGAGCCGGTGCCCGGATGGCCGCCCAGCTGGGATTGCCGGCGAGCCGAGATACGCTGCTGCGGCTGATCCGCGCACTGCCCGATCCGCCGGTCGGCGCGATCACCGCGCTCGGAGTCGACGACTTCGCCGTCAAACGTTCCCGCAGGTACGCCACCATCCTGCTGGACATGGCCACCCACCGCCCCATCGACGTTCTCGACGGACGCGAGGCCGACCCGCTGGCGGCGTGGTTGTCACAGCACCCGGAAATCGAGATCATCACCCGGGACCGGGCCAGCGCCTACAGCGAGGCCGCGCGCCGCGGCGCACCCCAGGCCACCCAATGCGCGGACAGGTGGCACCTGTGGCAGAACTTGTGCCAGGCCGTGGAGAAGACAGTGGTTGCCCATCGTCGATGTCTCACGGAATCATCAACCGCCAGCGCTGATCTCGGCGACACCGACCACCACGCTCCCGAAGCGGTCACGGACGAGACCGCCGATAACACGACACCGCTGCCCGAAGGTTATCGCAGTGGTGGATACGCGGGATTGCGTGCACGCGCGGTCGAACGGTACGAGGCGGTGCAACGGCTACGCGCCGAGGGTAAGGGCTTGCGCACCATCGCCAGAGAACTCGATATCGATCGCAAGACCGCGCGCCGATTCGCTCTCGCCGCCGATCCGGACGACGTCATCGCCGCCGCGACCTCTCGCGCCACGATGATCGACGAGTTCGTGCCGCATCTGCTCACCCGCTGGAACGCCGGACACACCAATGTCGCCGCCCTGATCACCGAACTGCGCGAACTCGGCTACCGCGGCAGCCCCAACAACGTCTACCGTTTCCTGCGGCCCTACCAGGCCAGCAAACCATCCGCGCGACCAGTGGCGATCCCACCGCCGAAAGCGAATATCAGGGCGGTGACCAGCTGGATCACCCGACACCCAGACAACCTGCCCGACGCCGAAACACGCCAGCTCGCCACGATTCTGACGTGCTGTCCCGAACTTGCCGCCGCCCGCCGTCACGTCGGCGCGTTCGCGGTCCTCATGCGCGACCGACGCGGCGATCGCCTCCCGGAATGGATCACGAACGTCCGGGCCGACGACCTGCCCGCATTGCACTCGTTCGCCACCGGCCTCGAGCACGACTTCGCCGCTGTCACAGCAGGACTCACCCTGAACTGGAGCAACGGACCGACCGAAGGCACTGTGAACAAGGTCAAGGCCCTCAAGAGGCAGTGCTTTGGCAGATCGAACCTGGACCTGCTCCGGAAGCGAATACTACTCAACCACAACGAATCCGGCTCGACAACAGAGATCCGGCGACCCGCGGACTGATCACGCTGTTTGCGTCAGAACCCATACTCGATGGCAAAACGGCTCCGAAGTGGTCCCTTACCCCTGGCAGCCGACAGTCTCAGACTGGGTCGTACCAACAACAGAGTGCACCGCTACCTCCACCAGCACCGAACACGGCGTTAGCCACCGACCCTGCAGTACAGGCGGCACTGCAGCGTCGTGCCCGACGTGGACAGGCCCGCCAGCTGCTGTCCACCGACCCGAATCTGGCGACCGAGCTGGCGATCGGGCGTCCGGATCTGCGACGGGGGTTCGACGACGGCGGGCTCGTTGATGCCAACAACGTGCCCGAATCCGTACTTGCCCAATTGCCAGGTGTCACAACCGAACTGGCCGCTCGGATCGCTGCGGCCTCTAGAGTCCACAGCCTTACCAGTGTCGAGGATCTGATCGTTTTTGCCGACATCCCCTATGATCTCGGCGAAAACCTGCGCGAGTATTTGATCTTCCGCGAACGTTGCTGAGGCGAGCATCAGGCCGCCGACCATTGCGAGCTGTTCGATCACGACGTGGGAGATACATACGGGGGGTCTTCTCCCGATATCGTTTCGTCGCTGTGAAGGCGAATCGATTCGAGCGTTGTGAGATAGGTTGCGGCAGTATTGGTCTCCAGCGCACCGAGCTGCCGGTAGAGGTCGATGGCTTCGTGAAGATGGATGAGGGCTGTGGCCGTTTCGCCGAGGCTCACATAGCAGCGGGCGAGGCCATCCAAGGCGCGGGCTTGTTCGCGGCGGCTGCCGATTTCGCGCGCCACTTCGAGTGCGGCAGTAAACGTTTCCACCCCATCGCTCGGCGCGCTGGTCTCGAGGAACAACGTCCCGGTTTCGGTGAGTGTGTCGGCTTCGCCCAGGCGATTGCCCATCTTGCGATGCATTGCCAATGCCTTCTGGTAGAGATCGGCGGCCGCGCTGTATTCGCCCGTTCGCGTCCGCAGGACGCCGAGGCCGGTGAGGGCGTTCGCTTCGCCGCGCGGGTAGCCGATTTCCTGGGAGATGGCCAATGCCCGTCGATGTGAATCGGTGGCCGCACTGTAATCACCGGTTCGCGTCCGCAGGAGGCCGAGATCGGTGAGGGCGTTGGCTTCGCCGCGCCGATTGCCGATTTGCCGGGAGATCGCCAGTGCTTGCGTGAATTGGCCGGAGGCCTGGCTGTACTTCCCGGTCCAGGTCTGCACGACGCCGATGCTGGTGAGGGTGATGACTTCGCCGACGCGATAGCCGATTTCTCGGTGCATGGCGAGTGCCTGGTGGTAGAGCTCGGTGGCCTTGTGGTAGTCCCCGCGAAGCATCCACGTGTGGCCGAGGCCGGTGACGGACAGGGATTCGCCGACCCGGTAGCCGATCTTTCGAGAAGTCGCTAGTGCCTGTTGGAAGTGGTCGGCGGCGTGGTCGTAGTTTCCGGTCCATGTGCGCACGAATCCGAGGCCGGTGAGGGCGATGGCTTCGCCGATGCGGTGACCGATCTTTCGAGAAGTCGCTAGTGCCTGTTGGAAGTGGTCGGCGGCGTGGTCGTAGTTCGCGGTCCATGTGCGCACGAATCCGAGGCTGATGAGGGTGTTGGCTTTGCCGAGGCGATCGCCGATCTTGTGGTAGATCGCCAGTGCTTGCTGCTGGAGCTCGGCGGCCTGACCGTACTGCCCGGAGTATTCGCGCACGACGCCCAGGTTGGTGAGGGCGGTGGCGTGGCTGAGGTCGTCGCCGAGTTGCTCGGCGACCAGGCTCGCGCGCTGGTGGAGGCTTGCGGCTTGGGGCCATGGCCCGTCGCGTTCGAGTAGTCCTGCCAGCAGGCCGGTCAGCTCCACCGTCCCCGCCGGCCGGTCCGTGGTGGTGTATTCGAGGCAGGCCAGCAGGTTGCTTCGTTCCGTGCGCATCCATGTCAGCGCGGTCATCTCGTCATCGAAACTGCGCACCGCGACCGGTGGTGGCGGGCTGGGTGTGGCCGGGGTAGGGCGTTTGCGGGGCGCCACATACTTGTCCGCAGATGCGGCAGTGTGCTGGTAGTAGTCCAGTAGCCTGTCGACGGTACGGTCGTTGTCGGTGGCCGGGTCGGCGGCGGTGAGATCGCGGGCGCAATCGCGGAGCAGGTCATGGAGCCGGTAGCGGCCCGGGGTGGTCTCCTCGAGGAGATGATCGGTGTAGAGCACCTCCAACTCTGCACGAGCTACCGAGATCGGGACATCGGCCAGTGCGGCCGCCGCGTAAATATCGAGATCCAGTCCTGGATGCAAACCGGTTCTGCGGAAGAGCAATCGCTGCTGAGGAGTCAGGTCCTGATACGACAGGTGGAACGCCGCACGTACCGCACGATCACCGCCAGTAAGTTCGGCGAGTCGGTTGGTCGCGGTCGCGAAGTTGGCGGCCACGTGAGTGATACTCCACGCTGGATGGTGAGCGAGTCGCCCGGCGAGCAGCACAATTGCCAACGGCAGGTACCCGCATAGTCGCACGATCTCGGCAACGGCCGCACGGTCGGTGTCGTCTTCGGCTTCGCGGCCGGACAGGGTGGTGAACAATCGGATGGCGGGCTCGGGATCGAGGACCCCCAACGTCAAAGGCAGCGCCCCGTCCAATGCGATCAGCCGACGACGGCTGGTCACCAGGGTCACACAACCTCGACCGGCGGGCAGGAGCGGTTCTATCTGAGCATGGTCGCTGGCGTCGTCGAGTATCAGTAATACCCGTTGTCCCGCAAGCCGATCCCGCCACAGATCACTGCGCCCGGCAAGGGTGTCAGGCAAACTCCGCGGGTCTATGCCCAGGTCACTGAGCAGCCCGGCCAACACCTGCGCGGGATCGGCCGGGACTTGCCCGGGTGTATGGGCGTGCAACTCGACGAAGTACTGGCCATCGGGAAACGCTTCCTTCAACTCGTATGCGGCTCGAACCGCTAGTGCCGTCTTTCCGACGCCGGCCATTCCGTCGATGGTGTGAATCGACAGAACCCGGCCGGGTCCCGCCGCTGTCACGATCCTGCGAACCTCGGGGTCGCGACCGACGAATACGCTCACGTCGCGGCGTAACACGTTGGTCACCACCGGCCGCGGCGGCCCGCTCTCACGTGAGGTGGCCACATTGATAGTGCCGGAGTTGTTTCCGGCGACGTTCACCTGTTGAGTTGGGTCGTGTGCGCGGTATTCGGGCACGGAGTCCCCGGTCAAGTCACGTTGATGGTTCCGGCGTTGTCGCCACGAATATTGATCTGCCGCGCATGATCAAGCGCCTGGGCCACGAAAATGCCTGTGGCTCGGTCCCTTTGCGCCGCAACGATCAACTGTTCAACCTGGGCGGCGAACAGCGGGTCGATTCGGATGGCCGCGGTGAGCCGAGCTGCGGTGTCCTCGAGCGGCGTTGCCAACGTAGTTGTGGCAGTGTCGGTTTCGGGATACTTGCGTAGCCTCGCCTCGACCACCTCTTGTAGTCGTTTCACCACGTTCCAGGTGCTCTCGCCAGCGTCTTTGGCGAAGCCCTCACCGAATTTCGCTGCCAGCAAGCTGGCAGCGGCAACACCCAAGGACGCCGGATCCATATCCCCCACCTCAACGGCTCGGTCACTCGACTGCTCCATCATATGGGCTCCGTTGCTCGTACGGCGCTCAAACCACGGATTGAAACACGTTCACGACGTGTCGAGGCCGCGTGCCATCGTGTGCATGCGCCCCTCGACGCTGGGAACTTGTTGGGGGAGTTCACCTTCTGAAGTGCCGAGCATGTCGCCCTGGTTTCGAACCCGTTGCGGTGCAGCTAGTTTCGATTAGCTGAGCGGCGGAACGCGGATTGGTGGCAGTATCGGCGAGGTGGTCGATATTGCCCGTGTGGCGGGTGAGGTCGCCGAGCTGCAACCTCAACCGCGACAGTCGTATTGGCGCAGCCTGAGCTTCTGCGTCTTGGATTCGGTGTTCAGCATCAACGCCCGTTACAGCACCGTCGTCTGCCGTGTCGCCACCGACTTCGGGATCACCCCCGCAACCGCCCCGGACATCGCCGGTACCGATCCCGACCCCTTGTCGCTACCGAAGTTCCTCGGTCGGTTTCCTGCCGCCGACGCGCTGAGTACGGTCGCGGGTAATCGCCGGCGTGCTTCCACACGTAACGGGATCCTCAAGGCCGATGCCAGTCTGCGGTACGCGAAAATCCTTGTGGGTCATGGCATCACTACCCTGCCCCAAGCGCGGGATCTGCTTGTCGATGCCGAACGACTCCGAGCCGTCGAGGCTGATCTCGCAACGGTGCCCGGCGAGGGAAGCGCCGGCATACGCCGCGGCTATCTGTGGATGCTGGTCGGTGCCGACGACTTGATCAAACCCGACCGCATGGTGCGGCGCTGGCTATCTCGCCACGGCGCAGACGTCGATCCCGCCACTGCTCGCACCGTGCTCTCCGACATCGCCGACCATCTCACCAAGACCGGCGGGCACCCAGTGACCGCATGGGAAATTGATCACGCCATCTGGAACGCAGAACGCGCTCGACCCGTCCACGCATGAGATCAGTGGGTGTGTGTTCGAAAACCGAACTGCTCCAACGGATGCAGCGTCGCTACCGCTTCATCGGTGTCGAGGATTATGAGTAATCGGTCTGTGTCGTACTCGTCCTGGCCGATGGCATGGGTCGGGTGTGCGCAGGTCCGAGTCCTCATTCGTGGCGCCAGCGGTTGCGGTCGTCGGTGGCGGTGGTGTCGCACACACCATCGTCTTACATCACTGAAAATTTGCCACCGAGTGGCTGACGCGAGAACTTGTCGGTGGTTCAGGGGTAGGCGGACGGCGATTCTCCGGTACGGGAGGCGAGGACTCTGCTGACATGGCGGGCGACCGCTGTGGTCAGGCGTCGGTCGGCTAGCGATGGAAGTGTGCGATCGACGGGGGTGATGAGCGCGAGTGCCCGTGCCGCGGCGGCCAGTGCGGTGGCGGTCACTGTGATGCTGCCGTGTCCACAAAGGGCAGCGAGCAGGCCGGGGAGCGGCAGGGCGGCGTAATCGTATGGATCGGCGGGTGCGGCTACCGTGTGTGCGGCCATGGTCCAGGCGGGTTTGAGGCCGTCGAGATCGATGACGACATCGTGGTCGACGAGCAGCCGGCGCAGGAGCGGGCCGGGTAGATCGGCGGCCTGGTAGGTCGTGACTGTGGCGGCGCCACAGTCGAGCAGCACGGGCTGCAGGCGCGGTGCGTGTTCGGCGCAGAGGACGGCGAGGCGGCCTTGCCCAGGTAGCAGGCCACGCCCGCGGAGTGTGGTCATAGTCGCTGCGCCTATGGCTGCGGTGAGGGTGTCGGTTTCGGAGATGATCAGCGGGCCTTCAGCGGCTGCCATGATCGCCTGGACCGCAGCGGTTTCGATCGGGGACAGCCCGATCAGAAACACCGCACAAACCGTGCCGGGAAGCCCGGCGATGTGTGCGCACACGGCCCGAGGGTGCGGGACGAGCAGCGGCACCGGGAGCGGCCGCAACGCGCTGCGCTCGCACAGCAACAGGGTGTAGTCCTCCATCGCCGCCCAATGCGAGCGCCCCGTGCGGTCGCTGGGGCTGTGACGACCCGATACGGCAACCACCGCCACATCGAGGCCGCCGAGTTCGCCGTACAGAACAGGGCTGTCATCGGCGGCAGGGTCGAGAGAGAAAGTCACTGGAAGCGCCTCGATTTTTGGACGTGTCGCGTTGTGTGAGATCTCTATCTTAGAAAATCTGCAACTAGTATATGTTCGATTCGCTCAGGTCGCGGCCGACCGTTCAGGCTCGGCCGTGGCGGCGTTCGTAGGCTTCGCGTTCGGCGGCGGCGCGTTGGCGGTTGCCGGTGTCGGCGAAGCCCACGTCCAGGCCGTGGCTGGTCAGGCGTGCGCGGCGGTAGACGTACATGAGGGCGGCGGTGAAGTAGATCAGCGGCAGGTACAACAGTGCCATCATGGCCAGTCTCATCCACAGCGGTCCGGGGATCAGCAGGAACCCGCACAGCAGCACCAGGATCGGGATGAGGATGCGCAGCAGGTAGCGGCGGACGGCGCCCGGCCCGGTGAGGTCGTTGATCACCCAGGCCGACATCTGCGGCGGCAGGGTGCCGCCGCAGATGTAGCGGATGCGTTGTATGAGTGTCGGTGTCGTGCGATCGTTCCATCCGCCCACTGTTTGCTCCGGGGCCGTCACAGAGGCCTGGCCAGTCGGAGTTTCAGCGCGGCGAGTTGTTCGCGCAGCTGGTCAGGGAGCCGGTTGCCACTGATGGTGGCGTACCAGTCGTCGATGAAGGCGGTTTCGGTGACCCATTCGTCGGTGTCGACAGCAAGTGCCTGCGCGGCCAGTGCGCGCTCGGTGTCGTCGAGGCCGGTCAGGTCCAGTGCATCGGCGGTCGGCACGTACCCGATCGGGGTTTGGACCGCGTCGGCGGCGCCGTCGAGACGGTCCAGGGCCCATTTCAGCACGCGCATGTTGTCGCCGAAGCCCGGCCACAGGAACTCGCCTTCTGGGCTGCGACGGAACCAGTTGACCTGGAAGATCTTCGGCAATTGTGCACCGTCACGGTCGGCCAGGGACAGCCAGTGGGCGAAGTAGTCGCCGACGTGATAGCCCAGAAACGGCAGCATCGCCATCGGGTCCCGCCGTACCACTCCGACCTGCCCGGCCGCCGCGGCGGTGGTTTCCGAGGACAGCACCGAGGCGGTGAACACCCCGTGGGCCCAGTCGAAGGTTTCGGTGATCAGGGGAATGGTGGTCTTGCGGCGGCCGCCGAAGAAGATCGCCGAGATCGGCACGCCGGTCGGATCGTTCCATTCCGGCGCCACCGACGGGCACTGCTGGATCGGTGTGCAGTAGCGCGAATTCGGGTGCGCGGCAGGGGTTCCCGTTTCGGGTTTCCAGTCGTTGCGGTGCCAGTCGATCAGACCGGCGGGCGGAGTATCGGTCAGGCCCTCCCACCACACGTCCCCCGCGAGGGTCCGGGCGGTGTTGGTGAAGATCGAGTTGCCCTGATCGATGGTGGCGATCGCGTTCGGGTTGGTTCCCTTGCCGGTGCCCGGTGCGACGCCGAAGAATCCTGCCTCGGGATTCACCGCGTACAGCCGGCCATCGGCACCGAAGCGCATCCAGGCGATGTCGTCGCCGACGGTCTCGGCGGTCCAGCCGTCCAGGGCCGGTTCGAGCATGGCCAGGTTCGTCTTGCCGCAGGACGACGGGAACGCCGCTGCAACGTAGTGCGTCTTGCCTTGTGGGGAGGTGAGTTTCAGGATGAGCATGTGCTCGGCCAGCCAGCCCTCGTCACGGCCGAGCACCGACGCGATCCGCAACGCGAAACACTTCTTACCAAGCAGAGCGTTGCCGCCGTAACCTGAGCCGTAGCTCCAGATCTCCCGGTGTTCGGGGAAATGCGAGATGTACTTCGTCTTGTCGCACGGCCACGCCGTATCGGCCTGCCCGGCACCCAACGGAGCGCCCACCGAGTGCAGGCACTTCACGAAATCTGTTCCGCTGGCGAGTTTTTCCCACACCGGCGCACCGGAGCGGGTCATGATCTGCATCGACACCGCGACGTACTCCGAATCGGTGATCTGCACACCGAATTTCGGGTCCTGCGCGTCGAGGGGCCCCATGCAGAACGCGATCACGTACATCGTGCGCCCGCTCATCGCGCCGCGGTAATGCTCGGTCATCACGGTGCGCATGTCCAGCGGGTCCACCCAGTTGTTGGTGGGGCCGGCGTCCTCGCGATCCTGTGAGCAGATGAACGTGCGGTCCTCCACGCGTGCGACGTCGTCCGGGTCGGAGATGCACCAGAACGAGTTCGGTTTCGCCTCCAGTGGCACGAAGGTGCCCTTGTCCACGAGCACCGCGGTGAGCCGGTCCCACTCGGACCGGGAACCGTCGCAGAACACGACGCGATCGGGAGCGGTGAGCTCGGCGATCTCGGCGACCCAGGACAGGATTCCGTCGTGGTCGGTCGGCGCTGGCACGGTAGCCACGGTGTCGGGGTGGTCAATCACAGCGAGAACTCCTTCGTAAACTGCAAGGGTATCTAGTTTAGAAAAATGGCAATCAGTGTGTAGTCGGGGTCCGCTCCGGGGCGTGGTGTTGTGCGGATCCGGCTCAGGCGGGTTGTTCGAGGGCCTCGGCCTGACCGGCGACCACGCCGGTGAGGATGGCGCGGGCGGCGGCCAGCAGGTCGGCGACCTCGGGGGTGGTGGTCTGGTAGGTGACCGACAGGCCCTCCCGGCGGGCGGTGACCAGCCCCGCGCGGCGCAGGATGGCCAGTTGCTGGGAGAGGTTCGCCGCTTCGACTCCGATTTCGGCCAGCATTTCCGCGACTGTATACTCGCGCTCGGAGAGCAGCTCGAGTACACGGATTCGCACCGGGTGGCCGAGGGTTTTGAAGAACTCGGCTTTCATCTGATAGAGCGGCCTGCTCAATCCTGGCATGCTCAGCCACTCCCTTCTGCTGGCGGCCGGTGTCGTGAGCATCACCCGGCCTGTTGTTTGCGGAGTTTAGCAAACAGTGCAAGTATCTGCGCCAAGCTAGAGGTCATTGCCCGCGTATGAGAGGTTGAAGCTCTTGTTGACCAGGGGGAAGTCCGGCACGATCGTCTCGGTCATCGCTACGGGCACGGCGGGCCAGTTGAACCACGACGGATCCACGATTTTCGCGCGGGTCAGCCGACCGGCGTCGTCGAGTTCCACGCGGTGCACGACGGTACCGCGCCAGCCCTCCACGATGCCGACACCGTCGCGGCGATGGTCGCCGTTCGATGTCGTGGTGAGTTCGATTGGGCCGGTGTGTGTTTCGACCAGATGGGTGATCAGGCGGATGGAGGCGGCGAATTCGTCGCGGCGGATGGTGTAGCGGGCGAGTACGTCGCCGGTCTCGGCGTGCGCCTCGGTGATGGGCACTTCGATGGTGGGGTGGTCGATTCGGGCGTCGGTGGTCAGGCCGCTGGCGCGGGCGGGGTAGCCGAGGCAGCCGAGCGCGACCGCGTCGTCGGCGGCCAGGGCGCCGGTGCCGGCGAAGCGGTCGTACACGATAGCGTTGCGCAAGGTGAGGTCGGTGACCTCGGCCAGATCTGTGGCGATCGCCGCAAGCTGCTCCGGGTCGGGCAGCGCCCGCAGGACAACACCACCCGGATGGATGGCGCCGCGCAGTAGCCGGTGGCCGGTAACGGTGGCGTTGAGGCGTAGCAGGTATTCGCGGATGCGCAGGGCGTGGGCGTTGGCCAGACCGAACCCGACGTCGTTGGCCAGCGCACCGAGGTCCGCGGCGTGGTTATAGAGCCGCTCGAGCTCCACGAGCATCGCCCGTAACCGGTGCACGTGATCGGGTGGGTCGATCCCGAGCGCGTCCTCCACAGCCAGGCAGTGGGCCAGGGCATGGGCGGCGGAGGTGTCGCCGCTGATCCGTTCGGCGAGATCGACCGCACCGGTGGCGGGACGGCCGTGGAACAGTTTCTCGATGCCGCGGTGCACGTACCAGAGGCGGGCCTTGAGCCGTACCACGGTCTCGCCGACGACGGAGAACCGGAAGTGGCCGGGTTCGATGAGCCCGGCGTGCACGGGGCCGACGGGGATCTCGTAGACGCCGTCGCCGCCGACGGTCAGGAACCGCAGTTCGCCGGAGCCGGCGAAATCCGGGATCTCGCCGGTGTCGGTGCGCATGGGATGCCAGTGCGGGGGCCAGTGGGCGTGGCGCACCAGCGGCCGTGGGCGTGGATGCCCGTGCAGGCGGATCCCGTACAGGTCCATCATTTCCCGTTCGAACCGCCCGGCAGGAAACGACAGATAGGCCAGCGACGGCAACACCGGATCGGCCTTGGGGACACCGCATTCCAGCTCGACGCGGCGGTCGGGCCGCCCGGCCAGGAACAGATACACGATCCGCAGGATGTCACCATCGTCGTGGGCGGCGACCAGGCCGAGGCGATAGCCGTTGCCGAAGAGTGCCTCGGCAGTGTCGGGCAGAGTGTCGGTGGTGACCCGGCGGCGGGTGTGCTGGGTGTGGGTCATCGGTGGATCACCTGTACGGCGGCGGTAGTGAACAGGTCGGTGAACGGCCCAGCGGTCATTCCGAGCACCACTGCCACCACCACACCGGCAAACAATGCCAGCGTGGTGGTGGCGGGCACACTGATCGCTGGCGCTCCGGCGGGCGGTGAGCTCAGCAGCATGTGGCTGGTGTTGCGCACCAGCGCGGCGAAGGCGACGGTGATCGGCATCAGCGCCACCGCGAGGGCCCAGGCGAGATGGGCTTGGCTGAGTGAGCGGGCGATGGCCAGTTCGCTGGCGAACATCGCGAATGGCGGCAGCCCGAGCAGCACGGCGGTGCCGACCGTGATGGTGGTGCCCAGCAGCCGGGAGCGGGCTGCGACCCCGGCCAGGGCGTCCAGAGCGGTGGAGTCGTGGGCGGCCTGCAGCGGCCCGGTCGAGATGAACAGCACGGTCTTGCCGATACCGTGAGCCACGACGTGCAGCAGCAGCGCCGCGATCGCCAGGCGGGTGCCACCCGCGGCGGCCACAGCGATCAACCCCATGTTCTCCATCGAGGAATAGGCCAGCATGCGTTTGACGTCCCGGGTCACCGTCAGCAGCAGCGCCGCGACCGTCATGGTCAGCAAACCGATGATCAGCAGTCCGGTCTGCAGATATCCAGGGCCGACCGCAGCGTCGATGATCGGTGTGATGCGCAATACGACCGAGAAGGCAACCGCGAGCAGCACCCCGCTCATCAGCGCCGACACCGGTGCCGGGGCCTGGCTGTGGGCATCGGCCAGCCAGGTGTGGAACGGCACCAAACCCGCCTTGGCGCCGTACCCGATCAGCAGCAGCCCACCAGCCAGGCGGGTCACATCGGGATTCAGATGGGGTGCGCGGGCCAGCAGGACGTCCAGGTTCAGGGCCTGTTCGGTGGCCGCACCAGCATGGCGGGCGCCGAAGTACAGCACGATGGTGCCCAAAAAGGCGACCACGATGCCGACCGAGCAGATGATCACATACTTCCAGGTGGCCTCCAGCGCGGCGCGGGTGCGCCGGTGTCCGACCAGAAACGCGGTCGCGAGGGTGGTGGCCTCGATGGCCACCCAGGTTACGCCGATGTTGTTGGCGCACACCGCGATCACCATGGTGGCCAGGAACGTCGGCACCAATGCCGCATATCCGCGGGCGGCGCGGGCGTCGGTGTGTGCGTGGGCGAGTTCGGCATTGATGTAGCCGATCCCGGCGAGGGTGGCCAGCGTGCCGACGACACCGATCACCGTCAGCATCGTCACCGACACCCCGTCCACGCGCAGCAACCCGCCGGCCAGCACATACTCTCGCCGGTCCAGCCGGGCAATCAGCACCGCGGCGCAGATGAGAATCGTGACGCCACTCAGGGGCGCGGAAACTGCTGTGCTGCGGCGCCATCCGGCCAGCATGCTCGTGACCGCGGCCGCGACGGGCGCGAGGATCGCGACAAGGATCAGGGCTGTCATCAGTCGTGCAGCTCCTGCAGTTGGTCGAGGTCTGCGCCGCCGAACAGGCGACGCAAACGGCCGGTGAGGATGCCGATCACCATCACCGCGAAGAACACATCCAGCGAAGCGCCGAGTTCGACGATCACCGGGACCCCGGCGGTGAGCAGGAACGCGACCGCGGCGATGCCGTTGTCCAGCAGCAGGAATCCCGCCGCTTGCGAGATCGCGTGGCGGCGGGTGGCCATGGTGAACAGCGCGATCAGGATCACCGCGAACGCTGCCGGGGCCGCAGCGGTTTCCGGTGCCGGATCCAGATTCACCAGCGGCCGGGTCACCGCGAACGCCAGCACCGTCAGCCCGGCCGCGATCAGCAGTGAGGCGGCGGTGTTCACCAGCGGGGTCGCCTCCCGGTACTCGCGGCGCTCGGCCCCGATCGCGCGTGCCAGCAGCCATGGCAGTACCCCGGTCCGCAACACGAGCACGATCACCCCGACACCCAGCAGCGGTGCGTCGCGATGGTGGATACCCGCTACGAGCGGGATGACCGCCAGCGCGCACCCCTGCGCGGCGAGTAGCCAGGCGATGGCGCGAAGATCGCGCCGCCACACCACGAACACCGCCGCGAGCACCATGGCGCCTACAGCGAAATCGAGCACGCTCGCGTAGCCAGTGGTGGTCATGCGGGCCCCTTGCGGGTGAAGAAGTTCGCCGCGGTGACCGCCAGCAGCGCCAGCAGGAACGAGCCCGCCAGCAGCTCGGGCACGCGGAACAGGCGCAGCTTGGCCAGGAACACCTCCGCGACCGCGAGCAGCGCGGCCAGCACCAGTACCTTGACCGCGATCGCTACGGCACCGATCACGACCTCGAGGGTAGAGGGAGTGGTGTTGGCGATTCCCCACGGCAGGAACAGATTCGCGAACAAGCTCAGCAGCACCGTCAGTCGCATCGCCGAGGCCCACTCGATCATCGCCACCCGGGGTCCGGCGTATTCGAGGACCATGGCCTCGTGCACCATGGTCAGTTCCAGATGGGTGGCCGGATTGTCTACTGGCAGGCGGCCGGTCTCGGCGATGATCACGATCACCAGCGCTGCGGCGGCCAGCACCCCGCTCAGCGACGCCACCCGGCCCGGGTGCTCGAGCGTACCCGCCACGAGCGCACCGAGATTCGAGGATCCGCCCGGGATCGACAGCGCGAACACCGACAGCAGAATCGTCGGTTCCACCAGGGCGGCGATGACAGTTTCCCGGCTCGCACCCATCCCGCCGAACGCGGTCCCGGTGTCGATCCCGCCGAGCATCAGCGCCACCGTACCCAGAAACAGTAGCCCGACCACTGCGACCAGGTCCGCGGCGCCGTCCAGGGGCGACCCGGTCGCCACCAGCGGCGCGACCGCCGTAATGACCAGGGTCGTGGCCGCCAACACCAGTGGGGCCGCGGCGAATACGAGTGTGGTGCCGGTCGGGGTGATCGACTGTTTGCGTAGCTGTTTGCGCAGGTCCCGCCACGGCTGCCACACCCCCGGCCCGGCGCGGCCCTCGGCGCGGGCGCGGATCTGCCGCATCACACCCAGCAGCAGCGGCGCCCCGCCGATAACTGCGCCGATCTGCGCGGCACCGGCCGCGTACGCCATTGCTGTCATCGCGACACCACCAGCACGATCAGCACCCCGGCCGTCCCATAGGCCAGGTACAGGTGCACGCTGCCGGTGTGCGCGCGGGCAACGACCGACGCGGCTGTGCGCACCATCTGCACCACGGGCCGGTAGAGGCGCTGTTCCACGGTGTCGGTGATCCGTGCCCGGTACGCCACCTTGTCCACCAGGTACCGGGACTCGGCCAGGTGGGTGATCTCGATGTCGGAATCCGGGCGCAGCACATCGTCGAACACCCGCTGCAAGGGCTCGGCGAACGACGTCGCGGTGTACTGCATCCGCGCATCGGGCTGATCGGCGCCGCACGCCCACAACGGCGCGTTCTCCGAAACCGGTTGCCGCCTCCGCGCCCGCCACCACAGACCCACTGCCAGCACCGCGATCACGAGCACTATCGCCAGCGCGATCGCGCCGGGCGCGACCGAACCGGCCAGCCCCGGCAACCGCACCGTCCACCCCAATCCGGCGAAATCCCGCCGCGCGGCAGGCAACTGCGCGACCACCCGGCGCACCACCGGACCAACCACCAGCGGCGCCACGCCCAGCACGACACACACACCCGCACCGATGCCCATGCCCGCCAGCATCGACCCGGGCGCCTCGCGGGCGTCAGCGGCCTGCTGCGAGCGCGGGCGGGCCAGGAACCCGATACCGAACGCCTTCACCATCGCCGCCACGCCGAGCCCCGCGGTCAACGCGACCGCGCCGACCGCCAGCGGCGCTGCAAGCGCCACCACCGGATCCTTGCCGATCCCGGTGTGGATCAGCGACTGCACCAGCAGCCACTCGCTCACGAACCCCGCGCCCAGCGGGAGCCCGGACGCGCCCAGCGCCGCCACCCCGAACACCGCAGTGGTCACCGGCATGCGCCGCGCCAGCCCGCCCAGACGGTCCAGATCCCGCAACCCGGTCCCGGCCAGCACCGACCCCGCGCCCAGGAACCCCAGGCATTTGAACGCCGCGTGCGCGATCAGATGCAGCACCGCTGCCGCGGCAGCCACCGTCGCTGCACCGGCCGCGTCCGCATCGTTGAGCAGGGTCGCCGCGCCAAGAGCCAGGGTGATCAGCCCCATGTTCTCAGTGGTCGAATATGCCAGCAGCCGTTTGAGATCCGAGGCCACCGACGCCTGCAACACCCCGTACACCGCCGTCCCGCCACCCGCGATCACGAGCACCAGCCCCCACCAGCGCGGCCCGGGCCCCAGCAACACCAGGTCGAACCGGATGATGCCATAGATACCAAGGTTCACCATCGCCGCGCTCATCAACGCCGACACCGGGCTCGGCGCCTCCGGATGCGCCCGCGGCAACCACGCGTGCAGCGGCACCAGCCCGGCCTTGGACCCGAACCCGGCCACCGTCAGCACGAACACCACCGCCCGCGTCCCTTGCCCCACCCCCGCCCACGCCTCGAACCGGTTCCCGCCAGGCACCGACGTTGCGGCCACCAGCAGCCCGATCAGGATCGCCGCGAACCCCAGCTGGGTCATCACCGCATAGAACACCCCAGCACTGCGTGCCTCGGGCCGCCGGTACTCGGTGAACACCAGCACCAGCGACGCGATCGCCATCGACTCCCACCCCAGTAGGAACGTCGTCACCGAGCCCGCCGCGGGCACCAGTACCATCGCCACCACGAACAGCGGAAGCACCGCCAACGGCACCGCGCCCAGGCGCTCGCGGCGGGCATATCCGATCGCATAGATCCCGACCGGTACAGTCACCGACCCCGTGAGCGCCAGGAAGAACCCGCCCACCCGATCGACGTGCAGATACAGCCCCGACAGTGGCAGCAACCAGCCGATACTCACAGTTCGGGCCGGGCCGAACACCGCGCACATTCCCGTCGCCGCGGCGAACGCCCCCAACGCGCTCGCCGCGACACCGGAGGCCACTGCACCGAATCGGTGCTCGCGCACCGGATCTGCCGCCGCGCGCGCTCGCCCCTCGACAGTCGCTGTCACCGACCGGTCACCGACCGCAGCGCGGCGACGATCGCCTCGGGCGCTGGCGGGCACCCGGGGATCTCGACGTCGACATCGACCACCTCACCGACCGCACCCACCACCCCGTAGGCATCGGCGAACACGCCCCGGTTCAATGCACAGTCGCCGCAGGCGAGCACGACCTTCGGACCGGGAGTCGCCGCATGCGTGCGCGTCAGCGCCTCGGCCATGTTCCGGGTCACCACCCCGGTCACCATCAACCCATCGGCATGCCGCGGCGAAGCCACCAGACGGGCCCCGTACCGCTCGGCGTCGTACACGGGCCCGAACGCACCGGAGATCTCCACTTCGCAGCCATTGCATGAGCCCGCATCCACATGCCGCACCTGCAGCGAACCCCGCAGCGCCGCAGGCGTATCCGCCGCCCGGGGGACCTCGGGCGCCGACTCGGCGATCCGTCCCATCCGTACGATCCTGCCCAGCCAGCTCACCGCCGACTACCGCCCGAACCCGGCGGCGCAGCGACCTTCAAGCACCGATACATCACCCATGCAGAGAAGGTTTAGCAGAAACCTGTACCTAGATCTACTGTTTGCGCAACACTGCAACAAAGAAACTCGAAGAAGCGGGCCTTCCGGCTCGGCTTTCGGGATCGGCACCGCAGGCTGGCTCCGGGCGCGCCGGTCGATATGTCGAGAACATGTCGACGATGTGATAACTGCCGACGTCGGAGCCGTGGCCGGCGTGCTCGTTTCCCGACGTGGTGATGTTGACACACGGCCGGGTGGCGGCCCTCGACGGGTAACGGTTCGCCGGTGCGGCCCGCCGGGTACTGGAATGGCGTCGTGTGGCCGGCGGTGTTCGGCTGGCCGAAGTGTGACAGCAGTCCGGTGCTCATCCCGGTGCACGTGAACCTCGGTGACACCGGCGCGGATCCAGCCGCTCCCACACGGCCGCAGTGATGCGTTGCCGATCGTTACAGAAATTCGCATCCGCAAGGAGGGGGTCGTCAGTGGCCAGCTGAGCTGAAATGCACGTGCGCTGCCCCGCATCCGGCACCGCCGCGCATTATGCAGCCTGTTATCCACAGTTGTCGATATTCGCGGGATGTAAAGGGCTACCGTCCGAGAGAGCAATGCTGACATCACTATCGATATACGCGGTCTTGCCTTTGTACAAGATTCGGTACGACCGGTCGGACCCGAGGTAGCATTCGATCACAATCGGTGTCATATATTGCAGTTTCCCCAGCTCGACTGGTTCATGTTTCGAAGCGGAAGTTTTCGAGCGCAGCGGTTCTCCATAGACGGTAGCGCCATCGCGGCTGAGGATTTTTCCGTGGATATCGGAAGAACATGCCGACAAGACGGACAGTGCCGCGGCAGCAACCGCAACGGACTTCATCAGGTTACCGATATCCGCGATTGCTCCGTGTGTCATGCCTGTCCGCCGGCAAGTTCGCCGAGGCGACGAGGGCACGGAGCATGAATCCGCTGACATGCTCGTGTACAGCTCCTTTCCGGAATTTCAATTTACCGGCCCGATCTGATGGCATGACCGCCCGAGTGCTCGGCGGGTGCGCCGTGTGGAATCCTCAGCAATACCGCCGCCGACGCTTGACGGGGTAGTTCGGTGGTGCGGTCGCCGATATCGCGGGGCCTGACCGGTGGTCAGTGGCTTGGGCGCGGTGCGGTGCGCTCGCTCGGTTGGACGGTGAAGTCCTCCGCCACATCTGGTTCAGGAATGAGCGCGGCCCGTGAGTCCGGTCGCGCCCACGCCGCGTGGGGTGTCAGGGAAGCCGGTCCAGCAGCCACCGTCCGGCTTCTTCGCTCATCCATGATGAATCCGCCGGAGGTGTGGATGCATACAGCGCGTCATCGAACGTCGACAGGCCCGGATCATTCTGCGCGGTCAGGTCTTCCACATCGGTGGTGCTGCCAGTGGCGATGTTCGAGTTCCTGGATAGGCGGGGCATGAAGTCAGGGCCGTAGCCGACCAGGATCGTATCCCGGCCGCGCTCGGCAAGTTCGTTGCCGAGAGGATACCGCGGGCCGTTCACCACCTCGGCGAAGACTTCGAGTGATGCGGCGTCGCAGCCGCGTTCGGCAACGAGAATGACAGGCGCGGACACCTGTGGTCCTGAGACCAAGTATGCCCACGCGGTGCCACCGCTATCGAGTGTCCAAGTCCTGCGACGGTTTACTCTTGACGGCCATGATCGAACCCTCCTGCGAGTGAGCGCGAACGAACCACCGGAAACAATCCGTGAACGTGAACTCTGCCGCCTCCCTGCGCGGGCAATCGGCGAGAAGACGCGCCACTACCGTGCTCACAGCCGCTGACCAAGCCGCAAAGCGGGTGACCACCGGACCGGAACAATGTTAGAAGACCCCCACCTCGGCGAAAAGTCCGCAAGAGTCGATTTCAGGCAACGATCGCCTGGCTGGTGATCGGACTCCGATGGCTCAGCGAAACGGGACAGCAATTTTTCGGCGCCGACTTGTGATTGTAGAGAAATGGCATGTCCTCGAGGATCCGACCGCAACTCCCAACGGCTGCCGTCACCCACTATTACCAGTGCTGCCGTACCATTCCCCAGCGGGATGGGCTCGCCACCATCTCCAACCATCCGATCGTCGGCGTCGGTCCACCGCGTCAGCCTCGGGCGGCGAACTGTTCGATACCTGCACGGATGATCATTCTGGCCTGTTCGGTGGTGCCGCGATCGGTGTGGCCGAAGCCCACGCACAGTCGCTCGACCAGCGTGGGTGGCAGGTCGGTGAGTTCGTGGATGTCGGCGAAGCCTGGCCCGTAGCGTTCGTGCGGCACCGCTACCACAGCACGGTGTTTCGTGCCGGTGAGCAGGCCGATCGGGCGTACCGGGCGGATCGTGCCGGGTAGGGAGTCGACGTTGGTCACCAGCAGTACCCGGACCGGTTCGCCGTCGGTGTCGAGGGTTCCTGGCACCCATCCCTGCTCGCAGGGGGTCGGAGTCTGGACACCGTCGGCGGGTCGGCGGTTGCGTAGGACCGCGATCGTCACATTGATCATTTCCGGTGCGCACTCACCCGGTCCGGAGTCGTCCACGGTCATCGTCTTCCACGCTCGCCGGTTCGTGCGGTCCTGAGGGTGATGGTCAGGACGTCACCGTCGGTGCTGACCTCCACGTCGTCGAGGTAGCGGGCCCGGATGGCTTGTTCGACCAGGTGGGCGTTGTGCCTGCACAGCATGACCACGGCCATGCTGGCCGGGCCGAGGATGTGGGTGGCGGCGTGCTCGCAGACCAGCGAATGCCCCAGTTGCGGCACTTCGAGCGTGCGCACGCCTGCTTCGAGGTCGGTGATCGTGCTGCGGCGCTGATGGCCGCTTTTCACCGGTGCGGGTGGGGTCGGGTGCGGGTGGCGAGCGCGGAATCGGTTGGGCGTCATCACCATGGCTGCTCCGGTGTGTGTCGTCGAACGTTACTGGGTCTCGATGTGTGGCGCAGTGTCAGCGTGGGGCGGGTTGTGCGGTGGTCGTGTCCAGGATGTCGCTGATGTGGGCGGCGACGACGGGTACCAGCCGCCGGTCGTGCAGGTGGGGCAGGGCCTGCCCGACCGGCGTGAGCAGCGCCAGCGCGTGGGCTGCTGCAGCGAGAATGTGCGGGGTGAGTGTGCGGGGTGGCGTGGCCGCACAGGGCGCTGGGAAGCCCGGGCACGGCCAGGGCGGAGTAGTCGAAGGGGTTGGCGGGTGCGGTGACGGTGCGGGCGGGCACGCTCCAGATCGGGTCCTGTGGGCCGGTGTCGACGACGATGTCGTGGTCGATGAGCAGGGTCCGCAGCAACGGCCCGCACCGGGCGTTGGTGGTGCACTGTGACAGTGGCCGCTCCGGTCGCTGTGATCACGGTCGAGCCGAGGCCCGAGGAGATCCCGAAGCCCAGCGCCAGCGGGAGCGCGACCAGCGCGACGATGAGCCCGGACAGTAGGTCCGCGCCGGGGGGGCACGCACGCCCGCGCGCCAGTCGGACCAGACCGGCAACAGTGCCCGCGCGCTCACAGTGCTTGCGCCAGACCCAGTTTCGGTGACGGCGGTGGATTGATCGGTCACGACGATGTTCTCCTTCGCAAAACAACTAGGTTTTGAGTTTAGAAAAGTTGCAATCAGTGACGTAGTGCACCCCCTGATGGCGAGCGTGGGGTTAACTGCCGATCGCCGCCCGTGGCGGCGTCGCTGGTAAGGCGTGAGGTTCGCCACTTCCGCGCGGGGTCTGAGCCCAGGCCAGTTCGGGCTCAGACCACGACCTTGGTCTACTGTTTGCGAAACCGTGAAATAGGAGAACTTCGCACAAGTTTCGAAGTTCGCTGCTATCTGAAAGAAGGACGATGCCCATCGCAACCCTCAATGGGATCCGACTCAACTACGAGGTCACCGGCACCGGCCCCCTCGTCGTGATGGTCATGGGCAGCGCGAGCCCCGGCCGGGTGTGGCGGACCTACCAGGTACCCGCCCTGGTGAAGGCCGGATTCCGCGTGGCGACCTTCGACAACCGCGGCATCGCCCCCTCCGACGAGGGCGCGGCCGGAATGAGCTTCGACGATCTGGCTGCCGACACCGCCGCACTGATCGAGCATCTGGGTGCGCCCGCCCACGTCGTCGGGCACTCCATGGGGGCACGTGTGGTACAAGAACTCACCCTCGCCCGCCCCGAGCTGCTGGGCAAGGCGATCATGCTCGGCGCGGTCGGGCGCCCCCATCCGCTGGCACGCATGTTCAACGCCGGCGAACAAGCCCTGTACGACAACAACATCGCTCTACCCCCTGCCTACGCGGCAGCCGTCAAGGCCATGCTCAATCTCTCACCCGACACCCTGCAAGACCCCGACCGAGCCCAGCAGTGGCTCGACATCTTCGAATACAGTGCTGCTGCGAAGCCGTCCCCCGGCGTCCGTAGGCAGCTCGGCATGGATCGCTCCCAGGATCGTCTCGCCGCCTACACCCATATCAAGATCACGAGCCTGGTCGTGGGATTCGCCGATGACAAGATGACACCACCGGTCTTCGGCCGTGAGGTCGCCGCGGCCATCCCCGGGGCACGCTACGTCGAGATCGAGCACTGCGGCCACTACGGCTACCTGGAACGCCCTGAGGAGGTCAACCGCATCATCATCGACTTCCTGACCACGACAACCAGGTAGCCGAACGCCGGAATCGGCACGCGCACAACACAACCAGCCAGAGAGCCCCGACCCGGGCCCGGGGTTCGACGCCCCGACCGATCCGTACCATCGGTCGCCGCCAGCCGCCGCGGCTGGCGGTCGATCCCGGTGGTCAGTCACGGCAGCTTCCAGGAGAACATCACCCACGGACAGAAGGTTCAGAAAAGCCCACGATCCAGTCACTATTTGCATAAAGATGCAATGAATAAATTGCGCATAATAGAGCCTTTCGACCCTTTCCGGGTGTCCGAGCGGTGAGGCACCCTGATCGGGCCGACCGGGGGTGCAGGGCGGAGAAACCAGGAGGGTGTGGTGTCGGGTGAGTCGCATCCATGGGAGTCGACGGTGTTTGCGAACGTGATCGTGTACCCGCACGGCAGGGTCCCTGCCCTGGAAGGTGAACGATTCGCCGGTGCGGTCGGCCGGCTGCTGGACCGCCTCGAGGTCGGCGGCGGCGCCCGGCTGCGGATCACCGGCCCGGATACCGGCGACGGCGGCCCGTTTCTGGTCCAGGTGAACCTGCACGTCGGTGACACACCGGCACGGATCCAGACACTCACACACGGCCCGGGTGACGCGCTACCGGTCGTGGTGCGACTCGAACAGCTGATCACCGTGATCCGGTCACCGTGGCAACCCAGACCATGGCCCGATCTCACCCGGCCACCCCTCGATACCCCGGGGCCGGGACAACTGGCCCGCCGCAAATCGGTCCCGCTGGCGGCCGGCCGACCGGCGGGGGCCGTCGCGGTGATGGACGCGATGGACTACGACGTGCACCTGTTCACCGACGCCGCCACCGGCCAGGACGCCATCGTCTACCGCGCCGGGCCGTCGGGGGTGCGGCTGGCCCGCCAGCACGGCGCGCAACCTTCACATTCGACTCCAGGTGAGCCGGGACCATTCACGGTCAATCCCCGCCCGGCACCGGCGCTTACCGAAACCGCCGCCGTGGACCGGGTGTGCGAGCAGGGACTGCCGTTCCTGTTCTACACCGACCCGAGTTCGGGCCGCGGGCATCTGCTGTACCGCCGCTACGACACCGGCCTGACCCTGCTCACACCCACTGACGGCGAGGCTCGCGCCACCAGCGCGTAACCGCCTGACTGGCCAACCTGTCAGTGAATCTGAGACGCTTGCTCAGCTCGATCTGGCGCCCCATGAGACCGCGATCGAGGTTCCGAAGATCAGAAGGACGTTCTACGGTGCTCTACCTACCGGCTGAGCCATCGCCCTGGGGCAATGTGTTCCGCAACTGTGCACAGGAAGCGTTTCACCTCGAAGTCCGAGACGCCTATATGGTGCCCGCAGAATCGGAGCGGTTTCGGCGATTCCTCGACGGGCAGCCCGCGCTGCCGGACGACGAGTACAAGAACAGCTGGAACGACCTGATTCGGGAGACCACCGGACGCGGGGTCAGCGTGAGCAGGGTTCATGTGGTGACAGTTCCGCACACCGACTGCCACCGTTGACTGCTGTCCGTCACCGGCAGTAATACCGCAGCGAGAGAAGACATCTATGTGATCGGCGAGCCGTGTGTGGATGTGAAGGACCGCTGGCCCGGAGGATGTGCCACGTGTATTCGAAGCCTTCGCCGCCGCTTTCGGTCGTCGTAGCGCGCGCACACGGCGAAGCTCCTCCACAGGCCGGTGTCGCGCAACAGGAGTCGGAGGCGGAACCGCGGTGACCAGACGAAAGACGAGGAGAGATGGCATCGGCGACCATGTCACTCGAAAGCTCACCTGGAGAGAAGCTGACGGTCTGCTCCAGGAAGTCATGCACGGCGGATATCCCATGTACGGAGTGGGCGAGCTTCTCGAAATGGGCCGAACAGTTACATCAATTGGAGCGCACCGACGCTGGCCTCGATTCATTGCTCGCTGCCTTGCACCGCAGTGAGCTCAGGGACCTGTTCGATACGAGCCATGAGGGGGACTGCGATCCAGGTGGTCAGAGATCGTGCACAGCCTGCGGCACACCACTGCGGCGGCCGGTGGCCGGCTCTCCTGGTCGACGTCCCAGATACTGCAAGCCTGCGTGCAGGCAACGGGCCTACAGACGCCGGAAGGGCCGCGGACCTCGGCGAGTGAGATCTACGGTCGCCCTGACGATTGCCCTCACGGAACTGGAGATTTTGCTGCTGCGGGAGTCGGCCTATCGAACCGTGGACGACAGGCGGAATCCCCGGTCGGAAGGTTGAGTATCGAACTGGTAGCCAATGGGGCTGCTGCACGTTCAGGTGACAGTGGTTAAGCAGCCTGTCGGGCTGCTGGGGTCATGATGGTTTCGAATTCGATCGGGGTCAACCGGCCGAGGCGGGCTTGTCGACGTCGGCGGTGGTAGGTGCGTTCGATCCAGGTGACGATCGCGATCCGTAATTGTTCGCGGGTGTCCCACCGCTGCCGGTCCAAGACATTGCGTTGCAGCAGACTGAAAACTGCACTCAGGTGAGTGGCATTGGTTGCACTCCCGCTGGGTAGGTTGCACTCCCGCTGGGTATTCCGTGGCCGGAGGTCGTTATAGATTTTGGTACTGTTTGCGACATGGAGGCTACGGTACTCGTCATCGACGGTGTAGCCGATTTCGGATTCGCGGCGGTACTCGAGACCTTCAGCATGGCCAATGCCCTGCTGGCCGAACTGGAAAGCCCTCCCCCACCCTGGCGGGTACGCACCGCGTCGCTGGGCACCAGCGTCCGGACCTGGCACGGCCACCTCGTACCGACCACACCACTGGACGATCTATTCGGCGAGATCGACGTGATGATCGTGCCCGCAATCGGTGTACTCGACTCCGAAGCGTTGGTCGATCTGATTTCCGCGCCCGCGAATCAGCCAATACTGGAACATATTTCGTCGGAGCACCAGCGCGGCACCCACCTGGCCGGAGCCTGCACCGGAACAGTCTTCCTCGCCGAGGCCGGGGTGCTGAACGGCCTCACGGCGACAACCAGCTGGTGGCTCGGCCCCACCTTCCGGCGCAGATATCCCGAAGTCGATGTCCAGGAGGGCCGCACCCTGTGCCTCGCGCGCGGGGTGACCACCGCCGGCGCATCCCTTTCGCACCTGGATCTTGCACTGTCACTGATCAATTCGGTCAGTCCGGCGCTGGCCGAACTCGTCGCCAGGTACTTGGCGATCGGTAATCGAGGGCCACAGATCGAGTTCTCGATTCCAGAGGTCGTCGCCCGCGGTGACTCACTCGTCGCGTCATTCGAACGCTGGGTGCGCGAACACGTCGCCGATCAGTTCACGATCGCCGACGCGGCAAAGGCCCTGGATACCACGGCGCGCAGTCTGCAGCGTGCGACGCAGGCCCAGCTGGGCATGTCACCCAGGGATTTCGGCGACGAGATCCGCCTCGAACGAGCCACGCGGCTCCTGCGGACGACCGCCCTGCCCGTAGACGCGATCGCCACGCAGGTCGGTTACCTCAACGCTGGAACGCTGCGGGCACTGTTCCGACGCCGCCGCGGCACGACCATCGCCGAAGTACGCGGGTCGGACGCTGTCTGGAGATCCGCACCGAGACGAGATCGGACCCAATAGCGTTCAGCTTCGGCAGGGCTCGTACCAAGTGAGTCAGCATCGAGAATCCGGGCGGGCGCGAGGTACTGCGGCTGCGTGAACGGCGAACGCCGCGGCCGGGCCCGGATGAGATTCTGGTGGATGTCCGGGTGGCGGGCGTCCATGATTCGCCCCCGGTGAACAACGTCGTCACGTTGCATCAACGACGAGTACCGCCACCTATGTCGCAAATGGTACCTAATCTGTCGTAAAAGACACCAGCCATCGCCGCTCTTTCCTCCTATCGTTCATGTATGGCTCTGGCGCGACAGCCAGCCGGTGAGCCGATAGAGCGCCGACGGGTCCGGCGCGAGCGTTCCATCACCGATGGTTCGGATGGCGCCGAAGTAGCGTGAGGGAGGGGACACGAGAATGGGCATCAACTGCCGTCGATGTCGCACAATCGAATCTGCTGTCGAGTTGGCCGCTGTTACCGCGAAGGTGTTGCAGCGCATGGCATTCGGGCCGCCGCGGCGATCATGGTCATCGACGGTTCGTCCGGCGACCGGCGGTGCGGGTGGCCGAGCGGTGCTGCTGCCGACCGCGGGGTGCTGGTATCCACTGTTCGGAATCTGATTCCGGCTGTCGAATTGTCACCGGGTCTCGGCCCACCCGGCCCGGGTTCATTGCCAAGTGCCTGAATCATTCAGGTGCACGATTCCTGTGCGGTGAAGTTCAAACATGCGTACGATACTTCAAGATCGTTATCTCGAGGATTTGATTCCATGGTAATGTCATTGCAAGGCGAGTTGGAGCCGCTGCTGGCAAATCTTGTGTCAGCGGCTGAGAGTTTATTCGAGTTCAATATGTCCCAGTCGCCCGGGGGGACTCCGAGTCAAAACCAGCAGGCGGAGTCGGTTTTCCATAGTGACGTATCGACCCTCGCTGCCCGATTCCGAGGGTACTACTCGCTGGATGGACCTGATCTGGCGCAGGTCGCTGATCAGTTCCTTGTTTCTTCGGACCAGTGGACATGGCCGGCGGGTTCTTCCGTGTTCTCTTGTATCGCAAGGGCTGCCGGGAACGTTGACGATGCGACGAAATTGATCCATCTCGGGCTATGGAAAGGAGATGGGGCGGATATCTTCTACCATAATTTCTTGGTTCCGTTCGGGCAAGCCGCTGCGGTCCACGCCCTGTGCGTGCGAGAACTGGCAATCGCCGCGACGGCGCTCGCCGATGCTGTCGAGCTGACCAAGGAATCCGTTGTATGGATCTGCAAGAGACTGATTGTACTTCTCGGCGGAGGTGGTAGCGCCGGTACGGCTCCCGGTGAAGAGGAGACAAGTGGCAAAGAAATAGCCGGACTCGTGAGTGTCATGGCCGACGCGGTCGCGGTATTCAAAGCAGTGACGGCACCCGAACTCGACATCATCGATGTGGCTCTTGCCGCTACCGGGTGGGGTGGCGGCATGATCGCCGAATCGAAGTCTCAACTCCACGAGTGGCCCATCGACGTTACCGGCTCGGGTCCAATAGCAGTCGCAAGCACGCTCCTCTACAACGCGTGGACCGCGTTGGACGGACTCGACAGGAACATCGCCGAGTTGGACGAGAAGATCAACCAGGGACTCGAAACGGACCTCAACGAGTCGGGGCCATTCAGCAATCCGACCGCTCGGCTGCAGCGCCCGAACCTGAAATCCTCGGCGTATCAAGAACTGGAGTTCAAGGGACTCGACGATGCCAAGGACGCGGTTGTCGTCAACGTCGTACAGCTGTATTACACCGGGTATCGCACCCTACCGGCGGCCGGTGAGCAATACGGCGCCGCAGCGACGGCCTGTTCGGCAGCGCAAATCGTCGGTGTGGATCACCAGTTCCCGAGGGCGGTGGGAAAGTTCAACGAGGCGGCACACGTGCTCGACGGGCTGTTGACCACAGCCAGCAACGGCCTTACCAATTCCGCAGCAGCCATGGTGCAAGCGGCAACGACGTACCGTGCGGCCGACGAGTACGAATCTGGGCAGATCCGGATGCTGGAGTACGAGATTGCGACGCAGGGCAGCTACCAGTACACACTGCCGGAATGGCTGGTACTCCATAAGCCCGGCCCGTCGGCGGTCTGAGCCTCGATTCACCGCTGCGGGGTGTCGCAGTGCCCTCCCAAGCAGACATCGCGAACACCGTCGCCGTCCAACCCGACGGCAAGATCATCGCCGCCGGCAGCAGTCGCTCCGCAACAATCCGTGTGTTTGTGAGGGAAAATGGTTGAGGCAGTGACGATTACAAACTTGCACCCACCAGCGCAACTCGACGGCTCTGCGCGGATCTCGCTCGCAACTGTGGGCGGTCGGCGCCTAGAACACGGCTGGGATGTGCTCGACGCGTGGTTCGACACCCGGTTCGACCATGACCCGAATCCCGTCGAACCGGACTCTGCGGAACGGACTGGGGTTGTTGTTGAGCCACAGCAGTGCACATCTACGAATCCGTTGCTGTCTGTCCGGCGGCACCCGGTAGCTGTCGAGAGTTGTCTCACCTGGATTGAGCTGCAGGTCGATGAATAGCATGAGGTCGGAATCTCGTGCGATGAAAGGTATCTCGCCGAGGACGCAGCGCCATTCGGTGTCGATAACCACGACTCCGTGGCTTAGTACTCCAGCCGCACTTAGTTATGTTGTGT
>NZ_BDCC01000088.1 GCF_001613305.1 Nocardia vaccinii NBRC 15922
GCCCACGGCGGCGGCGGGCGCGGCGGTGATCGTGCCGCCGATCGCCGCCCCGATCCCGGTCCCCGCCGCTGTGGCTCCCGCGACCCGGTCCGAACGGCCCGGCGGGATGCCGACCGAGTCCAGCGCGGTGGAGACCTGCGCCTCCGCGGTCGCGGCGGTGTTGTTGATCGCGTCCTTGACCTGTCCCGGCAGCCACGGTGGCGAGGGCGCTTCGAATTGACCGATGCGAATCTCGTTGGGCGGCGGCGCGATCGGCGCAACCGCCGGTACCGGGCGCGGCGGATGCAGATCCGCCACCACCACCGCCGGAACCGGAGCCGCCGACGGCTCCGGCCGAGGCACCGGCCCATTACGCACCGCAGGCGATTGCTCAGGATATGCCGCAGGATCCGACACCAGAGGCGGCGGTGAGGGCGGCGCGGGGGTTCCCGGCTGCATGCCGGTGGTCACACCGGGCTGGTTGGCAATCGGCCCGGCACCCGCACCGGACGCGACCCCCGGAGCGACCAGGACTATCACCACCGGCACCACGCCCGCGACCATTACACGGGCCCATATAGCCCGCTTCGGATCGACCGCAAAGCGTGGCGATACTCGCCTGACAAAGGGATCGGGACGAGGATTGATCGACCCCGAATTTGTCGTTTGCGTTTCTGTTTCAGGCATGCCGAATAGACCCTTTCAGGGTGAGATAGGGAACTTTGGAATAGCGCACTCATTACGCGCCGGATCGGCGCTCCCGACTGCGGAATACGCAGCCAGAAGCCTCCAGCGAAGGGAGGGGGATTACTAGTGCGGCAGCAGCGGTGCGACCGCGTTCCAGGCATCGGTCGCGAGGGCAACCACATTCACCGCGATGTCCGATACGAGGCTGACCAACGACAAGATAGATAAAGGATCCACGAGATTCTTACCTTCCATGCGTGTGGGATGAACTATCTTCATCCAACACACAAAACACACTGCCGCGCTAGAGGTTCGAGGGACGTCATTTACGTCCCATTCAGCATTCGCGCTACCGACCCGCCGCCTGCCTGCGAAAATATAAGAAAGGGACGTCAGCAGCACCCCTGCAAATTTTTCCCCGCGACACGAATAACTGTGTCTGGCGTCGCAGAGAAGCTGAGAAAACCCTGATCATAGCTACTGATTGGCTACTAAATGGTTCAACGGTAAGCCGTTGCGAAGGTGATCTAGGTCTGATACCTATTGAAGTGTCTCCGGGGGGAGATCAAGCGAGCAACCTTTCATTCTATCCGTCTGGCGATCCTGGACGGAAGACCCAAAAGTAGGGGGTTTGACCAATGCACACCGAACACGGCGAGGAGTACTGCGAGCCGGGCACTGTGATCTGCATGGCCTGCTGGGCGCGTGATATCCGCGAGTACCGCAATCTCAGCCGGCCCCGATCCCAGGCCGTCACCGGCGTGAGCACCCGTTATCTCAAGGACATCGAATACGGCCACACCATCCCTGGACCCAACATCATCGAAAGCCTCATCACCGGATACCAACTCGACGACGCCCAAGCCCGCCTGACCCGGGACCTGTGCCAGCCACCCGGCACCCTGCCACCAGCACACGAACTGCGGGAACGCATCACACCCGCCCGCCGGTCCCTGTGGAACGTCCTCGACTCGCCCCTGGCCCTGGCCTATCTCGACCCGCTCTGGAACGTCCTCACCGCGAACGATAAGTTCTTCCGGATCTTCCCCGGGCTGCGCGTCGCGGACAACCTCGCCCTCTGGGCGCTGCCCCCTCGCCCGAACCCTCCCCAGCGAAAGCGTTGCTGGCCGACCCCCGCCGCGAAGCGCGATGGCTCGTGGGCGCCCTGCGCGGCACATTGGCCCACTACCGCGACGACCCCCGAGTGGCCAGCCTGTACCAGCAACTCTCACGCAACGAAATCTTCAACCACCACTGGCACAACGACATCCACGTCGCACACGGCCGCTGCATCGACAACCAGCCCCTACACATGCGCGACCCCACCACCGGACAGCGCTACACCCTCGACGTCCAACTCACCGAAATCACCGACGTCCCCGAAATCCGCGGCTTCCTGTTCTGGCCACACACCGACAACACCGAATAGCCACTCCACGTGTGACTCGTGCCTATTCGAGGCAACCACCTCATCCCGTCGGCCAGACCGACACCGGTCCCGATGGCAAGCGTGGCCGGACCGGACACCCGGTCCAGGGAAGCCCAATCACCGCAGCAACCACGTAGGCACGCCTTGGCCCGCACTGTTCAGTCCATGATTGTGATGGCTGCTCGTGCAGCGGTGTTCGAACCAGGCGGGCGAGCTACTGCGTCCGCTGCCGGGCCGACTTGACCGGTGCGGTTGATGTCATCGGCCAGCCACGCCTGCACGAGTTGGCTGATGTTGAAGATGCCCAGCCCCCGCACCCGCAACATCGTGGAGGCGATGTCAGCTGTACTGGCAACTACGACATTAATGCCGATACAAGGCTAGCCAACAGAATTGAGGGTGCATCCCCAGCGCGCACGGGTCTGCGGGTCCGTGCGTGTGCTGGGGGATGCGATCCCAGAGAAGACCGGGCTCCGGATGCCGCCAGAGGCAATATTCCGGTCTCTCTGTCCCGCCAGTGGAGCTGTCTGTTCTACTGGCGGGAGTCCTGAAGTGGTTCACGCCCGCGCCGACAGGCGGTGCGTTATTGCGTTCTGGCCGAGCGTGACCCGCGCGGGCCTACAGCATAGACGTACCTCGGCCGAGGCTTTCGCACGAACGCGGGCGGTTGGATCCGGCGCGCGTACAACGCCCAGAGGCCGAGGAGCTCGCGCAGCTCAACCGCGTTCTTGTCGGTCAGATCGATCTCGTATATGTCTCCGTCGATCCCGAAAACCACTGTCTCCGAGGCAACCGAGACACCATCTCGATCATCGATCAGCTCGACATTCACTGCCTTCACGACGAACTTCCGCCTTCCTGGATCTTTCTCGTCGATGACGTGCGACTGGGAGATGAGGGTGTGGTCCAGTGCGCGATGGCCTCGGCGAGGCGCTCAGTGGCCTGGGCCGGCGGCACGGAGGTGGTGTCGATCCGTAGATCAGCCGCATCGACCAGCCACCGGGTACGGGCCGCGAGGAAGGCAGGGATGTGCTGTAGTCGCCATTCAGCGGCACCGTGCAGGACGTGGTCGTCAGTGATTCGCCGCTCCAGCGCGGCGGCGTCGACGTCGATCAGCACGTGGTGCAGCGAATGTCCTTGCGCGCGAATGCCTTCGGCGAGCTCTTCCCAGTACTCGTGCTGCAGGACCGTTTGCACGATCAGCAGATTTTGGCCGGTGGCGTGAGCGAGTTCGCTGGCCACGATGGGTACGAGCCGCCGCCATAACGGGCGGTGTTGAATATCGTCGACCGGACGATCGGGAAATTGCGCTTCGAGCATGAAGCCCACATGCTCCGTATCGAACAGACGCCATTCTGTCTGCGCCGCAACAAATTCCATCGCTTTCGTTGACTTACCGCAGCCGAAAGTGCCGTTCAACCAGACGACGTCGACCAAGACCTTTTCCTCCTGTAGTTCGGACCAAACAACGGACTGCCGGCCGCCGACCAACCGACGCCTGCACGCACTGATCGCGGTGCCCGGAAGGCTCGTTGGCAGACTCGGAACCCACCGCTCGTATTCGCAGAGCAACCGGTGCTGCGCCAGGGCGATCCACCACGTGTCACGACTCGTCACCGTCCGGCTGTGAGGCCGTGGGCTCGGTGTCCGTGGATGGCCAGACTCGCCGCGGTGGGAATTCGCTGTCGCGGGGACCGGTTGCCTGTTCGCGCAGGCGTAGCCGTCCCGCGCGGACCGCGCCAACCAATTCATCGAGAGACTCGATACACCAGCACAACTCGGCCGAGTCGCGCTGGCGAAGGTCGGGGTCGTGCTGCCTGAGCGCGTACAGCACATATCTCCGCACCAGCCACGACACCCAATCCCCGTACGACGACGGTGCGGTCGGAGCCTCGGGAGCGTGGGCGATCTGTTCGGTGTGACCGCCTGCCTCCCTGTCGATGAACCAGGTGTAGAGGCCCATTTGCTCGTTGAGGTGCTCCAGCTCTTCTCGGCCGAGGGGACGGTGCTCGTGCGCGTGCCGCCACACACCGACCATCTCGCGTGCACTCCGCAGCAACACGGTCGCCGGTTCCTCCGCACCCGCACATATCCGCAGGATCGGGGCAGCGGCGGGCAAGGGCTGATCCGGAGTGGCCTCGACCGGCGGCACGGTGAATGCCGCCGGACGACCGTGAAGCCCGTAGAAGACGTACTCGGTGTGATTCGGCATGAAGCGTGATCCTTGTATAGGCGAAGCCGGACCCGGAAGGGGTTGCGGCGCTAGCGATTACAATCGCCACGGCGTGTTTTCCGTTCTGCTGCTGATGGTTTTGCCGCTGCCCTCGTCGGTAGGGGTGCGATGGACCTGCCCGGTCTCATCGACTCGCAGGCACCAGCGGCGGGGACGGCTGGTGTAGATGCGCGCCAGCCAGACCGGCAGCCACCACCCCCACGTCGCCACCGTCACCGCCGCATGGACGCCGTGCCACGGCTGCGGCCCGGCCACGGTTACCACCGCACTCCTGGCCCCACGCTGCTCCACCATGCAGGCACCACTCGCCGCGAGCTCGGCGATCGCGGCATCGAGGTCCGCGCGCGGCGAGCGCACCACCGCCGCACAGTTCGCCGTCGCCGGGGAAGGCAGCTCCCACTGCCAGGCTCGCGGAAGTCGGACGGTGCCGTGGGCCAACCCCGCGATCAAACTGGTGTAACCCTCGCCCAGCTGCGCCAGAGCCTTCGCCTCCTCGAGGGGTTCCTGGTCAGGGGCCTGCTTCTCGTCGGCGACCGCGACCCACAGCGAAGCCAACCTCGAAATCACCTGCCCCACAGTCTCTGTCGCCACATGCGCGGGCCCGTCCACACCACTGGCCAGAATGGTGCGCTGGCGCACCGCCTCGTCGATCGACGCCACCAGCGACGCGATCTCCTCCAATGAGTGGATCCACCGCCGGATCGTCGCGGCCCATTGCTCACCGCGGTCGTGCGGGGATTCCATATACGCGCGCAAGATGTGCTGCACTGCTCGCAGGCGACAACGCGCATCCACCAACTCCACCGCGAGCTCCACGATCTCCGCACACACGACCCCAGAAGGCGGCACACCATCCGCGAACGCACGCAACAACATCTCCATCGACGGCAACACCGCAAGCCTGCTCACCGGCGCCATCCTCGATACAGAGCCTCGCGCGCGGCTGGACCCGCATGCACCATGCGCGCGGCCACGGTCTCACCGGTCAACGGCACCAACACCTTCGCTGCGGGCGGGCACGATCCGGCAGCAGGCACGGTCACCGCGGCACCCCACCGAATTCCACGTCTGCTGCTGCCTCAGTTGCCACCGTCACGATACGAACCTGCACGGCCTTGACGCCCTGGCGACCCGAACCCACCTCGTAGGCGACGGTGTCTCCGGCGGCGGGCGGGTACGCGCCCTTATCCCTCAAACCAGTGAAGTGCACAAAAATGTCGGGTCCACCGCCGGTGGGAGTGATGAATCCGAATCCGCGTTGCCGGTCATAAAACTTCACAATCCCAGTGCTCATCGAGCCTGTGTTCATCGAGACAGACCTTCCTGTGTAGCAGCGAAAGTTTCTGGCCATTGAATCGGCCCAGACGACGGGGCCGCGATCAGAGTTCAGCTGAGGTCAGGCGCGGCAGATTCATCCGCAGTCCGCCCCCGGACCATCGCCGGGGCACTGTCATGGTGCAGCAGCGCGGCTGTCAGTAGCTGGAAGTCCCCATCGCAAAATCCCACTGTGTTCAGGTAAAGCGCCCTCGGCATGGTCGACTGTTCCCGTTGCGCGGACCCCACCGAGTCGTATTTGGGAAAGGGCGGTGTCGCCCGAGCCTTGTTTCATCCGCCGGCCCCACAGCCGTCCTCTCCCGCCTCGTGCGGGATAAGGTGATACGAAACCGACAGCGGCACATCGCCGTCCGTCCATGTGATCGAGGGGAACTTGCCCTCGATCAACGCCTGGGCCGCGGTGTCCAAATGCTCGTTGACGAACTGGTGCCAGTTGTCGAACTCCCGGGTGTCCTGCGCCCTCGTGCGGCAGTCCGCTGCCCAGGCATCGAGGGCCTCACGTTCCTCGGGCAAGGTGAAACTGCGGACCTCGCCAGCGATCCGCCCGAACAGATACGCATCCACACCGCATCACCCAGTTGTAATGCCCGACACGGACGCGGGCGCACCATGTCGCACATGGTGCATGTGTGCCACTGCGACCAGCGCCACGCCGCTGACCAGCACGGCCAGGCAGACCGCCACGACGGCGAAGATCACAATGTTCCGAAGCTGACGATCGCTATAAGTCATGCTTTCACTCCTTGTCTTCACGTATGGCCGCAGCCGGTTTGGCTGCGGCGCAGAAGGTTTCGATACAGCTGCCCACCGTCACCGATGTTCGAGCCCGGAATCCGCGTGTCCGCCCTCCACGGCCAGCGCATCGCCCCGACAGTGGTTCCGGAGACGGAGAGTGTCCCCGGAACCGCACGGCGTTCACCACAATCACGAGCGCACCGCTGACGCCAACGGTCGACACCACGAAAAGCCCCGCTAACCAATAGATTTCACGTCAAATGAAGGCTGACTCGTCGACCGAAGGACCACGGACGTAGTCGTGACGACGTACGCCGCAGTCACGAACTTCACGACCATGTACGCCTCCTCCGCACTCGCATACAGAGCCAACACCGCACGGCCGGGCACGGGCCTTAATAGGCCGCTACGAGTTCGCCGCGGTCACGATCGCTCGATTACACCGCTTCCGCCGGTCAATCCCACCACCGCATCGCCCCGCGATTACTCACCGAGACGCGCGGGCCAGGCGACAACCAGGCCCAGAATTCGGCCCGCACCTTGTCCCATAACGGACCCAGCGCCGGGAAACGCTCTCGCGCAGTGACCAGATCAGTGCCCGGCGCGAACACCACATCGGGCTCCGTCCCGTCAGATATGTTGTGCACCTTCATAATTTCGATTTTCCCGTCATCGAAGTGTGTGGGCCGCCACGTCGCCTCGAGCCCATTGGCCTGGGTGTGATGCACCTCGTCCATGGCGCCTCCACCGCGCTACGCGGTCTCGGCCGCGCACGTCACCGACCACGTATCCTCAGCGCTCGAACCGCTCTCGTGCACCCGCGCCCACGTCTCGGGCGGCACGACAGTCTCGAGATCGAACATCTCGCACGACCGCGCGGGCGACTGATCCACAGCAGCCAGGTCGTAGACGACGACCGCATCGGCGCCCAGCCCAGCCGCGATATCCAGCGCGTATCCGACTGGGTCGGCGTGGTCCTGCGGCGGCCTGACGGTGTAGAGAAGCCGGTAACCCAGCATGCCCGCGTGACGACGCACCTCGTCCGCATGCCACGGTGCATCCAATCCCGACACCTCTGTACGCACCAAACCGACCGCCTTGGGCCGTTCTTTCCCTGCCGCTGTATCTGGTTGCAGTGCTTGATCATTCATCGTTTCGATGCCTTCGGTCGGATGGATTGCCGGGCCGGCACCGGTGATGGACCAGCGCCGGTCGCAGCTTGGGACTGTGATCGAGCCGCGCGCCCGTACAGTGCTTGCAGGGTGCGGGCGCTCCCAGCGCGAGGCGTGCCGATACCTAATCCGAGCTTTCGTCAGCACCCTGCCGTAGCTAAGGACTTGCGATGCGCCGCCCTGAATCCCGGTGCGGGCCTTCGAACCTGCGAATTGCTCGGCAGCGAAATCGGGTGGCGTTGCATTCACGCCAGCATTGTTACGCGAAAACCGCAGGTAGGGATATGCGAAAAGGCGGTTCCGCGGGAAGTGCCGCGAATCGCCATGATCGGATCGTGGTTACCAACTACGCTTGGTCGGAATCCGACCAAGCTGGACGGCGAAATCCGACCGGCAACCAACACAAGGGGGTTCTATGGCTATGGCCGCTGAAGCCGAGGACGACGAACCGCAGGAGTTGGGTTCGAGCCTGCCGCGGCGCGAGTTGGGGCGGCTGCTGCGCGATGCACGCGAGGCCGCCGGGCTGACACTTCAGCAGGCAGCAGACCTCATGGAATGGGGCAAGACCACGCTCCAAAATCATGAGACGGCGAAGACTGCCAAAATTCGAGAGCGCGAGATACGCGAGCTGTGTGAGCTGTACGGCGTGGACGATCCGGACCGGATCGAGGGCATGCTCCAGCTCGCGCGAGAGACCACGGGACAGTCGTGGTGGCGGAGCTTCGACGATGTGATGACGGCAAAATTCGATACCTATGTCGGATTAGAAGCTGGCTCAAGGGTTCTGGATATTTTTCAACCACTCGTACTGCCTGGTTTGCTCCAAACCGCCGACTACGCAAAATCTTTGGACCGGCTCGCATTTCCTCACGACACCCGAGACGCACTCGACAGGCGTGTCGCACTGCGCATGCAGCGCCAGCACATCATCACTCGCACCCGCAAACCTGCCCGCCTGACCGTCGTACTCACTCAGGCCGTGCTTCACACCGTGGTCGGCGGTCCTGGCGTCATGGGACCTGCACTGCGGCACGTCGCCGATCTGAGCACGCGGGACAATGTAGAGGTGCGAGTGTTACCGTTCCGCGCCGGGTGGCCCACGGGCAACGCGGTAGCGCAATTCATCATCCTCGGGTTCCCCAAGGCCGCCCGCGGTCGTAGGCAGACCGAGCCTGACATGGTATTCGCCGAAAGTTGGGCCGGTGATGTCTACCTACAGCGGCACGAGGATGTTGCCAGGTTCCGCAGCGTGTTCCGTAACCTGGCGGATGCGGCGCTGGATGTTCGTCAGAGCCGAGACATGATCAGACAAACAGCTAGGGAGTATGACAGTGAGCGCTGACCTCACGGGGGCGCAGTGGTTCAAGTCGAGCCGTTCCAACTCGGGTAGCGAATGCGTCGAGGTAGCGTGGCTCGACAACGGACAGGTGGGAGTCCGAGACTCCAAAAACCCCACCGGCCCGGCCTTGGTGTTCACGCCGGGTGAATGGGACGCATTCACCGCTGGCGTGCACGATGGAGAATTCAACCGTCCGGCGTCGTAGCTGCCCTTTAGCAGGCCGCGAACCGCAAGAAGTCAAGCGGTCTCACTCCGAACTGGTGTCGGGCGTGGGACCGCTTCATCTTTGTCGCCCCCGAGTCGGGCGCAGGGGATTCTGTTCACTGCTGGTGAAGTGTCCATGTCGGACCTTCGGGGGTGTCGGTCACGTTGATATTTGCGGCAGCCAGTCGATCGCGCACTCTATCGGCGGCGGTCCAGTCTTGCGCGGTGCGCGCGGAGGCGCGTTGTTCGAGTTGTGCGGCCACCAGCACGTTGAGTGCGTGGTGAGCGGCTGTGGTGTCTGCTGGCTCGGTCCAGTGTTGGTTCAGCGGATCCAAGCCGAGGATGTCGAGCATTCCGCGTACCTGAGCGGCGACGTCGGCGGCTGCGGCTGTGTCGTTTCCGGCGAGCGCCTTGTTGCCTTCGGTTACTGAATTGTGGATTTCGGCAAGCGCCTTGGGTACGGCGAGGTCGTCATTCAAGGCGGCGGCGAACGAATCTGTCCACTTGCCCACTCTCACGTCGGCCGTGGCATCGTTGACCTTGCGGACGAAGCTTTCCAGCCGCCGGTAGGCGGCTGCGGCATCGTCGAGTGCCTGTTCGGAGTACTCCAGCATCGACCGATAGTGCGCGCTGCCCAAGTAGTAGCGAAGTTCTACGGCCCGAACCTGCTTGAGTACATTCGGCACTGACAGCACGTTACCGAGCGACTTGGACATCTTCTCTCCGCCCAGACTCACCCATCCGTTGTGTAACCAGTAACGGGTGAAGCCGTCACCGGCGGCGCGAGACTGAGCCAGTTCGTTCTCGTGGTGTGGGAACACCAGATCGACGCCGCCGCAGTGGATGTCGAACTCGGCACCGAGGTAGGAACTGGCCATCGCGGAGCATTCAATGTGCCATCCCGGACGGCCAGGTCCCCACGGGGACGGCCATTCGGGCTCGCCGGGCTTGCGTGCCTTCCAGAGAGTGAAATCCTGCGGGTCACGTTTGCCTACGCCGAGGCTTTCGCCCTGCTGTTGGTCGTCGGGGTCAAGGCGCGCCAGTGCGCCGTAGGCGGGGAAACTGTGCACGTCGAAGTACACGTCGCCTTCGGCGGCATAGGCGTGGTCGGTGTCGATGAGCCGCTGGATCAGCTGGATGATCTGCGTGATGTGGCCCGTCGCTCGGGGCTGCGCTGACGGTGGCAATACGCCGAGGGTTTCGTAGACGTGGTCGAAGGCGCGTTCATAGGTGGCTGCCCATTCCCACCAGGGGCGGCCGGCCTCGGCGGCCTTGTCGAGGATCTTGTCGTTGATGTCGGTGACGTTGCGTACGAAGGTCACCTGATGGTTGTTGGCCTGTAGCCAGCGGCGTAGTACGTCGAACGCGACACCGCTGCGCACGTGTCCGATGTGCGGCTCGCTTTGCACGGTAGCGCCACACAGATAGATCGTCGCCTGTCCGGGGACCAGGGGGATGAATTCCCGCAGGCTTCGCGTGGCGGTGTCGAAGAGGTGCAGCGTCACGGGCGACGATGCTACCGCTTGCGGCCCCGGCTCAAGGCTTTCGCTCGCCATTCTGGGGGCCGCCGTCACGATGCGAGTTGTTGTCTGGGCGTAGTGCTTCGGCGGTCGTACTCGCGGTTGGCCCACCATTGCCGTCCCTCCGGTGGAAGGGCGTGTATGGGGTCGTAGTAGGTGTACAACCGGTTCAAGGAATCGTGGTCGTCGGCTTCCGCTGTGGTCCGATAGTTCTTGGACCAATACGAGATTCCGCGTATCCGGTCGTAGTCGGCCGGTTGGTGTACCCACCGTTTGCCGACCATGGGGACGTCGCACACGACCCGTGGAGTGGCGAATCCCGGCAGATAGCCCATGATGTCCAGTTGCAGGGCTTGAGCCTCGGCGACAGAGATCCGCCAATGCTCGCTAAAGGGAATCATGTCGCACAAGTAGATGTAGTACGGCATCACCGCGGCCTCGTCGAGCAGGGCAAAGCATAGGTCGAGCTGCGCGGTCGAGCTGTCGTTCACCGTCCGCAACAGAACTGCCTGGTTACGGATGTGACGCAGCCCGGCCTCCAGCAGGCGCCGCGCGGCGGCGCAGACACTTGGGGTCACTTGTTGTGCCACGTTGGCGTGGGTGTGGAGGGACAGCTGGATCCCGCGCTTATGGGCGGTGCTCGCCAGCCGGGCGATTCCGGCGACCACGTGATCATCGGCCCAGTGCTGGGGTAGACCGATCAGTGCCTTGCTCGCAAGGCGTATGTCGCGAACGGATTCGATATCCAGCAGGGCGGCGACGAAGGCTTCGAGGCGTTGCCATGGCATGTTGGCCAAGTCTCCACCTGAAACTACGACATCCCTCACGGTCGGTGTCGCCCGTAGGTACGCGAGCATCGCATCCAGGCGTGCCTGTGGGCGAAGTGTGAATCCGTTCTTGCCGATCTGCGGGGTGGAGTTGCCGACCAGATCCATGCGAGTGCAGTGCCCGCAGTACTGCGGGCACGTGGAGACCACCTCCGCGAGGACTTTGGTGGGATAGCGATGAGTCAACCCCTCGGTGGCCCACATATCACGCTCGTGCAGCGAGTCTCTCTGGGCATAGGGATGAGAGGGAAAATCGGTGCACCGGTCGGAGAAGACCGGAAGCATATAGCGGCGAACCGGGTCGCTATAGAAGGCGTCGGTAAGGCTCTCGGGTCCACCGGTCGGCGCATCGATGGCAATCGTATTGATCATGTGAGGTGTGATGAGCATGGACATGGTCGCTCGCTCGCGTTGGTCGCGCTCGAGATCCGCGAAAAAGGCATCGCTCAGCAGTGCGCCGGTGACTGCCCGGAGTTGCTGGATGTTCTTGACACAGTGGGCCCGCTGCCACTGCGGCGAATTCCATTCCCGTTCAGGCGTTGTCCGCCACCCTGGAAACCGTCGATAGTCCGGTTCGTGAGTGCTCTGCCGCCGGTAGGAGTAGGGCTGTTGCAGATCGGGAGACATGTGTCGTCCTCGTATTGGTTTCGCAGGTGATGGGCACGCTGACCGAGAAGGGGGCAGCTATCGCATGTTCGGATCGATGTCGGTGACCTGGCTGAGCAGTTGCGCGGCTTCGTCTGCTCGTTCGTTGATCGTGGTTGCCAGGGAATCGACGCGGTCAGCGAGGAATCCGTCGGCTCCGATCAGTGCGGCTTCGGCGGTTCCCAATCCGCTGAACAGACGTGCTGCGAAGCGGTGGTTGGCTGTGTGCCGATGGCCGGATGCGTCGAGGATCTTGTCGATCGAGACGGCGTGGTCGCGGGGGTGCCAGATGTACCGCTCGAGACGGAATCGCAGTTCGACAGGCCCGAGTTCCCACCACGCGGAACGTATTCCGAGTTCGTTGTCGGTGATGTGCGAGAAGTCTTGGGTGTTGCGCAGATGCAGACGCTCATACAGCGCCAACAGCTCGCGCAGGCTTTCGTGGCTGCCCGGCGGCTCGCCGTGCTGAGCAACGGTGTCCGCGGCCGGCACGATCTGCGGCGCAAGGCCCTTGCGGCCTCGATCCAACGCATGCAGGATCTGCGGACGATAGGCCCACCATTCGGCCATGACCATGTGCGCGAGGTTTTCGCGGATCGAGCGCTCCGAACGCAGCGGTGTGCGGTCCAGCAGTGCGTCGGGGACACCGACGAACAGCGACTGGAATTCGCGGTAGGCGAACCGGTGCTGGCCCAGCAGGCGGTGGGTGTCGTTGAATCGTGGCCCGTGCTTTGCGCGTTCACGTTCGGCGGTGATGGCGAAGTCGCAGAGTTCTTGGTATGCCTGCAGGACGACTTCACGGAGACAGTCCGAATACCACTGCCAGTCACCGGCTCCGGGCTTGCCGATCCAGTCCTGCATGAGAACGCTGTCGGGCAATGCGGCGACGGTCTGGGCGAAACGTTCGACGGCCGCTGCGAGCGGGGAGGTCGTCACCTGGTGATGACGATCCCAAGTGGACTCGATCGAACCGCTGTTCTGGGCGACCTTACGCCAGCGGGTCGCTTCCTCCACCGTGACGCGATCGCCAGCGTGGCGAGCGATCGCCTCATCGAAGAGGCCGATCGCCTTGCTGAACTTCTTGTTACGCAGTGCTGCTTTGCCACGTGCGACGAGGAATTGGGCTTTGAACATATCCGGTGTTAGATGCCCTGGGGTGTCATGAAAAACCGTCTGATAACCGACGGATAGACGAGTACGCCGCGGTGCCCCATTCCACTCGTGATATCGCGTCTGGTCGGGCGCGAGCAATTGAATGGTCGGCGACCAGATATAGATATGATTATTGATGATTTCCGTACTCGACCGGTCCGGAGCTGTGGTGCCGACCCGGACTGGCAACGTGTACTCCGTGACGTCGCGCACGATATCGAGATCGGAGTAGATGCTCCGATCATGGTTAACGCAGCCGGAGCATTCTGGCGAATGTAGATCCAGCAGAACAGGTTTGTCTTCGACCTCCGATCGTTTCAGTAGCGCGTGAAAGTCGTGCTGACTTGCCCACTGAATCTTCAACGTACTCATCTCCATAAGCAGGGTCTTGCGGATCTTCTATTTGAGTTAATGAAATAGTTTTACGGTCTCTTGGTTCGGGTCATGTCTGCTAGCGCGGGCGGCTATCCCACGGTGGCGCTGTGAACGCGAAACACACTGGGACAGCTGAATTCACGGTGTCAGGGTCCTTTCGCGGTGGTTCGCGGTCTAGGAGCGATCGACCTGTGGTTCGCCCCCGGTGGTCTCAGGCGCTCAGGCGGGGATGCTCATGTTGTCGCGGGCACCGCAGGGACGATCGGAGGTTGCGGCGTTCGGGCCGGCATCGTGTACGGCGGGAAGGTGACCCGCAGTCCTGCCAGGGCTCGCTGGAACGATCCCGACCGCCACATCGGTGCGCTCGCCGGTTGGATGTCCGGGAGCACGTCCAGGAGTTGTTCGACCGTGTCTTGGGCGATCAGGTAGGCGATCGATGTGGCCGGGCACATGTGCGGGCCCGCTCCCCACGCCACGTGCGCCCGGTTCCCGGTGCGGTCTCCTTGGATGTCGGGGTCGTTGTTGCAGGCGGTGATACCGATCAGGACCGGCTCGTCCACCGGCAACCAGACCCCGTCGAACAGGATCGGTGTGGTCGGATAGCGGGCGCAGAAGGCGCGCATCGATGGGTCGTAATACAGCTCCTCGTCCAGGGCATCACGGACCAGCATGCTGCCGCCCAGCACCCCTCCACCGAAACGCTCGTCGACCATGGTGCGGCACAGCGTGTTGGTGATGAGGTTGACCAGGGGTTGGATGCCCGCGCCGTAGCAGGACATGAACGCGCCGACGAGTTCGTTATCGTCCAGGTTGTGGGGGTGGCGAATCATCGCCGAGGCGATGTCGTTGCCGAGGTGACCGGGTTTGACTGCGGCGAACCGCTCGAACGCGGTCTTGGCCTGGGCCGCGCCGCGCACGGACTCCTCGGCATTCGCGTTGAACCGCAGGGTCATCCCCTCGGCGATCTGGGCGGCGAGATCGTCCGGACACCCCATCAACCGGTTCAAGACCCGGAACACGAGCGGGAACGAGTAGTCGTACAGCAGGTCGGCTTCCCCGTGCTCGCTGAACGATTCGATCAGCGACAGTGCCGCGTCCTGCACCTCGGCGTGCAGGCGGTTCGGGTCGACGCGATCGAGCGCGGCCTTGATGGGTTGACGGACCCTTTTGTGGTCCGGGCCGTCACAAAACCGGGTCGAGGGGTAGTAGCCGAGCATCGCCAGGACCGGGTCGGCCGGTGGGATCGTCTTCTGCCACCGGCGCGGGTCCGCCGGGAAATGCTCGGGGTCGTGCAGAATTTTCAGCGCTGCCGGATACCGGACCGCCATTGTGGCGTTGATGCCCGGCGCGAGCTCGACCGGCACCAGGGAACGTCCGGTGTCGTGCATCTGCTGGTAGTAATGGTGCGGATCGGCGGCGAATTCATCGGTATACAGCTTCACCCGGGACACATCACCGGGAGTGAACAGAGTCATGGAGTTCCCCACCGCTGAGCAGAACGGGGTCAGCGGATTTGTTCAGAGTGCTTCGGCTTCGATGGTCGACAACGCCCCGACGGCCGGTGGCGTGATGGTGACGATGCGTAGCCCTGCCGCGTGCAGGAGGTGTTCGAATTCGTGCTGGGTGCGTTCGCGGCCGGTGACGATGGACAGCATCACGATGTCCAGGACCTTGGACTGGTCGGGCTCGTTGCCGGGCGGCACGATCATGTCGTGGATGATCACCCGCCCACCGGGAACCATGGCGCGCCGACAGTTCCGCAAAATCTCGAGGCAGTGCTCGTCGTCCCAGTTGTGCAGGACGTACTGGAGCACATACACATCCCCGGCAGGCAGCGAGTCGAAGAAGTTGCCGCCCACCGCCTTCCAGCGGCCCGCATCCTCGAGTTCCCCCAGCCGGTGATTGGTAATGACTTGGGGAAGATCGAACAGCACACCGTGCAGGCCACGGTGTCGTTGCAGGATCATCAGCAGCAGCGAGCCCTGCCCGCCGCCCACGTCCACCACCGTGCCGGTCTCGGGTAGCCGGCATTCCCGGGCGAAGTTCGCGCTCTCGATCACCGAGTACTGCCCCATGCCGGTGTGGAACTCCGCGCCCTCGGTGGGGTGTGAGGCGAAGTAGTCGAACAACGGCTCACCGAACACATGATTCACCGCGGGCACGCCGGTCGTCACCGCGTGCAGCAGTTCACCACCCGCGCGGTAAATGGCCGGGGTCGTGGCCGCCAGAACACCCTCGCGGACCGAGAACCTCGCATCCGAACGCAGCGACGCCCCCCGTTCCATCAACACGAAAACCCCAGAATCGGTTTCCCGGAAGATGCCTCGGGTGGCCAACAGCCGCAGCACCCGATACAACGCGTGCTCATCCGCGCTGACACGCTCAGCCAGATCCCGGACGTGCACGGGCCCATCCGCCAACAGATCTGCCACACCGAGTTGGGCCACCACGCGCAGGCAGCAGGCGCAGATGTAACCGTTCGCCTCGGCGGTGAGGAAACTGGCCGACTCCCTGTCCTTCGCCATCTCCTCGACCAACGCTTCCCGCATCCCCGGCGTAGGAGTCGAATAGTGCAGCGCCCCTTGCGAGCGCCGACCCGAAAAGATACCCATACCCATATCTATCCTCCCTTTCAGAAAGACATTTGCGCAACGGGGAGACACCCGCGCATAGAGCGGGAAATCACCGACAGGAAAAAGCGCATTCAGTTGAATCGGCAGGCGCATCCGGCCCGCTCACAGCATGAATAGGCGATGGTAGGGAAGCAGTTTTAAACCGGCCGCCACTCGATCGTCGACCGTGACCCGAGCCAACCGCTGCCGGATAGCATCGGCAGCGAATTGCTGCTCGGCGCGCGCCTCGGCCCGAAAATGCTGACTCGGCACGCCCGGAAGCCGAGGTCGACAAACTACATGACGTTCCACGACCGTCCGCCGCCATTAGGTATCGTGGCCGGTTTCCGATACGGCCGGTAAATGCATGAAAAGATTAAATTCAGGAAACCGCATATGCTCACAATAAGAAAGAACACTAGTCGAGTTCCAGGACGATACATGCACTCGAATTATTTGCCACCCCGAAACATGTGCGCCAGTCTATTGAGAAATTTGGTGATGCGCGAGAAGTCTTGCGTGTTGCGCAGGTAAAGACGCTCGTAGAGCGCCGACAGCTCCTGCAGGTTTTTGCGGCCGCCAGACGGCTCACCGTAGGCTTGTGCGGCGCAGGTGCCAACATTGTTTGCCTCCAACAGGTTTCATCGATCGAGCCGCCCGAAGCTGGGCGTTACACACACCGCAGTCGAACACGCGCGACCCGAACACCCTTTCCATCGTTGATCCTTTGCCCCGTACTGGGGTGCGGCGCGGAACGGGCCGCCGGTTCAAGGCTAGGAACTGTCAGCGGCACCAGTCCACAACATTGCACAACATTGCTCAACACCACTTATCAGGTGACATGCGGAGCACAGCCATGCGATCCTGGAGATCGTGCGAGAAAACTCGTGCAACGTTCTAGACAGGGAGCAGCATCATGCGCCTATGGTTCCTCGGCAAGGGCGGTTCGGACGGCGGAGATTGCCCGACTCTGTATGCCACAGATCAAGACTCGTACCTGGTCCAGGGCTGGCGGACAGGCGAGCCTGAAACCATCGAGATCCCGCACCTACTTCTCGGCTTCGCTCAAACCGATACGTTCATCGGTGCCGCGATGACCGATACCGGACGGGGTACGTTCACCCTGACTGGCCGACCTGTCAGTGAATCTGAGACGCTTGCTCAGCTCGATCTGGCGCCCCACGAGACCGCGATCGAGGTTCCGAAGATCAGGAGGACGTTCTACGGTGCTCTACCTACCGGCTGAGCCATCGCCCTGGGTCAATGTGTTCCGCAGCTGCACGCAGGAAGCGTTCCACCTCGAAGTCCGAGACGCCTATATGGTGCCCGCAGAGTCGGAGCGGTTTCGGCGATTCCTCGAGGGGCAGCCCGCGTTGCCGGACGACGAGTACAAGAACAGCTGGAACGACCTGATCCGGGAGACCACCGGCCGCGGGGTTACGGTGCGCAGGGTTCGTGTGGTGACGGTTCCGCACACCGACTACCACCGTTGGCTGCTGTCCGTCACCGGCAGTAATACCGCAGCGGGAGAAGACATCCGGTACGTGCCCCGGCATCTTGCCGGAGACATACCGCCGGATGATTGGTGGCTCATCGACAACAAACGCGTCGTTTTCAACCTCGTCAATGAGCGTGGCGAGCGGGCGGGCGCGGCGGAGAGCACCGACCCCGAAATCGCGGGCTATTGCCGGAGTGTGAAACAGCGGTTATGGGCGCTGGCGACGCCATACAACGAGTACGTTACTCAGTGACCAGTGTTGACGATGCACGCGAAGCTCTCGGAGCTCGGCTCCGGGAGCTTCGCCGTACAGCAGGGCTCACCGGCCGCAAACTAGCTGATCTGTCAGGATGGCACGACTCCAAGGTCTCCAAGATCGAATACGGCAGGATCAAACCTTCCGACGCCGACATCAGGGCCTACTGCCTACACTGCCGAGCCGAGGATCAACTGCCGGACCTCTTGGCCACACTGCACAACATCGACCTCGCCTATCTCGAATGGCGCAAGATCTTCGGCACTGGACTCAAACGCCGACAACACAAATCGCTCAAACTCGAGGCCACCGCAGCATTCATCCGGAACTATCAGCCACAGATCATCCCCGGCCTGTTGCAGACCGCCGAATACGCCGAGGCCAAACTGCGACGCGGCATGGAATTCCACGCCGTACCCGACGATGTCGACGACGCAGTATCCAAACGGATGGATCGCCAGCGCGTGCTCTACCAACGTGACCACCACTTCCACTTCCTCATCGCCGAACAAGCGCTCTACACCACCGTCGGCTCCGACGCCACCATGGCCGGACAGCTCGACAGGCTCCACGCTGTCATCGGGATGCCTCGCGTCACCCTCGGCATCGTGCCAGCCACAGCCGAAGCTCTGGTGGTATCCACCAACTTCGCAATGTTCGACAACCGGCTGGTCATGGTAGAAGGAACAGCCGCGGAGCTGACCATCACCCAGCCACGCGAAATAGCGGTCTACAGCCGAGCATTCGATATGCTGACAGCCCAATCTCTAAGCGGCGACCCGGCCCGAATACTGATCCGAAAAGCTTTGGAAATCAGGGTCCGTTGACACCTGAGACGCAGTCCCAACTCGAAGATGTTGCCGAACTGCGCCACGTCATCACCAGCGGGACGAAGTCATGAACCAGGCTCGTCAATCAGCAGATGCGCTCGCCAGGGCCGCCGTACTCAGTGGTGTTGATGCCACGGACGCTGTTTCGATCCGGAACGGCTCGAATGCCATCTACGAACTGCGTGGTGGGATCGTGGCCAGGATCGGGAAGCCCGGCAGTACCACAGCAGCAGAGCGAGAGCTACGAGTTTCCCAGTGGCTCAACGAGTCTGGGATCCCCACCGTCGAAGCTGTTCCCTCAGTTCCTCAGCCGGTCGTGGTTGACGACCGACCGGTGACATGGTGGCGGTTGATCCCCGAACATCGGGCATCGACCCCTGCAGAGCTGGGCGCGGTGCTGCGGGCGCTGCATGCGTTGCCGCCGCCGACCGAGTTCGAGCTGCCGAATTACGATCCCTTCGTTGGGCTTTCCGAGCGCATCGCCTCGGCGGTGGCAGTGACCGAAGACGACCGCTCATGGCTCACCGAGCATTACGGCAGTCTCGAGAAGCAATACCGCGAGTTGCCCGATGCAGAGTCGCTTGGTGTCATTCACGGGGATGCGTGGCAAGGCAACGTGGTGGTCCCTTCTTCTGGAGTACCGATGTTGCTCGACCTGGACAAGGTTTCGCGCGGTCGACCCGAATGGGACCTCGTCCAGTTTGCTGTCGACTTCGCGGACTTCAGCCGGGTAGGCGAGAAGGACTACGACGCCTTCGTATCGGCGTACGGCGGATACGACGTCACGGATTGGCACGGATTCCGCCTGTTCGCGGATATACAAGAACTTCGTTGGGTCGGATTTTCGCTCAGCTTGGCAGCTGGAAATGCAAGAGCGGCTTCGGAGGCTCAGCATAGGATCGCATGTATTCGGAGGCTGGTGGATAAACCGTGGAGGTGGGCCGCATTGTGACAACTCCAGAAGCAGTTCCCCGGTGGTAACCCCGGTAAGGGTTGGTCCCCCGAGAGCGCAGATGGGCAGTGCGCAACGTGGCCCCTCATGCTCAAAATGCGCACAAACGTCCAAAACTCATGGACAGGAGCGCCCGTGAACATCACTCCCCTCCGCGTCGAACACATCGACAAAGTTCATGACCTCATGGAGCTCGGTGAACCTTTCATCCGTGTCCGCGGACTGTCCGACTACTGGCTCTACGCCGAACTGTTCTCTTCGACGTGCCCGGTCATGATCGACGAGGACGACATGCTCACCGGGGCGGTGATCGCGTTCCGCAGCCAGGACAACCCGGCCGAGGTCTACATCCAGGACGTCATGGTCCATCCAGGCCATCGGCAGCAAGGCATCGCTCGCGCCTTACTGCACAGCGTGCGCATCCAAGCCGAAAGATGGAGCTGCACAAGAATTTACTTGACGTCCGAGCCGGAAAATCAAGCGGCACACTCCGCTTGGATCGCACTCGGCTACATCAATATCCCCGGTGACCACCAGATCGACGGCATTTCGGTCATCACCGACTACAAAGGACCTGGTCGCAGCCGCGCGGTCTACGAATTCAACTTGGACTGACAGCCTTGACCGGAGGCAGGCCAGGTCGCTGGGGTCATGACACCGGGCGCGGGCGCCCGGCCAGCCAATTCACCGTCACGGAGATCGCTTCGTTTTCGCGTTCACGCGAATCGAAGCCGTGGTCCGAGCCGACCACCGTATGCAGCACCGTGTCCGGCCGAACTGCCACGGCTTCGGCAGCTATCGGGTACGACACTGCGGTGTCCTGATCACCGTGCACGATCAGCGCGGGCACCTCGGCAGCCAGGAACTCCTCCAGGGGCTGGTACCTGGCGAACTCGTCGAACAGCACTCTGCCCAGCTCGAACTGGCCATCGACAAGCAGAAACCCTCTGTTATGCAACGTTTCCTGCTGTGTAGTCCCGAAATTTCCTATCCCCCAGGCGAGTTCGGGTTCCAGGAACGTGTGCCGCAGATCGAGCACGGGGTTCCACAGCACCAGCCGGTCCACGATCTCTCCCAGCCACGGCAGGGACAGCAGTGTGGACACTGCGCCGAAGCTGGCCGCGACGATCGAGACCGGCCCGGGTAACCGTCTGTGCACCCATTCGATCACGGCCTGCAGGTCCAGGCATTCCCCGGCGATCGTCATGCCCCGCTGGGTTCCCCCGCTGTCACCGTGCCCGCGGAACGAGAACCGCACTACCTCGAATCCCGCGCCGGCCAGCTGCTGCGCGAGCCGCACGAACATGCCGCCGCCCTCGTCCATGTCCACGGTGAGGCCGTGCACCAACACCACGACACCCCGCCGGACCGGCCCGATCGGCGGATCGACCGCCACCTGCAACGTGATGCCGTCGACCGACCTCAGTTCGAACCGTTCCACCGATCAGCTCCCGCATCCGAACTCGAATTTTCGACCACGCAGCGTCCATTATTTCGTGCGCCATCGTCAAGCACGTCTCGAGCCGTCGCCGACGGTGCAACGAAAGTGCGCAATTAACTGGCTGACTTCACCGCCAGCCGCGGCGATTCATCCGCTCGAAGTAGGCGTCGTCCGCCGCCTGGATTTCCTGCTCCGTCATCGCACGAGGAAGTGGACGTTCGCCCTCTGATCGCCCGGTGATCATCCGCCGGGCTTCCTTCATGGTCTCAGCGATACGGGGATCACCGGTCAGGGGCCGGGCCGCCTTCCGGGCCTGCCGGGCCGCATCAGCCTCGGCGTGCTGGATGGTCTCCAAAAGTACCTGCGCTAAACGCTTCTCGCCGAGTCCCAGCGCTCGTGTGGTCAACTGAATATCCTGCACGTGACCTTGCGCATCGACGGTGACGCCGAGTTCACCATTGCGCGAGGACGCGCGGACTCGTATACGGGCGAGAGCGACGTGGACTTCATCCACCTTCCGCTGCATCTCGGCAAGAGCGGCACGTTGCTCGGCTTCGAAGCCACGGAGATCGGCCATCGCTACAGCTTGCCCTCGGCCCGCATCTGGGCCCGTTTTCGCTCGATCTCGACATCCAGCCTCTGATTTTCCTCGCGAATGGAGCGACTTCTTTCGAAACTATCCCACAGCCACTGACCGAAAGAGTCAGCAAGCTTCTGCACTTCCGGATGACCTTCTTGATAGAGGAAAACACCAGGCGACTGGCGTTCGAGGAAATACACAATGTACCCCTGATGATGCCCGAAAAAGAATCTGTCCTCAACAGTGAGGTTCTCTTCTTCATCTCGGGAGATGTCCTCGGCGACCTCGCGAGCCTCCAGGCACGCCGGAAACGGTATCGCCCGGCCCTGGAACAGGGTGCCCGGATTCCTCCCCATAACCTGGAGGAAGGCGAGGTAGTCGTCGGGGAGGGTGAACTCTGCTGCCGCGGTTATCTCGGCGATCTCGGTCGGGGTGCATCCGGTGATGTCCGACGGAGTGCAGTACCCCGACTCGACCATGGCAGCCGCGAGTCGCTCCATCTCCTGCAGGCCGTGGGCTGTCGCCTCAGGGGTTGGTGTAGGTGACATTCAGCTTCACTCCCGGATACTTTTCCTCGAACTGCTTGATCACACTGGAACAAGCATCGCACGGCCTGTTCTCGGTGTACAAATCTATTACCCCCTTCGAGTCCGGCGTCAACCGCGCGGAAAGCTTTTCAAGAATCTTGTATTCGGAATCCGTCGGCCGGTAGGTATCACCGGACTCATCGCGCGGATTGAATGTCGGCTTTTCGGGCACCTCCACAGTGCCCGGCGGCGATCCCTTACCGCTGACGGACTCCAGCTCGCGGGAGGGAATGAACTGCCCATCGATCTCGCCCTGAGCAACAGCGATGTTCTTCCCCTGCCGGATCGTATTGCCAGAGTTCGACAGGCGATCCCGGACGTCCTGCGCGGCCTGCTCACCATCGAATTCTGCGACCGTGTCCTTGTCGTCCCGAAATGGTTTGGTCGGATGCGTAGGCCGCGTCGCCCCACCCGGCCGGGTGTTCGAGTAGAATGTATTCGGTTGTGCATCCAGCAGCGGCTGCACGCTCTTGATGACCGCTGGTGCCGCTCCCACCGCAACCAGCCGAGCCACCGGCATCGCCGCCGCCACGAACGCCGCGAGCTCATCGATGATCGTGACCACCCGCGCACCCGTGGCCGCTGCGCGGGCACCGGTGACCACCGCGCCACCCGCACCACCCAACGGCCCGCCGGCGAGCCAGCCGATCCCCTCGACCACACCCGCGATCGCGAGGAACTCGCCGAGCTCCTGGAAGATCTTGGTGTGCGCGGTGTCGATCGCTTGCGCATAATCCGTTGTCGCGTAACTGAGTTCGTTGCATTGACCGATCACGTTGTCGATCGCGGTATCGACGATATCGATCTGCGCGAGGATCTGCGCCACCTCACCACTGGCCTGCTCACTCACGATCCGGCGAGCCCCCGCGACCGCGGCCTTGATGCCCTTCATCCCGAACTCCGCAGCCGTCCACGCCGACGACAACGCCCGCAACCCATCACTGTGCCCGTTCGGCCACATCCTGCCCTGCACCCACCGACTGATCAGCCCCCACCCCAACGGCGCATCAGTATCACCCCCATACGCGCCCTTGAACGCAGGCGCATCGAAACGCGCAGTTACAGCAGGAGGTTGAGCCTGGTTACCGGCCTTCGGATCGTAGTGCGAACCGTTATCGGCATTCGCGTGGTTGACACTGGTGACCTGCAACAGGTCGTTCAGCTTGCCCAGCGCATTGACCACCGCAGTGGCTGTGGCGACCGCGTTGGACGCGGCGGGATCATATTTGTCGCACCACTTGTGCCCGGAATCATCGGTCCCGCCGCACCCCCAATGCGAATCCAGCACTTTCGCCAGCGACCGCACCACCGACGCCGCCGCATCATGATTGGCCCCGTACAACTTCCCCGCTGCGGCGAACGCGCCCGGCACGACACTGATCGTCGAACCGGTCACGGCCACATCCGCATATTGACATCCACTGCGCCGGAATAGTTTTCGTGCGCACGAGACAACGCGGACTGCAACACCGTCAACGCCTCCCGCATCGCGGCGGTATCACCTTTCCAGCGCTCCACGAACTGCTGGTGGCCTGTCGCGGTGACCCCGGTCCACTGCGCATGCAACTGCTCCACCCGCCGGTCGATCGCATCCACCCGCGCCTCGACCTGCGCGTCCAGCCGCTTGGCGTCATCGACCAGGCTCTGCAACTCGGTCAGATTGACACGATACGGCTCGCCGCTCACAAGATCTCCGGCAAATCCAGGCTGCTGCCCTGGTGGTGCATCGCAGCCGCCGACGTCGTGTCCGTCTCGACGAAACCGGCAACAGCTTGCCGCAACGCCGCCGCATCCCCCTTCAACGCAGCCACAACATCGGTGGCCGAGGTGTACCAATCCACCCACGGCTGATCATGCGAATCCGCTGCCTTACCCGACCAATCCCCACCGATCACCGCCCGCACCCGCTTGAAGAACGTTTGAACGTCCTCATCGAACTCCGCCGCCGAATCCTCGATCCACTGCGCCGCAGCCCGAACCTCCTGCACCGGAACCGATGCCCCCTGACTGTCACCCACCCGAATGAGACTACCGAGCACCGGCGATCGCGGGCGACCAACCGAAGTTCCTGTGGCAGCAGACATCCCCGCAGTGCGAGCCGAGAATCACGACTGTCCCTGTTCCGAGGGCTCCAGCGGCGCACCGTAAGACAGTGCGGCGGCCGGAACGTCTCTCGGCGCCGGAGTCCGGTCGAGGGCCCGGACACCGAGAGGCGTCCTACCGTGCTAGCAGGCGACTGTCGGTCAGCAGTCGTCTTCGTTGCGGTCGGCGGCAGCGTCCGCTCGATCGGCGAATCCGCTTGTGGCGGTGTCGCTGTCGGGGTCTCGTTCAGCTGCCTCAGCGATGCGGTCGGCCGATTCGCGATCCATCAGAGTGCTCGATCCCTTACTCATGACTCAGGTTCCTTTCTCGCGAGATGCGCGACGGCCCGGGTACACCGATCCAACGGCCAGCCCTATCGGCTGCCGTGCATGTGCATGGATAGGTTGTCGCCGGCCACGTGGACGAAGCCTCACGTTCCGGCTCCCGGCGCCGGCATAGCCCGACGCGAGCCTAAAGCAGTCACGGCTCGTTATGCCGAGCCCCGCCATAGGCGAGGCCATCCCGAAGGGAGGAAAAACAGGCTGGCGTCCGGCCGCGACTACGCCCTCGTCAGCTCCCAGCAATTGTTGCGCAACGCCTATATGGTGTCACGTCAGCGAGGGCGTGTACAGGCAGGAACCGCTCCGCGACTCACTGAGGCTGCCCAGCTTCTCGGAAGGCGAGCTCACTGTCGGCAGTGCTGTACAGCAGCCGCAGAAGACGATCGCCTCGGAACACGACGATCGAGGACAGCATGTCTCGCTGAATATCAGCCACCCGTGGCGCTGCGGGACCGTGACTATCGAGCAGCCACTCACGGAGTAGTTCCGGCAGTGCGAAGTCCAGGCGGAACTGCGGCCCTCCTTCGCTGGGAACGATGACCCAGTCGCCGTGGTGTTGTCCCTCGCGGGCGGGCTCGACGCGTACGGGGACCTGCGAGCCGGGGTACCGGTCGAGATAGGTCTCGAAGTCGGTTTTGGAGACGCTCCGGAGAACCAGGATGAACGGTGCGGACGGAAACCCGACGAGCAAATCACCGAATCGCTCGCTGTACAGGTCATCCGTGACCGTTCGGAGCCGAGAGGACGGAAGCCACTGCGAGCTTAGGTTGCTGAACAAGTGCTCCACAGTCTCATAACGCGAGGCCACCTGATCCGCGATCCACTCGTCGCGTGCGTCGGTCCGCACGCTCGGGCCACGCAAATCGGATCCGGTCCACGTTTCCAGCGCTCGCCGCAGTACTGTGCGTGCTTGCCCAACGGGAAAGTGCCCGATCTCATACCTCAGCGCGAGAGCGCGCATCGCATCAGCGATACCGCCGACCAGCTTACGGAGTTCACGGGAGCCGCGGCCCGACAAGTCGACAAGCGAAATCTGTTGCGCCAGTGCGTATCGTTGCGCCTCTAGAGTGAATCCACTGGCCGAGAACAAGGTGTAGCGGTACTCGTACCGCCTGATCGACACTGCGTCCGCACCAGTGGAAAACGGCGAGTACTGCTGATTCACGTCGTGGATGGTGCCGTGGGCGTTGCGCACCACCGCAATCGACCTTCTTAGCCGTGAACTTCGCTTCCACGGCCAGTCGCAACGGAAGACAGAACGGCACCGGCAGATCGAGCTCGCCCAAGACATCGGCTTGATGCTCACCACCGCGCCCACGCACCACCAGTCCGTGCCCGGCCTTTTTTAGCACCTCGGGATCCTGATCCGCCGACACCAGAAGCTTGTACCCGTTGTGCTGGAGCAGTCGCGCCAGCACTTCCTCCAAAACGATCCCTCACAACGCTTCGCGACCGATCATCACGACTCCCTCCCCGAATCCGCAAGGCACCCACAGTAGTTCGTCACCGGCCACGAGGCCCAGCAACCGGCAACACAACGCACAACAGGGCATGAGGGGCAGCTCCTCCGGTGCGGTTTGAGCACCGAGACCAACCCATCGAGCCTGTGGATTGAGGACCGCCATCTCGGTGATTGTCGATCTAGGTGGCGGGCCCGGCGCTAGTCGGATATGAAGGAGAAGTGTCTACTCTGCCTGCGGGGCGCACCGAGGCCGAAACCCGGGCCGATTTGATCGATCCTGCATTGCTGCAGGCGAACTGGGACGAGACCCAGATCAACACGGAGTTCTTCATCGGCGACGGTCAGATCGTGGACGCTGGGGGGATCGCCTACCGCACCAGCCGCCTTCGAGCCGACTATGTGCTTGAGCGTGAGCCGGGATTCCCGATTGCGGTTGTGGAGGCGAAGCGAGAGGACGAGCCTGCCGCGACCGGAGTTGAGCAGGCCAAACGGTATGCGCGCGGCCTAGCGCTCCCGTTCGCCTACGCTACCAACGGTCACGAGATCCGCGAGATCGATATGACGGCGGGTACGGAAACAGTAGTCAGCGGTTTTCCGTCGCCCGACGAGTTGTGGGAGCGGTTTGTCGCTGCCAAGAGCTTGGACAACGAGCTAGCGATGAGGTTTCGGCGCACTCCATTCAGCCAGGCACTGACCAATTACGATGGCACGATCAAACGGCCGCGGTACTACCAGAAAGCAGCGATCGACGAAACGCTGAGGACAATCGCGGCCGGTGAGAAGCGCATCCTGCTCACCCTGGCCACCGGAACGGGGAAGACGTTTCTGGCGTATCTGCTGTGCGCCAAGCTATGGGACGCCCAGTGGCCAACAGGGCAGGGCAGACCGCGTGTGCTCTACTTGGCCGACCGCAACATACTGGTGGACCAGCCGAAAGACGAGTACTTCATCCCAGGATTCGGCCAAGAGGCTGTATGGAAGTTGGGCGAGGGAAAAGTGGTGACAAGTCGTCACTTCTACTTCGCGCTCTACCAGTCGCTGGACCAGACCCGCGCCGACGACGCGCTGTTTCTTCAGTACCCTCCGAACTTCTTCGATCTGATCATCGTCGATGAGTGCCACAGGGGGTCGGCCGCCGCAGATTCCGCATGGCGAGAGATCTTGGAGCATTTCGAACCGGCTGTGCAAGTCGGTATGACCGCGACCCCTCTCGATGACGCGAACCGCAGCACCTACGAGTATTTCGGCGACCCCGTTTACACCTACTCCCTAGGGGACGGCATCCGTGACGGCTACCTCGCTCCATACCGCGTGCGAAAGATCCAACTGAACGTCGATATCACCGGCTGGCAACCAGAACCGGGCCAGCTCGACCGGTACGGTCGTGAGATTCCGGACAAGGTGTACGGGCGCCGAGAGTACGAGCGCCTGCTCGCACTGACCGAGCGCACCAAAGAGGCCGCGCGTGCGTTGACCGAGCACTTGCGCAGAACCGACCCAATGGCGAAGACGATCGTATTCTGCGAAAACATCGACCACGCGGGACGGATGCGCGAGGCGATGGCTAATCTCAACAGTGACCTGGCGGGCCCGCAGAACGACTACGTATTCCGCATTACCGCTGCGGATGGGCCCGCCGGAGCTGCCATGCTGTCGGTGTTCCGCAAGGTCGACACCGAGCGTCCAGTAGTCGCAATATCATCCCGGCTACTGAGCACCGGCGTAGATCTGCCGACGGTACGCAACGTCGTGCTATTCCGAATCATTGGCTCAGTGCCCGAGTTCAAGCAAATCATTGGTCGCGGTACTCGACTGTTCGAAGAGGATGGAAAGCTGTCCTTCGACATCATCGATTTCACCGACGCCACAAGACATTTCAGTCGTCCAGACTTCGATGGCGTGCCCCTCGGACGCCCCACCGTGTCGATCACCAACACACAAGGCCACCTCGTCAATATCGATCTACCAGACCCGGACTCCCCCGAGGAGCCCGAAGAAAGCTCCGCTGTGGCGGCCGAACCCCCGCCGACACCCCCAGTTTCACCTCCTGGCTCACAGCACAGCCAGACGGTGACAGACCCACTACAGGCCGCGAGAATACGCCAGAGCCGAGAGCGCTACTACGTCGATGGAGTCGAGGTCTTCGTCTTCAACGAGTCGTTGTACATCCTCAACAGCGGAACTCAGGAGTTGAGGCTGACTGAGTACCGTCAATGGGTCGGCGAGCAAGTACGCCGACTGGACTTGACTCCTACCAACCTACGTGCCCGATGGGCCCGCGCTGTCACCCGCCGCGAACTGAATAAGGCGTTTCGGGCCGCCGGGATCGGTACCGAACAGATCTACCGACACTTCGGGCATGAGGATGTCGATGAAGTCGACCTGCTGCTGAACCTCGCTTACAACACAGCATTGGTCACCCGCAGCGAGCGTGTCACCCGAGTCCGCCAAGAGCACAAGGCGTTCCTCGATGGCTTCGCCGCGGAGGCCAGGGAGATCTTGGAGATGCTCTTGGACAAGTACGAGCAGTCCGGAATAGAGGAGCTTTCCGCGAAGGCGTTGAAGACCCCCACCTTCGCCGGGATGGGCGGAGTGATCAGTCTCGCAGCGCGTTTCGGCGGCGGCAGCGAGCTACACCATGCGCTGGACGATCTGACCGCCCGCCTGTACGACATCGCGAACTGACCCGTAGTGTGGTGCCCCCATGGGGGCCACCGCGCGCTGGCGCGACCGAACACAGTGGGAGCCGGGAGAGGATGACAGAGGAAAGCCAAGGCCAGTTGTTCGTAACAGAGTCGGGGACGGCCCGTAAGCGCAAACCAAGGAAATCCGCGCCCCGCAAACAAACAACCCCGAAATCAGCCCCTGCTCGTCTAGCGGCTATTGTCAAATCGGCTCGCGACATCATGCGTACCGACGAGGGGTTGAACGGCGACCTCGACCGCCTTCCTCAGCTGGCCTGGCTGCTCTTTCTTCGTTGTCTGGATGCCAAAGAGGATGAACGAGAGATCCTCGAAGGCGAGGCGTTCCGACCCGCAATAAAGCCCGAGTACCGGTGGAAGGCGTGGGCGGTGGACCGTCGTGACCTAACCGGTCCAGAGCTGATTGAGTTCATCAACACCAAGTTGCTGCCCTATCTGGCCAATTTGGAGAAAGAGATCGACGACCACGACCGTGTTGGCTTCGATCCGCGTCTCGTGATTTCGTCGGTATTCAAGGACCTGACCAACCGCATGCGCAACGGCTTCCTCCTGCGGGACGTGATCGACCTGATACACAAGGTCGACTTCACCCACCAGGACGATGTCCACACCATGGCGGCCCTGTACGAGGGAATGCTCCGCGAGATGCGCGACGCAGCCGGCGACTCGGGAGAGTTCTATACGCCTCGCCCAGTCATCCGGTTCATGGTGCAGCAGATGTACCTCGAACTCGGCGAATCTATCCTCGATCCCGCCTGCGGTACAGGGGGGTTCCTCGTCGAGGCCCTCACCGAACTCGGCCCCAAAGCAATGGGTACCCGACTGCTCGACGAACTGCATGCAAACCTGCGCGGCATCGAGAAAAAGTCCTTACCGTTCCTGCTGTCGAACATGAATCTGTTGCTCCACGATGTCCCCCAACCACATATTTTGCGGGCTAACGCCTTGGTCGAGATGCGTAAGGAGGTTGGCGCTTCATCCAAGGTCCACGTCATTTTGACCAACCCACCGTTCGGTGGCGAAGAGGAGAAGTCAGTCAGCGACGCCTTCGACGCCGGCTTTCAGAGCCGAGAGACCGCGTGGCTCTTCCTGTACGCCATTCTCGATAAACTCAAGCATGGTGGACGCTGCGGCATCGTGCTTCCAAATGGCGTCCTGTTCGGCAATGATGCGGTAGCCGCCAAGATCAAAGAACGGTTGCTGACTGAATGCAATTTGCATACTGTCATTCGTCTGCAGCAAGGAATTTTTGCCCCTTATACCGATATTCCTGCGAATCTGTTGTTCTTCGAGAAAGGAATTCCGACAGCCGAGACTTGGTACTATGAACTCCCACTGCCAGAGGGGCGACGTTCTTATACCAAGAGCAAGCCGCTGTCCTTCGATGAGTTCGCCGAATGTCGGGAATGGTGGGGCGGTCCCGATCGCGCGGGCCGCGAGAAGACTCCTCAGGCGTGGTGCGTTCCCATTGAAGATCTCAGGGAGCGCCGTTATAATCTCGATTTGACCAACCCTAACAGTGCCGATCAGGCTGTTAATCACGATCCCGCTGATTTAGTTGCAAACCTCATCCAGACAGAACGCGAGATCCTCGGCCTATTGGAAGATCTGCAGAAGGAACTGGGTGTCGGCAAATGAGCTACCCGGATCGACCGCTGGGTGATGTACTTGAGCTTGTATGCGATGCTGTCGAAGTCCGGGCAGAAGATACCTACAAGATCGCTGGCGTCTACAGCTTCGGACGCGGGTTATTCGAGCGTGCACCGATCTCGGGTTCACAGACTCAATATCGCCACCTACATAGACTTCATGCGGGAACGGTCGTTCTTAGCAAACTGAAGGCTTTTGAAGGCGCGATAGCAGTGATCGGAGAAGAATTTGACGGCAGATACCTGTCACCGGAGTTCCCGACCTTTATAATCGATAGCACAGCGTCTGATGCGCGCTATATACACTACCTATGCGCTTGGCGTCCGCTATGGGCGCGGCTTGCCCAAAAATCGACCGGAATTGGATCGCGCCGTGAGAGAGTCAGCCCAAGGCAGCTGAAGGAAACTCTCGTCCCGCTTCCGGACCTGGCCGAGCAGCATCGTGTCGCCGTAAAGCTCGACGCGGCGATGGAAAAGCTCGCTCGGGCGAGCAGACTTCGGAAGTCTGCACAGGCGTCCTATGACGCACTTCGAGAATCATTGATTACGGACGCTTCGAACTCGACACTGCGAAACGTAGGCTCTGTAATGAAATTGAAACGACGCGCAGTTTGTGTTGAGCCGGGCAATCTCTATCGAGAGATCGGTCTGCGATCATTTGGCAATGGAGTCTTTCATAAGCCCGCCGTCACGGGAGAGTCATTGGGCGCAAAAAAGATATTTTCAATCGAACCAGGCGACTTGTTGTTCAGCAGTGTGTTCGCCTGGGAGGGAGCAGTGGCCCGCGCATCCGAAGCCGAACGGGGACGAGTTGGCTCGCATCGGTTCATGACATATGTAGTCGATCAGACGCTGGCTAGCCCGGACTATTTACGATTCTTGTTTCTCAGCGCGTGCGGTCTCGAAGTTCTTCGCCGCTGCTCGCCGGGCGGGGCTGGACGTAACAAGACGCTCGGAATAAAGGCGTTCGAAGCCGCTCAGATCCCGCTGCCCTCCTTGAGGGAGCAACAGCGGATCGCCAATATATTGCTGACTGCAGAGCGTGTCTCTCGACGTCTAAGTACCGAGTATGAGCAACGTGCCGAAACATTGCGGGTGTCATTGCTTGACTCGGCCTTCACGGGGATGTTGTAGAAGCAGAGATATCGCCGACTAGGTCCCTCGCTCGATCACAAAGCAAAGAAGCCCTCTCTGTGAGGAATGTATCGTAGTCGTTGACCAGCGCAGCGTCGAACGCTGCGGATGGGATTAGGCTGGCCGCACAATATCGACGGATGGCGCTCTCACCATGCATGTCGATGAGGTCCTGCAGATACTCCGAGGGACGCTCATCTGAGATATGGATATTCGTGATCGACGTCAGCATGATGATGTTCGCGACCGAATTAATCGCCGCATCGCTGTAGCCCTGTTTCTTCAGGTATGCCTGCGGAAAGAAGTGGTGATATTCTTTGTCGTTACTCCACGAGAGCGCTTTACCTACGTCTATGGGACGACCGGAACGGAGATCCACCGGTCGTTCCCGTGCGAGCATAAGCGCATGGGCCTTTGAGAAGGCAGCGCCCTGACGAAATCGGGTCTTCTGCCATGTATCGGCGGTTGGCATACTGGCAACCGATGGAAATTCGGTAACAGTACCGGCTGCAAACGCCCGGACCGAGTCGCGGGTAGCGACCATCTGCCGACCAGACCAGCCGCCGAAGTAGCCGGTGAATGACGTTCGCCAGAACCAGCGTTCAAGCGCAGCGATCTGCACGGGTGTCGTCTTGTCGATGCGGTGGAAAAGGTCAGCCAGAACGGTGAATTGGTTCTGGTACGGCAACGCTACGGCGCTCGGCATGCCGATGTCTGTAGCGAGGAAGTCAGCCGCACGACGCGCTCCCTCCGATGCCTTTTTGATGATCTCGCGCAGATCGGTTGCGCTGTGCTGGCGAAGCTTGTCTATATCCTCACGGTCGTAGCCGTGTCCGGCAGCCGCAGCAATGACACGGAGCAAAGTCGGCGGCTCGACGGTGTCGAACCGCTTGGGTGCAAGACTGATTGATGCGTCCTCAAGGAGATCCGCCAAATCGAAGTCTCGAGTCCAGGTAGCAGCGCGAATAAGGTCTGCGATAGTGAGCGTTGTCGCAGTGCTGTTGATCCGCTCGAAAACTCGCGCCACCTCATCGATGTCCATGTCCTTGATGGTGGCAACCGCGATCTTATAGTCCTGGAAACGCCTGTACAGCCTGTCAGCCCGGTCCTGGTATTGATCGAGATTAACTCCCGGGCACCGGAAGAAGGCTGCCCCGTCCGCGAGCAGGCGCGCGGGGATCTGGTGGACAGGGGGGTCGTCGAGTGTGGCGGTGTGCGAGAACTCCTCGGATTCAAGGTCGTAGACAATATTCCAGTAACTACTGGCATCACCTTCAGGTGTCCAGTACAAGGCTCCGCAGATCGTAGACAATCGTTGCTGTCCGTCGAGCAG
>NZ_BDCC01000089.1 GCF_001613305.1 Nocardia vaccinii NBRC 15922
GGCTGGAGTACTAAGTCTGCGCGACAGTTGATCTCAGCGTTTCACCAGGCAGAAGCAACGAGACCGGGCAGGGCGCAGTTGGACAAAGCGCGAGGGCAGCCACCGCGAGATCGGCCACCGGCGTGGAGAGGACTTGTTGAACAGCAGCGCTTTTCGACACGTTTTTCTGACAGTGGTCCGGCGAGGGCGACCAGGGAATCCTCGGTGACCGGTCGGGTGTCGGAAAACGATCTTGGGCTCGAGTGGTCGATGCATCGAGCGCTAGGTCCAACGCACGCGTCAGAATGGCTGTAATGTCTTCCACTCCCAGGGGTTTCGAACACGTAAGTTCATAGAGGTCCGATAGAGATGATGGTCGGCACCGTTCAACGTCCGACGGCAGATCGCCCTCTCAGGCGCCCCGCTCAGTCGCTCATGGAGGGAGGATCGTGTACGGGTTCGCACTGATTGCAGTGGGTGTCTTTTTCGTCGGGTTGGCCGTTCACAGTTGGGCCGAGGTATCGCGATTGGATCGACATGGCGTGGCGGTTCCCGGGGAGGTGCTACGGGTCGACCGAGACACAGCCTTCGTCGCGACCGTCGATCTGAAAGTCTTGTTTCACACACTGGATGGCCGTGAGGTCGTCCAGTATTTCGGCGTGCCCGAGGAAGACGGCCCGTACTTCGTCGGACAGGTCATTCGACTGAAGTACGATCCGAAAAAAGTCAATCGCACCCGGTTCGATGAACCTCTTTCGCCCTTCGCGCAGCTGCCCCTGATCATCTGGGCTGTAATTGGCGCGGCGGCGATAGTTGCGGGGCTCGCGATCGTCGTGGTCCACTTCCTTTGATGACGACGGTCGGGGTGGGCAAAGTCCAATCGGCCGTACCGATGCCATGCGCGCTTCGCCCCCCAACTTCGACCATCTCGAGGTGCCGGTAAGGTTTGTGTCACCAGTCGCAGACAGCAGGGGATAGCTTTTCACCGCAAGCGATCTCGTCGAGGTGTGTCGGTGGCTCAGGAAATCTCGACGGCCACATCGGTTGCGAGGTCTTGTGTCAACGGTCAGCGTGAATACCGGGTGGATGGTCAGGTTGGTTCCGGTGTGGCGGACATGATTCCGCCGGGCGGGTGGCCGTGGGGTCTCCGGGTGGATGGTCATTGGTTGTGTCCGAGATTCCCGAGTTCGAGCTCGCTGCCGACGGTGCGGTCGAACATGTCGAGGAGATCGGGCCACCGGCGCCGCGACCCTGCAGTTCGTGCCCGTACCGGCGTGATGCTCCCAGCGGGGTCTGGGATGCCGAGGAATACGAGAAGCTGCGCTTGTATGACCTGGACATGGCTTTCCAGCCGCCCCGGTTGTTCCAGTGCCATCAGGCCGATTTCGACAGCGGCGTTCGGCGGCTGTGCGCTGGATGGGCCGGTTGCCATGGCTCGGAACTGTTGGGGTTGTGCGTGGCCTCAGATAGCTGCTGCTCCGACGAGTCGACTTCTCGGCAGGACGCGATCCTGTAGCGCACAGGTCGATCGCCGGGTTGACGGGTGCGTCCACCACCAACTCCAACAGGAGCCCAGCCGCGATCGCGTGGGGCGCCCGGGGCGGGCCCGGACGCCACCGATGACCTTCAAGGAACGCGGTTATAGCCGCCGGTACGGTCGCGCACGAGAGGCAGCGGGGCCGCGCACAGGGCGAGGGTCTTTTCACTGCCCGGGACCGTGGGGCCATTTCACCATGCAGCCGAGGTCGATCGGGATGCTGGTGCCGGTCATATGTTTGGACGCGTCGGAGGCGAGGAAGAGCACGAGTTCGGCGACGTCCTCGGGTTCGAGCCAGGGCGCGGGCAGGGCGTGGTATGCCTCGGAGGCGGGGCGGAAGTCGTCCTTGGTGACTTCTCCGTCGAGGTCGGGACGGAAGACCTGGTAGATGCCCTGGGCGTTCATCAGGTGGGTGTTGCAGTTCGTCGGATGCACGATGTTGACCCGGATCCCGGCGGACGCGAGGTGCTGCGCCATCTCCCTCGTGTAGCCGACCAGTGTCTGTTTCGACCAGCTGTAACCCGCGCCGCCGGGCCCCATGATCATGCGGGGGTCGGTCGAGGACGTGGTGTTGGGAATCAACGCAGCGGTGGATCCGGTGATCACGATCGACCCGCCGTTGCCTGCCGAGAGCAGATGCGGGACCGCCACCGCGACCGTGTTCATCACGCCGATGAGGTCGACGTCGACGGCGTCGTGGAAGTCCATGGGCTGGGGGTCGCCCATGGCCAACGGCAGGATCCCCGCGTTGGCCATCACGTTCGTCAGCGGGCCCAGTTCGGCGATCCCGTTGTTCAGGGCGTCGGCGAGCTGCTCCCGGTTGCGCACGTCGGCCTTGGCCACGACGCAGCGCCGGCCTTCCTTCTCGACGAGTTTTCTGGTCTCGGTCAGGTCGTCCCAGCCCGCCATCGGATAGGGATTGGAATCGATGTTCTGGCAGATGTCGATGGCGATGATGTCCGCGCCCTCTCGGGCCTGCAGCACCGCGTGGGCTCGCCCCTGTCCTCGGCCCGCGCCGGTGATGAACGAGACCTTTCCCTGCATCCGTCCTGCCACAGTTCCTCCTCGGGCGTGCATGCTGTTGTGGTTGATCGAGGTCGATAGGTCAGAGACTCCGGAACAGGCCGCCGTCGACCAGTACCTGAGCGCCGTTGATGTAACCCGCGGCCGGACTGGCCAGGAATACGCACAGCCCGGCGATGTCCTGCGGAATTCCGATACGTTTCATGGGGTTCATCGCGGCGGCCCGGGCCTGCGCCTCGGCGCCCCAAGCCTTCGAGATGTCGGTGTCGAAGGCTCCGGGGAGCACGAGGTTGGCGCGGACCTTGGGCGCCCACGCTCCGGCCAGGGCCAGGGTGAGCGCGTTGAGCCCGGCCTTGGCCATCGCGTACGGGAGATCCTCCACGCCGGGGCGCAGGGTGCCGGCCGTGGTCACGTTGATGATCGAGCCGCCGTCGCCCTGGGCCATCCGCGCGCCGAACAGGGCCGACAGGCGGAACGGGCCACGCGCGTTGACGGCGTGGACCTTGTCGTAGAGCTCCTCGGTGACCGAGGACAGATCGTCGTAGACGGGCGACATTCCGGCGTTGTTGACCAGCACGTCGCAGCGCCCGAAGGTGTCGTACACAGTGTCGAACAGGACCTGGGCGGACTCCCACCGGCCGACGTGGCAGCCGACCGGCAGCGCGCGGCGGCCGGTGGCGGCCTCGATTTCGCTCGCCGCCGCTTCGCAGTTGTCGAGCTTGCGGCTGGCGATGACGACATCGGCTCCGGCCCTGGCGAATTCGGTCGCGACGGCGCGGCCGATGCCACGGCTGCCGCCGGTGACGACCGCGACCTTGCCGGTCATATCCAGCTGTGCGGCGAGTCCTTCGGACGGAACGCTCGGATCGAGATCGGGCACGGGTATCTCCGCTTCTGGGTTCACGCCGGCGAGTGCGCAGCGCGGGGGTCTGTCGTTCGGGTGGGTAGGTCGAGTGGCGCGTGCCGTCAGCGAGCCTTCGTGGGCAAAGATCGGGCCAGTTCGGCGGCGGTGGCGATCGACCGCAGGGCCATCGGGCCGAATGCCTCGAGGACCTTCGGATCGGCTTTGCCGCTCTGCGCCGCGAGCGCGTAGGTGCGTTCCAGTACGATGCCGATTTTGAAGTTGGCGAGCACCAGGTAGTAGTCGATGTTGTCGGTCGGTAGCTCGCTGAGCGTTTCGTAGTGTTCGAGAAGCTCGCTGCGCGTGGGCATTCCGGCGACATCCAGATAGAAGTCTCGGCGAGGTTGTTCACCGTCGTAACCCAGCAGGGCCCAGGCCAGGTCCAGCAGCGGATCGCCGATGGTGGTCATCTCCCAGTCGACCAGCGCGGCCAGCCGGGCAGGCGCGCCGTGGGCATACATGACGTTGGCGTACTGGTAGTCGCCGTGCATGATGCCGGGCGTGAAATGGCGCGGTGCATTGGCGCGCAACCACTGTGCGGCCTCTTCCACCCCGGGCAGTTCGCGGACTTCGAATGACCGCAGGAACGACAGCCAGCGATCGGGCTGGCGTTCGTGGAAGCCCTCGGGCCGTCCGAACCCTTCGAGCCCCTGTGCGCGCCAGTCCACCCGGCCCAGTTTCGCCGCCCCCTCGATGAGGGCGAAGGCCAGGCCGCGACGGGCCTCCAGGTCGGTGTCGAAGGGCGCTTGCCAGCCGTTGTCCATCGGACTCCAGCCATCGATCTCGTCCATGAGGTAGAACGGTTTGCCCAGCAACTCGCCGGTTTCGTCCGCGGCGATGAGTCCGGCGTGTGGCACGTCGGTGCCAGCGAGCGCACGCACCAGGCGGATCTCGCGCAGTAGCTCGTCCAGTCGCTTCTGGGTGGCGCGGGGTCCGGGTATGCGCAGCACCATGCGGGTGTCGCCGCGGGTGATGCGCAGCAGCGTGTTCTGCGATCCGCCGGAGAGGGTTTCCACGGTGGGAAGCTCACCGTGTCCGGGAGCGTCCCGCTGGTCGAGCCAGCTGCCCAGCTTCTCGATATCGATCGGTGCGTCGGTCATTCGGCCTCGGCCTTCGGTCCGCGCGGAGTCCAGAACGCCAGCCGCCAGCTGCTCATATCGAGGCTGTCGTGCATCTGAATCTGCCCCGAGGCCACCCGTTTCCGGATTTCCCCCATGATCGCCTCGGGCTCGCCCGCCATCTCGTAGATGATGGTGTACCGGTGCTCGGGCGCTCTTCCGCCGGGCGCTCGGTAGATTTCGGAATCCCGCAAGGTGTACCGCTGGGCGGACAGCATTCCGGGAACCGCGAGCAGTTGCGGGACGTGCACGGTGTCGTACCACTCGTTGAACTCGTCTTCCCTGCCTTCCATGGGATTCGAGTAGACGATCTGGATGAACTTGTCGGTCATATCTATTCGTCCTGTTCTCGGCGACGGTTACAGCGATTGCCCGAGCAGCATCGGGAACGAATCCACCGAACGCACGCCGACGGTGTAGACGAGGTCGGTGCCGGGCTCGACCCGGTAGTGCGGAATCCGGTTGTGCCAGACGCGAAGTGCGACGCGCAGTTCGAGGCGAGCCAGGTTGGAACCCAGGCAGCGATGGATCCCCGCGCCGAAGGCGTAGTGGCGGTTGGCTTTTCGTCCCCAGCGGACTGTATCCGCCTCGGCGAAGTCGGCTTCGTCGGTGTTCGCCGAACCGATGAACGGGAACACCTTGTCCCCGGCGTGGATCGGGCAGCCACCGAGCTCGGTGTCCTGGGTCGCGATACGCGAGACCATCATCACCGGCGACTCCCAGCGCAGCAGCTCCTCGACCACGGCGGGACTGATATCCGGGTCGGCGACCAGCTGGGCCCGAGCGTCGGGGTTTTCGGCGAGATAGTGCATGAAGCAGTCCAGGGACGCCGACACCGTGTCCAGACCGGCGATCAGCAACAGGAAGCAGACGTCGAGGATGTCTTCGCGGCTCAGCCGGTCGCCGTCGACCTCCGCGTCGAGGATGTGACTGAGCAGGTCGTCGCGGGGTTCGGCCTCGCGCTGGTCGAGTACTTCGTTGAAGTAGTCGTAAATCGATGCCGCGGTCGTCCTCTTCAGCTCCTCGTTGCGAGGATCGCCGAGCGTCGTGCCCAGCACATGGAAGGGACGGATGATCCCGTCCTTCATCGCCAGGAATTTCGGTAGGTCCGCTATCGGCAGACCGAACATGGTGAGGAATACCTGCGAGGGAAACGGGACCGAGAAGCGTTGGGTGAAGTCGATTTTCGGTTCATCGATGAATCCGTCGATCAGGTCGTCGACAAGCCGTTCGATCGGTTCCTCGAGATATTCCAGATGTTTCGGCGTGAACAGGGGGTCGAGGATCTTGCGGAATTTGCGCTGCTCCGGCGGGTCCAACTCGATGGGGATGAGCGGCCGCTCGTTGCCGAGATGTCCGGTGGTCAGGCGGGAGGAGTAGATCGCCGGGTTGGCGAACACCTCGGTCATCGCCGCGCGGGTGGCGACCAGTACGCCCGCCCCCTCGATCCGCATCGCCGGAGCGACGGCGCGCATGCCCGCGTATGCCTGTTGCGGGTTGCGGGTCAGCGTGTCGCCCGTCCCGCTGAATACTGTTCCCCCGTAGGCGTCACCATTCTGATCCGCCATTCGTCTCTCCCTCGATTGCTGTGCCGGGCGAGCTCGTCGACCGGCGCCGAAATTAAATCCACAAGACTGAGTCAGCTATTTATGGCGGAACTCATGCCCTCGATCCACTGTTCGTAGTCGGCGGCCTTGGTGCTCAGCGAATCGGTACCCACCGAGGAATCCACGATCAGGAACCGCTCAGCATCGATGGCGCCGACGAGCCGATCGGCGACCTGTTCCGGGGTTGCCGCACTGTGCAGGATCGGGTGATCGGGCGCGAACCCTTCCGACAGCAGCATGGGTGTGAGCATCGGCCCCGGACAGAAGCATGACACTTTGATTCCCTTGGGCCGCTGCATCGCGGCGAGCCACTCCGAGAAGGCCAGTGCGGCATGTTTGGTGACGGTGTAGGCGGCCTTGTCCGGATGCATGGCCAGCGCCACGACGGATGCCGTCTGGATCAGATAGCCGTCACCGCGCTCGAGCATCGCGGGCAGCACCTCACGCACCGCATACACATGCGACATGACATGCAGTCGCCAGCTCAGGTCCCACAAACCGTCATCGCTGATCTCACCGCCCTGGTGCGGGCCGGTGTAACCCGCGTTGCTGAACCAGACATCGATCTCGCCATAGGTGCGGCGGGCCAGGCGACCGCGCGGACAGTGTCCTCGGATGTGATATCACCAGGGAGCCCGACGCTGTCGATGGACCGGGAGACCTGCTCTACACCATCGGAATTTTGATCCGTGACAACGACTTTCGCTCCCTCGGCGGCGAAACGCCGGGCGCAGGCCGCGCCGATACCGCCACCCGAGCCGGTGACGACGACGACTTTATCGCGCAGTTTCATCAGAATCCTCCGGTCGCACCGGCCGTGGCCGGACGTATGTGTTTGACCGACTTCACGCTGATATCCCATCCCGCCGCCTGCGCGCGTAGCCCGGCGACCGTCGCCTGATCGCGCGGAATATGACGGAACGGGTCGTACTGGAAGTGCCGCATGGCATTCGAGTGGGTGATCTTGTCGATCTCGTCGTCGGGCACACCGGCCAGCGAGGGCATCAGTTTCTCCGGCGCGAGCGGCCAGGTGGAGTCGGAATGCGGGTAGTCGCACTCCCAGGTGACGTTGTCGATATTGAGGTGGTGGCGGTTCTCGATGCCGACCAGGTCATCGATGAAGCACAGGATCACGTGTTCGGAAAAGATCTCCGAGGGCAGTCGGCCGCCGAGATCCGTCCCGCTCCAGTGCTGGGTGTGCCCGTAGATGTAGTCGATCCGTTCCAGGAAGTACGGCAGCCATCCGATGCCGCCCTCGGACAGAGCCACCCGCAGTGCGGGGAACTTGCGGAACACCTGGCTCCAGAGCAGGTCTGCGGCGGCGGAGAACAAGCCCACCGGCGAGAGGGTGTAGACGAGTTCGATCGGTGCGTCGGGGGAAGTGATGGGCGGCTTGGAATTCGAGCCGAGATGCATGCACACGACGGTGCCCTCCTCGGCGCAAGCGGCCCAGAACGGGTCCCAGTGGTCCGAGTACAGGCTGGGCAGGTCGAGATCGTAGGGACTGGAGGAGAACGTCACTGCGTGACAACCCTTTTCGGCCATCCGGCGCACTTCGGCGGCGGCGGCCTCCGGATCCCACATCATCGGCAGCGCCAGGGGGATGATGCGGCCGGGATACGTTCCCGCCCACTCCTCGATATGCCAGTCGTTGTAGGCGCGGACCATGGCGGCGGCCTGGTCCTTGTCGGCGGTCTCGGCGAACAGTTGCCCGCAGAAACGGGGGAAGGAGGGGAAGCACATCGACCCGAGCACCCCGTTGGCGTTCATATCCTTGATCCGGTCGTGAATGTCGTAGCAGCCGGTCCGGATCTCCTCGATGCAAGTGGGTTCCCTGCCGAACTCCGAGGGTGGGCGTCCGGCGACCGCGTTGAGAGCGGTGTTGAGGATCGTCTTCCCGTCGTAGAGCCAGGCCATGGTCCCGTCGTCGCGACGAACGAACCGTGGGGCGCTGTCCTGGTGCTTCGCCGGAACCCGGCCCTGGAACATGTGCGCCGGTTCGATGACGTGGTCGTCCACGCTCACCAGAATGAGATCATCGACGTGCATCCGTCGTCCTCCTCGTTTCCATCAATTGCCAAGCGCCGCAATATCAACCGATCAAATCCAGGACGAGCCGGTGCCCCAGCTCGGAATCCTCGATCCACGGCGCGAGAGCGGTGAAGCATTCGGCCCACACACGGCTGGCGCGGGCCGCGTCGTGGTCGGTCGCCGCCGCGACGAAGTCGGCGAAGCCGGCCTGAGCCCTCCGGTTGGTCGTGGCCACCCATGGCACGCTCTTGGCGTCGGCGGTGACCGCTGGGTCGACCCCAGCGCGAACCCAGTGCAGGATCTCGGCGATCACGGTGAGTGCCGGGTTCTCGAGTGCCGAGAACACGGTCCTCTCACCGTCGTGCCAGACCTTGACGAAGCGCGAGGTGTCATCGACGGCGGCGGCCATCTCCTCGGCCACGATGGCCAATGTCGCGAGTTGCTCGGGGGTTCTGCGCAACGCGACCAGACCCATGATCGGTGGTTCGATCAGTCGCAAGGCCCGGGAGAAGTCCGCAAGCGTGGTCCCACGCGCCTCCAGCACGATGCCCGACAGTTGCGCGGCAACTCGCGTCGAGGGCCAGCGAATCGTGGCACCGCCCCGGTCGCCGGTTCGCAGGTCGAGCAGGTATTCCATCTCCAGGATTCGCAGCGCCTCTCGCAGAGTCGGCCTGGATACGGCGAACTCATCGGCCAGATCGGCCAGTGCGGGCAACCGGTCGCCCTCGCCGAGCGCGCCTTCGGCGATACGTGTGCGGATTTCGGTGGCCACCACCGTGGCGCGGCGCGGCGCGAACTGGGCATCGGAGCGTCCGGCCTGGGCACGCCACAGCGGAGCGATATCCATCGGCTGCCGACTGACGTTGCGGCTGAACAGGATTCGACTCGTGGTGTAGAGGTAATCGCTCCAGACATTTCCGGCCAACGATGCCTCCCGCCTGCGGGCGGCATCGAGGAACGCGCTGTGACCGACGACGACTCGCCTGGCGATTCGCTTCCCCGCCGCCGCATCGTCGCTACCGATCGCCGAGTAGACCTGCCCGGCGTAGATGTCGCGGAACACCCCGGCGATCACCCCGATGGTCCGGTTGCCCGACAGTTCGGTGACAGCCTGGTCGAACCTCGATACCGCACCGACGAAAGCCAGCGGATCGTCTTCGGCGGCACGCTCGGCATCGTGCAGGCCGATGAGACGGTCGAGATCGCCGTCGGTCGCCCGGAGGGCGACCTGTTCCGCGACGGGCGGTTCGATCACCGATCGGGCCTCTTCCAGATGGGTCAATGTCGTCTTGCGCAGCTGCAGCAGCAGGGCGACATATCGCCCCACCCCTTCCAGACCGGGCCGTCGCACCACCGCGCCGCCGCCCCGGCCACGCCGGACCTCGATGAGTTGCTGAGATTCGAGAATCCTCAGCGCCTCTCGCAGGGTCTCGCGCGAGATCCGCAGTCTCGCGGTGAGTTCGGCTTCTGGGGGCAATTGCTGGTCGGCGGCCAGTTGCCCGCTCAGGATCTCCCGGCGCAAGTCAGCCGCCAACAGGTGCGAAACCTTCTGGGTATTACGTCGTGGCAAGGCTCGCCAGTGGCTGTCGTCGCTGGGTGGGATCACTGCGATGCTGTTCGCTTGCTCGCCGGTCGGTTTCGTCATCACGATGTCAGCACCATCGCCGCGCACTGTGGATACACACCACTGCCGACCAGCGCTACCCGAGCGTCGGGCACCTGGCGATTCGCACATTGATTCCGCAGCTGAAGTACCGCTTCGTTCAGAAAGCCGATCCCGTGTAATCGTCCCTCGGCGAGTTGTCCACCGGCGGTGTTGAGCGGGAAATCGCCGCCCGGGCCGATTCGGCTTCCATCACCCACCCAGTCACCGAATTCGCCTGTCCCACAGGCTCCCAGCGCCTCGATCCAGGCGGCGGTCACCGGGGTGAAACCGTCGTACAGCTGTGCGACGTCGACATCGGCGATGGTGACCGAGGACCGCTGCCACAGCCGGTTCGCGCAGTCTATCGCCCCGCCGTAGAGGAAGTCGGAGTGGAACATCCAGTCCGCGCCCGCGCCGGTGCCGTAGGCGATAGCGTCGACCAGGACCGGGCGTTGGCGCAGGTCGGCGGCCCGCTCGGCGGTGGTGATCACGGTGGCCACCGCACCATTGACCGGATAGTCACAGTCGAGGACCCGTAGCGGGTCGGCGACCATCCGCGAGGACAGGTAGTCCGCCATCGTCAGCTCATCGCGCAGCACTGCCCGCGGGTTGAGTGCGGCCCATCGTCGAGCATTGATCGCGATGCGGCCGAAATCCTGCTCGGTGCGCCCGTATTCGGCCATCCACCGCTGTTTCTTCAGGCCGAGCAGCGTCAGGATCCCGCCGAGATAGCCGTACGGGGTGAGGAACTGATCGCGTCCGCCTACCGATTCGGGCCCGCTGGCTACCCCGCCCTGGTGGCCCGCCGCACGGGTCAGGCACCGGAACACCAGCGCGGTCTCGCAGGCGCCCGAGGCCACGGCCATCACCCCGGCCAGCGCGCCGGCCACACCGGACGGGCCACTGGGGAAGATATCGGCGAACGCGGCGAGATCGGGCACCCCCAGCAGGCGCGCCATGTCTTGGGCGCCAGGGGATTCCGGGCCGAACTTGTACTCGAAGATGCCGTCGACATCAGCACCCGCCACGCCCGCGTCGAACAGTGCGTCCTTCGCGGCCGCCAACGCCAACGCCTTGGGGTGGGGGTGGCCCGTACGGCTCAGCTCCGAATAGCCGACGCCCACCAGTGCGACCTCGCGCGCCAACGTGCTCATGCCGCGGCCCCGGTCAATCGGAACTGCGGCAGCGTGATCGCTCCCCGCTCCTCGAAGACGACCTCGACCGGCAGTCCGCAGGAAAGCCGCGTTCCCTCCGGCACCTCGACCAGATCGGTCAGAATCCGAAGCCCCGGCTGTTCGTCGAGTTCTACCAGCACCACAACATACGGCAGCGCGTCGACGAACCCGGCGTGCAGTGGCCGATCCATGACGCAATACGAGTAGATCACCCCGCGACCTGCGACGTCGACGATGTCGAAGCGGTCACCCTGGCAGTGCACGCAGCAGATTTCGGGCGGGTACTGCATCTTCCGGCACGAACAGCAACGCTGCAGGGCCAGCCGGCCCTCGGCGGCCGCGTCCCAGTAGAAGCGGCTGATGTCATCGGGCTCCGGCACCGGGCGAGGATCGCCGGTCACCGGCAAGTGCGTCCGAGTCACGGCACTCTCCACTTCTTCGTGATTCGATCGCACAGTTAACTCCGAACAGGCGACCTAGTCAACTATATTTGGCGGAAGCACTGCCGGGTCCGTCCTCGGGCAGTCGTGTACCACTGTGGAAAGGCGCGGCAGATGCCACTTTCGTTGCGGAGAAGGGTCGCGATCGTGACCGGCTATCTCGACCGGCTCGGCGCATTGGATATCGAGGGAGCCGGCCGGTACCTGGCCGACACCGCGGTCATGATCTTCCCGTTCGCGCTGCCGGGGGCTGAAATCCCTCCGCTGCAAGGGAAATCGGCCATCCTCGACCAGCTTCGGGGAACGATCACGGCGGCGTTCGAGCGGATGAACTTCACGGTCGACGAGTGTCACGACGTCGCAGGCTCGGACGCGCTCATCGCCGAGTACCACAGCGTATGCCCCCTACGGAACGGCGGTGAATATCGAAACTCCTACGTCGGCGTATTCCGGTTCGAGGGGGAGGAGATCGTGCTGCACAAGGAGTACTTCAACCCGGTGAGGTTGAATGCGTTGAGACCGTCGGGTAGGGGTGAGGTGCAGTGATGGGAATCAGGCGGTGGTGACACCGCCGTCGACGGAAACGACCTGCCCGGTGGCATACCGGCCGCGTCGCAGGCGAGCACAGTGGAACAGCCCGGAGGCCAGGGAAGCCGCGACCTCCGATTTTCGTGATCCGGTCGCCCATCGGGCGGTGCTTTTCTGCTACCAGGGAGCAGTTGGCGAGCCCCGGGGGTGCTGTGTGAGGTGTCGTTCGCCGGTGTTCGCTGGTTCGTCGGGGATGTAGGTCTTCACGCGTTGTAGCGATTCGTCTGTGTGAGGGTGGTCGTGGGCGATGAATCTGTTCGGCACCAGGACCGAGGCGCGGATGCCGCCGTAGTCGGATTCGGTGAACCGCACCGAAATTCCGTGTCGGGCGCATAGTTGCGCGATCACGAACAGGCCCAGACGTGAGTCGTGGGACAGTGCGGCCACCGCGAAGTCGGGTTGTTCGGTCAGGAGGGTGTTGGCTCGGTCGAGTTCGTGTGCGCTCATGCTCATGCCCTGGTCGCTCACGTGGACCAGAATGCCCGCTGTGTTGAGGTTGCCTTCGACCCGCACGGTCGTGTGCGGTGGTGAGAACGCGGTGGCATTGTCCATCAGTTCGGCCAGCAGGTGAGCGAGGTCGGCAACCACGGCGCCGTCCATGAGTACGTGGGGGATCCGTCCGGTGTCTACTCGGTGGTAGTGGAGGGTTTCGCTGATCGCACTGCGGATCAGTTCGATGAGCGGTATGGGGCGGCGCCATTGGCGGCCGGTACCTCCGCCGGCGAGGACGGCGAGGTTCTCGACGTTGCGGCGTTCGCGGGTGGCGAGGTGGTCGAGGCGGTACAACACGTCGATGACCGCTGGATCGCTCTGCCGCCGTTCGGCCTCGTCCAGAATTTCGAGTTGCTGATGGACCAGCATCTGGCTCCGATGCGCGATGTTCGCGAACACCGCGCGTACCCCTTCACGGGTGCGGGCCTCGGTGAGGGCCGCGGTGACCGCGGCAGTGTGTGCGCGGTTGAACGCATCGGCCACCGCCCCGATCTCGTCGTGGCCGAAATACAGTGCTGCGCTGGTGATGTCGGAATCGATCCGCGCGCCGGAGGCGAGTTCGGCCAGGATCGCGGGCAACTGCTGTCCGGCCAAGGCCGCGGTCGCGGCCCGTAGCCGCTCGAGTCTGACGATCACTCGATTCGCCAGCAGCATCGACAGCACCCATGCCAGGATCGCGACCATCGTCATCGCGGCCCCTTCTATCAGTGCGTCGCGTTCGCTGCGGGCGCTGACTGCGGCGGTGTGCTGCTGGGCCTGCTGGTCCTGGTCGCCCCACAGCGCGACGAGCTCGTCGTCGATCTGTCCGGAGGCGTCCTGGTAGGGGTCGATGGGTATCGCAGGCAGAGGTAGTGCGGTGGTGTCGGTCGGTGTGGCGGTCGTCGACGGCCAGGACAAGACGGCATGTTCCGTGGCGGTCGTCTGCTGCCACTGTGGTGAGTCGATGATCGCCTCGAGTCGTCGGGCGTAGGGCTGATCCAGCTCCTTGGCCAGTTGGGTGGCCTGCACATGGTAGTAGCCGACCAGGTTGCGGTATGTCGGTACCAGCGTGGGGGCCAGTCCGGTCACCGATCCCGCGGCGACGGTGAGGGCCCGGGCGCGTGACATCGATTCCACCATGCGTAGCAGGCTCAGGGTGCGGGTCAGCGACAGCGTCGAGGCGGGGTCCGGAGAGTATTCCCGTACCATCTGCGAGCCTTGGTCCATTCCGTCGAGCAGACGGCTGTAGAAGGCATAGGTATCGGGCACGGTGGCCTGATGGGTGTCGATCGTGTTGCGTAGGAACGACAGTCCGGCCTGAAGGGTGTCGAAGGTGCGCGCGGCGTCATCGAGGTGTCGGCTGTGTGTTCGCCGATAGGCGGCCTCGACGGTGGCCATCCCGGCCAATGCGGTGTCGAATCGCCCTCGTGCGTAGGCGAGTGCGCCGGGAGCGAGCGTGCCATCGGTCAGCTGCTGGATCGATAGCAGCCGTTCCTGATCGACGGCCAGCACCAGGTTTCGGACCGGTGTCACCGTGGATTCCTGAACCCTGGCGTAGTTCGAAGTGTGTCGCGCCTGCAGCACGAGATGACCGATGGTCGAGAAGGTGGAAATGAGGAGAAAGACGTTCGGAACGAGCGCGATCGCCAGGATCCGTCCGCGGATTCCCGAGAGCCAGGGCAGCACTGCCATGATTGGTCACCACTTCGTGAGAGGACGACCTCGCGTACCGATCCTGAGTGGTTCTACCGCAACAGGATTCAGGATTCGAGACGTTCAACTGGAGAACGCATCGTCACAACGGTCGAAAGAGTTCGCGTTCGCCCAGGTGTATGAGCACACCTTCGTCGTGCCATCGCGAAGGGTTGCCGTGGAACGGCGCAGGTCATTGCGAGGTTGTTCACTTGACGGCGGTGAGCAGTCCGGCTTGGCTGCGGGCGATCACCGCGGACCATAGTGTCCATTGGCCTGCGGGCAGGAGTGGGTCGAATCCGGTGAGTGTGGCGACTCGTTTGAGCCGGTAGTCGACGGTGTTGACGTGGATGTTGAGGCGATGGGCGATGGCTTGGCGGCTCAGGATGCCGGGCAGGTGCAGGCGCAGGGTCTGCATCAGGTGCGGCGCGTGTTCGATCGGGGCGAGTACCGCGGCGAGTTGGTCCCGGGCGGGGCCGGGGCGGGTCAGCTGATATTCCACCGCCAGGTCCGTGAGCCGGTGCATCTTGCCGATGCGGCCGAAAACCAGTGCCAGATCCAGCAATTCGTGCGACTGACGCACCGCGTCGGGGATCGCGACCGGTGCCGCGGAGGTGGTGGCCGCGGTGAGGCCGACTCCGGCCGCCGCGGACAGTCGGGTGAGCATTCGATCCAGGACGGTGTCGTCGACGGGGGAGGGGATCAGCAGGGTGCCGCCCTGATCGGACAATCGCGTCAAAGCTGTTCGGCCGGTTCGGCGTTCGAGCTCGAGGGTGACCCTGGTTCGCGCGGCGGGGCGCAGTGGGCCCCTCCTGCCGCGCACCGGAAACGCCACTGCCACCACCGCGTAGGAACGCGCGAGGGCGATGCCGCATTCGCGGGACAGGCCGGTGGGGTCCTGGCCGTCGAGCAGTGCGGATATCAGTCGTTGCCGGGGGGATTGCCGATCGCCGAATTCGGTCAGGTACGCGGTCGATATCGTCGCCAGGACCGAGGTGAGGATTGCCACGATCTCCTCGGGCAGGCCGGAGTCGATCGCGGCGCACGGGTCGAGGTGGTAGGTGTTCACGACGCGGTCGGTCAGGTGTTTGTGCACCGTTTCCAGCGGTATTCCCGCTTGCGCCCATTCAACCCCGGCGGCCTCGGCTTCGTGGGTGGTTGTGCGGAGGGAGCCGGCGACGATCGAGTTGATCAGGGCTCGGCAGGTTCGGGTCTCCACGAGGTCGTTTTCGGCGGGCAGGTCGGAATTCACGGGAAACGAGGAGAGTGCGAGAGACATCGAACCACCTGGTCTTTTGGACAAGCGATGAGGCGCGCGGGAACGGCGCCGATCATGAGCCGGGCGCACCGGACGCGGATGAGTATTTCCGGTCGCGATAATGCGGGATACTGGGGCCACGAACATAATCCTCACATCGGGGATGCGTGTGGCGGATCCGCCAATATCGGGAACTGCTGCAATGACGCCGAGGCCACCGCGCTCCGCCGATACGGATGCGTCGGCGTTATTCGCGACGGCGACGATTTCCGAGAACGAGGCGACACGTCAGACCGTTGTTTCATCGAGCTCGATCCCGGTGGCTGCACCTGTTTTGCCGACAAGCTGAACGGCCGGCCGTGCGAAAATAGATGACGGGAAGAAGGTGAGAGTCGGCGCAGCAATGTCCTGCCCGTTTTCTGTGATGCGCTATGTCTGCTCATCTCAGCCTCCGCTGCTCGTCGTCGAGTCCTGAACGGTGGAAGAGGTCGGAATGTCGAGCAGTGTCGAAAACGAACCATCATCCAGCCGATCGGATAGGCTGAGGCTAGCCGAACGGCAAGCCTGCGGCAAGACCTCCTTCGAGAGTGGTCCTCGCCGGATCGTCGAGGTGGGACAGGGTCGCGCAGCCTGCTCGACCCGCAACCTAGCCGATTGGCTAGCGTTGTGGCAGAATTGCTTCGCAACGCCTCTCGCGCAGAGATGCCGTGGATATGCCGACTGGCGGATTGGAGCGCAAGCGATGAAATCGACCGGTCCAGTAGGGTAATGACAATTGCGAATCGCCGTCTGGATCAATTCGGTGAAGCTGAGCGCCGCTCGGTGATTGGTGCCGGATTCTCGCTGGGGGTCAGCCGGGTAGCCGGAAGAGTCGCTGTGCCAGGTGCATCAGATGCGAGCGCAGGGTGGCGTTGTCGAAATTCGCGACCAGTGGGTGTGCGGCCGCACCGCCGATGGCCGCCATCAGCATCGAGGTCGGGACCTGCACGCTGCCGGCCGCATCACCGGTCTCGAGGACCGCGAACAAGCGATCCATGACCCGGTGGAACGGTTCGTAGTCGGCCAGGAACTCCGTGATGACCGGATCGGTCTGCAGCATCCCGACCAGGCCGCGCCGCTCGATCGTCAGATCGATCATGCGGCTCAACAGCAGCTCGCGGGCGGTCACATCGCATTGTTCGGCCTCGGCCTCGTCGACCGCGGCCTTCGAGCCAGGCCAGTTCGGTGGTGACCACGCCGAGCACGATCTCGAACTTCGTGCGGAACTGGAAATAGATCGCCGCCTTGGTGACCCCCACCGCGTCCGCGATCATCTGCAATGACGTTCCACTCACGCCGTGTTGATCGAACAGCTCCACCGCGGCGGCGATGGTGCGGGCCTGCGCCGGGGTGTACGCACCGCGAACTGCCGAATCGGTCAGCGCGCTGTCGACGGAACTCACAGGACGAGAATAGGTGATGTTTCATCGAGCCGGTAGCCGACCGGACGATTGTCCGTGGCAGCCGTTCCTTGTTGTGGGCGCACTGAGGTTTTCCGCCGCCGCCCCTGTTGCTTCCCCGGATATTCGTTCAGTGGATTGAGCATTCCCGGTGCGGGAGTTAGCGTCGCCCGGCGGCACGATAGGGATTTCAGTTCGGGTTGTTTTGCGTTCGGGCCTGGCATTCGTAGTGCGGAACGACGCTGACCGTTGCTGTCGTGAGGTGACCGGTGCCGGCTACCTTTTCTTGTCTTTCCTGGAGGTCGATCGATGTCTGTCAGCGGCGGTCGCCGGCTTGTGCGGGCGGTGGTGGTGCTCGTCGGAGCGCCGCCGGCCCCCAGCTCGAATAGACAATGGCGAAAGGGCATTTCGCGGGCACAGACAACGTTTGCCCCGCCGTGTCGCGGTCCGGGGAACTCGACAGGAGTACCGCGATGACCAAGGTCGCGCTGAGTACGATTCTGGGAATCGGTTCGCCCGACCCGACACCGAACTCGTCCACCGCCGGTGAGTCCGACGCACTGGCGAGCGAGGCCCGGTGAGCGGTCAGCATTCCAAGCGAGCCGCGATCGGCCTGAGCGGGCTGCTACGGCTGCTCCGTGGCCCGCAGCGTCCGCTGATACCGCCCGAGACGCGTTTGCGGGCACAGGAATTCGAACATCATGACCAGGAAACCGATACCGCGTCCCTGCGGGAGATGCTCGGCGCGCTGCCGGTCGTCGTGCGGACAGTGGCGCGGTTGAGTTGGCAGATTTCGCCGTGGCTCGCGGTCGGCGTGCTGGTTTCGGCGTTGCTGTCCGGTGTCGCTTCGGCGACCGGCCTGCTGGCCGCCAATCACGTACTGACGACGATATTCGCCGCGGGCCCCACGCCGGGCCGGGTGTTCGGGGCGCTCGGCCAGATCGCCCTGCTGACTTTTGTCGTCGCGGTGCGGGCAGGACTGGTATCCGCGGTCACCGCGGGAGGTGCACGGTTGGGGCCCGGAGTGCGGCGCACAGCCGAGTCCCGGCTGATCGCCGCCGCGGCCTATGTCGATCTCAGCGCGCTGGCCGACCCCGACTATCACGATGATCTGCGTCGTGCGTGTGACCGTAGCCTGCCGATGATGGAACAGGCTGTGACACAGTGTGTTTCGATGCTGACCGCAGCCATTACCTTGACTGCGGCGACCATGACTGTCGGACTGCTGCATCCGGTGCTTCCCGCCGCGGTCCTGTTATCGGCCCTCCCCGCGGCATGGTGCGCGGTGCGGTCCTCGCGACTGCGTCACCGCAGCCTGCACCAGATCGTCTCCTACGACCGGCGCGTGCGGATAGTCACCGACCTGCTGACCGACCGCGATGCCGCCGCGGAACTACGAGCCTTCGGCGCGCAGCCCGATCTGATCAGCGAGCACGACACCATCTCCAGGATCCGCGAATCAGTCGATAGCTATGTCGGCCTCGCACAGGAGTACCACGCCGCGGTGGGCCGTACCGCGACCGGTGTTGCCACAGTGGGCGTCTACGCGTTGCTGGGGGTGCTGTTGTACACCGGCGCAATACCTTTGGCCGTCGCGGCGACCGCGCTGGTAGCTCTGCAGTCGGCACACACCGCGGTGACCCAACTGGCGCAGAGCACCACCCGGCTCCATGAACAGGGTCTGTTCATCCTGGACTACCACCGCGTGCTGGCCACCTGCTATCACCGCACCCGACCCCGCACGGGTACGGCAGCGCCGCTGTCACCGCGCGTCATCCAACTCGAGCGAGTGAGCTTCCGCTATCCAGGATCGCGCACCCTGGCTGTGCATGACGTGACCGCGACCATCAGAGCGGGGCAAGTGATCGCGCTGGTGGGGGAGAACGGGTCGGGCAAGACCACGCTGGCCAAACTCCTGGCCGGTCTCTACATCCCGGACGAGGGTGAAATTCGTTGGGATGGAACAACTCTCACGGAATTCACTCCGGAATCGGTAGCCGCGCGCACCGCAGTGATCATGCAAACCCCGACCCGATGGCCCCTCACCGCCCGAGCCGCCGCCACCCTGGGCGCCCATTTCACCGCCGTGGACGACCAACTACTCACCCATGCCGCCCGCGCGAGCGGCGCCGACCAGGTCATCGACCGCCTTCCGGACGGCTGGGACACGTTGCTGAGCAAGCAGTTCGCCTCCGGCTGTGACCTATCGGGCGGTCAGTGGCAACGCCTCGCCGCGGCCCGCGCGCTGTACCGCGACGCGGCAATCCTGATAGCGGACGAACCGACCGCCAGCCTGGACGCCCGAGCCGAAGCCCGACTTCACGACACCCTGCACCGACTCGCCCTCGGCCGCACCGTCATCCTGATCACGCACCGCCTCACCACCGTCCGCATGGCCGACATCATCCTCGTCATGCACGAAGGAGAACTGATCGAAACAGGCACCCACGACGAACTCGTATCCGCCGGTGGCCAGTACGCACAGATGTACCGCATCCAAGCGGAGCTGTACGCACCGGCGGGGTAGAAGAGCCGGTTGGGCTTTCGGTCTCGGGCGCCCGCAGGCACCGGACACCCGCTGGCTGCCGGTGCTCGTTGGTGCGGACGCACCATCCGACCCGACCCGTTTCGAGTCGATCCGTTGGCTTCGCCTGGATTCGCCGGGCGAAGCCAACGCGCGTCACAGTGCGCCTGGTCGTCCCGGCGCGCTGGGTGAGGTAGTCATTGATTTCTCCTCCTGCAGGAGAATGCGGGCGAGTTCGTGATGGAGCAACCGGGTGACATCTCCGATCGACTGCTCGCCGCTGGACAATCCCGCCGTGTGTTGGACGTAGCGGACGGCCTTGGCGGAGAAGGGCGCAGATGCGCCGGCGTCGGTCTTCTTGACCGCGACGAACAGTTCGAACGGCAGTGGTGGTGCTTGGAACAGGATCCGCGCTGCACTGCGCCAGGTGATCGGGGAGTTCTCGGCGGCGTCGGGAAGCATTTCGTCCGGCAATTGCTCGATCGCCGCGGCCAGGACATCGATGATCGCGTCGATGCGGTGTTCCGCGCTGATCCAGGTACCCGGCCGTAATTTCTTCACGATGCGTGTCAGGATCTCGATAGCGACCGGCTCCTGCCCATCGCGACGGTTAACAGCTAGTGAAATGCTGTGCTCGCGGAGGTTTTCGAGTTCAGCCATCAAAATGGATTGATCCTGGTCGATCGCGGAAAGCGCTGACATGCGACCAAGTATTCCATGCGCCACGATTAATCGGCTACGTGAACGTTAATTCTCCGATACCGAATAGTCGCTTTCCGGAACTGCGCTGGAATCGGTCACCCGGCAGGTGTCGATGTGCCCGAGGAACCCGGTCGACGACACCGCTCAGCGGCACAACGCGACCGGGTCGATACCCGTTCCGAAGGGACACCCGAATCGAAATCCTATCGCGCGTGTGGCGCGATCCCCGGTGCGGGGGCTACCCGGCCTTGTGATAGGCCTCGAGGACGCTGGCCTGGATTCGCCCGCGGCCGGACACGTCGTAGCCGTTCTTGCGGGCCCACTCCCGAACCGCTCTGGTCTGTTCCCTGTCCACCGCCGTCCGGCTGTTGACCTTGCTCGTGGTTTTGGAAACCCGGCCAACTTTGCGGGCAGGCTGCGCCCATTGCTCGAACACCGTCCGCAAACTGCCCGCGTTCTTCATCGACAGGTCGATCTCGTACTCGACACCATCGATACCGAACACGACTGTTTCCGCCGCCTTCGACTTGCCGTCATAGTCGTCGATCAATTCGACCGTGACTTTCTTCGCCATACGAGCGCGCTCCTTATCTTCATCACAATGCCGCAGCGGCAAGCGTAGAACGCCGGCGGACAATGCACGCGGCCGGGACGTTATTCAGGGCAACAGCACGCACGCACCACAGGTAGGTGTAAACCCCCGGCTCCCAGGAGGGATACAGGCGGTCGCGAAGTTTCCGGGGTATAGAGGGGTGCTGTTCGGCTCTCGGATGCTCGGCACCGATACGTGATGTCCCCGCCGGACCGGCTCACGATCTTCGCGCCTGTGACCCTGGCCGCGACCGACCAGGTTCGGCGGGAATCAGCTACCGGATCGACGATCGTGGCGGTCTTGAACGAGCGCGGGCTGATCCCTTCGATCTTTCGTTGCTTCGACTGCGGTCGGCCCGGCCTTGTCTGGTCGTCGGACGTCACGTACCTGACCTGCGGCAAGGGAATTCAGGCAAACCAGACCGGCCGGTTGGTGTGAATAGGATGTGGGCCAGGGATTTACATGTATCGCTGTTGATAGTGCCGTTAGTTGACGGTACATTAAACGAGTCACAATCCGGCGAGCGACGCTCGGATGCGTCACGGGGTCGGCCTCGGCGGGTTGTGGCACTCGTCCATGACTGCTCTAGTCCGAAGGTCGTCTGCTCGTGGCCGTTCTCACCCTTGGATTCGTCTTCCTGTTCATCCTGGTCGCCGGCGGACTGCGGTCCGTCGAGGTCGGCTGCCAGAACACTCAGAAGTTGTATGTGCGCGATATCTGGCTGTGCGCGGTGATCTCCTATGCCGTTGCGCTGACCGGATTCTCGATCTTCCTGCTGATCTCCGTGCTGGTGTCGAAAACGTCCTGGCCCACCATGGCGGACCTACGACATCTACCCTGGTGGGCGCCGTTCGGGGGACTCGTCGGCGGGGTGGCGGTGGTCGGCATGATCACCGTGGCGCGATATGTCGGCGTGGCCACTTTCAACGCGGTGGTGATCGTGAGCGAGATGCTCGTCGCACTGGTCATGGACGATATGGGCCTGATGGGATTCGCGGTGCGGCACGCGACCCCGCCGCGTCTGGTGGCCGCCGGGTTGATCTGCGCGGCCGTCTATCTCATGGCCAAGGACTCCGCGCCGACGGATTCGGCCGCCACCCCCGTGATGGAAAGGGTTTCCCGATGACCGCCACCGTCCCAGCCCCCGTCCGCCCCGCGCTGCCGCGCTCGATGATGGCGCTGGTCTTCCTGTTCATGCTGATCGGCGGCGCATTGCGCTCGGTCGAGGCGGGCTGCCAGAACTCGATGAAGCTGGCCTTGAAGAACGTCTGGCTGTGCGGGGTGATCTCCTACGCGGTGGCGCTCACCGGCGTCGCCCTGATACTCGCGGTGTCACTGCTGTTCTCCGCGCGCGCGACGCGGCGCTGGCCGACGCGGGCGGATCTGGCGGCCATGCCCAAGTGGGCGCCGTTCGGCGGGCTGACCGGCGGCGCGGCCATCTTCGCGATGATCACCGTCGCCTCCAGCGTCGGGGTCAGCACGTTCAACGCGGTGATCATCGCCGGGCAGATGTTCCTGGCCACGGCGATGGATCACTTCGGGGTGATGGGCTTCCCGCGTCGGCGGATCAATCCGCAGCGGGTGGCCGCGTGCGCGATGATCATCGCTGGGTCGTATCTCATGGCCAAGTACTGAACCGGGCTGACGATTCACGATCGACCGGTATCGGGCCCCGCACATCCGCAGCTCTCGCCGATGGCCAGATGGATCTCGATCGGCGGGAGCGGGCGGTCGGCGGTCCGCGCGCCGGTGTCCAGGACCCGGGACAGGGCGGCGCGGGCGATGGTGGCGATGGGCTGTTGGACGGCGGTGAGGGTGAGCTGAGTATACGTGTTCGCGGGGTCGGCATCGTAGCCGACCAGTGAAATGTCCTGCGGGATGCGCAGACCCGCGTCGGTCACCGCCCGGACGGTCGCCGCGGCCTGGCCGTAGGTGCCCACGACCACGGCGTCGGGTGGCGGTCCGGCGGTGAGGTGGCGGCTCACCGCGCGATAGGCGCCCGACGGGGTGAGGTCGGTGGGGAGGTGGCGCGCCGCGCTCTCGCCGACGACCGAGACGTATCCGGCATACCGCTGTGCGACGGTCTCGCGATCGCCGTGCGCGGCGTCCGCGGCGGTGAAACCGCCCACGAAGGCGATCTTTTCGCGATGATGAGCCTGTACCAGATGCGCGGTGGCCAGTCTGCCCGCGTCGATGTGATCGGCCCCGACGACCCGTGACTCCACATGGTCGCGGTTGTTGTGCACCCACACGATCGGTATGCGCGCCTGGCGGCACAACTCGGCGGTGGCGGCGCCGTTCGCGCCGCCGACCACGATGAGCCCGTCGATACCGGAATCCGCGAAGGCTTGGGCGAATTCGATCTCCCGTTCCGGGTCGTATCCGGTGTTGCCGATGAGCATGAGGTGGTCGCGCTCGCGGGCCTGGACCTCGATCTGGCCGACCATCGTGCCGAACAACGGCAGGCGCACGTCCGGCACCAGCAACCCCAGATGCCGCCAGCGGCGGACGCGGCGCAGGGCCCGTGCGGCGTGGTCGGGGCGGTAGTCCAGCTCGTCCAGCGCGCGAAGGACCTTGGCGCGCAATCGGTCCGACACCGGGCGCGGTCCGTCGTTGAGTACATAGCTGACCACCGCCGTGGAGGTGCCCGCCCGCTGGGCCACATCGGCGAGGGTCGCGCGTTTGACAGTCACTTCCGCTCCAATGTCCTCGCCCGCATCGCATCGGGCCACGCTTGAAATCGTTCTGATTCTTACAGTCTCAGCACGAAGAACGTGCTGCGCAAATCGATTAGATTCGTAACATTCGCGATCCGAACGTTTAACAACCGCCTGATGGAGTGAACTGCATGGCCTTCGTACGACTTACCGGCGTCACGTATCACGATCCCGAATCGGCTCATGACAGTTATCTCTTGTTCACCGGGGCGGACTCGGTCACGCGCCTGATCGATACGAACGGCGTGGTCCGGCACGAGTGGCCGTTCGCGGGCGTGCCGCCGCGCATCATCGATCCCGCGCTGGCGGACGGTCGGCTCGGCGACGTCGGACTGCGCCTGTCGTTCAGCGGCGATCCGCGTGGCGGCATCTACGCCAATGGCACTGTGGGACAGCTGACCTGGTCCGGCGAACGCGTCTGGGAATGGGGCGCCCAGGCCCCCGGCGGGGCGGCGCGGCAGAACCACGACTGGGAGCTGCTGCCCAACGGGAACCGGCTGCTGCTGGTGACCATCCCGCGCGTGGTGCCCGAACTGGGGCCGCATCCGGTCGGTGATCAGGGGCTCTACGAGGTCGATCCGGCCGGTGCGATCGTCTGGGAGTGGCGCGCTGGCGACCACTTGGCCGAATTGGGCTTCTCCGAGGAGGGGTGGAGTGCGTTGCGCGAGACCGTCGCTCGCGATCCCGACGATCCCTGGGGCTATCTGGAGATCAACAGCGCCAAGACGCTCGGTCCCAATCGCTGGCACCGCGCGGACCCCGATGGTGTGTTCCACCCGGACAACATCCTGATCAGCTCGCGCAAGGCGAATATCGTCGCGCTGATCGACAAGACGACCGAATCCATTGTGTGGCAGGCGGGCCCGTACTTCGACGCGGTTCCGGGCGCGCAGCATCAGCGGATCAACGCGCACAAGGTGCCGCGGGCGCTCGACCAGATCTCCGGACAGCACAATCCGCACCTCATCGCCGACGGGCTGCCGGGTGCGGGCAATATCCTCGTCTTCGACAATCAGGGCGGCGCCGGGTATCCGCCTGCGCCACTGGGCATCTACGCCGGATCGCGGGTGCTCGAGATCGATCCGGTGACGCGGCAGATCGTCTGGCAGTACACCGCCGAGGACTCCGGACTGCCCTCGTGGACGTTCTTCAGCTCTTTCGTCGGCAACGCCCAGCGCCTGCCCAACGGCAACACCCTCGTCACCGAGGGGATGCAGGGCCGGATCTTCCAGGTGACCCCCGAAGGGCGCGTGGTGTGGGAGTACGTCTCGCCCTACGAGGGGCTGGGCGTGGGCGGCGAACCTGAGGTCGGTGAACCGCGGGCGCCGGGTGTGGACCGCCTCACCTCGACACCGATGGTCTACCGCGCCCAGGCCGTGCCCTTCGAATGGGTGCCGCTCGGCGGGCCCGAGACCGCACCCGCCGCTGTCGATCTGCGCACCACCGCGCGTTCCGGCGCATAGCACCGAAAAGAGTTCAGGTCAGATGACATCGAGTCTGCAGACGACATCAGGGCGTATGGACCCGGCGACGGCGAATCTCCCGCCGGACCGGGTACGTGTGTGGCGAAGGCTGCCGGGCGTAGCGGGCCGACGCTGGCGGGTGGTCGGCGGAACGGCCGCCGGGATCGCCCTGGCCGCGCTGCTGTGGTCCGTGGTGGCTGCCACGGGAGCCTTTCCGCGCCAATTGTTTCCGACCGTGCCGCAGATCATCCGGGCGGGTCACGCGCTGTGGCGCGACGGGCTGCTCGTCCCGGATCTGGGGGCAAGCCTGCGCCGGGCGGTGCTCGGACTGGCGGTCGGGGGTGTCGTCGGGATCGGGGCGGCGATCCTCACCGCGAATACCGGTGCGGGCCGCCGGCTGCTGCAACCGGTGTTGCGGCTGCTGTCGCCGGTGCCGACCATCGGGCTGGTGCCACTGGCGATCCTGTGGTTCGGGCTCGGTGAGAACAGCAAGGTGCTCGTCATCGCGCTCGGTGTGTTCGTACCGGTCTGGATGAACAGCCACTCCGGCTTCGCCGGAACTCCGCCGGACTATCTGCAGGCCGCGCGGTGCCTGGGCGCGGGACGTCGGCAGATGCTCACCCGCATCGTCATCCCCGAGGCGGTTCCCGATGTGGTCGCGGGGGTGAGGGTCGGCGCGGCAATGGCTTTCGTGCTGATCGTCGTCGCCGAGATGACCGGAACCACCGCCGGTATCGGCTACCGGATCTATCAGGCGCAACTCTATTCGCAGGCGGACCGGCTGATCTTCTGCCTGATCGTGCTCGGAATCCTCGGCGCGGCATGTGATCTGGCGATCGTCGCGATCACCGCACCCGTGTTGCGCTGGGCCGAGGAGGTGCGCTGAGATGGCGATCGCGACACGGGATCTGGCGGTGCACTTCCCGGGAAATCCGCACCCCACCCTGCGGGGTATCGATCTGGCCGTGCCCGATGGGGCGTTCAGCGTCCTGGTCGGTGCGTCGGGGAGCGGGAAATCGACGCTGCTGCACTGCCTCGCCGGGCTCATCGCGCCCACCGCGGGCACGGTCACCGAGGACGGGGAACCGGTGCGCGCCCCCGATCCGCGCCGGGGCGTCGCCTTTCAGCGGGACGTGTTGTTCCCCTGGATGAGTGTCGCGGGCAATATCGAATTCGCCCTACGCGCAAGGAGAGTCGCCGCCAAACAACGACGCGCCCGGATCGAGGAACTGCTCGATCTGGTCGGGCTGCCCGCCGAGATCGCCGGGAAGCGGCCGAATCAGCTCTCCGGCGGCATGCGTCAGCGAGTGGGCCTGGCGCGGATGCTGGCCGGTGAACCCGACATCATGCTGATGGACGAACCGTTCGCCGCGCTCGATGCCCTGACCCGGCTCAATATGCAGGATCTGCTCATCGATCTGTGGACCCGGCTGCGGCGCACGATCGTGTTCGTCACCCACGACGTGGACGAGGCGATCCGGTTGTCCGACACGATCAGTGTGCTGCACGGCGGGCGGATCGCGAACCGGATCACCAATCCGCTCGACCGCCCCCGGCCCGCGGACACCCTGGCCGACCAACCCGGATACAGCGAACTGCGCCGGACGCTGCACCACGAACTCGGGATCGAGCGCGACCCCGAGGGTGGTTCTCGCACAACAACGTCGACCTCACTCTGAATTACGAAGGCAAGAATATGACATCGCGTACACTCCGGCCGATCACCGTGGTCGCCGCTCTCCTGGCCCTGCTCGGAACACTGGTCGCGTGCTCCGGCTCCGGTGAGTCCGATCCCAAGACGCTCACGGTCGGCTTCGTCGTGGATCCCTCGTGGGCGCAGATACCCGTCGCGGAGCACAGCGGATACTTCACCGAGCGCGGGGTGAAGGTGAAGGTGGTCGATTTCGCCACCGGCGTCGAGGCGCTGCAGGCGCTCGCCGCGCACCAGGTCGACATCGCCACCGCCGCCGATGTGCCCGCGGCGGCGGCACTCACCCGCACACCGTCCCTGCGCATCGTCGGGGACGGATCGCGGTGGCAGGGTTCTCGGATCGTTGCCCGCCGCAGCGCCGGAATCACCTCGCTGAACGACCTGTCCGGGAAATCGATCGGCACGCCGCTGGGTACCAGCGCGGCCTACTTCGCCTCGAACGCGCTGTCGCACGCGAATATCGAGGCGAAGCTCGTGCAGGTCGCGCCACCGGCGGCGGTCACCGCCGCGACGCAGCGCAACGTCGACGCGATCGCCATCTTCCAGCCCTACCAGGCTCAGGTCGAACAGGCTCTCGGTGGCGACGCGGTGGAACTCGCCGGCGGCACCTACGATCAGCACAGCCTCTACCTGGCCACCGACACGGCCGTCGCCGGCAAGTCCGACGCGCTGTCGGCCTTCTTCGCCGCCCTGAACGACGCGAGTGCCCAGCTCGCCACTCGCGCCGCACCGGCGATCTCGGCCGTCGCCACCGCCACCCAACTGCCCGCCGACCTGGTCGGCCGCATCCTGCCGGAATTCGACTACACCATCCAGCTCCCCGCCGATCTCACCGGAGTGCTTGTCGCTCAGGCGAATTGGGCCAAGGCGCAGGGATCGGTCGATCGCTCGGTGAACCTTCCCGACTACGCGGCCTTCGTTGACCGCGATTTCCTGCCGCACGCCGGATAACAAGGGCGGCAATGCGTTCGAGCCTGGCGTATGACAGTTTTCGGCCGACCGAAGGGTCAGTCGAGGCAGAACTCGTTGCCCTCCGGGTCGGCCATGACGATGTGACCCGCGGCCATCGGGGGAGCGGGTTCGTGGCGTTGCAGGCGGGTGGCGCCCAGTGCGACCAGACGGTCGCATTCGGCTTCGAGAGCTGCCATGCGGTCCGGGCCCGCTGCACCGGGCGCGGCGCGCAGGTCGAGGTGCAGGCGGTTCTTGGCAATCTTGTCCTCGGGCACCTGCTGGAAGAACACCCGCGGGCCGCGGCCGCCGGGATCCTCGATGGCGGATCTGGTGTTGCGCTGATCCTCGGGAACACCCAGACCGGCGAGGAATTCGTCCCAGGCGACCAGCGGGTCGGCTCCGGCAGGGAGAGGGACCCCGGGCGGGCCCGGATGGATATAGCCCAGCGCCTCGCGCCAGAACGTGGACAGTGCGCGCGGGTCGTGCGCGTCGACGGTGATCTGGATCTCGCGGCTCATCGACTCGAACCGTTCGTGTGCAGGTAGAGGTCGCGCAGCAGGCAGACCTCGGCCATGTGGTGGATCAGTTCCCGGTGGATGTGCAGTACCAGAGCGGCCATCGGTGCGTCCGGGAAGGGCTCCTTCTCGCCGACCGGGACTCGCAAGCCGTCCTCGCCGAGGCCACGCAGTCCGGTGAACCAGATATCGAGTTGGGTATCGAGTTGTTCGAGCGCGGTGGTCGCGTCACCGGCGTACTCCCAGGTGTTGTAATCGGTTGCGGGCGAGCCGAAATGCGCCGCGTTGCGCATGGCCAGCACGCCGACGATGACATGGCCCAGCCGCCAGGCGATCGTGGTGAACGGCACGGGGTCCGGTTCCGGATAGGCGAAGTCGATGGTGAAATCTCCCGAGCCGCCCTGGATGGCCGCGGACGACGCGCCGCGCGGATGAACATTCCAGGCATCGGGAACCGGCGACCAGAAGTACTCCGCATCGGTCAGCCCGGCCAGGCGCGGTCGCACCTGGTGTTCCCAGTGGTACTCGCACTGCTCGCGCAGCATACGGTTCCAGTCGAGTTGGTCTGTGGTCATGCGCACACCATGACACGCCCTGCGGACAGCTACGGTCCGCAGGTTCTGGCAGTCTGGAGATATGGACGAGGACGACGGGCGAAGTACCACCGAACGGGTGCTGACCCTGCTCGGGCTGTTGCAGCAACGCCAGATCTGGACCGGGCCGGAACTGGCCGACCGGCTCGGGGTCACTTCCCGCACGGTGCGGCGCGATATCGAAAGGCTGCGCGCACTGGGCTACACCGTGCAGTCCGATCACGGTATCGGCGGCGGCTATCGGCTGGGCCCCGGTCCGGACCTGCCGCCGTTGCTGCTGGACGACGAGGAGGCCATCGCCACCGCGGTCGCGCTGCTCGTCGGTGCGGGCGGCGCGATCACCGGCGACGGCGACGCCGGACTGCGGGCGCTGACCAAACTCGACCGGGTACTGCCCACCCGCCTGCGGCACGAGGTCGCCGCGCTGGCCGGTGCGGTGGAATCCTTCGGCGGGGGCCGCACACCGGTGGATCCGCGGATGTTGATGACCTTGGCCCGCGCGTGCCGGGACCAGGTGGAGGCCGGGTTCGACTACCCGTCCTCGACCCCGCCGCGACGGCGGCGGGTCGAGCCCTACCGCCTGGTCGCCTCCGACCGGCGCTGGTATCTGCTCGCCTACGACCTGGACCGGGACGACTGGCGCAGCTTCCGGGTGGACCGGATGACCGAAGTTGCCGCGCGGACGTGGCGGTTCCGGCCGCGCGAGATGCCCGCGGCGGCGTCGTACGTGCAGGAGGGTGTCGTGGTGCGGGCATATCCGCATCGGGCCCGGGTACACGTACGGGCACCGGCCGAAACGGTGCGCGCGCAGGTTCCCGCCCAGGCCGCCGTCGTACACCCGCGAGCGGACGGGACCTGCGAAATCCTCAGTGGCGCGGAAGATCTGGACCTCGTCCTGGTCCACGTCCTGCTGCTCGGGCACGAGTTCACCGTGCTGGACCCGCCCGAACTCGTACAGCGCTGTCGGACCCTCGCGGACCGGCTGACGGCTGCCGGTGTGCGGGCGAAGGCCTGAAGCCCGCGCCGCGCAGCTCAACTCGGGGCGGGCCCACCACGCAGCACCTGAAAACCGGCCTGCTCCACCACTATCGGAATACGCCGGGCGGCCCGCAGATGCTGAAGCTGCGCGGCATCGGGCAATTCGTCCCAGGGCAGCGGCAGCGCGTCGTCCCGATCGTGTCGTTCGGACAGATTCGTGAAGCGCGCGGCGATCCGGTCCTGCATCCAGTGGCCGTATTCGAGTTCGGCCAGTCTGCGCACCTCGGCGTCGTCGAAGTGCGCCGCCAACTCGTTATCGAAAACAGGCACCATGAAGCAGCCGATCGCGGCGAGATTCTCCCCGATGCGGCGGGCCTGCAACCGGCTCGCCGCGCGCTTGCGATCGGGTAGCTCCGACCATGAGCGCAACACATCGGCCTCGGCCGGGACCCGCCCGGTGGTCATGGCCGCGTGTACCCGCGCCTGATGCGCCACGCGCTCGCTCGTCTCGTGCATCGCCCGCGCCAACTGCTCGGTGACCTGACCGGTGACGTATCCGGTGAGGCTGTGGATCACCCGATCCTGCGCGATGAACCGCTGCTTCATCCGGCGGCATTCGTGCAACACCGCCTGGGCATCGAGAAAGGTCTGCTCGGAACGACGATCCCCGGTGCGGCCCAGCACATCCTGGCCGACCATGATCACGATCATGAACACCAGCTGAGCCAGCGAGGACAGAAATGTCATGAACAGGAACGGATATCGATCGAACCGCTGAAGTCCGGTCTGTGCCAGCACGATCCACGCGACCTGCGTTCCGGCCGCCAGATAGAACGCCCAGACGCTGCCCAGCCGCGTGGTCAGCCAGGCCGCGATCCGATCGTTGCGGGTGACGGCCTGATCGGCCGCCTGCGGTGGATCCTGCACCCGATGCTGTTCGATCCACGGGTGCGGACTCGACTCGAGCAGGCTCAACCCGCGGCTCAACTCCCGGTCCTGTCGGTCCAGATGTGCCTGCAGATCCGCGACCTGCCGGAACACCATCTCGGTGTTCTCATAGGTCTGCACCGAGCGCCGGTCGGCCGCGGCGCTGAGCACCCGCTGGCCGACCAGGATGACCAGGCACAGCACCAATTGCACGACATTGTTCAGGAACAGCAGGAACTGGAACGGATATGGATCGGCCCGATGCAAGGGAGGCCACCACGTCGCCAGTCCCGCGTAGACGGCGAACGCCGCCAGCACCAGGTACAGTGCCGGCATCGAACCCACCGACCGGGTCACCGCGGCCGCCACCGCATCGTTCACGCCGATCCGCTCGTCGGCCATCAGCACCGGGGATCGCTGTCGGTCGGACGCTGGGTTGCCGCTGTTCAATCGTTCAGTCTCCTCGGATGCGGTACCGGATCGGCTATGCCACAACGGTATATCGTCGCAATGGGAGCGATCCGAACCGCTCGAGACCAGGTGTCATCCGATCCGTGCACTCGGTCGGTCGCGCCGCCGGTACCCGCCTGGCCGATGCCGGGCCGCGTGGACCCGGACACGAAAACACGTGCGCACCAACGCCTCATTGTCGGCGACCAGGACGTGATCGGCTGCGGCGAGTCCGGCATCGCCGCCCTCATCGATCGGAAACTCGCGGTCACCGCGTAGCGGCCCGCGGTCCCGGCTCGAATCGGCCGCCGAGCAGCGGCACGCGCTCACGCATGCCGGGTGATCCCGAGACTCGAACCGCTGGAATCGGTTCGAGTCTCGTTCGGTCCGGATCGCCGCCGACGGCGGAGATTGTTGCTGTTCCCGGACGCCTCCCGCGAGGGGCGCGCCGACGATTCGGAGTGATGCCGCCGACCGGGCCGCGGAGACTGCGGCCGGGCGGTATCGCCTACCCGATGACGGCGTTCATGATCGTGCCCGCGCTGGTAGCGACCAGTCCGCCGATCATGGCGCCCGCCACCATCTTCGGTGACTGCGAGCCGCCGCCGGTCCACTTCTCCCAGGCGAAATGGCCTCCGGCATAGACGATTGCGAGGATCCCGGACATGATGACGAACCAGGTGAAGTACCGCACGAGCTTCATCAGTTTGTCCGCCGCGGGCGGGGTCTCGGGAGTAGGGTTGCCGACCTGCGCGAGGATGGTGTCGTGCAGGTGAAGGGCCACGAGAATCATGACGAGGCTCTTTTCGCAATCGTGGAGCGTGCCCGATATCTGTCGTGAGAATCTTAGTGGCAGAGGCTGATTGAACGCCAGCCGATCGAACACTGTTGCCCCGCAACGCTGGTAGTGGCAGTGCAAGGGCCGGACCGGGGTGCGGTTCGGCAGGGAATGTTCAGTGCCGCACCGCCACACCGAGATCTATCATCCGTGCGGACTCCTCGCACAGCCGTTCCGCGGCCGCCGGATCGAGGGCGTAGGGGGCGATGCCGTTCATGAACTCGGCCGTGATCGGATTCATGGCGGGCCGCCGGGTGAGCGCCAGCGCCTCGGCGCAATCGGCGAAGTACCGGCCGCTGACCCGTCCAGCAGTGGCGACACCGCCAGCAGGATCGAGGTCGCCGCGCCCTGCTCGACGGTCTTGCGCAGACCGTCCTCCAGCGTGACACCGGCGGGCCTGCCCAGATGCCGGGAAAGGTTGGTCGGGACCGAACCGGGTGCGACCGCGTTGACCACGATGCCGTCCCGCACCCAACGCGGGGACTGTCGGGATAACGGCTCTGGCGCACTTTCGGTGGTTAGGACAGAAGGATGCGGTGACGTAGCAGCTGGAATCCGGCGTGGTCCTGGTCGAGGCCGCGCAGGAACGGGT
>NZ_BDCC01000090.1 GCF_001613305.1 Nocardia vaccinii NBRC 15922
TTAAGATTCGACTATGGCCAATGCCGTGTCCCCAGCTATCAAACGGCCCGCATGATCTTGGCATGGCCACCAGCGAAGAATTCCGCAGGTCTTGAAAGCCGAAATCATCTCCCTTCAACCACGCTTTTGTAGTCCCCTTGCGGCGACCATCTCGTCCGCTGGGCATCGGGGCGGCCGGAGGCGGGCGCAAGCGCCCGTTGGGTATGCCACCGTGGTCTCCCCGGGTGCGAGGCACCCACCGGGGCCGGCCTCCCTTCGGGGCAGCCGTTATCGCCCTGACCTGCAGCCGCCGACGTCTCTGCGCTATCAGCGACCTTGGAATATAGGCTCTGTGCGTACAAGGTTTGACGCTATCGCAGTCTTACAGTCTTCGGTGCTCCAGAGAATCGTTTGCTCAGCCAGTTCTCGGTCGAGCACGGCACGGACTCGTCGAGCGATATCGCCGCGAAGCGTTCGTCGAATCGACCTGACGGCGAGCGGTGCGGCGGCAGCGATCTCCTGTGCCCAGACAATCGCTTCCTCCCGTTCGTATCCGGGCTCGGTGAGGCGGTCGACGAGGCCGATAGCGTGTGCTTGGTCGCCGGTGAGGCGTCTGCTGGTGTAGAGCAGGTCGGTTGCAGCCTGGGTGCCGACCAGTTCGGGGAGTGTGACGGAGAGCCCGAATCCTTGGTGGAAGCCCAACTTTGAGAAGTTCGCGTGCAGCCTGCTGCTGGGCGAAGCCACACGGAAGTCGGCTGAACATGCGAGACCGAGTCCGCCGCCGACTGCGGCGCCTTGCACTGCCGCGATAACCGGGATCGCCGATTCGAACAGCTGTGCTGCTGCGGTGTATAGTCGGCGCGCCATAGTTGTCCGATCCTCATTCATGTCTGCAGACCCGAAATCGGCTCCGGCGCAGAAGTGTTTGCCTGCGGACGCCAAGATTATTGCTCGGGCGCCATCGTTGGCGGCATCGCTGTAGGCGGTGACGAGATCGGTGATCAGCGGTAGGTCGAAGTAGTTGGCAGGTGGACGGCATATTTCGATAATGGCGACGGCATCGAGCCGCTCAGTAGCCAGATCTGTCACGCGATTTCTTCTCTCTCATCGAGCGGGTGTTGGGAGGCCGACATGGTGTAACTGGAGTTCGGGAACAATGCCGTCACTCACATTCAACGTTTCTTATTACAAAGATCGAGGTGGAGGCATCGGGGTCCGTCTGTGTCACAGTGCTGGTCAGCTCCGCGTGCCGCGTGGTATCTGCTCGTCGAGTCGCGCTGGTCGCTGGAGTTCGTCGAGAATCTCATCGGTGTTCTCGCCGATGAGCGGAGCGGGGCGACGTAGACCACCCGGTGTTTGTGAAAAGCGCGACATCTGCGGGACCAGGCGGTACTGGCCCGCATGTGGATGTGCGGCGAGGGGGAGCCTATGGACGAGGTCCTGCAAGGATGGGACGGCGGTTGCGGGGATACCAGCGTCGCGACAGAACGCGACCCACTCCTCTGTTGTTCGGAGTCCGGCTATGGTGCGGACATCGCGGTAGAGAGAATCCGAGTTCGCGATGGTGGCCCGGCGGTCAGCATACCGGGGGTCGTCCTCGGCGCCGGGGACACCAGCCTCGGTAAAAAGGGCAACGTAATGCTTGGGGAGGTACGGGAAGATATGCACGAGTCCGTCCTTGCTCGGGTGGGGCCGGCGTTCGGGGGATAAGAGTCGTGGGTAGCCGGTACCCGGTAGGCCACCTTGCGCGGTAGGCGGTTCTGAGATGGCACCTGCGCCGTGTTCGGCGAGCATGAATGCGCTCATTGTCTCCTGCATCGCAACCTCCACATGCTGGCCTTCGCCCGTACGCTCGCGGTGCAAGAGTGCCGCGGTGATGGCCTGTGCGATTACGATGCCGCAGACTTTGTCGGCCAGTATGGTCGGCATCAATCCGGGCACGCCATAGACCCTTTGCATGACGTCGGGAATTCCGGTGGCAGCCTGGATGATGTCGTCGTAGGCGGGTTCGTCGGCCCGAGGCGAGTCGATCGGGAATCCTTGTGCCTGGCAGTAAACGACGTCAGGGTTGATCGCTCGTACGGATTCGTAGTCCAGCCCAAGTCGCTCGATCGCGCCGGGCCGCATGGTCGTGACAACGACATCACATGTACGCAGTAGCTCCTCGACATCGCTTCTGCGTTCAGGGGATTTGAGGTCGATGCCGACCGATCGTTTGTTGCGAAGAAGGTTGAGTGCGATACCTGACAGTTCGGGATGCGGCCCCGGCCCCATGACTCGGTTGGTGTCCCCTTCCTCGGCTTCGAGAACGATGACGTCGGCACCCTGGTCGGCCAAGATCTGGGTCGCGAGCGGGCCCATGATCACCCGGGTGAGGTCGATGACGCGGATCGCCGCAAGTGGCCCGTGCGGCGACGATGTTCGGCTCGATTCGTGGGCCTGTGGCGTTCCGTTGGTGCTCATTCGGTGCTCTCTTCGTCGATGTCGAGATTTGGAGGATGAGGAGTCGTCGAGGAATTGGGGGAGGCAGTCCGGCCAGCGGAACTGAGAACCGTACCGGTCGTATCCTCTTGCGCTTGCCGTACATACGTTGCTCTCGCGTGCAGGTGGGTTGACGGGAGTTCGGCGGAAGCACCATGACCCTGACCGGGAGGTATTCAGCGACCAGCTGGCTGATGAGGTCGTCGGTGTCGTCGGGCGATGGCATTTGCGAGAACGGCGTTGAGGGCCTCGGCAGGTCCGAGAGGTTTGAGAAGCATCGCGTCAGGGATATCGCCGATCTCGAGTTCGTCGACTGGGTTGCGGCAGAGGTGATCTTCGCTGGTCCCCAGCGCGACCAATCGTTTGTCGACGCATTCGATCGCTCTGTAGCCGACTCGGATGATGCAGCTGGCCCGCTGATCGGCAAGGTCGGAGGGTCTTGTTTGCGGCGTGGTAAGCACGGCGATGGCACTGTACGAGAAGCTGGTGAAGCCAGGGATCGGGATCTCGGTGTCAACTCCGACAGAGGCGCCGGCGCACGACAGGGCCAGTGCCCCGGATTGGGCGAAGTAGTTGATGGTGTGGCTGGGGACCGTGCTGAGCGCGCCGGTTTGACCGTGGCCCAATATCGAGACCTCGCTGAGCTGCGGAATAGCCGGTTCGGTGTCTGAGTATCGCAGCACGGTTCGCTGGGGTACCGCGGGGCAGAACCCGTCGGCGAGCACATCGGCCGATACAGGCAGCTCCCGTATCGGAGTGCTCGGGCCGGATTACCTCGTGGCCGCTCAACCTTCATGGCGCGGGCACCGTTCGGCCAGTGTCTGGGTGAGACCGAGAGCGAGCTGGCTGTGGCGGCAACGGTGACGCCGGAGACGGTAGGCGGGCAAGGGGACCCTCTCGTGACGAACGGAACATGTTGTGTACTTTGCAAGATACAACGTCTAGACTATGACCGTGGTCACCCGCCTGGCAAGAAGCTGCACCACATCGTTGCAGCTCAGGGGCGATATGAAGAAGGTCGCGCGCAGCAGTTTCTATGCAGAGTGCAGCCTAGATACGACCAACAACTATAATTTATAATCTTTCGGCTATGGTGGCCTATCGTTGGATGTAAGGAGTACGCGTTGATCAACGGCAAGCCGTTTCGCTCCTACAGTCCGTTCGTCGGAGACGAGGAACTCTTCCGAGGAGCGGTCCGGAGTTTCTTGGATCGTGAGGTCGATGCACGGGTAGCTGAGTATGAAGACGGGTCGCTACCGATTCGTCACCTGTGGAAGGTAGGCGCGTCCGAGGGGATCATCGGTGTACGTGTGCCGGAGCAGTTCGGCGGCCAGGGTGCGCCTGCGATATTCAATATTGTCGTCAGCTACGAACTGGGCCGATCGATCGGGTACGCAACCGTGGGCACGTCGATCTGCACCGATAACGCAACGAATCTTCTACTCGTCGGCGGTAGCGACGCCGCCAAGGCAGAACTCCTTCCCCGAATCCTCGATGGCCAGATCCAGGCCATGGGATTCACCGAACCGGACGCTGGAACGAACTCGAGCAACTTACGGACCTCGGCCCGCAGGGACGGCGACGAGTGGGTGATCAACGGCAATAAGTGCTTCATCTCGATGGGCGACCAGGCCGATATCATCTATGTCGTGACGCGGACCGACGGCGATGCGGATCGCGCAGGTCGGTTTACCCTTTTCGCGGTCGACGCGCCAACGGACGGACTGCAGCGCCGCAAACTCGACGCTCTCGGACTGCCTGTTCACGGACTGGGCGAGCTGTTCTTCGACGACGTCCGAGTCCCCGCACATCGGATGATAGGACCGCTCGGCGGCGGACTGAAAATGCTCTCGGGAATGATGGCGATCGACCGTGTTCAAACCCCGGCGCGTGCTTTGGGACAGGCCGAACTAGCGCTCGACCTCGTCATCGAATACGCCAAAATCCGCAGAGTGCACGAAGGTCGCCCACTGATCGAGTTTCAGAACACAAAGATGAAGCTCGCAGAGATGGCGACTCAGATCCGCGCTGCGCAAACGCTTCTGACCGAAGCCCTCGACAAGATGCGAAACGGTGTCCTGACCAACACCGATTCCGCGATCTGCAAGGTGTTTCTGACCGATGTCAGCGCCCGCGTCGTCGACGAATCGGTCCAGTTGTTCGGAGCCAACGGCCTGGCCGGGGAGAACGTGATGTCGCGGATATACGCCAGCAACAGGCAGTTTCGGATCTTGGCCGGAACTTCGGAGTTGCTCAAGATCTCGATCGCCAGCCGCCTCTGACTCAGATGTAGACCTTCTCCTCCAGCCCACAGTAATTTCGGAAGAAAGATCCCCAGATGCTCAGCGCAGAAGAGAACTCAGCCATTACCCGAGTCGAGGGTGGGGCACCCATGGGTCGGCTCATGGAGCGGTACTGGTTACCCGCAACGCGAAGCCTCGAGCTTGAAGCGGGCGGCGCACCGCAGCGGGTGCGACTGCTGGGACGAAATCTTGTCGCATTCCGCGATTCGGAAGGCGATGTCGGTGTGTTGGACGAGTACTGCCCACACCGTGGTGCGTCGTTGGCGCTGGCCCGAAACGAAAACTGTGCCCTGCAGTGTCTCTACCACGGTTGGCGAATCGACAAGGCAGGCAACATCGTCGAGGCTCCGAGTGAGCCCCGGCAGAGCTCGTTCAAGGACCGAATCAAAGCCAACGCATACAGTGTTTGGGAGGGCGGCGGCATCGTTTGGGTGTACCTCGGCCCAGAGGACCTCGAACCGCCGAAGCCTGCCTTCGATTTCACCGAACTGCCGCACGACCAGGTAATGGTTATCAAGGGTATTGAGTACTGCAACTGGCTTCAGTGCCTCGAAGGTGCCGTCGATTCGGCGCATCTGAACTGGTTGCACACCAACATCACTCGCCCCGCTTGGCTCGCGCGCGAGCAGGACGGTCCGGAGTCGGGCGGCGAATTGCTCGCCAATCTCACCCCTGACGCGCCCATTCTCGAGGCACAAACAACCGACTATGGGTTCCGGTACGGCGCGATCCGCCCAGTCCCCGGCCAGGACGATAAGCAATACATTCGGGCAACCGAGTTTGTCATGCCATTTCACTCCAACTTCCCCGGCGCCGCCGGGCACTGGGCTCATCACCAGGCGTTTGCCCCGATCGACGATGAGAATTGCATGTTCTTCTACATCCAGTACAAGACTGACGGAGTGCCGATTCCCGACGACGAGCGGCCTGCGATGCTGCGATTCGCGGGCGTTGAGCTGGAAAGCCTCGAACACGGCCGCGGTGAACGCAAGGAGATGCCGTCGGCCGAAAACCTGTGGTTCCAGGACCGAGTAGCGATGATGACCGGTATGAGTTTCTCCGGACTGCGCGGCATCAATAACGAAGACTTCGTCGTCCAGGAGAGCATGGGTGCGATCTATGACCGAACCCGCGAGCACCTCGGAATGAGCGACGTCGCGGTCATCCGTGCCCGCCGTCTGTTGCTCGACGCGTTACGGGCGATCGAGTGTGGCGAGAGTCCGTTGGGCCTCGACTCCGCAATTCCGTATCCGATCTTGCGTGGCGGTGAGGGAATCATCAGCAGGGATGAAAAGTGGTGGACGGTTCTCCGCAGTGAGGCGCTCTCGGCGGAGAACGCCTCATAATGCTCGCCGATCGAGTTACCGAGGACCGCGTTTCGCGCGACAGTCTGCAGTCGTCGATCTGTCTCGGTGTGGTTTTGGACAACGCCCGTGAGTCGGTGATGTGTCACCGGAGACAGGGGTGCGAACCGGACACAATCCTATTGAGCCGCAGTGGATTCGACGCTCTAACGCGCGCCAAACAAGACGAGACTGACCGCGGAATTGCTGTCCGCATGTTAGGGAAGACTGTCAGGGTCTCCGAACGACTCTTCGGCGAAGAAGTCGTGTCGACCCTGCCTGGACAGGAGACACTATGACATTTGTTATCGGAGATCCGTGCGTCGACATCAAGGACCGAAACTGTGTCGCGAACTGTCCGGTCGACTGCATATATGAGGGTGCGACGAAGCTCTATATCAATCCTGAGGAATGCATCGAGTGCGGTGCGTGTGAAAACGTCTGTCCGGTATCGGCGATCTTCCTGGACATCCGTGCTCTGCCCGAACAGGAACCGCACATCGAAGCTAATCGGGCGTTCTTCGACAAGCTCGGTGCGAGTCCGGGCGGGGCCAAGCAGCACGGGCCCCAAGACTACGACAGCCTCCCCGGACAACCGATCATCTAGGGACACACTTCGCTGTCACGGAAGGATTCAATTGATGGACGCCTCACCAACTGTCGCGGTCGTCGGCGCTGGCCCCTCGGGCCTTTACGCTGCAGAGGCACTATTGACCGCAAAGGTGAACGTCGATCTCATCGATCGCCTGCCGACCCCGTACGGCCTCCTTCGCTATGGTGTGGCCCCCGACCATCTGAAGATGAAGTCGCTAGTTGTCGTCTTCGAACGAATCCTGGCGATGCCCGGACTGCGTCTGCTCGGAAATATCGAAGTCGGCCGCGACGTCACTGTCGATCAGCTACGTCGGGAGTATGACGCCGTCCTCTACGCCCATGGAGCGCCCGTCAGTCGGTCCATCGGGATTGTGGGGGAGGACCTCGAAGGCGTGTACGGTGCCAGCAAGCTGGTGTCGTGGTACAACGGACATCCAGATGCGGCATTGCCTGGTGCCGTTTCTCGCGCCAGAGACATCGTCGTGGTCGGCGCCGGAAACGTGGCTCTCGATGTGGCACGCATGCTCGTACGCGACCGAGATGAGTTGGCGGTCACCGATGTTCCGGACTCAGTAATAGAGACTCTGGGCTCTCGTCGGCCGGGTAACGTGCACATCGTTGCCCGCAGAGGGCCTGAGCACGTCAAATTCTCGCTCAAGGAACTTGCGGAGATTGGGGAGTTGCCGACGGCGGGTGTCCGAGTCCACGCATCACCACAACGGCTGGCGTCGGCAGAAGTGGTTGCAGCCGGGACACCGGCTTCTCATTCGGTCAAGCTCTTCACCGAATGGGCCACGCGACAACAAGATGCAAACAACACCACGGTGCACTTCCACTTCGATCTGACTCCGGTCGAAGCCTGCGGTACTTCCGCGCTGACCCATGTTCGGTTCGTTGGTGCAGAGCGCCCGGCGGAAGTGGTCACACTCGACAGCCAACTCTTGCTCATCTCCGCAGGCAACACCGGTGTCGCACTGGCTGGGGTACCGTTCGACCCCGGCCATGGAACAGTCGATCACACCGACGGGCGAGTCCTTCGCGACGACAACCTCGCACCCGAGTACGTGGTTGGTTGGGCCAAGCGCGGTGCAACGGGAGTTATCGGGATCAACAAGGCCGACGCAACAGCGACGGTGCAGCTGCTTCTCGAGGACCTGAAGCTCCGGCCACTGGTGGGCGCATCGCGAGACGAGGTGCCGGAGTGGGGTGGACGGGCAGTCGAGCTAGACGGTTGGTCACGGATCGACGCCGTCGAGCGGGACCGGGGCCGTGCTCGTGGCAGCCGCCGGGTGACCATCGAAACCTGGCGTGAACTCATGGGCGCGGTCGGGCGCTGAGATGGAGAACGCCAGGTCTGTATCGGCTGCGGACGGCCGGACGCCGGCCTCAACCTTGGTTGAACGTCGCCTCGTGTGGCAGGAGCCACTCGAGTTAGGTGCAGGCAGCCGGTTACTTGTAGAATCGAAATTGTATCTAATACTCTGTAACGGACTGTGAGGGTGGGATGGACGTCGTCTACGGGGATCGGGTTTCGAGTCGGGTCTGGGCAACGAAGGCTGACGTCGTGTACGACACGATCCGCAGGCAGATTATCGACGGCAAGATCGCTCCCGGCGCTGCCCTCGATCAGGCTCTTGTTGCACAGCAACTCGGGGTGTCGACTACACCGCTACGCGAAGCGATGCGCCGCTTGGAAAGCGAAGGCTTGCTTACTCAGGTTGCCCACCGCGAGATGCGGGTACCGCTTCTGAGTAGGTCGGACCTGGTCGGTATCTATGACATCCGCATGCAGTTGGACCCGTGGGCAGCGCGGCTGGGCACGCAACGCGCCACTGATGCCCAGCGTGCAGCGGTGCTGGAAATGAAGGATTTTCCCGACACCGATTCGGTTGTGGAATTGAGCGAGCACCACGCCGAGCTGCATCGGCGGATCTACATCGCCGCCGGCAATATCAATCTCACCAACATTCTCGACGTGTTGTGGGATCGTTCGCGGCGGTATCGGATCATCTTGTTCGGTGCCGAAGCCGGGTTCGGTCTACGCATCAATGAACAGTATGCTTTGGTCGACGCGTTCGTCGAAGGACGCGCGGCGGACGCCGCCAAGACACTGAAGCAGTCGCTACAACGCTCTGTTGATCTGCTGGTGCAGCGCATTCCGGTGGCCTGACTCCCGAGACCTTCCCGCGCGCCCAGAGAGCCCGACGATGGCCACATTTTCATCGTCGGGCCTTCGTCGTCTATACGGGTCGAGCGGGCTCTAGTGTCGCCAAGGTTGTTGCATTTTATAAAATATTCGCTAAGGTTGAGGCAGCGGCAGAGCTGTGGCACAACCCTCGGATGTGACTGAGGTGCATGCGGCCTCATGTGTCGCCTCCTCGATGGCGAAGGTAGCCGGGAAGCAGTGACTTCGCCGTTCCGAGTCAGGTGGAATCGCCAAATAACAAGCGCTGCAAGGATTTGCGACGCCACATCGATAGAGGTTCGGCGTCGCGGCATGACTGAACGCAGGGCAAATGCAAGAGCACACTGAGTGAGAGAGCCCATGACTGAACAACGCCACTCGACGAGCGATGACACCACTGCCTTTCGGGTAGTAAACCTGGTCTTTCCAACGGCGACGTTGCATGAGGCTGCCGGCCGCATCGGGGCGTTGACCCACGAAATCAAGCCGGTGGACTCCGACTTCAGAATTTGGGGTCCGGCGTACACCGTACGCACGGGACCTGGTCATAACTTGTGGATTCATCGCGGCGTGTACGAGGCTCCTGCGGGCAGTGTGCTGGTCGTCGAGATCACTCCTGGTGATGTGTTCGGGTACTGGGGTGAGATCTTGTCGGTGGCGGCACAGGCGCGCGGGCTGGCCGGCTTGGTCATCGACGGCGGTGTCCGCGACACCGCACTTCTATCCGAGGTGGGGTTCCCAGTATTCGCTGCGGCGGTCAGCATTTCCGGAACCGGCAAGGACCCGCAGGTACCCGGAGCGCTAGGAGAGCCGGTCAGCATCCGCGGGGTGACCGTACGAAGCGGTGATCTGGTCGTGGGGGACCGCGATGGCGTGGTCGTCCTTGCCGCTGACACGGTCGACGACGTGTTGGCAGCCAGTCGAGCGCGGGAGGAGAAGGAGGCAGACATGATGCGTGCCTTGCGAAATGGTGCGACAACCCTCGATCTGCTGGGGTTGCGATGAGTGGTATGGATGCACTGATCGCCCTGCGCGGTGAGGTGCGTGAGTTCCTGCGCGAGAGTTGCGCCGCAGGAGAATGGACCCCGGCGGTCGATGGCTGGGTCGGGGGCTTGAGTCCCCGTTTCAGCAAGATGCTCGCTGCTCGTGGGTGGGTCGGTATGACGGTTCCGCTTGAATACGGCGGGTCGGCGCAGGGGGCGTTGCGGCGCTTTGTCGTCACCGAGGAGTTGTTGGCCGCGGGTGCGCCGGTCGCGGCGCACTGGATCGCGGACCGGCAGATTGTGCCCAGCCTCCTGAACCATGGAACAGTTCAGCAGCGGACACGGTATCTGCCTGGTATCGCCGCCGGTGAACTCTACATTTGCCTGGGAATGTCCGAACCCGACGCCGGGTCGGATCTGGCGGCTGTACGCACACGGGCCACCCGCCAGGCTGATGGCTCGTGGCTCGTGTCCGGATCCAAGATCTGGACCTCACACGCTCAGATCTCGCATGCCATCCTGGTGTTGGCCCGGACAGAGCCCCCCGGCGACAAGCGTCATGCCGGCCTAAGTCAGTTTCTCATCGACCTGCCGTACGAGGGTGTCACCATTCGTCCGATCGTCACGCTCGACGGCCACGCCCATTTCAATGAGGTCATTTTCGACGATGTCGTCGTGCCCGCTGACGCATTGCTGGGACAGGAAGGACAGGGGTGGGCACAGGTCACCGCGGAACTGGCCTACGAACGCAGTGGGCCCGAACGGATCATGAGCACAGTGCCGCTGCTGCTCACCTGGGGTGCGTACTTGCGTTCCACGCCTGACGATGTCGGTGCCCGGCTCGAGTTCGCGCGACTGTCGGCGACTCTGTCCACTCTGCGCGCCATGTCTTTCGAGGTCGCGTGCGCGCTTGATGCCGGCGAGTTGCCGGCCACCCGGGCTGCCATGGTCAAGGAGCTTGGGGGAACCTTCGAGCAAGAAGTCGTGGAGGTGGTCAGTCGATGGACACCAGTGGAACCAGATTTCGGCAGTGACAATTTGTTCGCCGTGCAACTGGCCCAAGCCATTACCCACGGACCGACTTTCACGATCCGCGGCGGCGCGAGCGACGTTCTGCGTGGCATTGTTGCGAAAGGGCTCGGTGCACGATGACTGACAGCGAACAGATTCGTTGGATCACCGACAGTGTCGAAGCCGCGCTTCTGGCGCTCGACATCGGCACTGCAGGCGACGAGACCGACGATGGGCATCGCGCATGGAAGTCCTTGGTGCACAACGGAATGACCCTGGTGGGCGTGCCTGAGGAGGCGGGTGGCAGCGGCGGCGGGTGGGCTGAGGCCGCCGCTGTGCTCGCCGAGAGTGCCCGCCATGGTGTGTCGCTGCCGATTCTCGAAACGGCATGGCTGGCCGCCCACGCCGCAGTCTCGGCGGGGTTGTCGGTCCCGGCGGGCCGAGCCACCATCGCGATAGTCGCACCCGACATGGTCGAGGATGGTGGCCCGGAAGCCATTCCTGTATTAGCCGGCACGATCGCGCGGGTCCCGTTTCTGCCGGATGCCGACGAGGTGTTTGTGCTCGCCCCTGTCCGCGATGCGACTTATGTGGCGCGTCTGACGATCGGTTCGTTGAAGGTACGGCCAGGTGCGACGGTCGCGGCGGAGCCCCGCGGCGATCTCGTACTCGGTGGCCCGCTGCACACGGCCGAGCAGGGGTGGGCGGACATCGATCTCATCGGTCGCCTCCACGACCGGCTGTTGGCCGGTCGAGTCGTGCAGGGTGCGGCGGTCGCGCGCACCGTGCAGGGAATGACGCTCGAGCACACCGAGACCCGCGTGCAGTTCGGTCGACCTTTGATCCGGCTGCAAGCGGTGCAACACCGACTCGCCCGCCTTGCGGCGAATGCCGAAGTGCTGCAGGTGTGCTCGCGGGTGGCAGTCGCCGCTCTCGACAAAGATGTAGACGACCAGGCGCGCAGGCGCGCGATCACTTCCGCCGCGTTGGCGTCGTTCGATGCGGTCGGTGCCGTTGTCGAACAGGCCCAGCAGTTGCACGGCGCCATGGGATTCACTCGCGAACATGCGCTAGCGCGTTCGACGCTGCGGATGCTCGGCTGGCGTCAGGAGCTCGGTGGCGCTCGCTGCCGCGGCACCGAACTGGCTCATGACCTCCTCGACTCGGATCTCCCGGTGTGGGACCGACTCGCACCGCTGGGCGCCTGAGTGTTTCAGGTTCCCGATACACACTCTGGCCACCGACACATCACGTCAGGAGAACTCGATGATCATCGACGCACACGCTCACCTCGTCGCCCCGCCTTCCTTTCAGGCGGCGTGGACCATGATGGAAGCAGCCGGTCCCTACAGCGGTCGGACCAAGATGCATTGCACCGCAGATGAACTCATTGACTACGCGGACCGGCAGATCGCGTTGATGGATGAGGTCGGCACCGACATTCAATTGACGTCACCGCGGCCTTACACGCTCAAGCACTCGCACCCCGCAGGCAAAGTGGTCGAGTGGTGGGTGCAGAACAACAATGACGCCATCCACGTCCAGGCACAGGCCCGACCCGACCGTATCAAGGGGGTCGGTGCGTTGCCGCAGCAGGCCGGGCAACCGGTCGACGTTGTCTTCGACGAGCTCGACCGGTGTGTCAACGATCTCGGTTTTGTCGGTGTGCTGGTCAACCCGGATCCCGGTGAGGGCGACGGCAGGACACCAACTATGGGTGACGAGTACTGGTATCCACTGTATGAGAAGCTCGTCGAATACGACATCCCGGCACTGCTGCATTGTGCCGGCTGCTATGGGCGGGAAAGCTTCAGTGAGCACTTTATCTCCGAGGAGTCCCTTGCTATCTTGTCGATCCTGCGCAGCTCGGTCTTCGACGACTTTCCCTCGCTCGAGCTGATCGTTCCGCACGGTGGTGGGTCTGTGCCCTATCAGCTCGGCCGCTGGGCTGCCCACACCGGCAGGCATCAAGGCTGGACAACTGTCGAGGAAGCCACAGTCAAGTTCACCGAGGGACTGCGCAAGTTCTATTACGACACTTGCCTCTACACGCCCGCAGCATTGTCGCTGCTGATCGGTGTCGTCGGATCCGACCGAGTGCTGTTCGGCACCGAGCGGCCAGGTAGCGGGTTCGCGTTCGAGGACATCAAGCCGGTGATCGAGGGCCTGCCGGGACTGCGTGACGAAGACCTGACCAACATCTTCGAAGAGAACGTCCGCAAGCTGTACAAGCGCGCCGCGCTCTAGAGCCGAATCCACCTCCAGTTAATTATGTGATCCACCTTCCATTAGTGCAGAGCATTTTATAAGATGCAAAAGACAACCGACTGAGGCGTGGAACGTGTTGGCGCGGCACGGAAGGTGCTGCGATGGAAAGGCGAGGAAATGTCGACCACTTCTGAAATCACCGACGGCGTCGTTGAGTTGGCGGCGTTCTTGACCGGTGACGATATGAGTGCAGACGCGATCAGTGCGACAAAGATGCTGGTCCTGGACTCGCTCGCATGCACGGTAGCGGGAGTGACGCTGGGCTCCGGCGGAATAGTCGAAAAGGTATTGACCGCTTGCGGTGGCGTTCCTGAGTCGACTGTGATCGGTTCCGGCGACCGCCTTCCGGCGTTGGTTGCCACTTATGTCAACTGTCACGCCGCCAACGCCCTGGATGCAGACGAGACTGTACGTTATAAGGGGCACATCGCCGCAGCCACTGTGCCGACGGCGATCGCATTCGGCGAGAAGGTCCATGCCTCGGGGATGGACGTGCTCACGGCGATCGCGGTGGGCTATGAGGTCGCCACCCGCTACGCTCAGACGCTGCAGGGGATTCGGGTCAACGAGCGTGGTGAAACCGAGATGCCGCGGATCGGCGGCTACAGCTGGGTGGGCCTGGCATCGACGGTGGCTGCTGGCCGTCTGCTCAGGCTGGATGCCACGCAGATGCGTATGGCGATCGGTATTGCCGGCAGCACCCTTCCGCTGCCGGCGTCGACACCGTTCGGACTCAACCTGCCGCGGCCGATGACGAAGTACTTGATGTACGGCGCGGCGGCCCATTCGGGTGCCCTGGCCGCACTCCTGGCCGCCGAGGGGTTCACTGGTGAGGTCGCGATTCTCGATGGCGACGCTGGTCTGTGGGCGGCACTGGGATCCCTGGGCGCCGACCCCGGAGCGATACTGGCGGGTGCTCCTGTCCGCTGGGCGGTCGAGGACGCCTGCTACAAGGCGTACCCCGGTTGTCGGTTCAACGCCCCGGCCATCGATCTCTACCTGGAACTTGTTGCGGCGGAATCGATTACCCCAGATCAGGTGATGTCGATCGAGGTGCTTCTGCCCGCAGCGGGACTGCGTAAGCACAAGGCCGACCGACGGGAGGTCGAGACACTCGTCGACGCGACCTTCTCCCTGCCGCACCTGCTGGGCTGTGCCGCCTACCTCAGCGACTCGATGGGGCCAGCGTGGGTCGACGACAGTGCCCGCACCGACCCGCGGATCCGTGACTTCGCTGCCCGGGTGCAGTGTGACGTGCTCAGCGCGGCAGGGGAAATGGCCGCCGAGGACCTCGCCCAGCACGGGCACCTGACTCGCATGCCCACGAAGCTGACGGTTGTGACCGACCGTGGCGTGTTCACGCGTTCGGCCGAGTATGCGCGCGGCGACGTCTATGACAGTGCCTACGCATTCGAGTTCGACGATGTGGCGCGGAAATTCCGTCAGTTCACCAAGGATGTCCTGACCGAGGAGGGCGCCGAGAACACGATCGCATCGGTCGCCGCCCTCGACCAGCTCACGACGCTCGACGGGCTGATGTCGGCCTGCTCAACACGGAAGGAGCGAGTCGCGTGAGCCCTGGTATACGCGGCCTGCGCGTGCTCGACCTGGGGCTCGGGCTGCCGACCTACCTGGTAGCAAAGCACATGGCTGATCTCGGTGCGCAGGTTACCTGCGTCGGACCCGACCCGCTCGAGGGACGCTATCCGGCCCGGGATCTGTGGCGCGCCACTCAGCCGAAAAGGCCGCTGTCCGCGCTCGATGGCCTCCTCGCGGCGGCCGACGTTGTGCTGATAGGCGGCGAGGACGCACTCGGGGGCGACCGGCAGAAGCCCGACGCCGCAGCACTCGTCGAGCGCTATCCCCGTCTCGTCGTCCTCGACATCGTGGGCGATGACATGACCCTCGACCACGCGAATGCTCTCGTAGTTCAACGGTTGCCGGCTGACGAGCTACTTGCACAGGCGCGCAGCGGCATCGTCTTCGAGCACCACGCTGACCGGCCCTTCGTGCTCGGCGTTCGCCCGGCATCCGTCGGCGCCGCCCTTTTCGGCGCCGTGGGTGTGTGGGCGGCGCTGATCCAACGCCGTCAGACCGGGCGGGGACAGGTTGTGCGGACCAGTCTGGTGCAGGGCGTCACGGCGGTGTTCGGTGCCTTGGGAATGTTGGCCTCCAAGCCCGATGCCCGTCTGGAGAGCTATCCTCCGCTGGGGGTGCGGCAACTGATCTTCGGCACCGCGGACGGCAAGTTCCTGCAGGTAGTGCTGGGTGTGCCTGGGGCCGTGAAAAAGCTCTACGACCTGCTCGAGATCGATATCGACGTCGACCCGAACGACCGGGGGGTGCCAGATCCCCGGCAGACCGATCCTCGAAAGTTCTTCGGCGACCACGATCTGATCGCCCGGGCGGTCGCCCGGTTCGATCGCGACGATCTTCTCGAGCAGCTCCGGGCGGTCGGCCTGGGCGCCGAACCAGTTCTCGGGCCCGCCGAGTGCTGGTCCGACGAGCACGTGCGTCATGTCGGAGCCATTGACATCGATGTCCAGGGGCGCGAACACGTCGGTGCGGTGGCCACGGTGCGGCACCGCGATACCACGGCGCCGGCGTCTTCGGCGACCACCGATGGTGATCCATTCGCCGCGCCGCTGGCCGGGCGCCGGATTCTGGACTTCGGTAGCTTCGTGGCGGGTCCGCTCGCCGGCCGGGTCCTGGCTGACCTCGGGGCCGAAGTTATCAGTGTCGTACCGGCCAAGCCCGCGCCCAGTCTCACCACTGCTCGCCAGGGGATGGTGTCCAACCGGGGAAAACGGAGCCTGGCGCTCGACATGAAGACAATCGAGGGGCAGCAGATTGCGCATCGTCTGGCCGCCGACGCCGACGCCGTGATGCACAATTTCCGAGTCGGCGTTGCCAGGCGGCTCAATATCGACCCAGCGACGCTGCAGACCATCAATCCGGCCATCGTCACCCTCACCACATCGGCATACGGAACCAGCGGTCCCAAGTCCACCGATACCGGATTCGACATGGTCGTCCAGGCCGTCAGCGGTGTCGAGCGTCGCGCGGGGGGCCCACACGGTGAGCCCGAGTGGATTCGCACCCCTCTTATCGATTACCTCACCGCGCTCTCCGGCGCTGCTGCCCTTGCGGCCGCATTCTTCGAGCGAGACGAGGTCGGCGGATCGGTCGAGGCCGAAGTGGACCTGTTGCGATCAGCGTTGCTGATCTTCTCCGACGTCGTGCGTTACCCCGATGGGCATATCACCCAGGCGCCGACTCTCGATGAGGAGGGACTCGGCTTTGGCCCGGCGGAACGGTTGTACCGTACTGCCGATGGATGGGTGGCGGTCTCCGCATCATCGGCGCAGGCCAGGAATGCACTGGCCACAGTCACTGGCACCACCGAACAGGAGCCGGGTGTCTCGCTGGCGCAGTGGTTCTCGGGTCGCGAGACGATCGAGGTAATCGATCTGATGCGCGCGGCCGGTGTCGGGGCCGAGGAATGTCGTCGCGACGTCTTCAGATCCTTGTTGGCTGATCCTGTGGCGCACGAGCGGCAGGCCATCCTCGATATCGAGGATCCGTCCTACGGAATCATCAACAGCTGGTTCGGCGCGGGGGTGCGCTTCTCCCGGGCCCAGGACCTCACCGCCCCGAAGGCGTCGGCTCCGCGCACCGGAGAACACAGCGGCGAGATTCTCAGCCGCGCTGGGATATCCCCCGACGAGATCGACGAACTGATCGCCGCTGGCGTCGTTCATGCCCTGCCCGAACAGGCCCCGACATCATCGGCCAGCCGGGCGGATGACCGCCTTGCACAAGTGATTACGAGGAAGTGACCGTGACGATCTCTGCCACCAGAGTCCGCGTCTGCGCCAGCGCGGACATCGAGGAAAAGGGTCGGCTAGTGCTCGACATCGGGCCGGAGCTGACTATCGGCTTGTTTCGGGTCAAGGGCAAACTCTATGCCTACCCTAACAATTGCCCTCATATGGGCGGGCCGGTCTGCCAAGGCTTGATCATCGATGGTGTCCGCGAGGTACTCGGTGAGCATCAGCAGACCCTGCACCAGGAGTTCGATCCCGAAGACCCGCACATCGTATGCCCCTGGCATGGCTTCGAGTTCTCCATCACCACCGGCCGCCACGCCGGGGCCGGTCATCCGGTCATGCATAGCATCCCCGTCTCCGAAGAGAACGGTGACGTATATGTGCAACTCTGAGCAGGCCGCTGTTGCCGATCAGTTGGACGTACTGGGCGCCCTCGCCGACCAGTTCGACGCGATCGTTACCGCCGCGCAAGCGGACACCGCGGTGGAGTTCGCCGAGCACGATATTCAGCGGATCACAGGCGCCGCAATCAGCCTCTACGCCTTGACCCGGGACCGCGGTCAGGTGACGTGTATGCCCGCCGTCGATCCGTCGACCACCGAGATGCTGGTCCTCGTCGCCGACTTACTCGCAGCCCACGACATCAACACTTTCGACCTGGCCTTGTGGCTCTCGCACGCCGGCGCCGGACGCTGACACAGCCCGAGGTGGCAGCCTCAAGGAGAACCCCATGATTACCCAACAGACCCCGACTGACATCGTCGTGACACCGCGTCCGGTGCAGCACATCGTCCAGCAGACCGACACTCGTGAAATGCTGGCAAACGCCCGCAAAGACATCGCCCGCTACGGCCTCGACAAGTACTTCATCGTCGATGTCGACGCCCACCACCACGAACTGCGCTACTGGGACGATGTTCTCGAATATATCGATGACCCGGTGCTGCGCCGCAATGCACTGGCCATGAACCGTCTGCGCCCTGGGGCGCTCATGGGACACACGCCCGGACTCAACTACCAGGACGTGGCTGGACGCATTCCACACTCGAACTCCCACCGGCTCATCGAGGGTGTCCCCGAAGGTCGCTCCGAAGACGTCGAGTTATTGGTACGCGCCATAGAATCGATGGGCATCGACCTGCAGGTCATCTTCCCGCAGCCGATGCTCGAGATCGGCCTGCATCCGCAGAGTCACATCGAGGTAGCGCTGACCAAGGCCTACACCCGGTGGCTGGTCGACCACACACTCAAAGAGGACCCCCGGATCAAGACGCTGGTGCCGCTGCCATTCGTCGACCCGAAGGCGTGCATCGAAATGGTCAACGAGCACGCCGCCAATCCCTCGGTGTTGGGCTTCATGGTCACGAGCCAACGTCACCAAGGCGTCCAACACCGCGACTATATGCCGTTGTATGACCTCATCCAGGACACCGGAAAGCCGATTGCATTTCACGCTGGTCCGTCGTTCGGCGAGCCGGCATCCAAGGCGCTCAACAAATTCATATCGGTGCACGCGGTAACTTTCGTGACTTGCAACATCGTGCACATGACCAACTGGATCCTCAACGGCATCCCTGAACGTTTTCCCGGTTTGAAAAGCATCTGGGTCGAGTCGGGGATCGCGTGGGTCCCCTTCCTCATGCAGCGCCTCGACCACGAATTCCTGATGCGACAGTCCGACGCCCCATTGCTCAAGCGGCTGCCGAGCGACTACATGAAGGAATGCTATTACAGCACCCAGCCGATGGAGGCCGACAATCTCAAAGCGCTCGAATACACGATGGAAATTATGGGAGCGGAAGACAACCTGCTCTACTCGTCGGACTGGCCGCATTGGGATTTCGACGCACCGAGCTCCATAGCGAGCTTGCCCTTCCTGTCCGAGACCGCTAAGCGCAACATCCTGGGCGAGACGGCCCGCAAGTTGTTCAACCTGCCTCACGACCTGTGACCCCACTGTCTGGACATCGGCTGTCTTCCGCGATCGCGGCACAGAGCCGACCGAAGTGCCTCTGTGGCACAGAAAGTGCTGTACCGCAATGAAAATGCGTACGATTCCTCGCACCGATCTGACGGTGTCCGAGTTCGCGTTCGGCACCGGCGACAACGCTGGTGGCCTGATCTACGCCTCGTCCGAGGTCCAGTACCGGATGGTCGAATCGGCATTGCACGCTGGCATCAACTACTTCGACTGTTCGCCTGACTACGGGAAAGGCGCTGGTGAGGTGAACCTCGGCCGGATTCTCTCGGATATGGGTGTGCGTGACGAGGTGGTGATCGCGACCAAGGTCGAGATCATGCCCGAGGACCTGCATCGGATCGGCGAGAAGATCGAACAGAGCATCAACGACAGCCTGCTGCGGTTGCGCACAGACCACGTCGATCTGCTGCTCCTGCACAACCCCAGTCGGCTGCAACCCAACCTCGATATCCGGGTCTGGACCCCGTTGACGCCTGATCAGGTCCTCACCGAAGTCGCGCCGGCAATGCAGCGCATCCAAGCGTCCGGCCGGGCACGGGCGTTGGGTGTGTGTGAGGAACGTTCCGAAACCGGCGCGGTCATCCCAATCCTGGACAGCGGCGTGTTCTCCATGCTCTACGCCTGGTTCAACCTCGCCAACCCGACGTGCGCGCGTCCATGCGCCGGGCTGCCGGACGACGAACAGTATCCCGGTTACTTCGAGGCCGTTCGCCGTAATGATATGGGCGTGGGTGTTATCCGTCCCCTTGCAGGTGGTGCTCTGACCAGTGCTGTTATCGACGCAGGGGTGGCTGGCCGCCACCCGATATCGGGCGGGCACTATCGAATCAACCCTCACGAACACGAACCCGAACGACGACGAGGCGCTCGGTTTTCGTTCCTCGAGCGCGACGGTCAGAGCTTGGTGGATGCGGCCTACCGCTACATTCTGTCGTTTTCTGAGGTCACCTCTATCATCGGTGGGTTCTCCGGTCCGGAACATATTGCCGCCGCGGCTGCGGCCTCGGGCAGTCCCGAACTCAGCGCCGAGGACCTCGCTCGGATCACGGCAGTTCACGATGCCGGATTTGTCGAAACGATTGGTGCACCGCAATGACAGAGGTCATTTTGGGAATCGGTACCTCCCACAGTCCGTTGCTGGCCATCGAGGGCAGACTGTGGGCGGATCGGGGTCGCGACGACTTGCGTCGCTCCGACCTGCATCTGGCGGACGGCCGCGTTCTGACCTACGACGAGCTGGCTATTGAACGCGGTGACCGCTACGCCGAGGACGCCCAGATCGCCCGTTTCGACGAGCAGGCACAGTGGGCCCGACAACGACTCGACGAGATTGCCCGCCACATCGAAGACTCGCAAGTCGACACCCTGATCGTTATCGGCGACGATCAGGCTGAGCTGTTCAGCATTGCCCACAACCCGGCATTTGCGGTGTACACGGGTGACGAGATCGTGATGCATCCCAAGAACGAGCTGCACCCTGACTTGCCCGAGTGGCACAAAGTCGCCAACCGCGGCTACAGCATGGACACCACCAGCCGCCATCGCTCCGATCCTGCGCTCGCCGAAGCTCTGGTCGAAGGATTGATTACGTGCGGTGTCGATGTAGCCGTTGCCACGCAGGTCAAAGACCCAATTGACCACGGGTTCGGACATGCCTACGGATTCGTGGCCGAACGACTCATCCAGGGCAAAGACATCGCGATCTGCCCGATCCTGCTCAATACGTATTTCCCGCCGAACGTACCGACGCCACCACGATGCTTCGAGATCGGCGCATATATCCGCAAGACTGTCGAACAGCTCCCCGGCGACCGCAGAGTGGGCATTGTGGCCTCCGGCGGTCTGAGTCACTTCGTTACCGACGAGGACCTCGACCAGCAGGTCTTGACCGCGCTGGCCGCTGGGGACGGTGACGCCTTGTCGGCGGTGCCCGTCCAGGCTCTGCGCTCGGGTAACTCCGAGACCCTCAACTGGATCATGGCCGGTGGCGCGCTCACCCATCTCGATGTCGTGCTCAACGACTACTGCCCCGTCTACCGGACCCCAGCCGGTACCGGTATCGGTCTGGCCTTCATGGTGTGGCGGTGATCAGGCATATGTCAGCGCGACGTAGCGTCCATGTCGAGGGCCTCGGGCACGGAAGTCTGCCAATTCCCGTTGCCTCCACGATCGGCGGATTGATCGCCACCGGCGGCATCCGTGGCGTCGACCCGCAGACCGGTGAACTGCCCGACACCAGGGCCCAACAAGCCCGCCAGATGTTTGCGAATCTCATCCGCGTGATCGAGGAGGCCGGCGGCAACGCCGACACGATCCTCAAGGTAACAGTTTTCGCCACCGACCGCTCGGCACGTGCAGACGTCGATCCGCCGTGGATGGAGCTGTTTCCCGACCCGCAGTCACGGCCGGCTCGGCATCTGCAGGTGTGTGATCTGCCGGGCGGAATGCTGTTGCAGTGCGATGCGCTGGCAGTGCGTATTCAGCAATCGGATGGGGAACCAGGATGAGCGACAACATCATTGAGCGGCTTCGTCAGCTCGACACCGGCACCCTCTCAGATGCCTTGGACCGGCATCAGATCAGCGGAGCGCTGCTCGGGCTGGCCCGGCTGTCCGGACACGAACGCGTCGTCGGACGCGCGGTCACGGTGCGCCTCGAGGAATTCAGCGGACAGGTGTCGCCGCGACATCTCGGTACCGCAGCGGTCGAGGCGTCCGATGACACCAATGTGATCGTGGTTGCCAACGCCGGCCGCACACATGCTGCGGCATGGGGTGGCATTCTGGCGCGGGCAGCCAGCCGACGCCAGGTCGCGGGTGTCGTTGTCGATGGCGTATGTCGAGATCTCGACGAGATCCGAGAGTTCGGGCTGCCGGTGTATGCGCGCGGCGCGGTGCCTGTCTCGGCGCGCGGACGCGTCGTCGAAGCAGGGTGGTCAGAGCCGGTCACTTTGTGCGGGGTAACGGTGGCTCCAGGCGACTATGTGCTCGCCGACGCCAGCGGTGTCGTCGCCGTCCCGGCCGCCGACGTGGAGGGGGTCCTCGAGACCGCAGAGCAGATCGCCTCTCTCGAACACCAGATGGTCACCGCAGTCGAGTCCGGCACCCCTGTGTCCCAGGTGATGGGTCGCAACTATGAACTGATGACGGAGAAGAGCAGATGAACACCATAGAGATCGCTGCGGCGTTGGAAGCATTGAGCTGCACCGACCTCAGCGATGCCATGGACAGACTCGGCATCGCCGGTCAAGTTCCCGGCATCATGCCGCTGGAGCGGCAATTCAATCTCGTAGGTCGGGCATGGACACTGCGCTACGGTCCCGTCGGGGAAGACCCGGGCACCGTCGGCGACTACATCGACGACATCGGACCGGGGCAAGTCGTGGTGCTCGACAACCAAGGGCGTGGTGATGCCACCGTATGGGGGGACCTGCTGACCACGATGGCACACCGACGCGAGATCGCCGGCACCGTCATCGACGGCGTCTGCCGCGACGTAGACCGGGCCCTCGAGGTGGGGTATCCGATCTTCTCACGCGGCAACTGGATGCGGACCGGCAAGGATCGCGTCCGGGTCGAGGGTATCAACGTGCCGGTGTCACTCGGCGGCGTGCGCGTCGAACCGGGGGACTGGCTACGCGGTGACGGCGACGGCCTTGTCGTGATCCCTCAAGCACGCATCGACGAGGTTGTCGAAGCGGCCCGGGCCATCGCCGACACCGAACAACGTATCCGCGACGCGATCGCCGAGGGCATCACGCTACGTGAAGCCCGGGCACAGTTCGGATATCACACCTTACAAACCCGAACAAGTGTTCCCTGACCGCCACTTGCCGATAGAAAAGAGTTGCGAATCAGCAGATGTCGGGTCGTAGCGCAGCAATCGCGATGTGCGATCGGGTGTGTCGACTGGTCCGAAGTCTCGACCGAAACTCCACGAATCAGCTCCAATCCAACCCCACCTTTTTGGTGGTGCCACGAGTGGTCGCACTCGCACAAGACCGCGATTCAAAAGGAACGACCCATGCACGACGACATCAGCGCAACCCATCCTTCCCCGACGTTCGATCTGCACGACGACAACGTCCAATCCCGCCTCTACAGCGAGTACGAACGCCTGCGGGCGCGCAGCCGGGTGGCTCGTGGGGAGAAGTACGGCGGCTACTACATGCTGACCCGCTACGAGGACGTCAAGTCCGCGCTGCTCAAGCCAGACCAGTTCATCTCCCGGCAGGGCGTCACCATCCCACCGTACGGGCTGCCGATCCCGTCGATACCCATCGAAGCCGATCCCCCCGAGCACCGTGACTATCGGTCTCTACTCATGCCTTTGTTTCGTGGGCCTCACATCGCCCAGCTCGCCGAGCATGTCACCGAGGTGACCGAGAAACTCATCGACGACTTCATCGAGCAAGGATACGCCGACCTCAAGAAGGACCTGTGCGAGGTCGTCCCGTCGAAGATGACCGAGGAGTTCCTCGGACTAGCCGACGGGGAGTGGCAGACCCTCAGAAGCTTCGGGCCGGTGCTGCTGCAAACCTCCCGCGACGAGCTGCTGAGCGAAAATGCCACTGCAGCAAAGGGATTGATGGAATTCTTCAGCGGCGTGCTCGACCGTAAGCGCCAAGATCCCGGCGACGATCTGCTCACTTTGCTGGTTAACGGCGAGATCAAGGGCGAGCCTATGTCGTCCGACGAGATCCTCGGCATGGCAATCATGGTCGGTGAAGCCGGGCACGCTACGACCATTCGTGCTCTGACCAGTACTTTCCTGTACCTGGGTGAGGATCTGGAGCTGCGTCGACAGCTTATCGACGACCTGTCGAGAGTCCCGTCGCTTATCGACGAGATCCTGCGCCTGGAATCTCCGGTCCAGCTGTTCGCCCGCACGGTGGCTGCGGATATGGAGTTCGCGGGAACACATTTCACCACCGGGGACCGCGTCGGCATGCTGTTCGGTTGTGCCAATCGCGACGAGGACGTGTTCGACCACGCACACACCGTGGACCTCGACCGCAAGCCGAATCCGCACCTGTCATTCGGAGTGGGTATCCACCGCTGCATCGGCGAGCCTCTTGCGCGTGCGGAGATGAAGGTCGTCATCGAACAGGTCCTGCGCCGCATCCCCGACTATTCCATCAACCCTGATGCCAAGCTGTCCTGGACGCCCGGCCATGCCCGCGAGTTGTCTTCTCTGCCAGTGACTTTCACGGCTGGTGCGCGCTGCGAATCGACAGTGAACTCATGAAGGCGTACCGATTCTTGGGGCCCGGACGCGCAGAGTTCTGCGATGTGACCGTAGCGGGGCCCGGCCCCGGTGAGGTTCTGGTCGAAGTCGCCGCCGTAGGCGTATGCCACACCGATCTGACTATCATCGATGCCCCGGCCGGGTCCCCTCTGCCGATCAATGGATTCACCCTCGGGCATGAGACCTCCGGGTGGGTGCACGCGATCGGACCGGGCGTGACCGGCCTGGAGATCGGGCAGCCCGTTCTGGTCTATGCCTCCTGGGGCTGCGGCTCTTGCCGGCGGTGCATTCAGGGGCTCGATCACTGGTGCGAGCGCGGTGCGGTTCTGGCTGGCATGGGTCGTGATGGCGGCCTGGCCGAGTATCAGCTAGTGCCCGACGCCCGGTGGTTGGTGCCGCTACCTGACCGGATCGATGTCCACAAGGCTGCGCCGCTGGCTGATGCCGGGTTGACTCCGTACCATGCCATCCGCCGTTCGATCGGCGCCCTGGAGCGGCCCCCGTCATCGATCGCGCTCGTCGGCGTCGGCGGCCTGGGGCATGTTGCCGTGCAGATCGCTCGGGCGATCACCCCCGCGACCACGATCGCTGTCGATGTGTCGCAACAACGACTGGACCTGGCTTCCGCTCTCGGTGCTCATCATGCTGTGCAAGCCGGCCCAGACGCCGCGGGCGCGGTACTCGGGTTGACCGACGGTCGCGGCGCTGATGTGGTGATCGACTTCGTGGGTAGTGATCAGACGCTGGCGTTCGCGGCTGAGGTTGCCGGCAGTATGGGCGACATCGTCCTCATCGGAGGACCCAGTGGGTCTCTGGCCGTCAATCACAGCACGATCAAGCGGGACACCACAGTCACCCGCGGTGGCATGGGATCGATTTCCGAGCTACACGAGGTGGTCGCGCTAGCCGAACAGGGCGCAATCGAGATGGTCAGCGAGATGTATGAGTTCGACGACATCGAACGTGCCTACGGTCAGCTGCGCGAGGGCCGGATCAATGGTCGCGCCATTATCAGCGTTAGTGCTGCGCCCAAACATCCGCAAGGAAAGTAAAACCATGACAACGATTCCGACACCGTCAATGATGATCGACGGTCAGCGCATCACTTCCGCTACCCAGCTCGATGTCATCGATCCCGCTACCGGCGGGTTGGCCGGGCGGGCACCCGATTGCTCGGCCGTTCAGGTCGAGTCGGTGATGGCCGCGATGGCGCAGGCTCGGCCCGCCTGGGAGGCGACTCGGGGCGAGGATCGCACCAAGATCATGCATTCGGCTGCCGCCGCCATCGAGGACCATGAGGAGGAGCTCACCGAACTCGGGATGGTCGAACTCGGTGCGCCGGTAGCGGTTTGCCGAATGCTTACACAAGCGTTGACGGCCAGTTTGCGCTACTTTGCCGACCTTCGCCTCGAGCAGGTCGTCATCTCCGACACCGACACCGCGCGGGTGACTGCCACCCGCGAGCCGATCGGCCCTGTGGTGGCGATCACTCCGTGGAATGTCCCCCTTTACATGATGGGGATCAAACTGTCGCCCGCCGTGGCTGCGGGCAACTGCATCGTCGTCAAACCGTCGCCTTATACCCCACTGGCAACGCTGCGCGCTGGGGAGATCCTCGGCGAGATTTTCCCACCAGGTGTGGTCAATGTCATTTCGGGCACCGATGCGCTCGGTCCTGCCCTCGTCAGGCATCCCACGCCGCGCAAAATCACCTTCACCGGTTCGATCCCCACGGGACGGGCGATTGCCGCAGAAGCCGCATCGTTGTTGAAACGGGTCACCCTCGAACTCGGCGGCAACGACCCTGCCGTCGTACTGGACGATATCGACATCGCTGCTGCGGCACCGAAGATCTTTCAAGCCGCATTCACCAATTCCGGGCAGGTCTGCCTGGCCATCAAACGTGTCTATGTGCCTGACCATCTCCACGACGATCTGCTCGCCGCACTGGTCGACCTGGCACGAAATACGCCGATCGGCCGCGGCGACGAGCCCGGAGTAGTCCTCGGGCCGGTGCAAAACGCTCGCCAGCTACAGCACGTGACCGATCTCGTCGAGGACGCCCGCGCTAGCGGGGCAACCATAGCTTGCGGCGGACAGCGAATGGATCGACCTGGGTACTTCTACCCACCGACCATTGTGGGCAACGGACAACAACATATGCGCATCGTCGCCGAGGAACAATTCGGCCCGGCCCTACCTCTTGTTCGCTACACCGACATCGACGAGGCCATTCGCTGGGCCAACGCAGGCAAGTTCGGATTAGGCGCCTCGGTGTGGAGCTCCGACTCCGCTAGGGCATCCAACGTGGCCGACCAGATCGAGGCCGGCCAGACGTGGGTCAACACCCACCAATCTTCGCTAGGTATGCCGCAGCCTCTGTGTTCGACCAAACAGAGCGGCCTCGGGGTCGAGAAAGGCCCATGGGGACTGGAGTCGTTCACCGAACTACGCGTGCGCTACGCAATGAAGTAGTCCGCACGGCGACCTGTCCCACGCGTCTGTGACCCCGCAGCCGCAATGCATGCCCGCTGGCTGACGTTCGATCACAGCGCATTCAGAAGGAAAGCTGAACTCCGCACCTGGTCTCATCGGCCCATACTGCGCGCGAAAGGTGATCCGATGACAGTTTCGGTCGACACCAATAAGGAAATCATCCGCCGGTATATCGAAATCGGCTGGGGCCAAGGCGATCTGAACGTCATCCGGCAGACGGTCGCCTTCGAGATGCAGCGCGACGTGGACGGAGCGATCAGCGACGGTGGCCGCGACGTCGAAAACGTCGTGAAGCGGTTCAGGGGTAGCTTCCCCGACGCCCGAACCGAGGTGGTCGAGTGCGTGGCCGAGGACGAAATGGTCGTTGTACGCGTGCTGACGACCGGCACGCATCGGGGTGAATACCTCGGAGTACCCGCAACCGGCAGACATGTGGAGTTCTACGCCTTCGACATGTTCCGGCTTGACAACGGGCGGATCGTCGAAAGTTGTCATGCCGTTGACGAAGCCGGCCTCTTGCGTCAGTTGACGAGTTGACCGATCACCGAGTCGGTTCCTGCCTGTAGGTCCTCGATCTCGAGGAGCTGCCGATTATCTCGCACAACCCCGTGAACCGCACACCAATCACAAGGAAGTGAACACATGCCTGCAAAGAGCGCTGGCCTGTACATCGATGGCAAGATTGTGTCGCCCGATTCGACGGCCGAGGTCGATGTCATCAATCCCGCCACGGAAGAGAAGATCGGTGTCGTCGCGGACTGTAACGAGAACGACGTGAATGTCGCCGTTCTCGCAGCGGCGCAGGCGCAGAGATCGGAATGGGCGAAATATTCTGCATCGGACCGGGCTGCCATACTTCGGCGATTCGCGAAATCACTGGATACCCGTGGCGATGACATTGTGGGCTGTGTTACCGCACAGAACGGAACGCCGATCACCCTGTCGAAGTGGGCCAACCACTTGCTGCCGGTGGAATCCTATGAGTACTTCGCCGGGCTCGCTGAGACGTTCGAGCCCGAAGAGTGTCGGACAGCACCGAACGGTACGACCTCGATCGTGCGGCACGAGCCCGTCGGCGTCGTCGGACTGATCGTCCCGTGGAATGCACCCCAGATGCTGTTGGCATCAAAACTCGGACCCGCCCTGGCCGCAGGCAACACCGTGGTCATCAAGCCGTCGCCCGAAACCAGTCTCGACTTGGATTATCTGTGGGAAGCGGCAGCCGTGGCGGGTTTTCCCGCCGGAGTCATCAACATCGTCACCGGCGGTCGTGGGACCGGGCAGGCATTGGTCGACCACCCGAGTGTCGGGAAGATCTCGTTCACCGGCTCTAGCGCCGCGGGCCGGATCATCGGAGCCGCATGCGGTGCGGCGCTCAAACCGGTCAGTTTAGAGCTCGGCGGAAAGTCGGCAGCGGTCCTTCTCGAGGATGTCGATCTTGACCATTTTCTGCAAGAAGTTCCGATGGTCTGCATCCCGAACACCGGCCAGATCTGCTACTCGAGCACGCGAATCCTGGCCCCGTCAGCACGGTATGCGGAGGTCGTGGACGCGGTCAGCGAAACACTGCGCGCGCTGCCCATCGGTGACCCCCTTGATGCGTCAACAGTGTTGGGCCCGCTCGCGGCAGCACGGCAGCGGGATCGCGTCGAAGGCTACATCGAGATTGGAAAGAGCGAAGGAGCCCGCATCGCAACGGGCGGTGCTCGCGTGCCCGGATTCGATCGCGGATATTTCGTGCAGCCGACCGTCTTCGCCGATGTCGATCCGGACATGCGTATCGCGCAAGAAGAGATTTTTGGTCCAGTGGTGACGGTCATCCCATACACCGATGAATCCAACGCAGTCGCCATCGCCAACAACTCCGACTACGGCCTCGGCGGTGTTGTCTACGGGACGGACTATGAACGAGCAAAAGATATCGCGCGGCGGATCGAAACCGGAACTATCGGTGTCAACCGCTATCTGCTCGACATCAATGCCCCGTTCGGCGGCTACAAAGCCAGCGGCGTTGGAAGAGAACTAGGCCCGGAAAGCATTTCGGTATACCAGCAGATCAAAACCATGTACGTGTGAGACAACCCATTTCTCGAATCCAACCCGGTTCGGCGTACTTCACCAGGGCCAGAGGAGCTATCGCGCGGCCCGCTTTGCTCGAGGAGTTGGTCACCCGCACCTACACCTTCGACGAGATCAATGCGATCTGCCACTCGTAATGACCAGCCAGTCCATGGGCCGCCATTGCCTGCGGGCCGGAGCTACAAATAATTTTGGAAAGGGACGACGAGTTGTTCGCAAAGGTTCTTGTCGCTAATCGTGGTGAGATCGCCATTCGCGCGTTCCGTGCCGCCTACGAGCTGGGTATCGCGACTGCTGCGGTCTTCGCGTACGAGGACCGTCATTCGGCGCATCGCACCAAGGCCGACGAATCGTACGAGATCGGCGAGCCCGGGCATCCGGTCCGCAATTACCTCGACATCGACGAGATCATCGGTGCTGCAAAACGTTCGGGTGCTGACGCGATCTATCCGGGTTACGGGTTCTTGTCGGAGAACCCAGACCTGGCCGCGGCCTGTACGGCCAACGGCATCACGTTCGTCGGGCCGTCGTCGGAGGTGCTGGAGCTGACAGGTAACAAAGCCCGCGCGATCGCTGCGGCCAAGGCCGTCGGTCTGCCGGTGTTGGCGTCGTCGGAGCCCTCGGCCGATATCGACGACTTGATGGCCGCCGCAGAATCGATGGAGTTCCCGCTGTTCGTCAAGGCCGTCGCCGGTGGCGGAGGCCGCGGCATGCGGCGCGTGACGGACATTGTCGCGTTGCGTGGAGCGATCGAAGCCGCCGCCCGCGAGGCCGAGTCGGCGTTCGGTGATCCGACAGTGTTCCTGGAACAGGCCGTCATCAACCCGCGGCACATCGAGGTGCAGATCCTCGCCGATACCCATGGCGACGTCGTCCACTTGTTCGAACGCGATTGTTCTGTGCAACGTCGCCATCAGAAGGTCATCGAAGTCGCACCGGCTCTGAATCTCGCCCCCGAACTCCGGGCAAAGATCTGCGCCGACGCCGTCGCGTTCGCCCATCAGATCAACTACAGCTGTGCGGGCACCGTAGAATTCCTCGTCGACGAACGAGGCCGGCACGTGTTTATCGAGATGAATCCTCGTATCCAGGTCGAGCACACGGTCACTGAGGAAGTCACCGACGTCGACCTGGTTCAGGCGCAGTTGCGGGTTGCTGCTGGTGCGAGGCTGAGCGATCTGGGGTTAATGCAGGACTCCATCACCTTGCGCGGCGCGGCCCTGCAGTGCCGCATCACGACCGAGGATCCGGCCAACGGCTTCCGTCCCGACTCCGGCCGGATCACCGCTTACCGCAGCCCAGGCGGAGGCGGGGTTCGGCTCGACGGAGGCACGTCGCTGGGTTCGGAGGTGGGTGCGCACTTCGACTCGATGCTCGTCAAACTGACTTGCCGCGGAAGGGATTTCGCGTCCGCAGTGGCCCACGCTCGTCGTGCGGTCACCGAGTTCCGTATTCGCGGTGTATCTACCAACATCCCGTTTCTGCAGGCGGTGCTCGACGACCCCGATTTCCGGGCGGGGCACGTCACCACTTCGTTCATCGAGGAACGTCCCCATCTGCTGACACAGCACTCCTCGGCGGACCGGGCGTCGAAGATGCTCGCTTACTTGGCTGACGTAACGGTCAATCAGCCCAACGGCACTCGATCGACCACGGTGTATGCCCTCGACAAGTTGCCCGCGCTCGACCTGTCGGTCCCGCCGCCGCCCGGTTACCGGCAGCGACTGCTCGTACTAGGCCCGGAGGGCTTCGCGAAGGCATTGCGCGAGCAAAACGCACTCGGGGTCACCGACACGACCTTCCGCGACGCACACCAGTCATTGCTGGCGACTCGACTACGCACTAGCAGCCTGGTCGGTGTCGCTGGCCATGTCGCGCGGATGACCCCTGAACTGCTGTCGATCGAGGCGTGGGGCGGCGCGACCTACGACGTCGCGCTGCGCTTCCTGCACGAGGATCCGTGGGACCGGCTGGCACAGTTGCGCGAAGCCATCCCCAATATTTGTCTGCAGATGCTGCTTCGGGGCCGCAACACCGTCGGGTACACGCCGTATCCAGAAGCAGTGACGAAAGCCTTTGTTGCCGAAGCGACATCGACGGGTATCGACATCTTCCGTATCTTCGACGCGCTGAACAACGTTGACCAGATGCGACCAGCCATCGACGCAGTCCGCGAAACCGGTACCACCATCGCCGAGGTGGCCATGAGCTACACCGGTGACCTGGCCAACCCCTGCGAGAACCTGTACACACTCGACTACTACCTGCGTCTGGCCGAAGAGATCGTCAACGCGGGTGCACATGTTATCGCCATCAAGGACATGGCCGGACTGCTCCGGCCCCCCGCAGCACGCACACTCATTACCGCGTTGCGCGCCAATTTCGATCTGCCGATCCATGTGCACACTCACGACACCCCAGGCGGCCAGCTGGCCACTTACCTCGCTGCGTGGGAGGCCGGCGCCGACGCCGTCGACGGTGCCAGCGCCCCGATGGCGGGTACCACCAGCCAGCCCGCCCTCTCGGCCATCGTCGCCGCCGCAGCGCACACCGAGCGGGACACCGGACTGAATCTCGACGCGGTGTGCGACCTCGAGCCGTACTGGGAGGCACTGCGAAAGGTCTACGCGCCCTTCGAGTCCGGTATACCGTCGCCGACCGGCCGCGTCTACACGCACGAGATACCCGGTGGGCAGCTGTCGAACCTACGGCAGCAAGCTATCGCGGTCGGACTCGGTGATCGGTTCGAGGAGGTGGAAGCAAAGTACGCCGCAGCTGACCGGTTGCTCGGCCGCCCGGTCAAGGTGACCCCTTCGTCGAAGGTTGTGGGCGACCTTGCCCTGACACTGGTCGGCAATGGTGTAGATGTCGATGATTTCACCGCCAACCCCGGCCGCTACGACATTCCCGACTCGGTCATCGGTTTCCTGCGTGGGGAACTCGGCACCCCGGTCGGCGGCTGGCCCGAACCATTCCGCACCCGCGCACTGCAGGGGCGCACCGAGGCCAAGCCGGTCGTCCCGCTGACTACCGAGGACGAGGCCGGACTGACCGGCGACTCCGCACAGCGGCGCGCCACCCTCAACCGGCTGCTGTTTCCCGGCCCCACCAAGGAGTACCAGGATCACCTGGACAAGTACGGTGACACCTCGCTGCTCTCGGCCAATCAGTTCTTCTACGGCCTGCGCCAGGGCGAGGAACACCACGTCGAACTTGCCAAGGGCGTCACGCTGCTCATCGGACTCGAGGCGATCTCCGAGGCCGACCAGCACGGCATGCGAACGGTGCTCTGCATTCTCAACGGACAGCTGCGCCCGGTAGCCGTGCGTGACCGATCCATTGTCAGCGACATCCCTGCTGCGGAGAAGGCCGACATGGCCAATCCCGGACACATCGCCGCACCGTTCGCCGGCGTGGTTACGCTCTCGGTGGAAGAGGGCGACACTATCGAAGCCGGCGGCATCATCGGAAGTATCGAGGCCATGAAGATGGAAGCCGCCATCACCGCACCCCGCGGCGGCACCATCATCCGCACTGCCATCGCCAAAGTTGCTCAAGTTGAAGGGGGAGACCTACTCGCTGTGGTCAGCCAGTAACCCGACCGAACGCCCGCGTTCCGCAGAATTAGT
>NZ_BDCC01000091.1 GCF_001613305.1 Nocardia vaccinii NBRC 15922
AGGGGCTTGCCGACGACGGTCGGGCCGCAGGTGGGGGAAGTTGCTGAAAGCCTCCCCATGCGACACTTGGTTCTATATAATCTAAAATCGATTAATAAAGGAAGGTGGAGTCGATGGAGGGACCCTTCGACGTCAGTCGAATGAACCGAGGTCCGGACGGCCTCATGCACTACGAGAACTTCGGGTCTTCGCTGGTTGAAGTCTTGCAACGTGCCGTTCGTGATCGGCCGGACCGAGAGGCGGTTGTCGAGATCGATGGAGAGCGGCTGCGTTATTCGGAGCTTTGGGATCGTGCTGGTCGGCTGGCGGGAGGGTTGCGTGAACGCGGTGTGCGTTGCGGCGACCGGGTTGCGATCAATCTGCCGAACGGAGTCGCGTGGATTGTTGCCTACCTGGGCGCGATCTTGGCTGGAGCGATCGTCGTGCCGGTCAACACCCGCTTCTCGAAGCTGGAAGCCGCGTATGTGGTGACGGACAGTGGTGCGGCCGTAGTGATCGACGACGCGTCGGATCTCCCTTCGGGGCCACACACAGTCACCCCGGCGGATTCCACGACCGTGGCTGCGATCTTCTATACCTCCGGCACCACCGGTCGCCCGAAGGGGGCGATGCTGACGCACGAGGCGGTCCTCACGAACTCGGAGAACACCCGCCGATTCATGGCAGCCGACATGGGCGACGAGGAACTGGCCGATTTGCGCACATTGATTGCGGTGCCGCTGTTTCACGCCACCGGTTGCCACATGCAGCTGGTCACCAGCATATTCCTGCGGGGCACTGCGGTCATCATGTCGCGGTTCGATCCGGCTGGATTCCTGGCCACGGTCGAGCGAGAACGTATCAATACGACGGTGTCCGCACCGGCGATCTACGCGATGGTGATGGACCACCCCGACTTCGAGCGCACTGACCTGTCCTCGTTGCGCAGCCTCTATTACGGCGGCGCGCCTACCACCCCGGCGCAAGTGCGCCGGATGAAGAAGATGTTCCCCGCGGTACGTGTTGGCAACGGCTTCGGTCTCACCGAAGTCACTGGAGTGCTGACGTTGCTGCCACATGACGAGGCCGAGGATTACACCGAATCGGTCGGCTACGCCATGCCCTGCAACGAGTTGCGCATCGATCGATCCGACGACGACAGCAATTCCGGTGAACTGCTGGCCCGTGGGCCGAACGTCATGGTCGGATATTGGAACAACCCGCAGGCGACGGCCGCGACGATCGTCGATGGATGGTTGCGCACGGGCGATATCGCCACGATCGATGAGGCCGGACGGGTGTACATCGTCGACCGTGCCAAGGACATGATCAACCGCGGCGGGGAGAACGTCTACTCGTCAGAGGTCGAGAACGCGCTGGCCGCAGTCGAGGGCGTCGCAGAAGTGGCTGTCGTCGGCGTCCCCGATCCGACCTTCGGTGAAAGGGTTGGGGCGCTGATAGTCGAGCGTGAAGGGGTGGCGCTGGACCCGGAACGGATCGTCACCGAGGTGCAGGTGAACCTGGCGGACTTCAAGGTTCCGGAGTACATCATCGTGCACGATCGGCCGTTGCCACGTAACGCCGCCGGCAAGGTCCTGAAACGTCAGGTACGCGAACTCGACTGGTCGGACGTGCCGCGCATCCGACGCACACGCGCAAAATAACAGGAGTAGAAGGTATGAGCAGTCTCGACAATTTCCAGAGCCGGGTGGTTGTCACCGGTCTCGACGCGGACGGTCGCTCGGCGGTGCTGTCCGACTCGGCGACCGGCACCCGTGCACCGACGCCGGTCGCCACACTCAACGACGTCTGGCAGGCTGATGCTCTCCCGACACGTGTCCTCGCGGACAGCACACTCAATGGCGCCTTCGATCTGGCCCCACCTGCCGCCGGTGTCAAGGTCACCGTGTGTGCACTGCCGCCCGACGATGAATGGAAGGGCAGCGCGGAGTACGAAGCCGCGCTGGCTGCCGTCGGAGCGGGTTCCTCGGCGCGTGACAATGCCGAGGTCGACGGGTTCCACGAAACAGACACTGTTGATGTGATCACTATGGTTTCGGGTGAGATCGTCGCGGTGCTCGAAACAGTCGAAGTAGTTCTGCGACAGGGCGATACATTTGTCCAGCGCGGTACGAAGCATGCCTGGAGCAATCGGTCCGATGGCCCCGCGATCTTCGTGATGACAATGATTCCGGCCGTCCGAGGGACTGAGGTAGAAGGGTCGTGACGAATTCGACGGAGGTTCGGAACAGTTGGCCTGGGCTGGAGCCGGAGTGGGTGCCGGCCTTCGAGTGGGTCGAGGCGACGACTGCCGGGCGGATACGGTCGTGGCGGAGGCAGGCGCGTTGGCGCCCCGCCTTCTTCTTCGACGTCGAACTTCCCGACGGCGAGGTCAAAGCTCTGTATCTGCGTTGTCAGCGTGAGGAGTCGCTGCCGTGGACCCGCACCTTGTCGGTGGAGCGCGAGTACCGCATCATGCGGGTCTTGCAGGATGAGGGCGTACTCGTTCCCCACGTGTATGGATTCTGCCCGGCCCCGGAGGGCATACTCATGGACGCCGTGGCGGGCCGTGACCGTTTCGATGACCGGGACCCGCAGCCTGTCCGTGACAGTGTGCTCGAGCACTACATCGATGCGCTCGCGAAGGCTCATTCCATTCCGCCGGAAAAATTTACCGCGATCGGTCTGCGTCGGCCCGAGGATGCCGAAGAGATCGGCTTGATGGGTTTCCAGGTGTCGGAGAAGTGGTACCGCTCCGTGAAACCCGGACCGGACCCGGTCAACGAGTTCATCGTGAGCTGGATCCATCGCAACGTGCCTGTCGGCCGAAGCCAGGTACGTTGGATCCATTTCGACGCTGGGCAATTCCTGCACCACGAAGGCGCGGTTACGGCCCTGATGGACGTGGAGTTCTCCTGTCTCGGCGATCCTCTGGCCGATCTCGGTGCCATGCGAATGAGGGACACGGCGCAACCGATCGGCGATCTGCTGCATGCCTATCGGCACTACCAGAAGATCACCGGTGAGCCGGTCGACCGGCATGTGGTGAACTTTCACGCCGTACGGTTCGCACTATTGACAGCACTGCTGTCCGCCGGGGCGCGAGCCGATCCCGAGCCGGGTTTCGATCTGGCGCAATGGGAATCGTGGTCGGTCATGTCCCAGATCCTCTGTCTGGAGATAATCGCGGAGGAAGCGGGCGTCGAACTGGTCGATGACCCGACTCCTTTGGCCCGTGGCGCCAGTCGTCGCCGGCCATGGCTGCTGTCCACCGAGCGTGTGCTCACCGACGTCCTTGCCGAACTGCCAGAAGACGACCACCTTGCCTTCCGGCTTCGGATTGCCCGGGACATGGCTCTCGCGGGGTGTAACGCCGATGCGCTGGCCGGAGACGTCGAACGGCGAGACCTGGATGAAGCAGCCGAGTTGGTCGGTCGGCGCCCGAGGGATTGGCAGGAAGCGGATCGCCTGCTCGAGGAATTTATTCTGCAGGCCGGGCCCGATCGCGAAGCCGAGCTTGTCCGGGCGCTCTACCGCAGACTGCGCAGACAACAGGCACTGCTCGACCCGGCGATGCGCGATGTGCGCGGATTCGTAGTCCAGCGTGTGGACTGGGCGCAGCTCGATCAATAGAGGGATGGAGACAGGAATGGATGAAACTCTTTCGGGGGCACTGCTTCTCGGTGACGAGGAGATCTTCTCCGCGACCCGTCGTTGTATCGAGGCGTGGAATTCACTGGACTTGGAAGCGGTCCTGGCCACGTACTCCGACGACGTCGTCTATCAGGATCCCGGTAGCGGCGGGCGAATCATAGGAAAGGAGAACTTGCGCCGATACCTTCGACGTTTCCTGGAGATCTGGGATATGCAGTTCGACGTTACCGAGGATCGCAGGATCTCCGGCGATAACGCGCAAGTGTGCCTGTGGAATGTGACCGTTCGCCGGCGAGGTGACTCGAAGTCAGCCGTCGCTACCTCGGGTATGGATATCATTCACGTCAATACCAGTGGTGAACTGTCGCGTGACGAGGCGTTCATCGACCGCGCACCGCTTCTCGCCTTGAATCGCCCCTGACTCTCCACTCGTCATTTCCGAGTGAATGTGTCAGACTGGTTGACCCTTGTCAGATAGTAAAACTACGCTGCCGATCAGCATGATGAGTGATGTTTATCGCAAAGCAGTTTCGGAAAACGTAGAGCTACATGCCAAGGGCCACCCAGACGGCTTGGCGGCCGGTGGCGTGAGGGTGAACACGTTGCGATTGCGGACGTACTTGACGCGGGGGTAAGACGGGATTGCTCCCGAGACCGGCTCGAGCACACGGTTCGTACACGTTGACGTCACATTGCCCGACCGTCGGCGCTGTGCGTGGCCTATACCGAGAGTTCCTTCGGCGGGCCGTCGGTGTTCGTGGACAACCTCGGCACCCTGTACCGCGGTGGCCCACATGAATCTGGACGAATGGCGTGCGCACTCAGTATCGACCTCGACGGAGCAATTCACGGACTCCAGGCGGTATTTCTCCATGAGCCCGGCCGGTGGCGGGCGCCCGGAGTCCTGGGATTCGGGTGAACCTCTGCGCACCCGCGTTCACATCCGTCCGCCGCCTCTCGATGACATTCCTCAGGAGGCCGTAAACGGTCGATTGGTTGTACCGCGCATCGCCGAACCCGAGGAATATCAACCCGCGTCGAGGTGAGTGGAGAAGTGCTCGCAACGCTGCGCGGACGATGTTGGAGTCAGGATCCCGAAACCTGTATGGCGGCTCGCTTCGTGTAGCCCCGGCTTCATGCCGGGGCGCCGTCGATCAGCTGGAAGTTCTTCGCGGGTTACGGCATGGTATATCCGCCGCTGACTGAGAACACCTGACCGGTGACTTGCCGTGCTGCCGCATCGGATGAGATCCAGACGACTGCGTTGGCGATATCCGCCGCATCGGTGAGGCGCCGAAGTGGAATGTCCTTGCGTAGAAATTCGATCTGCTTCTCGTTGAAAACCGAATCCTCGCCAACTGCCCACAGACTGTCCTTGCCGACGGCATCCGGCCCCTCGGGGATGACGAGCCCGGGGCAGATGACGTTCGAGCGAATGCCGTGCCGGCCGTGCTCACGTGCGGTGGTGCGAGCCAATGCGATAACGGCGGCTTTAGTGGCGCCGTACACGCCTTGGCGGATCTGCCCGAATGCGGCGTCACTGGCGATGAAAACCATCGCTCCTTGACCGGCCTCTCGCATCACCGGCAGAGCAGCCTGGGTGGCCGCGATGGCTGTGTAGAGGTTGACCTCCACGGTGCGCTGCCACTTCGCGCGATCGGTGTCCTCAGCGATGAAGCCCGGCACACTCCATCCAGCGTTGTTGACCAGCACATCCAGGCCGCCCCAGTTTCGGACAGCTCGGTCGACGGCTACCTGCGCAACGCCTTCGGTTGTCAGGTCACCTGCGGTGACCTCGACAGCTGTAGCGCCGAGGTCCAGTGCTTCGCTTCGCACCTTCTCCGCTTGGGGCCCGTCGATGTCGCTGATCACGATGCGCGCACCCTCACGTGCGAAGCCGTGCACGATGCCGCGGCCGATATTGGAGCCGCCGCCGGTGACGAGCACCCGAGCGTTGTGCAGCTGCAGATCCATACGGGTCAACTCCTTCGTAGACGATCGTGATCAGAGTAATTTATTTTCGATTAAAAATCGAGGGAGCGCTCTGCTTCGAGTCACGGCCGGGGAGGGGGTTCGTCCAGCGGCCGCCGAGAAGTGCTCGACACGTTGCAGCCGCTCCGGCCCGCAGTGCGTATCGATGGCGACCCGCCGAAAACGATGACTGCCTCGTCCAGTTCGAGACAGTCATCGAGAGTGCCGGAGCGTCGGTGGAATGCCCTGCGACGCTACGTTTTCGCCCAGTGGTCAGGGCAGCTTCGGCAGGGTCAACCGATCCATGAAGGCGTGATCGCGTGACAGTTGGTCGCCACGTACGTGGATCATGTCCATGCCGCGTTGGACGACGGCCGGCCCTGAGCCGTTACGCGGGGTGATTTCGACGTCCCATACGCATACCTGCGCATTCGCGCCAGCAATTCGGCGGTCCTCGACAACGCGAAACTGCATATCCCATACCTCGAAGAACTTCCGGAGGTATCGGCGCAGATCGTCCTTGCCCTTGATTGCCCCTCGTGTTGCGGGGTCCCGGTAATCTACGTCATCGGTATAGGTCGCCAGGGTCTTCTCTACGTCGAGCGTGTTCCATGCCTCGATGCAACGCAACGTCGCGCCAAAGATTTCCTCGTCGCTGAGCAACGACTCGGTGACGGCAGGATCTGACATAAAATTCTCCTTCTCATTGGGTGCACGAACGCTTACGTGGTCGCGTTCTCTCGGTTCCATTCAAGTCGGTCGGGGTTTTCTCGGAATTTCCTCGCAAGTTCGCGTTTTTGAATCTTTCCGGTCGACCCGACCGGGAGTTCATCTACAAATTCCACGTGCCGGGGTACCTCCCACAGGCCGACGTGACTGCGACAAAATTCCACCAGCTCGTCCGGCGCCGGACAACGCCCCGGCGTAGGAACGACTACCGCGACAACTGCCTCGCCCCACCGGGGATGGGCTGCCCCGACCACGGCTACTTCATCGACACCGGGGTGGCTTGCCAATACATTCTCGACTACGGCCGGATAAACGTTGTAGCCTCCCGATATGATCATGAAGTTTTTGCGGTCCGTGAGGTGTATTCGGCCGTTCTCATCCTGATAGCCCATGTCGCCCATGTGGAACCAGCCGTTGCGGAACGCCTCGGCCGTCGCTTCCGGCATGTTGTGATAATGGTCGATGACAGGTCCTCGTACGCAGATTTCACCGGTGGTGCCTTGTACTGCGGGGTGATCCTGGTCGTCGTGAATCTCCACGTCGACATGGAGCAGCGGACGGCCTACCGGCGCCGGACCGTCAGCTTCGAGGTTCCCCAGTAAGTCGCGTTCCATCACGATTGCGCCTGTTGCTTCGGTGGAGCCATACCAGTTCTGGAATGTGCAATCGAATGTCTCGTGTGCTCGCTCCACGATTGCGGGGACAACCGGGCTTCCCAGCAGTACGACTGTGCGTAGCGACGGGAGGTGTCGGCGCTGTGCGCGACACTTCTGCTCGATTGCATTGAGCATTGTAGGCACGCAGAACATCACGGTGACGCCGCGCCGCTCGACGGTCTCGATTGTTTCCTCGGCGTTGAACAGCCCCGGAAGAACGGTGGTAGCGCCACTGGACATCCCGTATGTGTGGATAAAGATCGGGAAGCCCGAGCCTGGAAGGTTGTTCAAGATGACGTCGTCGGAAGTGAATCCGGCGGAGTATGGGGACGTAACGATTTGAGTCGCCGCTCCCACTTGTGTCAGCACTGCCCCTTTGGGCATGCCGGTCGAGCCGGATGTGTATGAAATAGCCACCGGCGAGCGTGGTTCCAGAACGGGTTCAGCGTAATCAGGTTCGTGGCTGGCTATGATCTCCTCGAGATCGTATTCGAGGCCGTGCGTTTGTCCGTAGCCGACAAGGATCCTGCCGACTGCTGTCCAGTCTTCGAGATGGTCTGCCAAGGTGTCGACGAAATTGTCCTGGATCAGGATCAGCTTCAGATCGGCATCCTCGACGATGTGGTTCACCTCGCGTGGAGAATAACGCCAGTTGATCCCGACCCGAACCATTCCGCCGCGGAAGCATGCGTGCCAATGATCGATCATCTCGATGTGGTCCTGAGAAATGATTCCCACTCGTTGGCCGGCCTCGATGCCCAGGTCTTGGAACCCGCGCGCCAACCGGCATGCTCGCTGATGGATCTCGGCCCAGGTCCGTGTGCGCTGCCCCTCGGCATACGCCAAGTCATCGCCGCGAACGCGAGCCAGTCTGGCTGCGGTTTCGCGTAGGTAGCTCGTCATCGAGTGAACGCCTCTCCTGGAATCTGCCGCTGGGCCTTGACTCCAGAAGGAGCTGGCGGATGGCGGTGCGCGGCTGAATGGATAAGACGCTACAGAGTTCTCCTTGAGAACTCAATAGTTCTCGATGGGAACTTAGCTGCTAAAAGCTCTAAATTACATCGATGGGTCGTTCCGTGGCATGAGGCGCATTGCGGAGACTACGATCTCGCGCCCGCATGCATCGCAGCACAGATGTGGGTGCGTGGCGTTGCCGCAGTCGGTGTGTATCAGCGCCCAGTCGTGGTCGTTCTCGGAGTCCAGGAACTGCTCACCCCACTGCTGAATCGCGAGGAAGATGGGGTACATCGCCCGGCCCTTCTCGGTGAGGCGGTACTCGTAGCGGTCAGGCTTGGACTGGTAGATCTGTCGGCGCAGGATCCCTTGGTCGACCAGTGAGGCGAGACGCTTTGTGAGCACGTTTCGGGAGATGCCCAAGTTGTGCTGGTAGTCGTCGAATCGATTGACGCCGAAGTATGTCTCGACCAGCAGTGCGAATGCCCAACGGTCGCTGAGGATCTCCAGGGTGTCCATGACGGCGGTCGACCTCTTCAGTAGCCGAGAACCGTCCCGCGCTCGCTCGGGATACACGGCGCAACTATACCTGCGTGTAGGTGGCCGAATTGAATGTAGGGGCCGTCTGACCTTGATATTTCTCGTGGCTGATGTGCTTGCTGGCCGGGTCGGGGGCGGTGTTGGGGTGGGGTGGTCGATCAGGTTCGGTGGACCAAGGGGCGCTCGATACGCAGTCACCCTGTCACCAGCTTTCGCCATCGTGGGTGGCTTCCGCGTCATGAAATGCCTTGTGGCGCTTCGGGTGGGGCTAACGGACGGGTCGCCGCACCCTGTGCTTCACGGCCCTCGAGCCGGCCGTCGCGCCAAGTGACCCTTGACACGTTTCTAATTTAACCTAAGAATGAAACTGCACCCTACCGATCGGTCGGCTGTGCAGATGAGAGCATAGATTTCGGCGACCAAGCATCCCACCAGCCTCTTCGGTACCGAGCGTCTCCATCGACCCGTTCGTTGCGGCAGTCGAGTCGCTTCTCAACCACGAAGGTGATCCTCTTGCAAGATCAGCACCGTCACACGCGTCCCTGCGATTGAACGCGAGCTTCCTGATCTGGACTGGTATTTCGCATTCGCCTACTGGTGAGGGGCGGTGGGTCTCGAAAGCATCTACGGCCGGACGGTTGCGGGGAACGCGGAATCCACAACCTTCACGCGGCATCGCTGAGAACTGTGGCCTCGGGTTCTTCGAGCATCGCCGAGTAGGCGATGAGGCTACGTTGAGACCCGCTGCGAAGCAGCTCCTCTTTTCCTCGGACATGGTGGTAGAGCGTTGATTTACGGGCGCCGGCCGCCGCGGGGATGTCCGCCATCGATGTTCCGTCATACCCCCTCTGGAGGAAGGGTTCGACAGCGATGTCGACAAGTCGCTCGAGGTCGAGGCTCCTTCGGTTGTGCGAGGGGAGAGGTGTGTAGGGCGCGCGAGCGCTTTTCATCGATAGTCCCGCATGGGCAGTCCGAACTCAGGGAACTCACCGACCATCTCGATCTGTAGGCCACCCCAACCGGTGTCTCCCGTGTCCTCATCGACGATCCGTGCGATGTGCTCGCGGAGCTGATGAATGTCCGGCTGTATTTCGGGAACTGTCACGTCCGTAATCGTGTCACCTTCGATGTGCAGAGAGCCGCGGTTTTCGCCGTGGTAGTGCCCCCGGTAGCCGTTGTACAGGCCCGGCCCCAGGCAACTTGCTGTGTCGCCTACTGGTTCGATGCGAAAATGTCGACGCGAACCATCTGCAAAGCCGCACTCGAAGTGGACTACCTCGACCGCGCCCGACTCGTGGAACCGCGGACGCCATTCCACATTTGTCGCATGAATGCGCCCGAGCTTCGGATCGAGGATCGATGTCGTGTTCTCGTCCTGACGACCTCGGTTGCTCGCGGCGTCCCAATGAGCGAGGTGCAGGGCGGTGGTGCCGGCAACAGTTTCGAGTCTTCCAGGCACCCAGAGCATCCGGAATCGACTGTTTGGCGTGATGCCACTGCTCGCCTTTTCGTCGGTTGCCAGCGGTCCGACGTTTGTCCGTGTGCCCCACGAGTGGTCGCGGATTCCGAAGGAAGCGTTCGCGTCGAGCAGGTACTGCTTTCCATGCACGGTCACCTGGCCATCGACCGCGCCGACCTGGATGTATCGTGTCACGTCCTCGGCGCGTCGGTATCCGCGTCGGATCGAATGGTGCTCGGGCGATGGCTCTGTCGCGCCGATGAACCGCAGATCGAAGGTTACGGGCTGAGCGTCGTTCGGTTCCAGGATTACGCGGACGGCGACGAGGGGCTCGACGACCTCGTATCGAAGGGGGCCGACGATCGTCGTGTGCGGGTCCGGGAACAACCGCCGACTCGCGCGGACGTTGTATTGCGCTTTGCCTATTGATACGAGTCCGTAGGCGTCCATTACATTGCGATTGAGGTAGCGGCCCAAGCCGAAGGCTACCGCGACGTCTCCGGTGAGGTCCGTTCCGCGGAGGTAGACGCGCTCGCTCCAGGCGGGGTCGGAGGTTGAAACTGATGCGAATGTGTCATGGTGCTGGTGGATCAGCAGCTCGTCAGCGGCCGTCAGTTGTGCCGTCTCGGTCATGCGAATACGCTCCAGGAGTTCAGGTCGTCGGCTGTCGCGACAGCGCGATCGAGCCAGGTCTCGGCCAGCTGGCGACCGCGATCGTCGATGTCGGTGGCACGCAGAATCGTGAGCATGTTGTGGACGCCGTGGAAGACGCCCACTCGAAGCAGGTTTTCGGTAGCGCTCTCGTCGTGGCCGGTTACACCTAGTTCGAGCAGTCTGGTGTGATAGGCGCTCAGCAGTGCGTCCTGGTGCTGCCTGCGCAGGTGAGTTGGCACGGAGGCGCCGAGGAACATCCCAAGATCCCGAGCGGCGAAGCCGGGGGAGAAGGTCTGCCAGTCGACCGCCACCGCGGTGGGTTCATTCTCGGGGAACAGCAGATTGTCGAGGCGGTAGTCGCCGTGAACCAGGCTGGCTGGTCCCCCCATACCCAGAAACCATTCATCGGCGTGGGCTGCGAACAGTTGAACCAGTTCCAAGCCGCGGCCCTCGGCGAGGAGTTGGCCACGTTCGGTGAGGACCTCGACGTTTCTCCGCACCACTCGGCCGTAGAACTCTGCCTCACTCACACGAGTGGGGTGCTCGAATTCCTGCCCGTCCAGGATTCCCTTCAGTCCCCAAGAAGGGCCGTGTAGGCCCGCCAGTTGCGTGCACGCGGCGATCGACCGCTGCGCCGACGTACCGGAAAACTCGTTGCCGGCCGTCGAAGGGACGATGTCCTCGAGTAGCAGAGTGAAGTCATCGCCTGCCGAGCTCACCCATGAGGCAAAGCACCGCGGTGTTCGGATCTCCAGCTTCGGCGCATACCGGCTGTAGAAGATCACTTCAGCTGAGAAGAAGCCGGGACGTCCAGAAAAGCCGAACCCGACCCGGCCAGTGCGCCGGCCGCGCTCACCCGCGGTGGCGTATTTCATCACCAAGCTCGACGGTGCATCGGCTTGCTTGCCGCCCACAAATGCAAGTACCAGCCGCTGAGCCGTGCCGAGCATCCCATTGCCGATCCGGGTCGCTTCGAATCCGGCAATCTCGACCTGGTGTCCGGCGGCAATCAGCGTTTCGGTGAGCCAGTCGTTGGTTACCGCGTCGATCGACGTCGGCACCGCCTGTAGTCTCTGCTGCATCATTCTCCGTTCGTCGACATCGGCATTCGGAGCTGGGGATACTCGCCACCCACGGCAAATGCTGTGACTCGGTAGCGCTGTATCTTCCGGCTCGGCGTCATGGGAAATTCGTCGGCCAGAAAGAAACTCACCGGTACTTTGAAGCGGGCCAGTCGCCGCGCACAGTGTGCGCGCAATTCCTCGGCCGGCGGCGGCTCGGTTGGACGATGTAGGCGAATCACAGCCCCTACCGCCTCGCCCAGGCGTGCGTCGGGCAACCCGACTGCTACGGCCTCGAGCACGGCGGGATGCTCGACGAGGCAGCTTTCGATCTCCGCGGGTGAAATGTTCTCGCCTCCGCGAATGATCATTTCCTTGACGCGGCCCGTGATCCGCAGGTGGCCTCGCTCGTTCACGAACCCGAGGTCGCCGGTTCGAAGCCAACCGTCGCTGTCGATCGCCGCCCTGGTGGACTCGTCATCCCGGTAGTAGCCGAGCATCCGGCCGAAGCCCTTCGCTCGGACTTCCCCGATTTCTCCCGGGGAGACCTCACGCTCGGTCAGGGGATCGACGAGGCGTAGCCGAGTCAGCGGCAGTGGAGCGCCCACGGTTTGGAGTAGATCTTCGTCCGGCGTACCAGGGCGAGCCAGACAGATAACGGCGGACATCTCGGTCTGGCCGTAGACGTTGTGCACGGAGGCTTGGAACAGTTCGCGGGCTTGTTCGAGCAGGACCCGCGGGACGTTCGCAGCACCGGTCGTCACCCACGGTATGACCGGCAGTCGACCGCCGCGTCGGGCTCCCTCCGCGATCAGGTCGTTGAGCATCGTTGTCACCGAGACCAGGTAACTGACGCTTTCGCGTGCGATCTGATCGAGTATCGACGCAGGATCGAAACGATCCACCATGATGATCGTCCCCCCGACCGACAAAGGACCGAGCGTTGAGCAGATACATCCCCCGGTGTGGAAAGCGGGAAGGGCTGAGAGGGCCACTGCCCCTTCGGGCACGTTGAGCGAGGAGAACAGGAAGCGGCCGTTGTTGACCATCGACCGATGCGTCAGGAGTGCTCCCTTCGGCTTTCCGGTGGTGCCGCTGGTGTACTGCAGCATCGCTGGACTGTCCGGATCGACCTCGGGCAAGTCGGTGGGGGTGGCTTGCCATTCGCCCGCGTCCTCGAGCGCGATTACATGACGTAAGTCGGGACATCGAGGTACAGCCTCCGCCACCACCGCTGCTACGTCGTGGCTGCGACTGGTGCTGGTGTGCAGCAGCAGCACTGCTTGTGAGTGCTGAATTGCGTAGATGAGCTCGTCGACGGTGAAGATCGGATTGATCGCCACGAGGGTGACTCCAGCCAAGGCCGCACCCATCTGCACGATCGTCCACTCGATGACGTTCTGCGCCAGAATAGCGACGTGATCGCCGGGATTGGCGTGCTGAAGGATTCCCGCTGCAGCTTTGCGGGCTTGCCGGTCCAATTCGGCGTAGGTGAGCCGAACCTCGTCGCCGTCAGTCGTGGTCTGTCCCACAAGGGCTGTTCGGTCGGGCACCTGGGCTGCCCAATGTTCGAGCAGGCTCCCCACCGTGAAATCCCAGAGGCAAAGATCGGCTGCGCCGTCGCCCACTTCTACCGACATTGATCGGCACCTCCTCATGACCCTTCGCTGGGCGTCAAGCCGAGCAGCAGGCGACCTGCCGTTTGGTCGGGCATATTTAATCAATATTCGAAAAAATCGTCAAGAGGAGGGGTGGGGCCGGTGTGCCGGGTGGCGTCGCGAACCGTGGCCGCTCGTGGCTCGTCGGCGCCCCTGGTTCAGTGTGGTCAGTGTGGAGTTCCCCTGTTCCAGTAGGTGTGGGTGGCCGGTTGGGTGCGCTGACTGGCGTCGGGGTCGATCTCGGTTGCAGGCTCGAAGTATTGACCGATCCATCATTCGAATCTATATTAAATTCAAAGCCTAGTGAGGAGTGTTGACGTGCGAGTTTTCGCCGATATCGAGGAGTTCGCCGCTGCGGCGGGGACCTCTCTGGGAACCAGTGACTGGCTCGTGATCGATCAGAAGCGGATCGACACCTTCGCGGATGCGACCGGTGATCACCAGTGGATCCATGTGGATTCCGAGCGAGCCGCCGAGGGCCCCTTCGGGGGAACCATCGCGCACGGGCTGCTGACGCTATCGCTGTTGCCGGTGCTCAACCATGAGCTGTACTCGATCGAAAAGCTGTCCATGGCAGTGAATTACGGCCTGGACAAGGTTCGGTTCATCTCGCCGGTGCCGGTGGGCTCGCGTGTGCGAGCGACGACGGGCATCGACTCCGTCGACGAGGTTCCTGGCGGTATCCAGGCCAAGATGACGACCACCATCGAGATGGAGGGAGTGCCCAAGCCGGCTTGTGTCGCTCAGTCGATTGCGCGGTTCGTCGCATGAGCGCCCGTCTGCTCGAGGGGAGGGCAGCCGTCGTCACCGGCGCGGCGGGTGGTATCGGTCTGGCAATCGCACGGCTGTTCCATGAGCATGGAGCCGCTGTCGTTCTGGCCGACCTGAATGTCGCCGGCGCGCAGGCTGCAGCCGAATCGGTGGGGGAACGCGCAATCGGGATCGGCTGTGACGTGACGGACGAGAGCTCAGTCCAGGACCTTGTCGACGATACGGTGCGGTGGGCCGGTGGGTTGGACGTATTCGTCAACAACGCCGGGGTCACTCGGGATGCTTCTCTACGCAAGATGACAGTATCGGACTTCGACACCGTCATCTCCGTACATCTTCGTGGCACCTGGCTCGGCCTTCGGGCTGCGTCGGCGGTGATGCGGGACGCCGGCGGCGGAGCCGTCGTCAACATGTCTTCGCTATCCGGAAAGTCCGGCAACCCTGGGCAGACGAACTACAGTGCCGCCAAGGCCGGCATCGTCGGCATGACGAAGGCGAGCGCAAAAGAGCTGGCGCACAAGAACGTACGCGTGAATGCGATCCAGCCGGGCCTGATCCGAACTGCGATGACCGAGGCGATGCCGCCGGAGGTGTTCGCCGAGCGCGAGGCCGCCATTCCGATGAAGCGTGCCGGACATCCACACGAGGTGGCCGGCGCGGCGCTGTTCCTCGCCTCGGATCTGTCCAGCTACATGACAGGCGCCGTGCTGGAAGTCGGAGGGGGGCGGTTGATGTGACCGAATCGCAGGTGCAGCCTGATCATGATGGGCCATCGCCGGATGTCGTATTGACGGACGTGAGTGACGGCATCGGAACCATCACCCTGAACCGGCCCGAACGCATGAACGCGATCACCGTCGAACTCGGTGCCGAGTTGCACCAGGCGCTCATGGAGTGTGCCGCGAAAGCCAGGATTGTCGTCATCCGCGGAAGCGGGGGGAACTTCTGCGCAGGCGGAGATTTTCACGAACTCGAGCGGTTGCGCGAGATCGGCCGCACCGCGATGGAGCCGCTGTTCGCCAATTTCCGGGCCGCCTGCGACTCGATTGCCGAGCTGCCGGTACCGGTGATCTGCGCTGTCGAAGGTTTCGCCACCGCCGGTGGATTCGAGCTCGTACAGGCTGCGGATATCGTGCTCGTCCACGAAAACGCCGTACTGGCCGACATTCATTCGAAATATGGGCAGGTGCCGGGGGGCGGTAGTACGCAGCGTCTTGCACGCCTGGTCGGCAGGCAACGCGCACTGGCGCACATCCTGACCGGGGATCGGTTGACTGCTGATGCGGCGATCGCCTGGGGTCTGGCGTACCGCAAGTACACCGCAGCCGAGTTCGAGGCGGGGGTGCGTAGCTTTGCTGAGCGGCTGGCGACCCGGAACCCGACTGCGTTGGCAAAGACCAAACATCTCGTCTATCGCGGGCTGTGCACGTCACTGGCCGAGGGGCTGGATTTCGAATTAGAAGCGGTCCTCGACCATCTCACGAGCCGGTCCGCAGGTGACGGCATCGACTCGTTCACAGCAGGGAGCAATCGATGACGGAACTGGTTTGTGTCGAGGTCGACGAAAACAACGTTGCACACGTGCGGCTCAACAGCCCTGAGACTTCGAACGGCATGGATGTGCCGTTTCTGAAGGCGCTGCATGCGGCCATTCTTCGGGTCCACGGCGATCCGACGGTCCGCGCTGTCTTGTTGTCCGGTGCGGGCAAGAACTTCTGCGCCGGTGGCAACGTGAAGGTGTTCGCTTCGAAGGGTGAGCAACTTCCGGACTATCTGCGTGAGGCGACCGCGTGGTTGCAGATCGCGGTGTCGGCGCTCACTCAGTTGAACGTCCCTGTGATTGCCTCGGTGCACGGATTCGCCGCGGGTGGTGCTGGTTTCGGGCTCGTGTGTGCCGCGGACTTCGTCATCGCGGCGGATACGGCGAAATTCATGTCGGGTGCGGTGCGGGTCGGAATGGCCCCGGATGCTGGTGTCTCCGTGACATTGACCCAGTTGGTCGGCCTGCGTAAGGCGATGCACATTCTGCTGGCGAACCCGGTCATCGATGCGGCGGAAGCACTGGAGATCGGTCTGTTGACCAAGGTGGTGTCCGAGGGCGGCCTTGCGTCCGAATCTATCTCTTACGCAGCGCAATTCGCGGCCAGCGCACCCAAGGCCATCGCGGCGACCAAACGCCTCGTCTGGGGCGGTGTCGGAGCGACTCTGGCCGAACGATTGCCCGAGGAAGCCCGGACTGTATCCGAACTCTCCGGTACCGCCGACTCCCGAGAAGGACTCGCGGCGGTACTGGAGCGACGTGCACCGCAGTTTCGGGGTGAATGACGTTGAGCAGCAATGAATCACCGGTCTTGACCGAGGACCGCGGCGCGATTCGAATCATCACTCTGAACCGCCCGGATCGCCGCAATGCCATCGACCTGCCACTGCGTTACGCACTGGCTGATCGACTCGAGGAGTCGATGGCCGAGCCGAGCATCCGGGTGATTGTGTTGACCGGCGCGGGCGCCGGGTTCTGTGCAGGCGGGGATATTTCAACGATGCGGCGAATGGGCGAGGCGGAGGCTCGACCCCGCGCTGAGGCGGCGCAGCGTGTGGTGCGTGCCATCTGGCGTGGGAGTAAGCCGGTCATCGCCGCAGTAGAGGGAGCGGCCTTCGGCGCCGGAGTATCTCTGGCTCTGGCATGCGACCGCGTTGTTGCGTCTCGAGATGCGTTGTTCAGCACCGCGTTCACCGGAGTCGGCTTGGCCGGCGATATGGGTATCTTCGCGTCGCTGCCGGCTCGGGTAGGACAGGCCAAGGCTCGTGAACTCATGCTCTTGCCGACGCGGCTGACCGGTCGGGAGGCCGGCGAGATCAAACTCGTCGATGCGGTCGTTGCTGCGGGGACCGCATTGGAGCATGCGTTGTCCGATGCGGAGAGAATGGCGGCCGCGCCGCCTCTCGCGGTCGACGCGCTGAAGCAGATGTTCGCGGCGTGGCCGCGCGACCCCTTCACTGTCTTGGACGTCGAGGTAGACAATCAGGTCGCGCTGTTCGACTCCGAGGATTTCGCCGAGGGCGTCTCGGCATTCCATGAGAAGAGAACCCCCGTTTTTCGGGGTCAGTAGCGGGAGCACATGCCTATGACAGCCGTGAGGTATCGCCGCCTCAGCGAATCCTACTGGGCTGTGGGCGACAGTGCGTCGCTGTCGGAACACACCGTCGGCTCACTTCTCGGCGAGCAGGCCCGGAACCGTCCTGACACCGTGGCCCTGGTCGGTACTCCACATAGTGATGGATCTGCAAACGTTTCACCTACAACACTCTTGCGCCGTTCAAGACCCCTCGGCGCTGGTTTGTCACCGACAACTTGCCTGTGACGCCGGCGGGCAAGGTACAGAAATTCCGGCTGCGCGAGGCGATCCTCGACGGCGATATCAATGAGATCAAGTGAGATTTATATGAGCAGCGTTGAATTCGACGTTCGGCGAAAGCGACTGGCAGAGCGGTTCCCGGAGTGGGAGCCGCTATCCCTCGGCGACTGGTTGCACAAATGCTCCGATCAATTCGGTGAGCGGCCACTGGTCATCACCGACGACCGCACGCTGACCTATGGGGAGACTTCCGATCTGGCCGGCAGGCTCGCCGATGGGCTGGCGGCTTTGGGAGTACGGCCGGGTGACCACGTCGGCGTGCTGATGGCCAACTACCCGGAGTTCGTGCCGGTGAAGTTCGCTGTCGCTCGTGCGGGCGCGGTGGCCGTGCCGTTGAACTTCTTGTACCGCACCGAAGAGTTGGCCTATGTGCTGGACCAGTGCGAGTGCCGGGTTCTCATTACGATGACCGGGTTCGCTGGTCTCGATTACCTCGCGATGCTCGATCAGATCGCCCCGGGGTGGGATGCGCAGGAGCGAGATCGTTCGGTGCTGCCGAATCTGCAGTCGGTCATCCAGCTTTCCACCGACGGGCGTGAACGTTCGGACGTGCTCACGGTCGATGCGTTGGCACGGCTGGGTGAGCAGCATCACGGTGCCACTGCCGAGGTCGAGGTCGCCCCTGACGCAATCGGCGACATCCTCTACACGTCCGGTACGACCGGATCACCGAAGGGAGTGATGGTCACCCATGATGCGGTGTTGCGCACCGGATATGCATCGGCACTGACCCGAGCCTTCGACGATGGCCGCCGAATCCTGTTCTCGTTGCCGTGCTACCACATGTTCGGCTACGTCGAAGGCTTGCTCGCGGCGACCATGGTGGGTGGTGCGGTAATTCTGTTGCCGTCGTTCGACGCCGAGAAGTATCTGGCCGGCATCCAACGTCACCGTGCGGACGACATCTTGTGCGTACCGACCATGACCGTGGCTCTCCTGGAACATCCCGAACGTCATCGCTACGACTTGTCCTCGCTGTCGGCGATCCTGTCCGGCGCGGCACCGGCGCCGGTCTGGTTGTGGGAACGAGTACGGGACGAATTGGGCGCGTCGGAAATCGTCACCGGCTATGGCATGACCGAATGCGGAGGAGCGATGACTCTCACCCTCCCCGAGGATTCGCTCGAGCTCAACGCCACCACGGCCGGTCGGCCGAAAACCGCGGGTGTCGCGGGGATAGACGGTGGTGCGTTGGTCGAATACCGGACAGTCGACCCGGTCACCGCTGATCCGCTTCCCGAAGGCACCGAGGGCGAGCTGGTTTCCCGCGGGCCCACGAGCATGCTCGGATTCTGGGGCAAGCCCGAGGAAACGGCCAAGGGCCTGCGTGAGGGCTGGGTGTTCTCCGGCGACCTCGGCAGAATCCGCCCGGACGGTTATCTGGAGGTGACCGGCCGCAGCAAGGAGCTCTACAAAACCGGCGGCGAGCTGGTGATGCCCAAAGAGATCGAGGAACTGCTCACCGGCCACGCCGAGATCAGCCAGGCGTACCTGATCGGTGTCCCCGACGAGCGGTGGGGCGATGCCGGGTGCGCGTGCATCGTGCGTGCTCCCGAAAGTGACATCACGGCCGAGCAGGTGATCGAGATCTGCAAGGCGAATCTGGCTCGGTTCAAGGTTCCCAAACACGTCGTATTCCTCACGGCCGAGGAACTGCCCACCACCCCCACGGGGAAGGTGCAGAAATTCCGCCTCGTGAACTTCGCGAAAGCACGATTGGAGCAACAGAAATGACGGTGACCACACCTCCCGACGCCGCGCGCGAGCTGGACAGCAAACCGACGGGTGACCCCGGAGCGGTCTGTGAATCGAGCCCGATCGTGAAACAAGCACCGCGAGTGGACTACTCGCGTCTCATCCAGCCACGGCGAGTGCATGGTTCCCTCTACACGGATCCTGCCGTATTCGCCGATGAGCTGGAGCGAGTCTGGTTCGGCGGATGGGTGTTCGTCGGCCACGAGTCCGAGGTCCCACAGCCGAACGACTATGTGCGCAAGAACATCGGTCCACAGGACATCATCATGACCCGCGACCGCGGTGGTGAGGTGCATCTGGTTACCAACCGATGCGCGCACCGCGGCAACCTCGTCTGCGACGAGCCGCGCGGCAACTCCAGCTCGTTCCGCTGCCCGTATCACGGCTGGACCTACAGCAACACCGGTGACATGCTCGGATACCCCTACAACAAGGGGTACGGCGGCAAGGGGAAGCTGAATCTCGGCCTCGGGGTGGTTCCGCGTGTGGAGAGCTACCGCGGCTTCGTGTTCGGCAGCTTCAATTCCGACGTTCCGCCGCTGCTGGAACATCTGGGTGCGGCTGCGGGCGAGATCGACCGGCTGGCCAGGTTGTCTCCCACCGGCAAGGTGCGCTTGGACAACGGATGGTTGCGGCACCGTACACAGGCCAACTGGAAGTTGCTGGCGGAGAACGAGACTGACGGTTATCACCCGCAGTTCGTGCACGGTTCGATCTTCTCGGTGACCGGATCCACCATCGGCCCGCTGTACAGCGACGCTTCGACCGCGGTCACCCGTGCGTTCGGCAACGGGCACAGTGAGAACGATCTGCGACCGGAGTTCCGCAAGTTCGCCGAGCCGATGCGCTGGTTCGGTACGACCGCCGACCGTGTTCCGGAGTACGTGGCCAAGATGCGGGAAGTGCACGGCGAGACGGCCGAGGAGATCATGATCGAGGGCGCCCCGCACGTCATGATCTTCCCCAATCTGTTCATCGCCGAGATCCAGGTGTTCAACATCCAAGCGATCTCTGCGAACGAGTGCATCCAGTTCTCTACCTCGGTGCAGCTGGACGGTGCGGATGAGTTGAACAAGCGCATGCTGTCGCAGTCCATCGGCTCGGTCGGTCCGGCCGGGATGCTGCTTGCCGACGACACGGAAATGTACGAGCGCAATCAGGTCGGTGTCGCGCAGTTGCTTCCGGAATGGCTCGACATTCGTCGCGGGGCCATGCGAGAGACGCTGGACGACAACGGTTTCCAGATCGGTGGCGCGACTGACGAGACCGCGATGCGGGCGTTCTGGCAGCACTACAAAAGCTTGATGGAGGCATGATGACGACAAACACCGCATCGCGTAGCGATTCAGTGAGGGGTGGCGGCCGGGCGACAAGTGGGCCAGACATCGATCTGCGCGAACTCGAGCAGTTCATCTACCGCGAGGCGCGTTTCGCCGATGAACACGATTACGACGCGTGGGAAGCCCTGTGGACCGACGACGCGCTGTATTGGGTGCCCGTCGATGGTGGTGGCTACGACCCGCAACGTCACGTGTCGATCATGTTCGACAACCGGCGTCGCATCTCGACTCGGTTGGAGCAGTTGCGAACCGGCAAGCGGTACGCCCAGTCACCCCCTTCGAATCTGCGCCGAACGATCTCGAACATCGAATTCCTCGGCGCCGAGGGGGGCGACGTCACGCTCGGCGCGAATTTCGTTCTCTACGAGTCGAAGCCGCGGGGTATCCACACCTGGGCTGGTCGGTACACGTACGTGCTGCGGCGCGTGGAGGGGGAGTTGAAGCTCGCCCGTAAGACGGTTTTGTTGGTCAACAGCGCCGAAGCCGTGCCCAGTATGGGCTTCTTGATCTGAGGAGGGGCCACATGGGCGCGGAATCGGTCCCGGGGAATCCGGGTGAGTTCGGCATCGTGCACAGCGAATTCGCCCAGGTAAGGGTCGAGATCGACTATGCAGCGAATGGGCCTCGTCTACGACTGGAAGACCTCAAGTCCGGGCGTGTGAGGTTTCTCGACGCGCTGGAACTCGAGACCATCGTCTGGCTGACAGAAGAGCACTTGCAGCGGCTTCTCGATCCGTCCGCCGACCGCTGGCGTGAGGACTGAGATGCCGTCTGTCACGCCACCGGTCACCACGACGGACCGGGTCATTGATTTCCGGTCCGTTGTCCGCCCGGGTGACTTCGTCGTCTGGGGGCAATCTTGCGCGGAACCGACGACATTGACCGAGTTGTTGCTCGCGCAACGGGCAGACCTCGGTGGGATCACCTGCTTCATCGGCATCCCCGCAGCGGACACCGTGAAGCCCGAACACGCCGACCATGTTCGATTCGTCAGCTACTGCGGGACAGGCACAAATCGCCGACTGGCTGCGGATGGAGCACTGGAGGTCTACCCCGGTCACTACTCCACCTTGCCCGAATTCGTGTCGAATGCGGATGTGGTGTTGGTGCAATGCGCGCCGCCGGACGCGCACGGGCGTCACAGTCTCGGGTTGGCTGATGACTACCTCACCGCTGCCATCGACAACGCACGGGTTGTGATCGCCGAGGTCAACGAGCGTATGCCCGCTACGCCCGGGGCGCGGTATCTGACCACGAGTGACATCGACATCGTCGTGCCGACAGCGAGGCCCGTTGCGGAGAGCCCGGCCGCACCGGTCACGCCGGAAATGGCGGCCATCGGTTCTCATGTTGCTGCACTCGTACCCGACGGTGCCACTCTGCAGTTCGGCATCGGGAGTGTCCCGGAGGCGGTGCTCGGTGCTCTCGGCATCCGCAATGATCTGGGCATCCATTCAGGGATCCTGACCGACGCCGCTGTCGATCTGATGGACAAGGGCGTGGTCACCAACGCGCGAAAGACGACCGATCGCGACATCGCCGTCGCGGCGGTGCTCATCGGAACGGAACGGCTGTTCGACTACGTACATCTCAACCCGGCGGTGTCCCTGCGTCCGATCCCATACACCCATGACCCCGAACGCCTCGCGGCGCAACATCGGTTCGTGGCTATCAACTCCGCAATCGAGGTCGATCTCACCGGACAGGTGAATTCGGAAGTCGCCGGTGGGCGATACGTCGGAGCAGTTGGCGGCGGGGGTGAGTTCCTGCGCGCGGCCGCACGATCTGAGGGGGGTGTGCCGATCATCGCGTTGCCCGCCACAGCAGGCCCTCGCAGTCGCATCGTCGACCGGTTGTCGGGTCCTGTGAGCATCGCGCGCAGTGATGCGGGCGTCGTAGTCACCGAGTTCGGTGTCGCTGATCTGCGGGGCCTGCCCTTGTCGGAGCGGCGTGAGCGAATGATCGCGATCGCACACCCGGATCATCGCGAGGCACTGCGGGCCGAGGCAGGCCGATGGTAGCAGCGGGGTAACCAGTCCTCACTGGAAAGTGCAGCGACACAAGAGAAATCAGCATCTAGGTGGTGGAATTCATGAAAAGAGCGGCGATCGTCAGTCCGCTGCGCACACCGGTGGGGACCTTCGGCGGCACTTTACGTCCCGTGCCCGCCGAGGACCTCGCAGCACACATCATCAAGGCCGTGGTCGAGCGATCGGCAATCGATCCGACACGCATCGATGATGTTTCGTTCGCGCAGTCGTACACCAATTCCGAAGCACCCTGCATCGGGCGGTGGGCGGCACTGGCAGCGGGCCTGCCGATCGAGGTGCCAGGGTTCCAGATCGACCGCCGTTGTGGCGGCGGCCTGCAAGCCGTGGTCACAGCGGCAATGATGGTCCAGACCGGTGCCGCGGACGTGGTGTTGGCCGGCGGGGTCGAAAGTATGAGCAACATCGAGTACTACACCCAGGACATGCGATGGGGCTCTCGCTCGGGGAACGTCGCACTCTACGACCGTCTGGACCGCGGCCGTGAACGTTCGCAGCCTGAAGAGCGTTTCGGCCGCATCAGCGGCATGATCGAAACCGCTGAGAACTTGGCCGAGCGTTTCTCCATCACCCGCGATGCAGCCGACGAATTCGCCGCATCCAGTCACCGAAAAGCCTCGGCTGCATGGGAATCCGGCAAGTTCGCCGACGAGGTAGTTCCCGTCACGGTTCCGCAGCGCAAAGGCGAGCCCCTGGACTTCGAGCGCGACGAAGGCATCCGGCCGGACACGACGCCGCAATCGCTGGCACGGCTGCGCACCATCATGCGCGATGGCACGGTGACCGCAGGCAACTCCAGTCAGCAGAACGACGCGGCAGCGGCATGCCTGGTCGTCGCCGAAGACAAACTGGATGAACTCGGAGTCGAACCACTGGGATTCCTGGTCGGCTGGGCGGCAGCGGGATGCGAGCCCAGCGAAATGGGGATAGGTCCGGTACCGGCGGTCGCGAAGCTGTTCCAGCGCACCGGGCACACCTTCGACGATGTCGATCTCGTCGAGCTCAATGAGGCATTTGCAGTGCAGGTCCTCGCCGTTCTGAAGGGCTGGGGTTTCGACGACCAGGAGCGGCTGAACGTCAACGGTTCCGGAATCTCGTTGGGGCACCCCATCGGGGCGACCGGTGTCCGCATTCTCACCACCATGCTGCACGAATTACGCAGGCGCGGTGGCCGATACGCCTTGGAGTCGATGTGTATCGGCGGCGGCCAGGGCCTGGCAGCACTTCTCGAGGCACCCTGATGACGATCTACGGAATCACCTCCTACGGAACCTATCTACCCGCCCATCGGATTTCGCTCGCCGAAATAGGCACGGCATTGAATGCCAACGCGGGCAAAGGATTCCGTATAGCCGGGTCATTCGACGAAGACAGCACGACGATGGGAGTCGCAGCTGCGGCGACCGCCCTGGAGCACAGCTCCGCGCCGAGCGGACTGTACTTTGCGACCACCACGCCCGCGTATGCCGATAAAGCCAACGCGGCTGCGATCCATGCAGCCCTCGGCCTCCCGGCGGAAGTCTTCAGCGCGGATCTGGCCGGCTCGGCTCGCAGCGGGATCGCGGCACTGTTGACAGCTGCGGAGGCTGGGGGCCTGGCCGTGCTGTCGGACCTGCGAATCGGGCGCCCAGGCTCTGCTGACGAACGCAGCGGGGGAGATGGCGCGGCCGCATTCGTATTCGGCCCCGATGCGATTGCCGAGATAGTCGGTCGCGTGGCTCTCACCGAGGAGTTCCTCGATCGCTGGCGGGACCCCCGTGCCGTGACCGGGGAGCAGTGGGAGGAACGGTTCGGCATCGAGCAATATCAGCCACTGGTCCGGCGCGCGGTTGCAGCGGTGCTGGATGAGTGTGGGCTCACCGAAGCGGACCATGTGGTGCTCGTATCGCCCAACCTCACCTTCGCAAAGCGCGCGGCGAAACTCGTAGCCGGCAAGTTGTCCACACGAAACTCGCCTATCGGGCATGCCGGTACCGCGGATGCCGGCATCGCTCTGGCAGCCGCGCTCGACATCGCGGAGCCCGGCGAGACGATTCTGGTGATCTCCGCGGCCGATGGCTGCGATGCCGTTCTGTTTCGGGCTACCGACCGCTTGCCGCAAGCACGTCAATCCGTGCCGGTGGCAACACAGGTCGACCAAGGTCTTCCTGTCCCGTACTCGACATACCTGATTTGGCGAGGTTTTCTCGACCGGGAGCCACCACGCCGACCGGAGCCCGACCGCGTCGCCGCGCCACCCTCGGCGCGAGCGACACGGTGGAAGTTCGGTCTGACCGGTAGCACGTGTGGCTCCTGCGGCATGGTGCACCTGCCGCCCGCCCGAGTCTGCAAGCGCTGTAGCGCGATCGACGGTATGACCGGGATTTCCATGGCTCATCGCGAGGGCACGGTGACCACCTTCACCGTCGACCGACTCGCGTACTCGCCGGCTCCACCGGTAGTGGAGGCGGTTGTCGACTTCGACGGTGGTGGGCGCTACGCCTTGGAGGTCGCCGATGGTGCTGCTGATCAGCTGGCAGTGGGATCCCGTGTCCGGACCACGTTCCGCCGACTGCACAGCGCCGCTGGTGTGCACAACTACTTCTGGAAGGCGCAACTGCTATGAGCAGCAACGGAATCCGTGACAAGGTCGCAATCGTAGCCATGGGCTGTACCCGCTTCGGTGAGCGATGGGAGAGCTCCGCCGACGACCTGCTGGTCGAAGCGATGGACGAATGTTTCTCCGAGAACCCGAAAATCGCTCGTTCCGATATCGATGCCTACTGGCTCGGTACGCTCGGTACCGGGCAGAGCGGGCTGACCGTCAGCAGGCCGCTCGGGCTGCAGAACACTCCGGTGACACGGGTCGAAAACTATTGTGCCAGTGGATCGGAAGCATTTCGCAATGCTTGTTATGCAGTCGCCTCCGGCGCCTACGATCGGGTCGTCGCAATCGGTGTGGAGAAGCTCAAGGACTCCGGCTATTCCGGGCTCCTGCGCGGCGATCCGCCGAGTGACGGCACGGCCTCGGAGCTGTCTTTGACCGCGCCTGCAGCGTTTTCCCTGCTGGATCCGGCCTACTGCACCAAATACGGAGTGGATCCGGCCGCGATGCGCGAAGCCATGACGCACGTTGCCTGGAAGAACCATCGCAACGGTGCGCTGAATCCCAAGGCGCAGTTTCGTTCGGAAGTTGCCAAGGAGAAGATCATCGGTGCCCCACTGGTCGCTGGGCGGCTGGGGGTCTTCGATTGCTCGGGGGTTTCCGATGGTGCGGCATGTGCGGTGATCGTCCGTGCCGAGGACGCGCTGAACTACACCGATACGCCCATCTACGTCAAAGGGCTGTCGCTGACCGCCGGGCCTGGCCGCGGAGCTGTCGATCCGGACTACGATTTCACGACGTTTCCCGAGGTGGTCGCAAGCGCAGCGGATGCCTACGCCCAGGCGGGCATCACCGACCCGAGTACCGAGATCTCCTTCGCCGAGGTGCACGACTGCTTCACGCCGACCGAATTGGTCCTGATGGAGGATCTCGGATTCACCGCCCGCGGCACGGCATGGAAGGACAGTGTGTCCGGGGCGTTCGATCTCGACGGTCGGCTGCCGGTGAACCCGGACGGCGGTTTGAAGTCGTTCGGCCATCCTGTCGGGGCGAGTGGTTTGCGCATGCTGTACGAATGCTGGCTGCAGTTCCGGGGCGAGGCCGGCGATCGGCAGCTGCCTAGTCCGCGAAAAGCGTTGACGCACAATCTCGGTGGTCGCCCGGGGTCCTGCGTGTCCTTCGTCTCCGTGGTCGGTGCCGAGCGCGGCTGACGTTGCTGTCCAGCGGGCGAGGCTTGACCTTCGCCAGTTCTGAATTTACATTAAATTCGAAAATGGAGGTTGTCTTGATCGATTACCAGGTGGTCGATAGTGTCGCGCGGGTCAGGTTGGATCGGCCTGCGGCACGCAACGCGATGAACAAGGCGATGGGTGAGTCACTGCTCGAGGTGGCGACGCGGATTGCGAACGATGACCACCTGCGGGCAGTGCTGATTACTGGCAACGGCCCGGTGTTCAGCGTCGGTGGTGATATCGGTGCTTTCGCTGACGGTGCGACCGATCTGCCGGACACCCTCACGCGGATGGCTGTGCTCATGCACGAGGCGATGAGACTCCTTGCTCGCGTGGACTTTCCAATTGTCACAGCCGTCCACGGCGCGTGTGCAGGCGGCGCGCTCGGTTTGGTCTACCCGGCCGACATCACCATCGCCGCCGAAGGTACCAAGTTCGCGACCGGCTTCGGCCGCATCGGCATCACCGCGGATTCCGGGAATACCTGGTACCTCCCGAAGTTCATCGGGATCCGGCGGGCCAGCGAGATGCTTTTCGAGGATCGAGTCATCGACGCCGACACCGCGGTCGACTGGGGCCTGGTCAACCGAGTCGTACCGGTCGAGCAGCTTCAGGCTGAGGCCGAGGCGACCGTCGGAAGGCTCGCGGCTGGAGCGACACGTGGGTACGGCGAGATGCGTCGTCTGTTGCACAGCTCCTGGACCTCCACTCTGGACAACGCACTGTCTGAGGAAACCGCAGCACTGCGTCGTATCGGCCGAACAACCGACGCGAGCGATGCCATCGCGAGCTTCCTCGCAAAACAGCAGCCAACCTTTACTGGGAAGTGAGAAAACCATTGTCCGCCTTCATTATCGACTCAGAGGAACACGCCCTGCTGCGTGAAAGCGTCAGCAAGTTCGCAGCAAAGTACGGGCAGCAGTACTTCCTCGAGCGTTCTCGTGCCGGGGAAAAGGTCGACGAGCTGTGGACCGACCTCGGCCAAGCAGGGCTGCTCGGTGTCCACCTGCCTGAGGAATATGGTGGCGGCGGGGCCGGGATGTCGGAGATGCTCATTGTCATCGAGGAACTGGCCTCGCACGGATTTCCGCTCCTGCTCGCAGTGGTCTCGCCCGCGATCTGTGGATCGATCCTGGCCGCGCACGGTTCGGACCAGATGAAGTCCGAATGGCTGCCCGGATTGGCCGACGGCAGCCGAAAGATGGCCTTCGGCCTCACCGAGCCCGATGCCGGATCCAACAGTCACAACGTGAGTACGACCGCGCGCCGTGACGGTGATGACTGGATCATTTCCGGTAGCAAATACTTCATCTCGGCGATCGATGAGTGTGAAGCCATCCTACTGATCACGCGCGACCCGGACTTCGTTGGGAAATCGAGGTCGCCGCTGTCGATGTTCGTGGTGCCGACCGATATGCCGGGCGTGACATTGCAGAATCTGCCGACCGCTGTCGTCTCGCCCGACCACCAGTTCACCGTCTTCTTCGACGAGGTCCGGGTCGGTCCCGAAGCGCTGATCGGAGCCGCCGGCAACGGCCTGCGGCAGGTGTTCGCGGGCTTGAATCCGGAACGGATCCTCGCCTCCGGGATCAGCACCGGAATCGGTCGGTATGCCGTGTCCAAGGCCGTGGCCTACGCGCAGAACCGCCAGGTGTGGTCGGTTCCGATCGGCGCTCACCAGGGTGTTTCCCACCCGCTGGCCGAGGCTCACATCGCGGTCGAACTCGCCCGTATGGCGGCCTACCGCGCTGCTGAACTGTTCGATTCCGGCCTGCCCGCGGCGGAGGCGGCCAACATCGCGAAGTTCACCGCTGCCGACGCTTCACTGAAGGCACTGGATCAGGCCATCCAGACTCACGGTGGCAATGGTCTGGCGTTGGAATACGGGTTGGCTGAACTGTGGTTCTCCGCCCGCTTGCTCAAGACCGCGCCGGTGAGCCGCGAGATGGTACTCAATTTCGTCGCGCAGACCAGCCTCGAACTGCCCGCCTCGTACTGAGCCGAGCACAAAAGTCAAGGGAGACAACACTAATGCCCGGAGTAACAGATCGAGTCATTGCTATCACGGGTGCCGGTGGCGGGCTCGGCCGTGAATACGCGTTGCTGCTGGCCAAGGAGGGGGCGCTGGTCGTGGTGAACGATCTCGGTGGTGCCAGAGATGGAACCGGAGCCGGTTCCTCCATGGCCGACGAGGTTGTTCGGGAGATCCGTGAGGCCGGTGGCACCGCGGTGGCCAACTACGACAACATCGCCACTGAAGACGGCGCGGCCAACCTCGTCAGAACCGCCATTGATTCCTTCGGTGCCATCCACGGCGTGGTCAACAATGCCGGCATTCTGCGTGACGGTTCCTTCGGGAAGATGACCGCCGACAACTGGGAATCCGTGCAGAAGGTGCACCTCTGGGGCGGGTATTACGTCACACGTGCGGCTTGGCCGCACTTCCGGGAACAGAATCACGGTCGCATCGTGATGGCTTCCTCGACCTCCGGACTGTTCGGTAACTTCGGGCAGGCGAACTATGGAGCGGCCAAGCTGGGCCTGGTGGGCCTGGTCAACACTCTCGCGATCGAAGGAGCCAGGGCCAATATCCTGGCCAATGCCATCGCTCCGATGGCCGCGACCCGTATGACCGAGGACATCGCGCCCAAGGAACTGCTCGACAAGTTGCCACCAGCACATGTTGCAGGTGTGGTCGGGTATCTGGTGAGCGACGAATGCCAGGACACCGCAACGGTTGTCGTCGCCGGTGGCGGTCAGGTGTACCGCGTGCAGCAGTTCCAGAACAAGGGCGCTGTGTTCGCGACTCCGCCGAGCATCGACGAGGTTGGGGCGCAATGGAGCCGCATCACCGACATGTCGGGCGCAGAGCCCGGCGCCAACCCGCTCGGCTGAAAGAAGGACAAAATATGACCGAAAACAATTGGGACGCATTGGTTATCGGTGCCGGCGCCGGCGGACTGTTCACGGCCGCCCGGCTGTCGCACCTGGGTTACAAGACCCTTGTCGTCGAGAGGCTGGACAAGGTGGGCGGCCGGGCATCCACCGATGACGTCGAGGGCTTCAAGGTGAACAACGGTGCCATCGTCATCGAACTCGGCGGAATCACCGAGGAAACGTTCGACGAGGTCGGCGCGAAGTTCGACATCCGTATGCCGGAGCCGCCCATTCTGTACCGCATCGGCGGCAAGGATGTCGACGTCACCGGCGGGGGCTGGGGGTTCCTGCTCTCGAAGCTGACCCGTCAGGGAGCGAAGCTGGCCAAGGGAATCGGCGCTGCGCGCAACGACAGTGGCCTGCCCGAGGATGAGCTCTCGACAGCCGACTGGGTCGCGAAGTACACGAAGAACGAATCCGTGCACGGCATCTTCCGCAACATGTGCGGATCGGTCTTCGCCGTCGGCTCCGAGGAACTTCCCGCTCGGGTGTTCCTGACCTATTTCACCCGCAAGAGCGCGTTCAAGAAGTTCGGTTTTTGCCCCGAGGGAACCATCGGCATCTGGAAGGCGCTGGCCGAGGTGGTCGAGAACAACGGGGGCGAGATCTGGCTCGGAAGCGAGGTGACCGCGCTGACCCAGGATCAGGGACGTATCACCGGTGCGACCATCGTCCGTGGCGGCGAGAACGTTGAGGTGAGGCCTCGGTTCACGATCAGCAACGTTGGCCCGTTCGCGACTCTGGACCTGGTCGGGCGTGAGAAGTTGCCGGACGAGTACGTCGCCGAAGTGGACAAGGCCGATCGCCCCTGCGGCATGATCTCGGTGAACTTCGCCAGCCGGACGCCGCTGCTCGATAACCCCGGTCTGACCAGCTTTGCGCAGAGCCGTCGGCTTTGCTACGTCGCCAACTTCACGGCGTTGTGCCCGGAAATGGCACCTGAGGGATGGCATCTGTATCAGGGCACCGCAGTTCCGAAGCCCTCGGTCGGTGATTTCGATGAGCAAGCCGAGACCCGGTTGCTCCTGGAAGATCTGCGCGACGAGGTTCCGGGCTTCGAAGACGCCCGAATCCTGTCCATCAACGTGACCCGCGACCAGTGGCCTCCGCAGCGCGCTGTCGCCGGCTACGACCTGCCGCACACAACGCCGATCCCGAATCTGTGGAATGTCGGCGACGCAGTCAAGGAGTACGCCAACGGCGGTACGACCGCCTGTGCGGAGACCGCCAAGATCATCGTGGACAAGATCCGCGACCAGTATCCGGTAACGGCCGGATAGGCCGTCGCCTCGGTACGGGGGCTCGCCCGAGACCATCAGCTGGATAGCCTCGGCTGTAACCAATTGACATACAACCGAATAGGCTGCCCGCGTCGGTCCTCGGCGTGCGCGGCCTGTTCGTTGTTGTCCGTAGGGCGGCCTGATCGCATCAGTTGGGCTGGACGGCCCGCCTACCTTCAGAATATAATCTAATATAAATTATAACGGCGCGTCGAGTGAGAGGTGAGCGAGTTGTCCGAGGAAAGGCTTGTCGTAGTCGGAGCGTCCCTTGCCGGGCTGCGCGCCGTGGAGGCTGCTCGGAAAGCGGGCTTCGAGGGAGGTATCACGCTCATCGGGGCCGAACATCATCTCCCGTACGACCGGCCGCCGTTGTCCAAGGCGTACCTGGAGCAGCTGTCGGCGGGGGAGGAGCCCGAGTCGACGGTCTTCCGGTCTGCGGATGTTCTCCGTGACGAACTCGGCGTTGATCTTGTGCTGGGTGCGCCCGCGACGGGATTGGACACTATTCGCAAGCATGTGCTCGTCGGCGAGCAGACCGTGGACTACGACGCGCTGGTCATCGCCACGGGAGCCGAAGCGCGCACATTGCCCGGCTCTGCCGGATTGGCTGGAGTGCACACGCTTCGCACACTGGACGATGCGGTCGCGGTTCGCGGCGCCCTCGAGGCAGGTGCGCGCACCGTGGTGGTGGGGGCGGGGTTCATCGGTTCGGAGGTTGCGGCGGGTGCCCGTAAACGTGGTCTGGACGTCACCGTGCTCGAAGCATTGCCGACGCCGCTGGTTCGCGCTATCGGTGAGCGGATGGGTGCGGCCTGTGCGGCGCTGCACGAGCGCAACGGCACGCGGCTGCTCTGCGGTGTCGGTGTCAATGGCCTGGAAGGGAACGGGCGGGTCGAACGTGTGACACTCACCGACGGTACTTCCATCGAAGCCGATCTTGTCGTCGTGGGCATCGGGGCGAGTCCCGCGACGGGTTGGCTCGCGGGCTCCGGGCTCCAATTGGACAACGGAATCGTCTGCGACGAGACGCTGTGCACGGGGGCTGACCGGGTCTACGCCGCCGGCGACGTCGCTCGATGGCGTAACCCGCTGTTCGAGCGGCTGATGCGACTGGAACACTGGACGAGCGCCGCGGAACAAGGCGCCCTCGCCGCCCGCAACGCGCTCGATCCCGAAGCGGCGAAGCCGTACCAGACCGTGCCGTACTTCTGGTCCGATTGGTACGACAGCCGTATTCAATTCGTCGGCGTCCCGACCGCGGACGAGATCGAAATCGTAGACGGCGACCCCGAGACCGACGGACGGTGGGTCGCGCTCTACAGGGAAGGGGAACGACTCTGCGGCGCCCTGACGCTCAACGGCCAGAATGTGATCATGAAGTACCGCGGATTGCTCATGCGAAAGGCTGGTTGGGGCGAGGCCCTCGCATTCGCGGCCGCGCGGCGCGGCACCCCGGTCGCGGGCGCGTAAATCCATCCGATCACCTACGAGCGCGGCTGACCGCCGCTGCACGATATTCGCCGAAACGAGGGTGATCCCGATCTG
>NZ_BDCC01000092.1 GCF_001613305.1 Nocardia vaccinii NBRC 15922
TAGAAACGAACGGATGGTCCAAGTTCTCTAGAGAACTTGGACCATCCGTTCGTTTCTACCCAGGTGGTGTGATTGAGTTGACAGGGTCCCCCAAGCGTGATATGCACCCCTTTGCCCGCTTGGGCTCCTCTTAGCGGTGTAACCGCACGTCAGGGGGGTGAATTTGAACGTCAGTGGGTGAATTTGCCTGTCCTGCCAGGCTTTTCGGTCTCTGCCAATCTCGCTCTCCCCTGTCATGACTCTAGTGTACGCCATTCCTCCCATCCTCTGCAACACTATTCACCCCTTCTATCTGACTATTTTCCCCTCCATGTTTAGTGGTGTTATTCGTATCACCCCTGCATGATGGGGGGATTGGTTGACGGGCTAGTCAGGATGCACAGCGCCGCGGCGGGAGTCGTCATCCCAGGGGCTGAAGCCCGCGCGGGGACGGCGGGTGTATGGGCAAGTAGAAATGTCCATACATTGCCCATACACAGGTGGGCAGAGTGTTTACCTCGGTATGGGCGCATGGGGCGATTAGGGTCCTGTACGTGCGTATTTACGCGATCGCGAACCAGAAGGGTGGCGTCGGCAAGACCGTCGACACCATCAACTTGGGCGCCGCACTGGCTGAGCGGGGCCGCAGGGTGCTGGCGGTGGACTGGGATCCCCAGGGCCACCTCACCGAGGCGGTCGGCGCGCAGTTGCCCGGCGGCGGGGCGAGCCTGGCAGCCGCGGTGCTGGGGCAGTGGAGCGGAGAGCTCGGCGAACTGGTGCAGCAGGTCGGCGACGGCATGTTCGTCATCCCGACCAGCGACGAGATGTTCCTGTTGGAACCCCAGATGTACGGCAGATCGGGGCGGGAGTACCTGCTGAGCCGGTTCCTCGAACCCCTGGCCGGCGTCTTCGACGATGTGGTCATCGACTGCCCGCCGTCGCTGGGCGCGCTCAACGACAACGGCCTGGTCGCCGCCCGGCGCCGTCCTGCGGGCGAGCAGGTGCAGGGTCGGATCGTCATCCCGGTGCAGGCGGAGGACTCCAGCATCCGCGCATTGCGGTTGTTCCTGCGGCAGTGCACCACCCTGCAGGAGGCCTTGGACGTCGACCTGGACGTCGCGGGCCTGATCGTCAACCTCTACGACAGCCGCAAGGGCCGGATTGCCACCTCGACCCTTCGGGCGTTCGAGAACCATCCGCTGGAGGTGCTGGGCGTGTTCAAGGACCTCAAGGAGGTCCGCGAGGCATGGCGGCTGCACACCACGGTGATCGACCACGCGCCCGACAGCGACACCGCCGCCGGTTTCCGTGCACTCGCCGTCCGCCTCGATCCTGAGCTGGCGCCGGCGGTGACCCCGTGACCGGGCGCCGTCGCGAACCGCTGCCCGAGCCAGACCTCAGCGGCACCGACCCGAACAAGATCCTGCGATCCCGGGTCAACCTCAACATCCCGGTGAACCCACCACCGCCCACACCCGCCCATACACAGGTAGACACGGGTACGAAGCGTGTACGGGCAGGTAAGGGCGGCACACGGCCTGATCCGGAAGGGATGCGCAGGGCCTCGGTCTACGTCAGCCAGGAGGCCGCGCAGGCACTCGAACGCGCTGCCGACCACGTCGTGGAAGTCCTCGGCGGCGACACACCCCGGCACGTCGCGCTCTCCGCGCTCCTGCTGGCCGCCGCCGACCAAGTAGGCCCCGTCGCGCAGAAACTGGCCCGCGCCCGCGCCGCGGAACTCGCCGAACGCCTGGCCGCACTCCCGCCCATACCCGAGTAGCACCTGTCCGTACACCGGTATGGGCGTGTATGGACTCACCATTGCGCAGCCGAACAACAACGACCTCACCCCGATCGAGTTCGACCCGCGCGGGTTCACCATCACCGAGCATTGAAGACCCGGCCGATGTGGGAGGCAATCGCTCTCCGACCAGAGGTGAGCGAGTGCGAGCGCTCAGCGCGCCCGGCCGGGGCGGCTACCGGCGCACACGCTGGAACTTGTCGGTCGGGAGTGGTTGGATTCCCGATCGAGGTCGTGGTCCTGTCCCCTTCGGGCCCACGGTCGAGGGAGGCCCCGGTTCGTGTGGTTCCGGGGCTTCCCGCCCAGGCGAGGATCGGGGGAGATTCCCCGCACCCAGCGAGCAGGACATCGGGGCTAGACATGGGCTAGACAGGGATTCCCGCCACATATGCCAGATGGGTGCCCAGACAGCCGCGGCACAGGAAGTCCACCTCCGGTTTTGCTGGTTCCCCTTCGCTGGAAGAGATCATGGCCAGGGCCGGCGGGTTGCCGCCGCCGCTATTGATCCATGCTGTTTCGCAGCAGTAGCAGACCCAGTGCAGGTCGATCGGGTATGCCACAGCGGGTTCGAGCCCGTCGTCGAGAGCACGAAGGACCAGGGCCTGAATTTCGGCGTAGTGATTCATGCCTTCAAGGCAACCCACTGTCCCCGCGGCGGGCAGCAACCTTCCCCCAGCAGGTGTGCCCTCTTCTGATTTTCCTCAGCTGGCACTCAGTCAGATGTCGTACACCCGTTGCATCTTCTCCGCGCCGTCACGCCCGGGGGGCACCCCCACCCCCGCCCTGGCCCCCTCGTTTTCGTGTGCCCCGTCCCCAGAGGGGGTGGGTGCCCGCGGCCAGGCCTACACGACGGTGAATCCGATGTAGTACAGCGTCGTGTCCAATGTGTCTTCTTGGTGGCCGAGAATGTCGTTGATGAACTGGACATCGGACACGCTGCTGGGCGCGAAACGGCGGACCGCGATGGCCGAGTACGCCTCTCGCAGATCGCGCGGAATGATCGGCTCGCCGTGGGCGTCGTGGAATACCCGCTTGGACATCCTGCCGGTGAGCTTGGCGTAGCTCTGGGAGAATTCCGTATTGTCCAGGTTCGGGCTGATGTTGGCGCGGATCATGGCGACCGTTTGCAGGACCAGGTCCCGCGATCCCAGCACCGGGAAGGTGAAGACCTCTGCGGCGCGCTCGGCGTCGCGGGTCTTGGCCTGGCCGGAAAACTGGATGTAGTCGGGCCGGAAATCTGGGTTGAACACCCCGGTGCATCCCACCTCGTACGGCCGGCGGCCGGTGAGTGCGCAAACGCCAGCGATGGCGGCCGGGTAGCTCCAGCCGCCGTTTACGACGCTGTCCAACAGTTCTTCGGCGGCCTCGATGAATTCTCGTGCGACGACCGGGCGCAGGTGGCGGTGTTTCTCCTGTCGGCCCCCGACCTGGTGGGCGCGGTAGTCCTTGGTGCGGGCATCGGAATAGACCATGTATTTCAGCAAGGGGGAATCCGGTCCGAGGACATCGCGGATCTGTTCGCGGTAGGAGATGATCAGCTTCCGGTTCACCAGAGGTGAGTACTTCTCGCCGTTCTTCTTCTGGCGGGTGTGGATCCACTTCAGTTCACTCAGCGCTGCCCCGCGGGCGGAATTGGTGGGCATGTCGCGCACCCGGTCGATGAATTCCGCGATCCGCTTAGCGTCCGCCTTGGTGGTCAGCATTGCAGGGGGCCTCGCCTTTCTGGTGGTGTCGCCAGGTCTTCGATGGCGTCCAGGGCCTCGGGGGTCATGTGCGCGGTGTCGCCGTCGGGGCCTTCCTCCATGCTGAGCGCGACGGGGCCGCGCCAGAACCCTTCGGGCTGCATGTAGCCGATGCCGCGCAGGATACGGTCGGCCAGCGGGTTGGCCGGGTACGGCTTGGTGCCGAATTCGTCGTCGTACCAGGCGCGGAGCCGTCCCATGCCCTGAGAGCCCATGTTCGGGATTTCGCGGCGCAGCGTGGCGTACAGGTCCTCGGACTCGCGGGTGTGGTGGGTGAGGTGGCCGTCGGGGTGCAGGATCACGAAATCGGTCACGGTGGTCAGTTCTCCCGGGTTTCGATGTGGTTGCGCCCGGCGCGCAGGTCGTCGCGGATGTCTTCGAGCACGGCCAGCAGCTCGTGGAGGTAGTCACCGGTGGTGGTCGTGGGCTTGGAGTCCTCGGTGTCGGCCAGGGGCAGGATGCGGCCCCAGCGCGAGCGCACGGTGAGGTATCGCCCGCCGTCGGGACCGATTTCGATGGCGTGCTGGTCGCCGCGGTTCGGCATGATCGTGACCCTGTCGCCGTTCCAGAGGGTCACGGTGATGCCGTCCTCGATCGGCTGGTGAACCATCTGGATGATGGTGTCGCTCAATGTGGTTCGCCCCCTGGGTTCGATGGTTGATCGTGCGTGTCCATCCTACACTCTGCGCTTCATTTGCATGGTATGATTCTGTCTTCTTGAAAGAACCAAATGCAGCGAAAGGTAGGAGAGATCAAATGATGGCCGCAGCCCCAGTCGCGCCCGGGAAAGACACCAAGAAGCTGTCCCTGGAGTTCCCCCCCGACGTGCACCGTGCCCTCAAGGCCGGGGCCGCACTGCTGGGCGTGACCATGATCGGGTCCATCGTGGAGATGTGCCGGGCGCGGTTCATGGGCGCGCCGTGGCCGGCCGATGTGGTGGAGCAGGTCCGCCGCCAGATCGAGGCCACACAGGAGCCCGAACCCGAGCCCGAGCCTGCCCCTGCGGCCCGGCCGCGCCAGGCGCCTGCGCGCAAGCGGAGCGGGTCGTGAGCGACTACAGCCGCCGCCAGCCTGCGGCCGAGCCGAATGCGGTGATGGACTGCACCGAATGTGGGGCGGTCGATGGAATGGCGCGAATTTCCGATCTGATCGACGGTCTCGAACGCAAATGCGGGGAGACCTGGACCTGCACCGAGTGCGGGGCCGAGTTCATCGACGAATGGTGAGGACGACATGAGCATGACCGAGATCGACCAGCCCCCTGGGGGCGCGACGAATTCCGACCCGGAAGACGATGCCGGGCGGGTGGACGCCGCGCTGCGTGCGGGACTGGCCGAGCGGCGGACCCAGCGCGAGCAGATCGTGTTCGTCTGCGAACAGATCGGCGTCTCGGACAACAAGACGGTGGGGGAAGTCCTGGAGCGCTACGGGATCACCACCGACCGCAGCAACCGCCTGAAGGTCATCAAGGCGTGGCGGGCCGAGCGCGGCATTCCCGATACCGGCCAGCTGCCCAAACTCACCGACGAGTTGCTCAGGGAGTTGGACGCCCTGGGCGGCACCACCGACACCACGCCACCGGACGCCGAGGACACCACCGACCACGAGGCCCCCGCCATGCCCACCACCGCCGACACCACGGTCGACGATTCCGAGGCCGACCACACCACGCCCGACACCACAAGCGTGGTGGAGGTTGACCACGCCGTGGTAGACGACACCACGGCCGCCACCGCCGACACCACGCCCGTGGTGACGGCACCACGCACCACGCACCACGCCGTGGTGGATGCACCACACACCACGCAGGCGGATACCACGCACCACACCACGCCCGTGGTGGGCGTGGTATCGCCCGAGTCGGAGAAGTCGGAGAAGTCTCGGCCCTGGACCAAGGGCCTGTACGCCTCGGCGCTGCTGTGCCTGCTGATGTCGTTGAACACCAGCTGGCGGTTCGCGGGTGAGCACCTGCACATCACCAGCGCGTGGGAGCGGGCCGGGCTGTTCCTGATCCTGGAAACGTTCCTGGTCAGCTGTGCGGCGGCCATGGTCGGCGCGGCCCGCAAAGGTGCCGATCCCGGTCCGGTCCGGCTGGCGGTGTGGGCCGGGGCGGGGGTCGGGGTGTGGATGGCGTTGGGCCTGGATCTGGGCACTGTGCACCCGGATTGGTGGTCGGCTGGCACGCGCGCGCTGGTCGGGCCGGTCGGGTCCGTGGTGGCCCTGCACCTGGCCTTGGGCATCGAGAAGCGGGAGCGGCGCACCCGGGCGGGCACCCTGGCCCGCGTCGGCCGTGAGCTGCGCGAGCGGATGCTCTCTCGCCTCGGCCTGGCCGACGATGAGCGTGACGCTGCCCAGCGCACCCGCGACCGGGCCGCGACCCGCGCGGTGGAATTGAGCCTGCCGGGCCGCTGGGCCTGGGGCCGGAGACTGCGGGATCGGCAACTTCAGCGTGCCCTGCTGGCCGCTGGGGTGGCTGATGATCCGATCCTGCGGGAGCGGCTGCTCGCGCGGCGTCAGGTGGCCCACAGTGCCCGCCACTTCGCCGAGCTGGAGCAGGAGTCGGCCTGGGCCGACTAGCCCGACCACGCAAGAACCGAGAAGGCCCGGACGCGCCTCTATCGCGTCCGGGCCTTCGTCATGTTCTACCAACCACCACGCTGTACCACGCACCACACCACGCCGTGGTGACACCACACCACGCTCACCACGCTCACCACGCCCCCGTGGTGGCCGCACCACGCTCACCACGCCCGGTGTGGTGGTAGACCACACCACGCACCACGGCTCACCACGGCGGCGTGGTGCGTGGTGCGTGGTGCTTCGGCGGTGTGGTGTGGTGCGTGGTGAACCGTGGTGTGGTGAGCGTGGTGTGGGTCATTTGGTTCGGTTGCGGTCTGGTGGTCCGTCGTAGGCGATGGACATCGTGAACCAGGTGCCTTGGTCGGGTTCGTCCAGCAGCGACCAGTCGAGTTCGCGGATGCCGACAGCGTGCAGGTTGTCGAGAGCGCCGTCGTTCGCGGCGAACCAGTCTGCGGCGGCCTGGAACATCTCGGCGTAGGACCGGCCCGCGAATTCGACACAGAAGGTCGACATCGGGCCTTCGACCCGCCGCCACGGCTCACTCATCCGATTCCGCTCCGCCCGATTCGGCCGGCATCGATTTCGTGCGGGCCAGCAGTTCGGCCTCCCGCTCGGGACTGACCAAGCGCACCGTCTCGTCCTCGGCGACGGGCGGGGCCTGGTCGGCGGGCACCTCGCTCCAGGTGATGTTCGTGCTGTTCATGAAGTGCTCGACCTGTTCGGGGGTCGGGACCGGATAGCGCGTGGTCGCGTCGCGGATCATGGGCACGTCGGTGTCGGGTACCGGCATGTCGGCGTCGGCACCGGTGGCCAGCAGGTCGGCAAGGTTGCGTTCGATGTTCATGGGTTGCCTCAGTTCGGATGCCCCAGTGCGGCGGCTATGCGGGCATCGAGGGCGGTCAGAGTGTCGTCGGGCAGCTGGCCGAGGGGTTGCGCGAGCAGCGAGCGCCGCACGGTCAGCCAGCCCCCGGCCACGTCGATCCAGACGGTGTTCGCGTCGATTTCGGCCGTGACGTACAGCAGGTGGCCGGGGTCGGTGTCGCTGATCTGCAGGGCGGGGAAGGTCTTGTATTCGGTGCGATCGAGGACGGCTTGCGCGGCGATCAGGACCACGGTGCGCGTGAATCCGGGGACCTGGTAGCGCCAGAGTTCACCCCGCCGCACGCATCCCCCGGCCCTGGTCGTCGTAGCGGGCGGCGGCGGCGTCGCGTTCGAAATCCGCGAGGGCGGCGGTGGCCTCGGCGGCGGGGTCGGCGGGGGTCGGGGCGGGGGCGAAGTCGTGCAGCAGATGCCGGTTCAGGGTGGCCGAGACGATGGCCGAGACCGAGGCGCCGGACCGGTCGGCCGCGGCCTTGGCCAGCGACAGCGCCACCGTGTCCAGGGACAGCGTGACTTTGGTAGTTGCCATACTCAGGCACCGTACTCTCATGCCGGGTAAATACCGTTCGTATCCGCCCTGATCACCTCCCCCGATTCCTGCCCCGTTCCCCGCTCCTCAGAGCGCGGGTGGTCGGGCTTTCCTGGGCGGGTGCAGCGCGGCCGGAGTCCTCGGTGTCGGCCGAGGTACGTGGGCCTTGCGGTGAGGTGACCGGGGTGGGGTAGCGGGTGGGGTAGGTGGTCCTCACCCTGCACCCCACCCTCTACCCCACCCCCTACCCCCTGCCTGGCCGAGTTCTCAGGTTGAGGTCGTACACCCCTTGCATCTTTTTTTCGGTGCCCTCGCAGAGGGGGTGGTGGGGGTGCCGGCGGCCCCGCCCCCTCTGCCAGGGGAAGCCCCCGGGGCAGCCCTGGGGGGCTTCCCTGGGGTACCAGTGGGCTTCCCCGGGGGTAGAAAGCCAGGGGCGTGCTGTTCAGTCGGATGTGCCGAATTGGGGGTGGTGCAAAAGGTGTAACCCCATTCGGAGCGGAGCGGGGTAGGCAGGGTACTCAGGCGGTGCGGCGGTTCAGGGGGTGCCGTCAGTTGGTCGTCCTGCGGTGATCTGATCGCGCATCCGTTGCAGCTCGAACAGGTCGACCCCGGCCAGGGAGGCAAGGTCGGCATCGGGCCAGGGGCCGGGTCCGTGGCGGGAGAGTACCTGGGCGACAGCTCCGGAGATCTCCGCGTCGTGGGCGTTCACGACAATGGGCTCCAGCTCGGTCAGCACCCTGTCCAGTCGCGTAGCTGAGCGGCTACCTGGGCAATGACGGCAAGAGGCTGGTCATCGGCGCCCACCGTTCCAGCGTGCGCCCCGTGATGGCTGCGGTCCACCCTTCGCCTGCCCGCTGGGCTGGGAGGGAAAAGGGGCCCCTTTCCGGATATCTTGCGGGACGAAAACCCCCGGTTTTCCGACATCTTGCACACCCGATTTCCGGGTCCGGGCGGTCACTTTTCCCGCGAACAGTCCGTGGTTTTCGGGATGGTGCAAGAGGTGTGACGCCGTTTTGGTGGTCGGTGTTCTGTGTGTTGCTGTTCTCGCGTCTGGGTGTGCTGTTCGCGTGTGCTGGTCGGTGCTGGTGGGTGCTGGTGGGTGCTGTTTTCGGTGTGTGTGGTCTGTGCTGCCCTCACGCCTGGAGGCGGGCGGCAGCCTCGGCGCGCAGGGAGGCGGCGGTGTCCAGGTGCCCACACGGGTGCGCCCAGATCCGGGGCAGGCCGATACCCATCCGGATCGCGCTGCGCTTGGCGCCGCAGCGCGGGCAGTGCGCCGAGACGGTGATCTCGCGTTCGCTGTGCCCGTTGATAGGCACGGTGACGGTCAGGGTGTCGGTGGCAGCTGGGGCGCTCATGCGGGGTCTCCTGGGTCCGGGTAAACGATCACCCGATGCCGGGGAGCTGAGCGCCGCGCGTCGCCTGTCGGCGCTGTCAGCTGTTGCCTCCACAGGCGGGGGAGGCACCGGACCCGGGCATCGGGTGATGCAGATCAGCATGGCCGCCTCGCAAGGGTTTTTTGTGCCGTGCTGGCACATTCCGAATGTGCCGATCTGGCACAAAATTCGTTCCGCGCCGTGCCTACCCTGGCGTATGACTTGTGCCTGGAGCTTGGGAGTTGAGCAGCGATGAGCACCTTTGACGACGCATCCGAGGACGGGACGGCCGAGGAGGGCCGCTATATCGGCAAGCAGGTCCGCCGGTACCGGCGGGTGCGTGGGCTCACTCAGCAGGTTCTCGCGGACCGGGCCGGGGTGCAGCGCACGATGATCAGCCGCGCCGAGACCGGGGAACGCCCGATCGATTCCCGCGATGTGCTCTACCGGTTGGCTGGCGCGTTGAGTGTGTCGGTCGGGGATCTGACCGGCCACGCCGAGGACAAGGTGAATCCGGCCACCGCGGCGTTCGGCGCGGCGGTGCCCGCCATCGAGGGCGCGCTGATGGCCGCGGGGATCACCGACGGCTCCCGCGATCCGCGTCCGCTGCCCGAGCTGGTGACCGACGCCGAGCGCGCCCCGGTGATCCGGATGCAGTGCGATTACGCCACCCTCGGCGCGATGCTGCCGGGCCTGATCACCGGCCTGTACCAGCACGCCACAGGCGGCGGTGACGACGCCGAGCGAGCCTGGCGGGCACTGGTTCCCGCGACTTTGACCGTGGGCCTGACCACCCGTTCCCTGGGCTACACCTCCCTGGCGTGGATCGCCGCGACCGCGTGCGAGCGCGCCGCGAACCTGGTGGGAGATCCGGCCGGGCGCGCGGCGGCGGAATACGTCCTGGCGCAAACCCTGCTCGCGCAGCCCGGGGCCGCGGCGGCGTCGCTGGCCCACAGCGCAGGCGCCGCGGACGCGCTGCAATCCACGCTCGCTGGCACCGGGACCGGCCTGCAGATGTACGGAATGCTGCACCTGCACGCCGCACTCACCTCGGCGGTGATGGGCACCGATCCGGGCGACCACCTGTCCGAGGCGGCCGAAACCGCGCGACGCACGGGCACCGAGCACGGGGACGCGGACGCTTTCGCGCTGTCCTTCGGCACCCAGAACACGAACATCTGGCGCATGAGCATCGCGCTGGAGCAGCGCGACGGCGGCAAGGCCATCGAGGCATCGCGGCTGATCACCCCGGACACGATCCCCACCGAAGACCGGCGGGGCCGGTTCTACGTCGAACTCGGGCGCGCGTACGCCCTGGAGAAGCAGTACCCCGAGTCGCTCTCGGCGCTGCTGTTCGCCGAACGTATTGCCCCCCAGGAGGTTCGCGCGATGCCCACTGTGCGTGAACTCGTCGGCGCGATGCTGCGCAAGGCCCGCCGCGACCTCACCGCCGGGGAACTCGGCCGCCTCGCCTCCCGCGTCGGAGCCGCATAACCACCCACCCTCTGAACAGCCGAAAACGGCCACCTGCGCTATCCCGCAGGTGGCCGTTTTCATGCCCTGATCTGGATGTCACAGGGAGGAGTGGAAACACCCGATGCCGGGGTGCTGAGCGTCGCCGCGTCGCCTGTCGGCGCTTCAGCTGGTGCCCACAGGCGGGGAAGGCACCGGGTCACCCGGCATCGGGTGTGGGAACCGGGTCGGGGTGGATACTCGAATCCGCTGGTGTTCGGTGTTCCGGTTCGTGTTCCACGCTATTTCGCGGGCGGGCGGGCTGGAACTCATCACCGATAGGACTTTCGACCAGGGCGAGGTGGTCAGGTGGCGAAAAGCGCTGGTGGCGCTCCCATCACCGATGGGAGTGGCCTGGACGGGCGGGTGTCAGGGGCGACGCTGGCCGCGGTGCGGCGCAGCGTGGGCCTGGAGCAGGCGGTGCTGGCCGAGCGGCTGGGGGTGTCAGAGAAGACCGTGGCCGCGTGGGAGCAGGCCCGTAACCCGCTGCCGCGCCTGCCGTATGCGCGCCTGCGCCAGATCGGGCGCACATTGCTGGCGGCCGGGGCGGCGCCCGCGCTGGTGGCCACGTGGGAGACCGCGCTGGCCGCTGATGACATCCTGGCGGGCCTGGACCAGCGCGACCCCGAGCGCCATCCCCTGGGCCTGGTGGTGCCCGACCGGGCTGTGACGGACCTGCTGGCCTGGCCCCTGACTGGCGCGGTCCCGCGCGCGTTGGCCGGCACCACTGCCGCCCTGCACATCCCGGCTGGTCAGCGCGCGACGGTGGCGGCCGAGCTGCGCGCGCTGGCCGAATCCGCGCCCGAGAGCCTGGCCGGGGCCATGCTGCGCCGCCAGGCGGTGTTCCTGGCCGCTGAGGCCGACGTAGCCAGCTCGGCGGGGACCGGATGGGCGGGCGAGCAGATCCGCCGCCAGATCGCCGATGTGGACCTCTCACGGTGGACACCGGAATGGGCCGTGGTGCGCTCGGCGGCGATCCGGGCGGCCGGGGCCGGGGATCCGGAACCATTGCGGCGCTTCGCGGCCGAGGGCCTGGCCGACCCGTCGACCGAGGCGGCGAACCTGCGGTACTGGGCGTATTGGGCCGGGGAGGTTCCGGTGCCGTGGGTCTCCGATGCGCAGATGGCGCAGCCCGAGTCGGATGCGACGTGGTCGGGGGAGCTGCTGTTGCCCTCGCTGCTGTCTGGGCTCGGGACGGCGCCGGATCGGGAGCTACGTGCACATACCCTGTTCTCCCTCGCGCGGGCGCGGAAATCGCTGGTCACGCACCCTCGTTGGGTGTCGGAGATCTCCGATACCGTGGAGCGAGCCACCACTGACGAGACCTTGAGCCGCACCGCCCGCAAGCGGCTGGAACAGGTCCATCACTTCCTGATCGGGAGCACCCTATGAACAGCAACGGCGAGCGCGCCGACCAGGCCGCGGATGCCACCGTCACCCTCGCCTACGAGATGGGGTTTTTGAAGGCGTTGCCCCGCTCGGGCTGGCTGCGCGCGGGCATCCCCTCCCCGGAATCGGTTGCCGCGCACAGCTGGCGCGTGGCGGTGCTGGCCTTCGTGATCGCCCTGGGCGAGGGCGCGGACGCCCACCGCGCGGCGGTGCTGGGCCTGTTTCACGACCTGCCCGAGACCCGCTCCGGCGACGTCGCCGCGGCCGGGAAGTCGTACGTGAGCATCGTTCCGGCCGTGGAGATCGCGGCCGATCAGACCGCCGAATTGCCTGATGAGCTGGCCGAGCAGATCCGCGCCGCGGTCGCCGAGCACGAGGGCGCCAAAACCGCCGGCGCGACCCTGGAGGCGCGGTGCAGCCGGGACGCGGACAAGTTGGAGTTGTTGTTGCAGGCAAGGGAGTACGCGCACGCCGGGCAGGGCGTGGGCTCGATGCCCCGCTACATCGAGTCCATGGTCCCGCTGATCACCACGACCACCGGAAAGGCGTTGCGGGACGCGGCATTGCGGGTTTCGCCGGCGGCCTGGTGGGATGACTTCGCGCGCCGCTTCGGCGGCCCCGAGCAGGGCCAGCGGCCCATCCGGATCGCGAAATAGCCTCCACCACACGCGAAACGGCCACCTGCAAGATTCTGCAGGTGGCCGTTTTCATGCCCTGAGCTGGATGTCACGGGCAGTGGGGGCACCCCGGGCCCGGGTCGGGTACCTCGACCTGATCCGCGGGCAACAGGCTGAACGCGTCATCGGGATCGGCCAGCCGGTCCAGAGCGACGTGCGGGCCGATGTAGGTCGCGCCGTGCAGCGGGGCCTGCTCCTCGGCGATCAGGCGGCCCAGTGATCTGGCGAAATTCCCCAGCAACCGGTGCGGGGTGTAGCCGGTCTCACGCTCGGTCACCTCGGGATCGAGGCAGTGCTCCAGCTCGGCCAGGGCCGACCGGAACTCCTGCACAGCCCAGGTTTCCTGGGCGCGGGCCGCAGCGGCGAAATCGTGCGGAATCGGCGTGGAGGCCGCTTCGTGGTCAGTGGTGTTCAATGAATCCCTCTCTCGCTTGGCATTTCCCGGTTTCCCGTGTGATCCCACACTACCACACAAAACTTCATTTGCACTATATGAAGCTATCTCGGTCGGGCTGGAATGGACAGCCGAAAACGGCCACCTACGAAACATCGCAGATGGCCGTTTTCGTGCGCTGAGCTGGTCAGCAGTCGGGTTGGAACGGATAGCAGGGTTTGGTTGTGGCCGGGAACAGCGGTGCGGGCGCTCCGGTCGTCACGGCCGGCGCCGGGGCAGGCGTGAAGGGTGCGAACGGTGCGGCCGGGGCGCTGGTGGTGGGGCGGGGCTGATGGCTTCCGCTGTGCGTGCCCGATCCGTGGCCGGATGAGAACACCCCGATCAGGACCGCGAGCACGCAGAACACGGCCGCGAACAGCAGCAGCGCACGGGCCATATGCGATCGGCCGGCGGGGCGGGTAGCGGGCTGGGTAGTGCCTGGCATCGGCGCGGCGGCGAAGCGGGACGCCCGCGCCGGGCCAGCGTCCGCGTCGACGGGTTCGGGTGCGGCGGGGAACAGGTCCACCACCGTGGCCTCGACCGGCTGAGGGCCGTCGAACCCGGCCCCGAGTACCGTCTCGTAGCCGACGGCATCGGCCAGGCCCAGGGCGTCGAGTACCGCGAACACCCCGGGCGCGGTCCAGGTCTGCGCCCGCCGCGACTGCCCCGCGAGCCAGCCCGCCAGCTCGGATTCCAGGATCACATCGCGCCCTGTCGGCATCGGGATTGTGCCCTTGTCCAGGGTGATCGTGCCCTTGTTCGGGGAGATCACGACCAGGCCGGGCACGAAAACCTCGGCGCCGGTAGCGGTCTCGGCGATCTCTTTGAGCCCGTACATGCCGCCCGCGAGCTGCTCCAAAGGGTTGGAGTCGTTGCCGCGCACGTGGATCGGGTCGCCCTCGATGCCCGGCAGCGCCCAGCGCCCGTTCACACCACACGAAAGCACCCCGGACACACCGTATTTCACGATGCCCTTGACCTCGATGCACACCAGCGCGGCCGGGGTGAACAGCACTACGTCGACCTCCTGGCCGACGTGGCGCGCAGAACCGCCCACCGGACGGCCGGGCACGTGGCATCCGGAGACCGCGATTCCGGGGGCCTGAATGCCCCGCAGGCGCTTCAGAACCGCTTTCTCCGCACCGGACATCGCCCGGTTGTCGTTGATGATCAGCATGACCATTTCCCCCTGTTCACCAGTCGCCGAAGGTGCAGCACACGCCGCACCCGCCGTTGTTGTGCTTGTCCGAGGCGAAGTGCGCCCGGATCTCCTCGGCCCGCCGCGCGTCGTCGCGCTCGGCCTGGCGCATCCGCTCGAACCCGTCGTGGGTGCGGGCCGGAACGCCCTCGGCGCGTTCGGTGGCGCGCTGGTCGCAGCGGGCGCAGTTCTCCGGGTCCAGGCGGCCGAACGTCATACGGCACTGGGGCGAGTGCTTGAGCTGGCCGTCCTTGCGGTAGGCCACACGCGGATCGTTCATCGGGGGTTCTCCTTGCAGGTGAGCGGGATTCGGGACGGGGGAGGGCTGGGCGGCTGGGGAGCGTCGTTGCTCCCCTGCGGCACGCGCGGGTTGTGCCGGCGCCCGAGCCGTGGAGGGAAGTTGCTGGGGCGGCCCACCCGCGAAATGCGGGCCAGCCACGGCAGGGGCCACCTGCCGCCCGGGTGGCGAATCCCGGACCCCTCGCGCCCTTCGGGGACTCGAACCCCGATGTCTGCCGGTAGGGCTGCTGTTCTCGCTGGTCAGTCCTCCTCGCTGTCGGTCTGCTCGTCGGCCAGGGCGACCACGGTCGCCAGCGCGCGGCGGTCGAACCCCTCGTGCATGGGCGCGGTGCGCAGGAACTCCCGCATCCCCTCGGGCAGGTCCCACCAGGTCGAGAGCGTGTCCTGAACCCGAATCCAGGCCGCCCGCCACGCCCCGCCCCGGGCGACCTGCTGCCGGAACAGCCACGCGGCCTGATCGGACAGCTCGGCCTCGCCTGCGGTGAACAGCTCGTACCAGCCGCGGAAGACCTCCATCAGCTCGGCCTCCTGAGCGGCGGTGAGCTGGTGGGCGGGGCGCTCGGTGGTTGTCATGACTCCACCATACACCACAAAACTTCATTTGTGCTATATGAAGTTTTGAGAGATTTACGTGTGCCCCGCCCAGACCCTCACTTTCTCGTCCGGAATCGGACTATCCGCAGGTCACAGCCCATCCGGCAGGGACGGCAACGGCCCGCGCCCCGCGCTCCTGGTCGGCCTGCCCGTGGCCGGTCATCGGCGCATGGCGGCGGCGGCCAGTTGCGCGCCCCAGCGTTCGGCGATGAATTCCTCGATGACCTGTTCGCGGTAGCCGTAGTTACGGCCGTCGGCTGCGATCGACCGCACCCAGTCCAGGTCCGGGGCCTCCCACGGCGGGTTCTCGGGCTCGGGCTCGCCCCAGCGCACCATGCCGCCGCCCTGTTCGAGATCGTGGCCTACCCGCAGATCGGGGAACCCGTCGTGTGCGGCCAGGAACTCGCGGATCCGCTCGCCCTGGCCAGGTTCGGCCCAATCCGCGCATCCAGCGCGGCGAGTCCCGCCGACCGGTACCGCCCACCGCGACGACCCGACCGGGGTCAGCGGCACCGCCCGCATCAGCAGCGTCAGATCCTCAAGACGATCCACGTACCAGCGCACATCCTCCCGGGAGACCCCCGCCACGAGCGCGGCCGTGATCGCCTCACGCACCCGCGAGGGCACCTCTCGGGGCACGCGCCCGCTCATGCCGGCCCAGCCACGGACGTACACGCACACCGCCGCGCGGGCTCGACGGGCGCGCCATCGGCGCCCAGGGGCCAGCCGTCCCCGACGCACTCGACGCAGTCCGGGGCCGGATCGACCCGCCCGAACAAGGTGGGTGCGCTGGCGTGGTCGTAGCGGGTCTTCGGTCGACGGCCCATCACCAGTCCTCTCCGCAGGGGCCGAAGAACCGGCATTCGATCAGTTCGCGGGGATCGAGGGCGCGGGCCTGCGGCTCGAACTGGTCCAGCAGCGCGGCCAACTGGTCCATGCCGATGTCCGCGCAGTCGTCGGGCACGACGAATT
>NZ_BDCC01000093.1 GCF_001613305.1 Nocardia vaccinii NBRC 15922
AGCCGCGGGCGGTCAGGACGTCGTGCATGTTGCGTAGCTGCGCTTCGGCGATGTCGTCGGGGTCGGCGGCAAGGCAACGGGAATGGTCGTGGGTCAGGGCGGAATCAGGCAAGGGGCACCTCTGGATCGCAGATCTTGCACAGTCGGTACTTCAGGCCACCGTGCGGTCCTGTGCGCTCGGCCCGCCAGCGGTCGTACTCGTCGGCGGTCAACGGCGCGTGCGGCAACTCACCCAGGGCTCCCTCGTGGGTGTACTGCTTGACCTCGAAGGGGATCACGTCGTCGTTGTCGTACCACCGCGAGTCGTGGGTGCGGACGACCTCGCGGCAGGTCACCCGATGCACGGCGCTGCTGGTGACCGCGACCGGGTACAGCTGCGGGTCCAGGGGCCGCGCGAGGCGGCGGGCAGCCTCGGCCCAGTGAGCACGGATCGTGTCGTAGTTGGCCAGACAGCGCGGGCAGTCGCCGAAGCATCGCAACGTTTCGGAGGTGAGGGTCCGGCCGCCCTCGGTCTCGGCGGACTCCAGCTCTGTTCGCTCCATGCCTGCCGCCACTCGCGCCAGCGCCGCCCGCACGTCGCCGAGGTCCCGCTCTCCGGCTGCCACCAGGTCCAGCAACTCGACCACCGCGGGCAGCTCCACGAACACGCCCCACCCGTCGATGTGGCGTCGTTCGGGGCCGAACTCGTTGAGTGCGCACATGAACCGGACCTTGTCCGGCAGCGTGAACCCCTGCCCGACCTTCAACGCAACGTTCGCGAACCAGACCATCACTGCTCCGTACAGGGCGTCGTCGCACGAGTGGCGTAGAACTCACGCAGATCCCTTGGACCTGCGTAGTTCTCTGGTGGCGTCTGATGGATGGTGAAGGCGTTGCGGTTTCGCTGCCCATCCCGAATCGTGCGGACGTTCACCGCGTCGACCGAGGCCAGCTCATCCAGCAACGGCCGGATCTTGCCACTGTCGCTGTAGCCGAGCACCTCGGCCAGCAGGGCCGAGGTGGGTTTCGGCACATCGGACCCAGCGCTCATGTGAGCCGCCAGCACCCAGTAGAGCGCCTTCGCGTCGTTGCTGATCGGTGCCAGCATCACCCAATCTCCCAATGTCGTGGGTGGCAGGGGGAATTCGTCGTCGTACTCGTTGGTGCTCATTTGGTTGCGCCCCTTTCTTGTCAGAGGTTCGGCCCGGGAAATTCGGGCATGGTCTCGGAGTCCGATTCGGCCACGTTGGTCCAGTGGTAGCGCTCGGCGATCTGCCGCCGCAGCGCCACAGCGTCCTTGCGGTCGCGGGCGGGCCACGCCTTCCACGCGGCCCATTCGAGGCCGGCGTGGTGTAGCCGCTTGACGCAGGGCCGGAACCGGTAGGTGTAGCTGATGTGGATCGGGGCACCGGTGCTGCTGAACAGCGCGTAGGCCACGTGCATGCCGTTGGCTGGGATCCGGCCCCGGTCCAGGCCCTCCCACCCGGATTCGCCACTCCAGGTGCCGTCCTCGTTGCTGGGAGTGGCCGCCGCGAGCCGACGCATCGTGTTGAGGTCGTGGGGGATGTGCCGCAACCAGCGCTGCGAATATCCGGGCCGCCCCCCGGCCCGGATACGTTCGTAGGCCTCGATCAACCCCCGCCACTCCAGGTGCCCGGCCTGGTGCGCGGCAGCGGCCAGGCCGATGTAGTCGTCCTCGGCGGCCAGCTGCTCCGCACCCAGGCGTTGCACCTTCGCGGCAGCGGCATCGAGCATGGCGCTGGTGTCAGCGGGCCGCTCGCCTCCTCCAGCGCCGGGGGAAGACGGCGGCGGCGTGTCGGTCAGCGCCCCATCGTCGCTGATGTAGCCGTGGTAGTGCAGCTCGTCCAGGGCGGCGGTCACCTCGCGGGCGTCGCCGATGCCGATGCGTACGAGTTCGCCAACCGCGTCCTGCAGCTCGGCGTCCGAAGCGGTTGCCAGCCAGGCGAACACCCCCTTGGCCTGCCACGACAGGCGGGGGTTGCGGAACGGCCCGGGAAGGACGGCAACGGGGCGGCTCGGGTCTTCGAGAGAGCGCAACGGCATAGCTGACTCCTGCGTTGATGGTGAGGATGGGCGCATTGGTGCCCATTCCCGCCGCTGGGCCACGAAATCATCCAGCGGGGGAAATGGCGGCGGCTTTCTCGGCATCGAACTGGGCTTTGAGTGTTCGCAGCGACGGACGGCCGCCGGGCGCTTGGACGGACGGGGCCGCACACGACCGAGAAACGGCCCCAGATTCGATCACAGACAGTTCGAGAGGGCGGGGGGTTACATGGGTGTCATTTACCGATTCTGTCGCACCTGCGGGCACGCTGGGGGGCAAAGCGGGGTCGTCGATGATCGCGGCGGGTTCTGCGGTACGGCCGGCTAGGTGGCGTGGGGGCAGGGTGGGGCAGGGCAGGGTAGTGGGGTCCGAGTCGGTCAGCGAGGCATCCAGAGCCGCGTCCTGGGCCCAGTAGTCCCACTCCGAAACGCTCGACTCCTCGTTCGGCGCTGTCGCGAAGTCGCCCACGCCAGGTTCCGCGCACGCGGTCAGTTGGTCACCTGTAAACCCCAGTTCCGAGGTGACCAACTCGCGATCGTGACCAGCGGTTACGACCGCCGGGGGTGCGGGGGGGAGGCGGTACGCCCCCCCGCTCTGGTTCTTCGTCTGGTTACTACTTCTGGTTTGTGGGCTCAAATGAGCCCCATCGGTGGGGCCGAAATGAGCCCCATCGGTGGGGCTCATTTGAGCCCCATGAGCGCCCCCCGCGCAACTTTGATCCCGGGTGTTGTTCATGGGGCTCATTTCGGCCCCATCCCGGGATGCATCGGCGTCGAACAGGGCTTCCCGGACCTGGTCGGCCTGCTGTTCGGCGCGACGTGCGGTCCGCTGGGCGCGGGCCTGTACGTGGAAGTCGTCCACAGACTGGAAGCCCTCGTAGCCGTCGGGTGGGTCGTCGTGGATCAGGTACAGGTTGCGCATCCGGCCCTTCGACGGGTCCCGCTCCAGGATCTCGATGGCCCCGATGTCCACCAGTTCCTGCAAGTAGGGCCACAGCTTCTTGCCCTCGGTGTAGCCGAGCATCGTGGCCAGGGTGTTCAGCGACGGCCAGACCATGTTGTCGGCCCGCTGGCGGTTGCGGTGCGCGGCCATCACCCAGTACAAGCGCACGCTGGGGTGCCGGATGTCGGCGAGTGCGACCCAGTCGCCCAGCTGAGAGAACGGGTTACGGCGGCCCTGCCCGAACTCGATCGGGTCACCGCCGGCCGAGCGACCCTTACCCCGGCCCGCCCTCTGGGCCTTGCCGGAAGTCTTCTTGCTGGCGTCGTCGTGGCCGACATCGCGGCCCCTGCCCCGGCTCATCGGCCCACCGCCTGCTCGGCGCGACCGGACGTGTCCGAATTGATGCGAGTGGTCAGGCTGGCGACCCTGACCGGGAAAGACGCTGACATTGCGCCCCCTTCCGGGGAGTTCGCAAAGTCTGCGATCAGATGATTCAGGGTGCGTCGCGTCGACACCTGCCGACGGGCACCTGTATCTTCAAAACCGCAGAGCTTTGGTTCGGCCCCGCCCCTTTCTCGATCCACGTCGCCAAACGAGACGAGATTGAGGGCGGGTTTTCTTTTGTGCTGCGAGCCTTCAGCGCCCCCAGCCTTCCGCATCCCCGCCGTTACCAGGCGGATCGACACGCGGTCCGACGCAGCGAAACCCGCCCCCGAATGCGTTCTGGGGGCGGGTTTCTGGTCGATACGGGGGTGTTGCTGGTGATCAGGCATGCCGTTGGGTCACGACACCCAGGTCGGTGGTGTGGTCGCCCGCGGCCATCGCGGACAGCAGGCGCAGCACCGCGTGGCAGTCACCCGCCGCGCGGTGCGCGGTGCCCGGGTCGCCACCGAGGCGGGGCCGGCGCCACCCGGAACGGCCGGGTACCGCCCGCCACGCTGCGGCCCGCCGCATCGCGCATTCCGGCCGGGCGCCCCGGCAGGTCAGCCAGCGCTGGCCTACAGTCACCGCCTGGCCCTCATCGCGGGGGGACTGTATGGCGGCCAGTCGCGCGCCGAGCATCATCACATCGAACCGGGCGTTGTAGATCACTACCCGCCGCCCGCGTATCGCCGCCGCCAGCTCGGGTACCACCGCCTCGAAACGGGGCGCGCCGCACACGTCGGCATCGGTCAGCCCGTGCACCGCCGACGCGGCGGCCGGGATCGGCACGCCGGGATCGATCAGCGAATCGACCAGCGGCGCGCCCCGGCCGTCGAGCACCGCCAGCTCCACCAAGTGCGGCAACGGTGCACCCGCGTGGGGCAGGCCGGTGGTTTCGCAGTCCAGCACCGCCACCCGATCCGGATCCGCCAGCACCCCGCGCGCCCACCGCACCGCGCAGGCCTGCGCCAGCGACCGCGCCGCCGGAACACGCACCACACAGCCCCGGATCATGCCCGCCGCGCTCATGACAGGCCCTCCTTGGCCTGGGTGTAGAACCGCCAGCAGCTCCCGCACCGGTACTCGATCTCGATGGGCGCGGTGTGTTCGTCGGCGGCGTCCTCGTCTATGACCGCCTTGCCGGTCGGCGCGCCATCTCCGGTGCAGAACGGGCACACCGTCCCTGCATCCAGCCAGGCCAGCGCCTCGGCCTCGGCCGCGGCGTCGTCCTCGGTCTGGTAGCCGACCCAGGGGTCGTAGTCGGCCCCGTAGTGGGCCCACGGGTCGTTCTGGGCCTCGGCGCAGTCGTGGGCGGTGGCGTAGTCGCGGGCGATGCGCCGCATCCGCCGGCGCTCGTCACGGCAGTAGCGCCGCACGACGGGATCGTGAGCGAATTCGCCCGGGTCGTCACTGAACTCCCACGACTCGGCGGAGCGGTGACCGCATCTGGTGTGCACCAGGGCGATTCTCGGGGTGCAGGCCGCCACCGGGACGGCGATCCACCCACGCGGTGTGACTCGGCGTGTGAACAACGTGGCGATCGTGGTAGTGAGCATCAGGCGGTTGCCTCCAATTCGAGTTGTGCGAGCAAGTCGTCTGGTTCGGGTCGTGTGGCGAGTGGGCTGGTCACGGTCATGCGACCACCGCTTCGGGGGTGTGGAGCACAGCGCGCAGCCGTGACCCGATCCATGCCCCGACCGCGGGGCTGACCGCGTTGCCGAAACCGTCGCACTGGTCCCGGCTGCTGCCCCACACGACGAATTCGCCTTTGTGCCCGGGGAAGTCGGTGTCGAATCCGCAGCCACGTCCCACTTCGTGCGCGCCCAGCATCCTGAAAAAGCAGTCCTGCAAGGGCAGATCGGCCAGCGCCGCGATCCGTTCGGCGCTGAGCAGCCCGGGGATCTGGTCGGAGGTCACCGTTGGCATCGGTTCGGGCGCCAGGGCCGGGAGCGTGTTCTTGCGGAACGGGACGACCCCGGTCATCACGCCGAGGGTTTCGGATGCCACCGCGGTTGGCAGCGGCTCACTCAGGCCGCGCGGTGCGCCTTGGTAGTTGTCGATCGCGGCGAACAGCATGGCCTTTTCCTGGGTCGAGGTGACGGTGTCCATGGGCTGGCTCAGGTGCTTGCCGTCGCCGTTGTGCCGATGCGCGGCGAATACGTGCCCGGTCGCCAGCAGCGCGGTCTCCTGCTGGCTGGTCTGTGTCGCCAGCGGCTGCCACGGATGCCGCTCCGAGCCGTGCACGCCCTTGGCGGGCATGAGGATCGCCGGGAAGTCGGCGAACCGTGCCCGGCACCGCTCGGCCCGTGCCATCGTCGAGGCCGCCAGCGGCTTTTTCCGCTCCCCGATCCGAGTGCCCAGATGGGTGAGATCCAGCGCGTGCAGCGACGGGGTCATCGGGGGGACGACCTGCTTGCGGCACCGCGGGCACCGGTAGTCGTACTGGCGGCCGTAACTGACCGATCCGGTCGGCGGGACGCCTGTGCGCCACGACCACACCGCCTCGACCTGCTGATCGCAGCGCCCGCACCACGAGACGGGGCGATGCTCCAGGTCAGGATCGGGCAGCCGGCGATCCCACAGGGCGATGTAGAGCCGATTTCTCGATTGCGGCACCCCGAAGAACATCGAGTTCAGGTACAGGACCTGGTGCTTGTAGCCCAGATTCCCGAACTGCCGCAGCCACCACCGGTAGGTGCTCCCGTCCCCGACCTTCACCCGGCCTGCCAGCGCAGGCCCCCACGAGGTCAACTCGGTCGTGCACTCCACCAGGATCAGCCGCGGCCGATGCTGCTGGGCATAGTGCAGGACACAATTCGCCGTCGCACGATCACGCTCGGACCGGGTCACCCGCGCCTCGAAGTCCGGGTCGTCCAGCCCGAACAGCGTCAAACCCTGCTCGTACGCCTTGATCGTGTTCGCGATCGAGTGATTTACGCATGACACGCCCGCTACCAGCAGATCCGCGGCGGGCAGATCCCGCGCGGAGTGGTAGTCGGCCGACTCGGGGTCGACCAGGTCCGCGATCCAGTGCTCGGCCTGGGGGTGGTTCGCCTCGTGCACGCCCACTTTGTAGGCATTGTGGTTCGCGGCCATGATCGTGGTGAACCCCGCCCATCTCGATGCCCTTGGTCAGGCCACCGAAACCGGAGAACAGGTCCACCGCGACCAAATCGTCGTGACGCCACCGCCGCCGCCGTGTCGCCGGCCGATGCGTCGCGGTACGGGCTCCGCTGCTCATGCCTTCGCCCCCTTGCCGTCGTCCTTGCCGTCGGTGTCGGGGTCCTCGGGCGGGCACCACTCTTTGGCCGTGCGCCAGCCCGCGAGTTCGATCAGCTCGCTGTATTCCTGGTGGGTCAGTACCACGACCTCGGTGTCGGGCCGCAGGATCAGCTCGGCCTCGGCCGACCAGGCCCCGACCACGGTCACCCGATCGGTGGTGATGGACTCGATCCGCCCATCGATCCCGTCGTCCTCGCGGACATCCAGCGCGGAATAGCTCACCGCAGCCTCCCCCGCGCCTCACGCAACACCGCTTGCCCGTCGGTGGGCAGATCCGCGGCGTCGCGTTCCTTCCACGCCTGCCCGTGCCGCGAACACAACTTCAGGGCCAGCTCACGGTGCCCGGGGATGCTGCGCCGCATCCGGGGCGGCATCCGCAGCCCCGAGGCGCCGCGGGTTTCGTGCTGCAGCTGGGCGCATTCGTCGCACCACGCACCCGTCGGCGGAGTGGCGATCTTCGCCCACGACGGGCGCGCCGCGGCGCTGGCGCGGTACTCCGGATCGTCGTAGCGCGCCGACAGGGCCTGTGCCGCGCTCATGCTTCGAGTCCTTTCAGGGCGCGGAGGGCGTTGGCCCACGGGTCGTTCGCTGAGGAGTGCTCGCCGAAGTCGCGCATCATGGCCGCGCCGAGGGCGGCGGTCATCTCGTCCAGCAGCTCCTCCAAACGCTCGATCTCCGCGAGCGCCTGCATCTCGCCCCGCTCCAGCCCGGGGCACTGCGGGCACTCGAACGGCGTGGAGCCATCACGCGGGCACGGCTCGTTGTGGCCGCCGCCGTTGCCGTTCCGCACGTGCACCAGGCCGTGACGGCCGCCCTTGTAACCGCAGTCGGGGCAGTAGTTCGGAATAGCCAGATTGGCCAGCAGGTTGGTGTGCGGCATGTCAGGCCACCGCCTTCAGGTTCCGGAATCGCGCGGTGAACAGCGGCGCGGGCTGCCCGGTCGCGGCAACGTCGGCCAGCTGCTCGCGGGCGAGCTTGCGGTCCTGCCCCTGCGGGGGGAGTTTCACGCTGGCGAACACGCCGTCGGTGTCGACATCCATGGCGTGGGTGCGGGCTGCGCAGGCGGCCAGCATCGGGCACGCCGCACAGATCCGTTGCGCGTCCACGATGTCGGCGCGGTGGCTGGAGAAGAACAGCGCAGGCTCGGCAGCGCACGGCACCACAGGCCGACCCGCCGGATTGGTTGAAGTAGTCATCAGGTCCTCGATTCAGGGATGATCGGGGGCGGAACCAGCCAGCCATCTACTGGCTGGTTCCGCCATTTCCAGGGTCAGAACGGCTTGTACTCGTTGCTGTGGCGCGGCAGGTTCGCCCCGCCGCCGCCCTGCTCATGCCGCGCATGCACCACGTAATGCGTGCCCCCGGCCCGCCCGCACTCGGGACACCGCGCCGCCTCGGCGCATTTGAGTTCCAGCGGCGGCGGCGGATCGAACGTCAACGCGACCGGCGCGAACGGGTTCGCCCGCACGGTCGGCGCGTCGATCAGCCGGGCCAGCGTCTTACGCGCGGTACGCGCGATCCGACACGACTTCGAATGCTTCCCATGCGTTTTCAGCACGTTGTTCGCCTCCGCGACCGTCAGACGGCCGGGATACGAGCACTGCCACGGAATGACCAGCCACTCGTCGGTCAAGACGTGATATCCGAGCGTCGCCATGGTGATCACCGCCCCGCCTGCGACTCGATGCGCACGCCGTTCTCCATCACCGGGGAGGGATGGGTGAACGTGCCGGTCTCCGCGCACAGCGAGAACGGCTCGGGTGTGGTCCCGACGAACGTGAACGCGCTGGACAGCAATCGGCGCACGGTCATGACGGTGCGGCGGTTGGTGTTGGTCAACCAGGGATCGTCCGTCGATTCCTGACGATTGATCACCGCCAGCTCGACCCGATCGCCCTCGATCGGCCCGCAGACCACCAGAGTGCGGATATTGCTCTCGCGAGCATCGCGGAAGGTGTGCCCACGCTCGATGACCTGGCCGTCGTACTCGATCCGGATCATCGGGCCACCCCCGCCAGGTGAACCAGCGCCCGCCCGCCGATCCGCTCATCTCCCCACGGGGCCGTGTCCGGCAGATCCAGCCACGTCCACACGCTCGGCCGGCGGTTGAGCACCACCAGACCCGCCCGCGCCAGCACCGCCCGCGCCCGCCCCCGCGCCTTGCAGGTGATCTGCCCAGCGCACTCCTTGTGCTGCCGCATGACCCGCCGGGCCTGCTCGACATCCAGCACAGCCTCACAGCCACACGGCCACTCCGACAGCTCCTCGGTGTCCAGATCCAGCGGCCGGTACCCGTAGCCGAACTCAGGCGCGCACACCTCGGGCAGCTTCCAAATGCCGTCGGTGTCCAACTCCAGCTCGACAACCCGCAGCCGCGCCAACTCCTCGGCCGTGATGCCGTACCACTCATCGAGCAGCACCGCGACCAGCCCGCGAGCAATCTCCGCCGCATCCTGCTGGAACCACACAGTCGGCTGCTTACCTCCAACGTCCATCAGGTGCGCGTGCTGATCGCGATACAGCACCCCGTTCGGCAACAGAATCCCGAACGCCGTGCCATTGACCAGCACGAACGACGCAGGACCAGCCTCGCCGTAGTCCTCCAGCGTGGGGGTGAGAGTCGGTGCACTCATTCGCTTCATCTCCTTCATTCCTTCATTTGCCAGGAGCGTTGTGTTAACACCCTAGCGTGTGTCAAGATGAAATGTTAACACCCAAGGATCGGGTAGGGAAGATGAGAGTTGACAATGACCAACAGGCAACATCCGAACGTTTGCGGCCGTGGGACGATGTTGACCATGGCTCAAAATCGCAAGGATCAGAAGGTGGTCGGGTTCCGTCTGGACGACCACATCCGTCATGCGATGGAGGTCAAGTTCGCCCGCAACCAACTGTCGAAGAACTTCGTGCTGGAGACCTTCGTCAAGGCGTGGCTGGCCAAGCTGATCGATCCACGCGAGTTGGACGAACGGCTGAAGGCAATGCAGGAGTCCGGGCAGCTGGACGAGATGCTGAACGAGCTGACCAGGGACTAATCACCGCGCGAAGCAGAGGATTCCTCTCTGATCTGACCCCTCAGATCCGGCATTACTTCATTCCCGCATCTCTGCGCCCTGCGCTGGTCGTGATCGATGGCGGTGCGCGATGAGCAGGCATCAGCAGAACAACGGCCACAGCCTCGTGGCAATCACGTTCTCGGTGCTTGGCGGGTTGTTCTTCGACTTCGTCGCGTACAAGGCGTTCGGCTGGTGGGGCGTGGTCGGCTGGATGGGGTTCGTGGCCCTGGTCTCGCTGGTGGTGCGGTCGGAGATAGCCGCATCCCGCACCCGCCAGGCCCGCTACGACGAGGAATGGATCCGTTACCGCGCGACGTTTGGGGCTGCCCCGCAGCGTCGCCCGCGCCGCCCCCGGGGCGGTGCGCGATGAGTGACCGTCAACCGCCGAGTGAGTGGACCAAAGCCGCCGTGGCAGGCGTGTTCTGGCTGGCCGTGTTCACGGTCCCGATTTTCGTGATGAAGGGTTTCTTCACCGGGGCGATTCGGCCGGCGGACATCGCCGCGCAGGTCCCGCACTACCGCGACGTGTTGTTGTCGGCCCTGGTGCCGACGCTGGCGGCCCTCGCGGCCGGGGCCGCACTGATCGGCGTCGGGCTGCTCGCGGCCCGTCACGGGCGTACCTGGGTGGCCGTGTGGTGGCGCTACCGCCGCCGCTGGGCTCACGCATTGGCCGCGCACGATCTGACGACCGTGAAGGCCGGCCGCCGTCAGGTGCCGGACCTGCTGACCGTGACCGCCCTCGATGGTGCGGACGTGGCCCGGGTGCGGATGCTCGAAGGCCAGTCCCCGCAGCACTGGGCCGGGAACGCGGCCGGTTTGGCCAGCGCGTTCGGCGCGACCGACGGCCGGGTTCACGCTGTGCACGCGCACCGCGAACTCGATCTGATGTTCACCCGCGACCGTCGGGCCGGGCAGCAACCCGCCCTCGCTGCTGGTGGCGCGCAGATGCTCGCCCTGCCCACCGCGCAGCGGGCACAACGGCCGGTCGCGATCCGGATTCGCGCATACGGCCTGCAAATCTGCTGGGCCAGGGTTCAGATACTCGGACCTGATGGACAGACCCGCCGGTATTGGGGTGCTCGGGGGAGGTGGAGCAGATGGGCAACAAAGCAGCAGTGGGTGCCGCCACAGGTCAGCGCGGCGGCATGATCGCGCTCGCGCTCGTATTCGGTGTGCCGATCCTGGCCGTCGTGTGCATGTGGATGTTCTTCAGCGCCCAGAACATGGGCCTGCCGGGCTGGCTCGGCCCGGTCGGAGTGGTCGCGTTCATCGCAGCCGGGATCGGCACGTGGGTGTGGGCCCGGGTGGCCGCCGCCCACGCCCGCCAGCGTGAAATCCAGGAGATCGCCGCCCGCAAGACCCAGATCGCCCTGGAATTCCCGGACCGCCTGCACCACGCCCTGTGGAAAATGGGCGAACCCGTCGGCTCCGACTGGGAAGCCGCCCAAATGTGGGCACGCCTGGGCCTGGGTCATCTGCCCAACGACAACACCAAAGACCCCGGCAACTGGCCGCGCCTGCTGCCCTGGCCCGACCGCCCCGGCAACCCCGACTGGTGGGGCGTGGAGAACACCGAGGTGGGCGTGCTGGCCCGGTTCACCATGGTCGACGGCAAAGCCGCCCGCGACTTCGAAGCCAAGGCCGCGAACCTCACGACCGAATTCGATGTGCCCGAGGTCAGAGTCCACGAAACCGATGGCGAACAGGTCGTCCTGGAACTGCGGACCATCCGCCGCGCCGAGGAGCGCCGCATGCCGCAATGGGCCGGGTTCCTGAGCGAGTTCCCCGCCCCGCTGCACGAGGCGATCTACCGCCTCGCCGATCCGTGGCAGGCCGCCCAACTGTGGTCCTCACTCGGCCTGGGCCGGATCCCGGACCCGGCCAAGGGCGACCCCGGCGCCTGGCCCACCCTGGCGCCCATGCCGAACCCACCCGACGGCAAGGACCCCGACCCAGGCGTGTGGAACACCGCCATCGGCGTACGGGTACGCCTGAAGATGCCCACACTGGACGGACACTCCCCCCAGCGCTACATCGAGCGCCGCGCGGCCCTGACCACCGCCCTGGACATCCCCGCGGTGCACGTGGTCTCCGACGACGGCCGCCAGATCGTGCTCGACCTGCAAATCACCGATCCACTCACCGCCGTGCACGTCTCGCCTCTGGTAGACGACGCGACCGCCGAGCGGATCAAGCAGGCCGCCGCAGCCGCGACCACACCAGCCGAGGAAACCGAGCTGCTCACCGCGGCATGCCGCGAGGCACAGCTCATGGTGCCCGTAGACGGCCTGTCCTGCACCGACGACATCAATCTGATGGTCAGCCAGCACGGCGGCTATGTGACGGTCAACCTCGCCTCCGGCGCGCACGGCGCGGTCCAGGGCGCCAGCCGCTCGGGTAAGTCGATCTTCCTGAACCTGCTGCTGGCGCACGCCTCACTCATGCGCGACGTGCGCGTGATCATCATCGATCCGAACAGCGCCCTCGTCGCGCCGTGGTGGCGCACCGCCTACCTGGTGTGCAACTCCACCGACCCGGCCGAGGCCACCAAGGTCCTCAAACAGGTCAACGACGAGATGAAGGCCCGCGAACACGTGTTCTGGGAAGCCCGCACCGACAAGATCACCCGGTTCAGCCCCGAATTCCCGCTGTACCTGGTGGTCATCGACGAGATCCCGGAGTACTCGGCCAACAAGGATTTCCAGGCCGAGGCCAAGCGGTTCGGCGCGCAGTCGGCCAAGTTCGGCGGCCGGTTCTGCCCCGCCGGCCAGAAGCTCGACGAGAACTCGCTGAGCACCGCGACCCGCGCGAACCTTTTCGACAGGTTCTGCTTCCGCGTGGAGAGCCGCCACGACATGACGCACCTGTTCGAGAACACCCCCGAACTCATGGCCAAGGGCCTCACCGCGGTCGACGAGTCCATGCCCCAGGGCACCGCGATCGTGCGCACCCGCAGCCACCCAGTGACCTCCCGCGCCCGCTCGCTGTACCTGCCCACCGAAGCATGCTGGGTCATCTCCGACGCCATCGTGGCCGCCCGTGGGGAGGTCCGGCCGCTGCCCAGCAGTAAGCCGCCCATGGACACCGAGGGCGGGAACGTCGTGGAGATCGACTCACGCCGCGGCACCCCCGAGGACGACGTGGTGATCTGTGCGCACCCCGAGTGCGACAACCCGGTCCCGATGAACGAGACCGGGCGCCCCGGCAAGTACTGCAAGCCTGCGCACCGCCAAGCGCATTGGAGGCTTCGGCAGGAGGAAAAGGCGCACGACGCCGACATCGACGACGGGGAAGAAACTGCCCTGTGACCAGGATGAACGAAATGTTCCGGGCCTTTCGTATCGCGCGGGCCCGCTGCGAGATGAAAACGGCTCATCGTGAGACGGAACCCGATTCGCAGATGTGCCACCCGCCAACACCGATGCGCTGGCCGCTGGGCATGTTCTGGTCGCTGTGACCCGTCAGCGCGGCATCCTGGTCATTGAGGTAGGGCCCTTCCGGTACACCACCGGAAGGGCCCTACCTGTCTGTCCGCTCCCCGCTGTTTAGAAGGGTGTGGTGGGTTCGACCGAATCGTTGTCGAGGATGCGGATCATGCCTTGGGTGAGCATCCAGTCCAGGGTGGCCATCAGGGGCTTGGTGGCGTGGACACCGCCGGCCACGCGCCAGATCCGGTCTGCGCCGCGGGTGACGCCCCCGCCCTGGACGCGCCGCAACACGCTGGTTACCGCTTCCTGTTCCGGTTGGCGGCCGTTTTCGAGCGCCGCCAGTTCGGGCACGGGCGCCACGTCGGACAGCTCGGCTGCGGGCTCGGCCCCGGCGCCCTCGTCCTCGGGTTCGGCCGCGGGTGCCTCGGTGGCCTCGGCGCCCGGCGCCGCGGGTGCCTCGGTGGCGGGGCCCGCCCCGGCTGCCGCCGGTTCGTCGATGACCGGTTCGGCCGTGGTGGTGTCGCTCGTGCTGGCGGGTTCGTTCGCGGCGGGTGGGTGGCCGTGGCGGGCGGTGAACAGTTCGACCGCGGGCCCGGCCAGATGGACCGTCGCGGTGCCACCAGCGTCGGGTTCGGTCCAGCCGATCAGCTGGCGGCGGTGCAGGGATTCCAGGGTTTTGACCGATCCGTCGCCGACTTTGCGTCCGGCGATGTACCAGGTGCCGTGTGCGGGGTCGTGGGCCACCGCGTCGGCCTGGCCGCCGATGGTGTCGATCATTTTGCGTTGGGTTGGGGTGATGCGTTCCCCGGCCACGGTGCGGCGGGCGCTGAACCGGTCCAGGGCGGTCACCACGACCTGCTGGATCGCGCCGTCGCGTAGCGCGGTCAGCTGGGCGGCCAGTTCGTCGGCGCGGCCTTCGGCACGCAGGCGGGCCTGCTCGGCGTCGGCGGCGGCGGTGCGGGCGCCGTCCAGCTCGGCTACCGCGTCGGCCGCGACCTGCTCGGCGACCGCGGTGCGCTGCTCGAACGCCGCGCGTTCGCGGCCCAGCGCGTCGGCCAGGCCGTCGTACCGCGCCACCGCGCGGGTGACCCGGGCGGTGGCGTCGCCGAGCAGCCGCGCGGCGATGGCCAATTCGCCCCGCACAGCGTCCAGGGCCTCACTGCTCACCAGTACGCCGGAATCGGCGGCCGATGGCTCAGCGTGCCCGTCAGCCTGGTCTACGGGGCCGTCCGCGGCCGGACCCGACACCGCGGCGTCGGCGGGCTCGGTCTCGCCGGGTTCGCTGTCGGGGGCGGGGACCACCACCAGGGCGGGCCGGGCCACCGCGGCGTCGGCCGGGGCCACGACCGCGGCGGGCGCGTGGGCGCCCAGCAGGCGGGCCCGCGGCCGGTCCGCTTTCGCGCTGACGTGGGCCTGGCCGCCGTGCGGGGCGGTCTCGCAGTAGGTGGGCTGGGCGCCGTTGTCGCTGCGCTGCACTACATCCCGCCCGCACAACTCGGGCACCAGCACCACCTGATCGGCCGGCAGCGGCAGCGTGGGCCCGTAGACGGCCCACAATTCCCGGTTGGCCCAGTGGATCTCGCGGGCCGGCCGCAGCGGCGGCCACAGCCCGACCGTCCCGCAAGCCGGGCACGGCACCGAATCCAGCGCCCGCGCACCCGGATCCGGATCGTCGGTCAGCACGTCGATCCGGTGCGGGGTCCGGCACGCCAGGCACACCACCGGAAACTCGGCCGCCGCGATCGAGGCCAGGGTGTCCAGACCGCCGGCCACCCGCTCCCTCATCCCGACCGGCCACCGGCACCCGGCCACCACCTGCCCGACCGGCACCCGCCCCCGCTCCCGCGCCGCCCCAACCCAATCCGGCAACACCATCTCCGACATCCCCAACACCCCTTCCGAATTCGTGGCCCGAACCCCCGAACCGGGAGCCCCGTCAACCATTACCCCCATCATACAGGGGTGAGACGAATAACACCACCAAACATGGAGGGGGAAATAGTCAGATTGAAGGGGTTAATAGTGTTGCAGAGATGGGAGGAATGGCGTAGACTAGTGTCATGACAGAGAGAGCGAGGACCCCCAGAGGACCGAAAAGCCTGGTAGGACAGGCAAATTCACCCCCTGACGT
>NZ_BDCC01000094.1 GCF_001613305.1 Nocardia vaccinii NBRC 15922
CTAGGCCAACAGCGAAGTCTTCATCGTTGCGGCGGTGGCGAGGTCGAAGCCTACCGCCTCCAACTCGCCACGCGAAGTCGCTGTCGGCGAGCCCAGAAGGCGTCGAGCCGCCATGTGGTCATCCGGCCGGTTAACCGATTCGACGCTGGTCAGGACATCATCGACGAATCGTGCCACCGAGAACCTGCCGCTATCGACAGAGCCGACGACAACGGTGTCGTCCGATGCGCTGGCCAGGCCGACCATCTGCACCATCTGGTCATATTGGTGCGTCCAGAACCATGGCACGTCCCGATATCCGCCGCCGTCGCCGCCGGCAAGCCGCCGTGCGACGAACCTCGCTTGGTCGACCGCGTTCTGAACCGATTCGAGGCGAACCAACCGGCCGCCAGCATGCTCGCTGGGGAACACAGCGCAGTCCCCAATTGCGCTGATATTGGGATCCGTAGTGCGCAGTTGCCCGTCGACGATGATGCCGCCGTCGACGGGCAGACCGGATGTTTCCGCGATCTCGGAGTTGGGTGTCGCGCCGACGCCGACCAACACCACATCGGCCGGAATTGTTGAACCGTCACTGAATTCGACCGCTTTAACCGAGTCGACGGATCCGTGGAGAGCGATAACATTCGCCTGCAATCGGAATCGGACGTCGTGGTCGGAGTGCACCTTGGTGAGATGGTTTGCCAGTTCTTCGGCGACCGATCGTGTCAGAGGCCTGTGCTGTGCCTCGACCACGGTGACTGTGTGACCCTGCGAGCGCGCGATTGCGGCAACTTCGAGGCCGATGAAGCCTCCCCCGAGGATGACGACGTTCTTTGGTTCACGCAGGTGGCGGCGTAACAGTCGCGCGTCTGAAAATGTGCGCAGCGAGACGACTCCATTGAGCTCGGCTCCCGGGATGTAGATCCTCCTGGCGCGCGCACCCGTTGCGATAACCACTGTACTGTAAGGGATTATGGCACCTGATGTCAGATGCGTCTCACGGGCGGTACGGTCGATCGCCTCGACGCGTTGTCCAAGATGCAGCGTCAGCGGCGGGACGCTGTAGTAAGACTCTTTCCGGAGGTAGAGATCCTCCTCCTTGGTGTTGCCAGCGAGAAAATCCTTCGCCAGGGGCGGTCGCTGGTACGGCAGATGCGATTCGTCTCCGACGAGGGCTATCGGGCCGGGGTACTTCGCCGTCCGCAAGGTGGCAATGAGCTGCAGTCCGGCCTGTCCGGCACCGATCACGACTATCGGGTTGTCTGTCATAGGCCCTCCCAATTTCTACTACTGCCGGTTTGGTAGCTTCGGTTCCGACACGAGCGCTCTACTGGGTCGATATCGGATTGTTCAGTGCAACAACGATTTATTGTTCGCGAATTACCCTCAGCCGCCTTGAAGGCCAACCGGCCGTGCTCGCCATCGTCGGGTGCTAAACACCGATGCGCTCGGCGAGGAGTGCTCGATGGTACCGTGAGTCGCCGAGGAAGAGCTGGGAGGCCTTCGCTCGCTTGAGGTATAAGTGGGCATCGTGCTCCCATGTGACGCCGATTCCGCCATGGATCTGGATCGTGTTGGCCGCTGAATGGAGGAAGGCATCCGAGCAGGACACTTTGGCCAGGCTTGCGGCCAGCGGCAACTCCGCTTCATCCTCTGCCGCTACCCAGCCGGCATAGTAGGCTGCGGACCGAGCAGACTCGATCTCGATGAGCATGTTCGCGCACATGTGCTTGATCGCCTGGAATGAGCCGATCGGCCGGCCGAACTGAAAGCGCGCTTTGCTGTAGTCGACGCTCATCTCCAGGCAGTATTGGGCTCCGCCGATCTGTTCGGCCGCGAGTGCTATAGCTGCGAGGTGGCTGGTCCTCGACAGCACACCGGCTGCCCTGCCAGCGGCACCGATCATCCTGGCCGGAGTGTTGTGGAACTCGAGACGAGCTAACTTACGGGTCTGGTCGAGAGTGCTCAACGAGGTGCGACTCAGGCCAGCGGCTGCACCGTCCACCGCGAACAGGCTCAGGCCATCCGGTGAACGGCCGACGACAAGCAGCAGCGTCGCCGTTGAACCATCGACGACATAGTTCTTGTGTCCCGATAGCGCCCAGCCACCACCAGCGGCAGGCGTTGCGGTGAGTTGGATACCCTCGTGGCCCCAACGGCCGCAGTCCTCGGTGAAAGCCAGCGTCGCGATGGTCTGTCCGCTCGCGATTCCCGGTAGCAGATCGTCATTCGCCGCCTCGTCTCCAGCAGCAAGGAGGGCGGTGCTGGCGAGTACCACGGTGGCAAAGAAGGGGGCGCATAGCAGTGAACGACCCATCTCCTCCAGCACGACGACCAGCTCTCGCCAGCTGTAGCCGGCGCCGCCGTACTCCTCCGGAATCACCAGGCCCTGCAGCCCCAGCTGGCTCGCCATCTGCGACCACACCGCGGGCTCATACCCTGCTTCGGTCTCCATCAGGCGACGTACCTCGGTATTCGGCGCCTTGTCCGCCAAGAAACGACGGACCAACTGTCGCAGCTCTTCTTGGTCACTACTGAATGCAAGCTTCACGCCGTATTCTCCTGTTGACTTCCGACCGCGAGGGCGGCTGGCGAGCTGGCCAGCGATCCCGGATGCTCCTCGAGAGCCTCACGTTAGACGAATAGGCTCTATATGTCTACATGCTCAACTGAAGGTCAGGCGCAGACTAATGCACACGTAGTGTATAGATGTCTATCATGGTCGTGATGGACATTCCGTGGTCGGCAACCCCTGGAGGTGTATCAATGCAGATCCGTGTCGAATCTGTTGAGCAGTACTCGAGCCGAACATCAACACGCCCCCCAGTAGCCCGGTGAACCCGGGTTCGAATGTCTCGGTCACCGGCACCATCCAGCGTGATCACTGGGCGGCAGGATCCATGCCTCCGATCGAGCAACTGAGGTCCGACCTCTGGTCGATTCCGCTACCGATGGAGAACAGTCCACTGCGCTACGTTTCCATCTACGTGCTGGTCGGTGAGGGCGGATTGACGCTGGTGGATGCCGGCTGGGACTCCGACGAGGCGTACGACGCACTGCAGGCGGGCCTGAACGCATTGGGCGGCACAGTCTCCGATGTGCTCGGATGCTTGGTTACTCACCACCATCCCGACCACCTTGGGCTCGCCGACCGAATCAGGGAGGCGTCGGGGGCCTGGATTGCCCTACACCCAGCGGACGCCGACGTGGTCGCAAGTCCTGAATATAGGCATCCACCAACCGCTTTGGATGCTGATGTTCGCTGGTTGTGTCAGCTAGGGGCTACCCGAGAAGAGGCGCAGCGTCTGCTCTCACTCGACGTCGACCATCGAGCCGACATTGCACTCGCCGACCGGCTCATTGAGGACAAAGAGGAAGTCCGCACCAGCGGCTGGACGCTACACGCCGTGCACACTCCAGGGCATACCCCGGGTCACCTATGCTTCTTCGCACCTGACCATAATGTGCTCTTCTCCGGAGACCACCTGCTGCCGAGGATCAGCCCGAACATTGCTGTCTCACGGCAGCCGGCGGTCGACGCACTCGGTGACTTCCTACAGTCCCTCACCCAGGTGGAAGGGCTCGGCGACCCAGAGATTCTTCCCGCGCACGAGTGGCGGTTTCGAGGAATCAGCGCTCGGACCGCACAGCTTCGTAATCACCACGCACTACGTCTGAGCGAGTTGCTCGCCGTAGTGCGAGCAAATCCGCACTCGACCCCGTGGGAGCTGGCCCCGTTGCTGCGCTGGTCGCGCTCGTGGGATCAGTACGACGGGTTCCTGAAGTGGTCCGCCGTCTCCGAGACTGCGTCGCATCTGCAACATCTGAGGGAACGAGGTGAGATTACCAGGACTTCCGATAAGACGATGCGCTTCAGGGCCGTAACGCGAAGTTCCGGGGTGGAGTGGGAAATCTGAACCGTTCGGTCACCACCGGGCATTCGCGATTGGCCTGTCCCAGGTGAGGCGGGACTGCCCCGATAGATGTCAAGCCGTCAACGCCTGATAGTCGGTGTGTAAAGCACGGAACACTTTCGCGCGAGATAGCGTTCGAGGCAACCCGAGATTTCTGGTGTCGTCTTGCCGTTGGTGGCCTCGATCGGATTAGTCAGCCGGTTCATGTCGGGGTCGAATGCGGTGCAGGTGGTGATGAGTCAGGCGCGTGGCATCTTGCGCAGCCGGCCATGTAGTTCTTCGGGGCGGTGACTTCCGAGCCGTCGAGCAGCCGCCGCGCGGCGGCGTAGGCGTCTATCTCGTCGGATTTGCTCTGGGCGCGGCGCAGCCGCCGGTTCGGGCGGGGTACCTCGGGGAATTGGTAGCCGTGCCAGTTCCACTCCATAGGAGCCGGTGCTTTCGATCCCGACTCGCGCGATCTGTCCGTGAGTCTTGATCCATTGCTCGATCGCCTCGTAACCTGCTGCGGTCGTGGGGAATTCGCGATTCGCGAGTCTTCTGCCGTGTTCGTTGACAATCGCGACATGATGGGTGTCGGCGTGAGTGTCGACCCCGGCGAAGACCGTCTGCTCGGTCGGACAGGCCAGTCGGGGGACGCGACCTCGACGCGGCTTGCTCCTATCAGGTTACTTCCTCCCCGGCAGGACCCAGGGATTCTACGCGGTCGGCTGACCACCAATGGCGCCAGCAGATCGACGGGTCCCGCGCAAGACACGGTCCGGAGACCGGTCAGGAAATTCAGAGTCAGATCCGCCGGGTCGTTGACGATCCGCCCTCATGCTCATGACTGATCTCCTATATTCCGCCCGAACACTGTGGAACAACGGATATCGAGCCGTTCAATCGGCGCTTTGGCATGAATGCCTCAACCGCAACCATCGGACCGGCCTGCTCGAAGCCCGAGCCGTGATCGGCGATTTCAAAACCAACCACAACCAACTGCACCGCCACTCGGCACTGGGCTATCTGACGCCGGTCCAGTACGCTGCGGGCTGCAGCTCAGCCATCACCCCGTGGCCTGCGACATCAACTGAAACCGATCGGAATCCCGGCCTCGAACACCGGGGTCGCCAAGGTCGCGATCAGGGGGTCAACATGCCGCCCATAGCTCGCCGAACGAAATCCGCACTGTCCTTCAGCTTGCGGGAATCGAAGCTGATGCCAGGAGTTGTGAATAGACTGAATAACATGCGCGCAACGCACTCCGACGCATCGGTGGGATCGAGATCCGGCCGGACATCACCACGTACTATCCCCTCCGCGATGAACGGCTCGATGGTCATCATGAGGGCCGAGACCGCCTGACTGGACGCAGTCGTGAACGTTCCAGTCTCGAACCGGATGTCGATGTCAGCTGGATGTACATTCGCATGCCGCCACTTCTCGTAGCGCAATACGATGACGGTGGCCGCGGCGAGTTGGTCGGCGATGTCTTCCTCGCTCGACATCGCGGACCGAATGTCGTCGGTGAAGACTTCCATCGACCACGAGCGAACGGCGTCGAGTAAAGTCTCTCGATCTGCGAAGTAATTGTACATCGAGGCACGTGATACCCCAGCAGCTCGAGCGACATCGCCCATCGTCAGCTTGGCGGGACCATACATGACATAGCACCGACGGGCTGCGTCCAGAATCTTGGCCTCGAGTCCGGTCTTGGTGTGAGGCACAAGCTCCCCTGCGGCATCGTACCATCGCGGCTTGGTCATCGACCAGCGGCGCTGATTTTTGGGTTGGGTCGGTTTCTTGATTTGGGTCGATTGTGCCGTCACCTCGACTAATATACCCGGGCCCAGTCGAACGCGGCCACATTGGGGCACGGAGTGTCCAGATGTCCAATCTCCTAGGTGGTGTCCTGTAATTCGTTGTGGTGGTTGGTGTTAGCACAGCATGCTGTGGCTGGTCGTGGTGAGTTGACGGATCGGGTGCTTCATGAGGTGGTCGTCGAAGACGACTCGATCGGGGTCGGGTCGAGTGAATCGTCAGTGTTGATCCAGCGTGGTCCGGGCTCATCAGCGCGCTGCTGGGAGGTGGCCACCTCCGCGACCGCACGGGTGCGGGAGCTCTCCCGCAGCGACAGCGCAAGAAGGACTGGATCGACGCCGCTGGCGCCGCGTGTGTCGCGGCCCTGCAGCGTGATTGCCGGCCGGTTGTCGCTGACGAACAGCGACGCTCTCAGAATGCTGGATGAACGTCGAAGTAACCTGTCTGCCAACAGGACTCGCACGATCAACCAGTTGCATGTGATCGACATGACCAGCGCCGGTCGCCAGCGGCACCTCGACTGTTGCGGTGATCGGCAACTCAACTCCGCGATCCACACCATCGCCATGGTCCCAGGCCTGCATGCGTGGCAGCCTCGGCTGGGCCTACTGTGGCCGCAAGATCGCCGCGGGAGCAACGCCACGGGCGGCCATGCGCAGCCGGAAGCGGCATCTGTCCAACCCGCATCTGGCGAACGATGATCAGAGACGAGAACCGGCGACGACGAGGTGGCTCTCCCGAGTCCGACTCTGCGGCTTGACAAGCGGAGAGACGCCCCGGCGGGTCGGGAGACTTGGTGACGTCAGTTTGCGCATGTCGAGTCAGCCGGCGGACGACTCCAAGCGCGTGGATCGCAGACTGCGGTCCGAATAGACATCTAGACACACAATGTATATTAGTTCCTGTCAGCAAGGTTATGGAATCGAGCAGGTTTCGTGGAGGCTTCAATCGTGAAAATCACCGTAGATCGATCTAAGTGCATGGGCGTAGGGATGTGCGAATCTCTCGCTCCCGAGTACTTCGCCGTGCAGCCGGATGGCTCGCTGGTTGTAACCGACAACATTCCCGATGAGGAAGCCGAGACTCTCGAGGAGGCTGTCCGGACGTGCCCAACGCAGGCGCTCGGGGTCGGCGAGGCAACCGGGTAGCCGCCGATTCGATTTGTCGACGATCCGGGTGACCGACAGCTTGTCAGGGCGGCCTTGCGTGGCAAGATGAAAGGATATTTCATCAAACCTGATCATTCAGGCGAATCGGCAGGTCAGCGGCGAGTTTCAAGGCACCACTTCTTGTTTGGTCTCGTTGATCGTGAGGCAGTCTCGTTGGCCTCGAGGTATCTGTCGATTTTTCTCATGCACTCGAGGCGTGGAGGTTACCCAGGCGCGGTTGCTGGGCCATCACCGTTGTCGTGGCGGCTGGAATGGCCGTCCTGCTGACAACAGGGTGGACCGGAAGGAAGGATTGGGCGGGTGACCACCGCACTGATCATCGGTGACCGTGCTACGTGACGGTTGCGCCGACGGTGATGCGGCAGTGCACGACTTCTACATGGACGCCGTCTTCCCCAGCCGGGGATTTGAGGTCGTGCCCTGCGCCGAGTGGCATGGAGAACGGCACTGACCCATGGCGTGTGGCGCACGTCGCCACGTTCTCCCTCTCACCCCCTGGGATAGACAGTCCAGGTCCGATACCAGTGGCTCTGCGCCGTCAACCGCCACATCGCCCACTGTTTCGTCCAACAGCACACCCTAACAAGATTGGACGAGATACCTCAACATCAGTGAGACAACGACCAGACCTGTCCCACAGACCGGAGACACCGCGGCTCAGCACCAACGCGTGTGAGGCGCCGGGGAGGTTTCCGGACAGTGGCCCCAACGTAGGGTGAGCCGCTGAGAAGAGCGGTCGATGTTCAACGGCCCGTTCGATTCAACGGTAGAAGCGGAATACTGGTTCGGCCACGCAGACGGGCTTGTCCACGGCCGTGCATTCCACTGTCGCTGCAAGCACTATCTGGACCCCGTCGTCGATCTCCTCGACTGTGGTGACCGTGGCGGTTAGCCGGACTTTCGATCCGACCGGGACCGGTGCGGGGAACCGGACTTTGTTCAGGCCGTAGTTGACGGCCATCGACGTCCGCCGGACGGTGAGGGTCTGGAGGAACATCGCGCTGAGTAGAGACAGCGTGAGATAGCCGTGTGCGATTGGTCCGCCGTAGGGGCTTTCGGTGTTGGCGCGCTCGATGTCTACGTGGATCCACTGGTGGTCTGCTGTGGCGTCGGCGAACGTATTCACCCGGTCCTGGGTGATGTCGAGCCAGTCGCTGCAGTCGAGTTGCTGCCCGAGAAGGCGGTGTAGGTCGTCGACATTGTCGATCGTGGTTGTCATGGGTATCTGCTCTCGCGCAAGGTTGAGGAGGTCGGCGGGTGGTAGAACGTGTCCGGGAGAGCCTTCGGTCAGGTGATGGTGACGCCGCCGTCGACCGCGATGGTCTGGCCGGTGACGTAGCCAGCGCTGTCGGAGGCGAGCCAGACGAGGGTGGCGGCGAGTTCGGTCGGGTCGCCGGTGCGGCCGAGGAGCATGCGTTGTGCCAGGCCGTCGAGGTAGCCTTCGCGGTACTGGTTGGTCATGTCGGATTCGAAGAAGCCCGGGGCGATCGAGTTGACGCGAATTCCCTTGCGGGGACCCCACTGTTGGGCGAGATCTCGGGTCAACCCGACGAGGCCCGCTTTGCTGGCGCTGTAGGCGGCTTGCGGCAGACCGGCAGTAGTCAGCCCGAGAATGCTGGAGATATTCACGATGGAACTTCCCGGCTTCATGACCCGTCCGCATGCCTGCGCTGCCCAGTAGGCGCCGGCCAGGTTGATGTCGATCACCGACCGGAACTGCTCGGGGGTTTCGCGGGTGGCTGGGAACGCGGTCGCGACTCCGGCGTTGTTGACGAGTACGTCCACTCGACCGAATTCCGACATTGCCACATCGACCATGGTCTGGCACTGGTCGGGGTCGGCGACGTCCGTTGTCACCGCGAGCGCTTGCCGGCCAACACTGCGAACCATTTGGGCGGTGTCGTCGAGTTTGTCGACGCGGCGTGCTGCGAGTACGACGTCCGCGCCCGCTTCTGCGACTGCAGTGGCGAACGCGACACCGAGGCCGGACGAGGCGCCGGTGACAATGACGACGCGGCCGTCGAGTCGGAACTTGTCGAGCACACTCATGTGCGGTGTCTCCTTGAGGTCAGAACCAGGTGGGCTTCATGTCGAGGGTGGTTCGGTCCAGGCTTGCCAGCAGATCGAGTTGCGGTGCGACCTTGGGCAGTTCATGGCGGTAGAAGTAGCGGGCGGCTTGGCGTTTGCCGTCGTAGAAGTCGCCGTCCTTGCCATCGACAGCGATGAGCTGTTCGAGCCACATCCACGCGATCACGGTGTGCCCGACCGCTTCCAGGTACACCGACGAGTTCGCCAACGTCGTCGTCGTGTCGCCAATCGACCACAGCGCTGCTGTGACCGCGACGATCCGGTTCCACACGACATCGAGTTCGGCCGCGCAGCGGGCGGGGTCGGCGCCGATAAGACGTCCGCGTTCGATGGTCCGGGTGATTTTTGATCCGAGCAGATTCAGCCCGGCACCACCGTGCATGGTGACCTTGCGGCCCAGCAGGTCCAGGCCCTGGATGCCGTGCGTGCCTTCGTGGATCGGGTTCAACCGGTTGTCGCGATAGTGCTGTTCGACGTCGTAGTCGCGGGTGTAGCCGTAACCGCCGTGGACCTGGATTGCGAGGTTGTTGGCTTCGAGGCACCATTGCGACGGCCAACTCTTGGCGATCGGCGTCAGGACGTCGAGGAGCAACGTCGCCTCGGTGGATGCATTGACATCTTCTGCGCTGTCGTGCTCGTCCACTAAGCGGGAACAGTAGAGACCGAGCGCGAGTGCGCCCTCGACATAAGATTTCTGCGCCAACAGCATTCGGCGGATATCGGCGTGTTCGATGATCGGAACCGGCGGCAAGGAAGGGTCCCTTGCTCCGAGCGGGCGACCCTGGGGGCGCCTTTTCGCGTACTCGAGCGACTTGAGATAGCCCACATACCCCAGTGCGATCGCGAGGAAGCCGACGCCGATCCGGGCTTCGTTCATCATGTGGAACATGTACGACAAGCCTTGACGTTCCTCGCCCACGAGGAATCCCGCCGCCCCGGATTGCCCTCCTGGGATATGTGTGCCGTCGCCGAAAGAGAGAAGTGCGTTGGTGGTGCCGCGGTTGCCCATCTTGTGGTTGAGGCCTACCAGGGTGACGTCGTTGCGTTCGCCGACGGCGCCGTCGGCATTGGGAAGGAATTTCGGGACGATGAACAATGAGATGCCTTTGACACCGGGGCCGCCGCCCGGTGTCTTCGCCAGTACCAGGTGCACGATGTTCTCGGTGAGCTCGTGGTCGCCCCCCGAAATCCACATTTTCGTGCCGGTCAACCGGTAGCTGCCGTCTTCCTGCGGGACTGCGCGGGTGGTGATGTCGGCCAGCGACGATCCAGCTTGAGGTTCCGACAGGCACATCGTGCCGAAGTACCGGCCCTCGAGCATCGGGCGGAGGTAGTGGTCGATCTGCTGCTCGGTGCCAAATTTCGCGATCAGGTTGGCGCTGGCGATCGTCAGGAACGGGTAGGCCGCGGTGCCGGCGTTAGCGGCCTGGAACCAGGCCATCGCCGCCCGCGCCACCGTGGTGGGCAGTTGCATGCCCCCGACGCTCTCGTCGAACTGCCCCGCGATCAGTCCCGCGGACGAATAGACATCGAGCGCCGCCTTCACCTCGTCGATCATCTCGATGGTGCCGTCCGGTCGCATGGTCGGCTCGTTCGCGTCGGCCTTCTTGTTGTGCGTGGCGAAATACTTGTGTGCGATGTCCGCACTGAGCTCGAGTACCGCGTCGAACGTTTCCCTGGAGTGTTCGGCGAAGCGCTTGCGAGAGGTCAATGAGCCGATGTCGAGCCATTCGTACAGCAGGAAGTCGATATCGCGCCGGGACAGTACATTAGTCATAGGTTTCGTCCGTTTCGAAAATGTGGTGTCACATGGAGACGCCGCCGTCGACCGGGAGGACGACGCCAGTGATGTAGCCCGCTTCCTCGGAAGCGAGGAAGCAAACGGCATCAGCGATTTCGGACGGGTCGGCGAACCGAGAAATGGGGCCGGTCAGTTCGGCGATCTTGTCCTCGGGGATGGATGCGGTCATCCGTGTTGCGGCGTTCGGGGAGATCGCGTTGACGGTGACACCGAACGCGGCCAGTTCCTTTGCGGCGGTCTTGGTGAATCCGATGATTCCGGCCTTGGCGGTGGCGTAGTTGGCCTGGCCTCGGTTGCCGTGCAGTCCGGTGTAGGAGGTGATGTTGACGACGCGTCCGAATTCCTGCTTCCGGAAGTGCGGCACGCAGGCCCTGGTGCAGCGGAACGTCCCGCCGGCGTGGACATTGAGGACCTGGTTCCAGTCGTCGTCGGTCAGCTTCCACAACACCTTGTCCCGCAGGATGCCGGCGTTGTTGATCAGGACATCGACTCGGCCGGTCTCGGCGAGGACGGTGGAGATGACTCGTTCGACGTCGTCGGTGTTACCGACGTCGGCGGGGATGCCGATGGCGCCGACGTCACGGGCGGACTTGTCGAGTTCGTCCTTGTCGAAGTCCACCATGAACACGGTCGCCTCGGCCTCGGCGAAGTGCCGGGCCAAAGCTTGGCCGATGCCGCGGGCGGCGCCGGTGACAATGACACTGCGGCCGGTGAAGTCGTAAGTGACGTTGCGCATTGAGATTTCCTTCTCTGTCAGTGGAGGCGTTCGAGGACCATGGCGATGCCCGGACCGCCTCCGAGGCACATGGTTTCGAGGCCGAACTGCTTGCCATGGGTCTGCAGGTTGTTGAGCAGGGTGGCGGTGATTCGGGCGTCGGTCATGCCGAACGGGTGGCCGAGGGCGATAACGAGGGCACCGCTTGGACGCCCGGATCGGGCCGAGTCGCCACAGGCCGGCCCCGTGGTGGACACGATGCGGGCGAGCGGCGTCAACCCCTTGGCCGTGGTGTCGGACATGATCACCATGGCGGACGCGCCGTCGTTGGGCGGGCATGCGTTGCCGGCGGTGACGGTGTCGTCGGGGCGGAACACGGGCTCGAGCCGGCTGAGGGCGTCATAGGTGGTGCCGGCGCGGGAGCCGTCGTCGGTGGATATCTGCTGGAAGAGGCTGGGCTGGACGTGCAGCTGGTCAACGCCCGTGACGTGAAGAACGTGCCCGGCCGCGCCAAGACCGACAAGCTGGACGCGGTGTGCCTGGCCGAGCTCACCGAACGGGGAATACTGCGACCCAGTTTCGTTCCGCCACAGTCGATCCGGAATCTGCGTGATTACACGCGGCTGCGAACCGATCTGGCCCGGGAACGCACCCGCTACTGGCAGCGGTTGGAGAAGTTGCTCGAGGATGCGCTGATCAAGGTGTCGGCGGTGGCGTCGACGATGACTGGGAAGTCGGTGCGGGACATGATCGATGCGCTGACCATCCAGATCGATACCCTGACCACCCGCACCGACGAGTTGCTGGCCACGATCGCGCTCGAGGCCGACCCCGTCAGCGACGGTCCTCATCCCAACTCCGGCAAGGCCGCCAAGTGAAGACGGCTTCATCGGCTCGAAGCCGGCCCGCAAACGGGTCCGGTCATAGGACGCATCTACGCGAGTTCCTCTCCCGGCGAACGTTCGTGGTCACCGCATCAGCATCTGCCACGCTCGAGAGGTCACGCGGTCGCGCTGCCGACAATCAGTGCGATGGCCTGCCGACGTAGCAGTTTGCCAGTCTCGGTGCGGGGGACCTCCGCCCACACCTGGACGCGGTCGGGAGTCTTTGAGCCGCGCAGATGCTCCCGGACGTGTGCACGCAGGTCTTCGGGAGTCGCCGTGGCACCGTCGCGCAGCACGACTGCTGCTTCGATGTGCTGACCCCATTCGTCATCGGGAATTCCCACCACCACAGCGTCATCGACGTCACAGTGGCCCAGCAAGACATCCTCGATCTCGGCCGGCGCGATGTTCTCCGCCCCCCGGATGATGGTGTCGTCCGCCCTTCCGCCGACGAACAGGAAGCCGTCTTCATCGAGGTAGCCCTGGTCGCGGGTGTCGAACCAGCCTTGCTCATCGATGGCCTTCCCGCTGCCGGCGTATTCACCAGACACCTGGTCGCCACGCACCCAGATGCGGCCGACGACACCAGCTTCGACCGGTCGGCGGTCCTGGTCGCGAATCTGCATCTCAATCGCGGGCACGACCTGGCCAACCGAACTCAGACGGGACCGGACCCTGGGATCGGTACTGGCAATCGCCGTCCGATGGTCCTCGGGGCCGAGTACGGCAACGGTCGAGCTCGTCTCGGTCAAACCGTATGCGTTGACGAAGCCGACGTTCGGCCATTGCTGCAGCGCGCGTTCAATGACATGCGCTGGCATCGGAGCCCCGCCATAGGCAAGTGTGCGCAATGACGGGACTGCAAGTTGTTCGTCGGGTGTGTCGATGATTCGTGCCAGCATGGTGGGCACGACGAGGGCGTTGGTGATCGCCTGCTCCCGGACAGTCTCCAGCCATTGTTGTGCGGTGAACTGCTCGAGCACGACTGTGCGCCGTCCGGCATAGAGATTCGTGATCGCATTCGCTACCGCTGCAATGTGATAGGGCGGAACGCTGATCAACGCAGCGTCGCTGGCCTCGGCCGAACCGAACTCGACGGAGCCGAAGACATATGCGGTGAGGTTATCGTGCTTGATCAGCACACCCTTCGGCTTGGAGGTGGTGCCGCTCGTGTAGATCATGACGGCGGGTGCGTTGGTCTCGGGTGGGTTGGTCTCGGGTGCGGCCTCGTCAGCGAGCTCGCCTATCTGGGACATCCAGTCATCCATGAGGTGGGCCGTGAGACCGGCGGCACGGAGTTTGCCGATCTCCCCGGGTCCAGCCAGGCCGACCGCCTTCGGGTGGTTGGCGAGCAAGGGCTCGAGTTGCTCTGCTCCGAGCCGGAAGTTGATCGGCACCAGTGGCACACCGGCCCGCGCAGCAGAGAATAGCGCGATCGGAAACATCGGGCCGTTGACTCCGAGGTAGACAACGGAGTCGGCTCCGGCCTCGAGGATGGCCCTGGCGCCGCCGATCGTCAGTTGGCGGAGCCGTTCTGCGGTCAAGCCCGAGTCCTTACGGCCGATCAGTGTGCGATCGCCGAATCCGTCGGATGCCATGTCCAGGAGCAAGGAGAGATTCATTTTCTTTGCGATTCCTCGTCGAAACGGTGGCCGGGAGCAAGTCGGGTGGAGTGACTGATATGTTGGAGTTTCACTATTGGCTTGCGCCTGTTCGGGGGATTTCGGAGAAGAAGGATGGGTCGCGGGTCGGTGGAATGTTTCGGTAACGCGCCGCGGTGGTTTCGAGGTCGGTGATTCGTTGGCGCAGCTGTCTCGCATCGTCGGAGTCTGCGTCCAGTTCGGCGAGGTTCTTACGGGTGAGTACCACCTCCTCGGCGAGACGTACCCGGGCCTCCCCTTGGGTGAGTAGGTCGTAGTCATCTTCGTCGGGTCGTTCGAGAGATGATTCATCGACGTTGTTCACGGTTGCCTCCTGCAAGGTATGTGAGCTATGCATGGCGCTGTGTCGAGTCGCAACTGGGTCGTGTTCACTTCCGCTCCAGAACATGTATGACGCAGATGGGGCCGACGCCCATCATCTGTGCGAGAGCGAGGCGAGCGGACGGATGCTGGCGACTGTTCGCTTCACCGCGGAGTTGCCTGACAATTTCGGCGACTTGTCCCACGCCCGTCGGTCCGATTGGATGACCCATGCCGAGCAGGCCACCTGAGGCGTTGAGCGCTGTGCGCCCTCCGATGTCGAACTCGCCCAGCTCGATCGCGCGCGCGGCCTCGCCTGGCTTGCAGAGTGCGAGCGCCTCGGCGTAGATCAATTCTTCGATCGTGAACGCGTCGTGGACCTCGACGATGTCGAGGTCCTGGGGATCGATCGAGGCAGCGTTGTAGGCGGCCTGTGCAGTGCGCGCGGTCAGGCTCGCGTCGCCTTCTACCTCTATTCCGCCAGCTGAGGACCGGGTTTCCGAGGCGAGTACTCGTACGGCACGTTCCCGTGCGATACCGAGTCGGGCCATCGCTTCCTCTGACACGACAAGCACAGCGGAGCCGCCCTCGCCAATCGGAGTGCACTGGTGACGGGTAAAGAACCCCGCGATGTAAGGCGGCGCGAGAATCTCATCCATGGTTCGTGCCGTTCGTCGCTGAGCGAACGGATTCGCGGCCGCGTTGCGTGAGTTCTTGAGGGCCACGCGGGCGATGTCCTCCCGGCTCGCGCCGGTAGCTGACATGTATTCGTCGGCGATCAATGCGAATCGGGCAGCGAACGACAATGAGTGCTCCAACAGACTGGGCAGTTTCGCCTTCGGCACACTCGAGCTGAAGCGGTCGGCCTTGTCCACGCCGATCGCAGCAGATACCTCGCTGAAGCCCGCGGCAACGTCCTTGACCGCAGCGGCGAAAGCCGACGAGCCCGACGCGGACGCGTTTTCGATCTGGACGATCGGAAGGCCGGTTTCGCCGAGATAGCGAAGCATCGTCGGCCCGGCGGCCATTCCGATTCGCGATGTGCCGACGAATGCCGAATCGACGTTGTTCCATTCGATCTGGGCATCAGTGAGGGCGGCGCGAACTGCGGTCATGCCTAACGTGACGTAGCTCGTCTCGGACGGACGTTGGTATGGATGCATTCCGATACCAACCACATAGACCGGGCGCAGGTTTGAAAGTGTAGCCACTGTGTCAGCTTTCTATCGAGGTGAAGACCAGTAGCGAACCGTCAGTGGCCGCGTGCGCGGCGACGCGGTCACCTGCCAGCAGTGTGTGGCCGACCTCTAACTGAGCAGTGACGATTGGGCCGCCATCGAGCCGGATATCGGCAACCGACGTAGCCGGCGCATCCTCGGATGCGCTGGGCACCGGAGTCGAGCAGACAATCGTGCCGGTCGCCACCAGTCCGACTTCGGATAGCGAATCGGGCGCCGCTCCGCACTTCGGGCAGCCGAACCGCTGTGCCGGATAGCTGACCGCCGTGCATTGCGCGCACGATACGCAGGTAATCGATGCCGGCATGTCCACGCTCACTGTGAAAAGGAAAAGCCGCCGTTGACCGCGTATGTCTGTCCGGTCGTCCAGGACGAGGCAGAGGACGCGAGGAGCAGGATCGCTCCGACTACGTCTTCAGGATCGCCGGGCCGGCGGATAACATAGTTGGAGAATAGCTTTCGGTTCATCTCCTCGTCAGCCAGCGCACGCTGCGTCGTCGGCGTGCGGGTAGAACCGAGCGAAACGTTGTTGGCGACGATCCCGTGCCGACCCAGCGCGCGTGCAACTGACCGGGTCAGCCCCGCAGCTCCTGCTTTCGCCGCCGAGTAGGGAACCAGATCCGCATCCCCGGTCCGACCAGCATCCGACACTACTGTCACGATGTTGCCGCCCTGGCCTGCGGCGACCATCTGCGGCAAAACTGCTCGCATCATGTACAACACTCCGTAGAGATTGACCTTGATCCATCCCTCCCAGGTCTCCGGTGAGGTCTCCCAGAAGTTCCGGCTTTCCGCCCGTTTCGTATCGACCCCGGCGTTGCCCGCGTTGTTGATCAGAATCGTGATTGGACCTGTATGAGCCACCACCGAATCAACCGCTGCAGTCACTTGTTGGAAATCGGTCACATCCGCGATCATCGGCACGGCCTGCCCGCCCGCGGCCTGCACCTCAGCAACGACTTTTTCTGCGCGCTCGGCATTCACGTCATTAACGATGACGGTTCCAGCGCCATTCGCGGCGAAGTCCAACGCGACCTGACGGCCGACGCCCTGCCCTGCCCCGGTGATCAAGGCAACCCTGCCATTCAGGTCGAATCGATTCATCGCACTGCACTCCTGTCCAGGAAGAACACATCAAGTCAAAGAGCAACAGGAGCGGCCTGCGAAACCGGTCCTCAGCTGCAAGACAACCATATACAAATGGACGTACAGTGTCTATACGATTAGGCGAGCGATGATCCCGCGACTATCGCGCAGACGGTGAGCCGGGCAGGTTGTCAGTTGAGCCGCTCGACGATCATGGCCATTCCCTGCCCGCCGCCGACGCACATGGTCTCGAGCCCGATCGTCTCGTCGCGGCTGCGAAGGCCGTTGAGCAAGGTGATGGCGATCCGAGCTCCGGTCATACCGAACGGGTGACCCAGTGCGATGGCACCGCCGTGCACATTGAGCTTGTCGCCGAACGGGTCGACGCCCAGTTCTCGGGCGGCCGGAATGACCTGAGCAGCAAATGCTTCGTTGATCTCGACCAAGTCCACGTCATCGATGGTCATTCCCGCCCGAGCCAGCGCAGTGCGCGAGGCTTCGACCGGTCCCAAGCCCATGATCTCCGGTGAGAGCCCGCTCACGGCTGTGGCTACGATGCGGGCAAGGGGCGTGATTTCGAGGTCTCGGGCCATCGTGTCGGACATGATGACCAGCGCGGCCGCTCCATCGTTGAGCGGGCAGCAGTTGCCCGCTGTCACGAGCCCGTTCGATCTGAATGCCGGTTTGAGAGCGGAGATCGATTGATAGGTGACACCTGGCCGCGGACCGTCGTCGTTCATGACGATCGTTCCATCGCCGAGCTCGATGGGAGTGATCTCGCGCTGGTAGAAGCCGTCTGCGATGGCCTTCTCGGCCAGGTTCTGCGACCTGACCGCGAACCGGTCCATCTCCTCACGCCCCACCCCTTTGACTCGCGCCACGTTCTCTGCGGTCTGGCCCATGGCGACGTAGACGTTGGGAAGCTCACCATTGAGCCGTGGGTCGCTCCAATCGGTCGCACCCTCCTCCGCCCGTGCCCGGCTGCGGGCCTCGGCTGGCTTGAACAGCGGGTTGCGCGTCTTCGGAAGGGAATCGGAGTTGCCCTGGGCATAGCGGGAGACGGTCTCAACCCCGGCCGAGATGTACACCTCGCCCTCGCCGGCACGAATTCCGTGCATCGCCATCCGGGTCGTCTGAACCGAAGACGCGCAATAGCGCGTCACGGTAGCGCCCGGCAGCTGGTCGTACCCGAGCTGTACGGCGACGACTCGGGCGAGATTGTTGCCCTGCTCCCCGCCAGGGAGTCCGCAGCCGAGGACCAGGTCCTCGATCGCCGCCGGATCCAACTGTGGCACTTGATCAAGTGCCGCCCGGACCATCTGAGTAGCAAGGTCGTCGGGACGCATCGAAGCTAGGGATCCCTTGTTCGCGCGGCCGATGGGCGATCGCGCGGCAGCGACGATTACGGCTTCAGGCATTGTTTGTCCTCCGGAACGGATAGGTGGCTCGGCCGCGAGCGAGGCGTGATGTCATATCCGGTCGTTGCAGGGTGCCGGCGGTTGTCATACCCGCCCTCGGGCACGACGGTGCTGCATGGCTCATCAACGTGCCTTCCAAACCGGCTTGCGCTTCTCGGCGAATGCGCGCGCACCCTCGCGGAAGTCTTCCGATCGCAACAGTTTCGTCGTTTCCGAGTAGCGTGCTTCCATCGCGCCTCGCACGCCCCCCGCCTCGTAGCCATCGAGCATCGCCTGCTTGGTGGCGCGCAGGGATAGGGGAGCACAAGCCAACAGTCGGTCTGCCCAGCGGAGGGCAACCTCGAGTGTCTCTCCTCGCGGCGCGATGTCGCTGACGAAACCGAGGTCCATCGCTTGCCGGGCCGTTAGTTGATCGCCGGTGAGGGCCAGAGCCATGGCTCTCTTGAGCCCGACTGCTCGGGGCAGTCTGTGGAGACCGCCGCCCAACGCAACCACACCGACCTTGACCTCCGGCAGGCCGAATCGGGCGTCCTCATCGGCGATGATGATGTCGCATGCGAGCGCGATCTCGAGTCCGCCACCGAGTGCCATGCCATTCACTGCCGCGATTACCGGTTTCGTAAGGTCCCATCGCTCCGCCAGCCCGCCGAAGCCACTGGCCGGGAACATGCTGCGGTCGCCTCCCATGGCCTGGTACTTCAGATCATTTCCGACGCAGAAGGCGCGGCCGCTGCCGGTAAGTACGGCGACCCAGAGGTCGGGATCGTTGCCGAAATCGTCGAAAACTTTCGACAACTCGGCATTGGCGGGGGCATGGAGGGCGTTCAGCACCTCTGGCCGGTCGAGTGTGACGACGAGCAGGTGATCCCGTCGTTCGACCTTGATGTACTCCATCTGACTCCTCGATCTGTTGCTGCGCGGCTAGCGGCTGGGTTCCTCGTCAGGTCCGCGGCTATCCACATCGAGTCCTGGTGCGATGCGGCTTGCAGATCGAATCGACCACCACGGTGCGATAGACGTGGGGGAGAAAGTTCTACCCCGCCGGAGTCGCAGCCGCGGCACTGGAGCCGGAGCTACACAGTTGGACACATTGTGTCTATCACAAGATGTGTGTACTTAGAGTATGGGTATGCAGATCGTGCGCGATCGGCCCGTCCCCAGCGAATGAGACATACCGGTATCAGAGTCCTGTTGGCCCGATGGGGCGGGGCGGGGCGATGAGAGTGGGACGGGACGATGAGAGACCTGGCTGGTCGGAAGCGGCATTCCGCAGTGGACGCCGTGCGAAAGCTGGCCGCGCCGATGAGTTGGCCGCGGAAGGCGAGACCGGCGAACGGATCGCCGCCGAGCTGGGAGTGTCGGCGGCGACCATGTACAGCTGGCGCCGCCAGTTCGGCGGCATGGACACCGACGCCGCGCAGGAGTTCAAGGAGCTTGCGCGAAGGGAACGCGCGGTTGAAGCGGTTGCTAAGCCACGTCGAACTGGAGAAGCACGCGTTGCGGGAGGTGGCTGGAAATTTCTGAGCCCAGCCGCCAAGCGCCACGCCGTGGACATGCTGCGCCATGACGGTAGGGCTTGATCTGCGGCGAGGGTCGTGGGCGACACCACGTCGATGATGTGAGGCGGACGCGGGCGTGTTGTGAACGTTGAAGGTTCCTGCGCCGTAGCCGTTGTCGGAGTCGCCCGTGCCCAAAGGATGGGCGATCAGACCCTTGGCGATAGACATAAGTACGAGTACTGTTTAATTGTTCAAACTCGGAAAGGTGGGCTTTGCATGAGCTTGCTCGAATCTGCGCATATCATCTCGGTCGACGACCATCTCATCGAACCGCCTCGCGTGTGGCAGGATCGCCTGCCGGCGGCGCTACGTGAACGAGGGCCGCGAATCGTCGAAACCGAGAAGGGTCATCATGTCTGGCACTTCGACGGCGACGTCTATGCACAGCTGGGCCTCAACGCCGTAGCTGGAAAACCGCTGGAGGAGTACGGCGTTGAACCGCTGCGCTACGACGACATGATCCCCGGGTGCTACGACCCACGGGAACGAGTCAAGGACATGGACCTGGACGGGGTCCAAGCAGCACTCTGCTTCCCGACCTTTCCTGGTTTCGGAGGGCGGGTGTTCCATCAGGCCAAGGACAAGGACCTTGCCCTCCCCTGCGTGCAAGCGTGGAATGATTTCTCCATCGATGAGTGGTGTGCGGCGGCCCCCGACCGGTTGATCCCGCTGGCGCTCGTCCCCACCTGGGACGTGAATCTCGCTGTTGCCGAGGTCGAGCGGATGGCTGGTCGAGGTGCCCGCGCGATCGCGTTCCCGGAAAGCCCAGTACCGCTTGGCATGCCGTCCTTCCATACGGACTACTGGGACCCGCTGTGGAGTGCGTGTGAAGCCAATGACATGCCGGTCTGCCTCCACTTCGGTTCCTCTGGCATCACACCAGGGTTTTCATCTACGAAGAGTTCCGGTGCGGGCATCAGCAACACGAACGTGGAGAGCAAGGAGGTGCCGTTCGCGGTCGCGATCGCACTCTTCGCCTCGAACCTGATGTGGACGACTGTCGACCTGCTGTTCTCCGGAGCCCTGCAGCGTCACCCAAAGCTCCAGTTCCTGCTGTCCGAGGGCGGGATCGGTTGGGTACCTTACATCTTGCAGCGCACTGACCAAACCTGGGAGCGTCACCGTCACTATCAGGACATCGATAAGAACACCAGGCCGTCGGAGTTGTTCCACAAGCATTTTTGGGGGTGTTTCATCGACGACCAGCATGGACTTGACAACCGCTACGAGATCGGGATCGACAAGATCCTGCTAGAGATCGACTTCCCTCATTCCGACTCGAACTGGCCGAACAGCCGTAAACGCGCAGCCGAAATGTTCGCCAATGTGCCCGACGACGAGGCGACGATGATCGCCGAGACGAACGCACGCCGGCTACTGCGCTTCCCGCGTTAGGCGTCGACCGCTGACAGGTCGGGGGCCGGCAATCTGGCCGGTCTCCGGCGGGACTTGGATGTACGGACCGCCTCGGTAATCCGCGGAAACGGCGACGCGCCCAGACATACCCGTGCTGCTATAACAACTATTGAATGATTGTTCTTGAGGGGACATAATGACCAAACGGCTCGACGGCAAAGTAGCGTTCATCACCGGAGCCGCTCGAGGGCAGGGGCGCAGTCATGCACTCCGTCTTGCTGAAGAGGGCGCGAACATTATCGCCCTCGACCTCTGTGCCAACGTTGACACGCTACCGTACGGCCTAGCCCGCCCCGAAGAACTCGCCGACGTGGTTGAACAGGTCGAGAAGCTCGGGCAATCCATTGTTGCCGCTGCGGCTGACGTGCGTGACTACGACGCGGTCGCTGACGTAGTCAAGCGGGGTGTAGACGAATTCGGCCATCTCGACATCGTTTCTGCGAACGCCGGAGTGTGCAACTTCAGCCCGGCGGAAAAGATCACCGAACAGTCCTGGCAAGACGTTATCGACATCAACCTGACCGGTGTATGGCACACCGCCAAAGCAGCCATCCCTGCCATGATCGATGGCGGCCGTGGCGGCTCAATCGTCTTGACGAGCTCGACGATGGGCCTCAAAGGCGCCCGAAACGTCGCGCACTACACAGCGAGCAAGCACGGAGTTGTTGGAATCATGCGTTCACTCGCACTCGAGCTCGCCGAGCACCACATCCGTGTGAACTCGGTGCATCCGACAAACGTCGACACCGATATGATCCTTAACGACGGAATGTACAAACTCTTTCGTCCCGACCTCGAACACCCCACCATCGACGATGTGCGTGGTGTGTTCGCGAGCCTCAACACCCTTCCAGTGCCGTGGGTCGAGTCGATTGACGTCAGCAACGCGCTCGTGTTCCTCGCCTCGGACGAAGCGCGTTACATCACGGGTGTCTCGCTGCCGATCGACGCTGGCGCTCTACTCTGACTCCACCGCCCTGCACATCCTGGTGTCGACCCTGTGGCCACACATTATTCCGTTGGAGAGATCGGCAGGCAGGCGGACCTCCTGGCAGCGTCGTCAAGCTCCGGACCTTGTGCTCGAGCAACGAACCGAGTGTCGAAATGTTGTATGACCTGCCACCTTTACGCACGACAAAGGGGATTCTTTGTGATTCCGGCCAACAGGACCGATGACTTGCTTTCGGAGGCGATCGCCGAGGCGAATATCCCGACCCTGCTTCTCGTCCTGACTCAGTTGAGCGGTGAGTTGCGATGGATCGAACCACCGTTCACGCCTACCCGTCCACGCGGACTGAGCGACAACGACTCGGCCGGCCTATCGACCGCGCTTCAGGAAACGGTCCGAGCGGAGGCGCTTCGAGCAATCCGGGACTGGCGCGGTGGCAAGCCGGTGGCAATGCCGAATCCAGATGTCGAGCTACTCGTCCGGATGCTGAGCGTTTCACTCGGTGAGCCGCTGCCCACCGAATATGGACCGCTGGTGGCGGATGCGCTGGCAACTACGGATCTCAGTGACGATGCCGTCGTCGGGCCCCCGCCTGGATTCCGCGCGATCGTAATGGGTGCAGGTATGTCGGGAATTGCCGCCGCAGTCAGGCTGGCACAGGCGAATGTTCCCTACACGATACTCGAGCGCAATGATGAGGTCGGCGGAACCTGGATGGAAAACCGGTATCCCGGATGCGGCGTGGATGTGCCGAGTCATCTGTACTCCTACACATTCGCGGATAGGGAGTGGACGCACTACTTCGCCATGCGGGACGAGTTGTTCGCGTACTTCAACGGAGTGGCCGACGATTTCGGCTTGCGAGAGAACATCCGTTTCAACACCGAGGTTGTGTCCGCGCACTTCGACGAGGATTCGCAAGAGTGGGTTGTGCAAGCGCGGGGCTCGGACGACACCCTCGAAACCTACCGAGCGAACCTACTCATCAGCGCGGTGGGGGTGTTCAATAAGCCACGCTTGCCGAATGTCCCCGGAATAGATGGCTTCACAGGAAACTCTGTTCACACAGCTCGCTGGCCGATTGAGGACATAGATCTCGACGGGCGTCGCGTCGCCGTCGTCGGGAACGCAGCCAGCGCTATGCAGGTTGTACCAGCCATCGCCGATCGCGTCGCCGACCTCACGATCTTCCAGCGGTCGCCGCAATGGGTTACACCGTTCGAAAAATTGCACGAGCCAATACCTGATGCGATCAACTACCTCATGGCGGAGGTCCCATTATACCGGCTGTGGTACCGACTGCGCCTCGGATGGGCGTTCAACGACCGGCTGCATCCGGCGCTCCAGAAGGACCCGGACTGGCCGCACCCTGAACGGGCGGTCAACTCGATCAACGACCGTCATCGCCTCGGCCTCACGCGTTATATCGAGGCCGAGCTGGGGGATCGGCTGGATCTTTTGCCTGACGTACTGCCCGACTACCCGCCGTTCGGAAAGCGAATTCTCCTCGACAACGGCTGGTATCGGACGATCCGCCGTCCCAACGTGCATCTTCTGACGGAGTCGGTGACAGAGGTTACCCGTGATGGTGTGGTCGGGTCGGTCAGCGGTCAGCACGATGTGGACGTGATCATCTGGGCAACGGGTTTCGACGTCGTACATTTCGTCGCACCCATCGAGGTAATCGGAACCTCCGGTACCAAGCTCTCAGAAACGTGGAACGAGGACGACGCAAGAGCCTACCTCGGCACCGCTGTTCCTGGTTTTCCGAATTTCTTCTGCTTGTACGGCCCGAACACTCAATTCGGCCACGGCGGCAGCCTGACGAGTGTCATCGAACGCCAGTTGCATTACATCATGGATGTCCTGGACAAGTTGTGGGCATCCGGAGCTCGGTCCATCGAGGTACGGCCCGAGGTATATGAAGACTACGGACGGCGGATCGACGACGCGCACGAGCGCATGATCTGGACGCATGAGGGAATGCAGACCTACTACCGGAACTCGAAAGGACGCGTGGTGGTGCCGAATCCCTTCCGGATTATGGACATGTGGGAGTGGACCAAAGAAGCGAATCTCAACGACTACGAACTTCATCGTTAGCCGGTGCCAGTGACGGTGCCGCGTTCACCGATCGGCGAGATCGTCCGCGCTGGCGCCCGTCGGATGCTCGAAGCCGCGTTGCGGGCCGAGGTCACCGCGTATGTCGAGCGGTTCGCCGGCCAGGTTGGCGAGGACAGCCGGAAGTTAATGGTGCGCAACGGCTACCACAACGAACGGCAAGTGCTGACGCGGCCGGCGCGGTGATGGTGGAAGCGCCACAGGTGAACTTCACACGCGTTGATGCTGAATCTGATGAGCGGCAACGGTTTTCCTTATCGATCCTGCCCGCTGGGCGCGTCAGTCCCCGCAGGTCACCGAAGTGCTGCCGCTGCTGTATCTGCATGGACTATTCATCGGGGACTTCGTGCCAGTCCTCGAGCAGTTCAGTCACCGGCAGGCGAGCGCACGGAGTACCTGGACCCGAGTGCTACGGAAAGACCGTGCCCCCGCCGGTGCGTCGGGAGAGCCGGATCGCTGATGAGATGTCGTGCCCGCACCGCGTGAGCACTGGTTCATTAGGTCGCGACGCCCCTCTCGCTGACTGCCGAGGCAAGGAGACCGCGACGCGACGGGGGAGTGGATTGCTGCTCATCGGTGACGACAGGGCCGAAGAGCACCACGACACCGAGGTGATGGACCCGGCGGGCAAGGTCCTGATCCGGGCTCGGCTGCCCGCGGGCGCTGCGGGTATCGCCAAGCTGCACAGCATCATTGGCGGACTGTTCGGAGAAAACGTTGAGCCCGAAGTTGTGGTCGGTATTCTCTACGACGAAGCGACAGCCTGGCCGGCGGAAACCGGTCAATCCACCCAACTGCCTCTGCCGCTCGACATCTGATAACCAAGGATGTCTTCCCGGAGGATGGCTGGTCGAAGTCTGTCGCCTGCCAGCCTTCTGGCAACCGACAGAAGTCGGCCTTACCCGGCCGTCCCGTTGGGCAAGAAGTAGGGACATTTCCATACCGCAAATCAGATGCAGCCCTTGGGATATAGCTGCCATCTGATGTCGCTCACAGTTGGAGGATCGTGCAGATGGCCCGTCCCCCGTGAATGAGACCGGGGCGGGCCTCGAGAGCCGATCCGGTACGCGATCCGGCACTTCGGCAGCGTGGATATACGGTTACACAGAATATGTGTTAGTGTCCAATGCCTAAGGATGTGCGGTCCTATTGACTGATGAACTCGGAAGCTGTGGGGATGTCAGATGACGGGATGGACTACTGGCAAGGTAGCGACCGTCATCGCCGGCGAAGGCATCGAGCGTCGGTTCATCCGAGAGGACGCGTCGGTCGTGACCGCTGACTGGGATGTTCCGCGTGACCAAGCTTGGTCGAGGAACTCGGTGCGAATGCGCTTGATGCGTCGCGCGAGGAGGAGGTCGCCGTGGTGGAGTTCGGTCGTCTCGGCGTCATCGTGGACAACGTCGCCGTCGCGGGCCCGACCGATCCGATCACGGAAGTATTTGAAGGTCGGAATTGGGCGATGTCCGTATTGACCGGAGGCCTTTTTTGCGGCACTGAGCTCGCTGCGCGTGTGATGAATCCCCACTGCGGTGCATCGATCATCTCCTTGGGCAGCACCGCCGCAGTGTTGGCTGGGTGGGGGCCGGATTGCGATGCCGTCGGCAAACGCGCCTTCGCAGGGATGACCAAGACGGTTGCTGAAGAACTCGCGCCATCGACGATCCGGGTGAACACGGTGCCAACCGGAAAGATGGTGAAAGCCGTTGGCTGCCTTAGCCATCCCACGGGATCCCACTGCTCTGGACGTGCTCGACCAGTTCGTTGCGATGGCCTCGACCGGGGAATCGCCGACTATCCACTGAGTATCGCGAACGCCGCCATGTACCTGGCCAGCGACGCGGGGCCACGTCTGCGAAGCAGAACCTGGCCGTCCACACAGGACAACCGTCGTCGGCAGCAATTCGAGGGTGAACGTCGTTGACGAAATAGCACCGTTCCCACGCAAGGAGTAGCAATGAAACTACAGGACTGGTCGATGTACATCGACGGGAAATGGACAACCGGACGCGCTGCTGAGCAACAGGACGTCATCAACCCCGCCACCGAACAGACCATCGCCCGGGTAGCGGTCGGCTCGGTAGACGACGTGGAGTCGGCGATTCAGGCGGCCAGCAGAGCCTTCGCGGACGGACGCGGAGAATGGCCATCGCTCAGTCGCGCGGACCGATCCAAAGCTCTGCACCGATTCTGCGACTCGCTCGAGGCGCGTAGCGAAGAGTTCGCTGACGTTCTGATCGCCGAGGCGGGCTCGACCCGGGCACTTGCCATCAGTCTGCAGTTCCGAGCCGGGGTGAACTCTGCCCGCTATTGGGCCGACCAGGCCAGAACGTTCACCTTCGACGAACCTCTTCCGCCGAATATCGTCGATGGAGTGGGCGTCGGGCAGATACTGATCCGCCAGGAGCCCATAGGCGTGGTCGCCGCGATCACGCCGTTCAATTACCCTGTCTTGCTCGGCCTGTGGAAGCTGGGGCCAGCACTTGCGATGGGCAACACCGTGGTGCTCAAACCCTCGCCATACACACCTGTTGCATCCCTCCTTCTGGCGCAGTGCGCCGACGACGCGGGCCTGCCACCCGGCGTCATCAATGTCGTGACTGGTGACGTAAAGGCAGGCGAAACGCTCACGACCCACCCGCTGGTCAGCATGGTGAGCTTCACCGGGTCCGATTCCGTCGGATCTCGGGTGATGGCACAGGCTTCCGGCACGTTGAAACGCGTGGTGCTCGAACTCGGCGGAAAGTCGGCGAACGTGGTGTTCGACGACGTTGATCTTGACGAACCGGCTCTGCTGGCGTCCTTGCTGCGGTTCACGATGCACGCCGGTCAGGGATGTGCATTGCCAACTCGAATCCTCGCGCAACGACGGGTCTACGACCAGATCGTGGCGCGGGTGCAGGCGGGTGTGGCCGCCATTCGGGTCGGGAATCCCGCGGACCCGGACGTCACGATGGGGCCGCTGATCAGTGCGGCGCAACGCGACCGGGTGGAACGGTACATCGGTCTCGGCGTCGACGAGGGCGCGACACTCGTCTGCGGCGGTGGCCGACCCGCCGGATTCGACCGAGGATTCTTTGTCGAGCCGACGCTCTTCGCCGACGTCCGCAATGACATGACGATTGCTCAGGACGAAATCTTCGGCCCGGTCGGTGTGGTCATCCCGTTCGACGACGCCGACGATGCGGTCTCGATCGCCAACGATTCGAACTTCGGTCTTGCCGGCGCGGTGTGGTCGAAAGACACCGCCCGTGCGATGCGCGTCGCCAACGGGATCCGAACCGGCATGATCTGGATCAACGGTTCGGAGCGGTTCGGAGGCGTATCGGGGCCGGCGCCATTCGGTGGGTTCAAGCGCAGCGGCCTCGGCCGGGAGCATGGACGGGCCGGCGCAGAGGAGTTCCTTCAGTTCAAGACGGTGTCGTATCCCGTTGGCTGAGCACCGCCTCGCTGATCGAACCGCAACAAGGCGGTCATGGTGCGATTAGGAGCGGAACCCCGATGAGCCATCCTTTCCGAGATGTGGCGGTCGTCGGTGCGTTCAACACGCGGCAGGCGCGGAGACTGGACGGCGTCGACGGGCCGGCCATCGAGTTCGAAGCGGTGGTGGGTGCGCTGCGTGACGCCGGCATCGCCAGCCGGGATGTCGATGCAGTCGTCGGCAGCTACCCCAAGGACCATATCTATGCGCTGGGTGCCGCTCCAGCCTCCCGGCGGGAGGGTCCCGGTGGGATCGTCGCTGTTCTCGACGGCGCGGCGCTGATTGCGACCCGTCAGGCGGACGTCGTCGTAGTCGCTAACGGCAACGCCGGAGGTTACGTCGACCGGGCATCCACCGCTCCGTGGACTCGACCTGCCAACGAGCTCGTGATGAGCTATGGGCTGTTCACCACCGCCGAATTCGCGCTGATGGCGCGGCGTCACATGGAGCGGTATGGAACCACCAGCGAGCAGCTTGCAACGGTGGCGGCGACTGTCCGCAACAATGGGCACGTCAACCCGGACGCGGTATACAGCGGACATGGTCCCTTCACTCCCGCGGACATCCTCGCCTCGCGCATGATCGCCGATCCGTACCATCTCCTGGATTGCGCGATGACCGCCGAAGGTGGTACCGCACTCGTGCTCGTTCACGCGGATCGATTGGCCGACCTCGACGCTACGCCGGTATGGATTCTCGGAGCAGGCGACGACGCCTGCGGAGCCGCCTACGCATTTCCTCCCGCCTGGGATGGCAACGGCGGCGGCGACGGTGAGATCTTCGGCTATGTGGGCCGAAGGGCCGCTCAGCGAGCGTTCGCAATGGCCGGAATCTCACGCGCCGAGGTCGACGTCGCCGAATTCTACGACCCCTTCTCGTTCGAAATTATCCGCCAGCTCGAGGCGTTCGAGTTCTGCCCGGAGGGCGAAGGTGGCGCCTTCGTCGAAGACGGTCGCACCGGTCCTGGCGGGGAACTGCCCATCGTGACCGACGGAGGCACCATGTCGTTCAGTCATCCCGGTCTGCCCGCGCTGCTCCAAAGGGTGGTTCGTGGGGTCGAACAGGTGCGTGGCAGCTGCAAGACCAACCAGGTACTCGATGCGCAGGTGGCCCTCTGCTCCAACGGTGGTTCCGGTGCACTGTTCAATGACGTGCTGCTGCTCGGGAAAGAACGACCATGACGATTCTTACACCTCAGCCACCGGGCATCCCGCTGCCCACACCGTCCACCGTCACGCAGCCGTACTGGGACGGTTGTCGCCAATCGGAGTTGCGGTATCAAGAATGCCGCCGTTGCGGTGCTCATCCACTGCGACCAGTCCCTCAGTGCCCGAACTGTGCGGGAGAAGTGTTGTGGTGCAGAAGTAAAGGGCGGGCGAACCTTTATAGCTGGACCGTAGTCTGGCGCACAGCGATGCCAGAATTTCAAATTCCCTACGTGCCGGCAATCGTGCTGCTCGAAGAAGGGGCGTATCTGATGAGCGCTATCGTCGGCTGCGAGCCGTCAGATCTGGCGACCGGCATGCCCTTGACCGTGGTGTTCGAATCTTACGGTGACGTCATCTTGCCGTACTTCGACGGCGCTACCCGGGAGGACGCATGGCCGGCAGCGCAGACAGTATCGCGTGATTCACTCGTGAAAGGCTAGGTTCGTTGCTCACGATGCAGCCGCAGAATCTCCGCACCCTCGCAGACGGTCTGCTGTTTCCCGAAAGCCCGGTGGCATGCGGCGATGGCACCTTCCTCGTCGTAGAGATCGCCCGCGAAACGGTGACCCGAGTACATCCGGGGGGAGGGGTCGAGGTCGTCGCGGAGTGTGGAGGGGGACCGAACGCCGTCGCCATTGGCGCCGATGGTGCCGCATACGTGACGAACAACGGTGGTGCCAACGCGTTTCGCGAAAGTAACGGCATGCTGATCCCGCTGTCCGAGCCGCCGAGCTCATGGCCGGGACACGGCTCGATCCAGCGGGTCGACCTCGCGAGCGGGAAGGTGACCACATTGTACGAGTCTTGCGACGAACATCCTTTGCGTGCACCGAGCGACCTGGTGATATCGCCGGATGGCTCGATCTGGTTCACCGATCACGGCGTCGCTCAGGAGCGAACTGTGGACCGGTCCAGCGTTTACTGGTGCAGGCCGGACGGAGAAGAGATCCGTGAGGTCATCTTTCCGGTCGAGCGGCCGAACGGAATTGCACTGTCGCAGAGTAATTCTCGTCTCTACGTAGCGGAGACCTTCACCGGCCGAACCTGGTACTGGGATATAGCGGAACCCGGCCGCGTGACACGCGGGATCCCGGCCCGGAAGTCGCGGAACCTTCTCATGGCCCCACAGGGACTGACGATGTTCGATGGCATGGCTGTGGACGGCGCAGGATGGGTGTGCGTCGCCAGATTGGGCGAGGGTGGGATCGTGAGCGTTCCTCCGGACGGGGATCCCGAGGCCGTCGAGTTCGTATCGCTGCCGGATCCGTTCGTTACGAACATCTGCTTCACCGGCGACCACGCGGTGGCGACGCTGGGTGCCACCGGCAAGCTGGTCATGTTCGACTGGCCACGCCCTGGTGGGGTCACGAACTTCAGCTGAGCATCATCAGAGGCCGACGCTCGAGCGAAGGAGCGTTGTTGCGTTGGCTCAACAGATCGTCAAGATGAATTGTCATAGAAAACCACTGAACCACACTGCCATTCGTGCTGATTGCGTGGTCCGCTCGAACAGCTGAATGTGTCGGGCTCTACCGAGAAAGTGAAAACGTGATGTTCCCAGTAGTACGGATCAACAATTGTCGAGATTCTCGAAATGGTATTGCGCCGCTGCTGTTGCGGATG
>NZ_BDCC01000095.1 GCF_001613305.1 Nocardia vaccinii NBRC 15922
CCATCAGGCCAGGACCGTCGCTCAGCGAGACCCTCCGACCGACGTCCACCTTGACCGAGCAACCAACCCGAGAGCTCACGAGAGCATGTCCCACTGGCCACCACACGTCACGCAAGAGGACTCACCACCCTTGGTCGACAGGGGTGATCGACAGCACTCGGCCACGCCGCACTGTTTAACATAGAATAGAAAGTAAGGTTGGCTAACGAAGACAGAGGAGCCGGTGAATGACACAACTCGTCGGGCAGCCCGATGACTGGACCGAACCGGGTGCGTTCCAAGTGACGCCCGGCGTCCATCGGATACCGCTGCCACTACCCCTGAATGGCCTTGCGGCAGTCAACGCCTACCTGCTCGAAGGCGAGCAGGGTCTGATCTTCATCGACCCCGGCTGGGCCGGATCCGACAACGAACGTGCCGTAACCGCAGCGCTTCGTGAACTCGGCTTCCGGCTCGACGACATCACGCTGTGCCTGGCTACCCACCACCACTGGGACCACTACTCGCAGGCATTCGCCTGGAGAACATCTCTCGGCAGCAAGCTGTTGACCGGCGCCGAGGAACACCACAGCATCGAAGAGGCGATCAACGGCGCGGACACCGGCCGCTTCCCCAATCATGCGCGATTGATGTTGCGATGCGGCGCACCGGATCTCGCCCGCAATCTCGCCGAAAGCCCCGCTCCCCCGGAGGAAGACGGCATCGAGTTCGGCATTCCCGACGGCTGGCTGTCCGGGGGCGACAGTGTCGCCCTGCGCGAGGGTGCGCTGGAAGTGGTTGCGACACCAGGGCATACGCGAGGCCACGTGGTGTTCCACCACTCGGATGCCGGAGTGCTCTTCTCGGGCGATCACATCCTGCCGACCATCACCCCATCCGTAGGATTCGAATGGACCCCGGAACCGCAGCCACTGCGGTCCTTCCTGAAATCGCTCCAGCTGATCCTCGGCCGGCCCGACGCGGCCGTGCTTCCGTCGCACGGCCCGGTAACCACCAGCGCACACGCCAGGGTTCGGGAGTTGCTCGAACACCATCAGCAGCGACTCGACGAGGTCTGCGACGAAATTGCCGGAGGCGCTGCCACCGCTTACCAGGTGGCACGGGCACTGCCGTGGACGCGCCGGGCCCGGCGGCTCGACGAGTTGCCACTCGAGCACCAGATGTCGGCCATCGCGGAGATCGACGCGCACTTGGACGTATTGTCACTTCTGGGCCGACTGGCCCACGACGATGCCGACACGGACCGTCGATACGCCCTGGCTGGTCGAAGCTGAGTTCCGTGTCGAGGCCGGTGAAAGCGGTTCGGCCTGCTTTCACCGGCGTCGGAGCCGTTGTCAATGACTCGGCCCGCGGCTCACGAGCCAGAGCGACACGGCTTGTGCTCGGTTGGCGGCGTTGAGCTTCTGCAAGATCTTCGATACGTGAGTCTTGACCGTGCCCTCGGAGATGTCCAACCGTCGCGCGATTCGATAATTGGTCTGCCCGGCAGACATGAGTCGCATGACGTCGAGTTCGCGATCGGTCAGCTCCTGACCTGGGGGAATTCTTCGATTCGGCATGCGGCTCTGCGACGGAACACTCGGAGTTACCGTCGGCCATGATCGACCAGCCGTCTCGCGGACGGCCTGCAATTGTTGGAGCAGCACCAACCGACTCAGATGCACGGCCAAACTCTCGGCGGCCACGGCCAGCAATTCGCATTCCTCACGAAATACCCTCTGCCCCTGAACATAACGGTCGGCGTGCACCATCCCGACTACCGACTGCTCGATCACGATAGGGGCGACACCGTAGTTGTCCGATCGGGACACCGCGGCAATCGACCGGTGCACCCGTGGATGGGTCTGCACCTCGTCCACAACGAATGTGTTGGCAGAGTCGACCACATCGGCCTCGACGACCGACTCCAAGGCGGTCGGCTCCTCTCGCCCGGCCTGAATGATCGCTTGCGCCCATCGTTGATCGCAGCGCACGAACATCGACTCCGGAACCCAGATGCCGTTGTCGATCCGTGAGATCAGCACCCTGTCGAACCCGAGCCGGGCAATGACTTCCGGCGCCTGGTCCACGAGCGCCTGAGCTGTTGTGACCGAACGGAACTCGGTAATCGCCTCGAGCAACGCGGTGCTACCGCGGCAGTCGGCCGCATTCCGGGGGTTCGGGATGTGTTGATTGTTATCCATACGTCCTGCATTCACGCGACCCACGCGGTGGTTCGACCGAGCCACGTGCCTCTGGGCTATCAGCAAACTTTACGCGCACAAGCTGTGCCGATGTGGCAAATCCACCTCTGCAGCGGCACCGACGAAGGCTAGATCCCACCGCAAAGTCACACAGGCGAATACTCCGATCGGCCGGACACGCAGGCGGGGAATGCCATCGGCCGAACGGCCGATATCGACTCCGTCGATCCGCAGATGTGCCCGAGGCACAGGCTTGACATCGTGATTTCCCAAACAGACGAGCGGAAGAGGATCGAGGATGAAGATCGCCACCGAAGTTCCTTGGGGAGACCGGGAATTCACAATTCCGCTGGAGCGGATTCGACGCTGTGAGCAGTTCGGGTTCGACGCGGTGTTCACTGCCGAGGGCATAGGAAACGACGCGCTCACACCACTTGGCTACCTTGCGGCAGTCACCAAGCGAATGACCCTCGGCACACACGTCGCGACGCTGACTGCTCGCCCGCCCACCGTTCTCGCCCAGGCATTGCAGACTATCGACGCCATGGCGGGCGGCGGGCGGCTGATCGCCGGGATCGGGGGTGGTTTTCAGAGTTCCTGCGAGGGGTGGCACGGCCTGCCTTGGGGCAAGCCGGTTCAGCGCATGCGCGACTATGTGGATGTGCTGCGCCAGGTGTTCCGCACTGCAGGCTCCTACGACGCCGACGGCAACCCGATCGAGCCGACCGAGCTGTACGCCGAGCCGGTCCGCGCGCGGCTCGGCACGACCGTGAACTCTCAGAGCTCCGAGATCAGCATCCCCTACTCCCGTGACGGGGCCTTGGGGGTACGACCGTGGGTCAGCACATTGGAACCCGGCCCCGTGCCACCAGTCGTGCTCGCTGCCGTTGGGCCGCAAATGATTTCGCTGACAGCCGAAATCGCCGACGGCTGGTACCCCTGGGGTTTCGCACCTGGAATGCTCCCGGCATTCGAGCCATTCCTCGAAGCAGGCTTCAAGCGTGCGGGCGAGAACAAGCGCCGAGAGGACTTCCAGATCTGGGCACTCGTCGACCTGATCGTCAGCGACGACGTGCGGGCAGGACTCGACCGCTTCCGCCCCTACATCGTGGACTGGGCCGAGCCGTTGCGATTCCAGACTGAAGCGCTGGGCTTCTCGGGGCTGTGCGACCGGCTCACCGAGCTGACGACCGCGGGCCGCTACGACGAAGCGCTGGCCAACGTGCCGGACGAACTCGTCGACACCATGTTCCTCGTCGGCTCGCACAAACGGATCGCAGAACAACTGACCGCTTGGTTCGACTCCGGCGCAACAGGACTCATCTTCCGATACGGTCCGCAGGTACAGCTGGGTCAGCACAAGGACCTCATCGAAGATATGGACGTCTGGGAGACCATCGCCCGCGCGGCGCACCGCATCTGAGATAACGGTCTGCGTTGACGCATCGATGGTGGGCCGACTCGAAGGACGAACCACCATCGATGTGCACGGGCCGTCTCCGATGACTCCCAAACCGTTCTGGCGGCGGTGCTTCGGTGGATGCCCAAGAACGGTTACGCCTCGGTAAGCGCACCGGATCCTGCACCGGGAAGCCCGATTCACGCCCCACCGTGCAGAATCAGATCGGCACCCGCTGAGCGATCATCATCGTCGGCGCATTTGTGTTACCGGAGGTCAGCGTCGGCATCACCGAGGCATCGACAACCCGAAGTCCATCAATACCGTGAACACTCAGTTGCGGATCGACCACCGCGTGGTCGTCGACGCCAATCCGACAGGTCCCGACAGCGTGGTAGATGCTGTCCTCCTGGGCAGCCAACCATGCAGCACCCGACGTTCCGTTGTCACTGAGATAGGCCCCGGCGACACTGCGCATCGCCGACTGGGATTCGACGAGGTCACGAGCCAGCGCGGATCCCTCGATCAGTTTTCGTACATCCTCATGGGCCAAGCGTTCGAACTCGATCCGTGGTCGTCCATCGTGTAGACGAACACGACCCCGCCCCTGGGGATGCATGAGAACCGTATACACAGTGAACCTGTCGACCCGATCCAGACTCGCTCGCCTGGTCACCCTGTCGAGCGTGTATTGCACTGGGGTAATAGCAATCTGGAACTCATTGGTAATGAGCTGCGCCTCGAAAGCTGTCGTTGTCATCGGCCCTTGCCCGCGCATCAGCAGCGCCGCGAGTGCCTTGGCTCCACCGACAGGGCCGAGGGTATTGACGGTCGGAACTTTCGAATCCCAGCACTGGGAGGAGACGAGGTGGTCCTGGAAATTCTCCCCGACACCGGGCAAATTCAGCGTCGCGCCGCCCGGCCCTATCCTCGACCGCAAAAGCACAGCGGGCGTACCGATCGCGCCGGCGCTCAGTACCACCTCGAGCCCGCAGAACACGGCCGCCGGATTCGCCCCTACCGCACGTCCCTTCTCGACAACGATTCGAGACACCTGCCTTTTGGTCAGGACGCGCGGACGCCTGTCGCGCGGAAGGTCGTGCAGGAAACCTCGGGCCGAGGAGCACCGGAGCCCGCGATGCTGATTCACCTGGCTTCGGGCCACTCCCAGCTGACTTCGACCGTTCTGATCCGGATTCAGTTCGTATCCGGCATCGACTGCGGCCCGGATGAAGGCGTCATCCACCTCATGGTGGTGTCCACACCACGAGACCTCGATCGGCCCCGTTGCGCCGCGGTACTCGTCGGCTCCGCCGATCCAGCTCTCGATGCTCTTGAAGTAGGGCAGCACATCGGCGTAGCACCACCCCTCGTTTCCCGCCGCCGCCCAACTGTCGTAGTCCGAACGTAGTCCCCGGGCATAGACCATCGCATTGATCGATCCGCTACCACCCACGATCCGACCGGCCGCGAAAGCGTCATTGTCGCGGCCCTTGCTCGAGTCGGGCGCTGCCGGATATTTCCAGTTGGCAGTCGCATAGAGCGTGACGATGCCTAGTGGAAAGCGGACGTCGGGACGTCGATGACTGCCACCGGCTTCGACTACGACGACGCTCGCACCAGCCGACGCCAATCGTGCCGCCACGATAGAACCCGCCGAGCCTGCGCCGCGGCTGATCTCCGGGAACTCCCGCAGACGCGCCAACTCCTCGTACGCGAATACCCGCGACGCCACGAACCCCGACCTCCACCACGCCGACCAGCCACATCAGCACCAAGCCACGCACTACCAGCCCAAACACGCATCCCGAGCACGAACCCAGCTCGCTACCAACGGATTACGCATATCTGTTGTTTTTTCGGCGATCGAAACCCGTAATTTAACCAACGCGGACTTGATATGCCGAACCCGGGTTGCGCCCCGCACTGCACCCCAAGGGGGGCAGCGGACTCTCACGAAGTCAAAGGCGCCCCGGGTGCGCGTAACGCTCTGCGCCCCAATCAATTTCGTGAGCCTGGCCCACCGGTCGGTGCGGGTTGGCTCCGTTCGGTGATCCACGCGGCGATCTGGGCGCGTGAGGTGAATCCGAGTTTGGTGAGGATGTGTTCGACGTGTCCCTGGGCGGTGCGCTGGGAGATGCTCAGGCGGGCGGCGATAGCCTTGTTGGTCAGGCCTTGGGCAACGAGGTCGGCTACCTCCCGCTCCCGGGTGGTCAGCTCCGGCGACGGCCCCGGGCCGCGAGCTGCGGTCCGGCATTGCTGTCCGAGGGCGTAGTCGATCGCGGCGTCGAGATCCAGTACGGCTCCTTCGCGGTGTGCGGTCTCGAATGCTTGCCGGCCGAGCGTGTGACGTGCCGCCCGTTCGCAGTCCTCATGGCGGACCGCCAGATTCGGAAACAGCACTGAGGAGGTGCCCGTCGACTGCGCCAGCGCCTGCGCGGCGCCCAACAACACCGCTGCGCGCCGCGCGCTGCCCTGAGCTCCCGCTATCCACGCCAGTGTTTCCAGCGCCATCGCGGCCACCAGCGAGTCTTTCAGTTGCCTGATCAGCTGCAACCCCTGCCGCAGCAGCCCCAGCGCATGGTCGCTATCGCCCCGACGCCACGTGGCAACCGCAGTCGCGTACAAGGCATATGACCGATGTACCGAATCGCCACAGGATTCGGTGAGCCCGAGGACCCTTTCTTGGTACGAGATCGCGGTTGCGCTGTCCTCATGCAATTCGTGAGCCCAGAAGAGCCCGAGAAGCGCCCACATCTGCCCGTAGACGTTGCCCTGCGCCGTGAACGATTCGAGGGCGGTTTCCAGGGGCGCGCGCGCTCGGGGAAAGTCGCCGTCGAAAACCCTATGGATGCCTTCGGTGAGGTCGGCGAACGAGTGCACGATCGGATGCTCGGTCGTTGCCGCGAGCGCCCGCGCCTGCGTGACGAGTGCGGACGCCACGCCGAGATCGTACTGGAGATCGGCTACCACGCTGGCGTGCCATAGCGCCTTGGCACGTACCGTCGTGTCGGTCGCGGGACTAACGACGAGGGTGCGGTCGAGCCAGTGCCGTGCCTCACCGGCCTGTCCGTGGGAGAGCCAGAACGGTTGCAGGGCGGCCACGAACGACAATGCCGCGCCTGGTTCTGCTTCGATGTCGGTCAGGCAGAAGTCCAGCGCCTCGCGCAGGTTGGGTTGTTCGCGGTTGAGGCGGGCGATCCACTCGAGCTGGCGGGGGCTCATCCAGTCAGCGTCCGCGCGTTCGGCGAGCTGTCGGTACCAATCCACATGTCGACGCCGCATTTGCGTGTACTCGCCAGCCTGCTCGAGTTTGTCGCGGCCGTAGTCGCCCACCGTCTCGAGCAGACGGAATCGTACCACGGAGTCAGATTCCTCGCGGATCAAGATTGACTTGTCGACCAGGGTGGTGAGCACGTCGAGCAGATCCGCCTCGCCGAGGTTGTCTCGGCACACCTGTTCGGCGGCGTCGAGTTCGACGCTCCCGGCGAATACCGACAGTTGCGCCCAGACCTGTTGTTCGGGCCGTGTACACAACGAGTAGCTCCAATCGATGCACCAGCGCAGGGTCTGCTGGCGGCTCGGCGCGCTACGGCTGCCGTGCGTCAGCAGTGCATACCGATCGGTCAGTCGCGCCAGGATCTGTTCGGGTGACAGCGCGCGCAGCCGGGCCGCGGCCAGCTCGATAGCGAACGGCAGCCCATCGAGATGGCGACAGATCTCGGCCACGACTGCGACGTTGTCTTCGGTGAGCGCGAAACGCGGTACCGCGGCGGCGGCCCGTTCGACGAACAGAGCGACCGCGTCGTAGCGGGGCGCACCCCGTAGCGACGGCCGCTGATCCGGATCGGGAACGGTCAGCGGCCGCACTTGCAGCAGCGCCTCCCCACCGACGCTCAGGGCCTCGCGGCTGGTGGCTAGGATCTGCAGCTTCGGACATGCCGTCAGCAGTGTTTCGGCAACCTTTGCCGCAGCGTCGACGATCTGTTCGCAATTGTCGAGCACCAGCAGCAGCTGTCGGGATGCCAGGTAGTCGATCAGCACGTCGAGCACCGGCTTGCCTTGCGGGCGCAGCCCTGCAGCGGTGGCGATCACTCCCGGCAGCAGGGCACCGTCGTGCAGCTGCCCGAGCTCGACCAGCCACACCCCGTCAGGGAAGCCCCGCTGCGCGCCGACCGCCGCGCGCAAGGCCAGACGCGTCTTGCCTACCCCGCCGATTCCCGTCAACGTCACCAGCCGGGAGCTCGCGAGCAGCCTCTTGGCCTGGGTCAAGTCGGTGCGCCGGCCGACGAAGCTCGTCAGCTCGTGCGGAATAGCCCCCCTAGTGCTGACCGGCGGCCCGAGCGGATTGGGCCCTCGCGCCGGTGAGTAGTCGGTGGCCAGGGGAACCGGGGTGGCTGCTTTGTGTTCGGCACCTGCTTCTGCTCGCACCGCCATCTCATCGACCGGCAACCCGCGCCGGGCCTGCAGCTGCTGGAGCTGCTCGCCCAGCGCGGCCGCGGAGGGTCGCTGCTCGGGGCTGCGGCCCATGGCGTGCTCGATCACTTGCGCAAGGTCCTCGTCGATGCCGTGCTCGCGGAGGTTCGGCGTGGGCTGTGTGGTAATGCGCAGAAACTGAGCCACCACCTGCTCACCGCTGCGCCGCTCGAATGCCGCATGCGCGGTTAGCGCGGCGAACAACGTCGCGCCGAGCCCGTAGACGTCCGCTGCGGGCGTGGGTGCCTTGCCCGCCAGCACCTCCGGCGCAGTGAACGCCGGTGAGCCCGTGACCGTGCCGGCGTCAGTGCGGAATCCATCGGGGATGCGTGCGATTCCGAAGTCGGTCAGTGCTGGTTCACCGTAGTCGGTGATCAGGATGTTGCTCGGTTTGACGTCGCGGTGCAGAATCCCGAGCCGGTGCGCGGTCTCGAGAGCCCCGGCCAGCTTCACCCCCACTCGCAGCGCCTCCGCCGCCGACAGTGGACCGTGACCGCGGATCCGGGCGTCGAGGCAACCCTGCGGACAGTATGGCATGACCAGGTAAGGCAACCCCGACGTGGTGGTGCCAACCTGCAGCACGCCGAGGATGTTGGGCTGCCCGCTCAGTCGGCCCATCGCCCGCTGTTCCCGCACGAACCGCTCCCGGTTCTCCTGGTCCAGATCGGCGGTGAGCACCTTGACCGCCACCATCCGGTCCAGCGCGACCTGGTTGCATCGATACACCACACCGAATCCGCCACGCCCGATCTCCTCGGCGCCGGCGAATCCAGCGTCTGCAAGTTCCGCCGCGACCGCGGGGATCACGGCACGTTGAGTTTTCGACGGGTCGATGTCGCGCATGCGCGTGTCCTGCTCTGTGACGTACCCCAGGATATCGCAGGGTCGGCTGCGGTGGCCTCGGCCTTTCGCAAGTGGCTTTCAGGTCTTTGGCGTTGGCGGCGAGTCAGGTTGTGCTCCGACACTCCCGGCAAAGCAGTTCCTCCGACGCTCCCGCGGGACGTGCCCGGTTGGGCTGTGATGCGCCTGGCTCGTCACATCATGCCGATGGTGAAGGAGTCCTCAGCCATGACTGAGCAGTACCTACCCGCGCGGTCGGCCATACCACGGATGGGTTCGTGTACGCCGATGACACGCAGCTATGCTCTGCGGTCGCTGCACGGCTGCTGAACCGGCTGACCGACCTGCTCGCGGCCAGACCGACCGCCTCGATCGCGGTCACCGGCGGCCGAACCGGGATCGGTACCCTCCGACAGGCGACGTCTCGCCCCCTCTAGATCTACCGGGAAATCGGTAACCGGAGTGGAGAAGCCAGCACCCTCAACAACCTCCGCAATGCGTGCGAAAACACCGGCGATTATGCCGCTGCCTGCGACCCACAGCGGCAGGCGCTGGGCCTGCTGTTCGCCGCAGTAGCCCTTGAAACGCTGGCATGGATTGTGGCATCGCAGGGCAGCGCCCGGCGCGCTGCCATTCTGCTCGGCGCCGCGCAATCACGGGCTCGAGCGATCGGCGGCTCCGCAGTGATCAGAATGTGTTCGACGTGTCCTGCTGCGGTGCGGTGGGTAATGTGCAGGCGGGTGGCGATAGCTTTGTTGGTCAGGTCGTCGGCGACGAGCAACTTGTCGAAATCGTCGCCCGTGATTTCCAGGAATTCGGCGAGGACTTCTTCGGTATGCGCGCCAAGCAGCGGGGCCGGCCGGAACTCAGCGGAGGAATCGCTCATGCGCACAGCCCAGCCCGGCGTGTGGAACGTGCCGCGCACCGAATGTTCGAGCCGCAGGATCGCGTTGTTCTCCTGCAGGGACGGCTCCGCAAGCAAGTCTGCGGTTTCCGGAACGGCGCCGGCAGGCACTCCCGCGTCGGCCACCCGTCGCATGACTTCGTGTTTGTCGTAGCGAACCGTCCACTCGACAATGACCCGGTTGACCTCTTCCTCGTGTGCCAACCGCTTCTCGGGGGACGCGAAACGTGGATCGTCCACCAGGTCGGTGCAACCGATCACCGACAGGAGCTTGTGCCATTAGGTGTTGCTGTGACGTGCGGTGTAGATGAAGCAGAAGTCGTTGACCCCGCCGCCCTTGCATGGGTAGGCCGACGAGGGTGCCGATGCCGACGCGGGGCTTCCGTTGCCTACCCGCTTGGTCGGCTTCCCAAGCACATTGTGCCTGGCATACGCCATGCGGCAGTAGTTCATGATCGCGTCCTGCATAGCGACATCGACACGTTGTCCGCGGCCGGTAGTGACCCGCTGCAACAAGGCGGCGAGAATCCCGATGACCGGGTGCATCCCGGTCCCGCTGTCCGCGATCGTCGGGCCAGGACGGATCGGACCTCCCCCCGGTCCTCCCGTGATCGCCATCGAACCCCCGGTCGCCTGGCCGGTCGGATCAAAAGCCAGGTAATGCTCATACAGCCCCCGGTTGTACCCCTTGATCGAGGCGTAGATGACCCGGTCGTTCACCACACGAACGTCGTCGTAGCCCAGCCCCAGACGCTCGATCGTGCCAGGCGCGAAGTTCTCGACCACGACGTCGGCCTGGCGGATCAAGCTCAGCACCAGGGCAACCCCCTCCTCGGACTTCAAGTCGACGGTGACCGACCGCTTGTTGTTGTTCAGCATCGGGAAGTAGTACGAGTCGAGATCCGGAACGTCCCTCGACGCGGACCGACCCGCTTCGCCCACACCTGGTCGTTCGATCTTGATGACATCGGCTCCCAGGAAGCCGAGAGCCCGGGTACAGGGAGTGCCTGCCTCCCATTGACTCAGATCGACAACTCTGATGCCACTGAGCGCGGCCTTCTGATCACTTCGGGAGGCGCTCATGGGCGCTTCCCCTCACGACCGGAAACAATGGCGGTCCCCGCAGATGATGCACTAATTATTGGCATGAAAAATCCTTCCTGAATCAAAAAAATAATATTATGCCCGATTGCAATCCCACAAATGAGCCCGACAACGAAATGTGCCCAACAACGCCCCGCTGGAGTATTTTGTTTCTCAGTCGAAACATGCCATTGTCTTGGAGCAACCAGAATCGAATTGAAAGGGTTTCGGAATGACGTCGCTACTCGGCCTGACCGCCAGCACCGAACACATTGTCGCCGATCACGACACCGCCTCCGCGCTGGGAAGTGGGTCGTTGGACGTCCTCGGCACGCCACGCCTCCTGGCATGGTTGGAAAATTCGACCGTTAAGGCGCTGGCCGATCACCTCCCGCCAGGTACCACGTCCGTCGGCACGGAGGTGTCTCTCCGGCATCTGCGTGCCACAGCGGTCGGCGACACCATTTGCATCACCTCGGAAGTGACCGGACACGAGGGCCGAAGCGTCGACTTCACCGTTGACGCGAAGGCAGCGGACGGCACCTGCATCGCGAGCGGCACCGTCCGCCGCGCGATCGTGGACGTGGACCGCTTCCTTCGACGGCTCTGACCTGCCCGGCCCGGCATGAGCTCCCGAGCCGCGCCGGAGGGCGCGCTGGTGATCAGCGCGACCTTTCCGTCCGAAGTGTCCACCCAAAGACTCCTCACCTGATCGAGTCGACCGATCCGGTCTCCGGCGGTTTCACGCCGGCGAGAATGCCAATTCCTCTACAACTACTCTGCGACGTCAGCCAGATCGTACGTATCGTAACCATATCCAACATGCTCAGGCAACGATAGCTTTTCCTTGACAAACTATCGAACGTTCGTATCATGATCTTATGTTTTGCGAGAGAGCTGACAGGGCGGCTCTCGCGCTCGCATACCTGGCCGCCGCAGGCTCGAACACACGCGCGGAAGGAAGGCGCAGTTCACCGACGAAGGAGAGAGCAATGGGATTGCGGCAGGACACCCGGACCGGGCCATCCGCCGGTCCGCCGCTCTGACTAAAGTCTTGGTGACTGTCGGTGTCCGGAAACTCTCAGGATGGAGCGAACCGTGTGCGCAATGGCCTTTTCCGCGGGCGATCGCCGACTGACCTCGCCTACGGCTCAAGCCATATACAGCGCGGCGGTCGACCTCATCTACCACCAGGGTTTCGAGGCTACCTCGCTGCGACAGATCGCAGAGGTCGTGGGGGTGAAAGTAGGGAGCCTCTACAACCACATCGCCAGCAAGGAAGAGCTGCTCTACAACATCATGCACAGCGTGATGAAGGAGCTGATCGAGCTCAGCCAGGCCGCGGTGACCGGCCTGACCGACCCCAGGGAGCGGTTGCGCGCGTTCCTGCGGACCGCCATCGAGTTCCACGCCGAGAACCAGCATGCGGCTTTCATAGGGAACACCGAGCTGCGAGCGCTGAGTCTCAGACACCGACGCGCCATCGTGAACTTGCGGGACACGTACCAAAAGGACCTCGAAGACCACATCCGAGCCGTAGCCGCTTCGAACCGGGCCGGGACCGTCCCGAACGTCAAGCTCGCGGCGTACGCAGCCGTTGCCATCGCCAACCACGTCGCCTCCTGGTACCAGGCCACGGGCGAATTGAGCCTCGACGAGGTCATCGACGGCCTGCTCGGCGTCTACCGGCCGACTGCGGACGACTGACAGTCGAAAAGCGGGCTAGTTTCTTCTGACACAAGTCGCGCGGAAGCATGCTGACCAATTCCACCCCCATCATTTCCGTTCATCGAGGATGGCAGGAAAGCCCTCGGTTACCATCGCGGAATGAATGCCGGGCCCGCAGCAGATATTGAACGGGCCGAAATTGACGATCGAGTTGGAGGCGGCGCGATGACATCGGCGTCATGCGACGAACTGGTCGGCACCACCGTGTCGACCGCAGCACTTACCCTCACCGAGGCACATCTGGTGGCATGGGCATCGTTGACCGGAGACTGGCTGCCGATTCACACCGATCGAGAATTCGCCGCACGGAGCGGGTTCGGTGAGCGTGTGGTACACGGCCCCTGCACACTCGCCATGACACTCGGGTTGAGCACCAGGACGACGCTCATAGACGACGAGCGAACAGTGGCTTGGCTCGGTTTGAACGAGCTGCGCGCCGTCGCGCCGGTCATGATCGGCGACACCATCCGCGCGCAGGTGACCGTCGCACACGCCCGCCCTTCCCACCAGGAGAACCAGCACGTGGTGACTCTGGACTACATCGTGACGAACCAGCGTGGCGAAAAGGTCATGACCTTTTCCAACGTGCTGCTCGTGGCGGATGCTCCCCCGGGGGATTGATCCGGACAAGGCGTGTCACTGCGGTGAGAGCACGGTCGTCTCCGTTGCCAGGAACCAGTCGAGCCCCCCGATGAAATGTTCCTCGTGCTCACGTACAAGGTCTGCTTCGGGGCCAGCGAACGCCGCACGCACCGCGTCGACATCGTCGAACCACATCTCGGCGCTGCCATCCCACGGCCAGTGCTTGCGATGCTTGATGGCCGGGCTCTGCCGGTAGCCGCGGATCCCCGGCAACTGCAGTACGAACCGCGGGTGATCCTCCTGCCAGCAACGTAGGAAAGCCGCCCGGTCCAATTCGTCCTTGCGCCGGACGACGACAACCACCTTGATCATGTCAACCCGTTTCTTCCGACATGCACGCAAGTGCTCGGCCTTCTACAACCGGCCATTTCGAAAGCCGACTGCGGAGCGTGAATCGCTCCACGCTCCGCACTGATCACGCCGCGGGGCGCTTCAAGAAGAGCGCCGACCGCACGACGCGGCTCACGAGCACGTCGTCCTGATTGAAACCTTTGTGTTCGAGCTTGACAATGCCCTGTGTCGGGCGTGATTTCGATTCGCGCGATTCCAGGATTGCCGATACCACCCGGATCGTGTCGCCGTGGCGAACCGGCGCGGGCATTTCGACGATCTCGTACGCGAGGTTGGCAACAGTAGTACCCAGCGAGATGTCTGTCACCGACAGCCCAATCACCAGTGACAATGTGAAGAGGCCGTTCACAACACGCGTGCCGAATTCGGTCTGCGCCGAGAACTGCTCGTCGAGATGAAGCGGCTGCGGGTTCATCGTCAGCGTCGAGAAGATCACATTGTCGGCTTCGGTCACCGTACGCCGGATCGAGTGCTCGATCGTCAGCCCTGGGGTCAGCTCCTCGAACCAGAGTCCCATTTTTCGTCCATCCTTTGTTGTTGTTGCGGTCAGGCTTGCGGTTTCGGATTGACACCCGTGAGCAGAAGGTGACCGGCCTCTATCGGCACTGCCGTGCCCGTAACGGCTGCTGCGCCGTCGGATACCAGCCATAGCGCCGCATCGGCAACCACTTGGGGATCCAACGGGCCGAACCCCTTCAGCACGTGATAGCTGTGCCCGGCATGGATGAGGTTCTCGCGGGTACCACCGCTGCGTCCGGCGAACATGTCATAACTGTCCTGGCCGTTGACCATGGCCGTGTCGACCACGCCGGGACAAACGGCATTGCACCGGACGCCATGCGGGGCCAGTTCGAGCGCAACTGTCTTCATCAGCCCGATGACACCGTGTTTGGCGGCCGTGTAGTGCGCGTAATTGCGCCCAGGCTCCAATGCGTTGATAGATGCCGTCATGACGATCGCGCCGCTTCCGCGTTCGATCATGTGCGGGGCCACCGCTTTGGCCGAGTGCCAGACTCCGGTGAGGTTCGTCTCCACCACCTCGGACCACTGCTCATCGGTGAGCTTCCAGAACGGCACGTGTGACAACACTCCGGCGTTGGCAATCAAGATGTCGAGCCCCCCGAATTCGGCGACCGCACACGCCACCGCGTCGTCCAACTGGGACTGGACTCGGACATCGGCACGCACCACCACGGCCCGCCGGCCGAGTTCCTCGATCTGCTTTGCCGTGTCGAGAAGTTCCTCCTCCCCCGGCATGTCGTAGGAGATGGTCGACATCACGCCGGGCTCGAGATCTACCACAACGAGATCGGCACCATGACGAGCGAGGGTCAGCGCGTGGGCCCTGCCCTGCCCCCGCGCGGCCCCGGTCACGAGCGCGACCTTTCCATCCAGTTGCGCCATACTCACTTCACCTGTCCTTACGGTCAAAGGGCTGTTCTTCGGCTCGGATGTACCGCTCGACGCCATCCACTTCGGTCAGCCGCAGACGTCCTTGCCCGACGAGGACGTGCAAGTGGGCTGCTGTTTCGCAGATCGCCAGCATGCGGTTCTGGACATCGAGCTGCGCTAGGGGCCTCTCACGGCGGGTCCACCCCAGTCGGCTGGCGACATCGAAAGCCGTCGAGCCGCGGACACCGATCGTGTCGTGACAGACCGTCAGGCGGGAGTCATGGTGGTCCAGGAGCTCTTGGGCACGTCGATGGGTACTCCCGCCCGCGGGACCGTGCGCCGGCAGCATTCTGCGATCGGGCAGCCGCAGCACCAGAGCGAGTGAGTTCAGGAAATCGGCGAGAGGCGACGAACCGGGCCTGCTCTCGAACCCGATGGACGGCGTGATGTGTGGCAGCAGGTGATCCCCGGTGAACATCACACCGCGAGTCCGGTCGTCGAAGACCAGATGTCCTCGCGTGTGTCCCGGAGTGTGTATCGCCTCGAGCTCACTGCCCGGAATCTCGAGCCGGTCCCTGTCCTCGATCCATTCGTCCGGTTCCTCCCACAGACCGGTATCGGACGTCACACCGAAGCCCGATGCGATCAGAGGTTCGATCAGGTCCGCAGCCCCGTGACGCAGCAACTGGTCGAGTTGGGTGCGTCCGGTCGGCCGGCGTTCGTCCATCAGGTCTTCGAGGTTGTCTCGCTCAGCGATGCCGACGGCAACCTTGGTGCCGAGCTCGCGCCGGACGGCCACGGCCTGGGTGTAGTGGTCAGCGTGGACGTGGGTGACGAGGAACCTGCCGATGTCGCCGAGAGCGAAGCCGACCGCTTTCAACGCTCGCTCCAGTTCCGCGCGCGATTCGACCAACGCCCAACCGGAGTCGATCAGGACAACCTGGTCGCCGTCCACGCAGGCGTAGACGTTGACCGCCCGCAGGCCGTCGGACCGCAGTGGAAGCGGGATGCGGAAGATTCCGGGCTCCACCTGCTCAGGCCCGGGCTCCAGCCACGCATACCTCAGTTCTGTCAATGGTTTCTCTCCAGACGGCGCGAAGACCGCGCCCATGGGCCCCTCGGGACACCAGCCACAACCGGAAACACAACTCCGGCGAAGCAATTTTCTGATACGAACGAACGCCCGTACGTATAGTGTCACCATGTTTCTACCACGAACACCCAATGAATGGGAAGAACGATGAAACCGCCCTGCGTGCGGGCAGTTCCCCGTAGCGACGGGAATATCTGCACGAACGCGTCGCCCCCGCTGATGAGCGGCAGTCGCCGACTGCATTCGAGGTCATGCAGCATCGATGCGGGCCCGATTGGCTCGATCCAACAGAGACCCGAGGAGTTGACGAAATGAGTGGTCGCCCGACTTCAGCCCAGCCCAGGCCCGGCACACCGCGCCTGCAACCGACGCCGGATGGCCACAACTCCACTGCCCAACGAATCAGACGGGTCGCAATCCACCTTATCTTCGAACAGGGCTACGCCGAGACAACCCTGCGCCAGATCGCCGACGCGAGCGGCTTGCGGGTGTCCAGCCTCTACATATGTCCTCGAAGGAGGAACTGCTCTTCGAGATCATGAAGGAGGTCATGACCGACCTGATCACGGCCTCAACCACGGCGGCCGGGGAATGCTCCGATCCGGTGGACCGAACGGACGCGTTCCTGCGTGCAGGTATCCGATTCCACGCCGAACACCAACACGCGGCGCTCATCGGGAACTCCGAACTTCGCGCACTCTCGCCAAGGAAGCGCGGCGCCCTCGTCGAACTTCGCGACTCCTATCAGGCCGCCTTCGAACAGCTACTAAAGGAGGCCAGGGCAACAGGGCGGGTCACGATTCCCGATGTCAAACTGGCGGCGTACGCGGGCATCGCGATCCTCAACCACGTCGCAATGTGGTATCAGCCAGGCGGCCGGCTCGACTTGCACGAGGTAGAGGACGATCTGGTGGCCGCGTACGCACCGGTCAGCACGGCACGACGGCAACCGGGCTCGACCAAGGTTTCCCCATAACGTACGATCGTTTGTACGTATCATTTCGCCTGCCCTAACACCGCTTATCGAATGCCTCCCGGAATTGCAGATCGGACTCCGGTTCGGCTAGGTGACCGGCTTCGGCGACCTTTCACGCTTTGAGGATGAGGAAATGGCCGACACGAATACACATGAGATATCAACGATTCCTGACCGGAGCGGCCCTCTCTGCGGGGTTCGTGCATTGGAGCTCGGCGGGATGGGTCCCGCACCGTTCGGCGGCATGACACTGGCCGGCATGGGCGCCGAGGTAATCCGGGTGGAACGTCCCGGCGGGCTCGGTATCTTTCCCGGTGCACCGACCGACGACGTGCTCAACCGCGACAAACAGATCGTATGTCTCGACCTCAAGCACCCCGATGCCGTCGCCGCAGTGCTCGACCTGGTCGCCCGCTGTGACGTGCTGTTGGAGGGAAGCCGCCCTGGCGTCACCGAACGTCTGGGCCTCGGTCCGGAGCCGTGCTGGAAACGCAACCCCGCCCTCGTCTACGGCCGGATGACGGGTTGGGGGCAGGACGGGCCGCTGGCGGCGCTCGCGGGACATGACTTGACCTACATCGCACTGACCGGCGCCCTGCATGCGATCGGCGACGCAGAGGGGCCGCCCCAGGTCCCGCTGAATCTGGTTGGGGACTTCGGGGGTGGCGGAGCGTATCTCGTGATGGGCGTGCTCGCCGCGCTGCTCGAGGCACGAGCCAGTGGGCGTGGTCAGGTCGTCGACGCGGCAATCGTGGACGGCGTCGCCCATCTGTTGGCAGGCACACACGGGATGGTCAATACCGGTACGTGGCAGGACATGCGCGGCATCAATATGCTCGACGGCGGAGCGCCGTACTACGCGGTCTATCGCACGGCAGACGACAAATACATGGCTGTCGGAGCGATCGAGCCGAAGTTCTACGCACAGTTGCTCACTGGGCTGGAAGTTGACAAGTTGGACGCAGACGAACAGCAGAACCGCGCTTCGTGGCCCGCAACTCGCCGTAGGATCGCGGCGGCGTTCGCGTCCCGTACTCGGGACGAATGGGTCAAGGTCTTCGATGGCACCGATGCCTGTGTCGCTCCGGTATTGAGCCTGCGCGAGGCCGCGGAGCACGACCACATGCGGCAGCGCGGATCGGTGCGGGTCGAGGACGGCTTCATCGAACCTGGCGTCGCGCCGCGCTTTTCGGCTCACCGGCCGCACCAGCCCTCGCGGCCCCACCGGCCGGGGCAAGACACTCGTGCGGTCCTGGAGCGCCTGGGACTCGACGCCGAGCATCTGATCGCGTCGGGTGCCGCACACTGCGGCTGAACCCGGCGACATTGGGGAATTCCTCACGCAACGGACGAATGGGGCAGGACACCGATGTCCTGCCCCATTCATTTATGCGCGGCAATACCCCTCGAGGATCGAATCGTCGACCTCTTCGAGGTTCACCACGATGTTGTCCGGCGTACGGCAGGTCAGCCACACAAGTTCCTCGGTGGTACTCATGTTGCCCTCCACGTGTGGCATGTAAGGCGGCACGAAGACGAAATCGCCTTCTTCGAGATCCTCGTACTTCGAGTAGTTCTCGCCGAACCAGATGCGGCCCTTTCCCTTCAGAACATAGCCGCCGGTCTCTGCCTCGCCGTGGTGGTGCGGCAGCGAACGATAGCCGGGCTCGTTGCTGACTTTGCCGTACCAGATGCGGGTCGCCGGTGTGTGTTGCGGACCCACACCGGAAATACGGACTGCGCCGCCCGACTGACCTGTACCGGTGTGCTCCTGCCCTTTTCGGGTTACGACGGGGACGTCGTGTTCAGCCATGGCTCCGTTCTCCTTACCTTGATGTGCCGAAAGATTCGTGCACCGATGTGACCGGCGTCGTCGTCCGCCCGATCCCTTCGATTTCAGTGACGAGCACCGAACCGGGCGCCAACCGCACCGGAGGAGTGCGCGCGTGCCCGACACCGGCCGGCGTTCCCGTAGCGATGACGTCGCCCGGGTGCAAGGTGACGATCCGGCTGACGTAGGTGACCAGATCCACCGGGTCGAACACCAGGTCCGCAGTGTTCGACCGTTGCACCTCCCGCCCGTCAAGACTGCAACGCACCTCGACCGTCGGACGCGTCCCGCCGGGCAATTCGTCCGGGGTCACAAGACACGGACCGAACGGGGTGCTGGCCTCAAATGTCTTGCCCTGCAGCCATTGGGTGGTGCGGTACTGCCAGTCCCGCATGGTCACATCGTTCAGAACGCTGAACCCCGCAATCGCGGCCTCGGCTTGAGACGGACTCGCGTGACGTACGCGGGTGCCGACGACGAGCGCCAGTTCCGCCTCCCAATCCGGTGCTTCCGACGACCCGTCCAGCAGCAGTGGATCGTTCGGGCCGATGAGGGCGTCGGCGAACTTCGCGAACAAGGTCGGATGGGACGGGAGTTCCCTGCCCATCTCGAGGATGTGCGCACGGTAGTTCAGCCCGACGCAGACGATCTTGCCCGGCCTCGGGACCACCGGGGCAAGATCGAGACCGGCAGCGGCCACTCGCGGCCCGTCCGCTCCGGCTCGCTGGAACCAGGCCGGATCGGTCAGCAATGTCCCGACGTCCACGGCGTCGAGCCGGATCGCCGTATCGTCTTCCAACCGTGCGGCATATGTTTCGCCGTCGGCCCGAACGGTGGCCAGTCTCATGTCGTGCTCCAGTCGGTGTGATCAAAAAGACCGCGGCAGTTCCAGGAACCGCTCGCCGAGATAGTTGCGGACCATGTCGTTGGCCAGCGGCGCGAAGACCCACAGCCGGACGTCCCGGAACCAGCGCTGCACCGGCGTCTCCCGACTCAGCCCGGCACCACCCATGGTCTCCATGGCGTCCTGAGTGACCTTCACCGCCGCCTCTGTGCAAGCGATCTTCGCCATCGAGGACAGCAGATCGGCGCGACCGCCCGCAGCTTCGACAGCCGCGGCACGGAGCATCAGAGAGCGACCGGATTCGATGGCCAGAGCGCCATCCACCAGTCGGTGCTGAACGCTCTGGAAGGAACCGAGTGATTTCCCGAACGCCACACGTTCCGATGCGTACCCGACGATGTAGTCCAGCGCACCCCGCGCGGCGCCGATCGCACCGGATGAGGAGTTGAGCCGCTCCCGGTTGAGAGTCTCCATGACCAGTCGGAAGCCTCGGTCCGGTTGCCCGATGACCGCCGACTCGGAAAGTTCGACATTGTCCAGGAATACTTCGCAGGTCCCGAGGCCGTGCACCGCGACCGTACGAACCCTGCGGACCGTAATGCCCGGGGTTTTCGCCGGGACGAGGAACATCGTGATGCCGTCGACGGTCGAGCGGCCCAGGTCCGCCGAGCGCGCCAGCACGACGAAGAAGTCCGCGCGCTCCGCGCCGGAGATCCACATCTTCTGTCCGTTCAGGACCCACCCTGACTCGGTCTTGGTCGCACGAGCGCGCATGCCGGACGCGATGTCGGTGCCGGCGCTCGGTTCGGTGAGCGCGAAGGAGAACTTGGCCTGCCCTGCGAGCAGCGGCTCGAGCCACTCCCGACGCTGTTCCGCGCTGCCCTGCGAGGACAGGATGTGGACGCCCATGTAGTGCACGATCATGTTGACCGCCATCGAAGTCGGCCCGGAACCGAGCTCTTCGACCACGGTCATCTGGTCGCGGATGTCCCCGATGCCGCCGTCTTCCTCGCGCGCGCCAATCGCCATCGCACCGATCTTTGCCAGCGCGCTGTGTAGATTGTCGTCGAAGTCCTCAGCATCGTCCAACTCGAGGACACGGTCAGGCGGTGAGTGCACCGCGATAACATCACGCACTGCGGCGCGCAGGTCGGCTCGTTCGGTGGATTCAGCGAGGGGGTCGGCGGCGAGTCCGACCCGATCCGTGAGATCGCGCATGGTCACCCTTTCGATAGGACAGTGGTCTCACCACGACGGTGAGAGATCTGGTTGGTCAGACGGGATAAACGCCGTTGCGACGTTCGATCGGGCGCTTGTTCCGCCTGGAATAGAGGGCGAACCGTGCGATCAGCTCCGCACGCAGATCCTCGACGGGCACAACGGCTTCCACGGCGTTCTCGTTGGCGATCTGGAAGACATCGATCTTGGCCTCGTACTCGGCGCGCAGTTCGGCGACGAAGCGTTGCCGCTCTTCGGGATCCTCGATCGCCATCGCCCGGTTGAAGTGCACCCCGGCGATCGCTGCCTCCGGCCCGAGCAGTGCGGGCTTTGCCGTGGGCAACGCGAGCACGGCATCGGGGTTCATCGGGCTGCCCGACATACCCAGGTAGCCGCCCCCGTACGCCTTGCGCACCAACACCGCGATCCTGGGCACACGGCTTTCCGCCACCGCGAACAGCATCTTCGCGCCGTGGCGGATGATCCCTTCCTTCTCCGCGACGGTGCCCAGCATGTAGCCGGGCACGTCCACCAGGAAAAGCAGAGGCACGTTGTAGGCGTTGCACATCCAGACGAACCGGGCCGCTTTGTCGGAGGAGTCGCTGAACAGCACCCCGGCTTTCACGCTGGACTGGTTCGCCACGATCCCGACGGGAGCGCCGCCGAGCCTGGCAAAACCGGTGACGAGTTCAGGAGCGAACAACTCCTTGTATTCGAAGAAGGTGTTCGCATCGACGACCGCATCGATCAGGTCGTGGATGTCGTAGGGCGTGGCTTCGTTCTCGGGCACGATGGCCCGCATGTCCCCGGTAGGCAAGGGATCCCAACCCTCGACCACAGGGGGCTTTTCCTTCCAGGACCCCGGCAGGTAGGACAGGTACAGCCGAACAGCCGCGATCGCCTCGGCGTCATCCTCCACCAGGAGGTCGCTGAGCCCGGATACCCGGCTGTGCAGGTCCGCGCCGCCCATTTCTTCGAGGCTGACCTTCTCGCCGGTGACCATTTCAGCGACCCGGGGCGAGCCGATGTAGGCGGTGGCCGTGCCGCGCACCATGATCGTGACGTCGCACAACGCGGGGACATAGGCCGAACCGGCCGGTGACGGACCGAACAGCGCACAGATCTGCGGGATACGACCGGAAATCTGCACCTGGTTGTAGAAGATGTTGCCCCACGCCTTGCGACCGGCATAGCTCTCGAACTGTTCGTCGATCCGCGCGCCGGCTGCGTCGACCAGATACACCAGGGGCAGTTCCAGCTCATCCGCCAGCAACTGCATGGCGGTCATCTTCTCGAACGTCCGCTTGCCCCAGGCTCCGGCCTTCACGGTGTAGTCGTTCGCGATCACGCAGACCTGACGTCCGTCGACACGGCCGATACAGGTAACGACACCGTCTGCGGGAAGGTCCTCGAGATGCCGTGCCAACAGGCCGTCTTCGATGATCTCGTCATCATCGAGTAGGAGCGCGAGCCGATCGCGAACGAGCATCTTGCCCGCGGCGATCTGCTTGTCGCGGTTGCGCTTCGGGCCACCCTCGCGCGCTTTGTCCAGCCGCTCCAGCAACTCGTCGTGTACCGATTTGTCGGCCTTCTCGTGCCTCGGGCCCGCCTGCGCGTCCCTGGCCTCCTGTGCAGCTCCGGTGGTCGTGGGACTCATCGGGCCACCTCCTCCTGGTTTTCTTGTCCGGCCCCGAACAGATCCATCTCACGGAGCCGGGCTTTGATGATCTTTCCGCTGTCGTTGACCGGAATCTGCTCCGGTGCGAGGAATGCGAACCGCTTCGGCACCTTGTAGCCAGCCAAATGAATCCGGGCGAACGCGCGCAACTCGTCGGCGCCGACCGTCGATCCGTCATGCAATGCGACAACCGCACACACTTCTTCGTCCCACTCCACACTGGGAACCCCGATGACAGCAACTTCCCGGACGTCCACATGTGCGTAGAGGACGCGCTCGACTTCCGCCGAGTACACGTTCTCCCCACCGGACTTGATCATGTCCTTGCTGCGGTCGTGGAAGAACAGAAAGCCCTCGGCGTCACTGGCCGCCATGTCACCCGTGTGCAGCCAACCGTTGTCGAAGACATTCGCCGTGTCTTCGGGCTTGCCCAGGTAGCCGGCCATGACGTTCGGTCCGCGGACCATGATCTCCCCGACCTCGCCGGGCACCATCTCCTCCAAGGTGACCGGGTCGCGCACAGTAACGTCCGAGAACAGGAATGCCCGCCCGATCGAACCGTCCACGTCCTCACGGAAGATGTCCTCCGGACGCATGCGAGTGATGATCGGACCGCCTTCGGTGAGCCCGTATTGGTAGTAGATCGACACATGGGGCAGCGCGTCCGCGACGGCCCGCTTGTCGGGCATCCTGAACGAGGCACCGCCGACGTACATGCGCTCGTAACGCGACCAGTCGTAACTCTCGAAACTGCCGCTCGCTACCAGTCTCCGCACCATGTTCGGTACCAGGAAGCCGTTGGTGACCGCTTCCCGCTCGACGATCTCCGCGACTCGCCGCTCGTCGAAGGCGCGCATCAGCACCGAACGCGCGCCGAGGATGAAATGGGGGACGAACCAGCACGCCAGCGATGCAGCGTGGAACATCGGGGCGACCAGCAAAGTACGGTCGCCCTGGCGCATATCGGTGTCGATGATCTCGTTGAGCGCGTTCGTCACCACGTTGCGTTCAGTGAGCATGACGCCCTTGGGGAAACCGGTGGTTCCGCCGGTGTAGATCACGACGTTTATCGCGTCCAGGTCCGACTCCCCCGCCGGCGCGGTCGGGTCACTGAGCAGGTCCTCGTAGTCCTGACCCTGCCGGATCACACGCGGCGGTATTTCGAGGCGTGCGGCCGCAGCGTCGAACAAGTCGCTGAACTCGTCTTCGACCAACACGGTCGTCGCGCCGGAGTCCACAAGACCGTATTCCAGCTCGGCGGGCGCCCAACGCCAGTTGTAGAGCACGGGCACCGCGCCAGCGCACAGCGCCCCCAGGTACGCCTCGACGAAGAAGATGCTGTTGCCCGACAGCACACCGACACGGTCGCCGCGGGCGACACCGAGTCCAGTCAATGCATTGCCAACGGCGTAGGCACGCTCGACCAGTTCCTCGTAAGTGAGCCGCCCGTGGTCGTCGACCACGGCGACCTCGCGCGGGTACCGGCGAGCGTTGAGCCTCATAAAGTCGGTAAGCGCGCGCATAGGATCTCCTCCTCGAGATCTCGTGGGAATGGCCCGGGAATGCGCGGGTACACCGTCACTCCACGTCTTCGGTCGGCGCGATGACAGCGAGCACGCTGCCAGGCGGGACGTTTGCCCCAACCTCAACCAGAATTTCTTCCACCCGGCCGGCTACCGCCGCAGTGACCGGGTTCTCCATCTTCATCGCCTCGACCACGCAGACCACGTCCGCCGGGCCTATCGCCTGCCCGGGCTCGACCAGGACCTGCACCACCGTGCCCTGCATCGGCGAACGGACCTGACCGTCGCCATGTGCGCCGGACGCCGCACGCGCCTGCTGGCCCTTCAGTGCTTTCGGCGGGCCGGCGTTCGCCGGACGAGTCGCCACCTCTGATTGGGCGACAGGCGGGATCCAGAACCGCCTGCCCCCGACCGTCACAACGGAGCGGTCCTCCAACTCTTCCGGCGAGCCCTCACTCGCTTCGGCCGGAATCGCGGGGAGTAGTTCGGCCAATCGGGAAGCATCCTCGAGCCACCGCGTGTAGTGCTGATCCGTGGTGAAGTCCGAATGCCGCAGAATGAGCAGTTGCGCGGGCAGCGAAGTCGCAACCCCTTCGATACGGGTCTCCGCGATGGCGCGGCAGGCACGGGCGACGGCACTCGGGCGATCTTCGGCCCAGACCACGAGCTTCGCGATCAACCCGTCGTAGTTGCCGGACACCACGTCACCCGCCTCGTATCCGGTGTCGAGGCGCACGCCGTAACCGCCCGGAGGGTCGAACCGGTTCAGCGGTCCGGGAGAGGGCGTCCACCGTCCGCCCGTCGGATCCTCGGCATTGATCCGAATCTCGATCGCGTGCCCCCGAGCCCGACCGCTGATCTCTTCCTGACCGACCGACAACGGCTCACCGGCAGCGATCCGCAACTGTTCCCGCACCAGATCGATGCCCGAAACCAGCTCGGTGACCGGGTGCTCGACCTGCAGCCGGGTGTTCATCTCCAGGAAGTAGAACCGGCCGTCCTCGACGAGGAACTCAAGCGTGCCCGCATTGACATAGCCGACCTCTCGCGCGATCGCGACGGCTGCATCACCCATTCGCGCACGCAGCGCCTCGTCCAACACGGAAGCCGGCGCCTCCTCGATCACTTTCTGGTGGCGCCGCTGCACCGAGCAATCGCGGTCCCCCACCCAGACGACCGAGCCGCGCGTGTCGGCCAGCACCTGGATCTCGACGTGGCGCGGACGTTCGAGGTAGCGCTCGAGATAAACCTCCGAGCGGCCGAAATATGCCTTGGCTTCACGCTGCGCGGCCTCCAGGGCGTCCGCCGCCGGATCGCCCTCGTGCACCACCCGCATCCCCCGACCACCACCGCCGAACGAGGCCTTGATCGCGACGGGAAAACCGTGCTCGGCCGCGAACCGCTCGACCTCCTCGGCACTTCGCACCGCATCGGCCACGCCCGGCACTGTCGGCACACCGGCGGCCGCGGCGATCTTACGGGCGGAGATCTTGCTGCCCATCGCGTCGATCGCCGCCGCACTGGGCCCCACGAAAGCCAGCCCCGCGGTCGCCAGCGCATCGGCCAGAGCGGCGTTCTCCGACAGGAAGCCATAGCCGGGGTGGACGGCTTGCGCCCCGGTACGGCGTGCCACCGCGACGATCTTGTCTACATCGAGGTAAGTCTCCGCAGCGGTTTCGCCCTCGAGCAGGACCGCCTCGTCAGCCATGCGCACCGCGAGCGAGCCTGCGTCGGCCTGCGAATGGACTACGACGCTGTTGATGCCGAGGTCCCTGCAGGCGCGGACGACACGGACCGCGATCTCTCCCCTGTTCGCTACCAGCACCTTGTCGAACACCAGCACACTCCCGTCCTCACGGCCCGCACCCGTCCACAGCCGGCGAGCCGCGAGCGTCCAAAGACCCATCATGTTGTACGAACGAACGTCCGCTCGTACAGTAAGTTGAGCCTCGGTTTCGAGTCAAGAAGTCAATCCAAAACTTGACAAACGAGCGACCGTTCGTACTCTGACTGTAAGCGATGAAGGGCGTCCTACCAGGGGATCAGCTCCGGCGAAGCGACTGATACAGCCGGGCACCTCAAAGGTTGACGATCCCAAATAGGCGAGTTCGAAACTTCCTGATATGAGGCGCAATGAAGCTGTACAGATCGATTCTTTTCGTCCCCGCGCACAAGCCTGGTTGGGCTGAGAAAGCAGCTGCCGCAGGTGCCGACGCGGTGCTCATCGACCTTGAGGACGCGGTGCCCGAAGAGGCGAAGGAATCAGCGCGAGCGACCGCTGCGGAGTCCATTGTCGCCCTACACGAACGGTATCCGAATGTGGGGATCCTGGTCCGGCCGAACGGGCTCGACACCGACCACCACGGGCGGGACATCGCGGCTGTCGTCGGTCATCGCCCGGACGCACTCTTGCTTCCGATGGTGCGTACCGCTGCGGACATAGTCGCTTTCGACGCACTCGCAACCTGCGCGGAGATCGAAGCAGGCTTGGAACGCGGAGCGGTCGGCTTGATCCCTTCCATGGAGACGGCGGCGTCCGTGGCCAACTGCGAAGAACTGGCCACGGCATCTTCACGCGTCGTCGCCCTGCAGGCAGCCGCAGCCGCCGGGGCGGATATCGAGCGAGATCTGGGTTTCACTTGGACAGCGGAGGGCCTGGAGACGCTTTACCTGCGCAGCCGGACGATAGTGGCCTGTCGAGCGAACGGCCTACGCTATCCGCTGGTCGGGGTATGGCAGGACCTGCGGAACCTGGACGGCTTACGCACATACTCCGAGCAGAACCGGCGATTGGGGTTCGCCGGACAGCTCATCATCCATCCCTCGCACGTGCCGGTCGTCAACGACGTGTATGGCCTGAGGGAAGATGAAGCCGCCCGGCTGAAGCGCCTCGTCGAAGCATTCGAGGCAGCGGAGGCGGCGGGAAACGCCGCCGTCGACTTCGAAGGCGACCATATCGACATCGCCCACGCTCGCCACGCCCGCGAACAATTGGCGCGATTTGGTAGCAGGCCAACCGCGAACGCTTGAACGTACAGTCGGGTTCACAATCGCCAGGCACTCACCGCTCCCGTCGCAGCGTGTAATGTGGCCCGTCCCCTCCGCTCGCAGCTCGATGCATTGCCAACCAATCCGAAACCGCACAGGTAGACCCTGCGTAGTTGTCGCTCGTGAACACGGGGACTTCTTCCCCGCGATCAGATCAGCGTTAACCTCCGCCATGCATCGAAATTATGGATGTGACGAGCGGAGATAAAAAGCGCTCCCATCTGCGATAATAACGCTTGTCCAGCAATCGCGGTTGATGAGCACCTTTCGGTGGATCAAGCCCAGTTCGCAGTACCCGTCGCTGTGCGCAGACCGGGATGGCCCGCAGGTTGTATCACGGGCTGACCTTCTCGGTGCGCCTTGGCTCCACCTCCGAGAAGGTCAGCTTGATCAAGGGACTGAAGGCAACCGATTTGCCCAGGCCTACGACGCCGACCGAGGTTCGCGACGGCACCTGGGTTGTCGAAGCCAGCGGAATCTGTGACCGTCCGCAACGCGACTGCTCGTCCGAGGGCAGGGCCCATCCCGGCGGATGGCTGCGGTTAAT
>NZ_BDCC01000096.1 GCF_001613305.1 Nocardia vaccinii NBRC 15922
ACCCACGGCGGCGGCTGGGGCGGCGGTGATCGTGCCGCCGATCGCGGCCCCGATCCCGGTCCCCGCCGCTGTCGCTCCGGCGACGCGGTCCGAGCGGCCCGGCGGGATCCCAATCGAGTCCAGAGCAGTGGAAACCTGCGCTTCGGCGGTAGCGGCGGTGCCGTTGATCGCGTCGCGGACCTGGCCGGGAAGCCATGGCGGCGAGGGCGCTTCGAATTGGCCGATGCGAATCTCGTTGGGCGGCGGAGCGATCGGCGCGACCGCCGGTACCGGGCGCGGCGGATGCAGATCCGCCACCACCACCGCCGGGACCGGAGCCGCCGACGGCTCCGGCCGAGGCACCGGCCCATTACGCACCGACCGCGGTTGCTCAGGATATGCCGCAGGATCCGACGCCGGAGACGGCGGCGGGGTCGGAGTAGGGGTGCCTGGCTGGATTCCGGTGGTCACGCCGGGCTGGTTGGCAATCGGCCCGGCACCGGCACCGGACGCATCCGCGGGGGCGGCCAGGACAATCACTATCGGCACTACGCCCGCGACCGTCACGCGGGCCCACAAAGGCCGCTTCGGATCGACCGGAAGGCGTGGGGAGACTCGGCTGACAAAGGGTTCTGGGCGAGGATTGATCGACCACGAATTTGCGGCGTGTATTTCTGTTTCAGGCATGCCGAATAGACCCTTTCAGGGCGGGATAGGGAAGTTCAGAATGGCGCACTCATTGCGCGCCGGGTAGGCGCTCCCGGCTGCGGAATACGCAGCCAGGAGCCACCAGGTAGGGCAGGGGGATTGCTAGTGCGGCAGCAGCGGTGCGACCGCGTTCCAGGCATCGGTCGCGAGGGCAACCACATTCACCGCGATGTCCGATACGAGGCTGACCAACGACAAGATAGATAAAGGATCCACGAGATTCTTACCTTCCATGCGGGTGGGATGAACTATCTTCATCCAACACACATAACACGCTGCCGCGCTAGAGGTTCGAGGGACGCCATTTACGTCCCATTAGGCATTCACGCTACCGGCCCGCCGCCTGCCTGCGGAAATATAAGAAAGGGACGTCAGCAGCACCCCTGCAAATTTTTCTCCGCGACACGAATGGCTGTGTCCCGTGTCACAAAGAAGCTGAGAAAACTCTGATTGCAGCTACTGTCTGGCTACTAAAAGGTTCAACGGTAAGCCGTTGCGAAGATGATCTAGGTCTGCTAACTATTGAAGTGTCTCCAGGGGGGAGATCAAGCGAGCAACCTTTCATTGTATCCGTCTGGCGATCCTAGGCGGAAGACCCAAAAGTAGGGGGTTTGACCAATGCACACCGAACACGGCGAGGAGTACTGCGAGCCCGGCACCGTGATCTGCATGGCCTGCTGGACACGCGATATCCGCGAGTACCGCAACCTCAGTCGGCCCCGATCCCACGCCGTCACCGGCGTGAGCACCCGTTACCTCAAGGACATCGAATACGGCCACACCATCCCCGGACCCAACATCATCGAAAGCCTCATCACCGGATACCAGCTCGACGACGCCCAAGCCCGTCTGACCCGGGACCTGTGCCAGCCCCCCGGCACCCTGCCACCAGCACACGAGCTGCGTGAACGCATCACACCCGCCCGCCGGTCCCTGTGGAACATCCTCGACTCGCCCCTGGCCCTGGCCTATCTCGACCCGCTCTGGAACATCCTCACCGCGAACGACAAGTTCTTCCGGATCTTCCCCGGACTGAGCGTCGCGGACAACCTCGCCCTCTGGGCGCTACCCCCCTCGCCTGAACCCTCACCAGCGAAAGCGTTGCTGGAAGACCACCGCCGCGAAGCGCGATGGCTCGTGGGCACCCTGCGCGGCACCTTCGCCCACTACCGCGACGACCCCCGAGTGGCCAGCCTGTACCAGCAGCTCTCACGCAACGTGATCTTCAACCACCACTGGCACAACGACATCCACGTCGCACACGGCCGCTGCATCGACAACCAGCCCCTACACATGCGCGACCCCGCCACCGGCCAGCGCTACACCCTCAGCGTCCAACTCACCGAAATCACCGACGTCCCCGAAATCCGCGGCTTCCTGTTCTGGCCACACACCGACGACCCCCAGTAACCACCGCAATTGTGGCGACAGGGCGACAGATGGCCAGTGCTGACGATAGTTGGCCAACACCACTCCGAGGAGCGACGTGACCTCGGACATTACGGCCACCACATGGTTTCCGTCCCTGTGAATGGCCAACTATCGCTGCGATATTGGCCAGATATTTCTGGGAACGTGCAGGTCAGCAGTCCGCCGGTTGGCCAACTAGCATCCGCCGTCACAGCAATCTGATCCGCGTCCCCGGCGGCGCGTCTGCACACCCGAGGCCGCCGCCGTCACAGTACATCCACACAATCGCCACGGCGACAAGCGAATCCGGCGGGCACATTGCCCGCCGGATTCGCTCGCGCTACGGCAACCATCCGATTTCGCGATATCGGTTGTCGCACTCAGCGTTCCGCTCGAACCAGAGCGTTCAGCGGCGATACACGCCGGTGTAGCAAGCGCGGAGGTCAACGCCCGCAGCACCTCAACGAACAGGGACGTATCGCAGTAGTCGCCTGCGCGTCAATATCCGGACCAGGCACGAGCCACCGCATCCCTGCCGAATTACACCCGCCCCGCGCACAGTGCCTAGATCACGTCGATCGCTGCTCCGGCCAGAGGTTTCCGGCAGACCCGGGGACCAATCCCGGACACCGTGGCGCATAACGCCGTTCGAGGTTTCCTGAGCCGAGCGCGTCCGGACCGGACACCCCGGACCCGGAGATCCGACCACCGCAGCAACCAATTAGACACGCCCACCGCCGCCTTGTAAGGGCCGCCACATCTACGGTGGACATATGCGGCAGCCCACTCCCGCTCGAACAGCAGCACGCCGCCCGCATGCCCGTTACCTTCTTCCTGGCCCTGAACCAGGGTTACGGTCGCCAGGCCCGGTATGACTTCTTGCCCCTGTCTCTCGCATGATCCGGGGGGTGGTGTCGCCGGGTCCTGGTGGCGTCGATGTACCGCTGATAGGGACAGGGCCGATCGTAGGTCTCTTCGTAACGTGGGTGCGTGGCCTCGACGCCGGATCGGCGGCCGTACGGTCTCAGCGCGAGGAAATACGAAGTGACACAGCCATACGCCGTGTTCTGCGGCGTGGACGTGGGCAAGGGCGAACACCACGCGGTCGGCCTGACCGCCGCCGGGAACGCCTGCACGACAAGGCCCTGCCCAACGACGAAGCCAAACTGCGGGCGGTATTCGACCGGCTCGCTGCCCACGGGCCGCTACTGATCGTGGTCGACCAGCCCAACACGATCGGCGCGCTGCCGGTCGCGGTCGCCCGGGCCTGCGGGCACGACGTCGCCTACCTGTCCGGGCTGGCGATGCGTCGCATCGCCGATCTCTATCCTGGCCAAGCCAAAACCGATGCCCGCGATGCGTTCATCATCGCCGACGCCGCACGCACTATGCCGCGTCGATACCGGCGACGACACCCTGACCGAACTCGGGGTCCTCGTCGGCTACGACGACGACCTCGCCGGCGAAGCGACCCGCACCATCAACCGCATCCGCGGCCTGCTGACCAGTATCCATCCCGCCCTCGAACGAGTCCTCGGGCCCCGCGTCGCGCACTCGGCAGTCCTCGAGATCTTGTCGCGTTGCGGTGGCCCGGACGGCATCCGCGCCACCGGGCGCCGCAAACTTACCACCCTCGCGATCAAACACGCGCCTCGCATGGGCGCCCACCTGGCCGATGAGATTATCGCGGCCCTGCCCGCGCAAACCGTTGTCGTTCCTGGCGCAAAGGCCGCCGAGGTCGTGCTCCCGAAACTTGCCGACTCACTGAAATCTGTTCTGCAGCAACGTCAAGCGATCGCAGCCGACATCGAACGGATGCTCGATGATCACCCTCTTTCCTCGGTCCTGACCTCGATGCCCGGCGTTGGAGTCAGGACCGGAGCCCGCATCCTGCTCGAAGTCGGCGACGCCTCCGGTTTCGCTTCCGCCGGCCATCTCGCCGCCTACGCCGGCATCGCCCCGGTCACCCACCGCTCCGGCAGCTCCATCCGCGGTGAACACCCGGCCCGATCGGGCAACCACAAGCTGAAACGGGCCCTGTTCCTGTCCGCTTTCGCCGCGCTGCACGATCCCGCCAGCCGCGCCTACTACGACCGCAAACGCGCCGAGGGCAAGAAACACAACGCCGCCCTCATCTGCCTGGCCAGACGCCGCTGCGACGTCATCTACGCGATGCTGAAATCCGGACAGCCCTACAAAGATTCACGACCGGCCGCTGCCTGAGCGTCGCAATGGACCAGGTCATACACATACGACCGTTCGTCCTTATAGCTCACCCACACGCCTTCCGGCGGCCGTTCGCCCTGCCCCGCCTCATCGAATGGGCGACTCGACACCGCACCCGCTGCGTTGCACACCGCCCAGCCGAACTCAGGCAGCCGACGGCACCAAACATCGAGGTCGACACGCTTGAACGACGGAAACCCATGAGCTTCGCCATCTCGGACGAACTCGTAGGTCAACCCGTCGACACGCCGCACGAACTCCACAACCGACATCACGCCATCGTCAACGACCGCGACGATCCCATCAACCAGCACCCCGTGACCCTTGACAAGAACCATAGGGACACCCCCCGCGATGCCCGTCGGCGCTGACCGGAATAACCGGATCGAAATCTGCGGGCCGCTGACCGATCTCGGCCACAAACACCGGCTCGGCGTCCTCGCCTGTGCCCCGGCCCGCTGATTGCCGGGACATTGGTTCATACACTCGCCCCTGTGGTCGGTCCCGGGCAACGGGCGGCGTCGAGACCGGGCACGAGGCGAAGTACATCCCGCAGGCCCAATCCGAATCCGATGATCATGGACATCGGCACGGTGCCGTCCTCGGGAAGTCCTTGCAGGAACAGCATGTCGCGATGGCGGCGCGCGAACCCGGCATTTGCCGTGGCCGACAGTAATGCCGCCGCGGCCCCACGCTCTCCGGTGTGGAGGGCGTGGGTGGCTTCGGTGACCGCGATATCGGCGGCCATTACACGCCCCACCACGCGGGCGACCCGGTCAGCGGGAACTCGGCACTCGGGCGCCGGAACCGATGCGGTTTCGGTCATCGCGTGCCGCCCGCGCTGTGTGGCCCGGCATCTGTGTTCATCGCACCCGCGATGCAACGCCACCAGCATCGCGCCCACCACCGCGCTGACAGGGCCGGGGTCCACACCGCAGTAGATGTCGAGCCTGCCGATCCTCGACGAGGCCACCCACGCGTTGACCCGCTCGGCGTGGATGTTGTATGCGCCATTGAGACATTGACGAGGCGCACGATCCAGATCCCCGAAACCGAAGGCATCAAGCGCTTCTCGTGCCCTGATGTAGGTCCAGCACTCGTCCGGGTCACATCGGCGGGTCAGATCAGCCCACGCCACCGCGACCAGCAACGACGTGAACGGGCCCGGATCAACGGCACAGTCGTGATCGCAGTCGTATCCAGGGACACCGGCCACATCATTACCCACCACCGTCCTCCTTCACCTCGGGGGGCAGGAGGCGGTACTCGACCACGAGCGATGACTCACCGGCAGTTCCGTCGGTCCAGTTGATCGACACGAACTTGCCCTCGGTCTTCGCCTCGGCCGCGGTGTCCATGTAGCCGGTGACCATCCGGTGTAGGTTGTCGAACTCTTCGGTGTCCCGCGCGGTGGTACGGCAGTGCGCCGCCCATTGATCGAACTCGTCACGTTCCTCGGGCAAGGTGAAACTGCGGACGTCTCCGCCGAACCGCCCGAACAGGTGCGCATCCATGCCGATCACCGCGCCGGGACCGGTGCGTGGTGCCCGCTGTGCATGCACAGCACCGCAGTGACCGTCGTGCCGCTGATCAGCACGGCCAGGACGGCCGCCACGATCGCGAAGACCACGATATGGCGATACTGCCGATCGGTATACGTCACACCCTCACTCCAATTCGTCACGTCAGGGCCGCGAAAATACTGCGGCGCAAAAGGTTTGATACAAGCTCTCCGAGGCCGGCCGCGCGGAGAGGCGAAGCTCGCTCCTTGCTCGCGACTATCGGACCTCGGCCAGGTCGACACCGTCCCGGTCCGGCAGCGCCTTCAGGGCCGAGACGGAGCGATAGACGTGATACGTGCACTCCGGCGGGGTTTAGCGCCGGACGAGGCCGGTCGCACGCGACGGCCATACATCGCCCATATGCGCATCAGATCGCGCAGTTCCATCGCATGGGCGTCGGTCAGGTCTATCTCGTAGTCCACCCTGTCGAGCCCGAACCGCACCGTCTCCGTGGCCCGGGAGACGCCGTCCATGTCATCGATCAACTCGAAACTCTTCTGTTCCACCACAAACCTTCACTCTCAGGATCTTTCATATCTACTGACACCCGCTACCGCGCACAGGTTTCGATACACACCGACACCGTTGTCGGTGAGCCAATACACCAACTCCCGGCGCGACCCACCCGCCGGCGAGGTGCCCGAGGCCACGTACCCGCACCCGAGCAGCCACCGCAACGCGGCGATCGTGGACCCGAGCCGGAAACTGCCCGCAAGACTGCGCGCGCGGATCGGCTTCCCGATCAATCCCCACGCCCGCATCGTCCGCACCACATCCGGCGCGAGCGCCTGGCCACCGCCACCACCGGGCGCTCGCCCCATTCCATCCCTCTCAGATCGGCCCGTGCGAATGCTCGTGTCCTGGAGACAATTGCGCCCAGAACTCACCACGAATCGCATCCCACAACCCTGACAACCTCGGGAACCGCTCACGCATCTCCGCCAAATCCGGAGCAGCCACATCGCCAGCGGCCGAAAACAGCGCTTCCGTCCCTGATCTGTTACGTACCAGCATGATTCGAATGCATAAGTGGTCCAGGCTCCACTGGGCGACCCAGCCCTCCACTTCAGTGCAGCGCTCACTCATACCGGCCTCTCAAGAATTCAATGATCGCCGTGGTCGCTAGGTACGTTCGTGCACGCTGAAACCGCCGGGAGGATAGGAGGTGCTGGTGTTCGGGGCGGCATCGTGTACGGCGGGAAAGTGACCCACAGTCCTGCCAGGGCTCGCTGGAACGATCCCGACCGCCACACCGGCGCACTCGCCGGGAGGATTTCCGGGAGCACGTCCAGGAGCTGCTCGACCGCGTCCTGTGCGATCAGGTAGGCGATCGAGGTGGCCGGGCACATGTGCGGGCCCGCTCCCCACGCCACATGCGCACGGTTCCCGGTGCGGTCTCCTTGAATGTCGGGGTCGTTGTTGCAGGCGGTGATACCGATCAGGACCGGCTCGTCCACCTGCAACCAGACTCCGTCGAACAGGATCGGTGTCGTCGGATAGCGGGCGCAGAAGGCGCGCATCGACGGGTCGTAATACAGCTCCTCGTCCAGAGCGTCCCTTACCAGCATGCTGCCGCCCAGCAGCCCACCGCCGAACCGGTCGTCGAGCATGGTGCGGCACAGCGTGTTGGTGATGAGATTGACCAGGGGTTGGATGCCCGCGCCGTAGCAGGACATGAACGCGCCGACGAGTTCTGGATCGTCCAGGTTGTTGGGGTGGCGAATCATTGCCGAGGCGATGTCGTTGCCGAGGTGACCGGGTTTGACCGCGGCGAACCGCTCGAACGCGGTCTTGGCTTGGGCCGCGCCACGGACAGAGTCCTCGCCGATCGCGTTGAACCGCAGGGTCATCCCCTCGGCGATCTGGGCGGCGAGATCGTCCGGACACCCCATCAACCGGTTCAAGACCCGGAACACGAGCGGGAACGAGTAGTCGTACAGCAGGTCGGCTTCCCCGTGCTCGCTGAACGATTCGATCAGCGACAGTGCCGCGTCCTGCACCTCGGCGTGCAGGCGATTCGGGTCGACGCGATCGAGCGCGGCCTTGATGGGTTGACGGACCCGCTTGTGGTCCGGGCCGTCACAAAACCGGGTCGAGGGGTAGTAGCCGAGCATCGCCAGGACCGGGTCCGCCGGTGGGATCGTCCTCTGCCACCGGCGCGGGTCCGCCGGGAAATGCTCGGAGTCGTGCAGAATTTTCAGCGCTGCCGAATACCGGACCGCCAGCGTGGCGTTGATACCCGGCGCGAGCTCGACCGGCACCAGCGAGCGTCCGGTGTCGTGCATCTGCTGGTAGTAATGGTGCGGATCGGTCGCGAATTCATCGGTATACAGCTTCACCCGGGACACATCACCGGGGGTGAACACAGTCATGGAGTTCTCCACAGCTGACCAGAAAGAAGCCAGCGGATTTGTTCAGAGTGCTTCGGCTTCGATGGTCGACAACGCCCCGACGGCCGGTGGCGTGATAGTGACGATCCGTAGCCCTGCCGCGTGCAGGAGCTGTTCGAACTCGTGCCGGGTGCGTTCGCGGCCGGTGACGATGGACAGCATCACGACGTCCAGCACCTTGGACTGATCGGGCTCGTTACCAGGCGGCACGATCATGTCGTGAATGATCACCCGCCCACCGGGAGCCATGGCGCGTCGACAGTTCCGCAGAATTTGGAGGCAGTGCTCGTCGTCCCAGTTGTGCAGCACGTACTGGATCACATACACATCCCCGGCAGGCACGGAGTCGAAGAAGCTGCCGCCCACCGTCTTCCAGCGGCCCGGGTCCTCGAGTTCCCCCAGCCGGTGATTGGCGATGACGTGGGGGAGATCGAACAGCACACCGTGCAGGCCCCGGTGTCGTTGCAGGATCATCAGCAGCAGCGAGCCCTGCCCGCCGCCCACGTCCACCACGGTGCCGGTCTCGGGTAGCCGGCATTCCCGGACGAGGTACTCACTCTCGATCACCGAATACTGGCCCATGCCGGTGTGGAACTCGGCGCCGTCGGTGGGGTGGGAGGCGAAGTAGTCGAACAACGGCTCACCGAACACGTGATTCACCGCGGGCTCGCCCGTTGTCACCGCGTGCAGCAGTTCACCACCCGCGCGGTAAATGGCCGGGGTCGTGGCCGCCAAAACTCCCTCGCGGACCGAGAACCTCGAATCCGAACGCAGCGACGCCCCCCGCTCCATCAACACGAAAACCCCAGAATCCGTTTCGCGGAAGATGCCTCGGGCGGCCAACAGCCTCAGCACGCGATACAACGCATGCTCATCAGCACTGACACGCTCGGCCAAATCCCGGACATGCACGGGTCCGTCCGCCAGCAGATCCGCCACCCCGAGCTGCGCCACCACGCGCAAGCAGCAGGCACAGACGTAACCGTTCGCCTCAGTGGTGAGGAACCTAGCCGACTCCCTATCCTTCGCCAATTCCTTTGCGAGCTTTTCTTGCATCCCTGGCATGGGCGTCGAATTATGCAGTAATCCCTGAGAGCGCCGTCCCGAGAAGATACCCATATCAAGAATTCCTTTCAGAAAGGTATTTCGCACAGCGCGGAGCCACTCGAAAACACCGCCATGCGTGCGGAGAGAACGGAAAATTACCGACAACGCGAAACGAATTCAGGCTCAATCGGCAGGCGCGTCGAACCCGCCCACAGCATGAATAGTCGTTGACAGGGACAGGCCGCGATGCCCAGTACGATCGCGGCCCCCTTGGGTTACACAGTGCTCACCGGGGAACGAAATGGCGCTGCGCCCAACGCTCTAGCCTCGACAACGACGTCGGCGGTGCGATGGTTCGCTCCCCGATGTACGACGATCGGTGCTACGGCACCCCCGAGGACACCAAGGCATACCTCAAGGTGAGATTGGGGTAAACAAGGACGACGATTGCCGACGAGACAGCGGGCCTACCGCGCCCCTGTCGGACTTTTTGGTCACAGCTGCTGATACGCGGCCAACACGTCCCGTACGGCATCCGTCACCGGCGCCTCCTCAGTAAGCGCAGTCCAGGTGTAGGCATCGTGTTCCTGGAGTTGCACCGGTTCGGGGCTGTCCACGTCGACCGCGAAATTGAACTGGCGCGATTTCTTGCCGCTGCCGGACTGATAGTCGAAGCTACCGAGGTAGGTGCGCATAGTGGTGACGCTCAGGCCGGTTTCTTCCTTGACCTCGCGGATCAGAGCCTGGTCGAGTGATTCCCCCGGCTCGACCTTGCCACTGGGCAGCTCCCAGATGCCGCCCATGAAGTCGTCCTCTGGACGTTGCAGCAGGAGCACCTTGCCGTCGTGCCGCACGACCGCACCAACGACGAGTTGCTGTACGCCGTCGTTTGTAGCTCCGGCAGTGAGTTGTTCGATCAGGGCGATGTCCATGAAATTATCCTTTCAGTTCTTCGATGTGGTGGATCACTTTGCGGATGGCATCGACGTAGCGCATGGCTATCGGGATGTCTTCTTGTCGGTGCCAAACTGGCAGCTTGAGGGTGTTTCGGTGGACTTGCTCGGCCTGCGGGAAGTCGCCGGGCCGGCAGGCCAGCTTGCCCTCGTGTGCGGGAAATAGCGGTCCAGGTTCTTGGAACAGCGGTAGGAGGTTGAGCGGACACGTGGAGCCGGGCCGATCCAACTCGGCGCAGCCTTCGGCCTTCAGGGCTGCGTAGAAGCGCTCGATCGGCAGCCCGAGGTCTTCCTCTTGGTAGAGCAACGCAAGCCCGTACCACGAGGAGCGCACTTCGGAATCGTGCCATGGTGTGACAACTCCGCGCAGGTCGTCGAGCCCCTCACAGATCCTCACGGCTATATCTGCTCGGCCCGCCAAGTACTTGTCCAGGTGGTCGAGCTGTTCGAACGCAATCGCTGCGCCCATCGGATGGATGCGATGCTTGAGGCCCATCCCAGTAACGTTGTAGCGGCTCAGGCCGAAGCTGGTCGGGATCTCGTTTCGACACCGCTTGTTGTACTGCCCGTGCAGCAGCACACGATAGTAGACGTATTCGTCATCGGTGAGGACGAATCCGCCTTCGCCCGCGGATAGCGGTTTGGGGCCGTTCATGCTGAACGCCGAAGCTCGGCCGAAGGTGCCGACCTTGCGCCCTCCGACCTGCGCTCCGTGCGCATGCGAGCCATCCTCGAGGAGGTGCACGCCGTACACGTCAGCGAGGCTCTGCAAACTACTGATCTGCGCGGGGTTCCCCCACATATGTTGTGCCACAATGGCTTTAGTATGTTCAGTGATGCGCCGTGGGATATCGCGCGGGTCGAGGTTGCCACTGCTATCGCAGTCGGCGAGCACCGGAATCGCGCCGAGGTGCAGCAACGGCGTCACAGTAGCGAAGAAGGTGTAGGCAGGCACGATCACTTCATCGCCTGGGCCGATGCCGCAGGCGGCATACATCGAATACAGGGCCGCCGTGCCCGAGCTGGTCAGCACCGCGTATCGAACACCGAAGTACCTGCGCAGCGCGTCCTCTAGCCGTGCGATAACTCCCGAACGATCATAGATCGAAATGCCGTCATCCAGCTGGCAGAGCACCGCCTTTGCGGTGTCGTCCGTGATTGGTGGCCAGCTGAAATGGGGGCCTGTCTCGGTAATGACCGGCGTTCCGCCCAGTAAGGCCAGGGGTGAACTCAAAGCAACTCCTTGGGGTTGACACATGTGCGGGTGCGGGCGGACTCGTAGCAAGCGGCGACGAAGCTCAAATGCGCCAGATTCGCTTCAGGACCACTGAGATTCGGCCGATCACCATCGATGACATGACGGAAGTAGTCGATCTGGCTGGCAGCCGCCGAGGGCCATCCGTGCTCGCGGATCAGCGACTCGATGACGTCGCCACCGTTCGTAAGACGACATAGCCGACCACGCTCCAGATGCACAATGCCATTGCTGCCAACCAGGCGAATTTCCTCGGCCTTGGGGCCGATGAACCGCGAAAGCAGCAGTGATCCGTACGGGCCGCTGTCGTAGGCGAAGTGGATCAGTGCCGTGTCTTCGGCGTCGTAGATTCGATCCGGCCTGGCGCTTACGGAGATATCCGCGGTGATGCGATCCGGGAGGCCGAAGTACCAGAGCAGCAAGTCGATCAGGTGATAGCCCATGTCGATGACACAGCCGCCACCGGCGGTTGTGGCACTGCCGCGCCAACCTTCGGACGGGTCGTCCACATGCAGGGTGTAGCGGGCGTCGATGACGAATGGCGTGCCAATCTGGTCGGCCAACTGCGTGAAGCTGGTGTAGATCGGGTTGAACCGGCGCTGGAGCGTCACCATCAGCTGAATGCCGGACTGCGCGCAGATTCCGGCAAGTTCCTTCGCTTCCTCCAGTGTGGTGGCGAAGGGCTTCTCCTTGAGTACGTGGACGTGATGTTCGGCAGCAGCCTCGATAACGGCTCGACCAACGTCATGCGGCACGCAGACCACCACCAGATCGAGCTGTTCGGCTTCGAACATCTGCCGGAAATCCGTGTACCCCCGGACCTGATGGCGAACCTGCTGCTCCTCGACGACCTGGGCATTCTCGTCGCACACCGCCACCAACTGTGCGCTGTCGGCTGTGCGTAGTCCAGGCAGGTGATCTTCCACTGCCTGACGACCGAGGCCGACCACTCCAGCCCGGAGCAGCCTCTTCTGTTCACGTGCGAAAGACACTGTGCGCCATGAAGGCTCGCTGTCTACTCTGACAGTGCGACAGACCTTGCCGCCACTGAGCGCCTTCATTCGGTCACCCGCAGCCGCTCGATGGCCTGGGCGGGGATGCCCAGTTCACACCAGGTGGCGAGCCCGCCCTGCTCCGGGCTGAATCGGCCGCAGCGTTGAGCAAGCCGGAGAACTTGATCACTGAACGGCAAGTCGCGCAACAAATGTGGTCCGACCTGCCGGGCATCCCATACCTCGACGAAGAGGTGTTGATCCGTTTTTCGAATGCGAACCGTCAGTTGATTCAGGTCGGTTACTTCACTCCATTTAAGGTGGGGATCGGTGGTGCCCGTTGCGCCGACAGTCTCGGTGACCAACTCCGTGACGATTCGCTCGGCCGGAGCTATCAGTTCGATCAGCAGCCAACGGCTCAACGTGTGACGGACATGCCGCTGAGCCGTCGATACGGCGGTTATCGTTGCCGCCAACTGGATTTCGTCCATTTGTCCCGGAGGATGCGGCGGTTGGGTCACTGTGGCCGGGCACTCACGGTCGGGGTGGGGAGTGCCCACGAGTACGCCGATTCGGTTGCCCGCGTGAGCAGCAGCGTGAACGCCAGCGTTAGCCTCACACCACAACCGAGCCTCGACGGCCTGTCTGGACATGCCCGGTCGGATCAGGTGTTCCATCGAGGGCACCACGACGTGGTGGGATTGCGACCGCCGCAACTCGGCGATTAGAGCCGCCAGCGCAGCGGCGCCGTGAATGCGCTCGTGGAAAATCATGGCCAGGTCGAAGCCTTCGTATTCGGCAAAGCGCTGGATCTGCGCTTCGCATGCAGCGACGTGGCCATTTGCGACATCAAGGCGCAAATAGCCGTACATCAGGGGCTTCATCTTCACCGTCCTCGGAATAGAGACCGGATGGACGCTTCTTGTGGTCCTGGGTTTGCAGGGCCACGTGGGCCGTTCCGGTCGAAAAGCCGATGGATCAAGGGTGGACCGCCGAAAACCCCTCCGGGAGGGCACGTTACGGGGCAGAAAACGCCACACAAGGGGCGCGTGGGCGTGGCGTGGTTACACTGGCCGGACCGGACACCGACGAGGGGTCGAAAGTGCCGCCGAATCTGAAACTGCAAGCGCGCCGAGAAGCTACGCCATCACGCATCGTGCCAGGCCGCGCGATGGGTCGAGCCGAGCTGGCCGAAGCTGTTAATGAGTACATCTGGCGCACCAGGGCAGAACGCCGGGATCTCGATGCGCACACGATTGCGCGCTACGAACGTGGCGCCGTGAGGTGGCCAAACGAAGAGTACCGCGAAGCGTTCCGTGCAATCCTGCATGCGACGGATGCTGAGCTGGGATTCATGCCGGTCCGCAAGAGACGCAGCCAGGGCACTGAACAGACACTCGCTGTCAATCTGTTCAGCCCGTTCAATCCCGAAACCATCCCGGCCGGTTACCGGCGTGGTGTCCGGTCGATCGGGCGGGTCGGCTGGTCGGACGTCGACAGAGTGAAGACGGCCACGCGCGAGGCAGCCTCTTCGGAAAACCTCCACGGCGGAGGATCAGCAAGCAGCACAACCGAGGAGGAACTGCGACGCTATGCGCCCCTGCTCACGGGGCAAGCATCACCGACAGCTCGTCGCGCCTTATTCGAGGCGATCGGCAATCTGAGCGGCGTTGCGGCCTTCTCCGCCTTCGATATTGCCGACTACCGGGAAGCCGAACAACGCTTCCGGTTTGCGCTCTGGTGTGCCGATACCGCCGGCTCCTGGGAGCTGAGAGCCAGCACCTTGGCGGACATGGCACGCAAGGTGGCATACGTGGGAAACGCCGACGATGCGTTGTCGCTGATCGAACTGGCGCAGGTCCGATCGGATCGGTTGTCCGCCACTGCCCGCGCCATGCTCGGTGCACTGCGAGCCCAGTTTCTTTCCGCGGTGGGCCGGACCGACGCGGCACTGACCGAAGTAGCCCGAGCCGATGAACATTTCGCGGAACGTACACCCGAGACCGACGCGCCGTGGCTGTGCTACTACGACGAGGCCGAACACATGGGAAGCACAGGCAAGGCATTGATCCCCGTTGCAGAGGCCAGGCACAGGATAGAACTGGCCGCACCGCGCATTCAACGAGCGGTCCAGCTCCAAAGCGAGGACTATCCGCGCTCTCGTACCTTCTCGCTGACCAGACTCGCCACCCTCACGATGCGCCTCGGCGATCCCAGCGAAGCAGCCAAGCTCGGGTTCCAAGCGGCCCAGAACGCAAAGCTGTTCAGTTCACAGCGCATTCGTGACGAGCTGAATGGGCTCGCCGAGGCTGCCTCTGCGCATCGTCGCATCGAGGATGTTGCCGAACTGCGCCACGTCATCACCAGCGGCACGAAGTCATGAACCAGGCTCGTCAATCAGCAGATGTGCTCGCCAGGGCAGCTGTACTCAGTGGTGTTGATGCCACGGACGCTGTTTCGATCCGGAACGGCTCGAATGCCATCTACGAACTGCGTGGTGGGATCGTGGCCAGGATCGGGAAGCCCGGCAGCACCACAGCAGCAGAGCGAGAGCTACGAGTTTCCCAGTGGCTCAACGAGTCCGGGATCCCAACCGTCGAAGCTGTTCCCTCATTTCCTCAACCGGTCGTGGTTGACGACCGACCGGTGACATGGTGGCGGTTGATCCCCGAACATCGGGCATCGACCCCTGCAGAGCTGGGTGCGGTGCTGCGGGCGCTGCATGCCTTGCCGCCGCCGACCGAGTTCGAGCTGCCGAATTACGATCCCTTCGTGGGGCTTTCCGAGCGCATCGCCTCGGCGGTGGCAGCGACCGAAGACGACCGCTCATGGCTCACCGAGCATTACGGCAGGCTCGAGAAGCAATACCGCGAGTTGCCTGTTACGGAGTCGCTTGGTGTCATTCACGGGGATGCGTGGCAAGGCAACTTGGTGGTTCCTGCGTCCGGAGTACCAATGTTGCTCGACCTGGACAAGGTTTCGCGCGGTCGACCCGAATGGGACCTCGTCCAGTTGGCTGTCGACTTCGCGGACTTCAGCCGGGTAGGCAAGAGGGACTACGACGCCTTCGTATCAGCTTACGGCGGATACGACGTCACGGATTGGCACGGATTCCGACTGTTCGCGGATATACAAGAACTTCGTTGGGTCGGATTTTCGCTCAGCTTGGCGGCTGGAAACGCAAGAGCGGCAAGGGAGGCTCAGCATAGGATTGCGTGTATTCGGGGGCTCGTGGCTAAGCCGTGGAGCTGGGCCGCGTTGTAACAACCCAGAAGCGCAACGCTCTCCCGATCGATCCGTACACCTTGGGACAGCCCGCAGGCGCGAGCCCGACCCCGCACCGTGAGCACATCAACGGACAGGGACGGTTCGACAAACACAGCGAGAGCCTCGACGCAACATGAGCTCAGGCGCAGCCCTGGAAACTCTGATGGAAAGGCCGTCGATGGGCAGGATCGAGTACTACCACGACCCCACAGCACCCAAGCCCAATTCACTTGTGGTGGCATGCAATCTGCTCGTCACCGACGACACCGGAGCGATCCTGCTGCAGCGCCGCCGCGACACCGGCCAGTGGGCACTACCCGGCGGCGCGATGGACCTCGGCGAAACCGCCGGCGAGTGCGCCATCCGTGAATGCCGCGAGGAAACCGGCATAACTGCCGAGATCACCGGATTCCTCGGCATCTACAGCAACCCCAACCACATCGTCGCCTATACCGACGGCGAAACCCGCCAACAATACGAGAACACCTACATCGGACGACCCATCGACGGCGAACCCACGGTCAACGACGAAGCCGACGGAGTCGCGTTCGTACTATCCGAAGAGCTGGACCAGTACGACATCCATCCGAGCATGCGTCGGCAGATCGGCGACTTCCTGTCCGGCAATTACCCTTACCTCGGGTGAGCTGCCGGGGCCCCTCGCCTCGACTGACGGTCGTCAGAATCTGCGGTGCAGCGCGGTAGACGAACCGGTCCACCGCGCGGCAAGGCAGTAGCCGACTCGGCCCTCGTGTGGGTGTACGGCTCTCGTATGACCTGCCATCTGGTGTCCTATAGTCGAGTCTGTTGGCTCGCACCATCGGGAAGGGGGAGGCGGTCTGTGGCGAATCATGTCGATGTTGGTCCAGATGCGTTGCGTGCCACTGCGGATCGGGTGGACCAGCAAGCCGAGGATCTGATCAACGCAGTCGACAGCCACATGCGTGCGGTTCACGCATTCCTCGGAAGTGACTGGCAGGGCACCGCAGCCAGCTCATACGAAAGTCCCTGGGCCGATTGGGAAGACGGCGCTCGCCGGGTCATCGGTTCGTTCATCGCCGACGCTGGTGCGCTGCGGAGCGCGGCTGGTGGTTATTTGAGCACTGACGACACCTCAGCGCAGGCGATCGTGCGGGCCGGGTCGAGCTTGGATCTTCCCGAGGTGTCGTAGTGGCGGCCGAATACAGTGTGGATCTCGTTGGCCTGCAACGCCTGGTCGACGATACAGCGAAGCTGGAAGCCACGATCGAGGACCTCGCGGCCGAGATCGACAAGAGCATCGAACAGCTGCATGTCACCTGGACCGGCGCCGCCGCCGACGCGCACCGAGCAGCCCACGACAACCGCATCGCGGCAGTATCGGAGATGCGGGAAGCGTTGAGCATGCTGCGGGCCAAGCTCGCGACCGCGCACGCGGCGTATCACCGGGTCGGGCCGACCAACCAGGGAATGTGGCCGCAGTGAGTCCGCCCACCGTTCCGATAGTCCGATGCCGCGGCGATGATTACCATTCCGCTGGTGAGGTGTTCGGGCAGATGTCGACCGATACCACGACCACCCACGGGGGACTGCTGACTGTTCTGAACACCTATGCGGGGATGGCCGGTGATGACAGCGTCGGGCAGCAATGGGCGTCCTCCTACGACCAAGCCGCGCGGACCGCTATCGCGGCGTCGTCGAATCTCACCACGGCGTGCGGGCAGACCCGCAACCTGTTGGTCATCGGCGCATACAACCACGAAGTCGCCGAAACCGTCGCCAATCACCGCAACGTGCCACTGCCCCAGCCGCCACCACTCGTGCAGGATCCGTGCTTGGCCGAGATTGTCTCGTCAGCGGCGGGCGACGGTATTCCGGAACCTTTCGGGTGGTCGATCCTCAAGGACGCGGTCGGATTCGCGTGGCCGAACGGAAACCAGGACCAGCTGAATGCCGCCGCTGATGCCTGGCATACCGCTTCGAGCGACTACCGCACGATAGCGGGCAACGCATCCTCTGCGGTCAGTCTGCTCAACAATCAGCAGTCCCCTGAAATCGACATCTCGGTCCAGACCTGTACCGACCGTCAAACCGATCTCAATGCCCTCGCCGACGCCTGCCAGACACTCGGGGACGCGTGCAGCGCCTACGCCGGCTATCTCGATGATGCGCACCAGAAGATCCTTGCCGAGGTCAGGGAGATGGTGATCGAGGCAGCTGCATGGGAGGCCGGGGCCGCGATACTGCTCCCGTTTACCGGGTCGCTGTCCGAGTGGGTCGGGAACAGTGCGCTCGCGGGACGGGTAGTGATGAAAGCCCGGCGTATCGCGACCATCATTTCCGGACTGGCGGCCAAGGTGGCGGAGATCGTCACCAAGACCGTGACACCGCTGCTCACCAGACTCGAGCCGCTTCTGGAAAAAGTCAGAGTATGGGTAGCTGCGGCCCGCACCAAATATCTGGGGGCAACAGGGCGTGAATTGTTCTCGCGCGGCGGCGCTCTCACCAACCGGGAAGTTTTGGAACAAGGCGTCGGCCTGCCACAGAACATGGAAACCGTCGAATACTATGCGCGTTTGGCAGGTGTGGACTTTCACGGCGGGAATGTCGACATCCTCACCGCCGCGAAAGATGGTGACACGATTCGATATCTCGACATGCAAGGTGCAATAGCCCGAACCGACGACATGGGCATACAGTTGGGTCCCGCGGCATTCCAAGACCCGGAGACCCTGGTCCGTACGCTTGCACATGAGGCCGTGCACGTCAAACAATACCAGCAAGGTGCCATCAGCTCGGCCACTGCAGCCAGCGAGGCTGAAGCCTATGCCGCCGAAGACGCCTACGTAGAAACATGGCGAAGGAATACACAATGACAGAGCCGCTCTCACGCCTAATAGTCGAACGGGTCGATACGCTCGGCAGCCGTTCCCAATGGATCTTCGTTACCGGCGTCCTTTCGGGTGAGCCGATCAATATCGGCGATACCCTGGCGGTCCAGCACCCCGGCGGCCCTACCACGGCAACGATCAGGACGATCGAGATCCACACCGCCCCAGGCAAGACGACAATCGCACTCGATTCCGAACTGAAACCGATCGTCGTGCCCGGCACCATCATCGAACGGGTGGGAACACCATGAGTGCCGACATTCCGGAGTGGGAGCGACAACTGAAGGGAGAAGTCGCTGAACTCCGCCGCCACAGCATGGAACTGACACAACGCATAGCGGCAGTGCGAGGCAGAGCCGAGGTCCAAGGCATCATGGTCGAGGTCGACGGCAATGGTGATATCACCAATCTGCAGATCGCCCCGGGAGCGATGCGGTGGGCAAGCGGGCAGCTGGCCAGCGCATTGATCGACTGCCACCGCAAAGCGCGCTCCGAGGCCAAAGCCAAAATCGAACTCATCGTCCGGAAAGCCGACCCTCGCATCCGCGACCAGACCCAACGGCTCCGCGACTCGATACCGGACCCCGAGCCCCAGCACCGCCAGAAGACCGAGGAGGAAATCCAGGCCGATGACGACGCATTCTTCGAGCGTATGAACCGTACCGGCTGGCGCTGACAACGCGGGCCTGTCCACCGCGATGCACTCACCGAGCTATTTCCCCGCTCGTCGCGCTGGAGAATGACCACTGCGGTCCCGCACCCTTCTCACGCGTCTGTCTGCTGATCGATCGCTGCTTCGTAGAACGCGTCGGCGAGCGCGATGATGACGGCGCTGACGCCGGGGCCGTCGCTGAAGAAGTAGTCAGCCATGGTGTTGTGGGCTTCCTGGTTGTCGATGACCGCCTCGGTCACTGCTGCTTGGAAGTCCTGCGATTCCATGAACTGCTTCTTCGAGTTCACCTTGGTCTGGTTGACCAGGTCCGGGTAGGCGAGCAGCTGCTGCACCAGTCCCTGCACGAACTCACGGACCTGAGATGCGGTGAACGACTCGGCGCCGAAGAGGTCGTTCATCTTGTCGATGACGACCTGTAGCGCGACATATTTGGGATCTTTCCGTATGCCGGTGCCCGCGGCACCGATGCCCTTGAGCTGCCCGTCACCGGTCAGCGAGATGTCGACCGCGACGCCCTTGTTGTGTTTGACCCCGACCAGAACAACATCGGACAGGTCGACCTCGGCGGCCCAGGAGGCGTCCGCGATGACCTTCTCCAGCAGGCGCAGGAAGATCGACAGCATCTCCATGTACGGTTCGCCGTAGTCGACGATCTGGCTCATGAAATCGTAGAGCCGGACGTAGGTGGAAACGTCCTTGCGGAACAGGTCCAGGGTGTTGAGAGTCAGCGTGTCCTCGGCCTCGATCGCCGCGGCGTAGCGGCGGGTGAAGTCGTTCTTGGCCGGGCTGATCGCGGCCGAGAGCGCGTTGTTGCCCTTGCGACCGACCCACAGTTCGGCGACCTCGCGCACCTGCTCCCGGGTGTATATCCCGGCCTGGTCGAGCTTGGTGGCGAGATGGATAACGACGTACGGGTCGGTCTCGGTCTCCAGGGTGGCGTTGGTGAAGTACGGCTCGAACGCCTTCCGGATGTCTTCGGGCTTGTTGACGAAGTCGATCACGAACGTCTTGCGCTTCTGCTCCCCGCCTGCAGTGCGATGGGTGCGGTTGAGCCGCGAGAGCGTCTGCACGGCGGTGACCCCGGAAAGCTTCTTGTCCACGTACATCGCCGAGAGCAGCGGCTGATCGAACCCCGTCTGAAACTTGTTGGCCACCAACATGATCTTGTACGTCGCGCCCTTGAAGGCGGCGGCCAGGTCCGCCCCGGCGCCGGGGTTCATGTTGGCTTCGGTGAACTCGTCGTCCTTGCTCGGGGCCGGTCCCCAGTCCGAGGTCCACTCCTCGTCCTCGGCCATCGTCACCGAACCGGAGAAGGCGACCAGGGTGCGGTAGTTGTAGGAGGCGTCCAGGGCGGCGCGTTTGGCGATGTAGGCGTCGATCGCCTTCTTGTACTTCACTGCGGCCTTGCGTGAGCCGGTGACGACCATCGCCTTCGCTTTGCCCTCCAGCAGGTGCGCCACGTTGGCGTGGAAGTGCTCGACGATGATCTGTACCTTCTGGCCGATGTTGGTGGGGTGCAACGTGACCCATCGCATCAGCCCCTTGCGTGCCGCGGCCTCCTCCACCTCGCCGCTCTCGGCCTTGCCCGCGATCTTCAGCGCGGTGTCGTAGGTTTGGTAGCCCTTGAGGACGTCGAGGATGTAACCCTCCTCGATCGCCTGGCGCATCGAGTAGAGGTGGAACTCGACCGGTTTGCCGTCGGGACCCTTGCGGCCGAACAGTTCCAGGGTCTTGTTCTTCGGCGTCGCGGTGAACGCGAAGTAAGAGATGTTCTCCGACTCGGCCCGCTCGGTCATCTCCGCGGCCAGGATCGATTCGACGTCGACCTGCCCGCCCTGCTCGATCTCTTGGACCTCCTCCGCGGTCAGCACGGCCTTGAGCTTGGCGGAGATCTGACCGGACTGCGAGGAGTGCGCCTCGTCGGCGATCACCGCGAACCGCCGCCCCTTCAACGACGAGTCGGCCCGGATCTCACCGAGGGCGAACGGGAACGTCTGCACCGTCACCGCGATGATCAGCTCCCCGTTCTTCAACGCGGTCGCCAGCAGCCCGGATTTCGACTTCGCCCCCGCCTTGCGGACATCCTCTGGGCTGATCGTGGCCACGATCTTGCCCGACCCGTCGATCTGCCGAATCGCCTCCTGCAGTTGACCATCCAGGACCGTGCGGTCCACGACCACGATCACCGAGTCGAAAACCTTCCGATCATCGACATGCAACCGCGCCAGCCGATGCGCGGTCCACGCGATCGTGTTCGTCTTCCCCGACCCCGCCGAATGCTCGATCAAATAGCGCTGCCCCACCCCTTCCTCGCGCACCGCGGCAACGATATTCGTCACCGCCTCCCACTGGTGGAACCGAGGGAACAGCATGCTGGTGCGCCGCACCGAGGTGCCGGTCGCGACATCCCACTCCTGTCTGGTCTCCACGATCATCAGCCGGCCGATGATGTTGAGCCAGGCGTGTTTCTCCCACACCCGCTCCCACAGATACGATGTCGCCGAAAGCCCTTCGGCGCCAGGCGGATTCCCCGCGCCTCCCGCGTGACCGACGTTGAACGGCAGGAAGTGCGTCTTCTCACCCTCGAGCCGCGTGGTCATCGCGGCCAGATCGTTGGAGACCGCGAAATGCACCAGCGCCCGATGCCCGAACGACAGCAGCGGCTCCGGCCGCCCGTTGGTCAGCGGATGCCGGTCCTTGCGATACTGACTGATCGCCTCGTCCAGAGATTGGGTGAAATCGGTCTTCAACTCGACGGTGGCAACCGGCAGCCCGTTGACGAAGAAGACCAGATCGATGCTGCGCTGATCGGCGGTGGAGAAATGCACCTGCCGCAGCACCCGCACCCGCATAGCCGCGTACTGCTCGGTGGTGGTCGCGTTCAGGCTCGTCTCCGGCCGGAACTGCGCCATCTTCAACCGGCCACCGCCGATGTACTGCACCCCATTGCGCAGGATGTTCAGCGTCCCGCCACCATGCTCAAGCGGCTTGTCCAGCGCCGCGACCAGCACATCCAGAAACTTCGCCTCCGACCCCCCCGCCCGCAACGACTTCTCGTACGCGGCCTGCTGGGTCTCCTTCAGCCACGCGAACAGGTCCTCGGGGAACAGCGCCCGCTCCCGGTCGTAACCGGTGTCATCCGCCGAATAGAGCCACCCGCGGTCGGCCAGATACTCGCAAATTTCGGACTCGAAAACCACTTCGTGATGGTCGGCCGTCACGCCATCTCCCGCACGTCGAGCTGGCCTGTCACCGCCGCCGTGATCAGTGCCGAGCGGCGTTCGCGGGCGAGTTCGATGAACTGCTCCGTCTCAGCGATCAGTCTATCGATCTTCGCCGTCGCCTGGTCCAATTCTGCGGTCAGCCGACGCTGTTCATCAAGCGGGGGAACTGGAAGGCGGAGCGCACCGATGATGTCAGAGTTCAGGTTTTCCATGGTTGAACCTACGGAGGCGAGCGCGAGGGCGTCGCGGTTACGCCGACTACTGAAGACGATCGCGGCGAACGATGGATCCAGCCGTGCCCGATCGAGCCGAACTACCGCTGAACCCGTTCCACACAGAAATCCTGCCGCGGATGACCCGACAACGGCGCAGCGCCCGAGGTCACCTCGACGCGCAGCGATCAAGTCGCCTTCCTCAAGCCTATGCCGAGCCAACTGCTCTGCCTTCTCAGCACCAACCGCGATTCGCGGGTCGGGCACTACCTCACCCGCGACAATATGCGACGGATTGATCACCGGGACTCCGCCGTCCTTGTACTCCTCGGATTTCAATTGGCTACCGAACGGGCCGGTTTGGATCAGCGTCGCAACGGTTTTGAAGGGCGTGTTCCAGTCCAGCAGGGCCACACCCCGCTCGACGACTGCCCATCGACGCTCACGGAGCATCTCGATCAGGCGCTGCTGCTCCTCGATGAGCGTGTCGATGCGGGCGGTCTCGCAGTCGAGGTTGTCGGCGATGGCACGCTGCTCGTCCAATGGCGGCACCGGAATCGCCATGCGTAGGAAGACATCCGGGTAGAGCCGCAGCCGCGAGGACCAGATGCCGCGTGAGAGCCGAGTCATCTCCATCACGTACTGGGGCGATCGGTAGAGGTAGTCATAGAACACCGGATTGAACGGCGCGTCAGGGCGAGGGCTGTAAACGCCGTATGCCGGGCTGACGATTCCGGACTGCTTCGAAACGCCGAGCGCTCCCATCCACGCCCACATCGTGTTGATGACGAGATCACCAGTGTCCACCAGGCGGTAGCCGTCGAGGTTCTCAGCCGCAGTCATCGTCACGTTCTTCTCCGACTTCGGAGTGATGCCTGTCAGATGCGAAACGCTGAGGAGCTCCTCCGAGCCATCGACAGTGACGGCCTGCGACTCGGCCAGAAGCTCCTTATTCCGAGTCCAGCGCCAGTTGGCCGGAACCCTACCTGCCCAAGCCTGCTCGAAATCGAACTGCGCTCGCGTCATCCCTCGACCTCTCGCAACAGATCGAGGATCTTGGCGACCTGCTTTTCAAGGTCGGCGTCAATCTCGGCGAGGGGGCGGGGTGGGACGTACTTGTAGAAGTGGCGGGTGAAAGGGATTTCGTAGCCGATCTTGACCTTGGACCAGTCGATCCATGCGTCGGGAACGTGCGGTTTCACCTCGGCGTCGAAGTAGGCGTTGATGACCTCGACGCTGCCAGTCGGGCCAGCGGTCGAGCCGCCATAGGTAAAAGGGACATTCTCGGTGTCGCGCTTCTTCGAGTCAGGCTTGGGCTTGCCCTTGCGGTCTACAACCGGCTTCCCGTCATCGTTCAACAGTGGACGCTCGACGGTAATGATCCAGTAGCCGAACTCGTCGTTGCGCAACACCTTTGAGTATTCCGGGTCGGCGGCGGCGAAGTCGACGTACAGCTTTACCACCTCGGCGCGGTCGGCGTCGCTGATCTCGCGGCCCTTGGCACCGAGGTTCTTGCGCATCTTGGTCCAGAACGACGTGCCATCGATGAGCTGAACCTTGCCCTGCCGATCAGGGTGCTTGGTGTTGTCGAGGATCCAGATGTAGGTGGCGATGCCAGTGTTGAAGAACATGTTGGTCGGCAAGGCAACGATCGCTTCGACAAGGTCGTTCTCCAGCAACCACTTTCGGATGTTGGAGGGGCCGGACTCGGCGGATCCGTTGAACAGCGGTGAGCCGTTCATGACGATGCCGACCCGGCCGCCGCCGTCCTCGGGGGCGCGCATCTTGTGGGCCAGGTGGAGCAGGAAGAGCATCTGCCCGTCCGAGGTCGCCGGGAGGCCGGGCGCGAATCTGCCGTAGGGGCCGGCGGACTCGCGTTCGTTCGTGACCGCCTTGGCGTACTGCTTCCAGTCGACGCCGTAGGGCGGGTTGGACATGCAGAAATCGAACTGGCGGCCCTTGAACGCGTCATCGGTGAGGGTGTTGCCGAAGGCGATGTTGGTCGCGTCGTGGCCCTTGGCCAGCAGGTCGGATTTGCAGATCGCGTACGACTGCGGGTTGTACTCCTGGCCGTACAGGCTCAGTTTCGCGTCGGGGTTCTGCGCGAGCAGGTGCTCCTCGGCCAGCGCGAGCATGCCGCCGGTGCCCGCGGTCGGGTCGTACAACGTGCGCACGATGCCGGCCTCGGTCAGGTCGACATCCTTCTCGGCGAAGAGCAGGTCGACCAGCAGCCGAATCGCATCGCGCGGAGTGTAGTGGTCTCCGGAGGTTTCGTTCGCGGCCTCGTTGAACTTACGGATGATGTACTCGAACGCATCGCCCATATCGGCGTTGGAGACCACATCCGGATGCAGGTCGACGGCCTTGAAAGACGTGACGACCGCACGCAGCAGCTCCGCCTTCTCCAAGGCGAGGATTTCCTTCTTGAAGTCGAAGTACTCGAACACATCGACATCGGGCGAGAACCGGTCGATGTAGTCGGCCAGGTTGTCCGCCAACCCGTCGGCGTCCTCGAGGAGGTTGGCGAAGGAATAGTGCGAGGTGTTGTAGAACGGCCGCCCGGTGGCCTTCTTGACCTCGATCTTGAGCCGGTTCGGGTTCTCGTACTGCGCCGCCAGCGCGCGCACCGTCTCACGGTCAGGCTCGATGATGCAGTCGAGACGGCGCAGAATCGTGAGCGGGAGGATCACGTTGCCGTACTGGTTGGGGCGGTAGGGACCCCGCAGTTGATCGGCGATGGACCAGATGAAACTACCGAGGGTGCTCACAAGGCTCCTTACGAGGCTCACTCGACGACGGACGTTGGATACCCAGCGCGAATCCGTATGCGCCGCCCGGATGGTCGGCCCACAGTCTGCAGCAGCCGGTGCGTCGAAAGAACATTCTCACGCATCACCACACCCCCGCGTACCACGAAGTCGGCAGCAGCGACCGGCTCAGCGAATCCGTCGCGGTTGGTGTCCTGGCTGTGATCGTACCTTCGCTTGGCTCTGGCTGCGCCGGTCGCGCAAGACGTGACGACCAGCTTTTCAAAGACGCCGACGCAGTCACGAACCGGGGACGCCCCGATTTTCGCGGGCGGCTCGCTTGGATTGCGATCCACTGGTTCCGGGCGTCTATCTCGGCGTTCCAAGTAGGTGCGGACGCCGGAATCCTGATGCGCAGGCACCTGGAATTTGTACCCGGTGTCATGCAGTACCTCGCCAGCAGTCCTTCGAGAACGATTCCGCGAAACGCTCCGCGACCGATCACCAAGACTCCCTCCCTGAAACTTCAAGGCACCCATAGTAGTTCGCAACGACCGACCAGGCCCACCAATCGGAGTTCAATCCGCCCTATAGCAGGGCTCCCGCCACGCACTTGTGCTCGAAGAGCGGTGAACGGTGATGTTGTCTAGCGCTCTACGGCAATCAGAGCAGGGCCCTCCGCAAGGCGGCGGTTGGGGCATCGCGGGTGGCTTGTAATTGTGGGCGATATCGACTGGGCCAGAACGTGTTTCGCGCTTCCTGTCGGACCGCCTCAGAGATCCAGCAGGCCGAGTTCTGACGGCGCTTTGACGTCGGGCATCCGCTCCACCCCTCGATGGGTTTTGCACCGGCCG
>NZ_BDCC01000097.1 GCF_001613305.1 Nocardia vaccinii NBRC 15922
CAGAGTGAGTTTCTTGAACTCAATCAATCATCAGGGAAGCACAAGTGTGGCCAGATGGGTTCACCTCCAGCACGGAATCGGATCCGGCCGCACAGACAGCCACCCTCATTCATCGATGTTCCCCTCTTTGCTCGAATTATGTTGCGAACAGCGCGCTTTGGCGACGGTGCCGGGTTGCGGCGCGTCACCGGACCGGGCCAGCGTAGAGCATTTGGGCGGGCCGATCCGGGACGTTCGGGTTGTAGCGGTGGTCCGGGAGATCAGAAGACCGAGGATTGCCGGAAGACGCTGATGTCGTGGGTGCCGGTGGCGGCCATGCAGAGGCGTTCGATTCCGATGCCGAGCCCGACGCTACGGGTCGGGACGGCACTGGCGCGGATCGCATGCTGGACCAGGGATTGTTCGTGGTTGTAGAGGCCGATCGCGCTGGCGCGGGCGATGAACGCTTCGGAGTCTGTCTCGTCCTCGTAGCCGTGGACGACTTCGACACCGTCGATGAATACTTCGAACCTGTTCAGGATCGCCGCGGTGCCCTCGCGGAGTTTGGCGCAGGGCTCGTTGCCGCCCAAGGGCATATCGACCAGGAACGTCGCGGTCCCGGCGGTGCGTGGTTCGAGCTCGGTGGCGATATATGCCTCGAACAGCTCGTACAGCGGTGTGCCGCCAGGCAGATCGAGATGATCGGCGAGAGCGGCGGTGTGCCGGTCCAGGGTCTCGAGGGTCAGGTCGACGCCGAGGGTGGCGGCGAGGTGGTCGGCGACCGAGATCCGCCGTGGGGTGCCGGGGTGTGCGAGGGCTACCAACTGCTCGGCCAGATCGAGCAGAAAGTCGTAGCTGGAGTCCGCGGCGTAGAGGTCGAGCATGCTGAATTCGGGGATGTGGGTGGCGTCGGCGGTGTCGTTGCGGAAGCAGGCGCCGATCTCGAATACCTGTGGGGCGTGGGCCAGTTGGTAGCGCAGCGCGGGCCCGATCATGCTGCGCAACCACCCGTCGCGGCCACCGACTGCGGCGCGGGCGCGGTTGCCGGTCAGGTCGTCGGCCTGCCGGTAGGTCGGGGTGATGACCTCGGAGAACCCGTTCTCGCGCAGCAGAGCCCGGATCTTGTACAGCAGCTCGGATTTGACCTCGATGGCTTCGCGCCGAGTTAGCATCCGCTGGAAAGGGCTGAGTGTCATGCGAAGTAGTCCTCGCGCCCGCCGCGGCGGTGGGTGTCCAGGGTGAAGCAGTGGAATCCGCCGCCGAACAGTCGGCGGTGCCGGTGTTGGACCGGGATCACGGTCATGCCTTTTTTCTCCAAGGTGCGCATGAGATCCGGGCACAGGCTGTTGACCACGACGGTGTCTTCATCGATCGACAGCACGTTGATGTCGATATAGCGGGAGGTCAAAGCGAATCCGAAGTCGGAGTAGTCCGGGAAGGCGTCCTCGTCCTGTTCGGGGGGAACGATGATGTCCCACCCGTGCAAGGGTTCGGGCAGGGCGGCCAGATAGTCGGTGGACCGTAGCATCAGCAGGCCGGGCCGCAGTGGCACGACGATGGAGTCGATGTGACTGTCGGCGATGCCGTCGAGCTGGTGAAATCGCAGCTCGGGGAAGGTGCGGCGCAGCCACGCCAGGCCCAGTTCGTGGTTGGTGTTGGCGACGTTGACCAGCACGTCGATCCCGATCCGGACGCATTGGGCGCCATCGAAAATCAGCTCGTGGCCCAGCCCAGGCAGCACGCGAGTATCGGTGTCACCGGTGATCTGGGGCAGGTCGACGGGCTGGCCGTCGAAGTAACTCGGGTCCAGCGAGTGGCGCGCCAGCGCCGGGCGCGGCATGGACAGCCAACCCGAGCCGGCGGCCAGGTATCGGTAGAAGTGCGGTTTGAGGTAGTCGTTCTCGAACACCCGGCCGCGGATGTGCGGGGCGGTCTCCACGATGGTGTCGCCGAGGATGATCGTCTGGTCCCGCACATTCAAGGGCGGCGTTTCCCGAGCCGACCACCACGGCGAGGAGATGACCGCACGGCGGGTGACGGGTTCGGGGCGCCGCACCCGCACCCCGGCCTCGTTCAGCGCGATGCAGAACCCTTCGACATCTTCCTCGAGTTCGTCGACGAGCCGGGGCGGGATTGCCAGCTCCCGACCACCCGCGCTGGTGGCTGGGGTGACGTTGTCGAGGTAGAACAGCCGGAAGCTGGCGTCCAGGTCGTGCGAGGTGTAACTGCGGGGATCGCCGACGATCACCTCCCCGAGCGTGGTGAATTCATCGAAGCTGTTGACCGGCACAGACATTCAGATCCTGTTCAGAGTGCGAGAAGGGGGGCGAGGTTCAGGTGTTGGGCTGGTGTTCGGTGAGCTGGAGGTGCAGTGAGGCCACGATGTCGTCGAGCACGCACGGGATGTGCGGGGTGGATCGGCGGCGGAAGAAGTAGCCCGAGCACCAGTGCACTTCGTTCCAGCGCGGGTAGTGCTCGCACAGGATGGCGGCGGCCACGGGCAGCTCGCGCCAGCCGAGGCCGGGAAACCAGTGGTGGATCGGGTGATACATGTCGTCGTTGTGGCCGCCGAGCAGATGCCGGGTCACCACGTGGGAGGTCCAGCCGCGGGTTTGGTGCAGGATGTCCTCGTTGTGGATCAGCCCGGCATGGTTGCCCAGGTCGGTCAGCCAGGTGGCGATGGGGCGGACCACGATCAGCGGCAGCGCCCAGTAGAGCGCGAAGTCCAGGCCGTAGCCCAGAACGGTCGCAGTCCCGGCCGCGGCGGTCCAGGTCGCCCAGCGGGTGGTGGCGGCCTTCCAGCTCTCATCACTGGCTTTGCCTGCGAGAGTGAGCAATCCGTACCCCGGAAGCTTCCACAGCGCGTTGCCGACGATCACGTGGGTGACGAACGCCTTCTTGTCCGGCCACTGCGCATGGGCGCGACGGGAGATGTAGGAGCGCAGCATCGGGTCCTCGGGGCTGCCGAGTTTGGCATGGTGGATGCGGTGAGTGCGTCGATACGGCGAGTACGGCTCGCCCAGGGCCAAACAGTTCAGATGCCCGATAATGGTGTTCGCACGGCGCGATCGGGTGAGCTTGGTGTGGATCGCCTCGTGGGTCAAATTCGACAAGTGCCGCTGCCGCAACCCGATATAGATCATGCACGCCACGGTCAGGATCGGGTGGCCGACGAGGATCCCGACCATTGCGGTGAGGCCGGCGGCGAGGTAGTCACGTGCCAGGTCTCGTGCGCCGTCGACGCGGGAGCGGGCACACAGTGTGTTCATGCGGGCAACCAGGTCGGCGCCGAAGGTACATCGGACCGGTCCGGAGGCTCCTGCCGAGGGGCGTCGTCTGGTGGGCTCGCGCGCCGCGATGGTCATGCTCACTCTCCACGCTGAGTTCTGGACCGAGAGCCCAGCGCTCGGCCTGTGGCCGGGCGCTGGCGCCCTCGATCGGCATCGGGTCAGTGGTGGCCGGGACCACGAATGATTCGAGTTGTGGTCCCGCGCAGCGGATTCCGCTCTGCGGCGGCGTTAGACGGCGTCGGGGCGGACACCAGCCTTGAGGGCGTCAGGCCGCACACCGGACTTCAGCCCGGCATCGGGGCGCACCCCGGATTTCAGGGCGGCGTCGGGCCGGACTCCGGCCTTGAGCGCGTCGGGCCGCACACCGCTCTTGAGCATGGTCGCCATAGTGATTTTCTCCTTCTCTTTCGGGTGGGTTACTGCGGGAATCAGGGGAGGGTGCCCGCACGGGTGGCCAGTTGCGACCACCAGGCGGTCATGCCCTCGAGGATCTGGAGCCAGCCGTCGAGGATCTGTGACAGGTCCAGGCCGAACAGCTGGTACTCGCGGATGAACCTCGCGATGCCTTCGATGTGAGCGGCCTCGACGCTCATGCCATCCACGGCCGCGGCCTCGTGGCTTTCGTCCAGGTGCAGCGAGTAGTAATAGTCCAGGTGCGGCAGCTCGGTGCCGCCGCCGACGGTGAGTGCGGCGTACCGGTCGGTGATCTTGCGCAGCAGCTCGGTTTCGTCGATCGCTACGCCTTCGGTGGCGTAATAGCCACCGCAGATCCGGCTCACCGACGAGCCGATGACCAGCCAGTCATGCAGCGAGACGAGGGTGAGGGTTTCCGGGGCCGGCAGATGTCCGTTGACGAGCAAGCCGAGATCGGCCAGCAGCGCCCCGGAGTAGAGGGTGTAGTGCGCGGGGACCTTGCCACGCTCCCCGCCTTCCTCGAGATGGTTGCGGCGGAACTCGTGTGCCAGCTCCATACACCCGCCTTGCACTGTGTCCGCGGCTTGGCGAAGGAAGTCGGAATTGTAGCGGGCGAACACGCTCAGCTCCCGGATATACAGGGCGGCTTGATCTTTCGACAATCCAGCCGGTGACACCTCGGCGGTGATCTGCTCGAACAGCGCGGCGACCATCGGCACCATGTGCTTGTCGACCAGATCGTTGCCGCTGACCTCGGGAGTGTTGAGCAAGACACTGGTGATCGCGGCCTTGGTCCCCGGGTTGTGCTCGAGGTACCCCTGCACCTTCGAGGCCATCACCGGGCCTCCTGGCCGAGATCGGTGAACACCCGGATGCCGCCGGTTGCCAGCAGCATCGTCAACGTCTCTCCGGCGAGTTCGTCGGTAATGCGCACGCTGCGCCCATCGGCCAGAGCTGCCAGAGCCGCGCCCCAGGCTGCGGATTCTGGAGCGCTGAATACCAAGCCGCGCAAGGTGATTCCGATGTGGAGACTGTCGTCGATATCCGGATCGGCATGCAGTGTGTACGGTGCTACCACCCGCATGTGGATACAACCGGCCGCCAGGGCCGCGGCAGCCTCACGGGCCGCGTCGGTGCGGGCGAGATCGTGCTCGGTGGCCTCCCAGCCGCCGTTACTGGCCAGGGTGCGCGACCGGGCGCCGACCATCTCACGAATCTTGTCCTCGAGCTGGTCGGACACAATGGTCAGGATGTCGGTGGCCGCAGTGGTCAAGCCTGCGACGATTGGAGCGCTGCCTGCGGCCAGGGAATGCATCGGCGAGGGCGTCTCGTCCGCGACGTCGCTGGGCACAACCGATTCCAGGATCGCGGGCAACATCGACAGCGCCAGGATGCGAGTGTCGGAGTAGGTGTACAGAGGGCACGCGACCGAGATGGAGAACTCGTCCTGCACGCCGACGTGGAATACGCGGCGCGGCAGGAACAGCACGTCTCCGGGCTCGAGGTCGAACCGTTCACCGTGGTCCAGAAGCGCGGTATAGTCGCCGAAGCTCGGGGCACGACCGCCGGTCAGCCCCTGATACAGCTCGCCGGACCAGGTGTAGAAGTGCTTGACCCCGGGGCCGAGGTGCACCAGGAAGGCGTCCTCATAGCCTTCGTGCACGCCAAAAGCAGTGCCCGAGTAGTTGCCGGCGAAGGCGACCTGCTCGCTGCCGCCGATCGGAATGCCCCATCCGGCGTGCACAGATCCCATCAGCTCGCCCAGCACTGCGGCCAGCCGGGGCGAGGTGGTTTCGAGATTGTTGATCACCAGTGAGAATCGCTGCGCGCCAGTGAGTTTCTGCATCCAGACGACGAAGTCCTCATCGGTCCACGGAGCAGTCAGCACTGCGGCGATCGCCTCGTCGAGGCGTTCCTCGCCGACGTAGACGCGGGTGCGCGCGCTGGTGGGCTCACCGCGTCGGGCGGCACGGCGCAACCTGCGCAGCCCGTCCAAGACGTCGTCCGGACCCAGACGGTCGCCCGGAACGAGGCCCTTGAACAGATGCGGCGTGGCCGCGTCTTCGGTCTTGCCCGGAAACTGGGTTGACCAGAAATCCGGCGACGGCGGCCACATGATGATCGGGTCGGCGGCAGTGGTCACGACGCTGCCTCCGATGGGGGCGAGGACATGCGGATGGTCAAGGTCTCTCCTCCTGCTGCTGCTGTGCATCCCGTCGACAGCGGCTTGACTGCGCGGCGTGGGCATGCGACGGGTGTTGGAGTGCCCCGCTGCCGGGGTGTCACCGATCTGCGGCATCACTCGTAGGTGGCAGACCGGCTCCGAAAGGCACCGTTCTCCTCCCGGCAGCGGGACTGAGACAAGCATCACCCCAAGTGCACATTCACCGCGACAGCCGCGAGCGCGCACCGAGGCTGCGCAGTATCTGCCGTTGCCGTGGTCGACATCGGTGATTGCGCTGATGACGCGATGCTTACCGCTTACGGTTGCTGTACAACACGATTCACGTCGAGGGGTGGCCGTGAGTGATAAGTCAGCGTCCGCATGGGAGACGCCGGAGTTTCGGCAGTTGCTCGCCAAGCAACAGCCTGGGCGAGCGTTCGCGCTGATCCGGAAAGCGGCCGGGCTGTCTCAAGCCAACTTCGGTGTACTTCTGCACTGGGACCGCTCGCACACGGGCCGCGTCGAACGCGACGAGGTCGGCACTCTATACGACTGCCGTGAGATGACCAGAGTTGCTGATCTCCTCGGCGTCCCACGCCGAGCGCTTCTTCCAGTGTTGCTCGGAAGTGACGAAGTCGGCACCATCGAAGATACCGACGAAGGAGACCAAGACGTGGACCGCAGGCAATTCGGACTAACCATGTTCGGCACCGCGATCGCAGCTGCCACACCGTTCCCGGCCGCCGCGTCCGCATCAACCCGCATGACCATTGGCGATGACCACATCACCTACCTCACCCAAGTCACCGACCGGCTATTCGAACACGACGCCGAGCACGGATCCGGCGGCCTGGTCGAAACTGCGATCAAACAGTGCACACTGGCCCGGGACCTACTGGACCACGCAAACTACGACCAACGCACCGGGATCAAACTGGCCAGCGCGACAGGCAACCTCGTCGACTGCGCAGGCTGGCTGGCATTCGACTCAGGAGACCACCACGCCGCCCGAGCATGCTTCACCGAAGCGTTGCTCCTGGCCGAACGCTCCGGTGACTCCTATCTGTGGTCCAACACGATGGACGACTTGCGCCACCAAGCCTGGCGCACCGGAAACATGCGCGAAGGACTCCAACTGAGCCTTCGCATCTCCGACGCGATCCGCACCGTCCCCTCCACCCGGCTGCACGCCCTGCACGCGGCCCGGCAAGCCGTCGCCTACGCCGCGGTCGGAGACCACCGCGAAACCGAGGCCGCGATCAGCCAGGCCCTGCGCGAAGTCGACCGCGGTCTCGACGACCCCGAAGACCCCATTTGGCTGCACTTCGTCACACCGGCCGAGATCCAGTCGATCACTGCGCAGGCCCGCACCTTCCTCGGCCAACACGACATCGCTGTCACCATTTACCAGGCCAGCGTCGGCGCACACGCCAAGGCACGTGACGAAGCCTCCTACCGCGCCTACTATTCGGCCGCCCTCGCGCGGCTGGGCGACACCAACACCGCACTGACCGAAGGGCTTTCCGCGCTCACCCTGCTGCAAGGACCCGTGAAGTCCAAGCGCCTGGTAGCCGAACTACAACCCGTGCGCGCCATGGCCGAAAAGTCGCAGAGCGACCGTGCACAGCAGTTCAGCCGCCAATTCGACCAGCTAACGGTCAAGCTCTGAACTGACTTCAGCACGCGATGCGCTCAATTATGAACGAAATCGCGTGGGTGAGCGACCGCACCACCGACACTGCAGCCCGGCTCCCATCGGAGTCAACACAATCCACGGGCGACGACGGTTGTAGCCGGTACACCGCACGGCATTGATATCACCACAGGCATGGACCGGCACAAATCATCCCCGCGTGCGCAGGGAGCATTGGAACAGGTTGCGCACGCTGGCGATGTTCTCCGGATCATCCCCTTCGCAGGGAGCATGGGATCCGGATCGCGATCCGTGTGAACGCCGGAGCATCCCTGCGTGCGCGGGGAGCACTGCTTGGCCGTGGAGAAGATGCCGCCGCGCTGCGGATCATCCCCGCGTGCGCGGGGAGCACCGCCGCAGAGCGATCTCAAACAGCGTGCGCTTGGGATCATCCCCGCGTGCGCGGGGAGCACGTCACGGACACCCCGGGTGACAACGGGCCGATCGGATCATCCCCGCGTGCGCGGGGAGCACTTCGCCCATGAGGGCACCTCCATCAGGGGTGGAGGATCATTCCCGCGTGCGCGGGGAGCACTACTCCGCCGAACCTCCGTCTGCGTCAGCGCGGGGATCATCCCTGCGTGCGCGGGGAGCACATCTGCGGCTGCGCCTGCAAGTCGGCGGTCACCGGATCATCCCCGCGTGCGCGGGGAGCACACGAATTTGTGGTCACTGTCGTAGCGACGTTCGGGATCATCCCCGCGTGCGCGGGGAGCACCACTCACCAGGCTGCCGCACCAGCTCCGCTGGCGGATCATCCCCGCGTGCGCGGGGAGCACACCGGCGCACTGAGCAGGCGGTGGGCCTGTGACGGATCATCCCCGCGTGCGCGGGGAGCACCGTTGACCGCCGAAGATGTACCTGCGGAGGCGGGGATCATCCCCGCGTGCGCGGGGAGCACGCGCCAGGCGGTTTATCTGGTCGCTGAGCACGAGGATCATCCCCGCGTGCGCGGGGAGCACACCGAGCCCACGTTCGTGCGGGACCTGCCCGAAGGATCATCCCCGCGTGCGCGGGGAGCACTTTCGCCAGATCCTCGAGCTTGGCCTTGAGCTGGGATCATCCCCGCGTGCGCGGGGAGCACGTATGTGGATGTGGTCGGGGTGTGGCTCTGATGGGATCATCCCCGCGTGCGCGGGGAGCACTGGCAGATGGCGATCGCCACCCACGCGGAGAACGGATCATCCCCGCGTGCGCGGGGAGCACAACGTCACCAGCAGCAACCCGTAGCGGCGTTCGGGATCATCCCCGCGTGCGCGGGGAGCACTCCGCCGCTGCCCAAGCGGCTTTGTCGAATTCCGGATCATCCCCGCGTGCGCGGGGAGCACTCCTTCCCGGTAGTGGTCCGCAACCCTTGTGCGGGATCATCCCCGCGTGCGCGGGGAGCACCCTGTGCGGGATGCCCGCGAACCGTCCCATCTAGGATCATCCCCGCGTGCGCGGGGAGCACTATCCAGCGAGTATCGGTGTGGCGAACCAGACGGGATCATCCCCGCGTGCGCGGGGAGCACGCGGCGCGGACACCAGTCCGGTCGCTAGCTGCGGGATCATCCCAGCGTGCGCGGGGAGCACCTTTTCCTCCTTGCCACGCACGCGCTCGATGAAGGATCATCCCCGCGTGCGCGGGGAGCACGCTTTCAGCTCGAGCAGCCTATACACATAGCCCGGATCATCCCCGCGTGCGCGGGGAGCACGATGACGCTGAATGTCGTTGCCTGGATGCACCAGGATCATCCCCGCGTGCGCGGGGAGCACGACATCGGCGACTACTGGGCGCTGGTGCGCGCGGGATCATCCCCGCGTGCGCGGGGAGCACCAGGGCAAGGAGCTGTCGCCGCAGAGCCTGGACGGATCATCCCCGCGTGCGCGGGGAGCACGCCTGGGTGAGAGCCTGGCCGAGGTGAGCGTGCGGATCATCCCCGCGTGCGCGGGGAGCACTTCGGGTGAGGCCGGTCGAGCGTTCGGCCGGCCGGATCATCCCCGCGTGCGCGGGGAGCACATCATCCTCGTCGTAGTCGACGAAGCGCACAGCGGATCATCCCCGCGTGCGCGGGGAGCACGCATCCAGCAGCCACGTCGCGGCAGCCATGCCCGGATCATCCCCGCGTGCGCGGGGAGCACCACACCCCAGCCTTCTTCGTAGGCGGTGATGAAGGATCATCCCCGCGTGCGCGGGGAGCACGGGTCGATCGCGGCGTTCGGCGGCACCGGTGCGGGATCATCCCCGCGTGCGCGGGGAGCACACTCGACCGCATCGCGACCGCACTCGAGGTCGAGGATCATCCCCGCGTGCGCGGGGAGCACGTTCGTCCAGACCGACCGGGCCGGTCGGCCGAAGGATCATCCCCGCGTGCGCGGGGAGCACACGCGGCCAGGTGCGCGGCGGTCATCAACCGGAGGATCATCCCCGCGTGCGCGGGGAGCACGGGACAACCCCGAACAACCCCGATATCACCGCGGGATCATCCCCGCGTGCGCGGGGAGCACAGTCCGTGAGCGCGGTCGAACCGGCCTTGCAGCGGATCATCCCCGCGTGCGCGGGGAGCACACTTTCTGACCTGGCCTTCCGCAGTGAGATCGGTGGTTTTTCATTCAGTTTCGTTCCGGCAGCGGGAGTATTGGGTATTCGTTGATGACCTACTTCGGCTTGAACTTGCGGCGCGCGGCCCGACGGCGCCATACGGTGTCGTCTGGTAGTCGGGCTCCGGAGGCGGACGGGGTGCTGTTGGGTGCTGGCGGGGTCCGAGTCATGGGGATGTAGTCGGGGACGGTTTGACGCTGCATCAGTGTGATGCCGTCATAGTCGACCGGGGTCCAGTCGTGTCCGTGGACTTTGAAGGTGAGGCGCTGTTCGTTGCGAGCGGTGAAAACCATGAGTGCTCTTCCATCGGAGACGAATTCGACGATCCGTTCCCACATGAGCTCGCGCACACGAGGGGAGAGGTGGCCTATGAACACGCCGGGGCTGATTTCCAGGAGCCATCGAGTAAGGTGCCCTCGCAGACCCGGTGGTACAGCGGTGAGTACAACGACGGTCAAAATTCGTCTCCGTAACCGACCCCGCCGGGCACGTTCTCGGTGCGCTCATCCCACAATGACAGGACCTCGAATTCGAGTTCGGGGAATTCGGGGTCAGGGTTGGACTCTTCGCGCAGGAGTCGTTGAATGTCGTTGGCGCAGCGGGAAAGTAGCTTGCCGTCGTGCAGCTGGTCGCGGACGCGGCGCCGCGTGCTCGCGCCGATGTCCTCGGTTTCTTCGGCGGCGATGTCGAATGCGATGGGGATGGTCAGTTCCGCCTTGTAGAGGTCGGCGATGTCGTAGACGAATGATCGGTGGTGGCCGGTATGGACGAATCCGAGGGCCGGCGAAAGGCCCAGGGCGACGATGACCGAGTGGACAACGCCGTAGAGGGATGAATTCGCCGCGGACAGTGCCTGATTGACTGGATCGCCGTCTTCCCAGTTCTCGATGTCGTAGGCACGGCGGTTCCATTCGATCCCGGTTCGCTCGGAGTGCCGGCGGTACACCTGGCGTACGCGGGCACCTTCTCGTCCGCGAAGCTGCTGCATCGTCAGCTCCGACACGTCGTCATCCGGGAACCTCATCGCGTACATCGCGCGGGCGATCCGCAGTCGAGATCGCGTATTACTCACCGCTGCGGCCTGTGCCTCGAGCAGCCGTGAGGACCTCGACAGTGCCACGCCGTGGGCGTAATAGCGCACTCCACGCTCACCCACCCAGACCACGGTCGATCCGCTGTCGGACATCAGCGCGATCGCTTGATGCGTGATGGTGGTTCCCGGCCCCAGTAACAACACCCCGACCGCGGCGGCGGGGATGTGCACCGTGCCCTTCTCATCAGTAGCGGTGATCGCGTTGAAGTCCCGGTTGACCACGCACCTGTCCAGATACAGGAACGACACTCGATCCGAGATGCGAGTGAGTTCCTGGGATTGCGTGGGCCGCCGCCCGATACCGCTCATCAGCTGCTGGCTGTGTGCGGGCGAGCCAGCGTCATCAGTCCGCATCCATAGGATTTGGCGCGCCCGAGTCCGAAGGTGAGCGTGTGCCGCAGTGCGGCAGTGTCGGTCACTTCCAGGAGGCCTTCGAAGGTTGCGGTGGCGATGGTGACGCGTGCGGTGCCTCGGGAGAAACGCCGCACCGCCCGGTCGGTGATCACGAGTTCGCGGTCACTGTCCGGCCCGTCGTTCGGGGACCGGAGCGGGATGTGGAATCCGGCTCGTTCGCAGCGGTCCAGCAGCCATTGTTCCTGTTGCCGCACAGTCACGTGCGCGAGGGGTTTGGTCTGTGCCCAGCCTTCTTTGCGGGCGGCGTGTACCGGGTTCGCGGTCAGCCGGAAGCGCCACTGCTGACCGGGTTCGAGCTGGTCGAGCAGTCGGTCGTACGGGCGGGTGTCCCATGCCTCGGTCGTGGGCCATCCGGCTTGCTCGACGATATGGGTGAAGTCGGGCTTGCCGGGACTGGCGACGAACAAGACCGTCTTGGCTCGCTCGAAAGTGTCTGTCCTCCAGAGGATTCGACCGGTTTCGGTCGGGGTGGCGTCCGTGTACCCGCTCATGACCGCGGCGTGCATGGCTTGTGGTGAAGCCAGGAGCGTCTGTGCGCCGCGGCGGCGGGTGTTGATCGGCATCCGCGTCAGGAACATCTCATCCCTCCAGCAGTGTCATCGGGTCGTGCTCGTCCGCAGGTTCTCGCGTCCCGTCGGGGTTCTCGATCGACACCGTGTCGCGCAGCACCGCCCGCCACGCGTATTCACGCCGGTGGGGATCGAAACTGACCGGTGTGTCCCGGAACATTTCCTGGCCTGCCTGTCCTGGTGGGGCATCGGTCACGGTGGCCAGCCGCACGACTCGGTCGCGCTTGCGTTTCCGGACTGTTGTGCTGGCCAGCCATCGATGTGATGCCAGGGCCTGTTCCAGGCTGGTGTCGAAGACACCGAGCGCGACCGGGCCTGCGGGAGGGCATGAGCGTCGTCCCAGATACAGCGGGAATTCTGGTTGCCGGACCGCCGCGTCGATCCCTTCGGTCAGTGCCGGTTCGCCTTCGAGTACCGCCAGGTACACCGCGTCGGAGATGTAGTAGCGGTAGGACAACGGCAGCGACTGCTGGATGATCCGGCCGTCTCGTCCGGCGCGGCGGCGCTGGGCAGTCTGGAAGTCACGCGTCAGCCGGCCGGGCTGGTCGACGCGGACTCCGAACCGCAGCCCCAGCAGGTCCTCGATCGGTTCGGTGCGGCGAATTCCCTTGGCCGCGGCGACCATTCCGAGCACACCACTCTTGGTCGGTACGACTTCGGTGTCTCGGCGCACGAATCTGCTGCTGGATCCCCAGGACTGCAGCGGCCCGGCCAGGCGCAGTGCCACGACGCTCACGGCTGGTCTCCGAGTCGTTCGCCGACCAGGGTTCCGACGCTGATCACCAGGTCGGTGAACGGGACTCGTGGGCCGAGGTCGTCCAGGCTCGCGGTGTCCGATCCCAGCCGGGTCACCCAACTCGCTACCGGTGTTTCACCGTAGGCGTGCTGGATTTCCTTGGCTTCGTCGCGGAGTCGTTCGGCGGCCTGTTTGACCCGTCCCGCGGTGTCGGATTCGCGGACCGCGCTCTCATAGGCGCCGACCAGGTTGATCGGCTGTGAATCGCGGATCAGCACGACCACGGCCTCGGGCAGCGTCCGGTTCGCGAAGGTGTTCTGCTTGCCGGTAGGCATCGAGCGCACGAAGCAGGCCACGAATGCCTCGACCGCTCGGCGGGCCGCGAGGGGGTCGCCGAGGTTGTCCTGAAGCCGGTTCACATCCACCGTGGCGTACCGGTAGAGGGTGGCGGAGTTGAACTCGACAGTACCGATCATTCCTGCGCCGGTCTCGTGGTCGCCGAGGAAGTCATCGACCGCGGTGAAGTAGTCGAATTCGGTTTCGGCCGGGTGGACGCTGATCGCGTGTGCCACTTGGGTTGCCGCGTCCACGTTCAGGTCGGCCTGGTCCGCGACCATCCGCCCGAACAACGCGATGTCCACCGAATGCGCTCGATCGGCCAGTTCTTTGACGTTGGCTTGTTTGAGGGCCTTCTCCACATCCGGAGCGTCGGCGGCGTCTACTGCCGCTCGGGCCAGGGCCTGGATCTGGTGGCGGCTCAGGAACACCAGGTACCCGGCTTCTTCGGTCGCGCCTTTCTTCGGAGGCTTGACCGTGATGCCGACCGCCGTCATCGCCGCGATCGCCAGCTCGTTCGCGCGGTCGGCCAATTCGCGTGACTGCGTGCTGATTTCAGCAGCCAGGAGTTCCACGACACGGCGGGTGCGCACACCCAGCTCAGAGCTGTCGAGGGTGTCGTCGAAGGCAACGCGCGTGGCGCGTTTCCAGGCTTGGCTCGATACCCGGGCGCGCCGGACTCCGCCGTAGGTGGCGGATTTGGGGCTGCCGGTGTCGTCCCGGTTCAGGTTGCTGGGCGGGACGGTCTGCAGGATGTGGATATCGATCAGGGTACGGCTCATCGCTGGCTCATTCCTGTGTGGCGGATGTGTCGGTGTCACTGGACTTTTCGGTGTCGCCGGTCGGTGTTTCGGTGCCCCTGTTGATGCGGTAGAAGTCCCGGCCCCACGCCAGCCGGGCACCGACTTCCCGGCCCGGCGTCAACAGGTCAACCAGATCATCGGCGAAGCGCGCGTAGTCGAATCCCCGCTGGTCCGCACGTAATTGGGTGATCAACCCGCGCACGTGCACGAGCAACTCATCCATCGACTGTGCGGTGGAGACCGCCATGAACCGGCGCGTGATCGCATCAGTACTGCGCTCGGGGTGGGCGGCCAGATTCCGCACCGCGGTGCCGAACCGAACACCGGGCACATGCGCCGGCCCGGTCATGGACTGCTGGTGCAGCGCGAACAGGGTCAACGCGGCGTGGGCGGCTTGTTCGGTGCGGCTGGCGAGCTCCTGCCCATGCTCGTCGAGGCGGCGCTCGCCGGGGCCCCATCGAACCTCCTCGGGCACCACGGCGATCGTCAACCCCCAGATTTCCGGCATCTCGCCGGGCGGGCGACCCAAGCCACGCCGCAGGCGCGCGAGGTCCGCCCGCGCGGACGGTGTGCCCTGCCGGAACTCGGCCTGTAACCGCTTCAGCTGGCCGTCCAACGCGCGGCCCAGCACTGCGAGCCGGTAGGCCCGCGCCGGGGCCGCCGAGGTCTGCTCGGTCGTGGTGCTCACACCCCCACCTCCTGCGATGTTGTTGTCTCCGAACGACTATGAGCCAGCGGCAGCGCGGTGCGCAGTGCCGCAGTGAACCATGCCTCAGCGAGCGCGACGTTCACATGCCGATCACCGATAACCCGCCCACTCCACGCCGCGGGCCCCGCCGATTCCACCAACTCACCCACGATCGGCCGCACCAGCTCCCGCACGCAGCACTGCCACCGCATACGTGCCGCGGCCAGATCCGCATCGGGCCCCAGCGCTGCGAGCCACCGGCGGTACGGTCTGTTCAACACGGCATACAGCTGTTCTCTGGCGCGGTCTCCGGCCCCGGATTTCGGTTCGCCGCCACTGGCTTGGGCGATGGTCTCGGCGAGACGCCACAGCGCCACGGCGGTCTTGTCGGCGTCCTCGGCGGCGTTGGTCGCGGCCGTTCCCGCGGCGGGGTGATCTTGGCGTAACAGCACCACCGACAGCGACAGCGCATCATCGACGATGTCGCTGAACGTCGCGCTCTGCGCACCATACTGTGCGCCGACCACTCGTATCCCGGGCCAATACGTTTCGGGCAGAACATCTTCCGATACCAGCCGCCCGACCCACGCCAGCACCCCGGGGGCGAGCCAGCGCTGTGGCTCGGACTTGTCGCCGCGGCGGCCGGACACCGAGGGCAGCAGCGCACCGATCCCTCGCCACACCGCCCGCTCGGGATCATGCGTCAACGGCATGTACACATCGGTCTTGAGCTTCTTGGATTGTGGTTCGGAGTACCGCCACGCGGTATGCGGGTCCAGACCATGACGATTCTGCGGCTGGATTCGGTCACCGTTCGCCAACACCACACCGCTCACCCCACCCCGGTCACCGACCAGCCGGATTCTGCGGGACTGCCACGTATACAGATCGACCGTGCCGTTCGGCGGGCGCTCACGCCCCTGCGGACCATCGGGCTCACGCTCCCACGGCGGAAGGTCCTGCGCTGCACCGAGACTCGCGCACTCTGTCGCATCGTGGGCAATCAGGTTCAGCAGTAACGTTTTTCGCAAGTCTGAGTCGTGCGCGTAGACGCATCCCAGCTGTCCCGACCATCCGGTCCCGATGGGATACCCCTTGCCCTTCTTCATATTTGCATCGCCCACCGCGCCCGACTTGATTCCCGAAGGGTCGAACGCATGGGCGTGCACCAACCAGCGAGCAGCCTCGCTGGGCTCGATACGTGTCAGGCTTGCCGGCGAGCGTGTGGTGAACAGTGGCGCCCCGTTCGGCACATCCGCGACGATCTTCTCCAGACCCGACACCTCGCCCTTCTCGGTGTGCAGATCCGCGACCTGAAAGAACGGCGCGACCGGATCGAACAGTTCGAAACGACCGCGCACCCGCTGCGCGTAACGGCGAATCGGGTCGATCGGTAACTCGGCCGCCTCCCACCATGCGGCCCACTGGTCGGCATCCCGGGGCCCGTCCAGAGCCCGATGCAGAAACGCCAACAGCAGTCGCAGCACCGCGAACCCTTGTGTCGGAACCTCGCCGCCGATCACGGCCACATTGTGTGCCTGCTCGAATACCTCGAGCACCGATCGCTGCCGCTCGACTCCATCACGATCGAGCACCACGATCCACGGGTCATCCAACAAGTTGAACGACAAATCCGCACGTGTCATTGCCTCTCCCTCCCTGAAACTGTGCAGAGTCGGCCTAGTCGATGAGCCGGTGCAGAGATGCGACCGTCGCCATGGCAACGGCGACCCACGTGGAGACGGCCGTACATATAGTGATGGCCAGGACCATCACTTCTCCTGCGGAGCCATGGAACCGCGCCCATGCCGACAACCCGGCTGCCGTGGCTGCAAATGTCGCCGTGACCATTGAAAAAGCGAGAATCAGCGCAAGGCGCGCTGAAAAAACGCGTCCGTGTCGGCCAGCGCGGTGGTCGACGGACTCCGACTGTACAGTTGGCATTTCTTCCTTCCAGCGTGTCTGAGCTAGCGAGGAAGAAGAACGGCTCCCCGTTGCAGCGGGGGGCCGTTCGTTTTGCACTGTCGGCCGGCCGTTCCCCTTCGCGACCCGCATCCCGGGCCATCCCCGCACGAGCCGGGGACCACTTGCCCTGACGCACCCCACCAGCGTGATGAACTGGTTCATCCCAGAAGGCCCGGGAAAACACGTGGCGCGTCGTGGCGAACGAAAGCGTATCAGCGTCACCCGATTTCAGCCAACGTTCAACACGTCGAGATGGATCAGACAGCGGAGGTCGCGGCACTGTCGGGCACCTCCAGTCCTCGCTCAGGGGTGTATTCGACCGCGCGCCCATCGATCTCGCCTCGGCCTTGCTCATCGATGACCAGCACTGGGAGCCGGTAGATCACCGGTGAGGACTCCCACGCCTCGGGCGTGGCCGCCCACAACGCTTCCTCGGCAGCGGCGTTGCTGAACGTCAGCGGTAGCCGCAACGCACAGGAGGCGATCACTGCGGCCGTATCCTCATCGGGAACGTCGCCTCGCGGCACCGGACGTCGAGCCTCGCCCTCCGGCAGCCAGTGAGGGGTGAACCATGCACCGGACTCGGACTGCTCGATGACGACGACTTCCAGGCTCGGTGCACCGTCGCGGACCTGGCCTTGCCCGTGCGATTCGTCGTCTGCCTCACCGATATTCGCCGACAGCCACCCGATGATCGGGCGGCCCGCGGGGCCGGGCGCGGCGATCTGGTGGTGTGTGGCCTTCTCCGCGCGGCGTGTGACGTTCTGCTCCCAGTCCGCGCGGGCCCGAACGATCGCTTCCTGCCATGTGGACGGGCCGATGACGTCCGGGCCGTAAGCCAATTGCACCAGGGGCGCAATATCATTCGGCAACGCGATCGTGCCGCCGAACCGCGGCTGCAGGACCGCGGCCGCGCGCAGCAGCGGATACTCCCGATACACATATCGCGCGGCCGCGGTCTCCAACGCCGGCGGTGCGCTCGAGAAATCCGCCCCGGCGATATAGGTCCGCGCGGTCCGCAGCCGAGAGGGCCGCTGGCACTGGTCTTTTCCGCGCTCATGCCGATGTAGACGCCCCATGCGCTGCAAGATCAGATCGATCGGCGCCAGATCGGTGATCAGAACATCGAAATCGATGTCCAACGACTGCTCGACCACCTGGGAGGCGACGACGATCTTGCGATCAGGGCGGCGCACCGCGCGGTCCGGTGACCCGAACTCGTCCAGCAGCTCGGTGTCCTTGCGGGCCCGGTCCGCTGCGAGGAAACGAGCGTGCGCCACGCACACCTCGCCGGGAAACTCGGTCTCCAACCTCTCGGCGGTACTCAAGACACGACGGACCGTATTACGCACCACCAGAGCACAACCCCCGTCACGCAGCAGGTCCTTCAGCACCGCGACCAACTCGTCGAGGTCGTCGTCGGCACCGCCACCGAGCGCCTCGACCTGAATCCTCGTGCTTCGGCTCGACGGCTCCACACCCCGCACCCGCACATCGCTTCCCTCGGTCCACGTCAACGCGGGATAACCCGCCACCTCGATGCTGTCGGTCATCGCGGGCAGATCCGCGGCTGACCCGAGGAAACCCTGCTGGTATGCGTGCAGCAGTTCGGTGCGGCGATCGTTCGGCAGCGTCGCGGACAGCGCGATGACCGGAACGCGGTAGGCGCCCAGCCACATCACCACCTTGGTGAGGTAGGAGTTCATGTACGCGTCGTAGGCATGGACCTCGTCCAAAACCACGACCTTCCCGGCCAACGCCAGATGCCGCAACATCAGGTGCCGCGCCTTCAACCCCGCGAACAACAGCTGATCAACCGTTCCCACAACGAAATTCGCCAACTGGGACTTCTTACGGCCCGACAACCACGCGTGCGCGACCACCGAATGCCCCGGCCTACCCCGCCCGCGTTCGTGTCCCGAACTGTCTTCGTCGCAACCGATTTCGAGCGACCGCCGCCACCCTTGACGAACCATGCCGCCGAACAACCGATTCAACCGCGCCTTGCCGTGACTGAGCGTGATCGCACCGACCTGTTGCCCGTCCGCGCCCATCGCATCGAGCCAGGCCACCACCCGATCGAACATCGCGTTCGTCGTCGCCTGGGTCGGCAGCGCAACGTGCACGCCCCCAGCACCCCACCGTTCGGCCATGATCTCCGCGGCCGCGAGCGCGGCTTCGGTTTTCCCTTCCCCCATCGCGGCCTCGATGATCAACAACCCCGGCGCCGTCATACCGCGGGCCACCTCACACGCGGCGATCTGCACCGGCCGAGGCTCAGCACCGGCAGGCAACCGGAACCGCGCCGCGAACAAATCCGACACCGACAACCCGGCCGCCTGCGCCCGCCACGCAGACGGCAACGCCAACCGGCCGAACGCCCGCGCCGCCCGGTCCGTCGCATCCTCGACTTCGGGAAGTTCACCGGTCAGGAACGGCATCACCTCCTCGTTGCTGGCGATCCAATCGGCCATGATCACCAGCCCGGTCACGATGATCTGGAACCCCGCCGACGGCGCCAGGTCGCACCACTGATCCAGATAATCAACCGCACCGGTCCTGGCCGCGACCCTGTCCGCGAGTTCGGCCCGCACCGACTCCCAGCAGCCCTCCCCATACAGCTGCGGATACCCCAACGGGCTCGAATCCTGAACCACAACCGAATCCGGCGGCACACCGTGATGTCCGCCCAGAACCACCGCCCACGCCGCGGCCCGTCGCTTCGACCACCCCCGGCCACGCAACCAGCCAATAAGGAGGTGATGCCCCGCTACCGCGTGCGGTGTCTTGACCCGATCCACCAACTCGCGCCGAGTCACCGGCATGCCCAGCCCACACGCCCGCATCCGCTGCGCCAGCAGATCATGCTGCACCGCGAACGCCGGCGTCGCCTTCCCCAAGTCATGCATCCCGGCCAGGAACCGCACCGCCGCGCGAGCCGACTCGCGTTGTCCCCCAAACTCATCCGCCAACCGGTCCGCCACGGCAGGGGCAAGCCAATGATCGAACAGCAACCCGGCCACGTCCGCCGAATCATCCATGTGCTGCCACAACGGCAACCACGCACCATCACTGTTCGGCGACTTCGCCCACACCGAGCGCGCAGCCACGCTGAGCTCCAAATCCCTACCCCTCGTCATCGACCACCCCGTCCGCCGGGGATACAGAAACCATCGCACCGACCACCGACAAGTTTCACTCACGCCCGAAATGCCGCAAATTTCTTCACAAACCCACTACGGCTCCGCCCCAACACTTTTCAGACCCGCCACACTCACCTGACCCCGCCCTACTGTCGCACAGTG
>NZ_BDCC01000098.1 GCF_001613305.1 Nocardia vaccinii NBRC 15922
ATTAGATGCCATGGTGCGGGTGCTCGTCCGTCACGGTCGGCGGCGAAGGCTTCTTCCTGTTCGTGAGCAGCGCTTTGTCGAAGGCGCATAGATCATCAGGCAACGTAGATGCAACGGCCTGCCCCCAAGAAGGCCGAGGCGCTCTTCCGCTTCAACGGTTCCGGATCGCCACATCAGGAGATTGCCCATGGGCTCGAAGTATTCACCAGATCCGCGCGATGACCTGCGTCATGCGTTGCATGACACGGTGTTTGCGCGCGAGTCGCTTGTCTTCAACATACACCTTCCAGTGCACGGAACTCTGAGCTTGTCCACCTGGGTGCACGGGGACGGCCTTGCAGGCACGGCCTCTGTTCTCTTCGAGCCGCTGGTCGGCTCGAAGGCGGTATTCGAAGTTGCCGCCAACGTTCAAATGTCCAAAAGTGCTGACTTCGACGACTGGACTGTCGGCCGGGACTGCCCGGGTTTGGTTGACTCCTGATCTGGGGAGACTGATAGGTCTTCTCTGTGAGAGGATGCGTCACCGGGCCGAAGCGGTACCCCGAAGAATTCCGTCGTGACGCGGTCGCTGTGGCCTGCAAGGGCGAGACGACACTGCGGCAAGTGGCGAAGGATTTCGGGATATCGGAGAGCTGCCTGGCCGGCTGGCTCAAACAAGCCGACATCGAGGACGGACAGCGCGCCGGGGTAACCCGCGCCGAGTCGGACGAGCTGCGTGAACTGCGTAAACGCAACAAGCTGCTGGAACAGGGGAACGAGATTCTGCGGCGGGCGGCGGCGTTCTTCCCTCGCGAGCTGCCCCCAAAATGTTCCCGCTGGTTCGAGATCTTGCCGCTGACCGAATCCCGGTGGCGGCGGCCTGCCGGGTACTGGGATTCACGAAACAGGCCTACTACAAATGGGCGCAAAACCCTGTGTCCCAGCGTATTTGGGACGACGCACATCTGATCAACGCCGCCTTGGATGTTCACGCCGACGACCCGGATTTCGGATACCGGTTCATCGCCGACGAACTCGCCGACCTCGGTTTCGAGGCCGGGGAGAACCGGGTCCAGCGTTTGTGCTCGCTGCAGGGCATCTACAGCGCGTTCGCCAAGAAACGCGGCCTGACCGTCCGGCCAGGCCCGCCGGTCCACGATGACCTGGTTCGCCGTGATTTCACCGCCACCGGCCCGAACCAGTTATGGCTGACCGATATCTCCGAGCACCGCACCGGCGAGGGGAAGCTCTACATCTGCGCTGTCAAGGACGTGTGGTCCAAGCGCATCGTCGGCTACAGCATCGATGACCGGATGACCGCGGAATTGGCGTGCTCGGCGTTGCGCAACGCTATCGGCCTGCGGTCACCGGCCGGCACCGTTGTTCATTCCGACCGCAGCAGCCAAGGCGGATTCAACTGGTCGTCGCAACACTTCTATGTTCGAGCAATTGTAGGTGATGGTTCATCGACTCGGCCGGAGTGCGCCCCCCGAGCGTCTTTCGCGGGCGTGTGTTGAGTGTGTGCGCGACTGCGGCGAGATCCCGCTTGGTCCATCGTGATAGATCGGTGCCTTTCGGGAAGTACGCCGACGACACCAGACGCCACCGACAACGAATCGAGTCCTGTTCCGCCGCTTGACAAATAGAGAGGCACCCCCGCTTTCTCGGAGAACTCTGAACTTCAGTCGCAGTGGTGGCGGGATCCAGCCAGCTTCCCCGGACCGGGGCGTTTGGCGTCGCTGGCAGCACTTGCCCTCGACGACGAGTTCGCGGTATCCGACTGATGCGCCGCCGTCGATCGGCCAGGAGTGGCTGGCCGGGAGCTTTCGGCTTCGGCTCCGTGGACCAGGGCGATTTCGAAGCCTGCTTCCGGCCCCGGGACCGGCGCCCGGAATGAGGCCGACTGCTGTTCCGAATGATCACAAAATTGCCGATTCCCGCGCCGGAGCTCATGAACTTCCCATCCGCGTATTCACTGAGGTCAGCGGCGGTTCGCTCACCCTGATCGCCGACGCCTGCGCAGTGGGGCCTGGTACACGAACGGCGCCTTCCGGGATGTGTACCGCTCGCTTTGGTCATGGTCGCATGGTTGCCATCCGGGGAGCTCCCAGGCGCGTGGTGATCCCGTCGTGCAGAGGATGGCCGGTGTTCTCGTTGGTACGGGCCCGGTCGGCGAAATCATCAAACGATAGATGACTCTCTTTATGAGAGTGGACTTGCATTAGGCGTGAGAGTTGGCTACCTTCGTGATAGTCAACTCTCACGAAGGATGTTTCGCTTCATGTCTGCTCCGATCACCACCCCGGCCACCCGCACCGTGACCCTCCCCACGGGTGTGCCCCTGACCATCACCGAGTACGGCGCCAACACCGACGGTCAGGCCGTGTTGATGCTGCACAGCGGCACCGGGCCGCGGACCATGGCCGGGATCTCGGCGGCGCTGTCCCAGCACGTCTACGTGATCACCCCGACATACCCCGGGTTCGACGGCACGCCCCGGCCGGAGGGTCTGGCCAGTGTCGCCGATCTCGCCGAGGCATATCTGGATCTGCTCGAAATCCTGGACCTGTCGGGTGTGATGGTGGTGGGCAACTCGGTTGGTGGCTGGGTCGCCACCGAGATGGCCCTGCGCGACAACCATCAGCGGATCGGCGCGCTGGTGTTGATGAATGCTGTCGGCATCCACGCCCACGTGCCCAAGAACCGGGTCGTCGATACCCGCACCCTCAATCCCGCCGAGGTCGGTCTCCGGTCGTTCGCCAATGCGGAGTTCCGGCCCGACTTCTCCGCGCTGCCCGCCGAGCAGCTCGCCGGGATCGCTGACAATCAGAAGACCCTCGCGCAGTACGGGGGCGAGCACTTCACCTACGACCCCGGCCTGCGTGGCCGGTTGCATCGCGTGACCGTGCCGGTGCTGGTCGTCTGGGGTGAGAAGGACGGCATCGCCCCGCTCACGTACGGCCGTGGTTATTCCGAGGAGTTCGTGAACGGTCACTTCGCGCCGATCGCGGACGCGGGTCACTTCCCGCAGGTTGAACAGCTGGGCGCCACTCTCGGTGCCATCGGGAACTTCGTCGACACTGTCGTGAAGCCCGGCGTGGCCGCCTGATCATCTGCTCGCGGGGGGCCGGACCGTGCCGGCGCACCGCGCCGGGCGCAACAGAGCCCGACCAGTTTCTCCACGAACACTCTGGCGGCGCCGGGAACTCGCAGGGCACAACCTCATGCATGCCAATATCCACGATGACCTGATCGAGGCGAGAATGCTTATACCGTTCTGCCGGGTTCTGGGTCCGACCGAAATCGAGATCGACGGCAACCTGGTCGATCTGGGCGGGCCACGCACCCGAAAGGTGCTGACGGTATTGTCCACCGGCCTCGGCGCTCCGGTACCGGACGACTGGCTGATCGACCAGGTCTGGCGAGATGAAAAGCCTGGCAACGTTGTTCAAGCATTGCGGGGCATCGTCAACCGGCTCCGCGCCGGGCTCGGCCCAGAGCTCGGGCATCGGTATCTGCTGCGCGGCCGCGGCGGATACGCCCTGACCATCCCCCTGGAGTACACAGATCACGGTCGGCTGCCGACTCTGATCGATGGGGCGCAACGGCAACTCGCCCACGGCGTCGCGGCGGCTGCGGCGAGAGATTTCGCGGCGGCGGTGGCGCTGTGGCGCGGGGATCCCTGGGAGGAACTCGGTGATGACCCCGAGCTCGCCGGAGCCCGGCTTCGCCTCGGCGAGCTGTACGAGACCGCAGTGGAGGAACTGCAAGCTGCACGGCTGGCGCTGGGTGACACCGCATCGGCGATCGCCGCACTCACCCATGCCGTCGAGGCCTCCCCCTACCGGGAACGGCGATGGGAATTGCTGGCCCTGGCCCTGTACCGCAGCGGACGCCAAACCGACGCGCTGGCCGCTCTGCAACGGATCCATCGACGCCTCCGCGCCGACACCGGCACCCACCCCGGCCCCACCCTCCGCACCCTCGAACACAGGATCCTGCAACACGATCCAGCCCTCCTCGCACCGGATCTCGCCGATGTATACGTTCCCCCGGCACTCGCGATTGATGAACCCGGGAACGGAGCGGTGAGCAGCACGGTCATCCGGATCGAGCTACACCCCGACGGGATCGACAAACCCACCAGTCGCGCCCGACTCCCACCGTCAGCCCAGCTCGACCTCTGCACCATCAACGCCGACAACGAAACTCGACTCTCCACAACCGGAAATCACGTCGACACCTGCCTTGTCGACACCCCCGATGCCATCGACACCGTCCGCCGATTACTCCAAGCCAAGCGTTATGACATCGTATTCATCTGTGCCGCAATCCGATTCGGCTCCGGTGACACCTCACTGCTCGAAACGATCGTCAACATCGCCCATGCACTGCAGCCGCGCTGCAGATTCATCTTCGGCGCCCTCGAAGACACGTACCCCATCGAGGGTCTCGCAGGCGCTGCAGGTGGACGACGGAGAACTTTTCCACGACCCACATGACCCCGAAAAGGAAACTGATGGATCAGCAATGCGCTTTTTGTTCTTCGGCTGCCGGTTTCGGCTGTGTCGCCCCGCAGCTGCCACCGGCCCGGGCGATGCGCGAGCGAACCGCTCGGGAAGGGTGGCGCGCGATCACCGCTGGGTGGAGTGTCCGGTGTGAGGATCCCCGCTGATCTGGGGAGCGAATTGGCAGGTTTCGGCTGAAACTCGTTGGTGGTAGCCGGTTTCGAACCTATTGGGCGGTCCGGCCTTTGCTGCGGGTCGGCCTCGTCCGCGATGTCGTCGGGATACTGGTCATGATTATTGCCACGGGTCCAACATCGGCTGGGTGATATGACCCGGTCGCACACCGAGAGGCAGTGTGGGATTGCGGCGCACCGGTCTCTATCGCGCTCGCAGGTGTGAGTGGGTCACGATCCGTGGGGGGTCGGGGTTGTGTGGCCGGGGGCATCGAGTAGGCCGGACAGCAATTGGAGGCGTTCGGCGTCCGGGCTGCCCGGCTCGGCGGTGTAGACGATGAGCATTGGGCCGGGGGTGCCCGGCATGGGGTAGGCGTCCCAGTCCAGGTTCAGTTCTCCGACGAGTGGGTGCAGGACCCGCATTCGGCCGCGTGTCGGGTTCTCCACGTCGTGGCGCGCCCACAGCGTCGCGAACTCGGAGCTGTGCACGGCCAATTCGCCCACCAACTCTACCGCGCGAGGGTGACCTGGTGCGGAGGCGACCTGTGCCCGCAGCATCGCGGTCAGCTCCGCGACCGTGGCAGCCCGCTCGGGACATGCCGGATCGGCATCGGGGTGCAACAACAGCGCGAGCAGATTCCGGTCATGTACGGGCAGCTCGGTGAACGCACCCAGCAGCGCGCCGGCCAGCGGGTTCCATGCCAGCACGTCCAGGAAACGCCCGACGAGCAATGCGGGCGAACCGGTCGCGGCCAGCAGCCGCAGGGTGGTCGGGGGCACCTCTTCGGGCGGATACTCGCGGGTTTGCCGGGCCGGGGTCCGCGTGGCGGCGGCGAGGGTGTGCAGGTGCCGGGACTCCTCGGCGGTGAAGTTCAACGCCCGGGCGAGAGCGTCGAGCACCTGGTCGGAGGGCCGCACGTCCCGGCCCTGTTCCATCCGCTGATAGTAGTCCGAACTCACCCCGGACAGCAGGGCCAGTTCCTCTCTGCGGAGCCCGGCCACGCGACGCCGAGGCCCCGGTTCGAGACCGACATCCTGCGGCCGCACCCTGGTCCGCCGAGTGCGCAGAAACTCCGCGAGCGCTTGGCGCGGTTCATCACTCATGAACTCATTGTGCCCGAGCGGCACCTCACGAGAGTGGGTCTGCCGGTCCCAGGACATCGGGAACGACCGCGATGTCGCCGGCAGCGCCCAGCATTGATGTCACATCAGCCGAATACGGAAGGAAGCCTGACATGAAGGCCGCACAGATCATGAGCTTCGGGGCGCCGCAGGTCCTGCGGATTACCGATATCGATCGCCCCACCCCTGGCCCCGGCGAGGTACTGGTACGGGTGCAGGCGTCCAGCATCAACGGACACGACGTCGTGGTGCGCGGCGGCGGCCTGAAGATGGTGTCCGGCCGCAAGTTCCCGATCGGCGTCGGGCTGGACTTCGCTGGTGCCGTCGTCGAAACCGGGCCTGGCGCGGATGATTACCGCGCCGGAGACCAGGTATGGGGCATAGTGCACCCTCGGCAGAAACACGCCGTCGCCGGGGCGGCCGAGTATGTGGCAGTCACCACGGATCGCATCGGCCCGGCGCCGGCCGGTGTCTCGGCGACCGAGGCGGCATCCCTGGTTGTCGCGGGCAGCACCGCACTGATCGCGTTGCGTGACAGCGTGGGGGTGGCCGCGGGCGAGCGGGTCCTGGTCCGTGGCGCCGCCGGCGGGGTCGGCACCTCGGCCGTGCAACTGGCACGGGCCATGGGCGCTCACGTCACCGCGTTGGCACGTGACCGCCACGCCGAGCTCCTGCGTGACCTGGGGGCCGAGGAAGTCCTCGACTACGGCAACACCACATCGGCGCAGATCGGACCGTTCGACGTCATCCTCGACACGGTCGGTACCGAGTTGAACTGCTACCGAGGCAGACTGGCCGAGGGCGGTCGGATGGTCACCGTCGGACTGTCGGCCCCCGCCATCGCCGCGATCGCGGCATCGACGATCCACGGCTCCCGGCGCATCCGCACGTTCAGCGCCAACCCCGGCCCGGATGTGCTGAACGTGGTCGCCGACTACGTCGCCTCGGGCGCGCTGCGCCCGATGGTGCACCACGTGTACCCGCTGGCCGACATCGCCGCCGCGCATGAGGCATTCGAACGCGGCGGCGTCCTGGGTAAGCACGTTCTAGCCATCGCAGGCTGAGACACCAAGCGCGCCAAGCGATTCGCTCACGGATGATCACACACCTCGGACACCCGCCACGAGTCGGCGGGCACCCGGCGTGCAGGACCAGTGGGCGTTGGGCTGTAATGTTGGTGGTGGTGGTGCCTGCTCCGTCCGCGCCGTGCAACTGCTGGCTGCGGCCCAGAGCCCGGACCCGTTCTCGCAGTTGGCGATCCAGATCGTTGACCTGCTGGTTCAGCTCCCGGCAGCGGGCGGTCATCGCCCGCGCGAGCTCGGCGACCAGACCGTCGAATCCGGTCAGTCGCTGCGTGAGATCGTCGATGACGCAGTAGCGGCGGAGTCCTCGGGAGGGAATCTCCCGACCAGGGTCGAGTTCGTGCAGATGCCAGCGCAGGCGATTGATCAGTTCGGTGCGCTCGGTGACCAGAACGTGACGGGGAAACTGCTGGAGCGCAAGGTTTCGGCACAAGGATGCGTACGCGCGATTCCGCGATTCACCGCTCCGATCCCAGCGTGGTCGGGCCACACCTCGGACAAGGTGCGACTCAATCGCGCCGGCAACCGCTTCCTCCCGCTTCGTGCGGGCTCGTTTGCGATACCCGTAATACCGTTGAAGGGGCGAGTTTTACGCCGAACTCACAACCCGGCGCAGATGAACTCCACACCCCACACAAGCCCGCCAGCCTCCCGGCGACCTTGGTGCTCGGTGACGAACTTCGCAAAGCGCGCCGGCTGGTCTATCTCGGCGATGCTCCTATGTCCCGGCAGCTGCCGGCAGAATGTTGGCTTTTAGTGTGGCTATTCTCGTCGACGTTCCCGGACTCCCGCCGCGGCCTCGCGAAACCAGTGGTGTAGGGAGAGAAAATTGCAGGTCAAGAGGGCGGGCAACAGCTCGCAGTTCGCGTAACAAGACGTTAACCGAATTCTCTGTCGCGTAATACGGGCCCGACGCACACTTCGGGCATGCAGTTCAGAACACAACCAGCACGCCAACGCGATAAGGGCGGGCTCTCCGACCGGCAGTCGGGGTTTCACGACCAGTTGCGCGAGGTACTCCCCGCCGCATCACATCTACTCGCCCACCGCCTGCACGATGCCCTCCGCGCCGCGCTGCGCGCCGGGGCCTTCGACAACGGCAGACTGCCGGCCGAACCCGAGCTGATGGCTGAATATCAGGCATCCCGCGATGTCGTCCGCGAAGCGTTGGACCTGTTGCGTCGGGCTGGATTGATCGAGCGCCGTCAGGGGGTGGGCACGCTGCCGACACGACCGGAATATGTTGCGACCGGCGCAATTCCACCTGCTGGGTGCTCCCTCGAGGACCATTTGGCGCTCGGCCGAATCACGCCGAAGCTGCTGCACTGGGCGTGGATTCCGGTACCGAAGGTGGTCAGCGATCGGCTCACCGGAGTGGACCCCAGCGACGACTGTCTGTGCATCGAATACGTGTTCCTGCTGGATGATCGCCCGCTAGGGATCTTCACGAACTATCTGCGCTCACCCGAGGCGGCGCGTATCGACCAGGTCGCATTCGTCGATGACTTCTATTCGCTGCTCGACCACGGCGGCGTCGATATCGACGCCTTCGACATCGGCATGCAAGCCGCCAGCGCCGATGATTGCGCGGCCGCATTGCTGCATGTGCTGCCGGGAGAGCCGGTCATGTTGTTGGAGCAGTCGATTCGTAACCGCGACGGGGAGGTCGTCGACTATATGCTCGGAACCTGTTGCAGCGACTTCCAATTGCGCATCGATCGAGTCGCACGCATCGCTCTGACCGGAGCCCTGACCAGCAGACATTTCGAGGAGCACCAGTGAGCACCGTTGTACCATCCATTCAGAGCCTCACCGGTGCCGCGACCGCCTTGCGAAACCGTGAGGTCAGCGCCGTGGAGTTGGTGGAGCAGGCCATCGCCGAGGCCGACCGCCACGACGATGAGGTAGGCGTGTTCATCAGCCGATTCGACGACCGGGCCCGAGAACAAGCCGGACGCGTCGACGCCAAGATCGCGGCAGGTGCTCCGCTTTCGCCATTGGATGGAATTCCGTTGGGAGTCAAGGATATTCTTGCCCATCCGCACGGACCGACCACCGCCCAGAGCCTCGTCCTCGATCCTGCCTGGGCGGATTCTGTCGGGTGTGCTGTCGCGGTCCACCGCCTGGAGGCTGCCGGTGGCATCGCCATGGGTAAGACCACGACGATGGAGTTCGCGATCGGAACCCCGGACCCGGACAAGCCGTTTCCGGTCCCTCGGACCCCCTGGGATCTGAATTGCTGGGCCGGTGGCTCGAGCTCGGGCTCGGGCAGCGGTATCGCCGCGGGAATGTTCCTGGGTGCGGTGGGCACGGACACCGGGGGCAGTATCCGGATTCCCGCCGCTTTCAACGGAATCACCGGCCTGAAGCCGACATTCGGCCGTGTTCCGAAATCCGGTGTCGTGCCATTGGGCTACACCCTGGACCACGTCGGCCCGATGGCCCGCACCGCCGCCGACTGTGCCCTGCTGCTCTCCATCATGGCGGGCCACGACCACTCCGACCCGTACAGCGCCCCGGCACCGATCCAGGACTATCCGGCAGCGCTCACCGGCGATCTGCACGGCATCACCATCGGCGTGGACAATCTCGACCGCTACGCAACAGCGGGCATCGACCCCGAGCAGCCAACGCGGTTCACCGCCGCCCTCGAGGAGCTCCGCGCGGCGGGCGCGACCATCGTCCCGGTCGAAGTCCCGATGTATCCCGAAGTGGTTGCCATCGGCCTCGTGGTCATGCTGGCCGAGGCACACGCCTACCATCGTCGCGACCTCTTGGAGCGATGGATCGACTACGGCCGTGGCACCCGGATCATCCTCGCCGCCGGTGCGGCCATCACCGGCGCGGATTACGTTCAGGCACAACGAGTCCGGCGGATAGCCCGAAAACAGGTAGCAGACCTGCTCGACCGCGTGGACCTGATCGCCACCCCCACCGGCCACCTCGGCGCCCCGCGCCTGGACACGATCGACCAACTCCAGCCGCTCAACGTTCTCGCCTCCCTGCACACTCCGTACTGGAACCCGCTCGGCCACCCAACCCTCGCCCTCCCAATCGGTCTGTCCAGCACACACACGCCGCTATCGATGTCGATCACAGGCAGGCATTTCGACGAATCCCTGGTCCTCCGCGCCGGTGACGCCTACCAACGCCGCACCACCCATCACGTCGATGTCCCCACCGCCCTGAGGAGAAGCCAACAATGACAACGTGGTCCGAAGCCCCGCAAGAAAATGAGGCAGTCGATGCCCTCACCCGCATGGTTTGCGATCTTGCTGAAACCCTGCACAAGATCTCCGATGCCCGATATACCGATCCGGAGTATGGCTTCGTGATCGACACCCCAGCCGGGCTCGCTGAGTAGAGCTCGCCAAGCTGTAGAGATCGTGCGGAACCTCATCTCCTCGTCGGTCCCAGGACCGGCTTCCGATCCTTCACGTTTCAGGTGAGATCGGGTCACCTTCGGTGGCAACGCGCAGCAGTTGGTGCATGAGTGCGATCTCGGCGTAGATCCCGAGCGAGGAGATCCCGACCAGTACCACTCGTAGGTTAAATGGAGGGGTGATTCCTGGTAGCCGGGAATGAGCCCGGTTGGGGATGCGGTGGCAGGGCGCGCTGGGGCTGGCGGAGGTGACCGGTACGTCGCTACAGTCACGCAGGTGCCGGGCGGTCTCGTGGTTTGCGGCGATTACCAATACTAGGCCCCGGGCCGGCTACAGCTGAGCTGCCTAGACCAGCAGGGCTCAGGTCGAGCATAGCAGCGCGCGCTGGGACAGTGGCACCGCTTCGATGCTCGCCAGATCGTGCAGGTGGTCGTAGTTCGGCCGCTACAGCCGGTCGAGCGCTGCGGGGCCGGTGGTGGTGTCGGGCATCGGGAACCGCGTGATGGCGTCGGTTATCGGACAGGCAGGCAAGCCGCAGCCGTGGTGTTCGGGATGGATGGGTGTCGCCGTGTTTGCTGGTCAGTGTGTGGCGTCGGCTGCGGGGTCCGCGGTGGGTGTGTTGGGGCGTGCGCGGAACTCGTCGCGTGCCGGCCTCGGCTTCTGGCGGTCGTGGTCGTGGTCGTGGGGGTCGGGCCAGTACGGGCCCCACCGGTGCCGCAGCCAGCTGAGGAGCGTCGGTACTGCGGTGGGAGCGTCGTGGTGGCTGCGCCATACGATGTGACCGTCGGGTCGTGCCAGGACTGCGCCGTGTTCACCGACTTCGTACAGCGCGATCAGTGTGGCTTGCTGCGTGGGCTCGGACACCCGTAAGCCGACGACCTGCATCGCAAGGGGTGGTGGCTCGTCGCTGGCGTCCAATACCCGCGACCAGGCGCCGGGGTCTGCGGTGAACAGGGTGAGCCGGTCGGGTTCGAGCAGGTCATGGATAGGCACTGGCGCGTTTTCGTGGGCGAGGAGGCTGTGGGGCAGGCGGGCGCCAGGCCATGTCGTGGGACGGTAGGTGAGGACACCGTCACCATCGATGGGCGCGCTGCCGGGTTCGTAGCAGATCAGGGGGCTGCGGTAGATGTAGCCGAACTCCAGGCCGGTGGCGATGAAATGTTCGAGCTGGTCGGGGATCCGGTCGGCGATCCGGGTACGGACGCGGGAGGCGCGGCGGTGTCCAGGTGCCATGACGGCGGTGCGTGCGGTCTGCAGGTCGGTGAGGCGGTCGCACAGCGGCGCCAGCACCCGGCCGGGCAGCCACGACAGCGGCGGGCGAGCGAAGGCCGCGGTGGCCTGCTGCAGGGCGCGGTTGGTGACGCCGAGGGGCCCGGTGACCTCGTCCAGCAGGAAATGGTTGCTGACGCTTTGGTCTGCGAAGCGTGCGACGACGGGCCGTCGCTCGGTGTCGTAGGTATCCAGCAGGGCGTCGGTGGCGCCGCCGTGGAGGATCGCGGTGATCTTCCAGGCCAGGTTGTGGGCGTCCTGAACGCCGCTGTTGAGGCCGAAGCCGCCGGTGTGGGGGAATCGGTGGGCGGCGTCGCCGGCCAGCAGCAGCGGTCCGCAGCGAAACCGTGACGCCATCTGCGAGGTCATCGTCCAGGTGCCGGTGGAGCGGATGTGGGCCTGGACGTCGGCTCCCAGCACGTCGGGCAGCATGGTCTGCCAGTAGGCGCGGCTCGCGCACGCGATCTGTTGCGCCGGGTGCAAGTAGGCGGTCATCAGGATGTAGTCGTGGTCGGCGTGGGCGATCATGACCCCGCAGAATCCGGGCCGATAGATCCAGCTCAGCAGGGGCCGGTCGGTCCCGGTGGGGAACAGATCCGGGGCGTGGAAGAACACGCTGCCCATATTGGCCAGCACCGGGCCCTGCAGTGCGATGCCCGCCTGCTCACGTAGGGCGCTGTTGGCGCCGTCGGCGGCCACGACGAAGGGGGCGGTGACCTGCCTTGGGTCCACCTGCCCAGGTGTGTAGGTCGTGACCGAGGCGCTGGTGGCGGCCCGGTCGAGATGCTCGGCGGTGGTGGCGCGGCGAAAGTCGACGAGAGGCTCCCGGTCGAGTGCGTCCCACAGCACCGGCATCAGCTGGTGCTGGCCGATATGCGACAGCAGGAACGGGCTGTGGCTGCGTACCCGGGCCAGCCAGTCGGGTTGCGACAGCAGATCGATCTGCCCGAGCGGTTCGCCGGCCGGGTCACCGCACCAGCGGATGATGTTCACCTGGTCGGGCGGGGGCGCCAGCGCCGTGATCCGCTCGGCGAGCCGGGGGTCGGCGTGGCGCCAGATTTCCAGCGAGCGGGCGTTGATCACGTGCGCCGCCGGATGCAGCAACGGTTCGCTGCGTCGTTCCAGCACGATCGTGGGCACCCCGTAGCGGGCCAGCAGCAATGCCAGCGTCGAGCCCGTGGCACCGGCGCCGACAATGACAACAGGACTGTCGGTCATCGTCTACAACGTCTTCCAGGTTATGGCGCGGGTATTCGCGCGCGGTGTTATTCCAGGGCGGGTACCGGCGCCCGGTTCGAGCAACCGCGCCAATGGTTCGCCGTCACCGAGTCGGTCCAGCAGGTAGTCGGGGTCGATCTCCACGCCGATCGGGTTGTCCTCGAACGCGGAGCTGGCGAAGTACTCGGCGGTCGCGGCCGCGGTGGGGAAGTTCTCGACCTGGAACTCGAGGCGAATTCCGTCGGGATCTTCGTAGTACGGCGATGTGGTGGGGCCGTGGTTGATCGACCACACTGGTGTGATGCCCTGGTCTTTGAGCCGCCGATAGGTGCTCAGCAGCCGCTCCAGGGAGGAGAAGGTGAACGCCAGATGGTCCACGCCGTAGAACTTGCGGCGGAATCGGGCCAGTGGCAGCAGATAGCGCAACAGCCCCGGGACTTTTACCAGCGCCAGGCGATGGCTTTCGGCATCCCAGGTCAAAAACGCGATCCGGTGGTCCTCGTGCGCGATCCGTGCACCGAACACGGTGCGGTACCAGGCGATCATCTGCGGTGCGCGCGCGGTTTTCACCACCCAATGCGCCAGCCGCTCCGGCGCGACGGCGTGATCGACGGCAATGGGGTGCGGGTCGGGAAGCGGTGTCATGGTGAGCCTTCAGGAGTCAGGGGGCGGTGATCAGGGTGCGTTGAGTGCCGAGATCGAGTGCGCCGGACGCGTCGCGGATGGACGCGGTCACCACGTCACCGGGCGCGAGATAGGGTTTGCGCAGGTTCTGGCGGATGAACAGCGACCACAGCCGGTGTTCGGGCAGCAGCGCGGCCGCCAGGCGCCGCACCAGCGCGGGTGGCGTGGTGGCGGTGCACCCGTGTGGTGTGCCGGTGAGCACGACGTCGCCGGGGCTCAGGTTGCAGAACTGACTCAGCTCGGTCAGGGTTTCGGCGGGCCGGTAGAGCATGTTGGCGGTGGTGTCGTGCTGGCGCAGCTCGCCGTTGACCTCCAGCCGCAGCTCGAGAGTGTCCAGCAGCGGTAGGTCCTCGGGATCCAGGATCGCCAGATACGGGCCGAGCGGGCAGAAACCGCGATAGCTTTTTCCTTTGAGGAACTGTCCCTGGGGCAGTTGGACATCGCGTGCGGACAGGTCGTCCGCGATCGTGACGGCGAACAGATAGTCGGGCAGGTCCGCGTCGGTGATCATGGTCGTCGCGTCGATCCGGCGGCCTATGACCAAAGCGAGCTCGATCTCGAAATCCAGCAGCCGCACGTGGGCCGGGCGGGTGACCGGGTCGTGTGCGCCGGTGATCGCGGCGTCGGTCTTGTCGAAGAACAGGTTGAACGCGTGCGCGTCGGGATCCATGCCCGACTCGATCGCGTGCTGACGATAGTTGGCTCCCTGGCAGATCACCCGGCACGGTGTCGTGATAGGTGAGAGCACCGTGACCGCGTCGAGCCGGTGTACCGGAGCCTGGTCGCGGGCAGCGCGCCAATCCGGCCCTCCGGTCGTGATCAGATCGGCGGTGCTGGGATAGCTGCCGTGCAGCGGGATGATCTTCGAGTCTGTGACCACCCCCCACTCGACGGCGTCACCGACGCGGTAGCGGAGAAGATGCGTGACCATGATGCGGGCTCCTCGAGAGTATGGGCGGGGTTCACGGTGCGGTGAGCAGGCCGAAGCCCGTGATCACGTTCGTGTCGATGCCGGGGGTAGCGATACGCCGCGGCCGACTCGCCGGATCGACCGAACGCGGTGACTGCCGGATGGGCGGCCGGCATCCGTGCGCGGTGCCATGGGACACAAGCGGGCACCGGCGGCCACTCTGCGCCCGACGCCCGCCGGCCTCGAGCCCGGCCGGATTCCGACGCGCCCGGTCGGCGTGTTCGATCATCGCCACCGGCGACCGCAGCACGCTGCTCGATCCGTTCGAGCCCCCGACGGGCGCAGGCGAAACAGGTGCAGGCAAGAGCAACTCCCGAACGAACACGGATATGAACGCCCTCTATCGAAGCGCTGGACCCCGACCGGGAGCTTGGGTTCGAGTACAAACCATCGACCTACGATGGGACTCGAGCCCAACATCGGGTGCGCCTCAGCAGCCGTCAAAGATGGTGCGCCCGCGGATGCTGTCTGACCGCCGGTGCGCACCGGCCCCTGTTCGGGTGCAGGTTCCGGCCGATAGGTCGGCGCCCGGTTTCATCGCCCGGGGCCACGTCGTCGACAGCTCCGCGCACGCAGAGCACTGGAGCCATTTACCCAGCCGCGCGGCGCCGTTCATCGAAGCGGCGGACCTCGCCTGGCGGCTTGTCGGGTACAAATCCTCAACCGGGGCTTTTACTCGAGCCCAAGCCTTGTCAGGTGCCTGTGGAAGGTGGCCGGTCGGTGGCGGGAGTATCACCGAGGACCGCAGTGCCGAACTCGTCGGCGAGGGCGAGCGCGGCCTGCAACGGCAGACGGCGTTCGCTGATCTTCCGCCCCCGCAGTTGCTCGGCGCGCTGCACACGATAGGCGACGGTGTTGCGGGCGACATGCAGCAGTGTCGCCGCTTCGGTCAGACTGCGCCCGACATCCAGGTAGCACTTGAGCGTGGCCCTCACCGCCGTGACCGGTTCTCGCGGGTCGGCGAGGCTACCGAGCTCGCGGCGGACGAACTCCCGCGCCTGCTCCATATCGCTGCTCAGCATCGCCACGACGTCGAGCTCGCGGTAGTCGAACACCCACCGCGCGGCGACCGAGATCGTGGCCACGCGCTCGGCTTCGAGGGCCTGGCGGTGACTGGCGACGAACCCTTCCACCCCTGATGCCGGCACTCCCATCGCGACACGGACATCCGCCGGCGGGCGCGGCGCCGACACTCTCGCCCGTGACGGCGGACCGCCGACGTGTGCGCCCCACGCCCACACCCGGCGCCCGCCGACCGGCACGATCAACGTCGAGGTGCATTCGCAGGCCGCCAGCACCGCGGCGGCAGCCTCTTCGAGCCGATGCGCCCCGATCATCGTGTACTCGTCGGTCCACACCACCAACGCCAGATGATGCCGCGACAGGTCATAACCCAGCGTGCGCACGGCGCGATCGAGCGGAACGCGACCGCCCCGCAAGATCTCCTGCAACACCTCCCGCCGCAACGCGGCCGAACTGGCCAGCCACACGTCGTGCGCGCGCCCGTACTCGCGCGCCATCGCCTCGCTCAACCGGTCGGCGATATCGAACAGCACCTCGTTGATACGCCGCATCTGGGCAAATCGGTCATCGGCCGGAATCAGCTCCTCGGCCGCGTCGAGAACCCGCTGTACCGCCAGACCGTGACCGACGCGGATGCTGCGCAGCATGTGCTCGACCCCCACACCACGACTGACCACCTCGGCGGGACCCAGCAGCGCCTCGGGCGCCGCGTCGACACGGAAGTCCTTCTCATCGGCCAGCGCGGCTGTGGCATGCAGAGCGACTGCCTCCCCGCCCACCCGCACCATCTCCACGATGCCGTGTACCCCCAGCTCGGGCACCTCGACGACGATCCGATCCGCGATCGCGCGCCCGAGCTCCACCGCCCACCCCGCCGGCCCGGCACCGAGCCGGACCGTCAACTCCTCGACAGTCGCCGCGGGCAGCACCGAACGAGCCAGCACACCACCCTCGTTCGGGCAGAGCCGACGAATCCAACCACCCATGCCAGCAGAACTCATCGCCGCCACAGATCAGCACACTAGACGACCCCTGTGGCCAGATGTCGCCAGTTCGCCGCAGTGACCACAAGCGGACCTGGACTCCACCTCGGTGACTCACGTCGCCGCCGTGAACCCGGCGCGGATCCACGTGTACACACGCAGGTCATCGGCACCACCGGGATCGATGCCGACGACGGCAGCAACGACCAGGTGGTGCCCGGCATTCCGCCACCTGGCCCCCGGCCCGCCGCGGCATTCGTTCCTGATCGGATGATCCCCGGACAAACAAACGAACTGCGTTACAGTGCTAGGACGTTAGGATGCGTCGCCGTTTCGAGCTGTATGAATCTGAAGTTTGTCGCGTAACCAGTTGGATGGGATCCGTAGGCGGTGGCCGATTCGAATGGCTGGCACCTCACTGGATTTGATCGCTGCGTACACAGTAGAGCGGCCGACACCGAGCAAGCGAGCGGCGTCGGGAACCGATACCGTCGGCTCATCGAGCAGGCGCTGCAGTTCGTCTGCGGCACTGACTGGAGTGCGCTCGCGTTGCGAGCGAGGGCGTTCGTGCATGACGATCTCCTGACGGGCACAGTGAAGCCGGTCAGTCCCTCGCGTCATCCACGATACCGGTCTGTCAGATCGTCGAGACAACCATGTTGAGCGTGTTTGCCTCACAGAGCATTTCGGCCGCGGTCCCCGGCGGAACACTCAGGGGCAGGAGCCTCGAGTAAACGAGCCCAGGCTGGTGTACTCACTACATTACCGGCGCTCCGGTGCATTTCGATCAGATGAGCTGGTTCGTTCGCGGTTTCATCACCGCGCCGATCACGTTTGTGTTGGCGCTCAATGGATTCGGGAAGAGTTCGCTGATTCGGCGGCTGGTGACCGGTGCTGTGGCGTCCGGGTCGGTCGCGTTGTGCATGGGTGACACCAAACCCGACTACCGCGACCTGGTCCGGTTACTCGGTGGGCAGGTCATCGACCTGGGGTACGGGCACGGCACGATCAACCCGCTCGCGGTCGGCGCCCTGGGCATGGTCATCGACCGGCTCCCCGATCCGGATCAACGCCGCCAGGTCGCCGCGCGTGTGGAGGCCGGGCAGGTCAATATCGTCGCTGGGCTGATCGAGCTGGTTCGTGGCAGCCGGGTCGCGGACTACGAGGAAACGCTCCTGATCGCGGGGCTTCGCGAACTCTACAGTCCCGCAGGAGGCTTCACCCCCACCGCGCCGCCGTTGTTGTCGGATCTGCTGGCGGTGATCTCCGCGGGCGGGCGGCGGATGCGTCAGTTCGCCGAAGAAGACGACGAGACTTCGTACCGGGCGAGTACGAAAATGCTGCGTCGCTCGCTGCGGGCCCTGGTGGAAGGGCCGTGGGGTGCGATCTTCGACCGCCACACCAGCACACCGGTGGATCTGTCCAGCCCCGCGGTGTGTATCGACGTCTCCCGTATCCCGGAGGGCGACACCAAACTCCTGGCTGCGGCGCTGATGGTGTGCTGGTTCTTCGCGACGAGCGGCGCGACGGCGAGGGAAGCGGGGCGCGGTGACCGCGGTTGATGTCCGCCTGCGGGTCGATGACGGGTACCTGCCGTGGAGTGCGGCCGACTCGCGCCGAAGGATTCGGCACCGTGGCTGCCGCGCACGCGGTGGCCGACAACGCCTCTTGTGCTTCTCCGGCGACACCGCCGCGATCGGAGGCTGGGCGCACAGTGCGCAGCGCGTTGTCCACGATCCGATCGGTGCGTTGGTGGCGTGCTTCGAGGCGGCGCACAGCGTGGCGAGTTGAATGACGCCGTAGGGGCTCGGCGAAGCGGGGATCTGCTCGCGTCCGCGATCGTCGGCGTGATGCACCAATGGTCGGCAGGTTTGTTCGATCTCCGATCCATGCGGGCGCGTCTTCGGGATCTGGTCGATGCGGCGTTCGCGGCCCGTCGGCTACCGGCCGCGGAGCTCCGAAGCTGGCGTGACGAGCTGGGAATCATCGGACGCGCGGACTGAACTGAGCCGGTTCAGTACAGGAAGACCTCGGCACCCTAATAGACGCGTAGAACGTCACCCGAGCCGAGCGCCAGAAGACCGAACTGCGCATGCTCGTGCTTGTCTCGGCCGCAGAAATCGAGGGTTTCGATCAGTGACTGGCAGCAGATCACCCTCGGTGATCTGCTGACCTGTGTGCGCCGCAAGGTCGCCGTGCAGGATGCGGCCGCGGCGCAGTCGAGTTCGAGGCGGAGGCCGTGTTGTGCGAGTCGGCCGCTGTGGTGGGTGAACAGGAACTGGGCCGGTTTCCCGGTGCGGGGATGGGTCAATGGCTTTCCGGGACTGCGGGTTTCGATGATCCGGTCGACGAGTTCGACGGTTTCGGCGTCGAGCGGGACCATCCGTTCGGTGTCGAGTTTGCCGAGCGGGACTTTCAGCCAGGCTTCCTCGCCGGGAATCTCGTGGACGCAGTCGATTTCGAGGTCGAGTAGTTCCCCGATCCGCAGCCCGCAAGCCCGTGCCAGCAGCAACGCTGAGGCGGCGAGTTCGTGATCGCTGCAACGCAGAGCGTCGGTGAGCCGCCGGTCAGCATCGACCGGGATGTAGCGTTGCAGCGGTTTGGGGAGGCCCTGCGTGTCAGGCTGAGTTGAGACCACCACTTCACAGCAACTCGGCCTGACGCGGGGCCCTGGACGCCGCACTGGCCGCTGACGGCACATTGGTAGCGCTACGCGAGCGGGCACACGATGTGCAACGCTCCACGCGCAACCGCAACAGAGCGACCGCCGCCGAGGGCACAGGCGCCGAAGCCACTGTCATGTTGCCAGTTGTCGTCGACGGCCGAGTCATAACGCTGCCTCTCGACCCCCGTGTCGTTGGTCTCGCGGGTGGCAACCTTACTGGTACCGATGGCAAACGCGAAGACGATGCAGATTTTTCTCTGGTAAGCCGTCGCGCAGTCCTCATTCAAGGAATAGCGGTAGCGGCAACTAGCGCATTGGATCCCAACTTTATCCGCAATTCTGAGCCCATTGAATCGCTTGTTCTTACAAGGCGGATTTCTGAACGCACTTTAGTACTCCAGCC
>NZ_BDCC01000099.1 GCF_001613305.1 Nocardia vaccinii NBRC 15922
AACTCGACGGTCAGATGATCGACGAAGCCATCGCGGTCGCCGCGCGCAGGACCTTGTTGAAGATTGGAGTCTCACAGTGAAAGCCGAAGGTCCCTATTTCGAGGAGCTCGAGCTTTGGCAGGAGTTCTACGGTGCGCCTGCCGTCACGCTGTCGGACGGCCTCGCAGCGGTCCACCAGTCGGTAATCGGTGATCGTCTTCGCCTACCGCTGGACCATGGGTTGTCCGCCGCAGTGACAGGGATGCCGGGCTTGGCGCATCCTGCGCTGGTATGGGATATCGCCATAGGCCAGTCCACTCTGGTCACTCATCACGTGAAGGCGAACCTGTTCTACCGGGGGCTTGTCTTTCGCCGTATCCCTCACCTCGGGGACACGTTGGTCACTACGACAACGGTCGAGGGGCTACGGCAGAATCGACGCCGCCCTGGGCGGGCTCCGACCGGGTTGGTTGCTCTGCGGATACATACGGTAGATCAGCACGGTCGAGATGTGCTCGATTTCTGGCGGTGCGCCATGCTTCCGTTGCGTTCGGATCAGGACACCGGGCATATGGACAAGCTCGAGGACATCGGCGGCGGGGCGAGTACGGACTGGGTTGCGGCAGTTCAAGATTGGGATCTGAAACCGCTTTCCGGAGTCACCGGCTCGATCGTGGTAGCACCGGAAGCAGGTCAACGTCTGGAGGTCGTCGGCGGTGACGTGGTCGATGCGGCCCCGCAACTTGCTCGGATCAGCCTCAATATCGCACGAGTTCACCACGACGAACATTCTGGCGGCGGACGGCGGCTCGTATACGGTGGCCACACCATCGGGATCGCGTTGGCCCAAGCATGCCGCGCCATGCCCGCCTTGACTACGGTGCTCGGCTGGCACAGTTGTGATCATGTCGGACCGGTGCACGAAGGGGACACCCTGTACAGCGATATCACGGTGGAGGAAGTAACTTCGACCGACGCCGGTGCAAGCATCGTTTACTTGAGGTCGGAGGTCTTCGCCGCGGGGCCTACAGGTCAGCGTGAGCGGCCGGTGCTAGATTGGCGCTACGTCGTGCTTTTCGCGTGACTTCTTCTCTAGTTCGCTCAGTAAGTGGCGCAACACCCATTCCAGTGCCGCGGGGTCCTCGCCGGCGTCGAGTTCTTGATAGCCCGCGAGAAGATACAAGCCCCAGCGAGCGTGGTGCAGGGCTTCTTCCTCGTCGTCGAAGATGGCTCGCGTTGCCCCGAGTACGACCTCCAGTCGTTGGGTGTCGACCGCTTCCTGTACTACGCGGACCTCAGGGTTCACCTTGCTCCAGACTCGGATCGCTGCTTCGGCGCGATGCGGGAGCCCGAGTGCGAACTGCAGGAGAGCTTCCAGCTGATCAACCGGGTCGACCTTCTGCTGTGCCAGCTCGATCAGCTGGGCAGTCCGTTCGATCCGCCAGTGCTCCAGCAGCTGCGATGTGAAGTCGTGCCAGTTCTCGAAGTAGTGGTAGAACGACCCGGTCGTCACGCGAAGCCGCTTGCACAACGCCGCTTGCTTCAGTGCGGCGTAGCCCTGCTCGGAGAGCAGTTCGAACGCGACACCGAAGTAGTCCTGCTTGGTGGCCATTGGTCTCCATGGATGCGTGGGTGGAGCTGGTGTGCTCCCCTAGGGGGCCGGGCCAACTCTTGTGCATAAGTCATCTTATGTTTACGATACTCGCATCAGTTGTGAGGCGTGCCACAGCGGGTGGCCGTGGAACGCCTGTGATACCGGTGGATTGAAATTTAATCGAATCTATATTTCAGAGCCGCGAGGTTGTGGTTTCATGAGACCAGGGAGGGCGCGGTCGTCGGGCCGGACGAATGTGCTGGCATCGGTTGACTCGACGTGGCCGGTACCGATATTAGTACTGACGAAATGCGTGCCTTGTGAGTGCAACTCACTTTCGCGCAGCCCAGATCCCAGACGCGGCTGTCGTCTGCCGCGACTCGCCTGCCCGTAGTGATGGGTTGAGCGAGTGTCGTCCTGTCCCGAACACCGCTGCGCAGGCGCGGTGAAGCTAATCCGAAGGTGATCAGATGTCGAATCCAACCAACAGTCAGCCGGTCCTGGACCTGCCCGATATTCCGGTGGTCTTTGCTCGGGTACGCCGTGGGTTCGAATCGGGGCGCACGCGGTCGATCGAATGGCGTCTCGGGCAGCTACGAAACCTGGTCAGACTTCTGGATGAGAGGGAGGACCAGATCGCGGCTGCTCTCGCGCAGGACCTGGGACGGAGCAAGGAGGAAGCCTGGTTCGGTGATGTCGCATCCACCAGGGGTGAGGCGGTGTACGCGATCAAGCATCTGCGCAGTTGGATGAAACGGCGCCGGCAGCCGCTGTCCGCAGTGCAGTACCCGGGCTCAGCGTGGATCCAGTACGAGCCGCTGGGAGTCGTTCTGATCATCGGGCCGTGGAATTACCCGATCTCTTGACTTTGGCCCCGCTGATTGCCGCCCTTGCGGCTGGCAACGCCGCGGTCATCAAGCCGTCGGAACTCGCTCCGGCGACGTCGGCCCTGCTGAGTCGTCTGGTGCCGGAGTACTTCGATTCGGAGGCGGTCGCCGTGGTCGAAGGCGATGCCGTGGTCACTCAGGAACTCCTTGCCCAAGGTTTCGACCATGCGGTCTTCACGGGTGGGACGGAAGTCGGCAAGAAGATCATGGCTGCGGCCGCGCCCACCTTGACACCGGTCACTCTCGAACTCGGCGGAAAGAGCCCGGTGATCGTTACCGCTGACGCTGACCTGGACATCGTCGCTCGCCGACTCGCGTGGGTGAAATGCATGAACTCCGGACAGACGTGCATCGCTCCCGATTACGTTCTGGCGGATTATCGGATCCAGGCCAGCTTGGTCGAGAAGATCATCGCGGTGATCGACGAGTTCGAACGTGATGTGCATCCGCACGGACGTCGCATTGTCAACGATCGCCAATTCGATCGACTGGCCGGCTATCTCGACCGAACGCAGGGAACGGTCGCCGTGGGCGGCGGAGTCGACAAATCCTCGCTGTCGATCGAACCGACCGTGGTTGTCGACCCGGACCCCACCGAGCCGTTGATGCAAAACGAGATCTTCGGTCCGATCCTGCCGGTGATGTCCTACGAAACACTGGATGACGCCATCGCTTTCGTGAACAGCAGGCCGAAACCGCTTGCGGCCTACTTCTTCAGCAAGTCGTCATCTGTTCAGCGGCGTCTCGTCGATGAAATCCCTTCGGGCGGTGCGGTAGTCAACCAAATCGCCATGCACTACCTGGTGCCGCAACTGCCCTTCGGAGGGGTCGGTGCGAGTGGAATCGGCGCCTACCACGGGCGGTGGGGGTTCGAAGCCCTCAGTCATCGGAAAGCGGTGTTGAAGAAGACTTTTCGCCCGGATCTTCGGCTCACCTACCCCCCGTACACCGACTTTGCGATGAAACTCATGCGGAAAATCTTCTGACCGGTTTCCCGCAGACCAGGCTCCTCACTGTTGCATTCGGTGCAGTGAGGTTGGCTCGCCCCGAACATGAGCATCACAAGCTCGGATACCGTGTGCTCGCGGCGTGCCTCTCGGCTCGCCCGACCTGCCACGCAGGTCGGGCGAGCACGACGAGCCGGGCGTCGGCCGATCCTCCGAGGAGTCAGTCCCTCGGCAACGGGCCATCATCCTGGGGCTCGAGCCGCCAACCTCATTGGCCCCAGGGCGCCCTGCTCGTACGCAGATCGGTGTACGGGCAACACGCTACGGTCGCGCACTGTTCGACCATGTCACATGCGGAGATTCATCGCCGCGGGAGAGGCTGTTCCGAACGATGGATTGCGCCGTCTTGATCAGATGATCGAGGGAATCGTTTTCGTGGTTCCACCATTCCGCAGTCCAGTTCAACGCGCCGATGATGAGCATTCGAGCTATTCCGATGTCGAGTCCGGGGCGCAGTTGTCCCGATTCGGCCAGCTGTTCGAGCAGCCTGCGCCATACTGCGTGATAGGCGGCGCTCTCCAACTGCATCGTGGACATGATGTCGGTCGGCAACTGGCCGGCGTTGCGAGTCACCGCTGAGGCGAAGTCCGACAACTCCAGTTCGATGCGCAGGTGTGCGTCCACAGCGGTGTCGATCAGCTCTAGTGCCGATGCGGTGGATGATGCTGTGTCGATCGCGCATTCGACATGCTCGCGGACCCTGCGCTGACCTTCTCGCATCACCTCTGCGACCAGATCGTCGCGTGAGCGAAAGTAGTAGTAGACGGCGGGCGCGCGGAGTTCCGCGCGGGCGGCGATGTCGGCCAGCCGTGTTCCCGCGACGCCGCGGCGACTGAGTACGTGCGCGGCCGCGGCGAGGATTCGTTCTCGCGTGGCGTTACTCGGGGGCGTGCTCATCGGGCTCCTCTGACGACGCTGTTCAATTCTAATTTAGCTTCGATTTCAGAGTATGCAATTGCCGACCGCTATGTCCGGTTCGGAGTCGAGGGGGTGGTGGTCGCAGCGCGTCGCGTTCGGCCTTCGAACGAGCAGGGCTGGTGTCTGCCGCGAGTCGGTCGATCTTCCGACGGTGCGGCGCTATCGCTTGGTGAGCGGCGGGGCGGGTCGGATGTGCCGTGGGCGGCGACGCGGCCGTCTGCGGCGTCGTCGCCGGGGGCGGATCGGGGTGCCGATCCGGCGGGCGGCAAGTGGGGCTGGATCGCAGGCGGATCCTCGCCGTCGTGTGAGCGTCGGACGCGTATCCTGCCCATCGGCTAGTTTTGAATATGCATTCAACTCCTTGCCGTCTGGTCGAGGCGGTAGTCGAACGTGTCGAAGGGACCGACTGTTGCTTCCCGAAGTGCTCCGCAAGCAACTGGTGTTACCAGTGGTGGCTGCGCCGATGTTCATCGTTTCATGTCCAGAACATGTTGTAGCGCAATGTGTTTCGGGAATAATCGGGACTTTTCCAGCGCTCAATGCCCGGCCGGCCGGGCTGCTCGGCGATTGGTTGTCCGAGATCTCGGAGCGCCTCGCGAGCTTCGATGCCGTGGCTGAGGGCGGCCGAAAAGCGGCACCGTTCGCGGTGAACCTGATCGTTCACCGCAGCAATTCCCGGTTGGAAGAAGATCTCGCGCAGTGTGTTCGGCACCGTGTTCCGTTGGTTATCACTTCTCTGGGTGCCCGCGAGGATGTGAACCAAGCCGTTCATGCGTACGGGGGAATTGTGTTGCACGACGTCGTCAACGACAGATTCGCTCGCAAGGCAATGGAGAAGGGGGCTGATGGGCTCGTTGCCGTCGCTGCCGGAGCGGGCGGGCACGCCGGTGGTCTTTCGCCGTTCGTGCTCGTACAGGAAATCCGGCGCTTGTTCGAAGGGCCCCTGTTGCTCTCCGGGGCGATCGCGCACGGTCGATCGATCCTTGCAGCACAGGCCGCCGGTGCTGACATGGCCTACGTCGGGTCGGCGTTCATCGCCGCGCGCGAGGCGAATGCCGAACCCGCATATCAGCAAAGCATCGTCGACAGCGGTGCGTCCGACATCGTGTACTCGAGCTACTTCACCGGGGTGAGTGGCAACTTCCTTCGCAGCAGCATTGTGTCGGCCGGTCTCGATCCCGATGATCTGCCCGCCGCCAGCGGACAGCAACTCGGTGTCGAGGCCGACTACGGCAAGCCTCGGGCCTGAAGCCAGGTATGGGGTGTGGGGCAGGGGATCGGTGTGATCGACCAGGTGCAGAGTACGGCGATGATCGTGGACCGCATGCGAACGGAGTATGAGTGCGCCGCCGGCACGCTCGCAGGGGCGGTGGGGGAGTTCCAAGGCGTGCCGCGCTGGCGCCTGACTCAGCGCTGACGTCTGATGTGTGGCGACCTTGACCGGGCCTCGCATCGCATCCTAGAATTTCTAATCTGTATTAGAAGATTGTTCGAAAGTTGGTGCATCTGTGACCTTTGAGCGCACAGCCGGACGCACTGGTCACTCCGGCCAACCGATTGGGGGCGACCAGAGATGTCACACGGGTGCTGCAAGCGGTAAGAGCGGCGATTCTGGTGGGGCCGACAGCTTGGCCGACTGCCCGGAGGAGCTCAGGAGGTGGTTGTCCGAACGCGTGGACAACTCGGGCCTCCTGCGGTTCGAGCGGATCGGATTCGGCCAGTCGAACATCACAAGCCTGATTAGCGACGATTCCGGGGGCGCGCGGGTGGTGCGACAGCCACCCCCGGGAGTTCACGACTCGACCGCGCACGATGTATTACGGGAAGCTCGCATTCTGAATGCGTTGGCGGACACGGATATCCCTGTTCCGAAGGTGATCGGAACCAACGCCTCGCCGCCGTTCTATGTCATGACCCTGATGCCGGGTGCCGTCCTTGAACGTGAGACGCAAGCCGCGGAATTGAACTGGAACGAGCGCGCACATCTCGGTCGGCAGGTCGCCGAGGTGCTCGCCCGCCTACATTCCATCGAGCCCGCCTCGGTAGGACTCGGCGAGTTGGGCCCCGGCACCGAGTATCTTCCGCGTCAGATACACCGGACAGTCAGGAATTGGCAGCGGTGGGGCGACGAGTCCGCGCACAGCCGTGCATGGGGGCAGGTCTTGGCGAGACTCGAGCGTGATGTTCCGCGGCAGCAGCGCACGGTGGTAACACACGGCGACTACCGCTTGTCGAACTTGCTGGTAAGTGGTGGCGAAGTCACCGCTGTACTGGACTGGGAGCTGTCGACGCGGGGTGACCCGTTGGCGGATCTGGCGTGGTTGCTGGACGACTGGCGCGGCCCGGGCGAGCCACGGGCCGTCATGCCCAGCCCCACCCCGGCCGGTGGGTTTCCCACTCGAAGCGAAATGATCAATATTTATTGTGCAGCAACAGGTTTGGATATCGACAGGCTTGGTTACTATCGGGCGTTCACCCACTGGCGAGCGGCAACTCTGCTCCAAGGGGTGTTGGTGCGGCGCCGATCGGGGGTGATGGGCGAACACGGGTCCCTCGATTTTTCCGAACTCGAGTCGACGATCGGTGATCTGTTGCGCGACGCAGCCGAGTTGTCGGGAACGCCCGAACGATGCGAGCTGCCGGAGGAGCCGAAGCCGTGAAGCCCGAGGACGACTACACCCACTCAGTTGGTGCAGAGCTCAACTTCAACGAATCCATGTACTTCCAGTTCGATGATCCAGAACACGGGATCAGCGGCTTCGTGAGACTGGCCAACCGGCCGAATGAAGGCAGCGGCGAGCGAACTGTGTGCCGCTACCTGCCCGATGGGCGGGTGGCGTTCGGATTCGCGCGGCCTGAGAACGTCACGAACGAGCGAATGTCGGGGGCCGACATGGAGTTCACCGTGCGGGAGCCGATGGCCAGACTCCGCGCCAAGTTCGACGGGCAGGTGAGCCTGCTCGACGATCCGAAAATTTTGGTCGACCCGCGGCAACTCGCGGAAATACCAACGGTCGCATGCACTGCGGAACTCGCTTTCGAGGCGCTCGGCCAGCCACACGAGCAAAACTTCGACGGCGATGGTCCTGCCTTCGCGCCCAATCACTATGAGCAGCTCATGGCAGTCACTGGCACGATCACAGTGGATGGCAAAGGCTTCGACGTCCAGGGGCACGGCCTTCGCGATCACTCCTGGGGACCACGGTCCTGGCAGGCTCCATGGTTCTATCGGTGGCTGCACGGGACGAGCCCGGAATTCGGGTTCATGGCCGCATACTTCGGCAGCGAATCAGGTTCGGCGACGGTCGGCGGATTCGTCTGGGACGGAACAGATATGCATCAATGCTCAAATATTCGCCTCACAACCGAGCGTGACGAAGATCGCGTGCCGCAACAGGTCCACCTCGAGTTGGTCACTGACCATGGAGGGTGCTGGAAGCTGACCGGGCACGTCGGTGTAACGGTGCCGCTGCGCCATCGCAAGCGCGACGCTACGGGGGTGGATCAGCTGACTCGCATCCTGGAAAGCCGGGTCCGATGGACCGGTGATGATGGTATCGAGCTATTCGGCATGAGTGAGTATCTGGATCAGATCGTGGACGGCGTTCCGGTGGGGCTCGATGTCTGATCGTCAGGGCCTGATGCGGGCCATGCAGATTACCGAACTGACTGGGCCTGCTGCTCTCTGCGCACGGTCAATTCCCGTGCCGATCGACGATGACGCGCGTGTCATCGTCGACGTCCGCGCTGTCGGCGTGAACTTTCCCGATCTGCTGATGACCTATGGTCGCTACCAGATGCAGGTACCGGTGCCATTCGTCCCGGGCGTCGAGGTGGCCGGGGTTGTTGCCGCCGCACCTCGGGGCTGTTCGTCGAAGGTCGGCGACGAAGTGGTCGCGTTCTGTACCCAACTCGGCGGATACGCCGAGCGGGTCGCTGTGGACCCTGCAATGGTTGCGGACAAGCCGGCGGAGCTGGACTTCGGTGAGGCAGCTGCCCTGCTGGCGAACTTCCAGACCGTCCATTTCGCGATGACGAGGCGGGTACAGGTTCGCGTCGGGCAGACGGTTCTGGTGCTCGGTGCCGGCGGTGGTATCGGGACAGCAGCTATCCAGATCGCAAAGATGTTGGGAGCCGAAGTTATTGCGGTGGTCCGGCGGACCGGCATCGCCGACCGGCTGGTAGCCCTCGGTGCCGATCATGTCGTGCCACTAACCCCGGGGTGGTCCAGAGAGGTTCGAGGGCTAACCGACGGGGCCGGGGTGGACTACGTTCTGGATCCGGTTGGGGGAGCGGCTTTCGACGAGGCTGTCAGAACGCTTGCTGTCGAGGGACATCTGCTGGTCATCGGGTTCGCATCGGGTGAGGGAATTCCCGCCGTGAAGGTCAATCGCTTGCTGCTGCGCAATGTAGCGGTGGACGGTGTGGCGTGGGGGGAGTATTTGGTTGGCCACCCAGAAGCCTTCGTTGAGTCGGTGTATGAACTACGAGCCTTGGTGGCCAACGGCTTTCGTCCCTACATCAGCACGCGATTCCCGATCGCCGAAGCGGCGAAAGCGCTCGGTGCGTTGGAGCGCGGAGCAATAGTGGGCAAGGCGGTGCTGGAGCTCGGTGACGCGAATTGGTGATCCTGCTGGTGCTCTACGTGGCGTATGTAGCCCTCATGTTCGGCATCATCGCAATAGTGGGGATGGCCTCGAAGCGGCGAAGGTGTCGAGGCGGGAAACCGATGGATGTGGGGGCTTGCGGTTTCAACGCAACGCAGTAAGGTAACGCACTAAAGAATCTATTATAGACTAAAATTATACTCCGGCATGCTGGCTCTCCGTTCGCCGTAGGCCCGTCGGAGCGGGATCGACAAGATCCATCGAATCGGCACCATCAGCGATCCCGCATCCGCCTCGATCGAACGAAGAACTGTGCGAAGGGATTCCGCGTGAACCGGTTTCGACGGAGCCGAAGCATCCGGCTCCGTGTTCTGGCTCTCATTCCGTGTGCTGTCCTCTGCCTGGTCGGCATGACGTCACCGTCTGCTGCGGACTCGAAGAACCCGATGTCGCCGCCAACGCTGAGGCTCTCGCCTGCTCCGCTGATCAGTACACATCGGATGCGGTCGCGATTCTGCTCGAGTAGTCGGGCGACGGTGAGGGTCTCCTGCGTCAAGGTCAGATCTATGGCCTGGCGGGCGGATGGACGGTGGATCCGGACGTGGGCCACCCCTTCGTCGATGGCCACTTCGAATCGTTCCAGCACGGCGCTCTCCTTCAGATCTGCAGCAGGTCACATCGCAGAGTGGAGGAGTCCTCCCGGCCGGGCCAACTGATGTCCGGCTATACCGGACACCCACGGTGCTCAGCCTTGCCCGGTCCGACCGGTGTTCGCTTCCTGTGTGCAATCGCCATGCGCGTGCAGCATCTCGCTCAGAAGTTTTCGGAGCAGGTGGTCAAGTGAGCGGAACTCATCGGGTTCGGTGCTGGTGAAGTGGTAGCCGACCAGCAGGTACAGGCCCCACTGCGCATGGCGCAACGCCTCGTCTTCGTTGGGAAACAGCGAACCGCTGAGATCCAGGACTGCTTGGACTCTTTGTGCGTCCACAGATGCTTGGACAGCATGTATCTGCGGGTCGATCTTGCTCCACACCCGGATAGCTGCCTCGGCGCCATGTGGAAGAGATAGGGCGAATTGCAGCAGTGCGTTCAGCCGCGCAGCGGGATCGTCCGTTCGGCGAATCGTTTCGACCAGCTGCCTCGTCCGGTCGGTATGCCAGTGGGCGAGCAGTTGCGAGGTGAAGTCACGCCAGTTGTCGAAGCAACGGTAGAAGGCTCCTGTCGTCACGCCGACCCGCTTGCACAACGTCGCCTGTTTCAGGGCGCTGTATCCCTGCTCCGCGAGCAATTCGAGCGCCATGTCGAAGTACGCCTGCTTGGTTGCCACGGGTCTCCGTCCTGGTCACTTGTGGCGGGCGAGAGGCTGGTCGACCGCAGCCCTTCCGGGCGGGGGTTGTGCATAAGTCTCCTTATGTTTACGATACAGACGTCGCTGTGAAGCTCACCACAGGGTCTGCGTGGGTCGGCTGCTTGGTCGGCGACCCACAGTCTCGGCTCATGTCGTACGTAATCGGCAGTCGGACCGAGAAATTTAATCTAACGTATATTATTGCGCGTGGGTGACCGTCCAGGCGGAGAGGAGCCGACATGGCCTTCAAGGACGCAGGCGAGGTGCGGAAGTACATCGGGGGGATCTTCGAGACGGCGTTCGAGGATCCGGAGATCGGCCCGAAGCTCGAGGAGACGGGGCTGATCCTCGGGTTCGAGTTCAGCGAACCGGAGACGCTGCTGGTCGTCGATACACATTCTCGTACAGTCGAATTGGGTCCGGAACCCTTCGCTCGCACCACCGCCACCATGCGAATGAGTGCGGATACCGGCAATGCCTATTGGCAGGGCAAAGTGAATCTCCCGATGGCGATGGCCAAGGGCAAGATCAAGATCGGTGGGAACGTCGCGAGCATGCTCAAGCTCGCTCCGTTGGGTAACAAGCTGTTCCCCGTCTACATCGACAGCCTCGAGCGGGACGATCGTACCGACCTCTTGGCGTGAGACAGCCCAGCAACCCTCCCCAACGAGTGAAAAGGTATCCGCACATGTTTCCAGGAGTCCACGCATCAGTCACTCCGGACAAGCCGGCGGTAGTGATGGCTCGTTCTGGCAGGACGATCACATATCGAGAGCTGGACGAGAATTCGGCCAGGTTTGCTCAGGTGCTGCACGATCGTGGGCTGCGTAAGGGCGACGTGGTCGCGATGCTGTCCGACAATGCGCCGGAATGTTTCGAAATCTACTGGGCTGCGATGCGTTCGGGTCTGTACGTTACTGCTGTCAACCGGCATCTGTCTCCGGCCGAAGCCGCCTACATCATTGATGACAGTGATGCGAAGGTGGTCGTAGCCTCGGCCGCCCTTACCGATCTGGCGGTCTCGGTTCGTGATCTGGCGCCTCGGGTCGAGCAGTGGCTGGCATTCGGTGGCGACGTACTACGGTACGAGTCCTATTCCGAGGCCATCTCCGCCGCAGAGGGCCGACTTGCCGAGCAGCCGCGTGGGTCCGACATGCTCTACTCCTCGGGCACCACTGGGCGGCCGAAAGGAATCAAGCCACCGCTTCTGCCGATCGCGGTGGATGAGCCTGGCGATCCACTGACCGCCGCGGTCGGCAAATTGTTCGGCCTGAACGAGGCTGATGTCTACCTCTCACCCGCCCCGATCTATCATGCAGCGCCACTGCGATGGTGCGGCGTTGTTCACGCCTACGGCGGCACGGTGGTGATGATGGAGAAGTTCGGTGCCGAGGAGTTTCTGCGTGCGATCGAAGAATATCGAGTAACCGTCACGCAGGTCGTACCGACGATGTTCGTGCGGATGCTGCAGCTGCCCGTGGAAGTGCGAGATCGATACGACCGCTCGAGCCTCCGCTTGGCCATTCACGCTGCGGCGCCATGCCCGCCCGAGGTAAAGCGTGCGATGATCGAGTGGTGGGGACCGATCATCGCCGAGTACTACGGCTCCACGGAGGGGAACGGACTCACCGTCGTCACCACTCCCGAGTGGGAGAAGAAGCCGGGCTCGGTCGGCCGTAGTCTGCTGGGGCCCGTGCACATCTGTGACGACGACGGTAATCGGCTTGATGTGGGACAGGTCGGCACTGTGTACTTCGAGCGGGAGTCTCTGCCGTTCGAATACCACAAGGATCCCGAAAAGACTGCGGCCGCACAGCATCCGGAACACGGGAATTGGACGGCTGTCGGGGATCTGGGATATGTCGACGAGGACGGCTATCTGTTCCTCACCGACCGCAAGTCGTTCGTCATCATCTCCGGTGGGGTGAACATCTACCCCCAGGAAGTCGAGAATGTTCTGACCTTGCATCCAGCAGTGTTCGACGTCGCCGTGATCGGCGTGCCCGACGAGGAGATGGGGCAGCAGGTGAAGGCTGTAGTTCAGCTGCAGCCCGGGGTCGCGCGAACCGAGGACGTGGCGTCGGACCTCATCGGTTACGTGCGTGAACGCGTGGCCCACTACAAGGCCCCCAAGACCGTGGATTTCGTCGACTCCTTGCCTCGAACGGCTACGGGAAAACTCGTCAAAGGTGAGCTGGAGAAGCTCTACAGTTCCCAAACTGCCCGGAACTGAAGCATCGCAACGGTTTTACAGAAAGTCTGATCATGACTACATCAATCGATCATTCCGTGCGAGGGTACGATCCGCTGAGCATCTCGCCCCTATCTTTTTGGGCGCAAACTGCGGATGAGCGCGAGGAAACCTTCCGGGTTCTGCGGGCCGAGCGCCCCGTCAGCTGGCATCCGCCGATCGAAGGCGCCTTGATGCCGCCTGAGAACGAGGGTGTCTGGGCGGTGACGAGCCATCGCCTCATCACCGAAGTCAGCAAGCAGCCGGGTATCTTCTGCTCCGGCTTGGGGATTCAGCTCGAGGAGGTGCCGACCGACATTCTCGAAGCGGCATCGTCCTTCCTGGCGATGGATGCGCCCCGGCACCCCGCACTACGCAAGCTCATCAGCTCGGCGTTCACGCCCAAGCAATTGGCCAAGATCCACGATCAGATCCAGAACCAAGCTCGCGCGATCGTGGATGATCTTCTGGCGGTCGGCACGGGAGAATTCGACTTCGTTCATCAGGTCTCCAAACGATTGCCGATGTGGACGATCTACGAAATGCTCGGGCTCCCCGTTTCGCTCCGTGACGAGGCAGCTCAACACGCCGAGGCCATGGTGGCCTGGGCGGACGAGGATGTTGCCAACGGTCGATCACCAGTGGAGTTGCTGAACGAATCCCTGGTCAGTCTGTTGATGATGGGGATGGAGTTCGCGCAGGAGCGCCGCAAGAACCCTGCCGGGGACCTGATGACCAATCTGGTACGGGCAGAGGTCGACGGGGTGGGTCTGACCGATGATGAGATCGCGTCGTTCTTCGTCCTATTGTCCGTCGCGGGTAATGACACGACGCGCAACACCATCTCTCTGGGGATGAAAGCGTTGTGTGACTTCCCGGAGCAGAAGTCGCTTCTGATCGAGGATTTCGAAGGCAGGATCGGTCCTGCCACTGAGGAATTCGTGCGCTGGGTGACTCCGGTGATGACGTTCCGTCGGACTGCTACGCAGGACACTCTCCTCGGCGGTAAGGAGATCAAGAAGGGGGAGTGGGTGGCTACTATTTTCTCCTCCGGCAATCGGGACGAGAACGTCTTCAACGCCCCGCACGTCTTCGACATCACCCGCTCGCCGAATCCGCATGTAGGCTTCGGCGGCGGTGGCCCGCACTACTGCATGGGCAACTTCGTTGCCAAGATTCAGCTTCGCGAGATCTTCGACCAGCTGCTGCACCGTGCTCCGAACCTCCAGTTGGGTGAGCCGTCCTATCTGGTCGGTAACTTCGTACGAGCGGTGAAGCATCTGCCGGCCACACTCGGGTAGCGATCCAATCAGCTGTGGGCTCCGTGGGCGTCGGCACCGGCCGAAGACTTACGGGGCCCGCTTCTGTTATCGAGGCATGGGCGAGCGAGAGATTCACGCTGCGTAGGGCTGCACCTCGACACCACTGTCCTGCCGGGTAGGTACTCGCTCGGCGTGACGAGTAAGGCCCCGAACCGTCTGCGGTTCGGGGCCTTACTCGGCTTTGGAGCTGGATGGGAGTCCAGCCGTGATCAGCGGGCGATCGACCGCCCGATCAGATCCTTCATGATCTCGGTTGTGCCGCCGTAGATGGTCTGGATTCGCGTGTCGAGATATGCCTTGGCGACAGGGTATTCGGTCATGTATCCGTATCCTCCGTGCAGCTGTAGGCAGCGGTCGAGGACTCGCTTCTGCAGTTCACTGACGTACCACTTGCCTTCGGCGGCATCGACGGCATCGAGTTCACCCGCGTTGTACGCCAGCACGGACTGGTCGACGTACGCCTGGGCGACATCGACTTCCGTCTTCATCTCCGCCAGTTCGAAGCGGACATGCTGGAAGTCCGATATCGGCTGGCCGAAAGCACGACGTTGTTTACAGTAGGCGATGGTCTGATCGAGGATGGCCCGCGTTGTAGCCAGTGCTTTTGCCGATACCCCGATCCGTTCCCGCGGTAGATGACTCATCAGATACTGCAGCCCACGCCCCTCCTCGCCGAGGAGATTCGCATGCGGGACACGAGCATCGGCGAAGTACAGTTCAGCGGTGTCCTGTCCGGGCAGCCCGATTTTGTCGAGCTTTCGGCCACGCTCGAAACCAGGGGTGTCCCGTTCCACTACGAATAGGCTGAACCCCCGTGAGCCGGCCTCGGGATCGGTTCGTGCCGCGACGACGATGACGTCGGCCATGATGCCACTCGAGATGAACGTCTTCTGTCCGTTGAGGATCCAGTGGTCGCCGTCGCGAACCGCGCTCGTGCGGATGCCGCGCAGGTCGCTGCCCGCTCCGGGTTCGGTCATCGCAAGCGCTCCGATGATCTCGCCTGCGGCGAACCCGGGCAGCCAGCGCTGCTTCTGTTCCCGTGTGGTCAGATCCAGCAGGTAGTGCAGGACGAGGTCGTCCTGCAGACTGACCGTCAGGTTGAACGACAGGGCGTTGATCCGGGACACCTCTTCGCACACGACCATCCGATACCGGTAGTCGTGGACGCCCGAGCCGCCGTATTCTTCGTCGATTTCGAGCCCGTACAGACCTGCGGCCGCGGCTTTGCGGTACACGTCGCGATCGATCCAACGATCCTCGTCCCACTTGTCCTTGTAGGGGACGACCTCCCGTTCGAGGAACGCGCGCACGGTTTCCCGGTAGGCCTCGTGGTCCGCGTTGTACAGCGTTCTACGCATCTCAGATCCGCTCGATGATGGTGACGTTGGCCTGGCCGCCGCCTTCGCACATGGTCTGCAGGCCGTAGCGGCCGCCGGTGCGCTCGAGTTCGTGCAGCAGCGAAGTCATCAACCGGGCGCCGGTTGCACCGATCGGGTGTCCGAGCGCGATGGCGCCACCGTTCGGGTTGACTTTCGCATGGTCTGCGCCGATTTCGGCCATCCAGGCGAGAACGACCGGTGCGAACGCTTCGTTGATCTCGATGACGTCGATGTCGTCGATCGACAGTCCGGCTCGCTTGAGCGCGTGCTGGGTCGCGGGGATCGGTGCGCTGAGCATCATCACCGGATCAGCGCCCCGGACCGACATGTGATGGATGCGTGCCCGCGGCCGGAAACCGAAGCGATCGACGGCGTCCTGCGAGGCGACGAGCAGCGCCGCGGCGCCATCGGAAATCTGGCTGGCCACCGCGGCGGTGAGTCGCCCACCCTCGGTCAGCGTCTTCAGCGAGGCCATCTTCTCCAACGAGGTGTCCGCGCGAGGTCCCTCGTCCACCGAAACGCTTGCGAACTCGGTGATTTCGCGGGTGAAGTGGCCCTTCGCAATGGCCTCCAGCGCCCGGCGGTGGCTCTCGTAGGCGAACTTCTCATTGTCTTCGCGACTCAGGTTCCAGCGTTCGGCCATCATCTCGGCGCCGCGGAACTGCGATATTTCCTGGGCGCCGTAGCGGGCCTCCCAGGCAGCGCTGCCGGTCCACGGATCGGTCGAGCCGTACGGCTCGCCGGCCGCGAAGGCGCAGAGAATAGGGAACTGGCTCATGTTCTGTACGCCGCCTGCGACGATGAGGTCGCTGGTTCCGCTCATGACGGCCTGGGCAGCGAAGTGCACGGCCTGCTGGGCCGAACCGCACTGCCGGTCGATGGTCACACCCGGGACGGACTCGGGCAGACCTGCGGCCAACGCGGCCGTTCGGGCGATGTCGCCTGCTTGTGCTCCGATGTTGTCGAGACAGCCGAGGATGACGTCGTCGACGGCCTCCGGATCGAAGTCGTTTCGGCCGGTCACCGTCTTGATGACGTGCGCCGCCATGTCCGCCGGGTGTGACTGAGCGAAACCGCCACCTCGTTTGCCTACGGCTGTGCGAACTGCGTCGATGATGTACGCCTCGGGCATCTGATTCGTCTCCTGCCGATTCTATGGTTAATCTAATGTAGACTAAAAATTGTACGGTGTCTAACCGAACTGGTCGAGGTTGGCCGGTCTGCGTGCTGTGACATCAAGCTCAATCGTGTGGTAGTTCTCACTGAGGGCGGGCATAGTAGCGGCTGTTGGCGTTGCAGCCAGTGTCGGACTCTGGGGTTCGGGCCGAGGTTGGGTGGTCTGCGTCTCGGGCATTGACCGGTGTACTATTTTAATCTATCTTTGATTAAAAGTCTCAGCGGCGTAGAGCGCGCTGAAGAGGTGAGTCGAAGTTTCGCAGGAGGTTGCAGTGAAGGTATTCGTCGATCGCGGCAAGTGCACCGGGCTGGGGATCTGTGAGTCCTTGGCGCCGGCATTCTTCGAGGTGGATGACAGCGGTGAGCTCGTTCAGCTCAAAGAGGACATCACTGCGGATGAGCTCGCCGCCATCGAGGAGGCGGTGCAAGGTTGCCCGACGGAGGCGCTCAGAATAGAGCGCTGATCCGTTACGGGGCCGATCCCATCTCCGTCCTAGT
>NZ_BDCC01000100.1 GCF_001613305.1 Nocardia vaccinii NBRC 15922
CTAGGTAGCCCTATACCGCAGTGAACGCCAGACCGAGGCGCTGGCAGCCCTGCAGCGGATCGGTCACCGTTTCCGCGCCGACAAACGCAATTCGGCTCCGCAGGTGCCAATGTCGGGACGACACTTGCTGTGTCGACCCGCACGATGCTGTCGAGACGGTCCGCCGGTCGCTCCAGGCCGAACAGTACGACATCGTATCCATCGGCACTGCAATCCGATTCAGCCCGGACAGCCGTTTGCTCGACACTATTGTCAACCTCTCCCATTCATTACAACCGCACTGCAGATTCGTGTTCGATCCGATACAACTTCGTGAGGAGAGATTCGCGGCTTCCACAAGAGCCGGTTCCTGTGCAAGGCCATCAGCCCCGACCACACCGGAGACACCATCGGGCTCGAGGACATCCAGGCGCCGCCCGCAGCGCCTACCGGCACCGGCTCGGCGAGCAGATCAACGAACGCATCCCCGCAGTGACCGACCACCTCCCGGAGGTAATCGAGATGACCTTGCCGGATGCCCTGGTCACGGGCGCCCGGTGGGCGTTGAGGAGATCGGTGCGTGCCCGGGAGTCGTGCTGCGCTGCGCGAGTGGGCACAGCGCGAGGTCTGTGGCTTCGAACGGGTCGGTCAGCCGACCGAAGTCGGAGTAGGTCGGGTCACGCCAGAGAACGAAGGTGGGATTCGAGCGTTGCGATCCGTTGCCGGGCTGAGTCGATGTCGTCACCGGAGGCTCCGTTCGGCAAAGCGAATTCGATGCTCACTCGCCCGTCGAATCCGTGGACGATGTAGAGAGGGAAGGGGAATCCGGCCGGCGCGGGTCGGCAGTCCTCGAATTCGAGTCCGGCGGGCGATCGTAACGGTGGAACGACACCCCCGTTACTGCAACGTACCTCGTCGGGATCCGGCGGCACCGAATTCCTCGCGGTTATCAGAGCATCTCGTTGGATGCTGCCGTCGCCGAGATCGGTGCGCAGTTGTTCATTGATAGCGCGTGCCAGATCGACGAGTTCGATCGACTCGGCCGTAGCCCGGTAGACAGAGAAGCCGAACACATTTGTTCCCGCAGTGAACTCCACCGGAGGTGTGATGTGGGTCCGAAGGTCCACCAGGAAGCTGTAGGCGATATCGGCTGGCCGAACGTTTCTGATATCTGCTTCGGTCCGCACAATAGCGGCGGACACCAGGCCGTTAACGGTTACTCCATGATGGCGTGCCGCCTCGATGAGCGCGGTAGTGACCCGTTTACTGACGTGACAGCGCAGTTGCGTCATCGTACGATCCGGCTCGATATAGCCTGCCGCCGACAGCTCGATTCCCGCCGACTTTTCTGGTTCCGCATTATCGACATCGGGTGTGCCGATACCTCGGTCGGCGAACAGTTTCTCCATCGATTCGGGATAATCATGAACCATCGTGTCGGGAATTTTTCCCTCGACGATGTCGGTATAGAAAGACCACAGATCGCAGAGCATCGCCACCGAATGGTGGCCGTCGGCGATACTATGGTGGGTCAGGAAAGTCACACTTGCGCACTCGCCGTCCCTTACGACATGCAGCCCGGAAAGGACGCGGCGCGAACCGAGTGTTACACCGCTCAGCGGCTGGTCGGGATCACCAGTGTGCACGCTGACACCGGGCAACGGCCCAGACGGTTCGACGATCAGATGGCCTCCATCGACGGTCTCCACGTGTGCAGCCAGCACAGGGTACGAGCGTCGCAACGCCTCGAACGCAGCAGATAACATCGGCATGTCCAGCGCACCACGAACTCGCACCGAATATCCGACGAAAACTCCCAAATCGATGAACAATGCCTCACTTGGAGCAAGCCGACGAATAGATTTGACCACAGTCACCACAGAGTCCTTCGCATATGGTTCTCGTCACAAAATTGCAGGATAAGGTCTTCGGAGGTCCGGATTTGTCGCCTCATACAGGAGACAGCGATAGCTAACCACGACGGGGATCCCTCAGCGGCACTTCGACAGCTTGAATTACTCATTTGTAGAACGTCCCTCCGAGATGGTCGACTCTGTGCGATGTCAGCTACCGAGAAAGATTACGGATTGCAGTCGTAACCAACCGTTCGGTGATTCGCCATGGAAGTCGCAGGGGATTCAGGCCGGAGTCGAATACCCATACAGGTAAAAAACATGCGTACAAATGATCGACAACCGTCATCCTAGTGGAATACTTCTGATAGCTGCACTACATTGCAGAAATATGCTGGCGAGTAACATATGCATGATCCCGCTACAGTGGTAAATCATGATTACAAAAGCTCCGCTTGTTATGTAATCCCACTTTCCCGACTCGTGCAGGTGCACCTGCCCGTACACGGCCCGCCTCGATATCGAAATCCAGAACCGTGATGCTCGACATCTGCGCCCGGCAGCGGCAACGCCGCTCGCCCGGCCGCAGCCGTGCGGCTACTGCCGGCGATGTCAGCCCGTCGTCTTCGCGCGGCCCGCCGCCGGAATCTTGTGCGGGATTGCTCGGACATGGAGCGGCTACGGTGATGTGCACAGGCAAATTCGAAAGCTCGCAGTGCCGTTCGTCCAAGACGATTGGCCGACTCTGAAGTGTCCATCGTTCGGTAATGGCGCACCCTGGATGGGCATGAGCGTGCTGGAGAACGATCGAGCCGGTGACAGTATGAGCTGAGCCGCCGCGGCGGCTCGAAAGATCATCATCTGTTCGATGTTCTTCGCGGTTACAGGTAATAAGGTCTGGAATCGACTGTCTTCGGGCAGCTATTTCCCTCCGCCGGTGCCGTGTGGTCGAGAGTCCGAAAGGCCGGGATAAGCACTCCCGGATGCTCGAGGTAGGTGCCGACTGTGGCTGATCGGGTCGGGCAGACCGTGGTGGTCGGGGTGCTGGAGGAGAGCGCCGAATAGGTCTTTCATCGGGAATTCTTCGGCTGTCGACTGAACCTCCCCGCGCTCGATGCGGTCGGGATCTGCCGGGAGCGCTGCTGAAGGCACGACTGAGTGATCGAGCTCGACATCCGCTCGTTCTTCGACAGCGTCAGGTGGGATCTGGTCGGCAAGACGGTCGCCGCGGTCTGCGACCGGCCGCAAGCGATGTGTCAGTGGCCGGATCGGCTGCGCGATGCCGATGTGCGGTCGTTCAACGATATCGACTCGCTGTTGATCACAACCGTTGAGCCGAACCGCTCCAAGCACCATAACGAATTCGCTTGCGGCCCTGGTCTACTCATACACGGTCGATATGCACCAGTGAAGCGTCGCCGACCAGTTCCGCTCGGCGGCCGCCCTATGGCACCGGGCACGCGGTCGGCGCACCCCACGGGTCAGCCTGATATTCATCCATCATCCCGACCGGCGATCAAGACAAGCGTCTGATCATCGCCCTCATCTATTTCCGAGTGCGCCGGCTGTACCCGAATACCGAAGCCGGATTGCCGGAAGTGTTCGATCAACCTGTTCAGATGCGGGTAGCTCCGGCCCGTGATCTCGTTCAGCGGATGCAACCGGACTTCCCCGCGACAAACCCGAAGAAGCTCGGTCACAGCTGCGATGTGGAATTCGAAGTCGAATCGGTCGACATAGGTGAACAACAGAAAACCTGAGAGAACCAGCGAAAACGACCCATCTTCGAAGGGCAACTGCGGCAGAGCCGCAGCAACATAGTTGCCCTGCCCCTCCGACTCGGACTTCTCATAATCGGCCAAGAACTTCTCGGCTCCGATACGCCAGCGCTCCCAGTGGTCGGAACCATCGTTCCGCAGAAACCGAAAGCGGTCCGGTTGCGCGGAAGCCCATGCGCGCATTCTTACCCACTCCGCATCGAACAGCTTCGCGAAATCGGCCGGCGAAAGATCATAGCGGCAATCCACGCTGACGCACCGGCCGCCCGATGACCTGACGGTGAGACCAAAATCACTGGCACCACCAGGGCAATCCAGGATCGGGCCCGACGAGAGATCGGATTCGCTCAGTCCAAATATTGATCGATATTCTTCGTACGTTCGAGGTGTCACGAGTATTTGGTCGAGCTTCGGCGTGGGACGAATCGGATGTGCGTTCATTTCAATCTTTCTGTCTGGGTATGCCCGCTCCACTGCCTGCGATACCGTCGACACGATCGGATACCCGAAAACCGGGTATCGCACCTGCGAACGACTGATACATTTTCCGCACTTTCCAGTACCTGCCTTTCTCACAGAAAAAGGTAGTGCCATCCCGGCTGACCGGTCGCCGCTCGATCCGATACTAGTTCAGACCGGACTCGAATCAAATGCTCACGCGGGTAAAAGCATGCGCATAAATTATCAGAGTGGGTGAACGTGGACCGACCTCGCCGTCCCATGCCGGATGCACCCGGGCGGCAGTACGGCGGCACACAACCGCCTCACCTCAAGTCCGCCAGCCAAGCAATCGATGCACAACGAAGCACTGGCATAGCCGACGGATCGGCAGGGTCGAAGCCCGCAAGCGAGCGAATTCTGCGGAGTCGGTAGTCCAGTGTTCGCAGGTGAATATCCAGCATTCTGGCCACCCTGGTCCGATGTCCGTCGTATGTGATCCACGCCGCCAGAGTCTCCGCCAGCTTCGTTTCGGACGCAATTTCCCGCATAAGCCACTTCGCTTTTCCGAGCATCTCCGGATCGGCACTGAGAACAATTCTCTCAAACAATATCCGCCTAGTATCGTAACAGCCTGGTGGGTACTTCAGGTGGCGCACGGTCGAAATGCTCTCCACGCAATCTTCTATTACTTCGGGAATGTCCACGACCGACACCGCCGACGTAGAAGCGGACACGATTGGGACTTCGATATCCGCGCACACCCGGTTGTGCAACATATCGGCCGTCGCCTTATCGAAAGAGTTCGGAACGAGTAGCGCCAGGCTATCCCCGACCACGGACCACAGCACGTCCATTCGCTCCAGCCCATTCGCAATTCGGCGTAGTCTTCGACCAGCGCGATCTCTCGACCTGATACCGGCGCTCGGCACGGCGACCACGTCGTCACCGGAAAATCCCGCCTCCGCGTATATCGTCCCGACCTCACGCAGCGGTTCCAGGTCGCACTCTTCGAACTTTCTTCCACCTTCGAAGAGGGAGATACTTCCAAGATATATGGTTTGCAGACATTCCCGGCAGCTCTCGCGCGATTCGAGCGGCAATTTCGCATGCTTCTCGACCTCGTCGTCCGCAGCTTTCAAAGAATATTCGACAACTGTGCCGCTATGCGAAGTCAAGAATGTTGCGACTTCATCGCGCATGTCACTGCTAAGTCTTCGGCCTTGCATCAGCCCCCTCCTTTCCGAACTCACTGCATGATAAGCAACATGAGCAACAAGCAACTCGAAGACTTCCAGATCAGCCATCGGCCACATCGGTGGGGCTCCAGACAAGGCGATTGCCAATGGCGATTCTAACGGAAGAAGTGATAACATCTGCGCCAATTGTCGAGCCTGTTTCCGAGTGACAAATTCATGATCCCGCCATAGTGACACGGCACAATTACAGAACAAGCGGTCCGATTCTCATGAGACCCACCTTTCCGACTCACGCATGGCATCTGCAAACAGGCAGCCGTATCGACACAGAAACAGACCGACGGGTCCCTGCGTCATCTGCTGCCGACAACTCGTCCCCACCCGAGTAACGTCCCGAGCGCACCGCCGCGGACCCTTTCATCACATTCGTCATTCGAGACGGCCCAGATACCGAGCTACGCGATCACCGTCCCAGAAAAGCTTGACAACACCGCCTGGGGATACCCCCGGCCACGCGTCCCAATTATACGCATCCTCGCCTGGTCGAGCGATTTCCGAGGACGTCGCGGGCGCTCGAGATTCAATCCAGCGTTGTGCCGGAATGCGGAACAAACACTTCGCACCCGACCGCAACCTCATTAGGTTCGATATATGACAGAATTGATGACATATCACATTCCTGAAATAGTAGTCGGCTCGAAGAGTGATCGTGCTCATGGGGCCGATATGATTGCGGCCTGACATGCGGAGGGAACCTTCCAAATCGACCGGAACGAAAGTCAAGAGATCATCACCCGCGATGGATTTACGGCAAACAAGCGATTCTTCGCAGACCGATGGGATACAAGACCCAGCACACGATCGATATGACCTATACGGGATATATTGCCTCAGGCGAAGAGAACACGGCCGGCAAGCCCGTTTTACTCGGAGATCTACACTGTCGCCAAGGACCTCCCCTGGATGATCCTCGGGTGCGGGCAGGGTGGCCGTGCTACGCTCCGACGAAGATTTCCAGCAGCGGCATCATCTTCAGCATCACGGTGACCAACTGGCGGTCACCGCTGTATTCGGTTATGACAAGCACTCTCGTTCGATAGCTCGGGGCGGCGACGCAGCATCACAATCTGGTCCGTAACGCCGCGAACGCATCGGACACGCAGCTGGCCACCGTCATCCGTTCCAGCGCGGCATTTCCGACGAAACCCTGGATCTGCAGTTCGCTGATCCATTCGAACAGTCCGCGGTAGTGGCCATAGGGATCGAGCACTACCACGGGTTTGTCGTGCATGCCGAGATCAGCGCTGGTCCAGATCTCGAGGAACTCTTCGAGGGTGCCGATACCGCCGGGGAGGGTCAGGAAGGCGTCGGCACGATCTGCCATGATCTGTTTGCGTTCTCGCATGGTTTCGGTGACGAGTAGTTCATCGGCGTGGATGTCGGCGACCTCACGGTGCGCCAAGTGTCTCGGGATGACGCCAATGGTGTGCGCACCACCGGCTCGCGCAGCGGTGGCGACCGCGCCCATCATGGCGACGCGCCCGCCGCCGGAGACCAATTGCCAACGACGATCAGCGATTTCGGCACCCACCTGAGTGGCCAAAGCCAGGTGCGCGGGATCAACCGTGCTCGCCGAGCAGAACACGCATACCGAATATCGGCGCGCGGACCGGCTCACCGGTTGCTCGCCGTTCCATCGCGATGGTCATCATCTGAGTCACTTCGCATGTAAATAACATCGAAGGTGTGCGGGTTACAGCTGTGGAGCGCACCCCCACGATCGCGCAGGATCCAATGGCCGATCGGGATGGTCTCCACGCCGCTGCCTCGATACGAGAGCAGTATCGGCACCGATCGGCCGCCTGGCGACGGCGTCTGTTCGATATGAACGAGATCTCCAGCCCACTCCACGATTTCGATGTAGTTCTTACCGGTCCAGCAGATGGTTTTCTCCGCCATCGGTCGAGGACGGAACGAGAAGGGACCTCCCCCTTCGATGCCGGCGTCGGCTGCAGCTTCACACATATGCGAATCACTCCGGGTAAGAAACACGATGGGAATCCTCAACCGAACAGGTCGGTGAATGCCGCGTACTGTTCGCGGCCGTGCTCGGCGTGGGCTTGGGCTATGCGTTCAGCGAGTTCGAGCCCCGTGGGTTCGCCAGCGGTGATACCCGCCAGGTCCCGGGGGTCTGTCTGGGTCTGCTCGCACCACTGGACGAGGGCCTCGAATCCGTTGATGGAGGCGACGAATCGCCGTTGCCGAGTGTGCTGCCAGGCGGCTGCAAATTCCTCCAGCATTCCGTTGCCGAGCATTCGCAGGGCCCGCTCGCGGAGGCGATCGAGGTATGTCGATTCGTCGCGCAGTTCGAGAACACGGGCGGTGAACCGGAACTCGAACTCGTCTCTGCGACGCGCGAATTGGCTGAGCACGGAGATCGAGCCGCCCTCGATGACAACGCGCTGGTGGTGTCCGGTCAGTATTTCCACGCGGTTCAACAACGAGAGGGCCGCTTCGAGCGCCGGGTAGTCACCGTCGGGGACAACACGGTCACTCAGGTGAAATCTGTTCGCCGCGCCGGTGAATCGGGCGCTGGTCGAGGGCAGATCCACATAGCACTGGATGCGGTCGGCGACCACTACCGGTGCCTGCATCTCGTCGGCCAGTTCCATGGCTACTTCGGTTTTACCCGATCCGGTGGGACCGGCTATCAGCAGCACTTCCGCCGTCTCCGGTAAAGGGCCGCTCTCCGTTGCGGTCTCGCCTCGGTCAGGTGACGATGCCGATACCCCGGCGACTGATGCCGCGGCCGTTCGACTCGATAGATGGCCAGATTGATCGTGCTCGAACATAATTCACCGATTCCGTAGTTCAGGTGCGCAGTATGCGCGGCGAGCGGGCAGCACGGTGCGCCCCGCCTCTGCTCTGTAGGAGCCCGCCGCAGATTCAGGTCAGCACGGCCCCTAGAGCCGCGCAGGTGTACTCGATTTGGTCCCGGGTCCCGATCGTGACGCGGATCCATCCGGGTAGCTCGAACCCGGCGAGATCACGAACGTAGATCTGGTGGTCGTCGGCTAATCGAGCCGCGACCGCTGCGCTGTCGCGGCTACCGGTGGAAACCATCACAAAGTTGGTCACCGACGGCAGATAACGCACTCGCGCCTCGTGCAGTCGGGTGAACATCAATTCTCTCACTTGGGCGGTCTGCCGCCGGACGCTCTCGACGAACTGCTCGTGTCGCACCGCGATCGGAACTGCTCGCTGCGCCATCGGGTTTACGCTGAACGGCAACGGTCGCCGCGCTTGCCATAATTTGTCGATGAGTCGCGTCGGCCCGACCGCGTATCCGACTCGCAGTGCCGCCATGGACCACGCCTTGGAGAAGGTCCGCAAGACGATCACCTGCCGGCCTGCCCGCACCTCATCGATTGTGGACCGGGCCTCGACAGAATCCATGTAGGCGAAGTCCATGTAGGCCTCGTCGACGACGAGAACGGCGCCGGTTGCCTCGGCCACATCGATGAGCTCGCGGATCTGGCCCGGCGCGAGGAGGGTTCCGGTCGGATTGTGCGGGTTGCACACGAAGGCCAGGTCAGTGCCCACGCTGATGGCCTCGACCATGGCTGGCGCGGCAACGCGATAGTCTTCCAGCGGGACTTTGCGGATCTTGCCGCCGACCGATTCCGAAGACGAAGCGTAGCCCGGGAAAGTGCGGTCGGTCAGCACGACGTTGCCGCCGTAGCCCGCGTAGGCGTGTACCGCGAGCAGTATCAACTCGTCGAGCCCATTACCCACCGCGACCATATGATCCGGCACGTCGTGGTGGTCGGCGATAGCTGCACGAAGATCCCGGCACTCGCTATCGGGATACCGGTGGCAATTCGCCATGATTTCCTCGGCCACTGCCTCCCGCACGCCGTCGGGTGGACCGTACGGCGACTCGTTGGTGTGCAGATACAGCGGTAAGGTCGGACTTCCCGTCATCACCGTGCACCTACCCCAGCACCGCGATCCAGTGCCCGTGCTATCGACTGCGATGTGGGATTCAGGTACTCCGGGGTCACCGCGACGTCGATGACCACTACTCCCGACGAGTGGCCGAGCGCGGAACGGAGCTTGGGCAAATCGTTCAGGCCGGCGACCCGGACGGACCGGGCTCCGAAAGCCGTGGCGAGAGCACAGAAGTCGGGCGTTTTGTAATCGGCGTAGTCCGGCGGCAGCTGGGCGCGGCGGAGATTGTGCCGTTCCTGCGCGAAACCGCCGTCGTTGAGGATCACGACGGTCAGCGACAGTTGCTGACGCACTGCCGAATCGAGTTCGGCCAGGCTCATCATCAGTTCGCCATCTCCGGTGATATGGAACACACGCAACTCGGGGCGGGCCACGCAGGCTCCGATCGCTACCGGAAGGGCTTGCCCTATCGCACCGAAATCAGTTGAGACGCAGCTCCATTCCCGCGCTCCAGTGGGCGGTATGAGTTGGGCGGCGGTGACCGCGGCGTGTCCCCCACCGATCACCACCGCACGTTCGACGGGAAGCTGCCCGAGCACGACCTCCAGCGCACACCGCGGATCGAGTGTGCTCGCGGTGTTGTGCCACGGCCGATCGTCGATGGGACGCCGGTCCGCGATTATGTCGACGACGGCAGCACACGGCGTTCGTGCCGCAGTGTCGCCGAGGAGGGCGAGCACAACGGCGACGCCGGTGGCGGCCGTCGTATGAAGCGCGATCCCCGTATCGCGAGCCTCTGCGACGACAGATCGATCACTGTCGATTCGCACCACTCGCGTGGATCCGGCGAACCCGGGTATCGCCATAGGGTGCAAACTCGTTCCGACGGCAAGCACGACATCGCATTCCCCCAACGCGCGCAACGCGCGACCGTCACCCATGGCTCCGCATACGCCGGCATCGAGCCGATGCCCGGCGAACAGTCCGGCCGCAGGCAAGGTGGTGGTCAGAACAGCGCCGAACCGCTCTGCGAAGAAACGTAATTCGTCCACGGCCGCGCTGGCGCCGGAGCCGGCGACCACGCCGATCTGCCCGGCGTCGGCCAACGCCGCCGCCGCGGCAACAGCTTCGGACGGCAACATATCCGGCTCCGCGAGCATTGGCGGACTTGTATCCGCGGGAATGGGCGACTCCTGCACATCCACCGGTATGCTCAGTACATACGGTCGGCCGGAACGCAGCACCGTGGCAGCACGCTCCCATTCAGCGCGCCACTGCGCCGCTTCGGATATCCGCCCGGAGCCGCTGGCGACGAGACGACCGAACCCTAACTGGTCCAACTGTTGTGGATTGCGCGTATCTCTCGTCCCGACCTCCCCCGCCAACACCAGCACCGGTGACCAGTGCCCGCGCGCAACGGCCAGCGCCGTCCCGGTGTTGGTCAGTCCAGGCCCTGCTGTCACCGTCGCAACCCCGAACCGGCCACTGGAGCGAGCAAATCCGTCGGCCATACTCACCACGGCGCTCTCATGTCGACCACACACGACTCGCATGCCGTGTCGAAAACCCAGGTCGCACATCAAATTCTGATTAGCGTTACCCATCAGTCCGAATATCACATCGACACCCGCACCATGGAGGGCATCGGCTAAGCCTTCACGCACACGCACACTGACCTCTGAAAAATAGCCGGAGAATCGCCACAAGCTGTTTCGAATACACGGAAACTGAATTGCTCGAGATCGAGGCTATCCTCGGCGTTCAACCCTGCGCAATGCTCACAAGAGGAAGGCATGACGCGACGAAATACCCAAAGTGACAATCGGCGCCCGATCAGGAGATCCGCCGGTATAGAAAATGAGGTGATCTCACCATGGTGGGCGACAGGTTTCGGGCAGTGTGATGGAAGCCCTTAAGGGACACACTGATTGGGTGCTGGATGTGGAGTGCCGGTGGAGCGGTACTCGCCACAAGCCCGGCTCCACCACAGGGACTCCACGTGATCGCTTATGCTCGACGCCCGCCCGGGAACTGGTGGAGTACGTGTCCCGGTTGCCGGACGCGCAGCGCCCAGCCCTGGGTACCCGCCGCGGCAGCTGATACGCTGACCTGCTGGATGCGGGCGTTGTTCCTGGTGGTGTGGTTCCGCAAGCAGGAAGATATCGCGGTGCTCAGGGCAGGATTCGGTGTCAGCCGCGCCACTTCCTACCGCTACCACGGCGAAGGCGTCACCGTGCTCGCCGCCCAGGCCCCGCATCGCAGCTGGATCTTCCGACCGGGCAACCGGACCTACAACGCGCCGCTGCGCGAGCTGCGATGTCTCGGCGAACGCGGCTTCGCCATCCCGGTGGGCCGCTGGCGCGCCGTGCGCCACTTCACCGGCAGTCCCGAGAAAATCGGCACCATCGTCAAGACCGCGCTCGTCCTCACCCGCTTCCAATACCGCCGAACCGCTTGAAAGTCGGCGAGATCACCAATGCAACCGCTTGGTATCAACTCGACAGCACCTTGAACAGCAGGCCCCCGACTGAATTGGTTGAGATGGCGATCTGGGTGTATTGTCGGCCGATATAGATTTCAGCCCTGGATCAACAGGTGCATCGCGATCGGCTGCCCCATCGAGGAAACAGCTGAACGATAGGGGTTTCCGAATGACGGATCGGATTACGACCGGCAAAGAAATGGATCGTCTCGTCGAGTTCCTGACATCACACCTCTCGAATATCGGTGACGCGACGATGGCCGCCAACGATCACGCCATAGCGGCACATAGCAAGTTATCCGCACGGCAACGCCAGCATTTCAAGCAGCTGATGTATCAACTCGGCTCGAACGTTGTCGAAGGGTTCCAGTTGGACAGGGATTTCGATCGGGTGAATACCGATCCGGCACGTGAAATGGCACGTATCTACGCGGACTCGGGCTTCGTCGAGCAGGACGTGGCGCTGTCGACGACCATCGCCATCAAGACCGCGATCCGCTACGTCTTCGAACATGGCGCGGAAAACATGCTGCCCGATCTGATCGAGTTCGCGTCGTACAACCGCCCCGCCGCTACGGTGTTCAACCAGGTCATGATCCAGGAATTTCGAGCCCGCCTGCTCGGACCGGGAAGCGATCACCCCGTGCGACTGTTGGCCGGAAACGCTTTGATGCGCGGCGATACGACCGACCCCACACTGACAGAGTCGGATCCCGAGGCCTCGTATTCAATCGCGCGAATCGCGACACGAAGGGATGACGACCGAACGGAATACATCCGCAACACCTGGCACCGCGTCGCCGATGACTTGAACGAATCGGACGTCTATTGGTCGTTGGCCGACAACGACCTCGTGCTGATCTACCCGCATTCGTTGGACATACGATCGGCGGAAATTACCCGAGAAATGGCGGCGAAGCGACTGAGTGCACCATGCTGGGCGGCAATATCACCCCCGGTGTCCGCATCCAGTATTCCAGTGGCCGCTGCCGAATGCGAGGAAAGCCTCTGCTGCATTCAGCGTCTCGGATATTTACCCAGGGTCTACGAATCGAGGTCAATTCTCTTCGAAAGAATCGTCCTCACTGCAGATCCTGCGCTCCTACGCAAGGCACGAGAACTCTTGCAGGACGTGCCGAGCCAACCCAAACTGGCCGAAACTCTGTATGCCTGGATCGCGCACAGCGCGCGCCGAAATGCAACCGCTCAATATCTCGGCATCCATCCGCGAACCCTGGACTACCGGCTGCGACGGATGCGTGCTGTCACCGAATTGGACCCCACCGATTACTCCACCTTCCCGCTGCTGCGGACTGCGGCAATAGCGTCGTCGGCCGACCGATGAATGGGACAAATACTCACCCAGTTGCTCTGTTACTTTCTATCAAACTAGGATCGAGCATCGGGGTCCAACCAGCATCGTCCGATAATATACAGTCCGGAGGTTATATTTCCTGGATTATTACAGTGAGTCCTTTTCATCCTCAGTGAGGTTATCTCACCGACTTTCATTTGGCCCGGCGGTATTCGAAATGGGTGAGGACGAGTGCGGCTTTGACGATGGTGCCGATCTTGTCGGGCTGCAGGGCCTCGGCGAAGTCGCGTTTCAGCAGGTGAGTAGTAGTTCGACGGGCCGGTTGAAGTCACGGGCGTGATGTCGCAGAGCGGCGGCGATGTTGGTGTGGCCGGCGAAGCGGAACAAGCTCAGGACCGTGTTGCGGAGGGTGGCCATGACCTGCCCGGCGGTGCCGGTGCGGGCCTGATGGCGGTCCTCGTCGAAGGTGGTATCACGCACGAAATGGACAGAATTTTCAATTCGCCAGTGCTTTTGCAGCCATTCGGCTATCTGGTGGTGGCCGGCATCGAGTGCCGACAGGCTGGTCACGACGTACACGGTTTCGCGGGTCTGTTTGCGGGTGCGGCGGTGTCGGGAGACGACCGTGCGGATGCGGGTGATGCGCAGGACCTGGACTGCGCCGGGGAACCCGATACCGGTCTCGATCTCGGTAGCCTGCAGGGTGCGGGTCTCGATTCGTCCGTGGGCGGGTTTGCCTTTCACCCGGTCGAGTTCGGGAATCCGCTTCCAGGGCAACGCTTTACAGCGTGCCCGCAACAATGGCTGATTACCCTTGACGCAGAGGACGTAGTGAGCGCCGGCGTCGATGATCTGCTGCGCGGTCTCGCGGCAGGTGTGCGCGGCGTCGGCGGTGATCACGCACCCGGCGATGTCGAGTACACGCAACAGTTTGCGCAGCATGGGGACCTCGCTGGTCTTGCCGTCCACGCCGATCTGGGCTATCTTCGCGCCGCTGTGCTGGCAGATCCCGGCCAGCAGATGGGTCGGATGACCGGCCGCGTCTCGGGCACCCCGCAGCGTCTTGCCGTCGAACGAGATCACCTTCACTCCGCCGATCATCTTGGCACGCAACCACATCCATGCCCCGATCGAGGTGTCGAGGGCGTCGGCGTCAAGGCGCTGCAAAGTCCGGCGGATGGTCTTCTCGCTCGACGCTCGGCCGGTGACACCCAGGCGCGCCAGTGTGGCCGCCGGGGAGTCGCCGGCCCATTCCCCGATCGCGGCGAACGACCGCGCCCCGCCCAGCATGGCCGCCAGCGCCAGCAGCAGGATCGGCGCCAGCCCGTATCGGCGACCTCGACGCTTGCGGGGATCGGCGACCCGGCCGATCACCTCCAGCAATCCACCGGCATACCAGGCCGGAATCGGTTCACCGCGTGGTGGATCCATCGTATCGGCGACCGTGACGTGTCACCCGTGCCCGCTCCGCATCACAGAACCGTGTGCCGCACAACCAGTTACCCCAGATCAGCGCCACTCAAGCCGACAACGCCGAGGCCCTGGCCACCGTGGCACTCGCCAGCACCGCCCTCCTTGCTGCTGGAGATGAGGCGGCGAATAACGATCTGCTACCGGGAATCGCGAGCGGACACCGCGCACGGTAAACATGCCTGGAACCGTCCAATTGCTGAACCGCTATGTCTGTCGAGTGGATGATCGGTGGGTGGAGCGACAGGTCAAGGATTCTGTCGTTCGGTGTCTTCTGCGATCCAGGCTGCGATCTGCGCACGGGATGTGAATCCGAGCTTGCTGAGGATGTGCTCAACATGGCCGTCGGCCGTGCGTTGAGAGATCACCAGTTTGGCGGCGATCTGCTTGTTGGTGAGTCCTTCGGCGACGAGGTCTGCGATCTGGCGCTCACGCTTGGTCAGAACTAGGCCCGGACCTGACGTGGGCGTAGTGTCGGTGGGCTGCTCGCCGAGTGCGAAGGCTACGGCTTCGTCCATCCCCATCGCCCGGCCGCGCCGGTAGGCCGCGTCGAACTTGCGTGTGCCGAGGGCGGTGCGTATGACCCGCACAGATTCATCGTGGTGCGGCGGCATCATTGGGACGAGGCTCGCAATGTTGCCCACGGACTGGTCGAGTTCCTGGGCGGCTCCCATCAGTGTGGCCGCGCGCTCGGCGTCGCCGTCGGCGGCGACCGTCCAGGCCAGCGCATCGAGGCTCGCCGCGGCGAGAACGGGGCTGCGCACGCGCCGGTTGACTCGCAGTGAATCCTCGAACAGCTTCATCGCCCGGGACTGCTCGCCCAGCCGCCAGACGGCAACACCCATGCCCCACAACGCCACCGACCGGAGAAACGATTCGCCGCATGCTTCGGTGATGGAAAGTACTTGCTGGTGACGGTCGATCGCTCGCTTCTGATCACCGGCCAGTTGGTGCGTCCCCCCGAGCAGGATTGAAGCGATAACGTAGAGGTGTTCCCGTTTGTTCGAGCTGAGCACCTCGACGGCGTGTGCGAGGGAGGAAGATGCGAGCGCAAGCTCCCCGCGATAGAGGGCCAGGACGCCGTCGGCGTAGGAGATCAGTGCCTGGGTCATTGGTGTGGGCGTCTGTTCGGCGAGCACGCGCGCCTTTTCGGCGAGACCGGCCGCTGCCTGCAAATCGCCTTGACACGTCGCCATGAAGCCGCCGAAAACGAGGGCTTTGACGCGGTCGGCTATCCCCTGTCGGGCAGGGTGTTTCGTGACTCGGTCGATCCAGCGCCGCCCCTCGCCGTACAGACCCCGAAAACTCCAGAACGGGAGCAGTGCCAC
>NZ_BDCC01000101.1 GCF_001613305.1 Nocardia vaccinii NBRC 15922
GAATCCGACCACTAGTTCTCCATTCCTGCCGATTTGCTCTCGAGAATGAGAAGCGCGTTCTACTCTCGACTAGAGCCTGATTCTTGAATCGGGTCTCGCCGGGGCGAATCCCGGCGTCGAATCTCGTATCACCTCGATGGAGCGGCGCAGCGCCGCCGACCGTCGTGCAGGGCATTGGAGCTCGACTATGCGTGTTGTCCCACCGGATCTGGTCGAACGGTACGAACGCGAGGGGTGGTGGACCTCCGATACGATCGCGGATCTGCTCGATCGCGGATTGGCCGCCGCACCGGATGCCGAGTTCCGAGTCCACTCCGCCGTCCGGCCGTGGTCGGGCACCTTTCGCGACGTCGAGTTGGTGGCGCGGCGATTGGCCGGTGGCCTGCGCGCTCGCGGCGTCGGCGCCGGGGATGCGGTCGCCTTCCAACTCCCGAACTGGATGGAGGCGGCGGCCGCGTTCTGGGCGGCCTCGCTGCTCGGCGCGGTGGTGGTGCCCATCGTGCACGTTTACGGGCACAAGGAGGTTGGCCACATTCTCGGTTCGGTCCGACCGCGCGTATTCCTCACCGCCGACCGATTCGGTTCGCGCACTTACGATCCCGAGGTGTACGCCGGGGTGTCGATCGTCGGTGTCGTGGGCGGGCGGGATTCCGCGACGGCGTTCGAGGCCCTGCTCGCCGACGAGCCGTGGGCGGGGCGGGCGACGGTTGATCCGGCCGCGCCGGTGCTGATCGCTTTCACCTCCGGGACGACGAGCGCACCGAAGGGCGTGATCCACAGCCACCGGACCCTGCTGTTCGAGACCCGTCAGATGACCGCGCGGCGTCCCGCCGATCTGACCGCGCAACTCATCACCGCTCCGGTCGGCCATTTCATCGGCATGCTCAGCGCGTTCCTGATGCCCATCCTGGAGGGCAGCACGATCGATATGGTCGACACCTGGAATCCGGAACAGGTTCTCGAGCTGATGACGGCGTACGGCATCGCCGTCGGCGGCGGTGTGCCGTACTACATGACGAGCCTGATAGACCATCCGAAATTCACTCCGGAACATCTGGCCTTGATCAAGTACGCGGGGCTGGGTGGTGCGCCCGTGCCGGTCGCGGTCGTGGAGCGGCTCACGGCGTTGGGTATCAAGGTCACTCGGTCCTACGGGAGTACCGAACATCCGTCGATGACGGTGTCCGAGTACACCGATTCCCCGGACAAGCGGATCTACACCGACGGCTGTGCCGCGCCCGGCGTGGAGGTGCGGGTGCGCCCGGACGGTGAAATCCTCAGTCGCGGACCGGATCTGTGCCTGGGGTACACCGACGACGCGCTCACGGCCGCGCGGTTCGATGCCGACGGCTGGTATCACACGGGCGATATCGCCTCGCTCGATACCGACGGATATCTCACGATCACCGACCGCACCACCGATCTGATCATTCGCGGCGGTGAGAACATCAGCGCACTCGAGGTGGAAGACGTCCTGATCACCGTGCCGGGGGTCGTCGAGGCGGCGGCCGTTGCCGCACCCGATGCCCGGCTGGGTGAGCACGTGGCCGCGGTGCTGCGCCTCGCGGCCGATATCCCGGCCCCCACCCTCGAGGATCTGCGCGCGCATTTCGCGAATGCCGGTCTGGCCAAACAGAAATGGCCCGAGGAGATCCACATCGTGACCGACTTCCCGCGCACCGCGAGCGGCAAGGTCCAGAAGTTCGTGCTGCGCCGGAACCTGCGTTCCGCGTAATTGCAGGCGTCCCTTCGCCGTTCGTTCCAGTCCTTCCTGGAGACACCCATGTCCACAACCCGGGCCCGGCCTGTGCCGCACGGTACCGGCGCACCGATCATCCACAGCGCCAACAGACTCGACGACGCCTCGAAATCGCGCATCGCCGGGATATTCGTGCTCGACACCGCAATCGCCCCGCTGCGATACACCATGGTCGCCGCCGTGTGTGTTCCGCTCGGCGAGCCGTTCAGACGCCGAGTAGATCCAGACTGCGATGGCGTTCCACCGCGCGGGCCAGCCGGTCGGTGAGATGTTCGATGACCGGGCGTTCGACCGCGCGGGTGATCGCCCACATGAACAGGCCGTCCGGCAGGCATGCGCGGTACAGCCACCAGGCTCGGTCGGGATCGGGCGGGGTGACGCCGTGCGAAGCCAGCCGGCCGAGGTAGTGGTCCACCAGCTCGCGTTCGTGCCGGGCGAGGTCGTCCGGGGTCAGGACGGTGGCCAGATGGTAGGCGACGTCCAGGGCCCAGACGCCGTGCTGAACCACCTGCCAGTCGATCAGGCCAGGACTGCCGTCGGGGAGTTGGTAGATATTGCCGGTGTGCAGATCGCCGTGTACCAGGCAGGTCGCCGAGTCCGGCGAGAGTGCGCCGATCGCGTGCATCGCCGCGATGAGCCGGTCGGCGCTGTGTACTTTCGTCGAGATCGCCTGTGCACGACCGTCTTCGAGCTGCGATTGCAGTTGTCCGGCGGTCAGGTGTCCGGCGAGCGACACCGGGCGCGGCGGGAAAATCCCGGCCGGCACGGGGAATTTCCCGTTCCAGGTGGCCGAGTGCAGAGCGGCGAGCTGATCGAGCGTGGCCGCTGCCTGCTCGGGCCCGTACCCGACGCGGGGGTCCAGGAAGCGCGCTCCGGCGGCGACGAGGTCGTGCATCAGCACGAGTGCGTGACCGCTACGCTCGTCCACCTCGGCGTACACACAGGGCGGGGTGCGGACCGGAAGATCTCGGGCGGCAAGGCGATAGAAGTCGGCCTCGGCGCGCGTCGCGCGCCGGACGGCCGGGTTGAAATACCCCTTCGCGCACAGTGCCGCGGGTGCGCCGGTCGCATGGGCGTACTCGACGCGGAACCGCACTTTCGTGGCAACGGTTTCCAGCCGCTCGACTGTCTCGGTGCCGGTCACGACGACATCGGAGTGATCGGTGCGCAACGCCGCGGTGAGCCAATCGGGCGAGAGCACCACCATCTCGTCGCGGGGCGCCGGGCCGCCGGGCATGTTCACCGAACCCCCTCGGGCACAACGATACCGGCCAGATCGCAGGCATGATGCAGATACGAGAAATGCCGGGTACTCGTGGCCGCCATCGGCGGCAGAGAGCGGCGGCTGTGCAGACTCAGTAATCCGACCTTCAGCCGGGCGAACACCTCGTGCCAGTGCAGATCGTCCGGTGTGCGGCCGGTGGATTCACTCCACAGCGCGATCGTCTCCTCGCGAGTGCCCAGACCCTCCAGCCGGGGCACGCCCTGTCCGACCGACAGTGATTCATCGAACAGCAACCACCAGGCGAGATCTGCCACCGGCCCGGCCAGCGACACCTGTTCCCAGTCCATCACCCCGACGACTTGGAAGTCGTTGTCGTACATGATGTTACCGATCCGGGCATCACCCCAGGACAGCCCGGGAACCGAGGTGGACGGCCGGTGGGCGTCCAACCATTCGAACAGCGCCACCGCGACGTCCGGAGTCTTCTCCCCGAATGCCCAGTCCGCGTACGCATGCCAATAGGACAGCTGCTGCTCGTCTCCTGGGGCACCGTGCTCGGGCCGGTCGACGAACGCCACCTGAGCGATCGGCACGCGATGGATCGCGGTCAGCTGCCGCATCGAGTTCTCCCACAACATCCGGCGCTGCGCTGTGGTGGCCTCGAACAGCCAGCCCGAGGAGTTGTACACCGGCATACTCACCGGCACCCGACCGCGCATGCGCCGCATCGCGTAGAACGGCCTGCCCAGGACCGTGGGATCGGATTCGAACCAGAGCGGTTCGGGCACAAGGACATCGGATCGGCCGAACAGGGCGCGCAGAATGTCGTACTGCAGCCGGAACCGGGGTTCGTAATACATCTGATGTTCCGGCGCGGGCGAGATCCGAACGGCGTAATCCTCGATGCGGCCGTCGGCGCGGGCTCGGATCAGGAGGGTCTCGTTGGAAGCGCCCGCTCCCCTGGGATAGTCGGGCGGTTCGATCTCGACCTCGGCTGCGCCGAGCCGGGCGGCCAGCCATGGGTGCAGGGCACGCATGGCAGCGTCGAGATCACGGCCTTTGGAAAATACCGGCGCTTGCTCCATTGCGCGACACCATCAACCTTTCGGGGCATGACCGCCGAAGACGGCCGGACGGAACGACCCGGGTCACCTCACCGGCAACCAGCAGAACTAGGTTCTGATACAAAGTAGAACATGACTCTTATTTTCTGGAAGTCAAACTCTGGAAAAAGTGGTGGGTACCGCAGTAGCCAGCGACCAGAGTTGGTGCGGTATAGAAAGAAGAGGATTCTCGCTGCGAGCCGGTGCTGGGTATCGGAAGATCTGATGCTTCACCGGGCCAGATGCCGGTCTGGGATCCTCCGTCTCGATAATGCCTCGTCAGGAGCAGCGCATGGATCTCAAACAGCTCAAGGCGCTGGTCACCGTGGCCGAGGTGGGGAGCGTGACGCGCGCAGCCGAACTGCTGCGCCTGGCCCAGCCCGCCGTGACGCGCCAGATTCGCACCTTGGAACACGAATTGGGCGTGGAGCTGTTCGAACGCAGTCGCACCGGTATGCGGCTGACGGATGCGGGTGCGGTGATGGTGGAGCGGGCCGGGCGGGCGTTGCGGGAGCTGGGCCGGGCACGGGCGGAGATCACGCCGCCGCCCGGTGTGGTGGGCGGGGTGGTGACCGTCGGCCTGCTGGAGAGTTCGGTCGATCTGATCGCGGGCCGACTGACCTCGACGGTGCTGCGCGATTATCCGGGCATCGAATTACGTATTCTCACAGCGTATTCCGGACATCTGCAACATTGGATGGACGACGGCGATCTGGATCTGAGCCTGCTGTACAACCTGTCCGGCTCGCCGTCGCTGAATGTGGCGCCGCTGGTCAGTGAGCGATTGTGGGCGGTGGCCACCGTGGACGCGGGACTGTGCGCGGACCGGCCGGTGGCGCTGGCCGAGGTGGCGGCGCATCCGGTGGTCATGCCCGCGGCCGGACATGCGCTGCGGGTGTTGATCGATGCGGCGGCGGCCGAGGCCGATGTGGTGTTCGAGGTCGGGGTGCAGACGAATTCGATGCACTTGCAGAAGTCGCTCGTCATCGCTGGGCACGGCTGGACGATTCTGCCCGCGGCCGGAATCGTGGCCGACGTGGCCGCGGGCCGGTTGAGCGCTGCCCCCTTGCGGCAGCCCGAGATTCGGCGGTCGATCGTGCTGGGCATGCCGCGCGCCGGACGCATGCCCGCCGCCGTGGATCTCGTGGCCCAGGCGATCGCTCGTTCGATGCGTGCGGCCGTCCGGGAGGGCAGATGGCTGTCGGCGCGATGGTGCGGCGATCCGGAGGCGATCGAGCCGATGCCGCCGCGTCGATCGTGAGGCGACCGTGTGGCGTGATCACGTGCGTGCGAGCATGCCGATCCCGTATGGGTGCATAGCAGTTTTTTATTTTCCAAACACACCCCTCATCGATCATTATTCTCGGTATAAGAGAATCTTATTTCCACCCTTGTTTGCACGCACGATGAGGACCTGCGACGATGTATCACATTTCTCGAGCCACCGCCATGGCCGCCATGATATTCGCGGCGACGGTGATCTCCGCGGGGGCGGCGAACGCCGATGCGGTGAATCCGGCGCAATCCGCGCCGGAATCCGTTCCGCCGGCTCCCGCCGGCAATTCGCCGCAGGCCACTCCGGTCGATCCGGGGGCCGAATATCTGAAGGCGTTCGACGGCATCGCGGGAACCTTCGCGAACGACTCCACCGTGGGGCGTGTGGTCGGCACGACGGCCGGTGTAGTGGCCGGATGTGTGGTCGGCGGCGTCACCGGCGGCACGCTGTTCATACCCGTCGCGGTGCTGACCCCGGTCGGTGTCGTGGGCGGCTGCCTCATCGGCGCGGCCGCTCTGGGATTCGTCGGCGGGACGGTGGGCAGTATCGTCTCCGGATCGCCCGCGACCGCGAATGTATTGAATCAGCAATATCAATCACTGCATTCCAAGGGGCTGATCGCCACACCTGTTCCGGTGCAGAGCGGCGCGCGGTAATTCTCGTATTTCGTCCGATTCCCGAACTATCCACATTGTGAGTGAGAGATGACATTCAAAAATCGAGGGGCGGCGGTAACCGCGTTGACCGCCATGGCGGTGGTCGCGGCGTCGGGCGTCGCGAATGCCGATACCGCGGTGCCGGCCGGTCCGGCGAAACCTCCCGCCGTGGCCACCGACGTCGCGCCCGGCGTGCGATACAGCGACGATCCGGCTACTGGTCTGGCTGTCCTGCGCACCCCGATCGGAACGGTGGCCGTACAAGGCGGGCAGTTCGGTATCCAGGACGCCACCGGACACACCCTGGCCGGGGCCGCGATTCCGGCGGCCGCTACGCCGGTTCAGCCGACCACCGCGACCATCACTGCCACCCGCGTCGCCGCACCGGCCCCCGCACAGCAGTCGCCCGATGTGATGTCCGACCTGAATCAGGCTGTGGAAGCGGCCAATCCACACATGGGTATGGCGATGGCCGTGGGCTCGCTGGCCGGTTCGATCGTCGGCGCCGCCATCGGCTGCCCGTTCGGCGTCGCCACCGGCGGAACGCTGATGGCGCTGGCGACGGCGGGCACCATGACCGTTCCGGCGTTCGCCGCCACCTGCCTCGTCGGCGCGATCGCGGTCGGCGGTGTGGGCGCGTTGGTCGGCGGGGTCGCCCTGGCGATCCCGGTCGGCATCGCGGCGGGCGCGCAGACGTTCAACGCGTTGCAGGCCCAGCATCACGCCCCGTCCGCCTCGGCTCCCGCCCAGCCGGCCGGCAGCTGAGCCGGACCGTCCGTAGGGCGGCGCGTCGCCGACCGTGTGGAAGACCTCCCGATAGCCGGCGAACACATCCGGCGCGGGAGGCATCGTGACCGAACTCGGCAGCGTGCCGTCCCCTCGGGCGGCCCGGTTACCGGCGATGCGATGTTCCGTAACGGCTGTCCGAGGTCGGCCGGCGGTGCCTCGAACTGTGATTACGCGAAGTCGGCCGTGATGTAGTCGGCCGCGGCGGTTGTCCATGGCGTGTCGGTGCCCGGCATGTTCTGCGCGGAATAGAGCACGTGCTGGCCCTGCGGATACGGGGTGAGGTATCCGATCACGCCGTTGACCGCCTCCCCGTAGCGCTGGAGGTTGTTCAGCGGGTTCAGCCTCAGGAAGTCCAGCAGCTGCGCGAAGATCAGGTAGCCGATGTCGCCGATTCGTGCGCCCTCGACGAACGAGAACGGTGAGATGCCGACGTCGATGACGCGCAGCGGCGAATCGGCCGGCGATGCGGTGATGATGTCGCCCGGATTCGCGTACTCCCGGGTCGCGACCCGGGCAGGCCAGGTTCCGCGCTGGCCGTGCAGCCCGAACGTCGTCGGCGGGCACAGGTTGTTCACCGAATCTCCCGCTTTGCGCAGCGGATTGGCGACGAAGACGGCGAAGGCGATCTCCAGGGGACTTCCGTCGGTATTGGTGTACTGCCCCGCCGCCACCCCCTCGAGGATCCGGCTGGCGCAGATCCCGCCCAGCGAATAGCTCAGCAGTCCACAGATATTCGGCGACTGCTGGATCGCCTGCACCCCCGCGGCGGTGCCCAGTCGCACCGAGGTGTCCAACGACGACCCCCACAGATTCGGGTCCGGCCCGACCGAAGCGGGCCAGTCGGGTTCGAAGAAACTGAAACTGCTGGTCGGCAGCAGATCGGTGATCGAGGCCAGCATGCCCGTGGGTGATCCGTCCGCGTTCCGTGTCTCCCCGGTGCCTCGCAACGTGATGATGTCGATCATGGATTCTCCTTGACCGCAACGGTTTTCCCGGTGCCTTCAGGGTAGACCAGCAACTGTGATGTGCGCCACTCCGACTTCGGTGACCGCATGAATCGACTCTGATCATTTCCTCAGTTATGATTTCTGTAACGATCCGACTGGGAGGTGCCGATGACCGCTGAGCCCGTGGTTGGAAATCGCATCGACCGCCGCCGCGAGCGGACCCGCAACGCATTGCTGGGCGCGGCGCGAAAGTTCTTGTCCGAAGGGCGATCCGCGGTCAGTATCCAAGAGATCACCGATGCGGCCGATGTGGGTTTCGGCTCGTTCTACAATCACTTCACCTCGAAGGAGCAGTTGTTCGACGAGGCCGTGCGATCGGTGCTGCGGGTCTACAGTGAGATGCGCGACGGCATCGTGGCCGCCTACGACGATCCGGCCGAAGTGTTCGCGGTGAGCTTTCGCATGACCGGGCGGATGCAGCGGCGGATTCCCGAGGGTATCCGGGTGATCCTGAACTCCGGCACGTCGATACTGCTGCGCGACGAGGGCCTGGCCCCGCGCGCCCGGCGTGACATCATCGCCGCGCAGGAGCAGGGCCGGTTCGAGCCGATGGATCCCGATATGGCGATCATGGCCGCCGGCGGCGCGCTGCTCGGGCTGCTGCAACTACTGGACGCGCGGCCCGATGCCGACGCCGGTGCGCTGGCCGACGAGATGACCTTTCACATGCTGCGCATGTTCGGCATGAACAAACGCACCGCGCGCAAGCTGTCCAGCGGCGAACTCCCGCCATTGCCCGAGCTGTAATCCTCTCCCTCCCAAGGGATTCCATTACATCACTGGTCGGCGGCTCGTAGTCCGGCGGTGAGGGTGACCGCCTGGCTCGCGACGGATGCGTCTGCGGGCCACGCGCCGTGTTCTTCTCGCTCGACGTGCGGACGAGGTGCGGCGTCGAAAGCGTTGAAGCTTCTTCCTGATCATCGAGGGCGGCTCTGCGAGATGCTGCCGTCCGACTTCATTCGTACGCGAGCAGCCGCAGGTCAGGGTGGTGAAATCGCACATGATCATATCTGATGATCGGATCAGGTCCGATGTTTTCCGTGTTGACGCCCGAATTCGCGGTATTGAGGATTTCATCAGAAAAGCTTGACAGATGAGCTGATCGCAGTTGATGATTTCATCATCAGTCGAGTGGAGGTAGCCGTGACAGGCATGGAGAGCGCAGTAGCGGCCGGACGAACGGTCCAGGTCGACGACCGGGAAATCTTCGTCACAGAGGCCGGTGACGGGCCTGTCCTGGTGCTGCTGCACGGCGGTGGCCCCGGAGCCTCCGGCCTGTCGAACTACTCTCGGAACATCGATGCTCTGGCGCGGCAGTTCCGGGTCATCGTGCCGGATCTTCCCGGTTACGGGGGTTCGACCAAGCGAATCGACCAGTCCGATCCGTTCGGCGATCTGGCAGCGGCGGTCGGTGGCCTGCTCGATGCGCTGAACATCCCCAGCGCTCATCTGATCGGCAATTCCTACGGTGCGGCCGCCGCCCTGCGGCTGGCCATGGACCGGCCCGAGAAGGTGCAACGGCTGATTCTGATGGGTCCGGGCGGCGTCGGCACCACCCGTGCATTGCCCACGCGAGGCCTACAGGCTCTGCTGTCCTATTACGGTGGCCAGGGACCCGCTCGCGACAAGCTCGCCACCTTCATCAACCGGTACCTGGTGCACGACGCGAGCACGATCACCGACGAGATGATCGACTGCCGGTATCAGGCCAGCCTGGACCCCGAAGTGGTGGCGAATCCGCCATTGCGGCGTCCGTCCGGCCCGTTGGCGCTGCGCACACTGTGGCGGATGGACTTCACCCGCGATCCGAGACTGCGCCGAGTCGCCCACCCGACGCTGGTCATCTGGGGTGTGCAGGACAAGGTGAACCGTCCCTCCGGCGGGCGCATGCTCGCCGACCGGATGCCGAACTGCGATCTGTACACGGCCGTGGCGACCGGTCACTGGGTCCAGTGGGAGCGGGCGGAATTGTTCAACGGCCTGGCGGCCTCCTTTCTGGCGGCGTCGCGATGACCGGGTTCCGGCGGCCCGGCACCGACGGTTCGGTCTTCGGAGCCGTCCACCTCGGTTACCTTGTGGTCGAGTCGCATCGCATGGTCGACTGGCGTCGATTCGGCGCGGACGCGATCGGCTTGCACGTCGACTCGGTGGGGGACTGCCTGCGTTTCCGGCTGGACGAGCATGCTTGCCGTTTCCTGATCAGACCCGGTGCCGCAGAGGATGTTACGGCTATCGGCTGGCAGGTCGACGATCACGCGGCGTTCGATCGGATTCTCACTCGCGTCCGCGACCGGGGCGTGCCGATCGAGGAGGGCACGCCGGAGCAGACGGCGCTGCGCGGGGTGGAACGTCTGTGGCGATTCCCGGGCCCGAAGGGGATCACCACCGAAATCTTCACCACGCCGCTGATCACCGACGAGCCGCTGCGAATGCTCAACTCCGGCTGGGTGACCGGCGAGGCGGGCATGGGGCATGTGGCGATCGTTTCGCGCGAACCCGAGGCGGTGCGGGGCTATTACCACACGCTGTTCGACTCCCGGCTCAGTGACTACATCGACGAGAACATTTCCGGATTGAAGATGAAGGTCCGCTTCCTGCGCGTCGATCAACGTCACCACTCGATCGCCATCGCCAATATCCGAGGCATCGGGATCGACCCGATCCGTACGCGCGTTCAGCACCTCAATATCCAGGCGGCGACCCTGGATGACATGCTCGCCTCCTTCGCGCGGGTGACCGCGCTCGGATTCCGGATGCAGTGGACGGTGGGGCAGCACACCAATGACCGTGAGCTGTCGTTCTATTGCGTCTCGCCCTCGGGCTTCGAGCTCGAGGTCGGCTGGAATCCGATCGTGATCACCCCCGAGCTCGAGGCCGGATGGCAACCGTGCACGTACCAGGGCATCAGTCTCTGGGGACACGACACGGTCGGGGGAACGGTGCTGGACAAGCTCGCGCAACTCCGGCAAGCCGCGCGGAGTGCGCGTGCGCCGGAGATCACAGTCCCCGAACTCAGCGGAGGCCTGCCACGATGAACACATTCGACCATGACGTTGTGATCGTGGGGCTCGGTCCGACGGGCCTGACTCTCGCGAATCTCCTCGGCCGTCGGGGAATCGACGTGCTGGTACTCGAACGCGAGCCCGAGTACTACGGGCTGGCCCGCGCGGTCTACACCGACGACGAGGGGATGCGCGTCTTCCAAACCGCCGGCGCCGCAGACGAACTCGCCGCGGATATGATCGCCGACTCGACCGTGCAGTGGGTTCGCGGTGACGGCAGCGTGCTGGCGCAGTTCCAGGACGTCGACCGGTCGCTGGGCTGGCCGGTCTCCAACTTTCTCTACCAGCCGTACCTCGAGAACACTCTCGAACGCGCTCTGGACCGCTATCCGCACGTCACCGTCCGTCGCGGCCGTGAGGTGGTGGATTTCGACCAGACCGCCGACAGTGTGAGCGTCGAGCACGCCGAATGTCGCGGCACCGGGTACGGCAAACGCGCACCCGAATCCCGTCCGCGCACCGCCGAGCGTGTGCGCGCTCGATTCCTGGTGGGCTGTGATGGCGGCCGCAGCGTGGTACGCACCGAACTCGGAATCGATATGCGCGGCACCAGCTTTCCTGAGCGGTGGCTGGTGGTCGATGTGAAGGCGAAGGACGGTGTCGACGCGTTCCGGCACCTGCCGTACTTCGATTTCGTCTGCGATCCCGTGCAGCCGACCGTGTCGTGCCCACAGCCCGATCATCACCATCGCTTCGAATTCATGCTCTCGGATTCGCAGACCGAGGAGGAGATGGAGGACCCGGACACCGTCCGCCGCCACATCTCACGCTTCGTCGATCCCGGCGAGGTGGACGTCTTGCGCAAACTCGTCTACACCTTCAATGCCGTTGTCGCGCAACGGTGGCGGGTGGGCCGGATTCTGATCGCCGGTGACGCCGCCCACATGACCCCGCAGTTCATCGGCCAGGGGATGAATTCCGGCGTCCGGGACGCGGACAACCTGTCGTGGAAACTGGCCGCGATCATCGAACACGGTGCGGCTCTGCGGATCCTGGATACCTACGAATCCGAACGCCGCCCGCATGCCGAGGCGATGATCGACCTGTCGGTACTCAACAAGAACATCGTCTCCATCGACAACAAGCTGATCGCCGCGGCACGCGACATCGGACTCGCCACCGCGATGCGGACGCCCGGTCTCCGCGGCTGGGTGCGCGCGGCGAAAATGAAGCCGCGCCCGCGGTTCCGTCGCGGCGTCTACCTCGGGTTGCCACGCGCCCGCCTGCGAGGAGTGGCGGGCACGCTCGCACCGCAACCGCGGGTGCGTACCTACGAGGGCCGCCACCAGCGCCTGGACGATGCGCTCGGGACGGGATTCGCGATGCTCGGCCACAGCGTCGATCCTCGGACGGTGCTGGGCGCGGACGATGTCGCGGTCCTGCGGGCACTGGGGACGCGATTCGTGACCGTGTATCCGATCGGGGGGCGGCCCCAGGGCAAGCCGGGCGATGGCCGCAGCATCGGCGCGGACTTCCGCGATATCGAGGACCACACCGGCGCGCTGATGAAATGGCTGGCCAAGGCCGGTGTAGGGGCCGGTGGACTGGTATTGCTACGGCCGGACCGATACGTGTTCGGCACGGCAACGGGAACAAATCGGGACGCGCTCGTCGGTGAACTGGTCCGCCGGCTCGGCATCACGTCGCCGAGCGCTTCGGGTAACGGAACCGGGCGAGATCAGCGGGCGAATGCTGAATCATGTTCGGCCACACAGAAAGTCGAGCCGCGATGACTGATTCACTGTCGGATCCGGCTATCGGCCCGAGCCGCCGCGGCTTGCTGGGGACGGCCGTCGGCGCCCTGGGCGCCGCGGCGGTAGCCGGTGCCGTTCGCGCCGAGGCCGCACCCGCTCGCCGACACACGCCACCGTCCGGCAACTATCGCATCGACCTGCACGCGCACTTCCTGCCGCCGGAATACCGGGCCTCCCTGCTCGAGCACGGCCATCTCACCGTCGGCGGCTATCCGACCCCGAACTGGTCGCCGGAGGAAGCCATCCGGCCGCGATCCCGGATCAGTCGAAGCCGAAGCTTCCGCTGCCGGATTTCCTCGAGGAATTCACCTTCGACACCACTCGTGCCGCCACGATGATGATGGTCACCGGGGTCACCCAGCGCTATCCGGACATCCGCTTCCAGCTCGCGCACGCCGGAGGCACACTGCCGTTCCTGTCGCACCGGATCGGTGTTGCCTCGCAAACCGTCATCGGCCGAACCTGGCCCGCCGGCCTGCCCGAACCCTCGATTCTCGATATCCGGAATCAGATCTCGCGCTTCTATTACGACACCGCGCTGAGCGGTTCACCCGCAGCCATGGCCGGCGTACTCGTGGTCGCCGCGCGTGACCGCATCGTCTTCGGTTCCGACTGGCCGTTCAGCGCCCTGACCCTCCCACAGTCCGGGAGCCATGATCCCGCGCCCGGACTCAGCGACATCTTCGACGCCGAACAGCGCGTGGAGGTCGAACACCACAATCCGCTGCGGCAACTTCCGCGCCTGCGCGAGGCCGTCGGCGGTTAGCGCGCCATCGCGCGGCGTGGGCCGGATATCGACGCTGTGTGTGCTGGGTGTCGACAGGTTCGCCGCCTCGATCGGCTGCGGGGACGACCGGGAGACGCGAGGCCGCCGTCGGGGCTCGCCGAGCGTGGTGTTTGATTCGGCATGTCGCTGGGAATCGTTCGTACACCGGACGTCCCGCCACCGCGAACGCGTGCATCGCCATGCCGTTTCGCGGTGACGTGACGCTCGTTCATCCGCGGATCCGCCGGGTGCGTTCGGTTTCACCGAGGGAAGGACGAGCAGTCCGATGGAGCCTGCGGCATTGCTCTCGGCCGGTTCGGTGCTGGCGGTGATCGGGTTCGCGCGAGTGGCCCGGGAACCGCGCCGATTGTCCACGGGATTGGTACTGCTGGCGGCCGTGACGCTTATCGTGGCCGGGCTCGCAATGGTCGTAACCGGAGTGTCGTCACTGACCGCGCCGCCCACCGCACCGTCGGCGGTCGCCGCGGTACTGCTTCTCGTCACCGGTGTCATGTTGGTGGCCAACGGCATCGAGGTCGTCCGGCGCGAGGGGATTTCGCCGACCACGCTCACTCCGGTGGTGGTGGGTTCCGGGCTGATGCTGTTGGCCGTCGGTGTCGCGGTCGTCATCGCCCGGCCCGCGGTGCCGACGTGGGTGGCCCGGGTGACCGTTCTGTGTTGCATGGCGGGCGTCTATCTGGTGGCGCATCTGATCGCATTCGCCGGTTATGCCGTGCTGTACAACAATCTTCCGGACCGGGAGCAGGCCGACGCCGTGGTCATCCTCGGGTGCGGCCTGCATCGCGGCGCGGTGACGCCGTTGCTCGCCGCCCGCCTCGAGCGCGGTATCGCGGCGTACCGCACCGCGGTGGCCTCGGGCGCGCTTCCCGTGGTCGTCACCTGCGGTGGGCAGGGACCCGATGAGGTCACCTCCGAGGCCGAGGCGATGGCTCGATATCTCACCGATCGTGATGTGCCCCCGGATTGCATTGTGCGGGAGAAACATTCACGCAGTACGGCCGAGAACATCCGGAACTGCGTGCGCGAGTTGGCCGTTCGCGGCACACCGACGGAGCGGACCCGAGTCACGATCGTCACCAGTAACTTTCACGTTCTCCGTGCGGCCGCGCTCACCCGGCGCTTGGGAATCGACGGTCAGGTCGTCGGAGCGCGCAGCGCCGGATATTTCGTTCCCGCGGCATTCTTGCGCGAATTCTTCGCGGTCCTGACAACTCATTACCGGCGAACTCACCTGATATTCGCCGTGATCGCGGTCGCCGTGGCCCTCGATGCCAGGGCGCTGTTTCCGCAGTGATCGCGACCCGGCGTCTGGCTCGCCCCTCATCGGCGAGCCGGGCACCGCGC
>NZ_BDCC01000102.1 GCF_001613305.1 Nocardia vaccinii NBRC 15922
TTAGAACTATCCATTCAGCACAACCCGGGCGTGTCTCTTCGGCGTTGAACGTCCAGTCCCCCATCCCTCTAAATTGCATCCCACCATTACCCAAGCAGGCATTTCTCGGTCCGCGATGCAATTTCGCCGAACGCGACGGGGCAAATATGGCAGCCAAGGTAATAAGTTGCAAGGTAATAAGTTGCAAGATGTCAGCTTACTGAGACTGGCGTTGGCAGTCGAGCTCTCGTCCGGACCGGACAACAAGTTTACCTCTGTGACGTCGGGTTACGGCCGATACGGCGCCGGACCCCATGAGGATGGGACACAACCGGCAGTACGGTTGCGGAGGCCGATGAGGGCTAGCTGGGGAGGAAATCATGATCGAAACAATTGGTTGACGACGACAACAATCGACGTATCAGCGCGAGCGGGAACACCTCTCCGCGATTGAGCAATTGATGATTCAAATCTACTGCCAGTGATACGGGGAGAGCATATCGTTCGACTGCGTTGCCTCAAATTGTTACTGGAAGCGCTTGCGTCGAAGAAACATTTCGCGGGTTGCAGCTCACTCGGAAGTGCCGATCCGTAGGCGAATGTGGCCCGAGAACCCAGTCTTTGCAGATTTCTAAAGGGCGGAATTATATGGTGAATGATCGCCGATAGCGCACAACCGCTTGGGTGGCGCTGGTGTGCACCCACCAAATCCGTCACCAGTAGTTCAGGTTCACTTTCCGCTAATTACATCGAAATATTCCACTGGTTACATTCGAAAGCTGTTGGAGGAAATACAATGAAGAACATCAAGTCGGCAATCGCTGTGGCCACCCTCGCTCTCTCTATCATCGGGGCCACCGCCGCGCCAGCGATAGCTAGCACATTTCCTGATGCGCCACAGCATATAAGTCCGTTGTGTCCGGTTCACACGGATATCTGGATCGCGCATGGTGGGGGTTCCATCTCCACCTGGACGCCTACGCTGCGAACAAGGTAATCGGTGGGGAATGGCTCGGGAGCGGCGGTACCGGACTGTTGGCCGCAGTAGGTGCCAGCAGCGTTGCGGCACCAGTATCGGCGGCAATTCTAGCGATGGCAGCAGGTGGCACCCAATTGTGTCAGCACAACGATAACACTGTCGACATTTATAGCTCTCCTGCAGGTGCGCCATATGTATGTAATCCGCTAGGATAGTCGCATGCGCCGATACGGGAACTGGAAGCCATGGGTTGGTAGCGGTATTGTGCTGATACTGCTGGCCCTGAGTCTAATATTCTACATAGCTCGCTTCAATCGCATAGATCATATCTCTATCTACTTTGCGGAGGCGGCTGTCGTGGTATGCCTGATACTAGCTCTTCTCGGCTGGTTTCCTCGAATGCGGCGATAACAACCCTTGACCAGGGTGTAGGTTCAGGTTGATGCCGGAAGGATGACTCATCCTTCCGGCATCAACTTTTTGGCTTCCGAGGCTATTCATACCAACAGGAACTGGCGGGGCATTCACAAGCTGGGCATCGACGCCCCATTTCAGTGAAGCGATACAAACAGGATTAGTATCGCAGTTAGAATCATCAAGATGGTTCCCGCAATTCCTGCAATATACCCGGCGAGCACTTGAGTGCGTCCGCTTAGTGCACCCCCGGAAATCTCTATCTCATTGAGCGCTCTTTTCCCGAGGACCCACGCTACTGGGCCGGTAATGCCACAGCACAGTATGCCGAGAACTCCAAACAGCAGTACCGTAGTCGCATACGGATGCTCAACCGGCTGTCCGATGGAGTCGTTGAATTCTGTCACGATAGGATCATAGGATAATTCTCCAATTTCCAGCCACGATTCTATGCCCGAGGCAGGCCGGTACTTCGTTTCACAATGAGCCAGGCCCATTCCGGGGTGCGAGCGCGAGCGGATAGAGATCACCGCGGCCTGGCGGCCCTAGCGGAGGTCCCAGCGCGCAGGATTACCATACGGCCGGCTGCCTCGATTATGGCGTCGAACCGTCCGGCATGGAAGGGACGCGTTGACTCATCGAAAATGCGCGCGCCGGTCGGGCCATCGCCTCCAGGGCCAATTGGATCCAGCCCGATGGGCCGACATGGAGAGCCGATCATGACTAAACGAAAGACCATACTATGTATGAATCGGTACGTCACGCGGCAGATCTACATGCCTCGGTTCTGATCCGGCCTGGGGATGACTAGCCAACGACCGCCGACTGCCTACAGCACAGTGGTCCGCGCGCTGGTTGCGCGCGGACCAAATCCCACAAACCACCTCGGTGGATCCAGGTTGAACTGTGTAATCTCAAGCACATTCAGCGCGTCGACCACACCAACAAACGGTACCGTGGCGCCTACGATGGTATCGTCTGTCGGTATGGAGTCGCGCACCCAGCCACTGAAGGCCAGCGGTACGATATGGCGATGGGATCGTAAACGTGCCACCGGCATGGTCGAGACTTTGAGTGGCGAACATATTTGGTTCGGCCTGGACTCGATCATCGGGCGGGACTTCGGCACAATCTCACTGGGCGATTCGGTTGAAGTCGAATATGAGCACGCCAACCAGGATTCACACAAGCTCAGGGCTATCAAGATCACCTGGTTGTAGCGTCTGCTGGCCACGCCTCCGGCGGCAAGGTTGCTATGACACGGTAAAGTCGACTGCTGTCTCGACATTGCTGGGCGTTGGCCCGGTATCTGTGAGCACCTTGAAGTCGCAGCGGCTCCTCAGCTGCAGGGTCACGCCACGCGGAACTCTAACGCTGGAATGTAGCAGGTAGTCGGCCGGGATACCCGTATGACTGTCAGAGTATCCAGGAACACCGTTTATGGTCGTGAAACAGCTCATCGGTGCAAGAACTATACGTTGTACCGAGGGATTCAGCTTGAGCGACCATTGGAAAGAATCCTTGAGCGACCATTGGAAAGAATCGGTGCCGTAGTCGACTTGCCCGTTAAAATTCGAAATATTGTACGCATAGCCCCAGCTCGGGTTTGCTCGGGTGAAGTCGTGGTGGACCGGATTTGGACTAGCGTTGGCAGCTGGTGATTGCGCGAGGATGCCGACCAGCCCGCACAACACTGCGGCAACCGTTGCGGCAATTCGTTTTGTATTCATCATGCTCCGTTCGAGACGTTCATTGACCGGTGATCGATGGCGGTGGCCGTCAATCGTTTGGTGCTATCTAGGACGCGACGAACAGCGCCGCCCCTTCCAATAAGTAGATGTGACGTACCTCACTCTTACCCACCTTCCGCCGAACAGCGGGAATGGCTGTCCCCCTCCTCAATCGATGAGACCGTGTGGTCCCGTCGTCGGAGGCCGGTGAATCGGTGTTGTCGGCTCGCGACGTCCAAAACCCAACGCCAACACCGCAGTTCGGTCGCGCCCGGCCGGTCAGGTCCCAGATAGTCGGAGGTCAGCCGCTTACGGCACTCCTCGGCGACCTCGATCGCTCAGGATCCGGTGCGGGATCGATACTGGCCACACCTCATCGGCCGGTCGCGTCGTGCCCTCGGCCCAACGGGCGCTCGCACCTGAGAACAGGGCGACACCACCGCGAAGGCGCATGCAGCCCCGAGTCCTTTGGCTGCCCAAATGCCCTCCTTCGGTACATCTTTGGCTCCTGAGCGGCTACTGGCTGGATCGCGCGTTCGCCGGCTACAAAGCCTCCTCCTCGACCGTGCAGCGGGTCCTGCCACGCGGGCTGCTTGTTGCCACAGGAATTTCGCGACCCCGTGCCAGCGCAGCCTTCACCCACAGGTGACATACATCACATTCGTTGGTGAGCGGGTCCAGGAACCTGATGGCGCCGGAATGCATCCAATCCTATTGAACGGGTTCGTAATACCAGTTCGACCAGCTTGGAAAGCCGGAACGGGGAGGACAATGAACATAGGTAGAACCGCCGTCGCCATGGGGCTCGTCACTGCAGCCTTGCTGCTTCCAGTCATTGCGCCAGTGATCGCGGGTGCCGAGCCTGGAGGTGGGGACGCCGCATGCCACGTGGAGGCGAATAACCCGCACGAATCGAAGGGTTCCCCGGGGTGGATAGTCGGCAAAGGCCGTATCTCCTGCACCGCAGCCATCGACTCTCTGGAGATAACCGTCCAACTCGAGAGGAATGTCGGCGGAAATTGGGTCGCAGTTGGCACTCCTGGGCGCAATTCAATCAATGCGCCCAAGGCCAACACCAAGTACACCGCTCAGGGCCAAGTACAGTGCGTAGCGGGCGTATACCGGACCGCCGCGCGGGGTGGCGGCGTCTACGGCGGACGGCCCTCCAGGTCTACGGCGTGGCAGTACTCGGGAACGGTCACCAACCCCTGTGGCTGAGTCAGGAGCATGGCGAATGAGTGAGCACGGCACCTGGGAGGAGTTGGTTGTCGGCCTGTGCGATCTTGCCGTGAAGTACGACGCCGAGACGTACCTTCGTGAGTCTGTCGTGCTCCTTTCGGCGCGGTCGACCGAACACGGCACCGACTCCAGCACAGTCAGAGTCACCCTCTTCGACGACGAAGCCGCGCGAGTGGAGGCAGGGTGGTGCCTCAACATGGTTGTGGATTACGTTGCCGAAGACCGTGACCGCCCGGCACCTGTGCTCGGGCTGGTCGAGGCGATCTGCTCCGGCAACGCAGAAGAACACTGCCTGATCGATTCCAATGGTCAATGGGTCGGTGTCTTCTTCGACGCATGGAGCGAGACCGGTGACCGATGGCAGGCAGGCAGCCTGGACAGCCCCGAAAAGCGGGCGGTGCGGCGGTTTCCCAAGTGGACGACCGCGAGGTGACTCTGTAGCTGCCGCGCCGAGTCCGGGAGCGGCCAATCCGCTGGCCTGATCGAACAGTCAGAGTCAGCAGAGGGTCATTTCACTTGTGCAACAACGGTATACGCGGAACTCCTGGAGCTTATACCTTGTTGCAAAAGCAACCGACGGAGCGAAACCCGGCGGTGCCACCTGCCCGCCAACGTGCATCGGCGCAAATAGATGGCGCAAACGAATGTGAACATGCTTCAGGCATGACCGACAGCGCACACCCGGCGGCCCCGGTCCTAACAAGGCAAAACCGGGGCCGCAAGGTAGGTCAGTTGGGGTGGCCGGTGCCTTCGCGGTCGAGCGCGGCATGGAGGGCGGTGATACGGTCACTGACTTCGGTCGCCAGCTCGCCCGAGGCAACCTGATGCCAGCCGAACACCTCGGCCGCGTGACCCTGCCAGCCGGCCTCGGCGGCGGTCATCGCGAGGGCGACTTGCTCGGCATGGCTTGCCACAGCCTCGGTGATGGCATCCAAGGCCGCGGTAGCGGCGGCGAGGCGATCACGCAGGGACGGATTCGTCATGCCTGATCCCCCTCCCCCTGGTCGGTCACGGCCGGATCAATCACGGAATCGCTGCCAGCCGCGCGACTGTGCTGCAGCTCCTCGGCGAGTTCTGCCGACGCGGGGCCCCGGCGGAACAGCGACGCGGCGGCGGTCTCCACCTCGGCGGTGCTCGCCGAGCCTGATCGGACCAGGGAGCCTAGGCCGTGCATGTGATCCAGCCACCGACCAGCGGTAGCGCGCACGGCGTCCCAATCGGCCGAGACTGTGGCCGCAGCCGGATCGGTCCACCCCTCCACCAGTTGGCCGAGCACCTTGTCCGCGTCAGCGAACTGCTTCCGCAGAGCGGCCGCGCTAGTCATCAGCGTCCGGCCTGCGGTATCGATGGCGGTGATGTCCATGATCAGGCGTCGCGGTCGCCTTTGCTCTGTTCAGGCTCTGTCGCGGCGGCCTGGACAGTCGGCTCAGTGCTCATTGCTCCCCTCGGGTGTCAGTGTGGTCTGTGGCGTAGTGGATGCGCTGGCCGTTCTCGTCGTAGGCGCGGCGACCGTGCGCGTCGTACCAGGTGTCAGTGGCCGGGTCGCGGGTCCAACCTTCAAACTCGGTACCGATCAGGTCATCGCGATAGGCGGACTTGCGGCCTTCGGGCGGCGGGCCCTGGGGCGGCGGGGGCGCGGATTCGCGCCGCGCCTCCCTTTTAGCTCGCCGGGCGGCAATTTCCTCGTCGGTCAGGGGCGGCGGCAGTTTCACGCCATGCTCCTCTTCCCATTCTTCCCGCGTGTAGTGTATTTTCCCCGCGAAATCTCTAGGCATAACCCTTCCCCTTTCCTACAGCTCTTCCATGTCGATGATCCAGCGGCCGACTTTGTTGTCGAAATATTTATCATGGACCAAGAAATTCGTATGGTCCTTGAATTGCACCTCTTCCGGCATCATCCACTTACCCACGGGTTTGCCGGTTTTGCTGACTATGTTGAATTCGGCGTTGGCGTCGCCGATGTTCACCCCACCAAGGGTGCCATTCGGGTTGCTGGATGCGCAGGTGAACCCCTTTTCCAGCTTCACTTGGCCGGGCACATAGCTGTCAAGCACCTCTTTGGGTATCTTGGTGTGCCGTACCACATCCCCCTTGTAGTCGGGCAGTTTTTTCAGTGCGGCGTTGTACCTGTCGATTTCCTGCTGCATCTCGGGCGTGACCCGATTCTCGCGCAGCGCGGAAATCATTTCTTCGCCCTTCTTGGTGCTCGGCCCCTGAGCGAGAATCCATTCATCCTCGACGGTGAGCGGTTCGCCGGTGCTGGCTGTCCGGGTTTTCGCGTCCGCTTTCGCCTTGTCTTCGGCTTCCTTTTTCGCTTGCGCCTCGGCTTTCTGTAGCCGTGCGGTCGTTTCACGGTCCTTTTTGGCCATCCCCGCGAGGGTTTTGGTGGCGTCGTATTCCTTTTTCGCTTTCCGAGCGTCTATCCAGACGGTGACCATTTCCCGGATCGGGGTGGCGAATTTCTCGACCAATTGCGCGGTACGTGCGGCGGCGATCACCGCGCCCGCACCGAAGGTCAGGAACGATGCGGCAACACCGATCGCGAGGGTGATCGCCTCCTGTTCGATGAGGTCTTTAGCCAGGTCTTCCAGCTGTTTTTTCAGCTTCTCGCGCAGGTCGTGCAAGTCGTCGTGGTGAGAGTGGCAGGACTGGGCGACATCCCCGCAGGCCGAGGCGATCGTGCTCGCCGAGAGCTTCATCGCCTGGAGGTCGTCGAGTATCTGGGCAACCTCGGGGGATTTGATCAGCGATATCGAGGAGCTGATCCGGCCGATCCCCTCGGCCAGGCCCGCGATGGCGTGATCGGTCTGCATCGCGGTCCAAGTGCCCGCGATCGAGGCGAGCTTGTCCAGGTCGCCGTCCGGGATGGTGATACCCACCTTCTCGGCAAGGTGGATCGCATCGGTGAGGCCGTTGCCGGGCCCGCCCGCCGAGGGCGCGGGTTTGCGGCACATCAGCACCGCCGGGAGCGGGTCGGCAGGCTTGACCGGCGCGGGGCCCTTGTCGCCGGTGGTGGCGTTCCAGTCGCCGAGCTGGTGGTTGTAGCCGATGGTTCGCAACGCGCCCGCGTAGGCGTCCATGGCCTCGGCCAGGGCGGTCATCGAATCAATGGCCTGGTGCGCGTTGGCGTCGTACCCGGCCGCCCACGAGCGGGCCTCGTCGTAGGATCCCGCCATCGATCCGCACTGGTTCAGGGCATCGGCGCGGTTGTTGAATGCGTTGTACAGGTCTACCGCGTGGGTGTGCAGCGCCGAGGCGGCGGTGTAGTAGAGGGACGGCTGGACGTCGATCGTGGTCACGCGCGTCAAACCCCAAGGGTCTTGTGGTTTGCGGCGATGGCGTCGGTGTAGGCGGTGTGTGCGGTCTGCGCGGCGGCGCGCATGGCCTCGATGCCGTCGCGAGCCTCACCCGCGGCCTTCATCCATTCGCGGTGCGCCTCGGCGTGCTTCTCCGCCGCCGCGCCAGTCCAATCCTGATGCGCGGCAGCGATTCTCGAATCCAGACCGGAGAGGCTGTCTGTAATGAAGCCCTGCAGGCCCGCGATGCGGGCGGTCACCATGTCCAGGTGATCCAGGTCAACGCTGTATCCGCGATCCGGGTTGCTCATCGGGTGTCCTTACGGCAGGTCGAGGGAGGAGACACGGGCGGTGGTGGCCGCCGCTCGGGTGGCATCCTGATCGGTGATGGCGGCGGCGGTCACACCGAGCAGATCGGCCATGGTGTGCAGGGCGTCCAGGACTTCGAGGGCCGCCTTACGGGTTTCCTCCCAGCCCGCGACGTAGGCGTCGGCCGCCCCGCCTTTCCAGGTGGCCGTCAGGCCCTGAACCTCGCTATCAGCGCTGTGCACGCCTGAAACCAGGGATTCGGCAGTCTGCCGCACGAAGGCGCCTGCTGAGCGCACCGTGTCGGGCACCATCACGAATGTGGACGCGGATGCGTCGGGCATGGATATGGTCTCCTACTCGTTTGGTCGATGGCATCGATCAGTACGCGGGTACCGATCCGGGACGTGGTGACGCTCTGGCGGCAGGTAGACGCGGCTTCACCGGGCCATTGCGCTATCCCCGCCGGTTGTCACCCTCATCCGCAGATCAGGCGTGCCGCGAGATCGTTGCAAGGTCAGAGCTGCAGTGGTCGATAAAACGCCTCCCGAGTCATGCGATGGACAACGATGATCGCCCGCACGCCCGGACCCTCGAAATCGGTCGCCCCGCTACCCGCGAGAGCAGAACCGGTGGCCCCCTTGTGTGGTGATCACGCATCCCCCTGGACGCATCGAATGACCGATCGGTTCCGACAACATCCATATCCCACGAAAAAAGTACATCGTTCTAGGTAAAAACGCACGGCGAGATCGTTTGCCGCACTGGGCCATACGATCCCACCATCGATAGCTGTGGATATGGCAACGGCGTGATTCGCGCGCCTGGGACGCGACACCGGGACCACTGAGGGCCGAAGCTCAGCCTGAAGGTTTGCACAGCTCAGTGGGGTTGACCGAGCCTGGGATGTATCGGCCGGAAGGCCGTTGGTCTTATATCGGTATCAGCGATCTGGTTTCCGCACCTGGCTGGCCTGGTGAGGGTGCGCGCGGCCCGGCTCATCGAACTAGACCAGTTCTGCGCGACCGCGACCAGACCACGCCGCCGCAGTGGCCAGGTTGTCCCTGCCCTACAGCGACGGTCCGACCGAGAGAGTCACAACACCAAGCTGATCAAACGCAAATGTGTGGCCGTGCCGGACTCCTACTGCACGCCACCGCATCCTGCTGGCTTGACCATCGAAAGTGCACCAGAGCCAGCAATCCCAGTCCCAAAACAACGGATACTGCCGGCCAGCAGCGATGGCGTGTTGCCCCGCGCAGCACCCTCAGATCAAGTGGCGCAGGTATCGGTCCGGAGCGGAGAGAAAGTCTCTGGTCAACCGGACCGGCACGGCGTTGTCGTAGGCGACGATGCTGATCGTGCCGTCATCGGCGATCTCGTAGATGCTTGCGCCGGGTAGGGCGAGCAGGATCGGCGAGTGGGTGGCCACCACGATCTGGCAATGTTGATCGACCAGCTCGGCCAGTCGCCTCAGTACCGCCAGACAACCTTGGGGAGACAACGCGGCCTCGGGCTCGTCCAACAGGTAGAGCCCGTTGGGGCGGAAGCGATGGCTCATCAGGTCGATGAACGATTCACCGTGAGACCGGTGATGCGGTGACACTCCGCCGAGCGCGGCCACTTGCTCGGGTCCGAGCCGCTCGGTCTCGGTGGCGACGTTGTAGTAGGTCTCGGCACGCAGGAAGAATCGGGTCCGCGGCTTGGTAGTGCCCCACCTGAGCACCAGATGCTCACCCAGTGATGATTCGGTGGAGCGAGTGATGAAGCGATAGTTCTGGCTTCCTCCTTCGGGGTTCATGCCGGTTGCGACAGCGATTGCCTCGAGAATTGTCGATTTGCCGCTGCCGTTCTCCCCCACCAGGAATGTCACACCTTCAGCCAACGGCAGGCCTCCGCAGTGGGCCAGGTGGGTCACCGCAGGTAGGTTGAATGGGTAGTCACTCGGATGTGGGCCGGGCGACATACGGATTTCGCGAATGTAGCCGTTCATCACTGGCCGTACGCCTTCGCTGGATTGGTCGGCGGGCTCATTCATCGCGGCCGAGAGGAGATTCGACACTCTCCCATGATCGTGGGATCGCCGTCTGCAGTGAGGCGGCCGGTGTGGATCATCTCGATGAGCCTTCGATGGAGAACGTAATCGTTGACCGGCAGCCGCTGGGCTCCCATCGTGTCCGCGATCACCTGCGCCATCGGTGTCGGCGTCGCAGGTATGTGGACCAGCAGCGATTGGTCGAAGTAGTCGGCGGGTGCGGACGACAGTCCAGCATCGGTAACCACCCGTAGCGGGGCTTGCTCGGCCTGCAGAGTGTGCCAGCGTTCGGCCAGTCGGTCGCGTTCTTGCTTATCGAGCGGGCGTGCGGAATCCAGCACGAGTCGTAGTTGCTCGGGATGCAATTCGGCTACCGACCTGGCGGGTTTTGCGGCCTCACCCATTTCCGGGACCACCTCGCCGGTCTCACTATTGCGCGGGCTGCGCGGCAAGTGAAGCCCGGTCACGTCGATGACCGACCAGGGCCGATCCCCGAACCTGGCAGCGAAGTACAGATAGAACGAAAGTTCCTGTGCGGATGCTCGACCAACCCACACGATCGGCCGAGCATCGTGGTCTGCGTCCAGGTGAGCCCAGAGCCGTTGGGTCGACACCGTCACCGCGGCCGGATGAGGTTGTCGATCCGGCTCGGTGACGTCGATACCCTCCACCGACAACTCACGCTGCAGCAGCGCCGCAGGGTCGATCCGGCCACAACTGAAGTCCTCGTTGTTGACCAGCACCATATCGCCGCAGCCGATGTGGGCGAGCGCTGTGCTGATACCAGCGCCGGCCGCGGCGTTGGGTGCGATGTGCAAAGCCGCCATGCCCCCAAGTCATAGCCGACCGTAGGGTCGTTGTCGACCAGCCACTGCCGGGATGCACGCCGGGCTCTGGAACCGAAGGGTCTTGGCGCCAGAGCCCGGCGTTCAATCAACTAGATCGCACCCTTCCTCACCAATGCCCACGTCCCGGCCCGGTACGGGATGCAGATGGTGACGCTGGTCTCGTTGGCCCTGCATTCCTGTTCCGAATTGAAGATGCGGATGGCACCATCTCCCGGATCCTGCTTCTTTATCTGCGCTTGCTGAACGAACCCAGAGCTGCCCAATTGTGCCGGAGCGGCAGCGCCGATCCCGGTGCTCAGCATGATCCCGCCCGAGGCAGCTGCCACCGAAATCAACACACCGGCGATGGCCCTTCGAGTACGAAACATTGTAAATCCCTCCCTGAATCTGCATAGAGTCCTGGAACTCTTGCGGTTGTGGCGACTCCCTCGCTCCAGCACCGGATTCCGTGCATCGCCCCCGAGCTTGCGACACCCCCCGAGCCATCACTGGCAGTCGATAACTTGGACGCGCTACGTCCGCAATCGGTTCCACCTCAGGGGAGTTTCATTGCTGTGACCGCCGACACACCAGTCAGTTAGGATCACAGCTCGGGCCCGCCACTCACGCTGCGGTCCTTTCGATCTCGGCGGTAGTGGCTTCGACCAGGTGCGACCAATGACTTCGGCAGCCGTATGAATGATGACGCGGTGCGATGGCCACATGCCTGAGTCTGCTTGTCTCCCAACGCCTTGAAGGGTACTGGGCACGCCATCCCGTCTTCAGCACCCATTTCCGCATCGCGGCGGCCTGCTCCCGATCCACCGCGCGGTGCGAGCACCAATCTTGCGCTGGCCCTTGAAGATCCGGCCGACCCTGCGACCGGACTCGATCTGCGGCTCGAACACCGCGCGCAGCGCGCTGGCGCTATTCACCGACACGTCGATCTCGTACTCGCCACCGTCGATACCGAACACAACGGTCTCTTCCGCCGTGGACATCCCGTCGTAGTCGTCGAACAACTCGACGGTGACCTTCCTCGTCAAGAGGTGGGCCGAGTCATCATCAGAATGCGTGACCGTCAAAATGCTTGCGCGCCAAGCCTAGAACGCCAACCAGCCACGCACTCGACCGGCACGCCGGAACGACAACAGAGACGCATCGCCAGGCATTCCTTTAGCGTCAGGCGTGCCTATCTCAAACCGCTCGCCCAGCCACTTAGTACTCCAGCC
>NZ_BDCC01000103.1 GCF_001613305.1 Nocardia vaccinii NBRC 15922
ACTAGGCCGTCTTGCTTTTTGCGGCGGTCTTTCTCGGTGCGCGTCTGCGACGTGGCGATGTCTTTTCTTCGTCCGTCGCGCTCGGCGCGATGCCATTACGGATCAGTGCCTGAGCGGTCCTGACCACGACATCGAGAGACCCGCGGCGAGGTGTCCACCACTCTGCTGCCCAGTTCAATGATCCCACGATGAGCATCTGGGTGACATGGAGATCCAGATCGCTTCGGATCTGTCCCTCTGCCGCGGCATCCTTGATCAATTTCCGCCAGATGGTCCCGTAGTGGGCCTCCTCGGCCAGCTGGCGGGCACGCAGGTGTTCTGGCACCTGTCCGCTGTTACGGATCGAGGCGGTGGCGTAGTCCGACAATTCCAGTTCGTGCCGGAGGTGTGCGTCGATGGCGATCATGATTCGCTCGATCGGTGGTACATCGCTGGGTATCTCGTCGATCACTTGCTGCAGGTGCTGCACCATGTCCGCGATGCCGCTCCACATTACTTCCTCGATCAGTTCCTCGCGGGAGGGGAAGTAGTAGTAGATCGCGGGCGCCTGGAGTTCGGCGTAGTCCGCGACATCGCTCAAGCGGGTACCCGAGTACCCCTTCAAGCTCAGCACGTGTGCAGCGGCATCGAGGATCCGCTGGCGGGTGCGGGCGGACTTCGGCTCCACGTTCTGGTCGTCCGACGTCGGCTGCAACTTCGGTTTTCTAGCCACGATTCAACTATAAGTCAGCAATCTGCTCTGTCCGCAGCTGTGCGGTGGTGATCGGTGTGTGGTGCGACGGTTGGCAGGCTTTCGAATTTAAATTAGATGGTTGGTGTTGGGGGCCATCTGTAGGACGGGACACCGATCCGCAGGAGGTACCCCATGCTCAACGCAACGAAGCGTGTGCCGGCAATGCTGCCGCCGGCGATCTGCGTATCGGCGGCGGACGAGCCGATGCTCCTCATCCACGGATCCGCACTGAACTGGCAATCCTGGGGATCGCCGATCTCGTCGGTAGCCGTACATCTTTCGATGCCCGGTCGGCTTGATCTCGCCGGTCGGGCACCGGTAGCGCACTGGGGAGTCTCGTTTCCTTCGGCTCGGCGCAAACGTCGTGTCAAGCGCCCGAGGCCGTACCTGCGGGTGTCGCCGTGCGGGCTGCATCGGACTCTGCCGAGCAGCGCACTTCATCGCACGTTCGGTTTCCGGGCTATGCCAGCCGGGATCCATGACGATCAGTCCCTCGATAGATTCGAGCACGTAGCTCGTGGCTTCCCGGAAGGGCGCTGAGAGTGGGATGCGATGGACTCCGCGAACCACCGGATGTATGCCGGGCTCGGTCGGGTCGGCGGGTTGCGTGGCCACGTGTACCACCTGGATCATCTCCTCGGGGCTCGACTTCACTGTGTGTATTTCAGATTAAAAAATAGTCGCCAGATGCGAGTCGTGACCCTGCGGATGAGTTGCTCACGTTCCGCTCCGGGGCGACTCAGCGCGCAGCGGCGTGTTGTCTGGTGCGCCACCCGAGGTCTAGCTCGGTTTTCCGCAATCGGGGACATGGTTCGTTCGATTTGAATCGATTCGATAAATCTCCTGATCGGTCGGCCGGGAGTAGCGTAAGGCCGAGTTCACGGAGTGACGCCAGCTTCTTCGAAAAATGTAATATATGATAGATTATATGCGCGCCTGGGGCGTGCAATGCGGTCGACGACGCGGGACGCTGTGCCGGTGATCGCCCGTTCAGTGCTGTCGCCGGGGCAACTCTTGCCCTGAGCTGTGTGGATGACGTGCGGCAACGTGAGCTGTCCCGTGCCGGCTGCGGGGTGGATGGGGTTGCCGGGGCGGCGCTGTGGATGATATTTAATATATAGTAAAATACTATTGCGGAAGTTGGTGTGCTCGATGGCTGGCGAAGCGGATCCCCCACGTGCGACGGACGAAGAGGTTGCGGCTGAGAAGGTGGCAGCCGAACTCTACGAGGTCTTGGCGACGGGAGACCGTGAGCGGCTCGATGCCATCCTGCATCCGGAGTTCGAGGGCAGGACCGCAGAGGGGATGCCGTTCGGACTCGGTGGTGTGTACCGGGGGCCCGATTCGATGTGGCGCGAGTTCTGGGGGCGCATCGCCCAGCACTACCGTGCCCGTGCGGTTCCCAGGGAATTCCTGTGGTCCGGCGATGGTCGGCTGAGTGTCGTCGGCCGCTATCAAGGGAAGGCCAGAGTCGGGGGAGGGACTCTGGATGCCGAATTCGTCCACACGCTGACATTCGTGCAGGGCAGGATCGCTGAGCTGAGTCAACTGACCGACACTGCCCTTTGGCACGATGCATTGAAGCCGAAGAGTGGTTTGCGCACAGTCGAATTCGAGGTTTCAGACGGGGTCGCCGTGCTGCGGTTGAACAGACCCGAGCAGCGCAATGCGATCGATCCGGCGATGGCCGGCGATTTGTACGAGGTCGCGCAACGATGCGTGGGGGCGGACGACATCCGAGCCCTTGTCCTGCTGGGTAACGGCCCCGCGTTCACCGTCGGCGGCGATATCGAGGTGTTCGCCGACACCGATCCGGATTCGTTGGCTACAACGCTGCGGCGCATGGTCACCCCGTATCACGAAGCCTTGCGTATCTTCACTGAGCTCCCGGTGCCGATCATCACCGGCGTGCGCGGCGCAGTCGGTGGCGGTGGCTTGGGAATGCTGTACTGCGCCGATGTTGCGCTCGCCGCAGAGCGGACAAAGTTCGCCACCGGATTCACGGCGCTGGGACTTTCCGGCGACGGCGGAACCTCGTGGTATCTACCTCGGCTTGTGGGACTGCGCCGTGCCCAAGAGATGTACCTCGGCCGAGTGCTCGACGCGACGCAAGCATGCGAATGGGGACTGGTCTCCGCGGTCGTACCCGAGGATCGGCTGGAGCAGGCCACGTTCGAGCGGGCCGGAGAGTTGGCCGCCGGGCCCACGCGCGCATACGCGGAGATCAGGCGATTGCTCCGTGATTCAGCGACGGCGACCCTCCCTCAGCAGCTGAATGCGGAGATAGAATCAATCACTCGCACCGGCGGAACTGCTGACGCCGCACAAGCGGTTCGCTCATTCCTGTCGAAGACCAAACCTGCCTTCCAAGGACAGTGACTCCGCCGTGCGGAACCGCGCCCCACGGCCTCTTCGCAGAGTCGGCATGCCGCGGGTCTTCACCGTGGCCTGCTGACCGGTTGTCACATCGTGGCCGCAAGGTTCCTCGCCACCAGGCAGGTGTCGGTTGCGCGCCGTGCGCCGCAGCCTACATATCCGCCAGGACCGTGCCACAGGCACATCACTGATGCCGCGGCCACGGACCAGGTTCGCGATCACCGATGCCCCGCCGATGTCATGGCTACCGAAGAAGATGAACCCGCCGTAACTGCGTACCACAGCCGCGACCGGGAACCAGCAGCGACAAAATAGGGTCGGATCATCGCGAATCAGAGCACGACCGGCTGAGTCGATCGGTATCGCGATTCTGTGGTCGTCATAGGACAAGATTCGGCAGAGCCACGGGCCCTGTTGCGAGGTCATGCCAGCCTCTACCGGCGTCGGACGCGCTTGTGATCAACGCTCGCGCGGTCCGTTCGGTGGCCTCGAACGCGGCGGCCGCTGCCCCAGCGTCAGCGGGTCTGTAATCGTTGCGTCCGCAGTTCCGCGAGCGCGACCCGCACCTGGAATATCTTTCGTGTGCCGAGATCCGCACCAGAGGTGCAGCCCGACAAGTGAGGCAGCTGATCGATCTTGCAATTCGGCGGTATCGACCACATCCACAGTGGCGCAGCCGCATCGAAGAAATGCCGACACGATTGTCGGGTGGCGAAGCCGACTCCGCGTCGGCCCCTGCGAGCCACGGTTCAGCTCCTGCGGGAGCGATCACTTGGATTGCTCGCAGTCGACCGTCGTGAAGGGCTTCGGTGAGGTTTCGAGCGCGTGCTGGGAAGTTCGGTACGAAGGCATGCAGGCCGAGGAGGCTCGGCGGGAGTGGCGCTGTACGGGTTTGCTGCACCATATGCATGATGGAGGCGGCCTGCTCGGTGAGATCTTCCCAATGGTGTATGGCGAATCGTGCCCGCTCGATCGCTGGGTCCGCAGCGATGCCGGCGTAGCGAGGTGGGTGTCGGCGGGTGAATCTGCCCACGGCAGCGGATACTCGGGCTCGAGCCGCTGGTCTGTTGCCACGATGTCCCAAAGGGCGTTCCAGGCGCTCGCGTGCACCAGATTCCGCGGAGAGGCGCTGGGCAAGAGCGAGCGACGATCTCGATGCGCCGGTGCCCTCGCCGCCGACGACACTACCGATCTACGCAAACTCCGCGGGCGCAGCAACCGCATCGCCGACCACGTCGAAGACTTCGCGATCATATGACCCGGCTCGAAGGCCACCGCCGCGACTCCTGGATCGGCGTCGTCGATAAAAGACGCGCTGCCAGCTATTGCCTCGTTTGCCCGTAACTTCCATCGACCGTCGACGCCGTCAGCAACGGGCCGACCGTGCCCTACAGTTCCGGGCCCGTCGAAGGCCATGTCAACCGCATCATTCTGTGGAATCTGAAATGTGATCATCGGCAGGTCTCGCCGATTGCTGGCCACTGGCATGCCGCCGAGGGGATGAGTGGCTACCGGTTCGCGATTTGCTGGAGAACAGTCGATTATCGGCCGTATGCTGCATTTTCAGGATGTTCCGAGTAGGCGTTTGGGATGCATGCCGTTGACCTGGCCGATGAAGGGTGGGTGGATGCTGTAGCCGAGCATGCGGCGGATGTCTTCGGAGACGATGCGGGCGCAGTCGCGGCTGGTGGACAGGGTGAAGGCTTCTTGGGGGCGCAGCCAGGGTTCGCAGTACTGGGCGGTCACGGCCAGTCGTGGATCGTCGGAGCGGTTGGCGCCGCCGCCGTGCCAGAGAGTTCCGAGGAAGAACACACACGACCCCGGTGCCATCTCGACGCTGATGATCGAGTCGGAGGCCGTCGGCCGCCGGTCGGCCCACTGGTGGCTGCCGGGGATGACGACGGTGGCGCCGTTGGTTGGGGTGAAGGGGTCTATCGCCCATACGGTGGCCGCTCCGACCGGCGGGCGGGGCCGGGGCAGTGGATAGAACGCGTCGTCGTGGTGTAGCAGTTGCGTGTTCTCGCCGGGCAGGATGTTGATGACTTGCAGTTGTGACAGCAGGTAATTCGGTAGGAACAGCCTGTCGAGCAGGGCCAGCACCCGCGGATGGTCGACTAGGTGGTCGCAGTCACGGGTTTTCTCCAGCACGCTGTAGAGGCGTTGGGTGCGTTGGCCTTCGAAGGTGTTGCGGCCGGTGTGATCGAGCAGTTCTGCGGCGGATTCGCGGATGCGTGCGCAGTCCTCGGCGTCGATGAGGTCTTCGAGGATGACGTAGCCGTCGCGTTCGAGGGCCGCCATATCGGTGTCGACCGCCGCCGAATCCGCCGTGGCACCGCCGCTTTCGGTGGCCTTGTGTCGTCGCGCCAGGTCGGTACCCAGGTCCTCGAGGTCGGTGACAGTGCCTATCGGGGCGGGGTCGTGGTTCATGGTGTGTCTCCTGTCTTTTCGGTGAGTCCGACCGCTCCGGAAACGAAGGCCCAGAGTTGGTCGACGACGGACTCCGGAGTCGGGCGGGGTGTGCGGGTGAGCGCGACCGAGACCACGGCGTTGGTGCCGGCGAGGGTGGCGGCGGCCAGATACTCCGGATCGCGATCGGTGGGGATCTCGCCCTGGTGCTGGGCCCGCGCCATGTTTCGGGTACCGAGTTCGATGAGTATGCTCAGCCGCGCGGTGTGCGCGGTCGCCACCTCGCTGTCGCCGACCAGACCACCGAGCACGATCGGGGCCAGCGGCTCGCCGTAGAGGAACCCCACCCAGTCCCGGATACGATGCTGTTCCCGTGCCGCCCAACTGGATTCGGTGTATTCACGCAGCGCTGCGGCATCGCAGAGCCGGTCGTAGAACGCCTCCAGCACGGCGATCAGCAGTCCGGTGCGGGTGCCGAAATACCGGTACGGAAGTCCGGTGCTGACACCCGCGCGGCGCGCAACCGCCGCGACCTCCAACTCCCCGGTCTCCCTCAGCTCATCCGTGGCTGCCTGAAGCAGGTTCTGGCGGGCGGCGCTGCCGCGTCTTGTCTCGGTGGTACCCACAATCGAATTGTAAGTTGAGTTCAACTCAAATAGCAAATTATCTGAGTCCATCGACACCGCACTCCGCTGGTCGTTCCACTTCTTTGGAAGTGGAACGACCAGATACCACGCCAACTGTGAATGTCCGAAGTCGTTTGCACCGGTGACCCGATCGTTAGGGCCTGTTTGCGGAGGACTTCGAATCATCGGTGTGTCGCGAACTCGCAGCAGGGAGATCGTGATGCGGCACTGGGCGCTCCGCCCGGCCACCACGACAACCGCCCGCCAGGACTAGATGCGCACCTAAATGACCGCCGGGGAGTCGAACCGCAAGCGGAAGGCCACCCTGGCCTGTTTCTACGATGCCGACCCGGTCGTGGTCCGGCATGACGGGGATATTCTGGCTGATAACACTGTGGTTAGGTCATGGGTAGCGAATGGTTGAGAGCGGTTCGTTTCAGACACGGCGTGACGTTGGTGTTGATGTCGTCACGGAGTTGAGTGCTGCCGGTTTCGAGGATGCGCAGGAGATTGGGCGGGGCGGTTTCGGCGGGGTGTATCGGTGTGTCCAGCGGGCGGTGGATCGCACGGTGGCGGTAAAGGTGCTGACCGGAGAGGTCGACGAGAATCGGGAGCGTTTCTTTCGCGAGCAACGTGCGATGGGGCAGCTGACGGGGCATCCCAATATCGTGGACGTGCTCGAGGTCGGTGAAACCGCGAGTGGTCTGCTCTACCTGGTAATGCCATACCACTCGCACGGCGACCTCGATGTGCGCATTCGTCGCGACGGTCCGATGTCGGTAGGAGAAGTGCTGCACCTAGGGGTGAAGATTGCGGGCGCGCTGGAAACGGCGCACCGGGCGGAGATTCTGCACCGCGATATCAAGCCGGGAAACATTCTGCTCACCGACTACGGCGAACCCGCGTTGACCGACTTCGGGATCGCCCATATTGCCGATGGATTCGAAACGGTGACCGGCACGGTCACCGGTTCACCGGCGTTCACCGCGCCGGAGGTCCTCGGTGGCGACGCCCCGAGCCGGGCCTCGGATGTGTACGGGCTGGGAGCCACGTTGTTCTGTGCGCTGACCGGCCACGCGGCCTTCGAGCGCCGCAGCGGCGAGCAGGTGGTCGCACAATTTCTGCGGATAACGAATCAATCGGTCCCCGATCTACGCAAGCGCGGCATACCCGACGATGTGTGCGCGGTGATCGAGGCGGCGATGTCGCGCGACTCGCGAGACCGCCCGACCGCCGTGGAACTGGGCCGGCAACTGCAGCAGGTGGAGCACATTCATGGTTTCACCGTCGACGAGATGGCCCTGTGCGGTGAAGCGGGAGCCGACCGGGTGTCGCCGGTGGCAATGGCAGGGAGCGGCGCCGGCAACCTTCCCCTCGAACTCACCAGCTTCGTCGATCGGCGGATCCAGGTGGCCGAGGTAAAGAATATGCTGGCGGGGTCGCGTCTGGTGACGCTGACCGGAATGGGCGGGGTCGGCAAGACCCGGCTCGCACTGCGCGTCGCCCACAAGGTGAAGGAGGAGTTCGCCGACGGTGTGTGGCTGGTCGAGTTGGAGGGCCTACGGGATGCGACATTGGTGGTCGATGTCGTGGCCGGCGCCCTCGGTCTGCGGAACCAGAGTGCCCGGCCCGTGCTCGAGGTGATGGCGGATTCGTTGGCCTCGCGCAAGCTGCTGCTGATGCTCGACAACTGCGAGCAGGTGATCGATGCGGTCGCGAAGCTGGCCGAATCGCTGCTGCGGACCTGCCCGCAGCTGCGGATCCTGGCGACCAGCCGCGAGGCTTTGGGCGTAGGCGGAGAATCGGTGTTCGCGGTGCCCCCCTTGGGAATTCCCGATCCGACGGACAAGTCGGCGCTGCGCGCGCCAGCACGCTACGACGCGGTGACCTTGTTCGCCGAACGTGGCGCCGCGGCTGTGCCGGGCTTCGAGGTAACCGACGACACCAGGCTCACGGTGGCCCAGATCTGCGCCCGCCTGGATGGGTTACCACTGGCGATCGAGCTGGCCGCGGCCCGATTGCGGACGATGTCGCCCGAGCAGATCCTGTCCCGGCTCGACGACCGTTACGAACTGCTGACTCACGGGCGTCGAGGCGCCGCGATGCGACAGCAGACCCTGCAATGGTGCGTCGGCTGGAGTTATGACCTGTGCACGCTGGTCGAACAGCAGGTGTGGAATCAGTTGACGGTATTTGTCGGCGGTTTCGAACTCGATGCCGCCGAACAGGTGTGCGACACCGGCCTGACCCAGTCGGAATTGCTCGATGCGCTGTGCGCACTGGTAGACAAGTCAATCTTGATCCGCGACGAAACCGACGGCACGGTCCGCTTCCGGATGCTCGAGACCGTCCAGGAATACGGCAAGAAGAAAGCCGAGGACAGTGGAAAGCACCTCCAATACGCGCGGCGGCATCGACAGTGGTGCGAACGGCTCGCGACCCAGGCGGAGAAGGAATGGGTGGGGCCGCACCAGCTGCGATGGATTGCCCGGCTGGAGCGGGAACTGCCCAACCTGCGCAGAGCATTGGAATTCGGTTTGGCCGAGTCCGACGATTGCACGTTGCGGATCACTGCCGCCCTCCACATGTTCTGGACCTTGCGTGGACGACTCAGCGTGGGCCGCCGCTGGTGCGAGCGCGCACTCGACCACACGACCGTTGCGCCGACCACCGACCGGGCAAAGACGCTCTATGTAGCCAATGTGACGGCCGCGATGCAGGGTGATCTCCCGGTCGTCACCGAGACACTGACACAGCTCCGGGCTCTGGCGGAGCAGGCTGCCGAGCCGCTGGTCACAGCCTTTCTTGCGCACGCCGAGGGAAACACGTGTCTTGCGGGCGCCGATGGTGATATGGTTCGCGCAGGCGCTCTCCTCGCCGCTGCCGTCGACACCTACGAAGCAACGGGAAACCTCAAACAAGAGCTGGATGCGCGGATTTCGCTCGGATGGGCCTACGCACTGCACGGGGATACCGAGCGGGCTCTCGCGGACCTCGACAAGGGGCTCGCGATCACCGAATCCTCCGGTGAGATGATGCTTCGTTCATGGTTGTCGTGGGCAGCGGGATTCACGGTGTGGCGAAGAGACGAACCCGATCGCGCCGTGCACCTGCTGCAGCAGGGGATTCGATCGGCCCGGCTGGTCGCAGATCCACTCGTCGCCGGGGCCTGTTTGGAGACGCTGGCCTGGATCGCGGCCAACCAGCACCACACCCGGCGCGCCGCTGTCCTGATGGGTACCGCGGGTTCGCTGGAACGTGTTACCGGCGGCTCCGCACTCATGTTTCGCGGTCTGCATGCCTATCGAGATGAGTGCGTCCGGTCCAGCCGTGAGGCACTCGGCGAACGAGCATTCGAGGCGGCTCGCCAGGAAGGCGCCGCGATGAGTTTCGATACCGCGGTGAGCTTCGCGCTCGGCGAGCGAGCCGAAGCCGCTGAGCCGGCCTCCCGTTCAGTGGGAAAACTGACCAAGCGTGAGCGCCAGGTCGCCGATCTCGTTGCCCAGGGCCTGACCAACAAGGCGATCGCCGCCCGGTTGGTGATCTCACAGCGCACCGCCGAGGGACACGTGGAACATATCCTGACCAAACTGGGGTTCGCCTCACGCGCGCAGATCGCCGCATGGACCGCCGAGCACCACAGCCTGCAACCTGGCACCTAGGCCTGCTCGGACCTCGGCATGTGTTCTGCCACAACGGCTTTCGAAAGTGAGGACTGGTATCCGCGCCACCCGTGCATGCTGGTCGGGAGAGGCGAACCCGGGGAATGTTCAACGGATCTGGGGCGGGTCGATCTGAGATGCTGGGAGGTTTCCGGACAGTGGCTCCAACGTAGGATTTGGGGTTCATCGACAGGAGTTGTTGTGGCACGGAGGAATTCGCGGTATTCGCCTGAGTTTCGGGAGGCGGTGGCGTAGGAAGTGATCGAGCGGTCCCGCGGGGTCGCGGAGGTCGCGCGTGAGTTGGGTGTGGTGGCCGGTTGAAGGAACTCGAGCGTCGAGTGCGTGAGCTGGAACTCGAGAACGAGTTCCTGGGAAAAGACCGAGGGCGGCTTCGCGGCCCTGCGTGGACGCTGAAATCGTCTGCGGTTCTTACGTTCCGGCGTGGCTGCGTGGCGGATGCTGTAGGGGTTGCGTGTCACGGCCGACCCCGGTCGATTTGCGGTGCTGTGAGCCCGTTGGGAAAGGTGGTGGTGGAGGCAGGGCGGCTCTCGTCGGTCGTGCATGCGCGGTGCGCGGGGATCGACATTTCGAAGAAGGACGCGAAGGTGTGCGTGCGGGTGCAGGGCGCGGGCCGGTGGGCGACGAAGACGACGGTGACGACCTGGGGTCGATGAGCGGCCAGATCCTTGCGCTGCGAGAGCATCTGATCGCCGAGCAGGTGAGCTGTGTGGTGATGGAGTCGACAGGCGACTACTGGAAGCCGTTCTATTACCTGCTCGGAGACGGGCTGAACGTAATGCTGGTCAACCCGGGCGAAGCCCGCAACCGCCGGGCCGCAAGACCGACGTCAGTGCGCGGTCGCCCAGCTCGAAGCCCTCGGCTACACGGTGTCGCTGCAACCACGCGCGGACACCGCCTGAACCACCCGGTCAGGTCGCTCGCTTACCAGCTGTGGTCACCTTCGATTTCGTAGGAGTGGGAGTTTTCCCGTCCCGTGTCCGGTTGCTCGAATGCTCCTTTCCGAGCAGTCCGAAGCACCTTTCTGTTTGCTCTGTTGTCGCTTCTCAGGGGTACGCTGTTGGTTAACGAAAGGGGT
>NZ_BDCC01000104.1 GCF_001613305.1 Nocardia vaccinii NBRC 15922
GTCACTGAAAGTCGGCTATCGTTGCGACCATGGACAATTCGTTTGTTCCGTCCGACGCGGAGCTGCTGGCGCTGGGCGGCTGGGATGCCCGGTGCGCCCGCGTGCTGGCCGCGGCGTTCAACAAGAACGGCGGCATCGCGGTCATCGACACGAACGGCGACGGTGTCTCGGTCGAATTCGAGGAGTTCGGCCGCGACGCTGACGGACAGCTGCACCCGGGGGACAGCACTGGTTCCGGCGAACTGATGGCGCGGTACGACGACAAAGGTCTCTACCGCGCGGCAGGCCGGACTGCTGCCCCCGGCCCGTCGGTCATTCGGGTAGAGGACCAAGACCTGAACGTCACCGCAGCTGAAGGAGGCTGGTGGGCCTGGGTTCGCCAGGCGTGATGACTTCGCTTGCCCTTCTCCCTCGCGCACGGCGGTGGCATCACCTTGCCACCGCCGTGTACGGGGCCACGTCAATGGGGTGCGGTGTTTGAGCTGATGGCCCCGCAGAGGCGCTCCACCGGCTGATTCGTGACGTCAGGCCCGTCGGCCGAGCGCGACCGCCTGTAATCCCTGGTGCGATCAGCGTTTCCGTCCGACTGCCCCATACATCGCGATGTTGGCGGCGTCGATCGGCCCGAACCGGGTTGGTTCGGGCCGCCACTTGTGCATCTGTACCAAGCCCCGCTCCACGAGTTCGAGCCTGGCGAAGAACTGTTGCTACTGACCCGTCTGCCCGGTGGCCTGGCCAGCGGCATTGCTCGCCGGTGGAAGTGAAGATACCTGTGGAGCGAGTTGCGGTACCCGTCGGTAGTCGTCAGGCCATTTACTCCGCACCGGCCACATGGTCGAAGAGTCTCGCTAGGTATTGGTGAAGTAGATGTCGATGTATTCGTTTCCTGCCTTAAGGCTTGAGCACGTTTCGTCGACGTTCTTTGACAGCTTCTTGCAGGCTTAGCCTTGCACCTTCTGTTCGGTTTCTTCGCAGCAAATCGGCGGTGCCGCATCGACAATTCCCACTAGCGTGGAGGCCTCCGGAGCTGGGATACTGCCTCTATGGCAGACATGATCATCCTCCATGATGTGGTCGGTTCGTTCCTGAATGGCAGGGATTCTCTAACGTCAGACGATCTGGCGGATTTGTGGTGGTCGGTGTTCAACCGCGGCACTGCCGGTGCGGACGAGGGGCTGGTGCGGTTTGTCGACCTTTTGTCTGTCGACACGGAGATCGACGGCTTGGAGTTCAAGCTGGGGGCGTGGAAATGGGATGTGCAGGCGAACGTCGCCAACTCGGTGCTGAGCAGCCTGCTGATTGGGGGCGTGTTCGAGGCAACGGGTCATTTGCATTGGGCCGGCTATACTCTTCCGGCCGTTCTGGGCGTTCTGTTCAAGATGGAGAAAGTCAGAATCGAAACCAAGGACAAAGCTCTCGCGCTGGTATTGCAGCAACAAACCGGCGATGACGGGAGGCCACGAACCGTCGATGAGCTGTTCAACCTTCTGCCGCAACGCGAGAAACGTCTGATCGCCAAATCGGACTTTGTCGCCTTCGTTGAACGGTTGCGTCAGTCCGGCAAGGCCGAGCAGGAAATTGGTGGTACTTTCCGGATCGTGCCGGACGGGAAAGAGCCGTGGATCAAAATTATTGTGATGTAACAAGAAGATGGCTCCACCGTTAGGTAGAGCCATGCAGTCAGTCCTCGCGGTCACCTCGCCATATGAGCCGAATGTATCGGACTGTCGGATCGAGTGCAATGGCGCTGACCACTCCGAAGAGGAATGCCATGCCCAATAATTTCCAGCCGCGCGCGCTGGCGAGGTCTGGAATGAGCAGCACTGACAGGGTGATCAGCGTACCGATCCCTACGGCGAACTGGATTGCCACCATTTGCCGCTCAACGACCCTGGACAGGTCGAGTGACTTCATCCGGCGCATGAATCGGTTTGTCTGACGGTACGGACGTGCCATCGGTGACTCCTTATGGATATACGAGCCAAGGGCCCGAGTCGCCGGGTTTCGGTGACTGCGCCAACCTCCGAAATCGAGGCCAATGCAGTCACCGAAAAGGCAGGTCGTACAAATTGAAAATACAATATTTGGGACAAATAGTCAACAGCTATGGCTGGTCGGTTGGTAGATCGGGCTTTCTCAGGGATTCCAGCGCTCGGAGATCGACGAAGGATTCGCAATAGGTGATGCTGCGAATAACCGCAGCAATAGTCGATTCCCACTCGGACCAGTCGGCATCTTCCATCGAGAAGTTTTCACCCATGATGTCTTCGAATTGACCGTATATCAGCTGAGTCGCCAGGCTGTCGCCGATGAAGATGCCTACGTGGGGTTGCCCTTCGACATTCCAGACCAGCGCCTTGTACGGCGTGCCGGTCAGGCCCCAATAGACACCATAGGCGGGCTGGTCGCCTGGCAGGAGCGCCTTCTCATCACCAGTCAATGTGCGGGTCGGGACGTCGAGAAGCAGCACAGTCGGTAGTCGCGCGCGGAGCGGGTCGATCCACTCGGCAGCGAAATCAGCATCGACGAAACAGCTGGCACTGATGCAGAAGGCGCGAGGGCCGCGGTCACCCCACACATCGACGACCTCCAAAGCGTCGGCCGCATCTTTGAATGCGACATGGAAGATTTCCAGCTCATCGGTATCGCCAACATTGGTGCGGCACTTGACCGACACTACGATCTCGTTGCCAAGCGCGTCGAGCCGCTCCTTGGCGGAGTCTCCCCACGCGTAACTGTCAGCCAATCGACCGGCGAGCCGGGCATGGAATACCAATTCCGGCACACCGTTCACCGATGCCACCTGTGTGAGCACGTGCATGAAATCTTCGGGATCGACGACGCCCTTCAAGTAGCCGAAGCTGGCAGGCCACAGCTCCTGCCGGAGCGGAAACCGCGTTTTCGAGACCACGGCAACCGACTCGTCATAGTCAGTACTGGGCGGTGCATCCGCCGGCGCCACGAGCACACCGGTTGATCCCACGTTCTGGAACAAGCCCGCGATGCGAGCCGCGGTGCCGTGGTGCTCGCGCATGGGCAGCACGGTCGACCCGAGTTGTGTCAGCTGGTGGGCGAATTCGTCATAAACGACCTGTTCCCAGGTGTCCCACAGGTCATCGAGCTCGGGATCCTCCACACCGCGATCCAGGACGTGTCCGTGGACCGCGTCTTCGCCGAACCGTTCCGTGACAGCCTCATCGGCTCGCCGGACGATCGCAGTAAGGAAGGGCGCTGTGTTGTCCAGCAGCCAAATGAATCTGGTATCCGGTCGATCGGCATTCGCTACCGCTGACAGCTCGAAACTTCCAGGAAAGGCCGCTGCGGCAACCTCCAAGATCGGCGTCTGCATGGATACCCGCGTCGCCGCTGTCACCACCAGATCCTGGCGGATGGCGCTGTCGACGGACTGAACGAAGGTGCGTGCGCGGCGGTAGTAGCGTTCGTACCGGCTTCCTTTTGTCAGGACGGACGCTGCCTCCGGATAGTGCATCTCGGCCAGGTTGATGCTCTTGAACGTCGCGAACACCTCATGGGTGGTGAATGCGGCGTGACGCAGGTCGCCGAACAGTTCCTGCGCCCACGGCTGGTACTCGTATGCGAAATGCAACGCCGAACCCCACGCCGTGGAGTCGTTCAGGCTCTTGTGATACACCTCGTGCAGATGGGTGACGTGGTGCTCGACTTCGGAGTCACCGACGAGGCTGAGCGTGAGTCCGGTCGGAAGGTAATAGTCTGAGCTGGCCTCGCTTTGGAACCAGAATCCCTCGCATGCATCAGCCTCAGCGTTCGGTCTGCCCCCCAAACCCGACCAGAACCGGTGGTACGCGTCTTCGAACTCATCCATGGTGCTCCTCCGGTGCCATCTGCGCTCCAGCTGAGTTGTACGCGCAGCCACCTCATCGGGCAACACCCCCGCCGCGACTCCCACTTACACACCGGCGGGTTGCGGCCCACGTCATTGCCATGACGCCGCACGTTGCTCAGGCGAAGACGAGCAAGCCCTGCTTGAACGCTCGCCAGTGACGACACGAACCGTATCGAACCACCGGTTCAACTCACCGATCAGACTGCAGGAGCGCTCTGCGGCTCAACCATGACGTCAGGCCCGCCGGTCGAGCACGACCGCCTGCAATCCCTCGCGCGGTTAGCGTTTCCGCCCGACTGCCCCGTACATGGCGATGTCGGCGTCGTTGATCCTGCCTATATCGACCGAGCAGGGGTGCCATTTGTGTATCTGTACCAGGCCGGGTTCTTCGAGTTCGAGTCCTTTGAAGAACTGCTGCGCTTGGGCTTTTGTGCGCCACTGGAGTGTTTCTCCGCGTGAGTGGTACAGGTCGCGGACTTTGGCCAGGGGTTCGGGGGCGTAGTCGTCGGTGGCGATCGTGGCGGCGACGTAGCTTCCCGAGGGGAGCGCGTCGATGACGTGGCGGGCGACGCGCAGCGCTTCGTCGTCGTCTTCGATGAAGTGCAGCATCCCGATGAGGAAGAGCGCGGTGGGCTTGTTCAAATCGAGGGTCTCGCGCAGGCGGGGGGCCGCCAGGATCGCGTCGGGATCACGCAGGTCGCCATCAATGTAGGTGGTGCGGCCCTCGGGGGTGCTGGTCATCAGTGCTCGAGCGTGGGCCAGGATCAGTGGGTCGTTGTCGACGTAGGCAATCCGCGCTTCAGGGGTAACGGCTTGGACAACTTCGTGCAGGTTCGGTGTAGCCGGAAGGCCGGTGCCGATGTCCAGGAACTGACCAATGTCACGTTCGGTGGCCAGGAAACGCGCGGCCCGGTGCATGAACGCTCGGTTGGCATGCATTGTGCCCCGCAGCGCGGGCCACGCTTGCAGGGCTGCGTTACCAGTGTCTCGGTCAGGTGCGTAATTGTCTTTGCCGCCCAGGATGTAGTCGTAGATCCGGGCCCCATGAGCGCGGGTGACATCGAGGTTCAACTGCTTGTCCTCGCTGGCCTCAATGCCCACGGGTCCGCCTCTCTATTCGGTTACCGGCAGAGCATTTAGAGACGACACCGTCGTCGCAACGATCTTGATCATATGCCCTGCCAGGCTCTCCCGTGCTCCCAAATCTGTTGAGGTGTATATCAATTGAGTGACAGCCCGTGAGACACCTACAGCAGTTGTCGGCGGCAGTTCGGCGATTGTGCAACGTGCCGGGCGGTCGTTCAGAAGCGGAGTTCGAGAATGGTATTCAGGTCGATGCCGTGGCGGGCATAGATTTTGATCGTGTTCTCTGCGGTGAGGTCGGATTCGGTGTAGCCGAGCAGGTCGGCCACGCGGATGACTTCTTCCTTTGTGGCGGCTTCGATCTCCAGGTAGGGCGGGATCAGGGGCCAGGTGTCGAGTTCGAGCTGTGCGTCTTCGAGGGTGAAGCTCACCCGTTTGGTTTCTTGGTAGGACTTCGGCGTGAAGCCCATCAGCTTCAACAGTTCGTTGGTCGCGGTGAAGTCGCTGACGGTGACTTCGACCTCGTGGGTGCCGTCGATCGCTTCGCTGGTGATCTGCTTGACCGCGAGCGTGGTGCTACTTCCGTTGTCGCGCAGCCTGATCCACTTGGATTCATCGCCGGGGGTGATGTCGTAGACGTAGCGGCGCATGAAGCGTTCGCCGAGTGGGTGTCCGCCTTTCTCCCGGATACGGCGCCCGATGGTGTCGGGGTCGATGCCGAGGATCTTGGCTTCGTGCTCGATGGGCACTACGAGCTCCAATCATGGTGTGGCGGTGAGGATTTACCCGGCGCGGCGGCTGGTGAGCCGGTGGTATTCGGTGTTGCGCAGGGCCAGGATCTCGTCGCGGAGCGGGCTGGTCAGGAATTCAGTCAGTGGGAGGCACAGGTCCATGCGCTGGATGCACACGCCGACCTGGAATGTACCGGTCCGGTCGTAGTAGAGCCGCACACCGTAGAAGCCTTCTTCGCAGTCGGTGCCGTTGTTGAACCGGCACCCAGAACATGTGCCGGGCAACCGGACCGGGCGAATCTGCTTGAAATAGACCCGTCGCCCGTCCGGCAGGCGGTACGCGGTCCGCGCGCCGGACACCCCCGCTGTCAGGTAGTGCGCTTCGGCGACGGCTCCGCGTTCGGTGAGGATGCGTTCGATAGCGTCGATGGAGACCGCTCCCCGGTCGAGCGAGTTGAGTAGCCGCACCGTCAAATGCGGTGAGTATTCATCCAGCAGACGATGCACCCGCATCGCATGCGTGTCGTCGGGAACCACGATGTTGGCGCTGGCGCCTACCCCATATCCCTCGCACGCGGTGATCGAGCGTCCGAGGGCGTCGAGTTTGCGCTCTGCGAGAATGGCATTGCGGTAGCGCGCGTGTTGGACTTCGGCGAGCTCGGCGGCGGTGGTGCCGAAAATTGAGAAATTCACGCGATCGAGCCCGGCAGCGGCGCACTCCGGGATGACTCGCTCGCCGCGTTCGCCGTTCGAGGTCATTGCCACCCGGTAGCCGGCCTCGGTGGCGATCTTCGTCAGGCTGGCGACCGACGGATGCAAGGTCGGTTCGCCGCCGGTCAGATGTAGCTCGGTCAGCTCCAGCACGTCGGCGAGCAGTTATGCAGTAATGCCTGAGAGCGCCGCCCCGAGAAGATACCCATGTCACTAATCCCTTTCAGGGGGTTGAAGACAGCACGTAGCAGCTCCCCGCAAGCACAATGCGTGCGGGAGTTGTATTACGGCGCAAGCTATTTCGGTCTTGGCTTACGGGGAGTCAGGCGGGCCGGTAACGGTCACCAAGCCCCACCGAATGGCCTCGGTGGCGGCGGTGAACTTCTCGACGCTGCCCAGTACGCTGCTTTCGGTCAGGTCGAGGCCGAACGACGTCAGCGCTGCGCCGGTGGTTTCGGCGATCATGGCGTGCGCGGTGGCTTCGATCGCCTTCTTGTGCTCGACGAGGGCCCATCGGTTCACCGCCGGCACATGAACCAGCCACCGGACGCCGCAGCAGTGTACCGTCACCAGGTATCTATGCAAGGCCATTGACTCCCCTCACCGAAGGTGGTTGGTGGGCACTCAGCACCGGCAGTAAGCCAAATATGCTGTCCCGAGCCGACTTTCACCCGATGCTGAGCGCCTGACCATCGACGGTAGAAGGCCAGGCCAGAGGGCCACCAGGCTGTTGCTCGGATTTGCTTCGGGCATAGCCATGCCGTGGACGGAACGTCCGGCGGCGAGCCACGATGGCAGCGTGCGAGAAAACCCGCGCACAGGTTTGCTACTGTTTTCTCACCGGAGCGATTTCTGTTGACGGGGTTTCTCCCGGTGTCTGACGATTGATGCCATGGAAGAAAACATGCGAAACGCCCCGCTGGACGAACGCCCGCTGCGCTTGACGTTCCTGGGCAAGAACACCCAGGGCGGGGATTCGCCGACGTTGTACGCCACCGACCGGGGCACCTATGTAGTGCAGGGCTGGAAAGTACCCGAGCACGACAACCGGGTGGAGATTTCACACCCGCTGCTCGCGTACCTCGAACCGGGGACGTGCCTGGGCGCGCTGCTTCACGACACCGGCCACGGGACCTTCATCCTCAGCGGTTGCCCGGTAACCGACCCGGAAGCGTTGGCCGAGATGAAGATCCCGGATCATGAGACCTGCATCGAGGTACCGCAGGGGAAGGAAATCCGGAAGTATGCAACTCCGCCGGCATGAGGCGTTCTACGACCTGTTTCGTTCGTGCAAGCACACGGCTTGCCATCTTGAAGTAGTCGACACCTACTCCACCCCCGAAGAATCCGAGCCGTTCCGCAAGTTCCTCGCGGGAGAGCCCGACGACTTCGAGTGGTTCGAGGACTGGACGAACCTCGTCCGTGAGGTCACCGCGTCCGGGCGGGTGATGCGGCGCGTCCGCGTCGTCACGGAGCCACACGTCGACTACACGCGGTGGGGCCTGGTTGTCGCGCACCGCAACATCGAAGCGGGCGAGGATATTCGGTATCTGGCTCGGCACCTGATCGACCCGTCCGAGCTATCGGCGGACGACTTCTGGCTGTTCGACGACACACTCGTGTCCTTCACGACCTTCACGCCCGATGGTGCTGCGGGTGGAGGTGCCGTCACGACGGACCCTGCCATCGTCGACTACATCCGTGGGGTTTGGAATCGGGTGTGGGACAAGGCCATCCCTCATGGTGAATACATCCAGGCGTGACCGCAACGGCAAAACAGGCTCGCGAGGCGTTCGGCGAGCGCCTGCGCAACCTCCGTAAGGACGCCGGGCTGACCGGCAGGCAACTTGCTGCGCTTGCCGGTTGGCCTGGCTCCAAAGTCTCGAAGATCGAGTACGGCAGACAGGTGCCGACCGATGACGATGTACGCGTCTGGTGTATCCACACGCACAGCGTCGATCAAATGCTTGATCTCGTCGCGACGCTGCGCAACGTCGAGGCGGCGTATCTCGAATGGCGTCGGATGCGCTTGCCGCACAGACAGAAACAATCGGTGGCCGTCGCCGACCAGACCACCCTCATGCGCGGCTTCGAACCGGTGCTGGTACCTGGCCTGTTGCAGACACCGTCCTACGCTGAAGCGATCCTTCGCCGGGTACTCGACTTTTACGACGGGCCGGGCGACGATCTCGAATCCAGTCTCGCCGCGCGCCTCGAACGTCAGCAAGTCCTGTACCGCGGCAATCACCGGTTCTACTTCATCCTCGCCGAACAGGTTCTCCACACCCGCGTCGGCACCACGGATGTGCTGCTCGAACAGATGGACCGCTTGCTCAGCGCACTGTCCCTGCCCAGAGTCGTGCTGGATATCCTCCCGTTTGGACACGAATACCTCGCTCCGACAAACAACTTCGTCATCTACGACGAGCGCGAGGTCAAGGTCGAAACCGTCTCTGCCGAACTGACCATTACTCAGCCCGCCGAGATCGCGCTGTACGTCAAGTCGTTTCAGGCTCTCAGGGCTCAAGCCGTGCACGGAAAGGAGGCGCGG
>NZ_BDCC01000105.1 GCF_001613305.1 Nocardia vaccinii NBRC 15922
AACTCGACGGTCAGATGATCGACGAAGCCATCGCGGTCGCCGCGCGCAGGACCTTGTTGAAGATTGGGGTCCCGCAGTGAAAGCCGAAGCGGCACCTGGCCCGTCAACCGCGAGCAACAGCGCATGAATCTCGGCCCCCACCATCGCGGCAAGCTCGTGACTGTCGTCATCGAGGCACCCACCTACGGATCATGCACGGCGAAGAGGAAATAGCCGTCCGGCCCCGGAAGAACACGAAAACGATCACTCGCCTCTACGTCACCGGCAAGGGCGCACGCCATCCAACGGTCAGGCATCAGATGATGACATTCGGTCAAGCGACTCTCGAGCCCTCACATTGACACCCGGAGTAGGGCGCGTACGGGTCTTTGTGACGATTCATGACTGTGTCTGTCCTGCCGATTTGGTGGCTTGAGAAGTGTTGGTGGCCTGCTGGTTTGAACTTGCGATCCCGTTGGGTGCATGATTCGCCCGTCTTTGGATGGTGTGGGAGGCGGGTTGCGGCAGGTCGAGGGACGCGGTCTCTTCCCCCGGTGGCTGGCCGTTGCTGAACGAGAACTACGCCAAGGACGCTGTGGCATGAGGCCCACCCGGGGTGCCGGTGCGGGTAGTGCAGGGAGAGCACGCACCAGCACTGACCGAACCTCTGCAGATGCCTTCAGTCATCCGTGCAGGCGACTCCGGACATCGACAGGTTTGGTTTATAAGAATCAAACACGCTGATCTGGTAATTTGCTCTCCCAAACACCAGCAGTGTTATAGCTAGATCCCGAAGATTGCCCAGGGAACCTGGAAACCTGCTCCCCAATCGATTACGGCGCGTCCGTCCGATTTTCTTTCGGCATCCAGAAACCAGATCGGACGACCTGACCGCCGATATGGACAGCATTGCTGCGCGTACTTGCGGCTACGTGTACAGGGTGACCGGCAATATCACACCGTCGAGCTCGCTACCGGTGACATCGATGCCGGGCTGCTGGTCGTCGGGGTGCAGACTCCACTGCACGGCCACCTCCAGGTGCTCGCCTACATGATCGCGGGCGTCGACCAGGACGTACTCGACGAGGGCACCGAGATCGTTGGTGGTGATCTCCTCGATCATCTGCTCGTCGAGCAGTCCCCACTCGGCGGTCCAGTCCGCGCCGCCAGCCCGGCCGCGATACAGATCGACATCCACGACCCGCGTCGGTGGCCCGCTCGCCCCTGCCGGCGGAGGCGTAGCCGGTCGCGGAATCAAACGTTTGAACCAGGCTCGCGACATACATCGATCCTGTACCGAACGGCACCTTCACAACATGGCAGGAAGTCACCCTCCTTCGCGAGGCGCTGTCGCCGAACGCACCTGGCGCCACCCCGCGGACGCCGGACTGCGGGCCCGGCGCGGCCTTGGGCGGGGCCGCACCGGCTCCGGTGCCGCTCTCTGCGGAATCACATTCAGCGGCGCCGGGTGCACATTCCAGCATGCGCCGTTGCGGTGAACCTTCCACCGCCCTTTCCATGGCCCTATGATGACCACATCGGTCACGCACCGGTGCCGACATTCGTTAGTTCGCCGCGCACTGGTGTTCCGGGGCCGCCGTTACAGTCCGGCCCATGGTCGATGTACTCACCGGTCTACGTTCTCGAACTGCCTGCTCCGATCGTCACCGATGCTCCTGGCTACCACCATCACAGGACCACCCCGCGCCGCCGCGCAGGCCACCGCCACCTGGACCCGTTCGCCGTAGGCCCACGGCTACGGTCTTGCGGTCCAAGCGCGTTGCAAGCTGGATCCTGACCAGACCAACCGACCTGCCCGAGGATCGCCGCGAACACCTCGACCAGATCATCGCTGCATGCCCGGAGATGACCGACATTGCCCGTCTGGTCCGCGAGTTCGCCGAGCTGATGACCGAACACCACGGCGAGCAGCTCGATAGCTGGATCAAGCAGGTCCACGAAGCGGGCCCGACCGAACTCGGGCCTTTCCTGACCGGCCTTGAACAAGACCACGCCGCCGCTGTCGCCGGGCAAGCCTTACCCTACAACAATGGGCCCGACGAGGGAGTGAACACGAAGCTGATCAAACGCCAAATGTACGGCAGCGCACGGTTTCCGCGATCGCGGCACCGAATACTGCTGGGTAGCACAAAACTCGCTACCACCGAATTTGGGACAGAGCCGGTCCCGTTAACTACGCGGCGTTGGGATACCTCTTCGGCGCTACCACGAATGGCTCCTTCCGGCCTTATCGGACCACACTCAGAGCCTCTCCGAGAGGCGAGGGAACCTCATCCGGCTGGGGGCCGAGGCCTTGCTCAGCGCGCTCGCCGCCCGGGTCGAGATGATCGAGCTCGCGGACCGGCCCCGGCGGCACTTGAACATACTCTGCGGTTGTGGGAATCCGGTGCGAGTCGGGCCGAGTCGAACATGAACTGAAGTAGTCGGTTTCGGGGTTGTGTTCGCTGCTGCGAGCGCAACCCCGTCCGGTTCAATATCCGCGAGCGATCCATTCCGCCGGGTGCGGTGCCTCGGTTCTGATGGTGGTGGAGTCTCCGTGGCCGGTGTGCACCCGAGTGTGATCGGGCAGGGTGAGCAGGCGGTCGCGGATGGATCCGATGATGGTGGGGAAATCGGAGAACGACCGCCCGGTGGCGCCCGGTCCGCCGGCGAACAGGGTGTCACCGGAGAACAACGCATCCGCTTCGGGCAGGTACAGACATACCGAGCCGGGTGAATGCCCAGGCGCGTGGATAACGTGGATCTCGGTGCCCACCAAAGCGATTCGCTGACCGTCGGTGAGGTGCCAGTAGCGCTGATCCGGATGGGTGAGCTGCCACAGTGGGTCGTCGCCAGGGTGCACCAGGACCGGGACGTGCAGGTCCTGCCCCAGTTGCGGGGCGAAGGTGACATGGTCGTTGTGGCCGTGTGTGCAGACGACCGCGGTGACGTGGCGGTCGCCCACGGCTTCGACGATCGGTTTGGGGTCGTGGGCCGCGTCCACGACGACGACTTCGTCGTCGTCGCCGATCACCCAGACGTTGTTGTCGACATCCCAGCTGCCGCCGTCGAGTTCGAAGACGCCGGAGGTGACGACCCGCTCGATGCGCAGCGCGCCGCTCACAGCACCACCACTGACCGCAGCACCTCACCGGCGAGATCGGTGAGCGTGTCGAGCGGCAAATCCAGCCGCACTCAACTCCTGTCGTGACCGGCTCCGACACGTCACGAACTGTCCGGAACGGATCATCCTCGCTCATCAGCCGCACACCATCAGCCAGCGCATCCACGGAGGCCAGCAAAAGAGGTTACCCCTTCGTTAACCAACAGCGTCCCCCTGAGAAGCGGCAATAGAGCAAACAGGAAAGTGCTTCGGACTCCCGGGCCGCCGCGCCTGAGTCAGCGATTCCAAGTCGTGGTGATCAATGCCTCGATCGTCGCGTCATGGTCCGTGCGGTGTCGCTGGGTTGCTGCTACAGAAGCGGAGGCACCGCGGTCGGGGCCGCGCTGAACAGGATCCCACGATCTAGGCTGGGTGAATGAAGGGCCTACTCCTGCGATTGTCTGCAGTAGACGCAGATGCGGAAGCCGCTGTCCGGGTCATCGCCTACTTCGACGAGCTTGTGGCCGGGCATGCCCAGCTTTCCGAGTTGGTGCGCGCCACAGCGGCATTGGCGGAGTGCGTGGCCGGGTTACAAACGGGCATCGCGAGTCCCGCGCTGCGGTTCACGCCGGACGGGGTACCAGCGGGTGACGCGATCGCCAAGCCGACTTCGGTAAACCTGAGACGGGACCCCGGCGGCCAAGCGTGGCTGGAGCGGCCTGGCCCGAGCGGGCCGCTCGATGATCTCGTACTGGAGCGGTTCGCGCTGGCAGCGCGGATGCTGATTAGGCCGGAACCAGCCCGGTCCGCGCCGCACTTAGCCGACCCTGCTCTGGTCGAGCTACTGCTGGGTGAGCAGGCCGCTGCTGAAGACCGGGCACGAGCGCTCGTACTGCTCGGATTCGACGCCTCCCGTCAGGTGTGCGTGGTGGCGGTCGGTACCGAAGACGGGAGCGACCCGGGCGCCGCCGCGGTTGGGTTGCTGGCAAGAGGCGGGCAGTTGCCGCGGCTGCATATGGCGGTCGTCGGCGGGGTGGCGGCGGTGCTGCTGCAGCCATTCGAAGGTTCCGTGACCGAGATGCTGCGATCCTCTGTGGACGAACGAACGCGCGAACGCAATACCGCCGGAGGAGTGCGAATCGGCGTCGGCGACTCCGTGCCCGGGCTCAAGGCACGCCGCTCGTGGTTGCAGGCGCGGCTGGCCGAACGCTTCGCCGTCTCCGCCGCGGAACCCGTTGTGGTGCACAGCGAATTGGGCTCGCTGACCCTGCTCGCGGAGATCCCGGTGGCGCGGTTGCGGGCGCAGGAGGACGTCAAGGCGCTGGACGAGCTGGCCGCCACGCCGACCGGTGCGGCCGACGTCGCGGCGTTGGAAGCGTACTGCCGCACAGGTTCCCTGCGGCAAGCGGCGATCACGCTGCACCGCCACCACTCCTCGGTGGCGGCACGGCTGGCACATGTGGAGGATGCGCTGGGCTGGCGGCTGGACGAGCCAGGCGACCGATTCCGGGCCCGGCTCGCGCTGCTCGCCCGCCGTCTGGCCGAGCGCGGTTAGGTCAGTTCCACGCCCAGGGCCCGCCCGAGTACAGCGATCGCCTCGGTGATTTCGCGTTTCGACACCGCGGCGTACTCCACCATCGCGGAACCGTGGAACGCGCCGGGGAAAACGTGCAGCTCGGTGGGCACTCCGGCGGCGATAAGCGCTTGGGCGTAGGCGATGTCTTCGTCACGCAGCGGATCGAACTCCATCGCCGAGACATAAGCAGGCGGAAGACCGGTCAAATCCGTCGCCCGGGCCGGCGCGGCGTAGATCGAGACGTCCGCGCTACCGCGGACGCCGGCCCCGAGGTAGCAGTCCCAGCTGAACTCGGCGTTCGGCCGGTTCCACACCGGAGTGTCGACGAATGCCTGCATGCTCGCCGTCCCCAGCCGGTCGTCCAGCTCGGGGACTCCCAGGTACTGGAACGCGATCGCCGGGCCGCCGCGATCGCGGGACAGCAGCGCGAGCGCCGCGCACAGCCCGCCGCCGGCACTGCAACCGTAGATCGCGATCCTGTTCGGATCGACGCCGAGTTCGGCGGCATTCTTCGCTGTCCAGACCAGCGCCGCATAGCAGTCCTCGAGCCCGACCGGGTACCGCGCTTCGGGGGCCAGCCGGTAGTCCACGGACACCACCTTGACCCCGAGCTCCCTGGCGAACCGTACGTTGCTCGCGTGGTTGATGTGGGGGTTGCCGATGATGAACCCGCCGCCGTGAACGTCGAAGATCACCCCGGGCGCGGCGATCCGATCGGGCGTGTAGATTCGCACGCGGACATCCGGCGCGCCCTCAGGGCCAGGCACCAGTTCTTCACGGGCGGTGACGCCGGTGGTATCGACTTCGGCCATACGCTCGTCGATCATGGTGAGGAATTCTTCCCGCACCTCGGGCAGGTCTGCCTCGCCCATATTGGGCAGCATCGGGTTGGGCAGCATCGGGATTGTTGGCGCCAATTCCCGGTCGAAAGCGTAGGTCACGGGTCGTTCTCCTTCACGGCGTTGTGGCTTGATCTGATTCTGGGCCGTTCGACCGCACCTCCGCATCCGACATACGTCGCGAAATCAGGCCCTGCGGTCCGCCACGCTCGAAAGGTCGGAAAGCTCGGGAAGACTACCTTGGCCATGTGGTCCGCAGCTACCGCTACGTTCTGCCATACGTCCGCGCCGTGCACGCTGGCGAGACAGTGGAACTGCCCGCTGACATTCCCGGGCTCGAGGAGTTCGGCGCGCACATCGTGGCGCAGGTTTGCTTGCCGCAGCGCGTGGCGGCTAATCCGAGTAAGTCCGAACCCCGATCAATGGTCGTAGGCGATCAGTGACCGGGTGACTGCTGCGCCGGTGGTGTGGTTGTGCCAGATCGCGGCGGCCATCGCCAGCACGCGCTGAGCGACACGGATCGCGACGCCTTCGAAGCTGCGCCCGCCGTGGTCTTCCAGGTCGAGCTGGCCTTTCAACGTGTCGTTGACCGACTCGATCAACTGGCGCACCTTCTTCAGCAGCGGTTCACCGTGGCGGGCCTTCTCATCCTTGCGCGAGGGGCGCAGCATGGTGATCTCGTACTCGCTCAGCAATGTCTCGAACCCGCGCCCGGCGAACCCCTTGTCACAGATCAACAAGATCCCCTCGTGCTCGGCAGTCACCGCGGTGTCGACCTCGAGCATCGCTGAAAGTACTTCGCGTTCACCGATTTTCGGGTCCGCGCGGGCCCATATGATCGGCGTCCCGGACGGGGTGCACACCAGATACAGTTTCAACCCCAGTAGAACCGCGAATGCGAAGCGCAGTACCCGTAACCGGCCCAGCCGGCTACCTCCGACCGTTTGACTGTGGGCCGGGATGCCCCGCACGGCACCGGGGTGGAGTCGACGATCCAGCAGTCATCGAGCCAGAAATCGGTGGAACGGGCCAGCATCCGGATGACCCGCTTGACCAGGCCCACCGCATGACGCAGGCGCTTGTTGTAGCCGGACTGCTGCGGCAGGTACGGAAACATCCCGGTCAGATGCGCGCGGGCGTACCGCAACCAGTGCGCTTCGGAGGTGGTGAACCCGAGCAGCGACTGCGCCACCGCCAGGCACACCAGTTCCAAGTCGGTCAGCGTCGGCGGCCGGCCGGTCCAGCGCGAACCCGGCAGCTCGTCGTCGATTTTCACGTACAGCGCAGTCAGCAGGGCATCCAGTTCAGTTGTCACACACCGTCTTCGGCACCCTGGATGCGAGGGGAGGGTCCCTTGTGGTGGGCCGGTGTGGCGTAGGGTTCGCCTCGACGAGGGCGTGGACGCTAGAGGGAGGCGGTGACGGTGGATCCGTTGCTCGAGCGTTGTGGTGATCTCAAACAGGAACTGGTCGCGTTCGCGACCTCTGATCGGTTCGACGCGGCACTTGCAGAGCTGATCTTCGACGAGTTCCCCGACGGTGTCGTCGATGACGAGTTGTCCTTCGGTCTGATGCTCGATGGTTTCATCCACGGTCATCGGCTCGCTGCCGGTACCTCGCTGATCGAAAGCTTCATCAACAGCCGGCCAGACCTGTCCGACGCCGATCGCGCCATCCTGTGCAGCTGGCTGGAGAATGTGCAGGGCACGTTCGAGATCGTCGAGATGGCCGGTGACGACGGGTTCGTGGCGTTCAATCACATCGACGAACTGACCTACCGCGTGCGATCGAATATGGGCACCGCCGGAGTTTCGGCGTTGTCACCGGGCATGATCGTGATCGGTCGTGTCGTCCCGGTCTCGGACTTCTGGATGATCAGCGGGCCGATGGCGAGCTACCCAGCCGAGGAGGCCGAAGACCTGCTGGCAGGCGTACCACAACTTCAGGCGTCGCATCCCGAAGCGGTGTTCCGCAATCCAGAGAAATTGGAGCAAGGCCGCCGGATACAGGCCGAGCAGCGAGCCGACTTCATCGCCGTGCATGGTTCGGACACGGTCGTTGTTCCCGGTTCGCAAGTGCATGGGGTGCTGATGGCGGCCTACCGGCACACCTACGAACGCCACGGCAGTGTTGACGGTCCGTGGACCGAACCGGACTTTCCCCTGCCGGAGGCGTGGACCGACGCCGACAGCGTCGCGATGATCTACGACGAACTCGACGGGCTGGGCTTCTACGTCGACTACACCGTGCTGATCGAACTGTTCACCGACCCGGCCCTGCTGACGCGGCGCCGGTATCGCGAAACGCTGTCGGGGTATCTGCGCGACACAGAGGTCAGCCCGGTGCCCATTGCCCGGCTCGCGGCCGACAATCCCGACAACGCCAGCCGTCTGTTCGCGAAACTGCTGAAGAAACCCGGATTCTCCTGGGACCGCGACGGTGAGGCCATGCTGTGCCGCCACAAGAAGCACTGGTACGACAA
>NZ_BDCC01000106.1 GCF_001613305.1 Nocardia vaccinii NBRC 15922
CTAGCGCTGTCCGCACCGGGCCCAGCCCAGCCTCCGATGCCCGCCTGCCAATCCGTAGCGCGTCCGAACGGTGCGGAATACACCGCGCAGATTTGTCTCCAGCACATCGTCCATAGTTTTGTCGCCCATACCGAGCAGCAGCTTGTCAATACGCGGTGCGACAGCTCACCGGAGGGCATGAAATCTGATCGGTCGCAACCCCCGGAGGACATAAAGTCCTTCGACTCGCAAATCCTACAGAGGCATAAATTTGTTCGGCCCGCAAATCCTACTGAGGGCATATAGTCCATTCGGCCGCAACTGTTGTGACAAGAAATTCTAAGATTGACAGCGCGGTGGAGTTTGCTTATGGTCCAGTCATTCAGGTTCTCGCCGATCGATATCCGAAAGGTGTTTATGACCGCGTCCCCAACGCTGCCGAAGTCCAGGCAGTGGTTGATCCTTGCTGTCCTCATGTTCTCCCAGCTGGTTATCTGGGTGGACAACACCATCCTCAGTATCACCTTGGAAACCCTGACGGACCCGGTCAACGGACTGGGTGCCAGCCCGGCTGAGCTTCAATGGGCCACAGGCGCATACACCCTGGTCTTCGCCACATTCATGTTCACCGCAGGCGCACTAGGCGACAGTTTTGGCCACCGGACTGTGCTCGCAACGGGAGTGGTGATCTTCGGCGGGGCCTCGATATGGGCGGCGTACGCAGGTGACCCAGGCCAACTGATTGCCGCCCGAGCCGTGATGGGAATCGGCGCCGCGCTGATCATGCCGGCTAACTTTGCCATCCTTTTGTGGACCTTCACCGGCCCCGTCCGAGTAACCGCGATCTCCATTTCCTCGACAGCCGCCGGTGTCGGAATGGCTGCGGGCCCGGTGTTGGCCGGGATCCTTCTCGGCCATTTTTGGTGGGGCTCGGTTTTTCTCGTCAATGTCCCGGTTGTGGTGCTGGCGCTGATCGGGATCGCCGTGCTGGTCCCCAATTTCCGCAGCCCCACCGTGCGGCCGCTGGACCCGGCTGGGATGCTGCTTTCGATCAGCGGGCTCGCGGCGCTGGCATACGGGCTGATCCGTGCGGGGCAGGTAATCGACTGGGGCCGTCCGGACGTCTGGGCGCCGATCGCCGTCGGACTGGTCTTGCTGACAGCTTTCGTGCTCGTCGAACTGCGAATCAAGGAACCCAGTTTCGAGCCCCGACTGCTCGCGCAACGGGTATTCGGCGGCGGCAACGCGGCCATGGCATTGGTCTTCTTCTCTGTGGCTGCCATGACCTTTTATTACGCGTTCTATCTGCAAGGTGCACTTGGCTTCTCGCCGATCAAGGCAGGCTTGGCCAATATCCCGACCGCGGTCGGCGCGGTCTTGGGTGCGCCCCTGAGCGCGCGTCTGGTTCGCCGATGGCCACTACGCACTGTCTCCGTGCCGGCGCTGATGGCGCTGGCGCTATCCATGGGTGCGGTCGGGTTGCTCGGACTGCAGACCCCACTCATCTGGATCGAGATCTTGTTGTTCGTCCAGGGCCTTTCGGTCGGCATGATGATGCCAGTGACGGCAGCACTGATCAGCACCCTGCCGATGGAACGGGCCGGTGCCGGGTCGGCCGTCACCCACACCGCGCGACAGACCGGCAGCGTGATCGGGATCGCAGTAGGCGGCACGATCATGTCGATCGCATATCGACGCGCGATCGAACCCTCGCTGAGCGATGTACCGGAGGCCGTACAGGAACGAGTACGGGTTTCCGCGGAACAGGCGCGGCATGTTGCCGCCGAGATCCACCAGTCGACTCTTGCGCAGGCTGCCGATCACGCGTTTATCCACGCTATGCATGTCGGCGCGGTCTGGATCATGCTCGCCGCACTTCTCGGAGCAGCCGCGCTGGTGTTTGCCTTGAGACTCGTCGGAAGACCCACGGTGCCGGCACAGCAGCCGGACCATGGTCGAAGTGACAGCCGCTCCGCGACTGGGGCCGCCCCCCGCTCCGGGACCGATAACCAATCCGCTTACGAGGGCGCTGACCTGGTCAGCAACTGACACAATGGGAATCGGGCAAAAACCTACTGGTGTCGTACTCGACAGCCAAGCCACGTACCTTCTCGACCGCCATATGTTCGCGTTGTGGACCTGGTCCGGCCGTGCCGCGGGGGATGCCCCGCCGGTCGGTGATGCCCAGACCGTTTCCTTGGTTGTCCCGACGTCGGAACCTGGCGGGTTCGAGGTGTCCGAGGTCGAGTGCGCGCTGATCGAGCCGGACCGGCTCGCCTGTGCGCCCCTCGATTCGCCCGGTCCGTCGGTGGCTGCTTGGCTGGCGGGCGGCGATGGGGCCCTGCCGATCGCAGCGCATGCCGTGCCCGATGCCACCGGTGTGGCCGTGACATCAGCGGAGCATGCGGTGGAGGTCTTCCGTCGCACCAATGCTGTTGCGGCCGAACTGCGAACAGCACTGACCGCCGAGCTGCGGCCATATCAGGTCCGCGGTGTGAGCTGGCTGCGCGAGACCATCGACGCGCACGGCGGTGCGGTGCTGGCCGACGAAATGGGACTCGGTAAGACGCTGCAGGCCATCGGCTATCTCGTCGGGTGCGCCGATGGGGGGCCACAGGTAGTGGTGTGTCCGACGTCGCTGGTCGGCAACTGGGCGCATGAAATCAAGCGCTTCGCACCGGATCTGCGGACGATGATCTGGCGCGGCGGGGCACTGAAAGTGGTCGCTTGCGGAACCGTCGTGCTCACCAGCTATCCGACGCTACGCAGACATAGCCCTGTCCTCATGGAGCACCATTGGGCCAGTGCGGTTTTCGATGAGGCGCAGGTGCTGAAGAACCCCCGCACACAGGTATCGAAGGCCGCGCGAACTATCGCGGCCGACGCGAGAATCGCGTTGACCGGAACGCCCGTCGAGAATCGTCTCGAGGAACTCTGGGCGCTGCTCAATCTGGTTGCGCCGCAGCTGTTCGGGCATAAGGCGCAGTTTCGTCGTCGCTTTGCCCGGCCGATCGCGGACGGTTCCCTCGCCGCTGCTACCCGACTGCGCGGGGCGATCGAGCCAGTTGTGTTGATGCGGAAGAAGTCTCAGGTTGCAGGCTCGCTCCCACCCAAGATCCATGCCAATCTGATCTGCGACCTCACCGAGGAACAGCAGCAGTTGTACGACAAAAAGCTGGCGCAGGCGATCGACAGCGGCTTCGGCAGCGGCGCAAAGCGCCAGGCCAGGGTACTGGCGGCTTTGACCGCCCTCAAGCAGGTTTGCAACCATCCGGGACTGGTCACCGGTGACCTCGACGAACTGTCGGAGAGGTCGGGAAAGCTCGACCTGTGCACCGACATTGTGGCCAACAACCTCGAAACTGATTCGCCAACACTGATTTTCACCCAATACCGGAAGACCGGTGAGCTGCTCGTGCGGCACCTCGGCGAGCAGTTCCGTGTGGCTGCCCCGTTCTTTCACGGCGGCTTGAACCAGGAACAGCGGGCCGACATCATCCGAAGGTTCCAGGCCGACCATGGCCCGAAAGTGCTGGTGCTCAGTCTGAAAGCCGGTGGCACCGGGCTCACTCTCACCCGCGCGGCCGATGTCATTCACTTCGACCGATGGTGGAATCCGGCCGTGGAAGCGCAGGCCTCCGATCGAGTCCATCGGATCGGTCAGACCCGCACCGTCACCGTCACCACCCTGACCACCAACACCACCGTTGAGGAGCACATCGCGGCCATGCATTCGCGCAAATCCGCGCTATCCGATATCGCCGATATGTCCGGTGTCGCCGAACTGGCGCGCTTGGATGACGACCGCCTCATTGCGACCTTGCGCCGGAAGCGAGCCGGCTGATATGGCGGACGACGACTTCGGTTACACAGCGTGGGGGCGTGACTGGGTTCGGCTCGCCCAACCGTTACGCCAGACCAGACCCGACCCGGTGTTGCCGCGCGCCCGCAAGCTGGCGCGCGTTGGAGCAGTACAGGTCACGATCGACGGCCGCACCCTGCGCGCCGTCGTCCAGCGTGGCCGCAACACATCGATGTCCTGCATCGAGGTGGCGCCGATGTCCCGGGAGACGATCGCGGGAATCACCGGCCAGTTGTCTGGTGCTCGACCCATCCTCACCGACGAGGTGCACCGCGCGATCACCGAAGCGGGCCACCCGCCCGCACCGATAGTTGCAGGAGTCGACTGCTCTTGCTCGGATGACACTGGGCGTTGTATCCACGTATTGGCCGCCTATTACGAAATGGCACGACGTGTCGATGACGATCCTCGAATTGCGCTCGATATCCAGGGCTTTTTCCGCGTCTCATCGGGTAGCGCCCGAGTATCAACCGCGGCAATATCGCAGAGGTGGATCGCGCTCGATGCCCTTGATCCGGCCGACTACTTCACGGTATCGAAGTAGTCGCACTCAGACAATATTTATCGACGACTGTTGTGCGGCTCAGCTGCCAGTCGCGACTGATACGACAACGGAAACCCCAGCGGTTCCAGCTCGTCCATCGACGTCTGCACCCACAAGTGCGGGTCCCGGCGAGCCGGACAGCCACCCACTGGACGAACGGTTCGTGCGAATCCGGCAAATGCCATTTCCGTACGCCAGGGGTCCTCCCCAGCCAAATAGGCACGAATGGCCTTCCTGTCACCGATATGCCGGGCGATCCGCGAGACCGTCCAGAGCGCTGATTTCCACTATTCGAGGAGAACCGGATGAGAATGACGAACTGTATTGCTATAGCCGTGCTTACGGCCGCAGCCTGCGTGGCATCGACGGAGCGGCCGCGGCGACGCCCGCATCCGCGAAGCCCGCCACCGGTGTGAACTACCAAGTGCTGGCGGGCATTCCGCTGAGCTTCCGCTTCGACAACGCCGAATATCCCATCCGCGCGGCCGTCGACGGCCACACCGCCACGCTGTCCCCGGCGGCCCTGCCCTATCAGGAAGAAGCACCGTGGCGGACACGCTACGAACGCGAGCAGGCCGCCTTCCAGCGTGCATCGATACAGATCAGCACGGCCGCGGCCGCCGGAGCGGCCATGGGCACGGCCATCGGTGGAGTCGCCGGCTGCATCGGCGGCGCGATCGTCGGCACCGTCGTCACCGGCATACTCGCGGCGCTGTTCGGCGCGGGACCACTGGCGGGCTGCCTCGCCGGCATCGCGATCGGGGTGGGCATCGGCGTCTTCGGCGGAGCGCTGCTGGTCACGGCGCCGGTCGCGGTCGCCTCGGTGATCCAGTACTTCACCACCATCAACGAGCCCTTCACACCCCACGACCCCGGAAAGTGATACCCGGCCTCCGGCTCCGGACGTGCAGCTGACCTCACACCAGGCCCGCCTGATCCAAGGAGAACCAGTACGCTGCCCGGCCTGGTGTCTTCCAGCAGCCTGTCAGCGCTGTAACGCAGGAAGAAGTTCTCGGCTTCCGCTATGTCCTCGTCGTTGATACTGCGGTCCCGTCTTTCCCTCTAACCAGACAGGACTGCAGGACGGGGCCGGTGCTTGCCGCTGTCCCACTGTGCGTATCGCAGGAGCACGCAAATATCACGGCTACGGGCCGGAACTTGCCAGGCTTCAAGCAGTGAATCGGGGAGCCTTACCGAGCCAGCTCCTATCCCGGTCCGGGTGTGACCGGTGTGACGATTTCCGATGTACGGGGTGACACATCGGGCGGAGCTGTACCTGTACTGCCTCAGCGCCAGGCCGGTGCGGTCGACACTCCAGCCGAACACATGCTTCGTCGGGGTGGGGCGAAGCCCCGTCAGCCGTGCGGACGTACCGGAAGTTCGCTGAGACCGTGTATGAGTAAGCCGGCCTGCCACTGGGGGTGAATGCCTCATCTGCGAGTGCGAGCTTCGGGAAACGTTGCAGGAGAGCGGTGAAGGCGATATGTGCCTCCAGCCGGGCCAGCGGAGCGCCGACACAGTTGTGGATGCCGTGGCCGAAAGCCACGTGTCCGGAGGTGTCTCTGCTGATCAGCAGTGTTTCGGAATCGTGGAAGCGGTCCGGATCTCGATTCATCGCGTCGACAGCGACGTAGACGATTTCCCCCGCCGGTATGTCGGCGTCGCCGATACGGATCGGCTCGGCGGTGTAGCGCACGGTGGACCAGCTGACCGGACCATCGTGCCGCAGAAACTCCTCCACCGCGTCCGGCACTCCGCTCGGGTCAGCTCGCAGCGCCTCGAATTGGGCGGGATTACGCAACAGTGCGTGGACGCCGTTGCCAATCAGGTTCACCGTCGTCTCGTGACCGGCGACCAACAGCAGGAACGCCATTCCCACTAGTGCCGCGTCCGGAAGAGTTGATGCGGTAATCGTCGGGGTGGCGGGTTGCTCGTGGGCTGTTGAGCGGTGATGCTGCCGGTGGAGGTGGTGGCTGGTGGCTCGCAAGCCGGATGTGTTCGTCAGAGCGGTGAGTTCGGAGGAGGGCCGCAAGCTGGCTCAGATCGCGCGGGCGCAGCAAGCAGCCGGTGCGGATGCGGCGGGCGATCGTGGTGATGGCTTCGGCGCAGCGGCAGCCGGTGCCGATGATCGCGAAGCTCATGCAGGTATCGGAATCGTATGTGCAGCAACGATTTCAACGAACAGGGGTTGACCGCGCTGGACCCAAAATGGAGCGCGGGCAGGCCGGCGAAGACCGATCAGGCGACACGTGATCGGATCTGTTCCATCGCCCGGTGCTGCCCGCGTGATCTGGGCTGGCCGTTCTCGGCGTGGAGTCTGTCGAATCTGGTAGAGGTGTTGCGGCACAATAATATTGCTGACATCAGCCGGGAAACTCTGCGGGGAATCCTGAGAGCCGGTGGGGTGTCGTGGCAGGTCACCAAGACCTGGAAGGGCAGCAACGACCCCGAGTTCACCGACAAGATGACCCGGGTCCCGGACCTGTATAGCAACCCTCCCGGCGATGGGCGCGTGATCTGCATCGATGAGTCCGGGCCGCTGAATCTGCAGCCTCGCGCCGGACGGGGCTGGTTTCCGGCCTGGCGGCCGAAACGGTTGCGGGCGACGTACAACCGCACCCAGGGTGTGCGGCACATGTTCGGTGCGCTGGACCTGCGCACCGGGTATCTGTACTACCGCATCCGTGACCGGAAACGCTGGATGGAGTTCCTGTCCTTCCTGAAGTCGCTGCGTCGCCGGTGGCCGGGGGAGAAACTGTATCTGATCTGCGATAACTACTCGGTCCCCAAACGGGCCGAGGTCCGCGCCTGGTGCGTGGCCAACGCCGTCGTACTGGTGTTTCTGCCGACCTATTCGTCCTGGCTGAACAGGATCGAGTGCGAGTTCTCCGCGTTGCGGTACTTCGCGCTCAACGGCACCGACCACCGCAGCCACGGCGAACAAGACGATGCGGTCGGCACCTACATCCGCTGGCGCAACCAGCACGCCGAACCGATCCGAGACTTCACCGTCGGATCAAAGATCCGCCATCCCGATTACCTACCGAAGGCTTCTTGACACGGCA
>NZ_BDCC01000107.1 GCF_001613305.1 Nocardia vaccinii NBRC 15922
ACCACGGAGCAGGCCACCGAGTTGATCCCGGACACCATCGCCCGACAGATCGTGCCTCCCGAGGGCCATCGTGACAATGACGCCCTGTTCGAGGCGTACCGCTGGTTGCGTGAGAACAACCCACTGGGCCGCGCGGTCGTCGAGGGGTACGACCCGCTGTGGCTCGTCAGCAAGCATGCCGACATCATGGAGATCGAGCGTCAGCCCGAGATCTTCACGAGCGCAGGTGGTGAGGACAAAGGCTCGGCCAATCCGATCCTCGCCAATCAGGCGGGTGACGAATTCACCAAGAGTATCAACGACGGCAGCCTCCGCATTCTGGAAACCCTCACCTATCTCGACCCGCCGGAGCACACCGAGATCAAAGACATTGCGCTGGACTGGTTCCGGCCGCAGAACTTGGCCCAGTGGGAGTCGGTCATCCGGCAGCTTGCCAAGTCGGCGGTGGCGCGGCTGCTCGAGACCGACGGACGGATCGATTTCGTCAAGGATTTCGCGCTTCAGTATCCGTTGCACGTGATCATGAGTCTGTTCGGTGTCCCGGAATCCGACGAGCCGAAAATGATGTCGCTGACCCAGGAGTTCTTCGGCACTGCCGACCCGGACTCCGCGCGAGACGATGTCGAGCCATTGACTCCCGATGCCGCTGCTCGACAGTGGGTGGCCACGATTCAGGACTTTTTCGCGTATTTCGAAGCCTTGCTTCAGGATCGGCGCGCACATCCGCGGGACGATCTTGCGACGGTGATTGCGTCGGCTCGCGACGCGAACGGCGAGTACTACAAGAACGAGGTCTATTACGGCTACTTCATCGCCATCGCGACTGCCGGGCACGACACCACGTCCAGCACCCTGGCCGGCGGCATGCTCGAACTGGCTCGGCAGCCGGAGCAACTGGAGTTGGTCCGCAAAGATCTCTCACTCGTACCCCATCTGGTGAACGAATCGCTGCGCTGGGCATCGCCGGTGAAGCACTTCACGCGAACGGCCACGCGGGATTACACCCTGCGCGGACGAGAGATTCACGCCGGCGACCGCTTCATGCTGCTGTACCAGTCCGGCAACCGCGACGCCGACGCCAACCCGGATCCGGACCGCTTCGACCTCACCCGTCGCCCCAACAGGCACATCGCCTTCGGCTACGGTCCGCACATGTGCATCGGGCAGCATCTGGCCAAGCTGGAACTGCGCGTCATGCTCGAGGAGCTGTTGCCCCATGTGAAGTCGATAACTCCGGCCGGTGACACCCGGTTCATCCAGACCAACTTCGTCGGCGGGCTCAAGAACATGCCCGTTGCGATCGAGTTCGCCCGTTAACACAGCTATGAGCGCAAAAACTCCGACGCACAACGTCATAATCGTCGGTGCCGGGCAGGCCGGCGGCACGCTCGTCGGCCTACTTCGGCAGGTTGGGTTCACCGGTCGTGTGGTGATGTTCGGCGCAGAGCCCGTTCCGCCCTATTACCGGCCACCCTTGTCGAAGAAGTACGACAGCGAAGACTACGTCCAGTGGTTGCGACCCGAGTCGTTCTACGCCGACAACGACATCGAGCTGCGACTTGCCGAGCCGGTTGTCGGCATCGACCGATCGGCGCGCTCGGTGAGGACACGCTCCGGCCACACCGTCGATTATGAAACGCTGGTCCTGGCGACCGGCGCCCGCCCCCGCCCGCTTCCGGTTCCGGGATCCGATCTCACCGGGGTACTCGCCTTACGCACACTCGCCGATGCCGCCGAACTACGGACCGCGGTGCTTGCCGGTGCGCGCCTGGCGATCGTCGGCGGCGGCTACATCGGACTGGAGGTGGCGGCGGCCGCACGAGCCCGCGGCTGTGAGGTGACCGTTATCGAACGTGAAAAGCGGATTCTGGCCCGTGTGGCAAGCCCCGAACTGTCGCGCATTCTCACCGAGAGTCATCGAGCCCGCGGAACACACATCATCACCGGAGCAGACGCCGGCGAAGTCCTCGGCAGGGACGGGCGGGTACGCGGCGTGCGGTTGGGTGACGGCAGCGAAATCGAATGCGACACAGTGATCGTCGGTATCGGCGCAATCCCCGAGGATGGACTCGCCCGCGATGCCGGCTTGGACTGCATGGCAGGCATCGTCGTCGACGGCGCCGCACGCACCAGTGATCCGAATATCCTGGCCATCGGCGACGTCACCCACCGAATGCACGACAGCCTGGGCGCAATGGTGCGGTTGGAGAGCATTCCGAGCGCCACCGAGCAGGCCAAGCAGGCCGCCGCCGTTATCACAGGCACAGCAGTCCCGCCGCACGAGGTGCCGTGGTTCTGGTCCGACCAGTTCGACCTGAAAATGAAGATGGCCGGAATTCTCACGCCTGGTACCGACGCCGTTCTCCGCGGCGATCCCGCAGATTCCTGCTCGCTGTTCCACCTCGACGCAGAGGGAATCGTGCGCTGCGTCGAAACCGTCAATGCCGCAGCCGATTTCATGGCAGGAAAGAGATTCATCGGAAACCGGACCCGGTTGCACCGCAACGTCGTGGCCGATCCCTACATCTCCCTGCGAGACGCCGCAATGGAATCCGATCACGCCCCGGGCGGCGCAGGTGCCCACCCCGAAACACGAAGGATCTGATCATGCAAGCACTAGCAGCGGTCGCACGTGCACCGCACAGCGAATTCTCCCTCGAGACAATCACTCTCGACGGGCCGCGGCCGGGCGAAGTACTGGTGAAAATGGAAGCCGTCGGCATCTGTCACACCGACCTCGCCGCGCGCGACGGTGCGCTCCCGGTTGCCCTTCCTGCCGTCTTCGGCCACGAAGGGTGCGGCGTCGTCGAGGCTGTCGGCGAAGGAGTCACCAAGGTGGCACCGGGTGATCGTGTCGGTATCACCTTCGCCAGTTGCGGATCGTGCGCCGCGTGTCGTACCGGTTCTCCGTCGTACTGCCACAATTTCATGCATCTCAACTACGACGGCGTACGCGCCGACGGCAGCCGTCCGCTCTCGCAGGGCGGCGACTCGATCACCGGACTGTTCTTCGGCCAGTCCTCCTTCGCCACGTACAGCCTTGCCCTGGAACGCAATGTGGTGAAGGTGCCCGCGGACTTGCCGGCCGAACTGGTCGCACCGATCGGGTGCGGCGTTCAAACCGGGGCAGGGGCGGTCATGCGCTCGCTCGCCTGCCGGTCCGGCTCCTCACTGCTGGTCGCGGGTGCGGGTTCGGTCGGGCTGGCAGCTGTGATGGGAGCTGTGGTGCGCGAGTGCGCCACCATCATCGTGATCGAACCCCACGCATCGCGCCGCGACCTGGCCCTGGAACTCGGTGCGACGCACGCGATCGATCCCGCCACCGGCCCGGTCGCCGATCAGGTTCGCGCCATCGTCGGTGCCGGAGTGGATTACGCCATCGACACGTCCGGCATTCCAGCCGTGATCGACTCTCTGGTGAAGTCGATGACCTTCCACAGCAAGCTCGGCTTGATCGGTGTTCCCGCGAATCCCGAAGCAGCGCTGCCGATTACGGTCATCGAAACCCTGGTCCTGGGCCTCACCGTGGTCGGCATCATCGAAGGTGACAGCGACCCCGACGAATTTATCCCCGAACTGATCGAGCTGTGGCGAGCCGGGCGATTCCCGATCGAGAAACTCGTGTCGACCTTCCCCTTCACCAAGATCAACGACGCCGTCGCGGCACAGCACCGCGGTGAAGTCCTCAAACCGGTCCTTGTCCACGAGTGAGCCGGCCGAAACGGAAAGCACGATCATGACCATCGATTACACCGATCTCTACCTCGACGGACGCTGGGTTTCGCCGGCCACGAACTCGATCATCCCGGTGATCTCGCCGAGCACGGAAGAGCGTGTCGGCTCGGTACCCGAGGGCGCGCAAGCCGATATCGACGCGGCAGTCGCGTCGGCCAGAGCGGCTTTCGACGATCCGACCGGCTGGGCACACTGGGCCGGCAAGCGCCGCGCGGAAAAACTCGCGGCTTTCGCCGAAGAACTGCAACAGCGGGGTGAGGAGACCGCGATCCGGGTCAGCACCCAGAACGGCATGCCGATCAGCCTCGCGCGGCAATTCGAAAGCGGCTTTCCCGCACTGCTTTTGCAGTACTACGGGACCATGGTCGCCGACCAGGAAGATGAGATCCGTCCCGGAATGCTGGGCGGTTCCACGGCGATCACTCGGTCACCGGTCGGCGTGGTAGGCGCGATCGCGCCTTGGAATGTGCCCCAGGCGATCACCTTCCTCAAGATCGCGCCTGCGCTGGCCGCAGGTTGCACCGTCGTGCTCAAACCGGCGCCCGAGACCGTTCTCGACGCCTTCCTGATGGCGGAGGCGGCGCTGGCAGCGGGCCTGCCGCCCGGCGTGCTGAATGTGGTGCCGGGCGGTCGCGAACTGGGCGCCTACCTGGTAGCACATCCGGGCGTCGACAAGGTGTCGTTCACGGGATCGACCGCCGCGGGACGCGCGATCGCACGGACCTGTGGCGAATTGTTGCGACCGGTAACCCTGGAATTGGGCGGCAAATCCGCGGCTGTCGTGCTCGACGACGCGAACCTCGCCGACAACATCGAATCCTTCTTCGGCGCAACCCTGTTGAACAACGGGCAGATCTGCTGGCTGTGTACCCGCGTACTCGCGCCGACGTCCCGCTACGACGAAGTAGTCGACACCATGACCGACCTCGCCAAGAACATCACTGTCGGTGATCCGCTCTCTGCCGCCACCCAGATGGGCCCGCTGGTGTCGGCTCGCCAACGCGACCGCGTCGAAGGCTATATCGCGGCCGGGCGCAACGACGGCGGACGTATCACAGCCGGCGGTAGACGAGCGGGCAACCGCGGCTGGTTCGTCGAGCCGACCATCTTTGCCGACGTAGCGCCCGAGCACACCATCGCGAGGGAGGAGATCTTCGGCCCCGTACTATCGGTCATCCCCTACACCAGCGAGGATGAGGCCGTGGCCATCGCCAACGGTTCCGAATACGGACTCGGCGGCACGGTGTGGACAGCAGACCCCGAACGAGGCGCCCGCTTCGCGCGTCGCATCGCGTCCGGAACCGTCGGAGTCAACGGCTACGCCAACGACCCGACGGCACCGTTCGGCGGTATCAAGAACAGCGGTATCGGCCGGGAGTTGGGCCCCGAGGGCCTGGCGAGCTACCAGAACATCAAGAGCATCTACCTCGACGTGCGCTGAGCGGCGGCCGATGTGGCCCGGCGAGCGGAGTTCCGACTTGCCGGGCCACCGCCCGCAGGAAATCGCGCCGATCACGAATGGCGCACTGGCATCCACTTGACGACTACGCCACAAGTCCAAGGTCGACGAGACACTGCAATTCGGCATCGACGGCGTGATGTTCGACCTGGCGGCGAAGAAACTGCCGCCGTCACCTCGGGTCTCGCACGCGCGTGGCTGGTCGGCATCAGGTGTGCGTCGTGCCGCAAGGTGACTGCCGGATCGCTCCGGC
>NZ_BDCC01000108.1 GCF_001613305.1 Nocardia vaccinii NBRC 15922
AAGACACGGTCTTAGAGGCTGATCCTGCACGACCTCGGTGTCATCGTCGTTGCTCCACCATCGCGTTCGCGTGGCTTTCGCCGGCACTCGGCAGATCGGCGGGGTGTCCGGTCAGGCTCTACATCGCCACCGTGACGGTCTCTCGGCGGGGCCGCCCTCGGGGACCGTAGGTTCCGCTGAGACGCAGGCCCATCCGGGAGCGTATCGCCGCCGTGAAGCCACAGCGCCCAGACGGCCGTGGCCTTGTCAGTCGTCCCCGTCCGCCCCATCAAGCAGCAGCAGATAGGCCGCTTCCAGATGTACTTCGCATTCGTCCGGGTGGTGTCGTCCGTGGATCTCCTGCAGTTCGCGAGCGCGCGGCACGGTTAGCTCCAGCAGGTTCGCGTGGCACAGCACCTCCGCCAGCACGCTGTCCGCGTAGACGAATGTGTGCTCCGGCAGCGGGCCCCGGAGACTCATGCCGTGTCCTCGTGCGAGGAATCACCATCGCTGGCGCCGGGGCCACTACTGCTATCGGTGACGTCGGTGTCGTTCTCGCTGGCGCTGGTGCCCATGCCGGTGGCCCTGTCCAGCCCGTGCGGGGTGTTGTTCGGCCACACCCGCCTCGGCGGAAACTCCGTGCCGCCATCCTCTTCCGGCCCCTGTTCCTCGGGCAACCGCAAGCGCCCGGCCCGTACCGCCGCGACCAAGCTGTTGAACGACTCGATGCACCAATTCAGTTCGACCGCATCGCGGTCGTGGTGCTTGGCATCGTTCTGACGCAGGGCATACAGCAGGTACTTCCACACCAACCACGACACCCACTGCCCATACGTTGTCACAAAACCGGCTTACCTGGGGATTTTCATGAACGCCGACACATACGTCGACGGGCTCAGCTGCGCATACGGTTGGGAGACAACAGCTTTCGTGTGTCCGCCCGCTTCGCGGTCGATGAACCAGACGTACAAATTCATCAGCTCGTTGACCGTGTCCGTGTCTTTCGGTCGCTGCTCGTACACATGCCGCCACACCGCCACCAGTTCCTTGGTGGCGCGCTGGATGAGCGTGCTGGGCTCGTCCATTCCGGCGCAGATCCGCAGGAACAGTCCGGCATCCGGTAGCGGCGTGTCCGGTGTCGGTTCCACGGGCGGCACCGTGAAGGCCACGGGCCCCTTCGGGTCAGTGCCATAGAAGATTGTGTGGGTGGTGGGACGCTCGGCAGCGGTCGGGCTAGGAGTGGTCGAGGCGTGGTTGTCAGACATACAGGATGACCCCGTTTCAGAAGGAAGAAGATCGGAAGACGTTCGAGACATCTTGGGAGACACATGATTCGGCATGCACGAACGCAAGCCGGAGCAGGCACGCCACGCGGCCCTCAGTCCCACAGCTCCGCGCACGGTAGGAACGGCAGATCAGGCTGCACCTCGTCGTCCACCGTCACGCGCAGCTCCAGCTCCGAAAAACCTTGTGCCAGTTCATCGGTAACGTTCTGGGCTTGCTCCTCGGTGGCCTAGTAGTCCAGGTGCAATGCGCCGGATTCGATGTGAAGATGGCGGATGCGCCGAGGTGGCCGGGGCGGAGTGACGGGCTGCATCGGGCGTCACATCCCCGGGAATAATCGGCGGCCGGATTCAACCTCGCCCGCCAAGTCGTCGTACCCGGCGCACAGTTCGGCCAGCTGATGCTTCGCGGCACATGCCGTCGCCATCGGGTCAGTGTCGGCACCTGTGCTGACCGCCCGTTCCCACAAGTCCGCCATCTTGGCCGCGATCTCCCCGATGGATTCGGTGTGGATGGGGAGCTGCGGCAGCTGGCCTGGCGGCGCCTGGGTCGGCAGTGGCGCTCGCGCAACCGTTCTATGCCGCTGCATCATTCGCGTGAGCACGACGTCGTCGATGACGGTCACCAGCATGTCGATATCCGCGTGCGCGGTCACCAACATCGTGGCCGCCGCACGTAACTCGGTGGACGACGCCTCCGTATCCGCCAGCACCTCGACGGCCAGCCGGTAGTCCCGCTGACACTCCACCAAGTCGAACGCCGGATTCAGGATGTCACCCGCCGTCACCGGCTGCGCACCGGAGAAGGTCGCCAGCAGCATCTCCGCTGAGGGAAGCGGCTCCAACGGCGCCCATTCCGGAATCTCGATCTCCGGAAAGTCGGTACCTGGCTCCGCATCACCGGCGCCGCCCGAATAATCCTCCGGCGGGCCGAATTCAGGCAATCCGTTCACCTCGCTCACCGTGGATGGCTCGTCGACGGCACCAGGTGGCCGGCTTCGGTGAGCACCTGCATCGCCGCAGCCTTACGCGGGCAACGAATCGCACGACAGGCCACATGGAACTGCACGATGGTATGGGCCCGCTCAACGCTGAACGGCGTGGCCGGTGCGGCGTGAGTTTCCTGTTCAGACATCGCGATGGTCTGGTGCATGGCCAAGGTGTGCATGGCTGGGTACCTCCGGATCGGGTGAATCGTTGGTGGATTACGCGGAGGTACCCGGCACCAAGGGCTTTCGCCACCCGCCACGGCACCGGGGCAGGTGCGCCGTACCTAAGCAGGGAGGGGCGTACGGCGTCGGCTTGGTACCGGGTACCAGGGCCGACCGTACGGCCCGTTTACGGCCGTTTTCCGGGGCATATAACCGAAACCGTTGAAATATACGGAAACCCGTATATTGTCCCGTCTAGGGGTGAAACCCCTTGCCTGGCAACGTGTCCCGAGCGGCCAGACGATCTTGCAGATGCACGTTCACTTCAACAGCAGGGACAGCAGCATGCATATGACAACCGGCGAGGTCATCCGCCGGATTCGTAAATCGCTCGGGATGACCCAAGCCGAATTGGGAGCGATTCTCGGCTACACCCAACCGGTTATTTCGCAGTTGGAACACGACGGTGCCGCCATCCACGATGTCCGGGTACTGCGTCAGATCGCCAGAGCGCTCCACGTTCCGCTTGCCATACTGGTGGTGGAGTCGGACGAGGAGGCAGACGTGAAACGTCGTGAATTCTTCAGGGCCGGTGCTCTTGGTGCCGGAGTCACAATGGCCGCCGCAGCTGGCCAGCATGCCAAGGCGGCGACCTCCGTAGCTGGCAGCGCCCGCATCGGCGGCGGCGAGGTCGCCGATATCAACGCTTCGGTGAACCAAATCCATGAGCTGGATCTGTTGGTGGGTGGGGATCGGTTGTGCCGCGTCGCGCGAAACGAAGTGCACTACGTCGAGCAGTTGCTGGATACCGGTACGTACACCGACGAGGTTGGCCGGGCTCTGACCAGCGCTGCCGCCGAGATGATGACCGCCGCTGGCTGGGTTCATTACGATGCGGGTCAGCTGGATCAGGCGCGACGCTATTACGCCGACGCAGCACAGGCCGCCACCGCGGCTGGGGACGGGATCGCCATTGCTCACGCCCTGGGCAATGCCAGCTCGCTCCTGACCGAGTGGAACGGTGGTACGCCCGCTGGCACCAGTCAAGCGGTGCAGTATGCGCAAACCGGATCGCGGGCGGCGTTGAGTCATGGTGGGCCAAAACTGCGGGCGCTCATGGCGATTCGTGAAGCCGACGCACTGGGCATGCAGAATCCGAGCCTCAACAAGTCCGCTGTGACCGATGCGCTGAGCCGAGCCCATCGAGCGTATGAATCCTCACAGGGCTTCGATCCGGAATGGGTCTATCTGCCGGATGCACTCCTGAGCGGCATGACCGGCGTCATGCATATGTACCTCGGCGAACATGAGGCCGCGTCGCAGCAGATTCAGGCGGCGATCGACGGATCAGGAGCCTGGCCCCGGGAACAAGCTGAATGGTGCGTCCAGCTTGGCCGCAATCTGGTTCAGGGCGGAAACATCGCCGAGGGATGCCACGTTCTCACCGAGAACTTCGGGAGCATCCGGCAGATCGCCTCGACCCGGGTGCACCAGAAGCTCGACACCGTTGCTGTCACTGTCCGACCGCACGCGAAAGTACCGGAGGTGCGGGAGTTCCTCGGGCTGCTGGCAGAGCGGGTTTAGAACAGACTACGGCTGCTATTGGTACGCCTCGGCAGCTCGCCGTATGGGGGTGCGGCCTCGTCTATGGTCCGGCCTCCACGATCCGAGGGGAGTTGTATTCCCCTTCTGATTCGTGGTCAGATCGCAAGTCGTCCATAGCCGTAGCGATGATGGCCC
>NZ_BDCC01000109.1 GCF_001613305.1 Nocardia vaccinii NBRC 15922
ACTAAGCCGAGACCAAAGCGTATATTCATCTGTCCCCCTTGATATTTCGATGGTTTCCGCACTTCAGAGCATCGCGGAACCGAATGATGACCTCGACCGGTAACAGTTCTGCCTTAGCTCCGTCAGCCAGCTCCGGGGCCATGTACGAACCTGGCTCGGAGCGTTGGTCGAGCATCGTCACGCCCCCTCAGCCTTTGGTGCCGGGAACCGACTCACGTTCGCCCCTTGCGGTTTCGGTTCTGGTTGGGTATCCCACCGGATCATGTCGGCAAGCTTTCGGTCCGCTTTGTGGAGCAGCTCCGCATGGTCCGGATACGTCAGCTCCAGCACCCGCAAAGGTGTGCCCCATGTGCGTATCGTCGCGGTCGGCGTCCGGATCTCCCGGACCGTCAACGACCGGTCCGGAGCCACGAACCACACGCACCACGCGTCGCCGAGTTTGGTGGTCGCCATCGGCTCAGTCCTTCCTCGGCCAGAGCATCACAGCGAAGAACGCCACCAACGGCACCGCGAATGCCACGCTGATCCCGATCATGCGATACCCGGATATTCACCAAGGCCGAATGCTCGTGCGTCGTTGCAAGACTGTCGGCGCTCCAAGTACACGCCGGTACCCGGAGCGCTATTGGGTGACTCTTGCACTTCGGGCACTCCACCGGAAAACGTGTAAAGCCGTGTGCCCCTGCGCTGTTCGCATTCGTTGCTGGTCCGATCCGAGATCGGCTCACCGGAGGGAACTTCGTTCCCGTCTGTGCTCATCTCAACCCCTGTAGTAGGCCGCTGGAAAGCCACCCGGGGCCGGGCCTCTCGTCACCAGCCCCGGGCGCTGATTCGAAGGTATGAAGAACCGCAGGACGCTAGAACCGTGTCGGGGACGTTTTCGAAGACACTTCAAACGTCCCGAATGCCCCCTAGCCTTATGGGTATGGCTCAGCAGAGGCTAGAAACCGCAATCCTCAGATCAGGGCTCAGCTCTGCCGAGCTAGCCGACAAGGCAGGCGTAGACGTGAAGACAGTGAACCGGTGGCTCGCCGGTCGTACACCACACCGCCGGACACGGGTCCGGGTAGCCGAACTGCTCGGCGAAACCGAAGGAACGCTGTGGCCTGCCGCCAGGCCGGACACCCAAGCCGGGGCACCCGCTACCGCTGAGGTTCTGGGCGCTTACGCGCACCGCTCCGAGATACCTAATGATCTCTGGATTTCATTGGTGCACAAGGCAACCCAGCGTATAGACATCATGGGGTACGCCTATCCGTTCGTGCTCGAACTACTGCCCAAAGCCTCCGAAATGATAGCCGCCAAGTGCTTGGCCGGGTGTGATGTCCGCCTCGGGTTCGCCGACCCGGGCTGTGACCACGTAGCCGAACGCGACACCCTCGAGCAGATGAACGGCACGCTTCCGGGGCGGATACGCAATGCGTTGTCCATGCTCGGACCGTTGCCGGACACCCCAGGGTGCCGGGTAGGTCTGCACTCAACGCACTTGTACAACTCGGTTTTTCGGTTCGATGACGAGATGATCGTTACCCCGTATCTTTTCCGTGCCAGGGGATACCAGCACACCGCCTTGTACCTACGGCGGTTGTCCCCTTTTGGGATATTCGAATCCTTCGCGGACCAGTTCGAGCAGATATGGCAAACCGCCGTGCCGTACACCGAGGGGGGCTCCCGTGGGCTCACGGCGTGACTACTACAACGATCCGCAAGCGCCGGAACCGAACTCACTGAAACCGGGTGCCTCCGCTCTGGTCGTAGACGATTCCGGCCGTGTGCTCATGCAGCGACGCGGGGACTCGGGTAACTGGTCTCTGCCGGGCGGGATCATGGAGGTAGGGGAAACGCTCTCCGAGTGCGCGGTACGCGAGACTCGGGAAGAAACCGGACTCGATATCGAGATCACAGGGTTACTCGGTATCTATACTGACCCTGCACACGTGATCGCATACGCCGACGGAGAGGTTCGGCAGGAGTTCGCGGTTGTCTACTACGGCCGGGTGACCGGTGGAACCCTCAGTGTCTCAACTGAATCCACGTCGGTGGAATTCCTCACACTGGAAGAACTGGAATCGTTGCCGGTGCACCCTACTGTGCGCCTTCGGTTGCAGCACCATGCAGAGAACCGGGGGGTGCCGTACCTGGGGTGAACGCTCGCAGCCCTGACCGGGTGGGGCGTTCTCCGAGTCGCAATCTCCCGCTTGGTGGTACATCTGGCCGCCACTCCCGGAGTCCTGCGTGCGGGGGTGCCTGCCGGGGTGCATCAGGTGAGGCGAGATTACCGATCATTACCGCGAAATCGGTTGTGCTACAAACTTGATGACTCATGTAGCGGACAGAAAGATCGGGAGCCCCCCGAAGAGAAGAAGAAAGAAAAAGAGAAACGGTACCCCCCGAAAACCCCCCGAAAAAGAACTTGCCGAATTTCCCTCTACAGAATCAAGAGCGGCGCGCATACGCGCGCCGCCCGGTGCACCCGCCCTACCGCTCCGCTCTCGGGCGGGCACCCCGGCGCAGAACCAGGATGGTGACAAATCTCCACCACAATGCATCGCAGCCCCAAGTGATGGACTGCCGCACCATCCCTCAACGGGATGGCTTGCCATGGATCTTCTTGTGCCCTATAGCGGCTGTGCGAACGCATTCGCGGGCTGTTGACGTTATCTCACGTCAGCCGTCGCCCGCGGTGGAATGATGTACACGCGCTCCACAACCTGAAGTCGAACTGACACCATCAAATTGAATTCCGGAAAGGAATTTATGAACGTTTTCAACTCGTTTGGAAGAGTTACTGTCACCTTTTCGAACGGGTACCTGAAACATCGTTGAGCTGTTGCGTCCAGTTGAGGTGATTCCACCGCGCACAATAAACGGCTTTCGCATCTCCTGTTGAGGAGGTATAAGGATCGCAAGTATCAGATACGATTCGCGGTTAACATAGCGAATCTGACGACCAAAGATCTCAGGAAATATCAGTTGATTCAAAGCATCCAGGTACCGCGCTACTGCTCCGGCGTCTGCATCCAATTGATGGATACCAGTGACGACGTCATGATTTACCATGTCACGCGTTGTCGTCGCACCAATAACGATTACTCCGCCCTTGCCGGCATTTGCGAACGCGGCAACATCTTTGGCCAGTTCAAGCCTTCCACGGTCGTCCTTGGGGTAGTGTGACCGCTTGACATCTAACGTCTCGCTCTCAATCGCTCCTATTAGGGCGGAGATTCCTGTATTAAGGATCTCTGCAAAAAGCGCCTCTGGTCGATCGGATAGACTTCTGTTTATATAGGCGCATGACATCTCCGATTCTATGGAAGCAAACGCCTCGATAGTAATATCTACCGGTACATAAAAGTCTACATCGACGAAGCAGCCTTCCTGTTCTATCGTGAAGTGTTTCAGCTCCATCTTGTGAATCTGCGCCAAACAGTTAATATAGTCCGCGAAGTCAGACTCTTCATAGCCTCCCCGCGACACTGCTATGGTCATGCCGACGTAGCATCGATCGTCAGACACTTCCATAGTAAGAAAGCTTGAAGGAAGGATGCTGTTTGACCATGGCGGTTTAACAATATCGAGGTCATTCGCTGCGTCATAAGGTATATCAAATCTGATCGATGAGCGATTTCAAGTCGAAAGAGACGATACCGCACTGTCCCTGATTTCTTTTACTGTAAGGTGTCGGACGTCGGCGAACTTTACTTTGCAGAACTCACCCAGCTGATCCGGAGTTGCAAATACTGTTCCATCGGGTCTGATGTATCGCAAACCATTCGGATCCCATTCGAACGGGGAGAAACTCTCGACGCTCAATTCATACTCGCTCTCGAAATATCAAGGTAAACGCGGGTAGCTTCAAAGCGCGCAGCCGAAGGAATTGCGGCCGCCTCTGACTTAGACCGTGTCTT
>NZ_BDCC01000110.1 GCF_001613305.1 Nocardia vaccinii NBRC 15922
ACTAAGGGCTAAGGCCCTCAAGAGGCAGTGCTTTGGCAGATCGAACCTGGACCTACTCCGGAAACGAATACTACTCAGCCACAACGAATCCGGCTCGACAACAGAAACCCGACGGACCTCGGAATGATCACGTTATCTGCGTCAGAACCCTTCAGGCTGGCAGGCGACAGGTGGGCATCACGGGTCTATAGCGGTCCGCCTCGAGTGCTGGTGCATCCCTCGAAGATGACTGCTTCGACATCTGTGAGCGACCCGTTCAGTCGGTACTTTCCCAGTAGTTCTTGAAAAGCTGGCTGCTTCGTCCAGGTAGCGAAGGAGTCGTCATTCTCCCAGGATTGAAAAACGTAGACCTTCGAGGGGTCGGCCGGATCACTCATGTACTTGTAAATACTGGCACCGTCTCGCTCGCGTGCGGTTGCGGCAAGCCAGTCGGCCATTTCGGCGTCCAGGTCCGGTCGTTGGGCCGGGTCGACGGTCATGCTCGAGAAGATTACTATCATCGTCATTCCTTCCACTGGGCATCGCACGTGCAGGTCGGGCGGGTACATCGGCCGTGCGTGGCCGGGTGCGAGCCACGAGAGGTACCACAATGCGCACGAGACGGCGGCAGAGTTCGGGACAGGTCACCGGGAGGCCCGGTAGAACGCGTGGCGGCCCAGACGGGACGCGCCATCGCTGATGTGAACCGGATCGGTCAGCCCTGCCTGTGCCATGAGTTCCACCGGGTCGACCACTCGCGGCCTGTCGTGATCATGGCGGTCACGAAGCGTAGCCAGAACCTTTGACTTCCGTTCTGGCCTCGCTACGAAGTCGAGCAGGTGCAGGCTGCCGTCCGGCTTCAGGACGCGGCGGACCTCGCTCAGGGTGGCGAGCTTCTGGTCGTCGGGAATGTGGTGGAACACGAAGGACGACAAGATCCGGTCGATGCCTGCATCCGGATAGGGCAGATGGGTGGCGTCACCGTGGTCCAGCTGAATCTCGACGCGGGCGCGGGCTGCCTTGCGAGCCGCGGTGACAAGAGAAGCGGCACTGGTGTCGAGGCCGATCGCGATAGACGCGGGAACAGCACGTTTGACCTTCAATAGGATGTTCCCGGTGCCTACGCCGACCTCTAGCACCGTGGCACCGGCGCCGATCGCGGCCTGAGCGACCAGTTGCCAGTGGGCGTCGCCGACGCCGGCGGCCCGGCTGAGCCAATCGTAGGCCCGGGGGGAGATCGTTTTCGCGTGGCCGCGAGCATCGGTCATGTCTGCCTCACTGGTCTGGACGAATCTCTGTTTGTCAAGATCAGTGTGACGGGTTTTGAGCTGCGTGGCCGGGATGAAACAATGAGGTGATGGGACAATCTTCCGGCACCGGTGGAGCGCGGCGCCGAGCCGGGCACACGCCGCAGCGAGTACCCCTCATCGGCTATTCCCCCGGCCCGGGGCTGCCGCCGGTCGCGATCATGACCGAGGCGGTCGACCTTCCCCCGCACCACTATGCCGTTCCGGCGACCCACGCCCACGACTTCCTGCAGCTTGTGTATATCGAGGATGGGCGGCATTGCTTGCGCGTCGAGGACCGGGACTGGCATCTCACGACCGGTGACGCCTTCGTCATCGCTCCCGGCACCGTCATCAATGCCCACCACACCCACACGGACTCGGACACCAAGATGTGGATGGTCCTGTTCTCCGCGGACGCCGTCGAGCCCGCGGCCACCACCCTGCTCACGTCCTGGCGTGCCCACCCCCTGCTGTCATCGTTCGCCGGCACCGGCCGTGGCGCACACCGCGTCGAAGTTCCGCACGAAGATCGCTGGACATGGCACATGCACCTCGCCGGCCTGCGCTCAGAACTACGACACCGCCGCGACGGATACGCCGACGCGATCCGTGCCCACCTGACCCTGCTTCTCATCCAGCTGAGCAGACTCGACCTCGACATCCCTTTCGACCTCGATCGAGATTCCGTGCTCGCCGCCGTATTCGACGCCATCGAGACCCGGTACCAGGAACCAATTTCCCTGAATGTCATCGCCGTTGCTGTCGCTCAGAGCCCTGGCCACCTCGCCGCCATCATCAAGCAACGCACCGGCCGCACCGTAGGACAATGGATCACTGAGCGCCGGATGCGCGAAGCGCGCAGACTTCTCGCCGACACGGACCGCCCCATCAGCGAGATCGCGGCCAGAATCGGCTACCGCGACCCAGGCTACTTCACCCGCAAATTCCACGCGGAAAACCAGATGGCGCCCCAAGCTTGGCGGCAGGCAGGCCGGCAATCGCCTTGATGGGCTTATCGTCATCGTTCAGTGGCCAGCAAATATCGATCGCTGTAGGGACCGCACAGATCCCAGCGTGCGCTGCTAACGCACTGGGCTCCTGCCTCGGGTACAGACATGACTCCATGTGCTCGCATATGGATATGCGTGTGGTTGTTGCCGTTGTCAAGCGTTGGCGGTGTCTGGTGTCGTTGGTGTATCCGGTAGTTGAGCTGCGCTGATCCGGGATTATTGATCCGGAACTGAACGTTTGCGGGTGTGGATCGTGTTCGGGTAGGTCTGTCCGGTGGTTGATGATCTGAGGGTGGACATGCGCAGGCTCTCTCCCGGTCAGCAGGAAGCGTTGCGGATGCGTGTGGTCGCCGCGTTGCGCGAGGGGATGTCGGGCGCGGAGGCCGTTCGGGTGTTCGGGGTCTCGGAGAACTCGATCCGGAATTGGAAGGCCCGCTTCGCTTTTGGTGGTATGGAGGGTCTGGAGTCGCGGCGTGGTGGCCGTAAGGCGGGTGAGGCGCGGAAGCTGACGTCCTCGCAGGAGGTGGCGTTGATCGAGGCGATCATCGAGTTCGAACCGGAGCAGTTGGCGATGGACGGCAAGTTGTGGACTCGCCGCAAGGCCACTCAGCTGGCGTGGAACCTGTTCGGAGTGTCCTATACCGAGCGTGGGATGGGAAAGCTGTTGCGGCGCATGGGATTGTCGTTCCAGCGGCCCGATCGCCGCGCGATCGAGGCGAACCCCGAGGCGATGGCCGAATGGGTCGAGACGACGTATCCGGCGCTGGCCAGGCGTGCCGAGGCCGAGGGCGCGGTGATCCTGTTCGCAGACCAGGTCGGGGTGCGCTCGGATCATCTGTCGGGCGCCACCTGGGGTCGGGTCGGATAGACCCCGACAGTCACGCGGACAGGAAAACGGTTCAGTCTCAACGCGATGTCGGCGATCTCCCCGCGCGGGGACATGCGGTTCACCGGCCGCGACCAGATGGAACTGGCGGTGCAGTCCTTCTTCCGACGCGTCCAGAAGCTGCCCTGTCACGTCCGCGGCTACTTTCACGCCCCACACACCATTTACACTTCAACCGTTTAGTTCCTGATCAATAGAAGCGAGACAGGCAGTGTGATATCGGTCATTGACGTTGGCGCGTGTGGACGGTGTTGGCTGACGTCAGCCATTAAATAGCGGGATAAATGCCGTGAACACCGCCCGCTGGTCAGTCGGCACGACCCCACCGCCCTGCGGACGTTGCGCGAACTTCGGCAGCAGCGGCTCGACCAACTCCCACAATTCGTCCGGCACCAACCGCCGCGACAACGCATCCACCACGACCGAACGTCATGCAACACAACCAAATTCAGTGCACCGAGGAACGAATTACACCCATGTGAGACACGGTTTAATACTCCAG
>NZ_BDCC01000111.1 GCF_001613305.1 Nocardia vaccinii NBRC 15922
AGTGCTCGCGGACGAGGAAATCCTGTCCCGCTTCGTCTCTTTCGTCAACGCGCCGCAGGAGACGGACGCGACCATCTCGTTCGACGACACCGGGGAACGCAAAGTACCGGTCCTGCTCGGCGTGCCCGGCGTACCGGCACACTGAAAAACCTTGCAGAGCAAGAGCGTTCCACCCGGAATCAGCGCCAGCTCGGCAACATCAGATGAGCATGCCAATCGTCCACGCTGATCGGCATCCCGGTCAGAATCGGCCACAGCCACACGAAATTCGCCACCACCGCAGCGAGATACAGGCATACGACGACCAGACTCGACGTTCGCCGCTCACTGGGCGCCAGGAATCGATCCCCATCGGCCGTGCGCACGATCGGCGCGGGTCCGAGAATGTCCCCGAGCACCAGCGCGACACCCATCGCCAGGAACGGCGCCATCGGAACCGCGTAGAAGAAGTACATCTCGCGATCCAGATCCAGGAACCACGGCAGGAATCCGGCGCAGTAGCCGACGAGTACTGCGGCATAACGCCAATCGCGACGCGTGACACTGCGCCAGACCGCCCAGGCCAGCATCGGCAGCGACACCCACCACAGCACGGGAGTACCCACCAGCATCACCGCATCGACGCAGTACGACTTACCGCAGCCGGTGACACCGCCGTCCGCGTAGTGGTAGAGCATCGGCCGCAAGCCCATCGGCCACGACCAGGGCTTGGACTCCCAGGGGTGATGGTATCCGGCCGAATTCGTGAGTGCCGTATGGAAACTCAGTGATTCACCCTGGTTGTGCCACAGCGACCGCAACGCGTCGGGCACCCAGGACCACGGGCCGCCCGAGCCCACCGGATGTTTCCCGGCGTACGGATTGCCGACCGAATACCGGTCGTAGCCGTCCTCACTGCCGATCCAGGCTCCGTAACTGCCCAGGTAGACCAGCAACGGGATGACCACCAGCGCATACAGCGCCGGTCCGACGTCACGCAGTGCGGTACCCCGCCACGGCCACGGCACTCGGTACGCGCGCCGGGCGGCCAGATCGAAACAGACCGACAGCACCCCGAATGCCGCGATGAAGTAGAGACCCGACCACTTTGTCCCACAGGCCATTCCGAGCAGAACCCCGCCCGCGAACCGCCACCACCGCACACCCAGCCGCGGGCCGTACCGGCTCACCGCGATCCGCCCCTCGGCGTCCGCGCGGGCCATCCGGGCACGCACCTGGTCGCGATCGACGATCAGACAACCGAATGCGGCCACCACGAACAGCGCCTGGAAGATGTCCAGCATGCCGATGCGCGACTGCACCATACTCGTGCCATCACAGATCACCAGCAGACCCGCGATCCCGCCGATCATCGTCGAGCGCGTCATGCGCCGGGTGATGCGAACGACCAACAGCACCAACAACGTTCCGAAAATTGCCGCACTGAACCGCCAACCGAGCGGGGTGTATCCGAACAGCACCTCCCCCAGCGCGATCATCTGTTTGCCGACCGGCGGATGCACGATGTAGCCGTACCCCGGGTTGTCCTCGACCCCGCCGCCGGTCAGCATCTCCCAGCCCTGATGGGCGTAGTACTTCTCGTCGAAAGTCGGTGTGCCGCCGTCGGTGGGATAGCCCAGATTCTGGAATCGGGTGATCGCCGCGATCGCGGTGAGGACCAGGGTGACCACCCATCCCCGCAGCCGATCGGCCGGGCCCGGATCGGGCGAGGGCCTGAGCGGAGCCGGGGTGGACAGGGCCGGGCGCGCGCCACCCACCGGGCGCTCGGTCAACTGGTTCACCGCGCCGATCGTATGCGGTCGCGGCGGCGGCCCCTCGGTCGGCCATAGGACACGCCCGATTCTCCGCTACCGCAACGACTATCGCGGGTCCTCGCTGCCCGGCAGCCAACTGCCGCCGGGCTCGGTCCAGCCTCGGCGCACGAGCATCTTGCGGGCCGCGCGCTGATTGCGCCCGATCAGCCGGGACAGATACAGGCGACCGGCGAGATGGTCGGTCTCGTGCTGCAGGCAGCGGGCGAGAAATTCGGTGGTCGCCTCCACCTCGACGGGCGCGCCGGAGATATCCATGCCGCTCACCTTCGCCCAGCTCGCCCGGCCGGTGGGGTACCACTCACCCGGCACCGACAGGCAGCCTTCCAGATCGTCGTCCGGGTCCGGCATGGTCTCGGGAAGCTCCGAGGTCTCCAGCACCGGATTCACCACGTGGCCGCGATGGCGTACCCCGGAATCGACGAGATCGTAGACGAATACCGCCCGTGGATCACCGACCTGATTCGCCGCCAGACCCGCACCGTCGGCAGCGGTATTGGTCTCGAACAGATCCTCGACGAACGCGGCGAGCTCGTCGTCGAACTCGGTCACCGGAAGTGCCGGGCTTGCCAGCCGGGGATCACCCGCGATGAGAATCGGTCGTATCGCCACCCGGCAGAGCGTACTCCGCCGGATCGGCACTGAACCACCAGCGGCGCAGCGGTTCTCACTCACGACCGCGGCGGAACGAATCCGCCCCGGGTCGCGCTGCACGTCGCCTGGCTCCGGCCCGGCCGACCGTCTCCGCTCTCCTGGACTGGTGGGCCGCCGCTGACGAGAAGCCTGATCGGCTCGACCTTTCACAGGTTGCCGCCTAGCCTCCTGAGCGTGCGAGCGGTGATTGTCGGAGCGGGAGTATCGGGCCTGTCCACGGCGGCGGAGTTGCTGCGGACCGGACATGAGGTGACCCTCGTCAGTGCCGACCCGATCGCCGCCACGACGTCGTATCTGGCCGCGGCGGTATGGTTTCCGACCGCCGCGGGGCCGCCCGAGCGCGTAAATGCCTGGGGCACACAGACCTTCACCCATCTGGCACGGCTCGCCGAGAGCGGGACGCCCGGCGTGCGCATGCGTGAATCGCTGACGCTGTATCGGAACCAGCCCGGCCCCGTCGAGTGGGGACGCGCGGTTCGCGATTTGCGTCCGGCCCGGGACTCCGAGCTGCCGCCCGGGTACACCGCCGGACTGCGGTTCGCCGTACCGCTGGTGGAAATGCCGGTCTTCCTGCCCTGGCTGCACGACCGGGTGGTAGCGGCCGGGGCGAATCGGGTGCACCGGGAAGTCGGCGATCTCGGCGAAATCACCGATCTGGCACCGGATGTGGTGATCAATTGCGCGGGCCTGCGTGCCGGTGATCTCGTCGGCGACACCACCGTCCACCCCATCCGCGGACAGATCGTCCGGGTCACCAATCCGGGACTGTCGATGTCGGTGCGCGACGAAGCGCACCCCCTCGGACGCGCCTACGCCCATCCCCGGGCAACCGACTGCATCCTCGGCGGCACCCTGGAACCAGGCCAATGGGACACCACCCCGAACCCCGAACTGACACAGTCGATTCTGCACCGTTGCCGAGATATCGCACCGCAGCTCGCCGACTGTGCGGTCATCGAAACCCTCGTCGGCCTTCGCCCCGGCCGCCCGAACGTCCGCCTCGAACCCGACCACGCCTGCCTCCCCGGCACTCCCGTGATCCACAACTACGGCCACGGCGGCGCGGGCATCACCATCGGTTACGGTTGTGCCCGCGAAGTCGCCGAACTCGTTGCCGCCCTGTGAATATCGGCTAGT
>NZ_BDCC01000112.1 GCF_001613305.1 Nocardia vaccinii NBRC 15922
CGATGAGCAGCAGCGCCGGCGTCTCCGCGGCGGCGCAGAAGGCTATTCAGGTGGCCCTGTCCAAACTTGGGACACCGTACGTCTGGGGTGGATCGGGACCGAATGTCTTCGACTGCTCTGGGCTCACCTCCTATGCTGCCCGTGCCGCTGGAGTGAATATTCCGCGCACCGCGGACAAGCAGTACCAGGATCTTCCCAAGGTCAATCCCGCGGACATTCGTCCCGGTGATTTGATCTTCCCCGACTCCGAATTCAACAACGGCAGTCCGGGACACGTCATGATGTACATCGGCAACGGTAAATGCGTCGAGGCGCCGCATACGGGCGATTATGTCAAGGTCATTTCGCTGCCGAGCAGCTTCCATGCCAGCCGATGGACCTCCTGATAGCTTGTACGACGCCGGTTCGGCCATTTAGTTCATGCGGACCGTCGCAGGTGTATGGTTATCGACTATCGAAAGGTGGAAACGAGGAAATCAGCAGGTCGTGATATGGGCTCAGAGCTGGCTGGCCGAGTTGTCGATCGGGCGTGTGAAGTCCGCCGTGTCGGGCTCGCCCATAGCTGACCATGTTGATTAGCTATAGGCGATAGAGGCATGTCTGCGGCATGAGTCACAACGATCCCTCGAGTCAATTTCACAAATGGATCATCCAGGCTCATCTGGAACGCCTGCGGCGAGGTCTGGCTGGTGGGGTCAGTGATCGGATACCGGAGGAACTACGCGCTATCGGTATCGAATTGAGTGATTCTGCTCGGAATATAGCCGAGAAGCTGGCCGCAGAAATCACCCGGAGGGCCAGCGGAATACGACGCCTGCGCTCGGGTGCGGCTGAGAAGGATGCCCTCGGGGCCGAGCTGCTGAAATCTCTGCGCAACGAGGAGGTCATGTCGGGCTCGACCGCCGAGAGGATCGCACACATTCGAGCCGAGCGGCCCGAAGATATCGACATAGGCACCCTGGGGGAATCTATGCCCCGACTGCCGGATGACCCGAAGGAACTCAACGAATTCTGGTCGACATTATCGCCCACCGAGAAGGCTACGGTTTGGGCAGCCGACAATTTCGTAGGAAATCTTGATGGCATACCGCAGGCTGAGCGTGATTTTTTCAATCGCTTGAATCTGCATAATCTACTGACCAGGGCGCGTGTCGAGGGTAATCCTGAAGCCATCACCTCCTACGAGCAGATCGAAAACGCGATCGGAGAGGAAGGGAAATACTATCTATCGTATCTGGACAAAGATTTCCGGACGGCGATCAGCCGCGAGAACCCTGATGAATCCGATTTCATTGTCACCTACCTGGGTGGCGCCGGAACATCGCCGGTCAAGAACCTCAATATCGCCGAAAAGCTACGCAACGCCGCCCGGGGCGTACGTCGAGAAGGCGAGCCGGAACCCAGGGTAGCCGCGATTCGGTGGCAATCCTACCAGCGGCCGCCGAGTGCTCGATATGCTTGGGATCCTTCCTATGCGGACAATGCTGCGCCGCTATTGCGTCGTTATCAGCAGGGGTTGCAGGTTACGCACATGGGAGAGGGACAGCCGTACACGACCATGGTCGGGCATTCCTACGGAAATGTCGTCCTAGGGCACGCTGCTGATGGTGAAATGGTCGGAGATGCGGCGCTGCACGCCGATAATCTGGTTTTGGTCGGCAGTTTCGGTGTCGGCGTCGATCATGTGAGTGACCTCAGGCTGGCCGGCGTCGACACCCTCGAAATGAAGAATCGTGTCTACGCCACGATGGCCGAATACGATTCTTTCAAGACGATGCCCAAACATGGTCGGATGCCGACCAGTCCCGAGTTCGGTGCCAAGGTTTTCACGAGCGAGTCCACGCGAGGCCCGTGGAAGTCGGCCTTTCTCAATCCGAAGGATCACGCCGGTTACTTCGGCCCGGAAGATCAAGTCGAGTTCAATCCCGACAATCCGACGATGGTGAGCATCGGGAAGATCATTCTCGGTAGAGGAGCCGAGGTCGCATAAGCGAAAACGCACCAGCGGGACCACCCCGGCCCTACGATCAGTACCCGACGTACGAACCCCCGTGGCGCAGCTGGACGATGCCGGGCACATTGCTCATCGAGCCGTACCGATGGATCGCGTAGCGCACTCCGGCGATGATGTTGTCCACCGGATTCCAGACGTTGTGATGGCCCGGCAGCGCCCAGGCGTCGAAAGTTGGATCGATGGTCTGCATCAGCCCTTTGGACGGATGTCCCGCCTCGGCATTGCTGTCCCACAGATTGATCGCATGCGGATTGCCACCCGACTCGTGCTGGATGATCGTCGCGATGGCGGCCTGATCGAGCTGACCGGGACTGTAACCGTTCGCCTCGAGTACGCGCGCGGCCTCGTCGATCCAGATTCGCTCATTGCCCGACGGCTGTGTCAGCGGCGGCCCGCCGGAGCCGCCGATATAACTGCGGCGGTGGACCACTCGTCGTTGCGGGGTCGCACGGGAGTCCTGCGCGTAACGGTCGGCGAGAGCCGAAACCTGTTCCGCAGTCAGGGCGGAGCCGGCCTGGCCCTGACCGAGGACCACTCCGGCGCGTTGCAGGGCGGCGTCGAGGGTGTTCATCACCTGACGCTGCCCTACCGCCGTGTCCGAGACGCTGCCGAGGGCGGTCAGCGCGGCATCGGTCTCCGCGATGATCGCCGCGAGCCGAGCCCGCCCCGCGGTCGTGCTGTCCGCCGAGCCGCCCAGCAGCCGGGAGAGGTCGGCGTTCAGCCGCCCCATCGCGCTGACCTGCCCGGATTTGCCCTGGTTGTCCGCCGAGTAGGCCGAATGCACCGCGCTGTCCCAGGCCATCGGGCCGCTCGGCCGCCAGATCGGAACCGCCGGAGGCGAATTGGGCTGGCCGGTGTCGGGATCGGGTGTGTTGCTGCCGTATTGCGCGGCCATACTCGCCAGCGCGCCCATCGCGGCGGCGGCCATCGGCGCCGCGGCTCCGTAGGCCGCGGTATTCGCACTGGCCGATGTCGGCGTCGATGTCGTTGCTGGAGAAGGAGATTGCGGCGGCGGCGCGGTGGGTGCGGCACGTGTCGCGGTCGCCGCCGCGCCGATCGCGGCGGGAGCGGCCGTGGGCGCCGGAAGCCGGGGTGCGCCGTTGCGGCCGGTCCGGCGGCGGCGTGGTTCCGGAGCGGTTGTACCCACGCCGCCGTTGCGGACGCTCGATTCGGGCGTATCCGGCTCCGTCGGCATCAGTATCCCTCGTAGGGGCGGCCGTTACGCACGGCCACCACGCCGGGGACAGCGTCGACCGAACCGTAGCGGTTGATCGCGTACCGCACACCGGCGACGATATTGTCCACCGGATCGAGGATATTCTTGTGGCCCGGCGCGGACCAGGTGTCGAATGTCGGCTGGATGAGCTGCATGAGTCCCTGGGACGGATGTCCGGCCGCGGCATTGCTGTCGGTATTGTTGACCGAGTTGGGATTTCCACCGGATTCGTAGTGAATGATGATCGCGATGGCCTGCGGGTCGATCTTGCTGGTGTCGTAACCCATCTGCTGCAATACCTGCATCGCCTGCTGAATCCATTGTCCGACAGTTCCGCCCACGGTGTTTGTCGTCGGACCGGAGAAA
>NZ_BDCC01000113.1 GCF_001613305.1 Nocardia vaccinii NBRC 15922
ATCCGACGGGAATCCGGACACCACTTCGCCGCCGTCGAAAATCAACTCCCACAGGTCGTCCGGAGACGCCACACCGCCTGGGAACCGGCATCCCGAACCCACGATCGCGATCGGTTCGTCGACCACCGGACGAACCAGCGAGGGGCGCAGCCCCTGATCCCGCACTCCCATGATCTGCTCTCGCAGGTGCCGGGCGAGCGCGGCGGGAGTCGGATAGTCGAAGATGAGCGTGGACGACAAGGCCAGCCCGGTCACGGCTTTGAGCCGGTTACCGAATTCGATCGCCGTCAGTGATCGGAATCCCAAGTCCTGGAAGGCGGTATCCGGGTCGATATCGTCGGGGCCGGTATGTCCCAGGACGACGGCGGTGTGCGACCTGATCACTCGCAGCAGCGCGGCATACTGCTCGTCCTCGGTCGATTCGCGCAAACGCCGTACGAGCACGGATTCCTCGGCATCCGCCGATCGGTCCGACGGATCGCGGACCAGATCCGCGAACAACGGCGCGAGGACACCAGCGACGGCCTGGGAGCGCACTCCGGCCACATCGATGCGCGCCGGCGCCAGACACGGTCGATCGATTCGCAACGCGGCGTCGAACAATTCGACCGCTTCCCGCGACGACATCGCCACCAGGCCACTGCGACTCATCCGAGCCCGGTCCTCGGCGCGCAGTTGGCCGGTCATGCCGCTGGCCTGAGCCCACAATCCCCACGCCAACGACGAAGCCGGCGAACCCTGTGCTCGGCGGTGGGTCGCCAGGCCGTCCAGAAACGCGTTCGCGGCGGCGTAATTGCCTTGGCCCGGCGGGCCCACTGTGCCCGCCATCGATGAAAACAGCACGAAGACCGGGAGATTCATGTCGCGGGTCAACTCGTGCAGATTCCACGCACCGTCGACCTTCGCGCGCAGTACCGTATCGACACGCTCAGCGGTCAACGAACCGATCACCGCATCGTCGAGTACACCGGCCGCGTGGATCACCGCGGACAAGGGCGCCTGCGCGGGCAAGGCGGCCAACAACCGCGCCAACGCCTCCCGATCGGCCACATCGCACACCGCCGCCCGCACCCGCGCGCCCGATGCGGTCAACTCCGCGACGAGTTCGGGCGCGCCGTCGGCCTCCCCGCCGCGCCGGCTGACCAGCAGCAGATTTCGCGCACCGTGCTCGGCCACCAGATGCCGTGCCAGCGCGGCACCGGCCATACCGGTGCCGCCGGTGATCAGTACCGTGCCTGCCGGATCGAATTTCGCCGCTGTCGTTGGCGTTTCATCGACGGTCCGCGCCAAGCGAGCCTTGTAGCTGATTCCGGAGCGGAGCAGTACCTGTGGTTCTCCTACTGCCAGGACCGCGGCCGCATCGACATCGGAATCGGTGTCCGCCAGAATGATTCGGCCGGGATGCTCCGATTGCGCTGACCGGGCCAGGCCCCACACGGCCGCGCCGGCCAAATCGGTGACGTCCTCGCCGGGTAGCCCGATCGCGCCGTGCGTCACAATCACCAAGGGACACGAAAGCTCCCGCGCCAGTGCCGATTGCACTACACCGAGCACGCGGTGTACCGCGGCGTAGACCTCGGACACCACGTCGCCGCCCGACGCGCGCACGTCCAACACCACCGCATCCGGACCAGCCCCGCCCCATGCGGCGCCGGCATCCGGCGCAGCCGCACCCCGAGGGATCTCCGCGCCCCCCGCGGGTGCGGCCGCGACATCCGCCATTGGCGGAATGCTTTCGCGCTTTTCGAAGACTTCCCAGGTCAGCACCGTCAATTCTGCGGTATGACCCCGCACCGCGTGAGTGGGCGACCACTCCAGTTCGAACATGTTGTCCGCACCGGTCCCGATGAGCGCGGAATCGGGCTGGTCGATCGCGCCCGACAGCACAGCTCCGGAGTGACCGGTACCCGACCCGGCGCCACCACCGGGAAGCCAGTACCGCCGCCGTTGAAAGGCGTACGACGGCAAAGGAACACGACGAGAACGGGCCCCGGCGAATACCGCATTCCATTCCACCGCCACACCACGCACGTGGGCCTGGGCGACGGAAATCAGGAACCGATCGAGCCCGCCCTCGCCACGTCCCAGCGATGGAACGACCACGGCCCTACCGTCGTCGACACATTCACCGACCGTGTCCTCGATACCACCGACCAGCACCGGATGCGGGCTCGATTCGACGAACACCCGATACCCCTGCCCGCATGCCGCACGCACCGCGGCTTCGAACTCCACTGTCTGCCGAATATTGCGATACCAGTACTCGCCGTCCAGAAGCGCTGTGTCGCAAACACTTCCCGTCACCGTGGAGAAGAACGCGATCTCCGACGATCGTGGTGTGATCCCCGACAAGACCTCGACCAGCCCATCCCGGATGGACTCGACCCGGCTCGAATGCGAGGCATAATCCACGTCGATGCGCCGCGCCCGGATTCCGCGAATCTCGCACTCCGCCAACAACTCTCCCAGCGCAGCCGGACTTCCCGATACCACCACCGCCGAACGGCCGTTGACCGCAGCGATACTCAGCGCATCGCCCCCGGCCCGCACCAGATCGCGCGCCTGCTCGGCGGCGCAGGCCACCGACACCATCCCACCCGAACCCGACAACCCCACCAACAACCGACTCCGCAACGCCACCACACGCGCCGCATCACGCAACGACAACGCACCCGCCACAAACGCCGCCGCGATCTCCCCCTGCGAATGCCCGATCACCGCATCCGGACACACCCCCACCGACCGCCACAGATGAGCCAACGACACCATCACCGCAAACAACACCGGCTGCACCACATCCACACGATCCAGCCCCGGCGCACCGTTCGCACCACGCAACACATCGAGCAAAGACCAGTCCACGAACTCCGAAAGCGCAGCGGCACAAGCATTCATCTGCTCGGCGAATACCGGCGAACTTTCCAGCAGCTCTACCCCCATTCCCACCCACTGCGAACCCTGGCCGGGAAATACGAACACCGTCCGACCTGCCGTATCGGCCCGGCCATGAACCACATTCCGGCCCGGCTCGCCGTCGACCAGCCCGGCCAGCCCACGCATCAGCTCCACACGGTCGCCGCCGACAACCACCGCGCGATGTCCGAATACCGATCGGCCGACCAGGGAGAAGCCGATATCGGACGCAGTCGAGCCCGGATGCCGCCGCGCATGTTCCAGCAGTCGGCTCGCCTGTCCGGCCAACGCCTCGGCGGTTTTCGCCGACAGCACCCACGGCAATGCCTGCGAACCCGCGTGACCGGCTTCCGCCCCGTGCACAGCGCGGGATGATCCGGAATTACCGGCATCAGCGTCATCGGGCCCGACACCACCGGATACGTCATCAGGTGCCTGTTCCAGGATCACATGTGCGTTCGTTCCGCTGATCCCGAACGACGACACACCCGCGCGACGCGGTGCACCGGTCTCCGGCCACTCCCGAGACTCGCTCAGCAACGAGACCGCACCCGAAGACCAATCCACA
>NZ_BDCC01000114.1 GCF_001613305.1 Nocardia vaccinii NBRC 15922
CCGTGGTCCCCGTGAATCCGGTACCGGTCACAGTGACTGTATTGCCACCGGTTTCGGGACCCTGATTCGGGCTGACCGTCCCCACAACCGGGGCGGGGACATAGGTGTACAAGCGGCTGTTGCTGGTACCGCCCGAGGTAGTGACAGTGGTGTTGACCGTACCGGTGCCGGCGGGCACGACAGCGGTGATGTCGGTATCCGACACCACGATGAACGACGTCGCCGGCGTCGCACCGAACTGCACGACAGTGGCACCGGTGAATCCGCCACCGGTCAAGGTCACCGTGTTACCACCGGTTTCGGGACCCTGGTCGGGGGTCACCGCAGCCAACGTCGGTGCGGGGATGTAGGTGTAGAAGAGCGGATTACTGGTGCCGCCGACCGAACTCACGGTGACCGCGGCGGTACCGGTGCGCGCGGGCGCGATCGCGGTGATCTCGGTATCGGAGACGACAGTGAACGACGTTGCCGGGGTTACGCCGAAATGCACTGCGGTGGTACCGGTGAATCCGGTGCCGGTCACAGTGACCGTATTACCACCGGTCTCAGGTCCCTCGCCGGGGACGATCGAGCTCAGGGTGGGTGCGGGAACATAGGTGTAAGGCACCGGGACGCTGCTGCCCCCCGGAGTGGTGACGGTGATGTCCACCGCTCCGGTGCCGGCGGGGACGACCGCGGTGATCTCGGTATCGGACACCACTGTGAACGACACCGCCGTGTTCGGGCCGAAGTGCACGGCGGTGGTGCCGGTGAATCCCGTGCCGGTCAAAGTGACTGTGTTGCCACCGGTTTCGGGGCCCTGATTCGGACTGACGGTCCCCACAGTGGGAACCGGGGCATAGGTGTAGGTGACCGGATTGCTGGTGCCGCCCGCGGTGGTGACGGTCGTGTTGACCGAGCCCGTGCCGGCGGGGACGACCGCGGTGATCTCGGTGTCGGAGACCACGGTGAACGACACCGCCGTGTTCGGGCCGAACTGCACGGCGGTGGTGCCCGTGAATCCGGTGCCGGTCAAGGTGACCGTGTTGCCACCGATCTCCGGCCCCTCGCTCGGGACCACCGCGCTGAGGACCGGGGTGCCGAGGTAGGTGTATGGGGCCGTATTACTGGTAGCGACCGGGGTGGTGACCGTGACCAGCACCGTGCCGGTCCCTGCCGGGGCCACGGCGGTGATCTGCGTATCGGAGTCGACGGTGAACGAGGTCGCCGGGGTGGCGCCGAAGTTCACCGCGAGGGCTCCGGTGAAGTTGCTGCCCTGGAGTACAACCGAGTTGCCGCCTGCTTCGGGACCAAGTGCGGGGACAAGCGCGCGCAGGGCGGGGGCTGTGCCGTAGGTGTAGAGCACTCCGTTGCTCGCGCCCGTGGGCGAGCTGACGGTTACCGACACAGTGCCGGTCCCTGCCGGGGCGACCGCGGTGATCTGCGTATCGGAGTCGACGGTGAACGACGCGGCCGGGGTCGGCCCGAATAGAACCGTGTCGACAGCGAGCAGATTGGTGCCGGTAAGGATTACGGTGTTGCCGCCAGTTTCCGGCCCCTGGTTGGGAGCCACCGAGGTCAGGGTGGGTATCAGGACGTAGGTGTAGGTCACCGGGTTGCTGGTGCCGCCCATGGTGGTGACGGTCGCATTGACCGAGCCCGTCCCCGCGGGGACGACTGCGATGATCTCGGTGTCGGACACGACGGCGAATGAGGTGGCGGTGTTCGGACCGAAGTGCACGGCGGTGGTGCCCGTGAATCCCGTACCGGTCACAGTGACCGTATTGCCACCGGTTTCGGGACCCTGGTTGGGGCTGACAGTTCCCACAGTGGGCGCCGGGACATAGGTGTACAAGATGTTATTGGTGGTGCCTCCTGGTGTGGTGGCGGTCGTATTGACCGTGCCGGTGCCAGCGGGGGCCACTGCGGAGATGTCGGTGTCGGACACGACGGTGAACGACGTGGCCGGCGTCGCGCCGAAGTGCACGGCGGTGGTGCCGGTCAACCCCGTACCGGTCAAAGTGACAGTGTTACCACCGGTTTCGGGACCCTGGTCGGGGGTCACCGCAGCCAACATGGGTGCGGAAACATAGGTGTAGAAGACCGGATTACTGGTGCCACCGGTCGCGGTGACAGTGACCGTAGCAGTACCCGTGCGCGCAGGAGCGACGGCGGTGATTTGAGTATCGGACACGACGGTGAACGACGGAGCCGGAATCACACCGAAATGCACCGCGGTAGTCCCCGTGAACCCGGTACCGGTCAAAGTGACCGTATTGCCACCGGTTTCGGGTCCCTCGCCGGGGACGACCGAGCTCAGGGTGGGTGCGGGAACATAGGTGTAGGGCACTGGGACGCTGCTACCACCCGGAGTGGTGACGGTGATATCCCCCGCTCCCGTCCCGGCAGGAGCGACCGCGATAATCTCGGTATCGGACACCACCGTGAACGACACAGCCGCATTCGGACCGAAATGCACGGCGGTGGTACCGGTGAATCCGGTGCCGGTCAAAGTGACTGTATTGCCACCGGTTTCGGGACCCTGATTCGGGCTGACCGTCCCCACAACCGGGGCGGGGACGTAGCTGTAGGTGACCGAATTGCTGGTGCCGCCCGCGGTCGTGACGGTCGTGTTGACCGAGCCCGTCCCCGCGGGCACTACAGCGGTGATGTCGGTATCGGACACCACGGTGAACGACACTGCCGGAGTCGCACCGAACTGCACGACAGTGGCACCGGTGAATCCGCCACCGGTCAAAGTGACCGTATTACCACCGGTTTCGGGACCCTGGTCGGGGGTCACCGCAGCCAACGTCGGTGCGGGGATGTAGGTGTAGAAGACCGGATTACTGGTGCCACCGATCGCGGTGACAGTGACCGCGGCAATACCAGTGCGCGCAGGAGCGACGGCCGTGATCTGAGTATCGGACACGACGGTGAACGACGTCGCCAGGCTCACACCGAAATGCACCGCAGTAGCACCGGTGAACCCAGTACCGGTCAAAGTGACCGTATTACCACCGGTCTCAGGCCCCTCGCTGGGGACGATCGAGGCCAACGTGGGCACCGG
>NZ_BDCC01000115.1 GCF_001613305.1 Nocardia vaccinii NBRC 15922
GTGCGTGTGTTCTTTGAGAACTCAATAGTGTGTCGATGAATGTCAGTGCCAAATATTTATTTTGGTTCCGGCGCTTACACCCCCGTGTGGGTGTCGGACATTTTTTAGTCAGCTATTTTTCCGGCTGGCGTTTAGGTTAGGTTTTCGGACTCTGGTTCGAGATACTTCCGATTTACCCTCTTTCGAGGGGGTGGGTTGAGAGTCTTCAACGGAGAGTTTGATCCTGGCTCAGGACGAACGCTGGCGGCGTGCTTAACACATGCAAGTCGAGCGGTAAGGCCCTTCGGGGTACACGAGCGGCGAACGGGTGAGTAACACGTGGGTGATCTGCCTTGCACTCTGGGATAAGCCTGGGAAACTGGGTCTAATACCGGATATGACCATTGGTTGCATGATCGGTGGTGGAAAGATTTATCGGTGCGAGATGGGCCCGCGGCCTATCAGCTTGTTGGTGGGGTAATGGCCTACCAAGGCGACGACGGGTAGCCGGCCTGAGAGGGCGACCGGCCACACTGGGACTGAGACACGGCCCAGACTCCTACGGGAGGCAGCAGTGGGGAATATTGCACAATGGGCGGAAGCCTGATGCAGCGACGCCGCGTGAGGGATGACGGCCTTCGGGTTGTAAACCTCTTTCGACAGGGACGAAGCGCAAGTGACGGTACCTGTAGAAGAAGCACCGGCCAACTACGTGCCAGCAGCCGCGGTAATACGTAGGGTGCGAGCGTTGTCCGGAATTACTGGGCGTAAAGAGCTTGTAGGCGGTTCGTCGCGTCGATCGTGAAAACATACAGCTCAACTGTGTGCTTGCGGTCGATACGGGCGGACTAGAGTACTGCAGGGGAGACTGGAATTCCTGGTGTAGCGGTGAAATGCGCAGATATCAGGAGGAACACCGGTGGCGAAGGCGGGTCTCTGGGCAGTAACTGACGCTGAGAAGCGAAAGCGTGGGTAGCGAACAGGATTAGATACCCTGGTAGTCCACGCCGTAAACGGTGGGCGCTAGGTGTGGGTTTCCTTCCACGGGATCCGTGCCGTAGCTAACGCATTAAGCGCCCCGCCTGGGGAGTACGGCCGCAAGGCTAAAACTCAAAGGAATTGACGGGGGCCCGCACAAGCGGCGGAGCATGTGGATTAATTCGATGCAACGCGAAGAACCTTACCTGGGTTTGACATACACCAGAAAGCCGTAGAGATACGGCCCCCCTTGTGGTTGGTGTACAGGTGGTGCATGGCTGTCGTCAGCTCGTGTCGTGAGATGTTGGGTTAAGTCCCGCAACGAGCGCAACCCTTATCTTATGTTGCCAGCGCGTTATGGCGGGGACTCGTGAGAGACTGCCGGGGTCAACTCGGAGGAAGGTGGGGACGACGTCAAGTCATCATGCCCCTTATGTCCAGGGCTTCACACATGCTACAATGGCCGGTACAGAGGGCTGCGATACCGTGAGGTGGAGCGAATCCCTTAAAGCCGGTCTCAGTTCGGATCGGGGTCTGCAACTCGACCCCGTGAAGTTGGAGTCGCTAGTAATCGCAGATCAGCAACGCTGCGGTGAATACGTTCCCGGGCCTTGTACACACCGCCCGTCACGTCATGAAAGTCGGTAACACCCGAAGCCGGTGGCCTAACCCTTGTGGAGGGAGCCGTCGAAGGTGGGATCGGCGATTGGGACGAAGTCGTAACAAGGTAGCCGTACCGGAAGGTGCGGCTGGATCACCTCCTTTCTAAGGAGCACTTCTCCAGACGGTGTCTCGAACAGTCGAGATCGCCTCTGGCAGAGACAGTTTCGGGCTCGCATGTAGTCCGGCTGGAGCTCATGGGTGGAACGCTGACAACTTCTCCTGCGGATGGCTGAAGCCATGTCTTCGGTCGCGGTGGATATATCGACACACTGTTGGGTCCTGAAAGAACACGCGAGTGTTTCTTTCTAGGCGAATGAACGATCCGTTCGGATCTTCGTGAGTACCGCGCAGCGTGCTGTGGCTGGCTTCGGAATTCTGGTTCGATGCGGGTGTGTTGTTTGAGAACTGCACAGTGGACGCGAGCATCTTTGTTTGTAAGTGTGTAAGAGCGTACGGTGGATGCCTTGGCACCAAGAGCCGATGAAGGACGTAGGAGGCTGCGATAAGCCTCGGGGAGCTGTCAACCGAGCTGAGATCCGAGGATTTCCGAATGGGGAAACCCGGCACGAGTGATGTCGTGTCACCCGCCACTGAATATATAGGTGGTGTGGAGGGAACGTGGGGAAGTGAAACATCTCAGTACCCACAGGAAGAGAAAACAATTGTGATTCCGTGAGTAGTGGCGAGCGAAAGCGGATGAGGCTAAACCATGGGCGTGTGATAGACGGCAGTCGTTGCGCTTGTGGGGTTGTGGGACCTATCTTCTCATCACTGCCGTGGTGAGCAGTAGTCAGAAAAGTTCGTGTTAGCTGAATTGGTCTGGGATGGCCGACCGTAGACGGTGAGAGTCCGGTAAGCGAAAACGCGTTCTCTGCTGTGATAGGCACCCGAGTAGCAGCGGGCCCGTGAAATCTGCTGTGAATCTGCCGGGACCACCCGGTAAGCCTGAATACTACTTGGTGACCGATAGCGGACTAGTACCGTGAGGGAAAGGTGAAAAGTACCCCGGGAGGGGAGTGAAATAGTACCTGAAACCGTGCGCTTACAATCCGTCAGAGCCTTCCCTTTTGGGGTGGGGTGATGGCGTGCCTTTTGAAGAATGAGCCTGCGAGTCATCGGTGTGTGGCGAGGTTAACCCGTGTGGGGGAGCCGTAGCGAAAGCGAGTCCGAATAGGGCGGTTTGAGTCGCACATCATGGACCCGAAGCGGAGTGATCTACCCATGGCCAGGGTGAAGCGACGGTAAGACGTCGTGGAGGCCCGAACCCACTTAGGTTGAAAACTGAGGGGATGAGTTGTGGGTAGGGGTGAAAGGCCAATCAAACTCCGTGATAGCTGGTTCTCCCCGAAATGCATTTAGGTGCAGCGTCACGTGTTTCACACTGGAGGTAGAGCTACTGGATGGCCTAGGGGGCCTACAAGCTTACCGAAGTCAGCCAAACTCCGAATGCCGGTGTGTGAGAGCGTGGCAGTGAGACTGCGGGGGATAAGCTTCGTAGTCGAGAGGGAAACAGCCCAGATCGCCGGCTAAGGCCCCTAAGCGTGTACTAAGTGGAAAAGGATGTGGGGTCGCTTAGACAACCAGGAGGTTGGCTTAGAAGCAGCCACCCTTGAAAGAGTGCGTAATAGCTCACTGGTCAAGTGATCCTGCGCCGATAATGTAGCGGGGCTCAAGTACACCGCCGAAGCCGCGGCACTCAGACATATACATTCCCTTCGGGGCAGTGGTCTGGGTGGGTAGGGGAGCGTCGTGTAGCCGGGGAAGCAGCGGGGTGACCTAGTTGTGGAGGCTGCGCGAGTGAGAATGCAGGCATGAGTAGCGAAAGACGAGTGGGAAACTCGTCCGCCGAATGACCAAGGGTTCCTGGGCCAGGTTAATCCGCCCAGGGTGAGTCGGGACCTAAGGCGAGGCCGACAGGCGTAGTCGATGGACAACGGGTTGATATTCCCGTACCCGTGTATCCGCGCCCAATGGCGAATCATCTGTGCTAAGCGCCCTGAACTGGCGGGATCTCCTTCGGGAGACCTAAAAGGGATGCGCGTGACCCTGGGTGTAGTAGTCAAGCGATGGGGTGACGCAGGAAGGTAGCTGGGCCACGTGGTGGATTACGTGGTGTAAGCCTGTAGGGCGAGGCATAGGTAAATCCGTGTCTCATGTGCCTGAGAGGTGATGCGTAGCCGTTTGAGGTGAATTCAGTGATCCTATGCTGCCGAGAAAAGCCTCTAGTGAGTTGGTATACGGCCCGTACCCCAAACCGACACAGGTGGTCAGGTAGAGAATACTGAGGCGATCGAGGGAACTGTGGTGAAGGAACTCGGCAAAATACCTCCGTAACTTCGGGAGAAGGAGGGCCATGTCTGGTGAACCGTCTTGCACGGGGAGCTGGGGGTGGTCGCAGAGACCAGAGAGAAGCGACTGTTTACTAAAAACACAGGTCCGTGCGAAGTCGTAAGACGATGTATACGGACTGACGCCTGCCCGGTGCCGGAAGGTTAAGAGGACCGGTTAGCTCGTAAGGGCGAAGCTGAGAATTTAAGCCCCGGTAAACGGCGGTGGTAACTATAACCATCCTAAGGTAGCGAAATTCCTTGTCGGGTAAGTTCCGACCTGCACGAATGGCGTAACGACTTCTCTGCTGTCTCCACCACAGACTCGGCGAAATTGCATTACGAGTAAAGATGCTCGTTACGCGCGGCAGGACGAAAAGACCCCGGGACCTTCACTATAGCTTGGTATTGGTGTTCGGTACGGTTTGTGTAGGATAGGTGGGAGACTGTGAAGCTGGCACGCTAGTGTTGGTGGAGTCGTCGTTGAAATACCACTCTGGTCGTATTGGACTTCTAACCTCGGGCCATGATCTGGTTCAGGGACAGTGCCTGGTGGGTAGTTTAACTGGGGCGGTTGCCTCCTAAAGTGTAACGGAGGCGCCCAAAGGTTCCCTCAGCCTGGTTGGTAATCAGGTGTTGAGTGTAAGTGCACAAGGGAGCTTGACTGTGAGACTGACAGGTCGAGCAGGGACGAAAGTCGGGACTAGTGATCCGGCACCTACGTGTGGAAGTGGTGTCGCTCAACGGATAAAAGGTACCCCGGGGATAACAGGCTGATCTTCCCCAAGAGTCCATATCGACGGGATGGTTTGGCACCTCGATGTCGGCTCGTCGCATCCTGGGGCTGGAGTAGGTCCCAAGGGTTGGGCTGTTCGCCCATTAAAGCGGCACGCGAGCTGGGTTTAGAACGTCGTGAGACAGTTCGGTCTCTATCCGCCGCGCGCGTTAGAAACTTGAGGAAGGCTGTCCCTAGTACGAGAGGACCGGGACGGACGAACCTCTGGTGTGCCAGTTGTTCCGCCAGGGGCATGGCTGGTTGGCTACGTTCGGAAGGGATAACCGCTGAAAGCATCTAAGCGGGAAGCCTGTTCCAAGATGAGGTTTCTCTCCCCCTTCGAGGGGTTAAGGCCCCCAACAGATCATTGGGTTGATAGGCTGGAACTGGAAGCGCGGTAACGTGTGGAGGTGACCGGTACTAATAGGCCGAGGGCTTACTGACAAAGGTGTTACGCGTCCACTGTGCGGTATCTGAAACAACACACAGATACAGGTAGACGGCAGGCAGGGTTGCGAGTGTTCGCGGCTGGTGTTTGTTCGGCTCTCTGTGGATAGTTTCATAGTGTTACGGCGGCTATAGCGGTGGGGAAACGCCCGGTCCCATTCCGAACCCGGAAGCTAAGGCCACCTGCGCCGATGGTACTGCACTCGACAGGGTGTGGGAGAGTAGGACACCGCCGGAACA
>NZ_BDCC01000116.1 GCF_001613305.1 Nocardia vaccinii NBRC 15922
TTAGCTAGTTTTACTGCGGTGACTCGCTTACTTGCGGGACAAAGGAAAAGTATTGCACCCGATGTGCTGTTGACACTCGTTTCAGCTCATCGAAGCTCTGTCGCAACGCTGTTTCGAAATGTGGCCGACGAGCATTTCAAGAGTCGAGTGGGCTACTGCGAGAAAACGCCGCAGGACATGCTGCGGTCATGGGTGAACCGGTGCGCCGATTTTCTTGGTCACCAAGCACGGCCCGGCCGAGGCGTGCACACTCGGTCCAAGCTGGGTTCGAGAGCCTACATGCCGAATTCGTCGAACGCCTGCCTGCCGTGCCCGACCGGCTGCTGACAGCATCCGCCGCTAGCCACACGCGCGGCGACACCCGGGCCTACGACTTCATCCTGGGCATGCCGGCAACATATGCATTGGATTCGAAACCGTACCCGACCACCGAGCACACCACATGATCGATCGGCTCCTCCCGGGTCGTGCGCGCTCCACCCCTGCACCGGCGGATAGCGCACACGTCGCTCGTGTTCACCTGGGACCGCCTGCGAGTCGCGCGCGGCGAGCCCGGGCGGCGGCTGGTCGGGCCGAGAGGTCATGCAGGGTCACGAGGGGTGTACAGCATGATCCAGTGGTCCCGTTCGGGGTCGTGGAACATCTCGATGTCGAAGTTCAACCATCCATGGGCTGGATGGCGGATGTGCTTCACCGCGGATCTCGATGTCTCGACCTCGCCCCGCTTCCAGTAGTCACGGAAGCTCGCGCTGGTCGCCGCGAGTTCGGCGTACAGGGCCTGCAGATACTGGTCACCGGGATAGCGGCCGAGTGCCCTGCGAAGTTCGGCCGCCGCGACCCGTGCGAGCTGTTCCGCGCCGTCATCGCCGAGGAGGCCGGGAAGCGCCGTGGCGGTGAAGACTTGGTAGACGATATTGCGGCCGTATGGTCCGGTGGCGGCAAGCGGCTGGAGCAAGTCGGTGGCAGCAGCGTTGAGGGCCAGCAGATCCAACCGGCCGTCGTGCACCGTGACCGGCATCGTGTCCGCCAAGCCGCGCAGCATGCGCAGGAGCCCGGGCCGGATCGTAACCTCCGGTGAATCGGGTTCGGGAGGTGGCTCGCCGGCGAGCCGGAACAGATGGTCCCGCTCGGCTTTGGAGAACTCGAACGCCCGAGCGAGCGCCGCGAGGACTTCGCGAGAGGGGCGCGGCGCTTTGCCTTGTTCGAGGCGGATGTAGTAGTCGACGGAAATCCCCGCAATGTCGGCCAGTTCCTGACGACGCAGGCCCGGAACCCTTCGCCGCGATGTACGCACCCGGACGGGCGGTTCCGGCGGGAGCATCTCCGACCGTCGACGGCGCAAGTACGCGCCGAACTCTCCCCGATCGGCACTGGACATGGCGCAATTATGCCCCGGCGCCACCGGCGCTGGTCGGCCGCGTTGCCTGGTCCTGCCGGTACCAGGCTCGGCACGGTCTTCCCGGCCTTCGCACTGTCGCGCAGAGTGGTGCGCATGACCAGTACAGCTTGGACTTTTCCCATTCCACACGAGCGGGTCCAGGAGTTCCGCGATCTGATGACCGAACTGAACGCGGATCTGTCCGGACTCGCCGAACGAGCAGGGGACGTCGGGTACCACCGGGAGCGGATGTGGCTGCAGCCCAACAAAGACGGAAGCGTGGAGTTCATCGTCTATCTCGAATTCGACGAAGGTTTTGATGTAGCGACGTTCTCCGAGCGGCTGCTCGCCTACGAGTCCGAATTCACGCGTTGGTGGACGCCTCGTTTCGAGTCCTTCGGACTGCCGAAGTCGTTCGGCGAACCGTTGCTGTCCTGGGATGCCGAACGGATGAACGTTGACGCTCATGCAGGAGGAAAGTCATGACCGAATCGACGCCGGCCGCTGACTCCGAGGCGGCGCTCGAGCTGGCCCGGGATTTCATCGACGCGCTCCACGCGAAGGACCTCGATGCTGTCGCGGCGACTTTGGCAGCCGACGCGCGGCAGCTGTTCATGCACTCCCCGAGGACCAAGACCGCCGATGATGTCGTGGACATCATCGGCGGCAGAAGGAAGGGCTTCTGCGTCGCCGACGTCAAGGGGAAGGCAGAAATTCTCGCCTACACGAAAGCGCTGTTCGACAAGTTCACCCCGCTTGTCTGGCGCGACCACGAATGGACCGTTTCGGGGCGTGGCAACGAGGTCTTCTTCGGCGGAAGAGGGGACATGGTCGTCGCTCGAACGGGCAAGCCCTATCGCAACAGCTACGTGACCCGATTCGATATCGAAAACGGAAAGATCGTCCGGATCGCGGAATACGCGGACGCGATGCAGTACGCCGCCCTGCGGGTGCGGCCGAACGGAGCGGAATTCAGGGGGCTTCTCCGGGCCGTCGGGCGCATGGTTTCTCCCGCGCGGTCTTCCTGCTCGGGCAGGTAACCAGGCCCGTCGGCGGCCTTTCTCGACCGCTTCGCGGCGACGCGGCCACCCACTCACCTGAGTGCCGTTGCAGTACTAAT
>NZ_BDCC01000117.1 GCF_001613305.1 Nocardia vaccinii NBRC 15922
GTGCGCCGCGAAAGCGGCGTGTCGTATTCCCGGCTCAGCCGGGAGGAACTGGAGGGAGGTTCTTGGGTCGAATGGCTGACCTGATGCCGAAAGGCTAACGGGACAAGAGCATGCCAGAGAATCCGGCGACCGGGTCCAGCGGTCAGGGACGGGGTGCCGGAGGGACCCGCGTGATAGGGCGAAAGCTGGATTGCCTGAATCCCAATCTCCAGTCGATGCAAGTTCCCATCCGCCGGAAACGACCGCTGAAACCGGTGTCGTGCCCTGCGTCGGAGTCTATGGTGGCCGACGCAAACCTCCGGGTGCGAGGCGATGTCCAGCGAGGACATTCAAGGAGATGAATGGGGCGCCTACGTCACGCTGGCACGTACGACACGCACGAACGCGGGATCGCCTACGGGACGCGAGTCCTAGGGCGACGGAGGCCTCGTAGTAGTCGCCGGAGTCACGCCCGGCCAGGGAGGACGGGAAAGCCGTCCGCAGGGCGAAGGGGGCCAGGTGAATCGGACACTTGATGCTCGGGAGGTATGCGAAATGCAGAGCGCCGCAACGGTGCTGGGTGTCCTGCGTGAGCGCGGCAGGCGCGGACTGCCGTGTGAGGAGTTGTATCGGCAACTGTTCAACCCGCAGTTGTATCTGCTGGCCTACGGGCGCATCTATGCCAACCATGGTGCGATGACGCCCGGGGTCACACCGGAAACCGTGGACGGCATGTCCCGGGCGAAGATCGATCGCATCATCGGTGCGATGCGTCACGAGCGCTACCGATTCCGCCCGGTCCGTCGAGTGCACATCCCGAAGAAGAACAGCGGAAAAACCCGCGCTCTGGGGTTGCCGACCTGGTCGGACAAGCTTGTCGGGGAAGTAGTTCGCCTGCTGCTGGAGGCTTACTACGAGCCGACATTCTCCGATCGGTCTCATGGGTTCCGTCCGGGGCGGGGCTGTCATACCGCGTTGCGGGAGATCGCCAACACCTGGGCCGGGACCGCATGGTTCATCGAGGCGGACATCGCCGACTGCTTCGGCTCGCTCGATCATGATCGTTTGGTCGAAATCCTGTCGAATCGCATCCACGACAACAGGTTTCTGCGGTTGGTGCGCAACATGCTGACAGCCGGATACCTGGAGGACTGGAAGTGGGGCGCTACCTTGTCGGGGGCTCCGCAGGGCGGGGTTGCCTCGCCGATCTTGTCTTCCATCTACCTGCATGAACTTGATCAGTTCGTCGAGAAAACTCTGATACCGGAATACACCCGAGGTGAGCGCAGGGCCCGCAACCCTGCCTACCTGAAACTGCAGACGCAGCTGGCGACAGCCCGCCGGCGCGGGAACCGGGCTCAAGCTCGGCTCCTGCGGCAGCAGATGACCAGCCTGCCCAGCGCCGATCCGAACGATCCGGGATATCGGCGGTTGCGTTACTGCAGGTACGCAGATGATCATCTGCTCGGGTTCGCCGGACCCAAGGCTGAGGCCGAGGAGATCAAGCAGCGGCTGGCGCAGTTCTTACGCGAAGACCTCAAACTGGAACTGTCCCAAGAGAAAACGCTGATCACCCACGCCCGCACAGGCGCGGCACGATTCCTCGGCTACGAGATCACCGTCCAGCACAACGACACGAAGAAGACCGGCCGTTACCGACGAGTCAACGGTCAGGTCGCCCTTCGTGTCCCCCAGGACGTGGTCAAGGCCAAATCCGCCCCCTACCTGCACCGCGGCAAACCCGCCAAGCAGAAGCCCCTGATCCAGGGCAGCGACCACAACATCGTCGCTACCTTCGGGGCCATCTACCGGGGCGTTGTCCAGTACTACCTGCTCGCCGGGGATGTTCACCGGCTGCATCGATTGCGCTGGGTCATGGAGACCTCGATGCTCAAGACCCTCGCGGCCAAGCACCGCTCGTCGATGTCGAAGATGGCGGCCAAGCACAAAGCCAAGATCACGACACCACACGGGCCGCGCACCTGCTTCGAAGCGCGCATCGAACGACAGGGCAGGCAACCACTGGTCGCACGGTTCGGTGGCATACCACTGCATCGGCACAAAACGGCGAAAGTCATCGACTACCAGCCGATCCGGGTCGACTACCCGCACAAGGAGCTGCTCACCCGGCTCCTGGCGGACACCTGCGAACTCTGCGGCACGGTGGGCGAGGTCGAAGTCCACCACATCCGCAAACTCGCAGAACTCGGAATACCCGGACCGCTTCAGCCCCAATGGATTACAGCCATGGCGAACCGGCGGCGCAAAACCCTTGTGGTCTGCACCACCTGCCACGGCCACATCCATACCGGGCACCCGGCCACACCACTCACGCAGTAGTTCACTGGAGAGCCGGACGATCGGGAAACCATCAAATCCGGTTCGGCGGGAGACCGCGCGGAAAAGGACCAGCACAGCTGGCACCTCGCTGCGCGGTCGACCCATCC
>NZ_BDCC01000118.1 GCF_001613305.1 Nocardia vaccinii NBRC 15922
GGTCACCCTCGTTCTCACTCAGTTGTATGGAACAGATCAAATGATCCAGGTTTCGGCTTCGAGACGAATAGGGGCGCTGCCGACGAACTGGTCGTCGACACCGGCCCTCTTCGGTGTTTCGGTCTATCGAATCGAGCCGCTGCGGGCGATGAGTTGCGCGGTGATGACATTGCGCTGGATCTCGTTCGTGCCCTCGCCCACGATCATGAGGGGTGCATCGCGGAAATACCGTTCCACGTCGTATTCGGTCGAGTACCCGTACCCGCCGTGGATGCGGACGGCGTTCAGTGCGATTTCCATCGCGACTTCCGAGGCGTAGTACTTCGCCATGCCTGCTTCCATGTCGCATCGCTCGCCGGCGTCGAATCGGCGTGCGGCGTGCAGCACCAATTGTCTTGCGGCAGTGAGCTTTGTCGCCATTTCCGCCAGGTATGTGCCGATGGCCTGGTGTTTCCAGATCGGCACGCCGAAGCTCTCACGCTGCTGGGCATAGGCGAACGCGTCGTCGAAGGCGGCCTGCGCAACACCCAGCGCGCGTGAGGCGACCTGGATCCGCCCGGTCTCGAGGCCCTTCATCATCTGCCCGAATCCCTTGCCCTCGACACCGCCGAGCACCGCGTCCGCGGGCGCGCGATATCCGTCGAAGAGCAGCTCGCAGCTCTCGACGCCCTTGTAACCGAGTTTGGGCAGGTCGCGTGAGACGGTGAGTCCGGGGCCGTGTTCGACGAGCAGGATGCTGATACCGCGATGCCGTGGTTCGGCAGTCGGGTCGGTCTTGCAGAGCAGTGCGATCAACTGCGATCGGCGGGCGTTGCTGATCCATGTCTTGGCCCCGTTGATCGTGTAGCCGTCGTCGTCGCGTTTGGCGACCGTGGTCATCGCCTGCAGATCAGAACCGCCGCCAGGCTCGGTGAGTGCCATGGTCGCCCGAATCTCGCCGGTAGCCATCTTGGGCAGGTAGTGCTGCTTCTGCTCGTCGGTACCGAAGGTGAGGATGAGCTTGGAGACGACCGTGTGGCCGCCCATCGCTCCGGCCAGGCTCATCCACCCACGCGCGAGCTCCTCGGTCACGCCCACGTAGCACGGCATGGAGACCGGTGCCTGTCCGTATGGTTCGGGGATGGCCAATCCGTAGATGCCGAGCTGCTTCATCTGCTCGATCAGCTTCTCCGGGTACTCGTTGCCATGTTCCAGGTCGCGGGCGACCGGGCGGACCTCTCGATCCACCCATTGGCGCACTGTCGCCACTACCTGCTGTTCCTCGGCGGACAGCTCGCTCACCGTTGACTCCTCGTTGGCTCCGACAGGGTTTCGAATATACTTTAACATAGATTAAAAACGATGAAAGATGGTGGGCAGATGGTGGCATACAGATCGCGGAGAGCGGTTCTGTGCGTTCCGGGAGGTGATGAGCGCAAGGTTCGAAAGGCGTTGACATCCGGGGCTGATCAGGTCGTCATCGATCTCGAGGATGCGGTTGCCGCGGTGGACAAGGACCGTGCGCGTGCGCTGCTGGGGGCGATGGAGTGGCACGGGCTCGGTGATCTGCCGCAGATCGCCGTGCGAGTGAACGCGCCGCGGACGCGCTGGTGCCATCTCGACATCGAAGCGGTTGCGCAGTCGGCGATTCCGGCCGCGTCCATCGTGCTGCCCAAAGTGGAGTCCCCGGGAGACCTGCAATTCGCCGAGCGGCTGCTCGACGGAATCGAGGCAGGTGCGGCCGGAGTCGATCGAATGGCGGTAGAGGCGCTCATCGAGACCGCTGATGGACTGAGTCGAGTCGACCGGATTGCTTCGGCTGCACCGCGTTTGTCGACCTTGATCATCGGGTATGCGGACCTCGCCGCATCCCTCGGCCGTGCGGCCGGTTTGGACGCGGTGTATTGGATTGCGGTCCAGGACCGAGTTCTCACTGCGGCGCGCGTCAACCGGCTGGATGCGGTGGATGGGCCGTACCTCGGCGTTCGGGCCGACGGCGACTTCGAGGCAGCGGTGAACCACGCTGCGAGAAGTGGTTTCGACGCCAAGTGGGCAATTCATCCACGGCAGGTCGAGGCGATCAAGACCGCGTTCGAGCCGTCTCCCGAGCAGGTGCAATATGCCCGACGTGTCATCGACGCGTTGAGTACTGCTCGCGACAGTGGTTCTGGTGCGGTGG
>NZ_BDCC01000119.1 GCF_001613305.1 Nocardia vaccinii NBRC 15922
GGTATCCCCTGTCGGGCAGGGTGTTTCGTGACTCGGTCGATCCAGCGCCGCCCCTCGCCGTACAGTCCGCGAAAACTCCAGAACATGAACAGGGCGCCAGCGGTCTGCAGTGCGGCGTCGGCTGCCTGCTCGGTGTCCTCGGCCAGGCTGGCTTCGAGCGCCTGGCGCAGGTTCGGGAGTTCACGTTCCAGCCTGGCGATCCAGTAGGGCTGTTGGTCACTGATCCACCCGGCCTCCGCATCGCGGGCCAGTCGCTGGTACCAGTCGCGGTGCCGGCGCCGCATCAGTTGGTCCTGGCCGGAGTCCCGCAGCTTCTGGCGGCCGTATTCCTGGACCGTGTCCAGCATCCGGAACCGCACCACCGCATCTGCCTCGTCGCGGATCAGGATCGACTTGTCCACCAGCGAGGACAGCACATCGAGCGGACTGTCCGGAGCCGTATCGGCGCCGCAGATCTGTTCGGCGGCGTCGAGTTCGAAGCCACCGGCGAACACCGACAGCCGGGCCCAGAGCCGCTGCTCGGTCGGGCTGCACAATTGGAAGCTCCAATCGACACACCATTCCAGCGTCTGCTGGCGTGTCGGGGCGGTGCGGCTGGCGCGGGTCAGCAGCGCAAAACGATTATCGAGCCGCTGCAGGATCTGCTGCGGCGACATCATCCGCATCCGGGCCGCGGCCAGCTCGATTGCCAGCGGTAATCCGTCCAGCCGGGCGCAGATCCGGGCGGTCGTGGCCTTGTTGTTCTCGGTCAGCTCGAAACCTGGAACAGCCGCGGTCGCGCGGTCGGCGAACAATGTGACCGCGTCACAGCGGCGCAGTCCCCGTAGTGAGGGTTCCCGATCCGGATCCGGCACCGTGAGCGGCGATACCCGCAGCACCGCCTCCCCGGCGATATCCAACGGTTCGCGGCTGGTGATCAGGATCCGTACGTTCGGGCAGGTCCGCAACCAGGTCTCGACCAGCGCCGCCACCGCCGCCGCTAGTTGCTCACAGTTGTCCAGGATCAGCAGCGATTCCCGCGAGGTCAGGAACTCGATCACCACTTCCTGTAGTGGCCGTGTCGGATCGTCGCGCAATCCCAGGGTTGCCGCGACCACTTCGACCAACAGCGACGGGTCGGACACATCGGCCAGCTCGATCAACCACACCCCTGTCGGCGAACTTCTCGCGCGCGGTCGCCGCCGCCCGCAGCGCCAGCCGTGTCTTGCCCACCCCGCCGATCCCGGTCAACGTCACCAACCGAGTCGAGGACAGTAGATTCTTCACCTCCGCCAGCTCGATGCGGCGGCCGACGAAACTGGTCAACTCCAGTGGCAAACTACCGGCACCCCGTGGAGTCGCTGCCGGAACGCGTGAGCTCCCCGTCGCGGGCTTCGGTTCCCGGTGCTTGTCGCCCGGTCCGGTCCGCAACGCCATCTCCTCGACCGCGAACTCGTGGCGGTGCTGGACCTGCCGGATCGCTTCCCCGAGCGCCACCGCTGAGGGCCGCTCGCCCGGATCGCGGCTCATCGCGGCCGCCACGACCGCGGACACATCCTCGGCGATGCCATGCTCGCGTAGGTCCGGTACCGGTTGGGTGGTGATCCGCAGGAACTGGGTCACCACATGCTCCCCGCTGCGCCGTTCGAATGCCGCGTGCCCGGTCAGCGCGCAGAACAGGGTGGCACCCAGCCCGTAGACGTCCGCGGCCGCGGTGGGAGCCGCGCCTGCGAGTACTTCGGGCGCGGTGAACGCCGGCGACCCGGTCAGCGTGCCCGCCGACGTCTGGAAACCCCCCGCGAAGCGGGCTATACCGAAGTCGGTCAACGCGGGTTCACCGTAGTCGGTGAGCAGAATGTTGCCCGGTTTCACATCGCGATGCACGATGCCCAACCCGTGTGCACGCTCCAGTGCTCCGGCGATCTTCACCCCAATGCCCAACACGGTCTCCGCCGGCAGCGGACCCCGCTCGCGGATCCGCGCGTCCAGGCAGTCCAGCGAGTAATACGGCATCACCAGATAGGGCCGTCCACTGGCGGTCGTACCCGCCTGCAAGACGGTCACAATATTGGGATGCCCCGTCAGCCGGCCCATCGCCCGCTGCTCCCGAAAAAAGCGCGCCCGGTTCTCTACATCGAACTCGGCGGTCAAGACCTTCACCGCCACCGTCCGGTCCAGCTCCGCCTCGATACAACGATAGACGACACCGAAACCGCCCCGCCCGATCTCCTCGGCATCGGCAAATCCAGCCGCACTCAACTCCGTCGTGACCGGCTCCGACACGTCACGAACTGTCCGGAACGGATCATCCTCGCCCATCAGCCGCACACCATCCGCCAGCACATCCACGGAGGCCGGCAAAAGAGGTTAACCCTTCGTTAACCAACAGCGTACCCCTGAGAAGCGGCGGCAATAGAGCACACAGGAAGGTGCTTCGGGCTGCCGGGCCGCCGCGCCTGGGTCAGCGATTCCAACACATGTCGTGTCGGTTCGCATGCGCGTGAATCATCGG
>NZ_BDCC01000120.1 GCF_001613305.1 Nocardia vaccinii NBRC 15922
GACGTCGTCGATGATCAGTACCTTCGTTTCGCAGGCCAGTACACAATCCAGAGCTCGCTGAACGAACTGGGACGTCGTGCCTCGGTTCGAGCCCGGATGGCCGTAGAAGTCGACCATGGCCTTGCTGAAATCCCGCGTTCCGGTGTTGCCGGTGAGCCCGATCCGGCAGACCGGCCACCGCTCGTTCCCCTGCTCCGTGACCTTGCCGTTCAGGCTGACCTCGCGGACGTGGAGTTTCTTCGCGAACGACAAGACCGCGGTCGTCTTACCGAGTCCCGGGAACGCATCTACTACCACAACGTGTTCGGCGTTTTCGTCGACCTGGGTTAAACGTTCTGGGCAGGAACGAGGCGCCGCTTCGGCGTAGGCCTGCCATCCCTCCTTCAGGGACAACGTCAAGTTATCGAGCCTGGGCTGGCTGAGGTTCTGCGACTGGGTCATACATTCTCCAGGATGCCTATGTGGAAGCACAAGGAACAAATCGAAACGCGTACGAACGGCCCACGGACCCGGGACCAGCGGTTCTTCCTACACCGGCAGCGCCGCCATTCAATGAAGATTCCAGCAGATTCGCGTGAGCCGCTCTCCGGTTCGACGTCGCCAGCCCACACAACGACCTGCGCTACGTCACAGTGAGGAGCCATCATGTTCGTCAAAGAATCGCTTCGTTCGATCGGAACGTTGCTGTTGGCAGGCTCGGTTGTGTGCGTCGGCGCCCCACACGCTGTGGCTGCACCTGACCAAGCCGGTCTGGAAAAATCGATCGTCCTGCTCGACACGACATGGAAGGGTTATATCTACGTCCCTCCGGATTACGATCGCGCCGGGCGGGGGTACTGGACCAAGCAGTTGACGGCGGGTTCGACCTGCACCGGATGGTTCGTCAGCGGAGATGGGGAAATGGCAACCGCCGGGCACTGTGTCGATCCCGCCGAGGGCAAGTCGCTACTGCTCAAGCAGTACTTGCAGGCTCAGAATCGGCCGGATCTGCTGGGCGTCGCCATTATGAACTGGAAGGTGGAAGGCACCGAGCAGGGCGCCCCGGTGGAACGCGATGTGAGAGCGATTCAGCCGCAAGCGGTGAACGGCGCGGTGCTGAGCAGCGCGACTACTGTGCAGGTCGTGGACTTCCGCCCGTTCAAGCAGGGCGATCTGGGGCTGCTGAAGGTATCCGGTCTGTCCCGGAATGCCTCGGCAATGCCGGTCGCGGCCCAGAGCCCGTCGGTCGGCAGTCAGCTGACCTCCATCGGCTTCCCCGGCACTGTGCTGGACATCGCCGACCAAAGCCGAATCCCCCGCCCGTCCTTCAAGTCCGGAACAGCGTCCAGCCAGCAAGTGTCACCGCAGGGCGTCACCATGCTCGAAGTGAGTACCGACATATCGGGCGGCATGTCCGGCGGCCCAACTGTAAACGCCGCGGGGCAGGTCGTCGGGGTGAACAGCTCGAGTGCGCTGAACCCTGCGACTGGCGTGACGGCGGCCGGTACCAATTTCATCACCGATACCAAGGATCTACGGGCCTTTCTGGACTCCCATGACGTGCACTTGGGCCAGACGGCATCGAACCGCAGCTTCCCGATCGTTCCCGTAGTGGTCGGAGTCGGTCTGGCGGTTCTGATAGTTGTCGTGGTAGCTGTGTTCCTGATGATCCGGCGCCGGAAGACTGGCAAGACACAGCCAGCATCCAGTGGCGGTGCCGGAGTACCTCCCGCCGCACCGTTTGCCACTGATTCGACCGAGACCGCGGACCATGGACCGTCGTCTCAACCGTACCCGGCATCCGGCGATGCACCTGCCGTGTCCACGACCCAGGGACAGGTGGAGACGGCACACATGACTCCGTCAGTACAGGGTGTGCACTTCTGTCCGAATTGCGGCTCCGAACACCGACCGGACGAGAAGTACTGCCCGAACTGCGGGCACGTGATCAGCT
>NZ_BDCC01000121.1 GCF_001613305.1 Nocardia vaccinii NBRC 15922
ACTAACGGCGGCGGCTGCCCTCGTGAAAGAAGGCCGCGTGCTCGCCGAACAAGCCCCCACACCAATGACCCAGGCACTGATCTCCTACGCCGACGGCATCCTGGCCCTCTATCGCGGGGAGCTTGCGCTCGCATCTTCCTGCCTCCAACACACTGTCGAGGTACTCAGCTCGAACAAACAGGGACATCTCTACGTAATTGCTACAGTCCTGCTCGGTTGGGTGCACCAACTGGCCGGTGATCAGAAGCAAGCGATCGACTGTCACCAGCAAGTACTTTCCATCACCGAAGCATGCGGCGAATCGTTCCTCCGGTCGGTGGCTTTGCAGGGCATCGGTTTAGCCGCCTGGCAGCACGGCGAGCGGTCCCGGGCGATGACGCTGTTCGAGGATTCACTACGAGTCAACCGGCGCGTGCGCAGCCCCGTTCTCGCCGCGGCGAGCCTCGATGCGCTGGCCTGGACCGTCGGCGCCGGCGGCGACGCCGAGCGCGCGGCCACACTGATGGGAGCCGCGCAGGAACTAGACCAGTCCGTGGGCAACATTGCTAGCCTCGCCCCACTGATGCCCCAGCACCACGACGAATCTGTGCGGCTCATACGCACCGCCCTCGGCGCACGCAGGTTCGACGCGGGCTTCCGGCGCGGCCGAGCGCTGGGAATGGACGAAGCCGTAGCCTACGCACTCGGCGAACACACCACCCACACCACACCCGCCTCGGGCCCCGGCGTAGTTCTGACCAAGCGTGAGCGCCAGATCGCAGACCTCGTCGCCCAAGGCCTCAGCAACAAGCAGATCGCCGCCAAACTGGTGATCTCCCAACGCACCGCCGAAGGCCACGTTGAGCACATCCTCACCAAGCTCGGATTCACGTCCCGCGCGCAGATCGCAGCCTGGGTCGCAGAAGATTCCGAACGACAGAATCGTTGACCTGCGGTCGAGACCGGCAACGACCGGATCGCGTGGCGGATACCGGCCTTTCTCGCCAGGCCCTACACCCGCGTTCCGCAGAATTCGCGGGCCTGGAGCTGCGGATTATGCCTCTGACCTGTATGGACATGGGTGAACGCGCCGAGGGGTCGTGTGTCTAGGTGCGGGTGTTCTTCACTGTGGGTGTGAGTTCGATGATCGGCTTGGGGGCCGGGACGCGTGGGCGGGCGAGCAGGTCGGTTTGGGTCTTGGTCAGTGTGGTGAGGCGGCGGAAGGTGCCGGTAGGACCGGCGAAGGTGCCCACGTGCAGGCGTTGGAGTTCCCGGCGCATGCCCGGCCATGTTGTGCCGGTGCGGGTTTCGGTGATCCTGATCAGCAGCAGTGCCAGCCGGCAGAGGATGACGTGGGCGCGGATGCGTTCCTCGAGCCGGTGATAGACCGGCCGCAGGTCGAGCACGGATTTCATGTCCCGCCAGCCGCGTTCGACCTCCAGCAACTGCTTGTAACCGACCGCGATGTCTTCGGCTGAGAGCTTCGGATCGCTGCAGCGCAGCAGGTATTTCCCGGCGAAGTTGGCTTCCGCCTTCATCTTCGCCGCGTCAACGCACAGTTTCCCGCCTGCGGTGACCCGCAGGAACCGGTTCGGCCCGGGCTTGGTGTTGAGCTTGCCGCGCAGCTCACCGCGTTTGAACTCCGACAACTCGTCGGTGCCGGCGATCAGCTCTTCCAACTGGGCGACCAGGTGTTCGCGTGTGGCCTGGTCGCGGTCGGCCGCTTCGGGGTTGTGGCAGATCACGAACCGTTCCGATTCGCTGACCTTCACTTCCTTGACCCGCATGTTCTCGGCGACTTCGAGGTAGCGGCCTTGCCGGGACATCGCGGTCTTCACCTCTTGGGACCCGGAGACGCATCTTTTCCCCGATGGTTGACCGCGCTCGCCAAAGTCGGTGAGCGCAGTCAGCACTCACGATTACATC
>NZ_BDCC01000122.1 GCF_001613305.1 Nocardia vaccinii NBRC 15922
ACGGCTCTGGTGCACTTCCGGTGGTGGCCAACGACGTTAGGTCAGCAGGACGCGGTGGCGGAGGAGGCGGAAGCTGGCGCGGCCATACATTTGTCGTTTGGGACTTGGCCTGACCGCTCCGGACGAAAACAGCTCGCACACAACGCCGGCGATACATCCCAACGACCTCGACTCGGCCGTGCGCACACTGCACAATCTGGCAACCGGGCAGATCACCGAGGCCCCTAACGATCGATGCGCTGGCGCGCCGAGATCTGGACGGCGTGTCATTGCTTGAGAGTGGTCTACTCGAGAACAGCGTCTGCCATTTGGGTCAGTCCTCTGCGTTGGAGTCACTACGTCGCTCCAGGGAGGGCGATAGCGTTCGTGCGTGCGCAAATACTCCGGTACCTGTATATGCGCAGTTAACTATCTAACTCTGCGTTCCGCCTGCCGAGCATCGTCCGAACTCGGGAACGTGGCAAAGAGGGAGAGCTTGGCTTGCGTCGTCGGTTGGCCACGAGTCGGTGTCGGTCGGAGGTTCGTGCCCCCAGCGGGGCACTATAAGGATTGGGACTCGCACTGAACAGTGGTTTTCATGGGGAACGTTGACGATTGAAGCGGGATTCGGCTATCCGAAGTCGGATTGATCCCTGATCCATCCAGCTGTGGCAACGGGTTCGCGGCTGGCATATTGCCATCGAGGTAGCGCTCGACGGGGAACTGGTCGGCATCCACGCCCTGACGTGTTGCCGGGTCGCGCGAGCGGCTCGGGCGATGGGGTGGGCGATCGGATCCGCATCGGGTCGCGGCCGGTGGGTCGGCCAATTACGCTGTGCCGCAGCACGGCCCGATAGGGTCGCGTTCCGTTTCGGATTAGGGAAAGAAGGCGGCCGGAAGTGACCAACGACATCGTCGCGATCGTGCGGCAATTCGAGAAGGGTGTTGTGTTCCGGCTCGGGAGGGTGCAATCGGTGCGGGAGCCAGGGCTGCGCTTCATGCTCCCGTTCGTGGATCGCATGCAGAAGGTGGGCATGCGGACGGTGACGATGCCGATTGCGTCACAGCAGGTGATAACCCGGGACAACGTGTCCATCGCGTTGGCCGCGGTGGCTTACTATCGGTGTGTCGATGCCGCGTTGTCGTTGGTGGCGATCGAGGACGTGAGGCAGGCCATCGACCAGATCGCGCAGACCACCGTGCGGAACGTGATCGGTCGCACCACTCTCGACCAGGTGCTGTCCGAGACCGAGCGGCTCAACGAGCAGATCAAGGAGATCCTCGACTCCACGACCGAGAAGTGGGGTGTGCTCGTGGAAATGGTGGAGCTCAAGGACATCGAACTGCCGGAATCGTTGAAACGGGCCATGGCTCGCGAGGCCGAGGCGGAACGGGAGAAGCGGGCCAAGATTATCGCCGCGGAGGGCGAGGCCATGTCGGTGACCAAGCTGGCCGAGGCCGCGGACGTCATCGCAGCGCACCCGATCGCCCTGCAACTGCGGAACCTGCAAGTGCTGACGGAGATTTCGGTCGAGCACAACTCGACCATCGTATTCCCCGCGCAGTTCCTCGACAGTGTCCGTGCGATCGGTGGTTTCGTGCAACGCGAGGTCGAGGCGGGCTGACCGCACCGGCGAGACGGTCGGAGCTCAACCGGATCGGCCGTGCCATCACCGTTTCGGCCCGAGATCCGATCCGCGGCGGGGGCACCCGGTGTTCACCCCGAGCAGGCCGTGGACGCGGCGGACGGCGAAATCGCTGGGAAAAGACGACGATGACCGAGTTCGTGACGCGCGGCCGGGGATGCCCGCGCCGAGTAACGCGATGGTTTCGTCGGTTAGT
>NZ_BDCC01000123.1 GCF_001613305.1 Nocardia vaccinii NBRC 15922
CCTCGATCTTTCGCCGGGCCAGCGGCCCGGCTTGATCGGTTTCGGATTGGTTTCCGGCGGCTGATCAGCTGCCGGTGGGCAACACAGGGTAGCCCGGTCAGCGGGTGGCTGCCGGGTTCCACGGGCCCGGGTGAGATGTCCTTTCGTGGTTGTAGGGGTGTTTTTGCTGGTCAGCCTGGTTGCAGGCGGTCAAGGGCGGCCAAGAGCAGGCCGGTGCGGCGGTGATGTCGTGAGAGGCGGAGGTGGATGCGCCGGGCGTGATGGGCGGTCCTTGCTGGGATCGAGAACAGCTGTAGGCGTAGTGTTTTGGGTTCCCAGCGGCGGGCTCGATGACCGTGCAGGCTGATCGTCTGCAGCCAGGCGGTCAGGTCCAGGGCGAGCGCGACGATCGCGACCCAGATTCGGTTCGCGTCAAAGGATTTGAACGGCAGGTTGCGCAGTCCGGTGTCCTTGGCGGCGCGGATGCGGTCCTCGCAACGAGCCCGCCGACGGTGCCGAAGTTCGAGATCGGGGACCTGGCCGCGGCGGGTGTTGGTGACGAACGCGGTCAACCTCAGACCATCGACATCGGTGAACCGCAGCTGAGCACCGGGATGGGGCCGTTCCTTGCGGACGATCAGCCGCATGCCCTCGGGCCAGCCGGTCAGATCGAGCATGCCGGTGACCTCGGCGACCCACGCGCCTTCGCGGACCTGCCCGTCGGCGGCGTAGGCGGGGGTCCACACGTGTTTCGGGACCCGATTCACCGCCTCGACAATGGTGTCGGTGAGGGTGAATCCCAGCGAATACTGGACGTGGCGGGCGGTGCAGTAAGCCGCGAAATCGTGAGTGCCGCCACCGGAATCGGTGCGCACCAGCACTTTCCGGCCTACCCGGTAGCCGGGATGCCACGGCAGTTGCGCGATCGCGGAGGCCAGGACCGTCTTGTGGTCGGCGGCGGTATTGGCGCCGGCGTTGCCCGGGCGCAGCAATTCGGCGACCGGCTCACCGGTGCCATCCGGGCCATGGTCGGCGAATGCCAGCAGCGGGTGGAAACCGAATCCCTTCTTGAATGTCGGTGCCGCACATTCTTTTTCCGAATGCGAGTCGAGCAGCGTCGCGTCCAGATCGATCGTCAGCGGGTCCTCGGCGGTGATCGCATGGTCCGGCGCCTGCTCACCGGCAGCCCGCCAGGCCGCCGCTCGCGCGCTCGCGCGGGCCGATGCGATGGCCACCAACACTTTCCGCGGATCAGAAGCCAGCATCGTGATCAGCCGCGACACCGTCGGATCCGATGCCACCGGACCGAACACACCCGGCTCACCGCGCAGCATTGCCAAATCGGCGGCGCAATCGCCGCCGATCGCGATCATCACCGCCAGATCCAGCAGGATCTTCCCCGGATCATGGACCGCCAGCGGCTTGCGCCACGGTGCCAGAACCTGCGACAACGACCGGTCCAGCCCCACTCTCTCCGCCGTGGCCAGCAACGCGACCGCCCCGGCTTGCCCCACCACACCCGAACCGTCGCCGTCAACTTTCAGCGACGGGTACCACCCCGTAGACTGCCTCACCAGAAAGGTGCTCCCGATACTGCCGATTCAACTCTAGACAAGTCGAATCATCGCAGTTCAGAGCACCTTTCGCCATCTCTGAACCGTCAACACCTCAATCAGCGTGATTGGCCGAGGCTA
>NZ_BDCC01000124.1 GCF_001613305.1 Nocardia vaccinii NBRC 15922
GGCTGGAGTACTAAGCGTGCAGCCCAGCCGAGTACTGGTGTCGTCGAGGATGACCAGCCAATGTTCGGGCGGTTTGGCGATGTCCAATTTCTGCCAGGTCGAGGCGGTTTCGAAGGCCGCGCGGCATTCGCCCACATTTGCCCTACTTGCCGGTCGAACGACTGAGCAGGCAGATGGTCTTCCCGTCCTCTTCGAAGTTATGGGAGACATCCGCTACGTTGATGCCTCCCCCAATCCGATAAGTCGGGCAGCTGGTGCTCGCGCCAGGACCGAGGATCGCTACAACCTCCAACCGGGCGTCGGCGTCCGTACACGGAAGTCTCCGCACAGGCGCTTCGATCGCGTGGCCCGCGAGGGATTCTTCGAAACCGTAGTAGCAGTCACCGATCTTGACCGATTCGGGTCCTTCCGATGTGCCGCATGCGACAACGGTGATAAGGGAGAATGTCGCGACCGCAGCCAGTAGAACCGAAGATCTGTAGCGGGATCGATGCTGGGACAATGTTTCTCCTTGCCGAACAGTGCCATCATCCCAGATTCGCGGGGGCTGTCGATGAAGGTTGCTGTGGTAGTCGAGGCTGCTCGAACCGGCGGCCCCTGCGACCACCGACCGCGCGAGCTATGCCGAATTCCGCCGCGTCGCCGCCGAACTCGAAACCCGCATCCGGGATCACGTGCGTACTCCTGTGCGGTTGCCTATTCAAGTCGAGTCGCTACTCCGAACCAGACTCGGAGCGGTTGCTGATTCGAAGCTCGTATCCGCGTCCCGTCTCGGTGATCTCGAATACCTGATCTCCGAAGGTGTACCGGCGCGGTCCCGTGCCGCTCGCAAGGACCGTGGCTTCAGATGCGGGAACACCCATCGCGACGAGGTGCTTCGCCAACGCCACCGAGCCTTCGAAACCGCCTCGGAACTTCTTGACCTGTCCAGCAGATTCTGTCTTGCGGAAGAACTTCATGCTGCCTTGCCCTGCCTACCCTGACTCTTCACGGAGCATATGCTCGTATCGCCGAATGTTGCGATCAGGCACAGGCCGAGTGTAAACAGGAATCCGGAGCAGCGCGGCACTACCGGCCGGCTCCGCGCTGGCCACTCTCGATCACCTGGCGGCCAAGCAGTTCGAGCCTGTCGGCGACCTGGTGTCGCAGGCTACGAAGTTCGCGGCGCTGCTGGTGTTCGGAGCATTGATCACTCCGGAATGGCTGTCTGATTCGTACAAACGACACCCACTCCTCCAGTTGGGCGATGAGCGGAGCCAGGCCAACACCCGGCTCAGGTGCTGCGGGTGGTGGACGTAGACGCGGTATTTGCCGATTTGAGGGTGTCTGCCGTGGCTCGGGTTCGTGCCGGACAAGGTGGCCGACGTGCCGCAGGTGGCGATCGCCATACTGCCTGAGCAGTTTGTTGAATGCCGATGCAGCGCAGCTGCGTTCATACGGTCGCCGGGCGCAGACGCGCACCGAGCATGTGCGGCTGGTCACGCAGGATCTCGGCTGGCGGCCGGTCGCGGCGATAGAGTTGAAAGAACCTGGATGAGTTCCTGCTTGCCTTCATGCCGATTCAACCGCGGCAAGACCCGAACAGAGCCCCGCCGAGCAGCAACGGTGGGACCTGTTGCGCCGCTGCCTAAT
>NZ_BDCC01000125.1 GCF_001613305.1 Nocardia vaccinii NBRC 15922
ATTAGGCGCTTTGCGCGAGCGATGCAGCCTCGACGGACGTTTCAGCGGGAACCGTTGCGCGATTATGTATGTATATGTAGAACTATCGGCGACGCAGGGCAAGCATCGGTGTGTGCCCAGAGGGAGAGATATGACGCGATCGGGCTCACTGCAAGCGCTGGTCGAGCAGACGCCGGACCTCGTTGAGCACTTCGTCAATGACACGCGCTCGCTGCACATGCGCGCGGCGCCACCGTCGGCGGCGGCGGTCCCGCCCGTGTTCACGAACTGGCGCGACGAGCAGCGCGCTTGGCGTGAGACAGCGGCGTTGTTCGACCAGTCCCATCACATGCCGGAGCTGTTCATCAAGGGTCCGGACGCCAAGCGGCTGCTCGAGTCGCTCGCGATCAACAGCTTCGGGAACTTCACGACGGCTCGCGCGAAGCAGTTCGTCGCCTGCGCCCCGGACGGACACGTGATCGGTGACTGCATCGCATATCGCCATGCTGACGATCAGTTCGAGCTGATCAGCGGGATGACGGTGCTGAACTGGGTGCAGTTCCAGGCGGAGCGGCGCGGCGCCGACGTGGAGATCACGCGCGACCATCCGACCGCGATCAATCCGACCGGCCGCCGGGTGAAGTGGCGCTTTCAGCTCGAGGGGCCCAACGCCGCGGCGATCCTCGGCGAGGTCGTCACGGGCGAGGTGCCGAAGCTCCCGTTCTTCCACACGGCGAACGTCGAGATCGCCGGTTGTCCAGTGCTGATCCTGCGCCACGGGATGGCGGGCCACCTCGGCACCGAGCTGTCGGGACCGTACGAGGACATGGAGACCGTGCGCGAGGCGATCCTTGCCGCTGGTGCCAAGCATGGGCTCGAGCGAGCCGGGTCGCGTACGTACTTCAGCACGCTGGTCGAGAGCGGCTGGATGGCGTATCCGTGCCCTGCGATCTACACCGGGGAGGAGATGCGCGAGTTCCGGGAGTGGCTGCCTGGAGACGGATGGGAGGCCAGCCTGCAGATCGGTGGCAGCTATCGCGCGCCGTCGATCGAAGACTACTACATGAGCCCATGGGAGCTCGGCTATGGCCGCTTCATCAAGTTCGATCACGACTTCGTCGGCCGCGAGGCGTTGGAGCGCTCCGACGCGACCCGCCAGCGCGTGCCCATGACACTGGTCTGGGATACCGACGATGTAACCCGGATCTACCGCTCGCAGTTCGGCGACGGTCCGGTGTACAAGCAGATCGAACTACCGGTGGCCGATTACGGCTTCCCGCAGGCCGATGAGGTTCACGACGCTGCTGGGGAGCACGTCGGCCTTTCGTTCCAGTGTGGCTACACCGTCAACGAGGCCGTGGTGCTGTCGTTGGCTGCTCTCGATGCCGAGCACGCGCGGCCCGGCACCGAGGTTGAGCTCACCTGGGGAGAGCCTCACGGCGGAAGCCGCAAGCCACATGTGGAGCGGCACGAGCAGACGACGATCCACGCGACCGTCGCATCGATCCCGTACGCGGAGACGGTCCGCAGGTTGCGGGATTCGACGCTCTCGACGAGCGCGACCGGGGCGGTATCC
>NZ_BDCC01000126.1 GCF_001613305.1 Nocardia vaccinii NBRC 15922
GCTGATACCTGTACCTTCTTTCATGGCTGGGACCTCCGGGGAATGCTTGTGGCGCTTGTCTTTTGAAGACTGAAATGAGACCGCGTCCCTGGAGGTTTTAGCTGGAGGCAGGTCGTCTTCGAGGGTGTCGTCCCGGTGAGGACTGGTTTATCAGCACGACGCGTAGCCTCCCGCTCCAGTTGTTTTCTGTGTGTGCGTGAGAGGAGTCGAGTTACTTGCTTGCAGTGGGGATCGATTGGGCGGAGTCGTTTCACGACGTGGCTCTGGGTCGGCCCGGTGCGGGTGTGATCGAGCAATTCCGGATCGACCACACCGCGAAAGGGGTCGATGGTCTGGTTGAGCGGTGTCTTCGACTGGAGGCCGACCCTTCCGAAGTCCGAGTCGTGTTGGAGACTCGGCACGGTCTGCTCGTCGAGGCATTGGTCGATGCCGGTTTCACGGTGCTGCCGGTCAACCCGGATCTCGTGGCGCGCCGACGCGGACCGGCGAAAAAGAAAGACGACGCCGAGGACGCGAGAATCTGCTGTTTGCTGGCGCTGGACCAGTTCATCGAGCTGCGGAAACTGATTCCCCATGGCGACATCGCCGGTGAATTGCGCGCCATCGCCCGCGACGACGAACGCGCCGCCCGCGACGAACGCAGACTGCTGAACCGGCTGCGCGCCGATCTGATCACCTGTTTCCCGGCCGGTTTGGCACTGGCAGGGGAGGATCTCGGGTCGCCTATCGTGCTGAAGCTGCTGGCCCGCTGGCCTTCTCACGACCAACTCGCCGCTGTGAGCGGCCACGAGATCGAGGCTTTCGCCCGCGCCGCCCAACACGGCTGGCCGGCCAAATTCGCCGCGAGAGTCACCGATGCCCTGGCCCGCGAGCAGCTGCCGGCGAAGGACTATCTGGTGCGCGCGAAAACCACGACGATCGCGTTGACCGCGACCCAATTGCTGGCATTGCGCCAAGCCCGCAAGGAATGGGAACGACGCATGGGCGAGCTGCTGCTGGGCTCGCCCCGCTACGGACGCGCGAAGCTGCCGAAGGACCCCGATCCGGGAAAAGCGATACCGGGCGGTGAGATCTACCTGAGTTTCCCCGGACTCGGAGACCGGCTCGCCGCCCGGATCGCCGGGGAAATCGGGGACCACATCGAGCAGTTCGACACCCCCGGCGGCTTGCAGTGCTACGCCGGGACAGCGCCGGTGACCCGCCGATCCGGACGCAGCGAATTCGTCGTTGCCAGGCGCCTGGCCCACAACCGATACCTCGGCACCGCGGTCCACCAATGGGCGTTCTGCAGCCTGAAATGGTCCGGATGGGCACGACAGTTCTACGACGCCAAAATCGCCGCCAAGAAAGGCCACCACAGCGCCCTGCGAGCGCTCGCCAACCGATGGCTCGAAATACTCTGGCACTGCCTCACCAAAAACGTCCGCTACGACGAAAAAGTCCACCTCCGCAACCGCGAACGCGCGCTCAACGCACTGTCCGCGGCATGAGGTTGACAGAGGGTGTCTCATCG
>NZ_BDCC01000127.1 GCF_001613305.1 Nocardia vaccinii NBRC 15922
GCGGCCCATTCGTCCTGGTATCCGTCGATGTGTCGGTGCATGGCGGTTTCGAGTTCGTCGGCGATGCCGAGGCTGTCTTCGCACACGACCTGGCGGAGGTGGTCGATACCGCCGTCGAGGGATTCCTGCCAGGGTGCGGTGCGTTGGAGCCGGTCCGCGGTGCGGATGTAGAACATCAGGTACCGGTCGATGTACCGGATCAAGGTCTCGTCATCGAGGTCCCCGGCCAGCAGGACCGCGTGTTTCGGGGTCAGGCCGCCGTTACCGCCGACGTACAGGTTCCAGCCGTGTTCGGTGGCGATCACCCCGACGTCTTTGCCGCGGGCCTCGGCGCATTCGCGGGCGCACCCGGATACGGCGAGTTTGAGTTTGTGCGGGGACCGCAGCCCCCGGTACCGCTTCTCGAGCAGGACGGCCATGGCGACCGAGTCCTGCTGCCCGTACCGGCACCAGGACGATCCGACACAGCTTTTCACCGTGCGCAACGATTTCCCGTACGCGTGCCCGGACTCCATCCCGGCATCGACCAGACGCTGCCAGATCCGCGGGAGCTGCTCCACCCGCGCACCGAACATGTCGATCCGTTGCCCACCGGTGACTTTCAGATACAGATCGAACTCTTTGGCGATCTGACCGATCGTGATCAACTGTTCCGCGGTCACCTCACCACCGGGCATCCGCGGCACGACCGAATAGGTGCCGTTCTTCTGCAGATTGGCCAGGAAGTGATCGTTGGTGTCCTGCAACGCGGCCTGTTCACCGTCCAGGATGTGCTCACTGGCGGTCGAGGCCAGGATCGAGGCCACGGTCGGTTTGCAGATATCGCAGCCCGAACCCGTACCGTACTGGGCGATCAACCCCGAGAACGTGCGGATCCCGGTGACCTGCACGATCTGGAACAACTCCGCACGCGACTGCTCGAAATGCTCACACAACGCGGTCGACATCGCCACACCCGACTGCT
>NZ_BDCC01000128.1 GCF_001613305.1 Nocardia vaccinii NBRC 15922
CACGACAGTTGTATTTCGTTGTCTCATAATCGTTTTCGCTGGTGGCGGAGTTGTCGGGCGTGTGCTTGGTGGTGTCGTCGCCAGTGGCAGGCGGCCAGGGCGTGGGTGAGGGTGCGGGCGGGGTGGAGCACTATCGCCAGGAGACGGCGGATGTCGGCGACTGTGATTCGGCCCAGCCCGCGTGGGCTTTTGGGTCGGTGGCAGCGGTGACGGCGAGGAAGGCGTGGGCGAGCATGGCCAGGGTGATGTGCCGGTACCAGGGATGCCATTTGCGGACTTGGTAGTGGTCCAGGCCGCATTGGTCTTTGGCGGCCTGGAAGCATTCCTCGACCGCCCACCTGGCGCCGGCGACGGCCACGACCTGTTCCCGCTCGATCGTGGCGGGGTGAAAGCACAGGTAGTAGGCGATATCGGCTGGGTTGTCGAGGGATCGGCGGGCCAACAGGGTTCTTGCGTATCCGGCGGGGAGGTCACCGAAGTTGGGGAGGGTGGCCCAGGCCCAGTCGTATTCACGTTCGCCGCGCTCACCCAGCCCGGCCGAGACCCGGTGCCACGCGTGTGCGGGCGCTCGGGCGACGAGGGTGTCGACGCGGCGGCGGCCGTCGAGATCAGCCACGGTTTGCCGGACCGGCACCTCGAGAACATACGACAGGCGACGGGCCTCGCAGAATGTCCGGAACCGGCCGTCGCGGCCGTAGGCCGCGTCCGCGGCCACCCACCCGGCCGCCACTCCGGCATCCAGGGTCCGGGCGATCATCATCTCCGCAAGCCTGGGCTTGGTCAGAAGACCTGAGCAGCAACGACTTTCAGGAATTCCTGCTTCGATACAGCGGTCACGATCACCAATCCACGACTCGGGCAGATAGAGCTCTCTATCGATCAGCGCCCGACCCGAGCGCCCGGCATAGGCCAGGAACACCCCGAGCTGAGAATTCTCCACACGACCGGCCGTTCCGGAGTACTGGCGTTGCACGCCTGCGGATTTCATTCCCTTCTTCAAGAATCCGGTCTCATCCGGGACCAGGACACCATCCGGGCAGGCCAGCGCCTCGGCAACATACGAGCGCAGACAATCGCGCAGCTCATCAGCGTCCCACCGCGACCGATTCAGGAAATGCTGCAACCTGCCCGGATCCACCTCCCCGGCAGCCTCGGACAACTGCCAAGCGTTCTTCCGCTCCACCGGCGCCAGCAACCCCATCAGATACGACCGCGCCCACCGCCGCGGCTCCGCACGATAGAACACCCCCGCCACCCGCGCGAACACCTCATCGAAACCCGCCCGCCACGCCGAAACATCCTCCGCAGCAACATCACCCAGCACGAGCCGACAAGCTATCGCATGACCAACCCAACTGCAAAACAACGAAATACAACTGTCGTG
>NZ_BDCC01000129.1 GCF_001613305.1 Nocardia vaccinii NBRC 15922
ACTGCAACTGCACTCAGGTGAGTGGGTGGCCGCGGCGGCGGTAGTGCGATAAGCGGGCTTGGTGCTGGCGGCGTCGCCGCCAGCGCGACCAGCCCCAGATGTGCTGGGCGGGGTTGAGTCGGGTCAGCACGAACGCGATGAGCAGGCGGCGGATCTCGGGTAGTGTGAGTGCGATCATGCCTTCGTCGAGGCTGCTGGGTCCCCTTTTGCGGCAAGGGTTTTCGTTGCGGCGAGCCAGGCCAGGGCAAGCATCGACAGGGTGATGTGGGCGTACCAGGCGCGCCATTTGCGGACCTGGTAGTGGTCCAGGCCGGCTTCGCCCTTGGCCTGCTGGAATGCCTCTTCCACGTGCCAGCGCGACCCGGCGGTCCAGGCCAGGTCGACCAATCGTGCAGTCGCCGGGCCGTAGCAGATGTAGTAGGCGATCTCGGTAGGGTTGCTGATGCTGCGCCGGGCCAGCAGCCAGTGCCCGCGCCCGGAGGTCCAGGTGCCCTCGATCTGGCGGCGCGCCCAGTCATATTCGCGAGGCCCGTGCGCGCCGGCACCGACCGACAACCGCTGCCACGATCGGGAGGCAAACTCGGCGACGAGCTCGTCAGCGCGGGCGATACGATCGGCGCGGGTGGTCAACTGGTGGTCACAGCGGGTGGCCATCACATAGAACACGTCATGGTCCTCGAGCCAGGCCCGCAGGTAGCCGGCCTGGCCATAGGCTTCATCAGCGGTGAACCACATGAACGGCACCCCCGCGGCCAGCGCCCGCTCCAGCATCGCGATCATCTGCCGCGGCTTGGTCGCGAACTCGACCTCGTCGGGGATGCCGGCGTCGCGGCAGCGGTTCCGATCGCTGGTCCACGATTCCGGGACGTAGAGCTCCCTGTCGATCAGAGCGTGCCCATGCTTGGACGCATACGCCAGAAACACCCCGATCTGGCAATTCTCCGTACGACCGGCCGTGCCCGAGTATTGCCGTTGCACGCCAGCAGATTTCACGCCCTTCTTCAAGAACCCGGTCTCGTCACCGGCCAGGACCGCTTCGGGATCGCCGAGATGTTCGACCACGTAGTCACGCACATCGTCACGCACGGCCTCGACATCCCAGTCCGCGGCCCGCAGCAGCCGCTGCATCCCATCCGGACAGCCCTCACCAGCACGTTCCGCGAGTGTCCAGCCATTCTTACGTTCCAGCCCGGCCACGAGCCCGCACACATAATCCCGAGCCCGCCCGCGCGGCTCGGCACGAGTGAACCGCTCCCCGATCCTCACCATCAACGAATCCAGCTCCGCCACAGCCTGATCCAACACCACGCAACAGGTCTACCAGCACCGAACCACACGAGTGCAGTTGCAGT
>NZ_BDCC01000130.1 GCF_001613305.1 Nocardia vaccinii NBRC 15922
AATCCCCCCGGGTTCGATGCACACCGGTTTATCTGTCACCCACCGGTAGTTCGGGGTGGTGTGCATAATAGTCGGCTTCGTACTCGACCGGTGGTTTGCGGCCGAGGCGGTGCATGAGCCGGGATTGGTTGTACCAGCCGACCCAGTCCGCGGTGATCAGCTCGACATCGGATAGCCGGGTCAGCGGACCACGCCGGAACGGTGAATCGTCGCGGATCGCTTCGGTCTTGTAGAGACCGATTGTGGTCTCCGCCAACGCATTATCGAACGCGTCGCCCACCGACCCGATCGACGGGATCATCCCCGACAGCAGCAATGTTTCACCGAGGCGCACGGATGTGTATTGCGAACCGGCATCCGAATGATGAATAGTGTTGCCCGACAGTGGATTACCTTCTCTCTCGCGAACCGCGGCCGCCTGCCGGATCGCCGAGTTCACGAACGTGGTTTCCTTGCTGGTCGAGCATTCCCAGCCCAGGATCCGCCCGGCGTAGGCATCGATCACGAACGCCGTGTAGGCGAACGATCCCGTGGCCAGGCGCACGTAGGTGAAGTCGGCGACGAGCAACACGTTCGGCGCCGGCACCCGGAACTGGCGATCCACCAGGTCCGGTGCCCGTGCGGCAGCCGGATCAGGTTCGGTGGTGCGGATCTTCTTGCGCCGCACCACACCTTTCCAACCGTTGGCGCGCATGAGCCGCTCGATGGTGCAGCGAGCGACCGGGATCCGCTGTCGCTGCAGATACGCCCACATCTTCTCGGCCCCGTACAGCGATTCCGGGGCCCGTTTACCGTGTTCGTCGGGCTCGTAGTACCCGGCCAGGATCTCGACCACAGCCGTGTCCCACAGCGCCCGCTTCGACGGTGGCCGCGACAGCCAGGCATAAAAGGTTCTCGGGGCGATCTTGCATCCGTGCGCGGTCAGCGCACGGCAGATCGGAGCGACCCCGAACCGAGCCCGGTGCTCGGCGATGAACGCACAAATCACCGCTGTCGCGGGTCGCTCTCCCGCGCAAAAAAAGTCGTTGCTGCCTTGAGGATTTCGATGGTTTCCTCGAGCTCCTTGTTCTTACGTTTGAGCTCACGGATCTCCCGGGCCGCATCGGTCGAGACACCCTCGGCCTGCCCGGCATCGACCGCGGCCTGACGGATCCAGTTCCGCAATGTCTCCGCGTTCATCCCCAACCGGCCCGACACCGCCCTGATCGCGGCCCACTCCGAGGGATAGTCATCCCGGTGCTCGGTAACCAACCGGATCGCCTTCGCCCGGGTCCCTGCGTCGTACTTCGATGGCATGATGCCCACAACCTTCCCAAGAAAGAAGGTGCGCACCAAACCCGGGGCGATT
>NZ_BDCC01000131.1 GCF_001613305.1 Nocardia vaccinii NBRC 15922
TGAACCGTCCCGGTGAGTCCGGAGACTTACTGGTGTGACAGCCCGGCGGTTTGCCGGGCTGGGTTCTGAGCGTAGTAGGCGGTCTCCATTTCGGCGGGTGGCATGTCCCCGCAGTGCTGGTAGAGGCGCCGGTGGTTGAACCAATCCACCCATTCGGCGGTAGCCAGCTCGACGTGGTCGACCGTGCGCCACGGCGCCCGCGGTTTGATCAGCTCGGTTTTATAAAGGCCGTTGATCGTTTCGGCCAGGGCGTTGTCGAAGCTCGATCCCACGGCGCCTACGCTGGGCTGGATCCCGGCCTCGGCGAGACGTTCAGTGAACTTCACCGACGCGTATTGCGATCCTCGATCATTGTGGTGCACAACATCTTTCACATCCCAGCCCTCGCGTTCACGAGTCCAGATGGCATGCTCGATCGCGTCGAGCACCAACGCCGCGGTCATCGACGTCGAGGTGCGCCAGCCGATGATGCGGCGCGCATAAGCGTCCACGACGAACGCCACATACACCCACCCCGACCACGTCGACACGTACGTGATGTCGGCAACCCATAATCGGTTCGGCGCAGCCGGAGCGAACTTGCGTTGCACTAGATCCGCCGCCCGAGGCGCGGCTGGATCCGAGACCGTGGTGCGTTTGACCTTGCCGCGCAGCGCCCCTCGCAAGCCGAGCCGGCGCATGAGCCGCTCCACCGTGCAGCGCGCCACCACAATGCCTTCCCGGTTCAGTTGCAGCCATACCTTTCTCGCGCCGTATACGCCGAAGTTCTCACGATGGACGCGCGCGATCTCCACGGCCAGTTCCTGGTCCCGTTCTTGCTGTTTCGTGGCGGTGCGGTTGCGGTGCTCGTAATACGTTGATGAGGCGACTTTCACCCCGAGCTCGGTCAGCCCGGCGCAGATAGACTCGACGCCCCACCTCAGGCCGCCGCTCTCGCGACGGCCCTGGTGTTCGGTGATGAACCTGATTATCAGCGCTGTGGCCGGTCTATCTCGGCCGCAAAGAAAGCCGATGCCGCTTTCAGAATTGCGTTGGCGCGCTTGAGTTCTGCGTTCTCACGCCGCAACCGCTTCAGTTCCTCGGACGCCTCGGTCGCCACCCCCGGACGAGTGCCGGTGTCGATCTCACCCTGGCGCACCCACCCGCGAACCGTCTCTGGATGCCCTACGCCCAACAACTCGGCGACCGCCCGCATCGCCGCCCACTCCGACCCGTACTGATCACGGATCTCGACAAACATCCGCACAGCCCGCTCACGCAGCTCGTCCGGGTACTTCCTCCTCGACACGACTCCATCCTTCCCAAGAGATGAAGTCCCCGGACTCACCGGGGTGGCTCA
>NZ_BDCC01000132.1 GCF_001613305.1 Nocardia vaccinii NBRC 15922
GGGACTGCCCCGGATCTGATTGACTCGCGGGTTGTGGTGGTTTCAGGCCGCGAGTGAGGCCTGGTTCAGGGTCTCATACTCGACCGGGGTCAGCCGGGACAGCCCCCGCTGGCGCCGTCGGCGGTGGTAGGTCCGCTCGATCCAGCACACCATGGCTAGACGCAGTTCTTCCTTTGTGTCCCAACGTTTCCTGTCGAGCACGTTGCGTTGCAGCAGCGCGAACCACGACTCCATGGCCGAGTTGTCCGCGCATGCGGCGACCCGGCCCATGGAGCCCTGCAATCGGTTGCGGGACAACAAGGTTACGAACTTTCTGGAACGAAATTGACTACCCCGGTCGGAATGAACAATGGTGCCGACTGGTGACCGCAGGCCGATAGCGTTGCGCAGCGCCGAGCACGCCAGTTCAGCGGTCATCCGGTCGTCGATGCTGTAGCCGACGATGCGGTTGGACCACACGTCCTTCACAGCGCAGATGTAGAGCTTCCCCTCGCCGGTGCGGTGCTCGGAGATGTCGGTCAGCCATAGCCGGTTCGGGCCGGTGGCGGCGAAATCGCGGCGAACCAGGTCGTCGTGGACTGGTGGGCCTGGCCGGGAGGTCAGGCCGCGTTTCTTGGCGAATGCGCTGTAGATGCCCTGCAGCGAGCACAAACGCTGGACCCTGTTCTCCCCAGCCTCGAAACCGAGATCGGCCAGGTCGTCGGCGATGAACCGATACCCGAATTCTGGATCGTCGGCGTGGATGTCGAGGGCAGCGTTGATCAGATGCGCGTCGTCCCAATCACGCTGGGACACAGGTTCTTCGCGCCACTTGTAGAACGCCTGTTTCGAGAATCCCAACACCCGGCAGGCCACCGCCACCGGGATTCGGTCAGCGGCAAGGTCCAGGACCAGCGGGTACATCATTTTGGGGGCAGCTCGCGGGCGAAGAACGCTGCCGCCCGCCGCAGAATTTCGTTCTCCTGTTCCAGCAGCTTGTTGCGTTTACGCAGCTCACGCAGTTCGTCCGACTCGGCACGGGTTGCCCCGCTGCGATGTCCGTCCTCGATATCGGCTTGTTTGAGCCAGCCGGCCAGGCAGCTCTCCGATATCCCGAAATCCTTCGCCACCTGCCGCAGTGTCGCCTCGCCCTTGCGGGCCACGGCGACCACGTCGCGACGGAATTCTTCGGGGTAGGGCTTGGGCACGGTGACGCATCCTCTCACAAAGGAGACCGAACAGTCTCCTCAGGTCAGGAGTCAACCCAAGCCGGGGCAGTCCC
>NZ_BDCC01000133.1 GCF_001613305.1 Nocardia vaccinii NBRC 15922
AGCCCGTGTGTCATAAGTGGTGAGGGCGGGTAGTTGCCCGCTCTCACCGCATTGTCATAGCCACTGGTTAATGGCTGCGATGTGGATGGTGGCCTGGTAGCGGACGGCGAGTTTGTCGAATCGGGTTGCCACGGAACGGTTTTCCTTCAACTGGCCGATACCGCATTCCACGGCGTGCCGCAGTTTGTAATCGTCGGCGTCGAAGGCAGGCGGCCGTCCGCCGGCGGAGCCCTTTTTCTTGCGGTTGGCGGCTTGGTCAGCCTTGATCGGGATGGTGGCCTTGATCCCTCGTTCACGCAGGTGTGCGCGGTTGGCTCGGGAGCTGTAGGCCTTGTCGGCGCGTACCCGCTCCGGCCGGGTACGCGGACGTCCCTTCCCGAGCCGGGGCACCGCGATGCCGTCGAGCACCGCGGTGAACTGCGGGCTGTCACCACGCTGACCGGCGGTGATCACAATCGACAGCACTTTGCGTCCCTGCTCGCATGCCAGATGCGTCTTGGTGGTCCAGCCACCGCGGGACCGCCCCAGTCCGTGATCTGCGGGTTCGGTATCGACCCCGCCGGGCGGTTCGACCTGCGTGTGACCGTCGCGACGGGCACCGGCGGCATGGCGGTGCGCGCGGGCGATGGTGGAATCCACGCTCACCTCCCACACGATCGCACCGGCCGCATCGGCGAATACCTGCAGCATCTTCCAGATCAGCGCCCACACCCCCGCCCGCTGCCAGCGGCGGAACAGCCCGTACACCGTCCGCCAGTGCCCGTAGTATTCGGGCACGTCCCGCCACGGTGTCCCGCATCGGGTCCGCCACCGGATCCCGTCGATGAGCTGTCGTTTCGTCCATTTCGGCGGACGACCCGTCTTCTTGCCACGAGGCAGCAGCGGCTTCAACCGCGCCCACTGGGCGTCGGTCAGATCCGCTCGCCTGGTCACCGATACGCTGGTCACGAGGTCTCCGGTATGCAGGTTCTTCTTCGACAGCTGAACCATCTACCGGAGACCTCACTTCACCGGGCCACCCACACCTCCACGCAGACAACACCTTCCGCACCACGGTTTGAGCGGCGCCGCGTGGCGGCGCCGCTCAAACCGAACTACTTATGACACACGGGCTAG
>NZ_BDCC01000134.1 GCF_001613305.1 Nocardia vaccinii NBRC 15922
CGTGATGACCTGCGTGGATACGCGGTTGAGCATTTGGGTGATCCGGACGGTGTGTTGATCGTGGACGAGACGGGATTCATCAAGAAGGGCGTGAAATCTGCTGGGGTGCAACGGCAATACTCGGGCACGGCGGGGCGGATCGAGAACTCTCAGCTGGGTGTGTTCTGCGCCTATGCCAGCAGCCGGGGGCGGACGCTGATCGATCGGGAGTTGTATCTGCCCCAGTCGTGGACCGCCGATCGTGATCGCTGCCGCGAGGCCGGTGTTCCGGACGAGGTGGAGTTCGCCACCAAGACCGTGCTGGCCGAGCAGATGCTCGCACGGGCGTTGGATGCCGGGGTCCCGGCCCGGTGGGTGACCGCTGACGAGGCTTATGGCGGCGATGGCAAGTTCCGGGCCTGGCTCGACGAGCGCCGGATAGGGTACGTGGTGGCGGTTCCGCGCACGCAGACCATCCCGGTCACCGCGGGATGCACTCGTGCGGATCATCTTGTCGCGCAAGCACCTTCGCAGGCGTGGAAACGCGTGTCCTGTGGTGCCGGAGCCAAAGGCCAGCGCCTGTTCGACTGGGCCGTGGCATCTTTGCCGGTCTACGAATGGACCACCGCGCCCGGGTGGAGTCGCTGGCTGCTCGCGCGCCGGGCGCTGACTCCGAACAGCAAAGGCGAGCTCGAGATCGCCTACTACATGTGCTGCGCACCCACCGGCACCACCGACGAGACACTGATCCGGGTCGCCGGCAGCAGATGGTCGATCGAGGACTGTTTCCAGACCGCCAAAACCGAAGTCGGCCTGGACCACTACCAGGTCCGCCGTTACGACGCCTGGTACCGGCATATGACTCTGGCCATGCTCGCCCACACCTACCTCGCCGTCACCGCCGCTATCGCCCCAAAAGCGTTGGTAGCGGCCTCATCTCGCTCACCCTCGGCGAAATCCGGCGTCTGTTGGCACACGTGACCGCACCCGCCCTCGACCGCGCTACCGGCTGGCGGTGGTCGATCTGGCGACGCCGCCACCAATACCGGGCCAGGCAAGCCCACTACCAGCGGCGACACCGATTACATAACCAAGTGC
>NZ_BDCC01000135.1 GCF_001613305.1 Nocardia vaccinii NBRC 15922
ACTAAGACCATGTCTCACGTCGCGGATTTCGTTCGCAGGTCAGTGTGGTAGTGAGCGGGCGATTCGGAATCCGACGTCGTCGATGTGGAGCGTGGGGTGGCTGCGACGTCGCACCGAGGCTCGGCAACTCCAGTGCTCGTCGAACCAGCCGCCCCCCCGAAGCACGCGGTAACCGCCGTACACGTCGGGGTCGTAGATGTCCCAGCACCATTCCCACACATTGCCGAGCATGTCGTACAGCTCCCAAGCGTTGGGTTGCTTCGTACCGACCTCATGCACGCGATCGCCGGAATTCGCACGGTACCAGGCGATCTCGTCGAGCTGGCCGTAGCGCGGACCGGTGGTGCCCGCATGGCACGCATATTCCCATTCTGCTTCGGTGGGCAGGCGATACCCATCGGCCGACTCGATCTGGCCGACTTCCTCCTCGCCAGCACCGATGGAGTACACCGGTGTCAGGCCGACTTGCTCGGACAACGCATTGCAGAAACGAATCGCGTCACTCCACGACACGCTGTCGACGGGCAACCGGTCGCCTCGAGTGTCACTCGGCCACTGACCGGTGACCCGGGCGTATTGCGACTGCGTCACCGGGACTGCCGTCAGCTGGTAGGCGCCGACTTCAACCGACCAGCTGCGTTGGGTCCGCCGATCCGACAGTTCCACGGACCCAGGCAGTATGTCGACCATCTCGATTCCCACGCGCACGTTCACAACGCAGGAATGCTAGCGATAGCGGGCAAGTTTCTTGTAGCAGGTCAATGCGGCGGCGAGGGTGAGGAAGCCGAGGTAATGGGTGGCTTTGCGGTCGTATCGGATCGAGAGCCGGTGGTAGCCGAACAGCCAGGC
>NZ_BDCC01000136.1 GCF_001613305.1 Nocardia vaccinii NBRC 15922
CAGGTAGTTGCGTGGGTAGTCGTCACGCGGCTCAGCTACCTCAAGATTCGCGATCGTGCGGTCGCTTGCCAACTCCTCTCGGCTCTGCCAGAGCAGAACGCTGCCGATCGGGTAGTCGCGCGCGACGGAGTCCAGTAGCTCAAGGACCTGCTTGCGATTCCACACGAACTCTCGCTGGAATTTTGGCAACAGAATGTCACCACTCTTGATCCGACGGGCAAGTTCTACCAAGCTCTCTGTCCCCGTGTGCAGCGCCCGCACGGACGCCAAATTCCCTGCCACTGCGGTCCTCCCCGGATGCGGCCATCATGGTCCCGCGACCCTAGCAGCGGGGTCCGACATGCGTGCGAGAAGGAACTCGGCCTCACCAACGTCGAGCACTGTTCCGACTCACCCCGTGCCGCAGCTACCCCGAGCTTTCAGCGCGCCCTGCGCGCATGATTCCACGTGAACGAGCGGGCGATAGTTTGGATACCTGAGCGCAGGTAGACCTGTCGATCAGGACCACGCGTGACTACCTGTGAACACAGGAATGTCAACTTGGGTTGAATCGTGACAACCCGGTCGTTCCGCTTGGGTTCAATGGAATCAGAGGGTCAGCCTCCAGCCGGAAGCGACAAGAAAAACCCGCACAACAGATGTAGGAAGATACCCTTGGGGCAGAGAGTGTTTCGCGCTTCGGGTAGGCCTCCTCAGAGATCCAGCAGGCCGAGTTCCGAGGGTGCTCCGACCTCGGGCATACGCTCCGCCCCCTGATGGGTCTTGCACCGGCCA
>NZ_BDCC01000137.1 GCF_001613305.1 Nocardia vaccinii NBRC 15922
GCCGCGACCCCGCCGACTACCGCAGCGCCGGGTGGTGCTGCCGCGTCCCCACCAGCCACACCGGGCAACACCGCCGCGCCCGGGGGTTCGGTCGCTCCCGGGCCCGCGCACCTGGGGCCCGCACCCCACCACGACCTCATCGACCCAGAGCTGGTCGGCCAACTCGCCCCCGCAGCACTACAAGCCGGCACCACCGCCCTGACCATGCTCCCCCTGCTCGCCATGACCGCCATGTCCGGCCTCGGCAACAACACCAACAGCGGCGGGAACACCAACCCCACCACCAACCCCGCCAACACCCTGGGCAACCTCGCCGACACCTACGGCAACGGCAACACCACCACACCCGGCACCGGCAACCTCACCACCAACAACGGCAACACCACCAGCGGCACCAGCAACACCAACATCGCCGTCCGCTACCGCCAGCTCTACCAACACACCGTCGCCACCGCCTTCAACAACCTCGACAACCAACTCCTGCACTTCATCACCGACCTCGCCGCCGGCCACACCATCGACAAAAAAGCCGTCACCCAACTCCTACGCGACGTCGACGTCCAACTCGCCCAACTCGGCCCCACCGCCTACACCACCGCCGGACAACAACAAGTCCACCAAATCCTCACCACCGCCGTCACCAAAGCCGAACACCTCGTCACCGGCAGCCACGCCACCGCCACCCAAACCGCCACCGAAATCAACCAACTCACCAACCAATACCTCTACAACCTCGCCGGAAAAAACTACA
>NZ_BDCC01000138.1 GCF_001613305.1 Nocardia vaccinii NBRC 15922
ATCGACCGTTCGATGACCCAGCGGTGTTTGCCGAGCTTCCGGCTGGACTCGATACCCTTGCGGGCGATCCGGACGGCAATTCCTCTGTCTCGCACCCAATTCCGCAGTTCCACCTGGTCGTATGCCTTGTCGGCATGCAGTTTGTCGGGCTTGCGTCGTCGCGGCCCCCGTCGGGATTTGATCGCGGGGATAGCTTTGACCAAGGGTTTGAGTGCGTAGGCGTCGTTGGTGTTGGCGGCGGATACCGCTACCGACAGCGGCAGGCCCGCACGATCGGACAGGACGTGGATCTTCGAACCGGTCTTACCGCGGTCCACAGGATTCGGCCCGGTCATGGGTCCCCTTTTTTAGCCCTGACAGATGCTCCGTCGAGGACCGCGCGTGACCAGTCGATCATGCCTTGGCTGCCGAGTTCGTCGAGCACGGCCCGGTGCAGTCGACGCCATAGCCCGGATTTGGTCCAGTCGGTGAACCTGCGATGTGCCGTGGGCACGGTCACTCCGAAAGATGGTGGTAGATAACGCCAAGCGCACCCACTGGTCAACACGAACACGACCGCGGTGAACACTGCACGGTCGTCCACGGGCCCGGTACCCCCGCCCTGCGGGCGAGGCTTGAACCCTGGAATCAGAGGTTCGGCCAACGCCCACAACTCATCTGGCACCAAGCGCCGCGAAAGATCATCAACCACAACGCAATATGATCACTCACAAGCATCCTGCAGCCACGTAAGACACGCTCTAATACTCCAG
>NZ_BDCC01000139.1 GCF_001613305.1 Nocardia vaccinii NBRC 15922
ATCGTCCTTTCTATCACCCACCTGTGACGGCCGAGCCGTTCCGAGGATTCGATGCCCTTGCGAGCGATGCGAACGCCGATGCCGCGGACTTGTACCCATCGGCGCAGTTCAGCGGCATCGTACGCCTTGTCCGCGTGCAGCTTGCCCGGCTTGCGCCGGCGCGGACCACGCCGCGACCGCACGGCGGGCATCGCCTTCACGAGCGGTTTGAGTGCTTCTGCGTCGTTGGTGTTGGCCGCCGAAACGCCCACGGACAGAGGAATTCCCGCCAGATCGGACAGCACGTGGCTTCGAGCCCGCCTTGCCTCGATCGACCGGGCTCGGCCCGGTCAGAGGTCCCCCTTTTTCGCTCGCACCGACGCCGCGTCGATCACCGCGCGCGACCAGTCGATCAAGCCTTTGCTACCCACCTCATCGAGCACAGCACGGTGTAATCGCCGCCAGAGCCCGGCCTGGGTCCAAGCGCTGAACCGGCGATGCGCGGTCGGGACCGTGACACCGAACGATGGCGGCAGCATCCGCCACGCACACCCGCTGGTCAGCACGAACACCACAGCAGTGAACACGGCACGCTCGTTGGTCGGCGCGGTGCCGCCGCCTTGCGGTCGCGGGGTGAACTCCGGTAGCAGCGGCTCCGCCAGGGCCCATAGTTCGTCCGGGACAAGACGTTTGGACAATTCATCGACCACAAGTCGAACATCATGCAGCACAACCGGATCCGATGCAGCAGAACCGAATCACAACCACGT
>NZ_BDCC01000140.1 GCF_001613305.1 Nocardia vaccinii NBRC 15922
ACCGACCTACTGGAGAGTTAGTAGGTTTGTCAGTGGATGGGATTCTTATGGTCGTTCGATCCCTCGATGCGGTTGATCGTGGTGTGTGTGCGATTCGTACGGTGGCCGATGCGCGGGCTCATGCGTGTAGGCATCGGTTGCGGTATCGGGTGGCGATCATCGCGCCGAGTGTGGTGGATGCGGTGCGTTCGGTGGGTGGTTGGGTGTTCGATCGGGTGATGTCGGGGTGGGAGGTGACGGTTGTGGTGCCGGGTTCGGTGGATGCGGCGCCGTTGCGGATTTTGGGTGCGATCGTGGTGAATCTGGAGGATGCGTTGGTTTCTCCGGTGGATGGTGTGCGGATCTGGCCGGATGAGCTGGTGGTCGCGGCGGCGGTTTTCGAGTCCGATGCGCGGGTGCGTGCGGGGGTGTCGGCCAATTTGGCGGCGCATGCGGAGGAGATTTTGTTCTGGGGTCGGGGTGAGGGGCGGGTTCGTGGTGTGGAGCATCGGTTGTCCGCGGCTGCGCGGGCGTTCAAGGCCAGTGCGTTGAGGTTGGCCGGGGAGTCGGCCGTGTCGGTGCCGGGTGTGGAGACTTTTCATCGTCGTGGCCCGTCGGGTGATGCGGTGGTCATCGATATCCGGCGGGGGCTGCGCCGCCGCGGATACGAC
>NZ_BDCC01000141.1 GCF_001613305.1 Nocardia vaccinii NBRC 15922
CTCCGTCATGGCATCACAACATTGTTCGCCGCGCTGAACATCGCCAACGGCGAGGTGATCGGCGAGTTCCACCGCCGCCACCGCGCGGCCGAGTTCAAGAAATTCCTGATCACCCTCGACAAGCAGGTGCCACCCGGGTTGGACGTGCACCTGATCTGCGACAACTACTCCACGCACAAGGCGCCTGTGGTTGCGAAATGGCTTGCCGCGCATCCGCGTTTCCACATGCACTTCACGCCCACCTACTCCTCCTGGTTGAACCAGGTGGAACGCTGGTTCGGGCTGCTGACCGACAAGAAACTCCGGCGCAGCGCCCACCGGTCGATCCAGGCGCTCGAACGCGACATCCGGGACTGGATCGGTCACTGGAATACCAACCCGAAACCGTTCGCCTGGACCAAGACTGCAGACGAGATACTCGAACGACTCGCCTCATATCTTCATCGAATTCCTGGCGCGGGACACTAGGCGAATCCGCGGATTCCACCAGCCCTCAACACACTGACCAGCATCTCCAGGTCTTCAAGATCTCCAGAACCCTCTAAT